>CAWBAL010000001.1:0-113013 GCA_963786695.1 uncultured Actinomycetota bacterium
CAGGCTGGTCAGGTCGTGCTGCCGTGAGGCGTCGCTGGCCAGGATCATCATCAGTTGGGTGCTCACGCAGCACAGCACGGTCGCACGGTGGCGCTCGATGGCCGCGCAGGTCGCTGCCGCATCGAAGCGTTCGATGAGCACCGTCGTGGTGCCCAGATAGATCGGTGTGGTGTGCGAGGTCCAGATGCCGAAGCCGAACGGTGTGGGAATGACCGGCAGGAAGACGTCGTCGGCGGTCAGCTCGCCGTTGGCGACGGCCTTCTGGTGGAAGTAGTGCCAGCGGTTCTGGGTGTGAACGACGCACTTGGGCAGGCCGGTGGTGCCCGACGTGGAGTTGATCAGGAACGGGTCGTCGGGCCCCAGGGGCGACGGCGGGCGCGGCCCGGGAGCGGTCTCGAGGTGCAGATCACCGGACTCGTCGAGGACCACCGCACGCAGGGACGGATCAGCCTCGGCGGCGGCGGTGGCCGCCTGGGTACGGCGTGCGGCGTCGCTGACGAGTAGCGATGGTCCGGTGGTGCGGACGATGTGGGCGGCTTCGCGGACCCCGGCGCGCGCCCCGAGTCCGACGGCCACCGCACCGCAGCGCTCGATCGCGACGAGCAGGACGTGGATCGCGGCGGTGTCGCCGTGCCATATCGCCACCCGGTCGCCGCGGCCGACACCCAGATCGCGCAGCCGCACGGCGAGGTTGGTGGCGGCGTTGTCGAACTGCGACCAGGTCAGAACCTGATCGACCGAGTTGAGGCTGAAATCGACGTAGGCCGGCTTGTCCGGCGAGGTCGCGGCGTTTTCGGCGACGCAGTCCGACAGTGTGGTGTCCGACCACCAGCCCGCGGCCCGGTAGTGCGCAGCTTCAGCGCTGGTCGTGGCAGCGGCGTCGACGGCCATCGTCGCATCATAGGGAAATCGGGAGGGGCGTCGGGGGATCGTTCGAACAGCGAGACACACAAGGTGTGCCCGGTCCCGGAGCAAAGAACCATCAGGCCCTTCACCGGGGGACCGGTGTGGGAGGAAACCTACTTGTGCGCGGGGCGCTTCAGCAGGTACTGCAGCCATCGAACGTCGAGCAACATGAGGTCCAAGGTAGGGGCCGAAAATAAGGTTGCAAGCCTCCAGAGCTAATACGTCGCTAAGAATAATTGCCAGAACGCCATTAGCTTTCCCCTGGTCGCAGCTCAATTGACGGGGCCGTCAGCGACGCTTGCAGGGCGGTTCGCTCGGTTCTCAACGCCCGAATCTCAGGGTGATGGTGGCGTCGGTCTCGAGACGCTCTCCCGGCGTCGGCGTCTGAGCCATGATCCTATTGCGGTCCCCAGCGGCCACTGGAACGTCGGATGCTTTCACCAGGAACCCTGTCCAGCCAGCTGCGCGGAGCTGTGGTTCGGCGTCGGTCCAGTACATTCCGACGACGTTGGGCATGACGAGTTCTGCTGGGGCTGATGCCTCCTGCGCCGAACACGCGACGGCGCAACTCAGAGCGACGCCACCGAGTATCGCAGCTGGTGAGCTGCGCGACACCGCCCCAACTGGCGCTGCTGGTGTTCGGGGTGGCGCAGGGCTTGCACTTTGCGCACCAGGTGCATCCGCTGACTCCGCCCGCGCTGATGGGTTCCTGGTAGCTGTATGCGGCGGTCGTCCTGGTGGCGGTCGGGCTGTACATCTATTTGTCTGCACCGCCGGCGTCGCTGCTGTGGCTGATCGCGGCCATCGCTGTCGCGGTCATCGCACAGGCGGCCGCGCAACGTCGGATGCTCCGCCAGGAACCCTGTCCAGCCAGCTGCCCGGAGCTGTGGTTCGGCGTCGGTCCAGTACATGCCGACGACGTTGGGCATGACGAGTTCTGCGGGGGCTGATGCCTCCTGCGCCGAACACGCGACGGCGCCGCTCAGAGCGACGCCACCCGTATCCGCACGATCATCGGAGCCACGCGGACAGAATGCTCAGTGCACTGGAGAGCTAAACGCGAACCGGGTCTGCGTACAGATCGCGATTGGCCCGGCTGACCACGATCTGCACGCAGACTCGAAGCGCTGTACGCAGACTCGATGCGCCCGCCACCCCTGGGTAGGAGGCTTCGACGGTCCGCATTGTGCTCGCGTCGTGCACGCGGAGCGGCTAGCATCCGGTCAACGCAGGTAGAAGGGGTTCTGGTGGCCATGCCGTGGCGCGTACCGATCTTTGCGGTGGCCGTTGCGATCGTCGCGGTGACGACGGCCCGTACGGCGTCGGCTGCACCGCCTCCGGCGCCCGGTATCGAGGTCGACGACGACAGCGGCTCGTGCACGGCCGGCTTCGCGGCGCAGGGCAACGACGGCAGCTACTACCTGCTGACGAGCGGACACTGCGACGCCGGCGACGGTTCGGAATGGACGTACGGCGACGACGAATCGCCTGGGCCAGATCACCGCCAGCGAGGACGACGGTGACCAGAAGGATGCCGCGATCATCCGCCTCGACCCGGGAACCCCCGCGCCGGTCGGTGACGTCGGCGGTTATCCGGTCCGCGACGTGCTCAGCGCCGATCAGCTCGCGAAGGGCATGCCGTTCTGCAAGTTCGGAGCGGTCACCGGCGAAACGTGCGGAACGATCAACAACATCGACGGTGATGTGGTGGAGGCCAGCGTGTTCAGCCTGGAAGGGGACAGCGGCAGCCCCGGCTTCGTGAAGAATCCCGACGGAACCGTGAGTGCCGTCGGCATTCTGACGTCCTCACCGGAGGGGGACGACAACACGACGTACTTCATCCTGGTGCAGCCGCTGCTGGCGCAGTGGGGCTTGCGGATCCTGCCGTAGCTTTCCCTCAGGCAGGCTGGCCGAACACCGCCACGACCACCGAGCGGTCCAGGCTGTTCTCCGACCACACCCCGATCACCGTGTTGGCGCAGTCCGACATGATCCCGAAGTCGACCGGGTCGTAGTACCACTGGTTGAGGACGTCGAGATTGTTGATCGCCAGGGCAGGGTTGATCGCCACGGTCTCGGCGACCTTGCCCTTGAATCCCGCTGCGGCGGCGCGATCTTGGGGCGTGGAGCCGTCGGAGCCGACGTTGCCGTCCAGCGCCCGGTTGTTGAGCACGTCGTCGGTGTGCCACTGGGCGGCCAGCGTCAGCGCCGGGTCCCGCTTGATGTTGGTGCTGCAGCCGGCCTGGTGCTGGACGGTGTAGACGTTGGCGATCACGCTGTTGTTGAGCCGTGAGTTGTCGGCGTGCGCCGCCGGCGCCCAGACGACGAGAGCCGCCGTCGCGGCGGCCGTACCGTAAATGAGTTTGCGTATCAACGTCTTTCCCTACTGTGCCGGCGGGACGTAGCCCGCCGCGGACTGCCGCAGCTGCCAGATCTGCGCCGGACACAGTTCCTGGGATGCCTGGCTGAGCAGATACGACGCCTGGAACTCGTCGTTGGTGGCGAAGTCGGACTTGATGGTGTTCACCAACTGCGCGTAGCTCACGCCGGAGCCGATCTGGTCGCACAGACCGTAGCCGTAGGACAGCGCGGCGTCGGCGTTGGCGAAGTTGTAGCCCGGGCGCACCGTGACGTTGACCAGATAGCCCAACGAGTCGGCGCGGGCGGGCTGCGCCGCGGCCACGCCAGTGGCGGCGAGACAGGCCGCGACGGCGCCAACCGAAAGCAGACGTGCGGTAGTTACAACAGCGGTGCCGGTGCGCATGCCGCTGAGTCTAAAGCCATGTTCAGGCACCTCGCGGTGTTCTACGATTCGGCCATGATCAGGCTGGCCCCGGTGGCGTCGATAGCAATAGTTGCGCTCAGCGCGATCGGTGGCGGCGTCGCGCACGCCGGCCCCGAGGCGCCGTGCACGTACACCCTGTCGCCACCGGAGGTCAGCGGCACCGTGGTCACCTCGACCGCGGTGATCGCGGGCTGTGGTGCGGCCGCGGGCCCCTACTCGGCGGTGGCCTGCATTCAGCCGCTGGAACCGAACTCGGCCATCTCGTGCGCCCAGGCGCGCGGCGCCGATCCCGCGACGGTGTCGGTGCCCTTCCACCCCGGCGTCACCTACGTCGCCACCGGCCGCGGCTGCGCGGCATGGGCGATGCAGCCGGCCTCGCCGCCGTGCCAGATCCTCGGCCCGCTGACCGCAGCCCTGTAGCTAAGTCAGCCTCGTCATCCTCGCCGGGTTCAGGTACTCCTTGTACAGCGCGATCTTCTCGCCGTCGAAACCGAACACGGTGATGTAGCTGTTGCGGTAGACGCCAGCGCCACCCTTCCGCGGGCACTCGCTGTGGTACTCGGCGATCACGGTGTCGGAATCCCGTACGTCGTAGAAGGCGTCGTAGAAGAAGTTCATCCGCTCGAACATCAGCGGCACCGAGGCGCCGAGCTGTTCGGTGATCGCGGCCCTGCCCTCGGTGGGCGGCAGGCCGTCGAGGAACGGCATCGTCATGACGGCGGTCTCGGACAGGTGCTTTGCCACGCCCTCGAAGTCCAGGTTGCCGATGCTGTCGAGGAAATCTTTGATGACCTCGACCCGTCGTGAGAACGCGGTCACGCCGGGAACGTCTTCCCGCGGGTCCAGAACGACAACCGCGAGCTCGGCAGGTCGAGGCTCTCGCTCATGTGTACCTGACCGCTGGCGACGCTCTCGCTGGATCTTGCCCATGATCGCGTCGACGTCGCCTTCCATCTCGTAGACGCACATGTACTTGTGCTCGGGTACGACGCCGCCCTCGACGTGGTAGATCTCGGCCTCGTGCAAGGCATAGCGGGTGGCCGACAGCATGCCCGGCACCGTGAGCAGTTCGGGGATGTGCACGTTGTCGTACCACTCGTTGAACTCGTCCTCCCTGCCCGCAACGGGATTGGAGAAGACGACCTGAACGAACTTGTCAGCCATGATGACTGGCCCTCCTCATCTCGGGCTACGTGCCCGTTATCCACTTTTCGTAGTCGGCGGCCTTGGCCGCCAGCGAGTCCAGGCCCAGCGGCGAATCGAGGATCAGGAACCGCTCCTCGTCGATCGCCCCCACCAGGCGCTCGGCGACCTGCTCCGGGGTGGCCGCCATCGTCAGCACCGGATGATCCGGCGGAAAGTCGTTGGCCAGCAACATCGGAGTGAGCATCGGGCCCGGGCAGAAGCACGACACCTTGATGCCCTTCGGCCCGTACGTCTTGGCCAGCCACTCCGCCAAGGCCAGTGCGGCGTGCTTGGTGACGCTGTAGGCGGCCTTGTCGGGCTGGGTCGCCAGCGCGACCACCGACGCGGTCTGGATCAGGTAGCCCTCGCCCCGGTCGAGCATCGACGGCAGCACCTCGCGCGCCGCGCGCACATGCGCCATCACGTGCAGTTGCCAGCTCAGACTCCCAGATGTGCGTCGTCCTGGAGTTCACCCGGCTGACGTGGGCCCGCGTAGCCGGCATTGCTGAACCAGACGTCGATCTCGCCGTACGTGCGCCGGGCCAGGTCGGCCACCGCCCGGATGGTGGCCTCCTCGGTGATGTCGCCTGCCGTGCCGACGGTGCCGATGGCCCGCGAAACCCGTTCGACCGCAGCCGAATCGATGTCGGTGACGACGACCTTGGCGCCCTCGGCGGTGAACCGGCGGGCGAATGCCTCGCCGATTCCGCCGCCGGAGCCGGTGACGACGACGACCTTGTCGCGCAGCTTCACCTAGAACGCCGAACCCGATGCCGCTCCGGCAGGCCGCAGGTGCTTGACCGACTTGATGCTGATGTCCCAGCCGACCGCCTGTGCGCGCAGGCCCGCGACCGTCGCCTGCTCGCGCGGGATGTGGACGAACGGGTCGTATTGGAAGTGCCGCATGGCATTGCGATGGGTGATCTTGTCGATCTCGTCGTCCGGCACGCCGGTCAGCGACCTCATCAGCACTTCCGGGGCCTGCGGCCAGGTGCTGTCCGAGTGTGGGTAGTCGCATTCCCAGGTGATGTTGTCCATGTTGAGGTGATGGCGATTCTCGATGCCGACCGCGTCGTCGATGAAGCACAGGATCACGTGCTCGGAGAAGATCTCCGACGGCAGGCGGTCGCCGAGGTCCATGCCGCTCCAATGCTTCGTGTGGTTGTAGATGTAGTCGACGCGCTCCAGGAAGTACGGCAGCCAGCCGATGCCGCCCTCGGACAGCGCCACCCGCAGGGTCGGGAACTTGCGGAAGATCGGACTCCACAACAGGTCCGCCGCACTCGCGAACAGGCTCACCGGAGACAGGGTGTACACCAGCTCGATCGGGGCGTCCGGCGACGTCATCGGCGGCAGGGAGTTCGATCCGAGGTGCATGCACACGACGGTGCCCTCGTCGGCGCACGCTTTCCAGAACGGATCCCAGTGGTCCGAATACAGGCTCGGAAGGCCCAGATCGTAAGGGCTGGAGGAGAACGTGACCGCGTGGCAGCCCAGCGCGGCGACGCGGTGCACCTCGGCCGCGGTGGCCTCGGGATCCCACATCATCGGGATCGCCAGCGGAATGATCCGGCCGGGATGGGTGCCGGCCCATTCCTCGATGTGCCAGTCGTTGTAGGCGCGCACCATCGCCGCGGCCTCGCCGCGGTCGGTGGTGTCCATGAACAACTGGCCGCAGAACCGCGGGAAGGAGGGGAAGCACAGCGAGCCCAGCACGCCGTTGGCGTTCATGTCGCGGACACGATCACCGATGTCGTAGCAGCCGGTGCGGATCTCCTCGATACACGTGGGCTCGCGGCCGAATTCCTCGCGGGGACGCCCGGCCACCGCGTTCAGCGCGGTGTTGAGGATCTCCTGGCCGCCGTAGCGCCAGGCCATCGTGCCGTCGTCGCGGCGCACGAAGCGGGGTGCGTTGTCGGCGTACTTCGTCGGCACCCGTCCCTCGAACATGTGCGCCGGTTCGATGACGTGGTCGTCGACGCTCACCAGGATCATGTCGTCGATGTTCATGGGTTCTCCTTCTAGTTCATGACGTCGAGCATCAGGCGCTCACCGATGCCGGACTTCTCCAGCCAGGGTGCGGTGTCCGTGAACGTCTTCTGCCACAGCCGCACGGCCTCCGCGGAGTCGTGCTCGGCGGCGGCGTCGACGAACTGTGAGAACAGCGACTGCGCGCGGCGATTGGAGGTCGCGACGGCGGGCAACGCCTTGGCGTCGGCGGTGACCGTCGGTTCGACCACCACCCGCACCCAGTGCAGGATCTCGGCGATCACTGTCAGCGCCGGGTTCTTCACCGCGGCGAACGCGCTCTTCTCGGCGTCGCGCCAGGTGGTGACGAAGCGCTCGGTGTCGTCGGTGCAGGCACGCAGGTCCGCGGCGAAGCCGTGCAGGACCGCGAGTTGCCTGGCGTTGATGCGCGTGGCGACCATGCCCATGATCGTGGGCTCGATGACGTGCAGTGCCCGGTGGAAGTCCAGCAGCGTGGTGCGGCGGGCCTCTAGGACGATGCCGGCCTGCTGGGCGGCCACCCGGGTGGACGGGGTTCGGATGATGGCACCGCCACGGTCGCCGGTGCGCAGGTCGAGCAGGAACTCCATCTCCAGGATGCGCAGCGCCTCGCGCAGGGTCGGCCGGGAGATGTCGAACTCATCGCCGAGTTCGGCCAGCGGAGGCAGCCGGTCACCTTCCTTCAGCCGGCCCTCGGCGATGCGGGCGCGGATCTCGGTGGCCACCGACAGCGCGAGCCGCGGTGTCGGTTCGGTGCCCGGCCTGCCCGGCCTGCGCACGCCACAGCGGCGTCATGTCGATGGGTTGGCGGCTTACGTTGCGGCTCACCAGCATGCGGCTGGTGGTGTACAGGTAGTCGGTCCACGCCTCTTGCGCCAGCGAGGCGTCCCGGCGACGCACCGCTTCGAGAAAGGCACTGTGACTGGCGATCACCCGCCAGGCGATGCGCTCCGCGAGCGGGGCGTCCCCACCGCGCACCGAGGCGTAGATCTGGCCGGCGTAGATGTCGCGGAAGACGCCGGCGATCACCGCGAGTGTCCGGTTGCCGGACAGTTCCGTGACGGCCTGGTCGAACGCCGACATCGCCGTCACGAACGACAACGCGTCACCGCTCGCGCGCTCGGTGTCGTAAAGCCTTTCGAGCTCGTCGAGATGGTCGGTTCCGACCAGCAGGGCGACCTGCTGGGCCGCCGACGGCTCGATCACCGACCGGGCTTCCTCGAGGTGGGCCAGGGTGGTTCGGCGCAGCTGCAACAGCAGCGCGACGTAGCGGGCGACGGCCTGCAGGCCGGGCCTGCGCACCACCGCGCCGCCACCGCGGCCGCGCTTGATCTCCAGCAGCTGCTGAGACTCCAGAATCCGCAACGCCTCTCGCAGCGTGTCGCGGGAGATCTGCAGGCGTGCGATCAGTTCCGGCTCGGGCGGAAGCTGTTGGTCTGCGGCGAGTTCGCCGCGCAGGATCTGGCGTCGCAGGTCTGCGGCCAGCAGGTGGGACACCTTCTGCGGGCTGCGCCGGGGCATGGGCCGCCACAGGTCTGGGTGTTCGGTCATGCGCGGGCCAATACCATTGCGCCGCATTGCGGGTAGACACCGCTGGCGACTAGGGCGACCTCGGCGCCGGGAACCTGGCGTTCACCGCACTGGCCGCGCAGTTGCAGCACGGCCTCGTTGAGGAACCCGATGCCGTGCAGGCGGCCCTCGGCGAGCTGACCGCCGGCGGTGTTCAGCGGGAAGTCGCCACCGGGCCCCAGCCGGCTGCCGTCGCCCACCCAGTCGCCGAATTCGCCGCGGCCACAGGCTCCGATCGCCTCGATCCAGGACACCGTGACCGGTGTGAAGCCGTCGTAGAGTTGGGCGACGTCGACATCGTCGAGCGTCAGCGACGAACGTCGCCACAGCCGGTTCGCGCAGTCGACCGTCCCGCCGTAGAGGAAGTCGACGTCGAACACCCAGTCCGCGCCGCGGCCGGTGGCATAGGCCATCGCGTCGACGAGCACGGGTGTCTGCTTCAGGTCGGCGGCGCGCTCGGCGGTGGTGATGACGGTGGCCACCGCGCCGTTGACCGGATAGTCGCAGTCGAGCACCCGCAGCGGGTCGACGACCATCCGGGACGACAGGTAGTCGTCCATGGTGATCTCGTCGCGCAGCACGGCCCGCGGATTCAATGCCGACCAGCGTCTGGCGTTGATCGCGATGCGCCCGAAATCGTCTTCGGGACGGCCGTATTCGGCCATCCAGCGCTGCTTCTTGAGCGCCAGGTTGACCAGGATGCCGCCCAGGTACCCGTATGGCGTCAGGAACTGGTCGCGGCCGCGAACCGTCTCGGGTCCGCTGGCCACACCGCCCTGGTGCCCGGCTGAGCGCGTCAGACAGCGGAACACCAGGACCGTCTCGCAGGCGCCCGACGCCACGGCCATGACCCCGGCCAGCGCGCTGGCCAGGCCCGACGGGTTGGTCGCCATGATGTCGGCGAAGGCCGCCAGGTCGGGCACGCCGAGAAGCCGGGCCATGTCCTGAGCCCCGGGCGATTCCGGCCCGAACTTGTACTCGAAGATGCCGTCGACGTCGGCCGCGCGCAGTCCCGCGTCGGACAGTGCGGCCCGGGCGGCCGTCAGCGCCAGCGAGTTCGGGTTGGGTTCACCCTTGCGGCTCAGCTCGGAGTAGCCGACGCCGACGACGGCGACCGGGCGCGCCAGCGAGCTCACTGCGCACTGCCCGCGAGCCGGAACTGGGGCAGGGTGACCACGCCGCGCTCCTCGAAGGTCACCTCGACGGGCATGCCGCAGGACAACTCCGTTCCCGGCGGCACGTCGACGAGGTTGGTGAGGATCCGCAGCCCGGGCTGTTCGTCCAACTCGACGAAGGCCACCACGTAGGGGAGCTTGTCGACGAAGCCGGCGTGCAGCGCGCGTTCGACGACCGCGTACGAGTAGAGCACCCCGGTGCCGGTGAGCTCGGCGAGGTCGAACTCGTCGGATTGGCAGTGCACGCAGCAGATCTCGGGTGGGTACTGAAGCTTGCGGCAGGACCGGCAGCGCTGCAGCACCAGCCGGTGCTCGGCGGCGGCCTCCCAGAAGAAGCCACTGACGTCGTCCGGTGCGGGCACCGGCCTCGAGTCGGTCAACGTCATCCTCAGTCGATCTGTGCGGCGTCGCGAAGCTCGGTGATGGGGCGCGCGAGGCCCTGCTCGTCGCAGATCTTCTGCAACTTGTCCAAGGTCTCGTCCAGTCCGGGACCGAGCTTGGGACCGGGGGTGAACGTGGCCGGCAGGTGACGCATGCCCTGGATGACCCCGATGGTCTCGTAGTGCACCGTCCCGGCCGGGTCGCAGACGTAGTCCGGCATGCGGTCGAGCACCGCGGTGAGCATCGCCTTGAACACCATTCGTCCGACGTTCGAGCCGATGCAGCGATGGGCGCCGAGTCCGAAGCTGAAGTGGCGGTTGCCCTTTCGGTCGAGCTTGATCGCGTTCGGCTCGGCGAAGACCGACGGGTCCCGGTTGGCCATGGACCAGGAGATGTAGAGGCGTTCGCCTTCTTTGAACTCGATGCCGTCGAGTTCGACGTCGGCCGAGAAGGTCCGGCCGTCGCCCGGCGCGGGTGTGTAGAACCGCAGGAACTCTTCCGTCGCGGAGTCCAGCAGCGACTCGCGTTCCCGGCTCAGGCGCTCGCGCTCGCCGGGGTTCTGGCCCAGCCATTCCAGGGCGTGCGCGGTGAGCGCGGTGGTGGTGTCGAAGCCCCCGCCGATGAGCAGGTTCAGCATGCCCAGCAGTTCGTCCTCGGGCGGTGGCCCGCCGTCGACGCGCATCTCGAGCAGGGCGTTGACCAGACCCGGCCGCGGATTGGCCCTGATCTCGTTGACCTGGTTCATCAGGTCCATGCCCATCGCGAAGTAGGTCTCCATCACCGCAGGCATCTCCGGTGAGTTCTCCGGGGTGTAGATCGAGGCGTGCATGGGCTCGCTGTAGAGCGCCCACTTCTTCAGTGGGATGCCGAGCATGGCCAGTGTCAGCACCGCAGGGACGACGTTGGCCAGGTCGTCGACGAAGTCGATGCGGCCCGCCTCGATCTTCTCGTCGATGCTGGCCCGTACTACTTCGTCGATGAACGGCTGCCAGCGCTTGACCGCCGCGGGTGACAGGTATGGATTCAAAGCGGTTCGGTACCAACGATGTTCGGGAGCGTCCATCTCCAGCATGCCGCCGCGGATCGGGACGTCCCGGTGGGGGATGGTGATCCCCTGATAGCCCCGCCGCTCGCGTTTCACGTCGTGATCGTTGGAGATGTGCGGGCAGCGAGCCAGCTCGAACACCGCATGACTGCTGCTGGCGACCCAGTGCCCCTCGTAGGTGTCCGACCAGGCGATCGGGCACTTCTGCTGGAGCTCCTCGGTGATCTCCTCGTAGTGGAACCGGTAATCCGGACTGTGCCGGTCGAAGTCGAAGTGATGCTCGGTCTTCCTGGTGTCACTCACGACGGGTCCTTCCAGCGCGAACCGCCACCCCCGGGCGGGTGCTTCGGTCAGCTAACCGTAGACCGACGACCTAGTCAACTATTTTGTGTTAGCGTCGGGCAGCCGTCGAGGAGGACACATGGCAGGACGCATGGAGGGCAAGGTCTCCTTCATCACCGGCGCTGGTCGCGGTCAGGGCCGGGCACACGCGGTGCTGCAGGCACGCGAGGGTGCCGACATCATCGCCGTCGACATCTGCGAGGACATCAAGTCCAATCCGTACCCGATGGCCAGCTGGGACGACCTGATGGACACCAAGACGCTCGTCGAGGAGGCGGGACGGCGCTGTGTGGCGGTCAAGGCCGACGTGCGCGACCGTGAGGAACTGCGGCGAGGCGCTCAATCAGGGGATCGCCGAACTGGGCCGGCTGACCACCGTCATGGCCAACGCCGGGATTCTGCCGCTGGCGATGGGCGAGCCCGACCCGATGGACTTCCAGGACGCCGTCGACGTCGACCTGATCGGGGTGATGAACACCGTCGCGGTGGCCGTCCCGCATCTGATTCCGGCGGGCCCGGGTGGGTCGATCGTCATCACCGGATCGACCGCCGCCTTGATTCCCAACACCACGTCGTCGGCGGATCCGCGGATGATCATGGGGCCGGGCGGGGCGGGCTACAGCTTCTCCAAGCAGACCCTGGTGACCTACACCCAGGAGATGGCACTGCATCTGGCGCCGACCGGTGTCCGGGTCAACATCGTGCACCCGACGAACTGCAACACCCACCTGATGAACGCTCCCGGCATCTATCAGGTGTTCCGCCCCGATATCGAGGGCGAGGTCAGCAAGGACGACTTCCGGCTGGCGTCGGAGGCCTACCACGCGCTGCCGTCGCCGTGGCTGGAGCCCGAGGACGTCGCCGAACTGGTGTTGTTCCTGGCCTCGGATGCCTCGAAACACATGACCGGCACCAGCATTCCGATCGACCTCGGCTGTATGGCCAAGTGGCCCAACGGGCCTGGCCAGTAGGGCCGGAAGCGCCACACGTGCTGCCCGCCTACGAGCGACTATCGGCTGGCAAGCCCGGGAAAGTCGCTCGGAGGCGGGCACTAACCCTGCGGTCTGGCGCGCCGGTCTATCGCCGGGTGGCGTTGGTGCGACCGTGCCGTAACGAACTGCTCTGGGCGGCGGCCGGACTCAGCCCATCGACCATCAGGTGAAGGTAGCGACGGCGCTGGCGCTTGGACTGATTCATCGCGACTGACGCCGCCGTGACCATGGCGACGAACGAAGCCACTTCGCCGGCGTTGACATCGTCTCGCAACGTTCCATCGGACTGGGCTTGGCGGACGAACTCTTCGAGGAGTTCGCGATCGCGCATGATCAGGTCGGCGGTCAGGCTGGCCAGGTCGTCGAGCGAGGCGAGGATCGGCCGCTGCGCGAACATCACGTCTTCGAGATGGGCGAGAACGTCGATGAACGCCGTGGCAGGCGACCCGGCCAACGCCAGGATGGCCGGTTTCACCTCGTCAGTGAAGATGTCCTCGTACACCGCCGCGGCCAGCGCTTGCCGGTTCGGGAAGTGCCGGTAGAGCGTCGCATCGCCCACCCCCGCGGCGGTGGCCACGTCGCTGAGGGTGGCCGACGCGCCCTCGCGGGCGAACACCTGACGGGCGGCGGCGACGATTCTGGCGATGTTGGCCGATGCGTCGGATCGCCGTGGGGTGCTGGGCACGACGCCATGATCTCGCATGTCCGGTCCTCGCACGGCCAAGTGGTAGCCAACTCTCAAATGAGAGTTTACTCTCAGTAATGTTCCGCACATCCGGAGGAGGGCCGTCGATGAGTGAGTTCAACACCGTGAAGTTCCTGTCCGACGAGTCGCTGATCGCCGACCCCTACGAGTACATCGCCGAACGGCGCGCGCGGTGCCCGCTGAACCTCGACCCCGAGCAGCGTCTCCTGGCGGTCACCGGATACGACGCAGCGATGGCGGTGTACCGCGACGCCCAGGGCTTTTCGGCCTGCAATGCCGTGATCGGACCGTTCGCTCCGCTGCCGTTCGAGCCGGATCGGCGACGACATCACCGAACAGATCGCCGAGCACCGCGAAGACATGCCGTTCGGTGACTTCATGGCCGTCCTCGACCCGCCGGACGCACGGGCGGATGCGTGGCCTGCTCAGCCGGCTGATGACACCGCGGCGGCTCAAGGAGAACGAAGCGTTCATGTGGACGCTGGCCGACCGGCAACTCGACACGTTCGTGGATTCGGGCAGTTGCGAGTTCTTCACCCAGTACGCACAACCGTTTTCGGCGTTGGTCATCGCCGATCTTCTCGGCGTCCCGGCCGAGGACCATGACGAGTTTCTCGGGGAATTGGCCGCAGGCCACGACGGCATGGCGGAGACCCAAGCCATCGACCACAACCCGCTCGCTTTCCTCGAAGACCGCTTCGCCGCGTACGTGGAGGACCGGCGCCGCACACCGCGTGGGGATGTCTTGACCTCCCTGGCTCATGCCAGGTACCCCGATGAATCGACGCCTGAGGTCATCGACGTGGTCCGGCTGTCGACATTCCTGTTCGCCGCCGGTCAGGAGACCACGAGCAAGATGCTGACATTCGCCGTGCAGACGCTCGGTGAACGGCCCGAGCTGCAGCGGCGGTTACGCGAGGATCGAAGCCTCGTCCCGAACTTCCTCGAGGAGAGCCTGCGACTGGAGAGCCCGATCAAGAGCCATTTCCGGCTGGCGGCCAAGACGACCAGGGTAGAGGGCGTCCCCACGTCGGCGGGCACCACCATGATGATTCTTCCCGGTGCCGCCAATCGCGACCCGGCGCGCTTCGAGAATCCGGACGAATTCCGCCTCGACCGACCGAATGTGCGGGAACACTTGGCATTTGGCAGGGGTGTCCATACCTGCCCGGGGGCGTCGCTGGCTCGGGTGGAGGGCCAGGTGAGTCTCGACCGGATCCTGTCGCGGATGGCAGACATCCGCATCTCGGAGACTCACCACGGACCGGTGAACGAGCGCCGCTATTCCTACGACCCGTCATTCATGATGCGCGGGCTCAAGGACCTGCACATCGAGTTCACGCCGATCAGCTGAAGGCCGGAGAGTGCGCGTGCGCGTAGGCTCCGGCCATGTCGTCGCGGTCGGTGCCGGTTCTGGTCGCCGCGGCATTGCTGGTCGCGTCATGCGCTTCGGGACCCACAACCGCCTGCGACGACCTCGTCGACCGCCCCGACAACGCAGGCCGCACCCACGACCACCGCCGCCGCACGGGCCCGTCGTTCACCCGGTCACCGCGGCCGAGCTCGGCGCCACCTGGCATCCCGGCTGCCCGGTCGCTCCGGACCAGCTGCGCCGGGTCGAGGTCGACTACATCGGCTTCGACAACCAGACCCACCGCGGCGCGCTGGTGGTCAACCAGGACGTGGTGGCCGACGTCATCGCGATCTTCGGCGAGCTCGAGCGGCAGCGCTACCCGATCGCCAAGATGCAGACCGTCGACCATTACCCGAAGGCCGACGACGAGCTGTCGATGCAGGACAACAACACCTCGGCCTTCAACTGCCGCCCGATGCCCTCGGGCACCAGCTGGTCACTGCATGCGTTCGGCCGCGCCGTCGACGTCAACCCGCTCATCAACCCCTACATCACCAGATCCGGTGACCTGCAACCCAAGACCGCCGCGGCCTACCTGGACCGCCGCCGCACCGACCCCGGCATCCTGCACGCCGGCGACCCCGCGGTGCGGGCCTTCACCGACCGCGGCTGGATCTGGGGCGGCGGGTGGCACAACCCCATCGACTACCAGCATTTCGAGCACCGCTGAGGCGTTACGGCGCCAAGAACGCAATCGGTTGCGCCGGAGCCAGATTCGCGTCGATGTTCCCGATCAGCGAGTAGTCGCCCTCGACGGCCACCGTGCGAACGCCCGAGCCCGGTCCGAGATTCAGGTTGTTCAGATTCACCCACACGATGTTGGGACTCAGCGTCGACTCGAAGTAGTACACCTTCGTCGTCGAGTCGGCCACCGAGCGCCAGTAGGTGGGGGACGAGGTTGGGGTGCTGCGGATCGCCCACGCCCCACGGCACCGACACGTTGCGGATGACGCTCAAAACCCCTGCGACAGCCTGACGTTCGTCGGTGGTCTGCGGAAGCTTGCTGAGGAAGTACGACGCGCGGACGAACCGGTCCGCCGACTGGATCGAGCCGGGGAGATTCTTGGTGCGGTCCTGGTTCTCCCACTGCGCGTTGAGCGCGAGTTGCTCGTCGTAGGTGGGGCTGTTGGTCATCACCTGGTACTGGCGGCCGTGGTGGACGACGACCTTGCCGTCGAGGTACTCGAAGATCGCCGAGTCGCCGCTGGCGTCGTTGACCGACAGGTGCACGGTGGGTGCGGCCGTGCGGTTCGGACCGAAGTTGATCGGCACGATGTAGATCGACGGGTTGCTGAACGCGTCGACGACTTCGTTGACCGTCGAGAACATCGTGAGCACGTACTGCACCCAGGCGGCGAACGACAGGCGGGGCCGGTTGTCGGTCGGTGGCGGCCCGAAGTCGGCCTCGCCGAGGTAGAGCAGGTTGGCCACCAGGCCGGTCTCGTTCATCCCGTCGAACACCCCGTCGATCGGGCCGTTGGGGTCGGTGGTGCCGGCGACCTCGATGGCGCCGTACTTGCCGGTCCAGGTCAGCGAGTTCACCCCACCGGCTCCGTCCTGGGTCAAGCCGCGGGGGATGGCGTAGAGGTGGGAGTTGAACGAGTAGGGCCAGTCCATGCTGCGGCCGGTGATCACCATGCCGTCCGGGCCCAGCCAGGTCACCCGGCTGCACGCCTGGGCGGCGGGGGCCGCCAGGCCGGCGACCGCCAGCAGGACAGCGAGCACGGAAATGATGCGTCGTCGCATTGTCGATTCCCTCCCGACATGGCATTACTTGCCACGATCAGGCCGAATCATCGCAAGGCGGGGTCGCTCACGGGCTAAAACGCCGTCATCGACGTCGGCCCTCGGCGACAATGCGCTGGTGGACATCGCAGGGCGGACTCGACTCGGGGTGCAGGACGCACTGTGGCTGGAGATGGACCGGCCGCACAACCTGATGGTGGTCGACTCGGTGGTGTGGACCTCCGAACCGCTCGACTTCGACAAGGTCCGCGCGGTTGTCGAGGAGCGGCTGATCAACCGCTACCCGGTGTTTCGCAGCCGAGCCGTCAAGGACGACGACGGATTCTGGTGCTGGGAACCGTTCGCGGACTTCGACTTCGACGACCACGTCACCGTCGTGAATCTGAAGAAGCCCACCGACCCACGCTCGCTGCAGGCCGTCGTCGCCGCGCACCGCACCGAGATGCTCGACCGCAATCTCCCACTGTGGCAGGCGATCTGGGTCAAGCGCTACCGCGGCGGCAGCGCGATGATCCTGCGCACCCACCACGCCATCGCCGACGGTATGCGAATGGTCCAGCTGTCGATGAGCCTGTTCGACGCCATCGCCCGACGGCGGGCCGATCCTGGGTCCGGGTGTCACCCAGCACGCCGCCCACCCGCATCCGCCCGGGCAGCCGCTGGCCCAGCGCATCCGCGCCGGCGCGGCCGAGGTCGCCGACACCGCACGGGCGGCCGTCACCCGCGTGGGCCAGCGGTGGGCGCCGTCGCCGATGTGCCCCGAATGCTCCACCGCGCAGGCGAATTCGGCCAGTTGGCCGTGCGCAATCCGCTCGGCGCCGGGCACACCGTCATCGCCGGGGCGTGGGCCACCGGCTCGGAGGTCGCCGCCTCCGTGCGCGGGGCGCTGCCGGGCGGGGGAGCGCTCGTCGACGTGTTCTCCGCCGCGCCGGGAGACGTCGACACCGTCCGCAAGCTGTTGATCGGCACCCGCAACGACGCCACCATCTGGACCGGGACCGCCGGCGACACCAAGGGCGTGGCCTGGTCGGAACCGGTGTCGCTGGCCAAGGTGAAGGCCGTCGCCAAGGCCAACAACTGCACCGTCAACGACGTGCTCGTCGCCAGCGTCGCCGGCGCACTGCACGACTACCTGACCGCCCACGACGCCCGGTGTGCCTCGGTGACCTTCATGGTGCCGGTGAACCTCAAGCCGCTCGACCTCACCCTGCCCGAGACCCTGGGCAACGAATTCGCGCTCGTGCAACTGGAACTGCCCACCGACGAGCCCGACGCGCGACGAGTTCTGGCAGCGGCCAAGCGGCGGATGAACCGCATCAAACACGGTCACGAGGCCGCGGTCGCCTTCTCACTGCAAGGCGCCATCGCCGGGTTGAGCCGCGGACTCTACGAGGCATCGGTGGACTTGTTCACCCAGCGCACCCTCGGCACGCTGACCAACGTGCCCGGTCCACCCATCCCGGTGTACCTGGCGGGCAGCCGCGTGGAGGGCATCGTCGGGTGGGCGCCGGTCTCCGGTGATCAGCCGATGAGCTTCACCATCTCGTCCTACAACGGCACGGTGATCGTCGGAATCGCCTGTGACACAACACTGGTGCCCGACCACGAGTCGATCGTCGACGGGTTCGCCGGTGCCTTCGAGCGACTCGTGGAGTCGACACCGGATCTGCCCGGCTGAGTGATGGCGCGGCTCTCGTTACAGCGTGTGCGCTCGGTGCTGGGCGCCGAGTTCGCCGCGATCCGCAACCGCGATCCCGAGATCGACGCCGGCGACGTCACCAGCTTCACCGTGCCCCTGCTGCTCGGGCTGCTGGGGGTGCTGGCCATCGGAGTCGTGCCGCTGGTGGTCGTGCAGAGCAGCGCCAGGACGGACTCGCTGCTGGTGCCGCTGGCCGGCTCGCTCGCGCTGGCTGCGATCTGCACCGCCGTGGTGGCCTGGCTGACCGCGATCGTGCTGTCCGGCGTCGTCGTCATGGTGCTCTACCGCACCCGACCGAAGGCCGCGTCGCGGCTGGTGCTCGACACACTCTTCGGCTCGTTCAGCCGGGTCGAGGACACCACCGGGCGCATCGCGCTGCTGGCCATCGTGGCCGGGTTGCTGTCGCTGGCCATCGGGCTGCCCAACCGGCACGGCGAGGAGTCGGGCACCACGGTGCTCGACGACCTGCTGGCCGCGCAGGTCGCCTGTCTGGTGGCGGCGCTGTCCATCGCGTTCGTCGCCGAGTCGATCCGGTGCGCGGCCGACATCGTCGACGACCAGTCGCTGCTACTGGCCTGGCCGTGGGCGTTGATCATCGCCTCACTGGGGTGGTCGCTGGCCACCGTCGTCGGCCCGTTCGAGACGACGAGGATGCTCTCGATCCTGCTGAACGGCTGGCTGCCGCCCGTGGTCGACGGCCAGCCCCGCGCTCAGTTGATCGCCGAGCTGCTGCCCAGCTCGGCGCGGTGGTGGGCCGCCTTCGGGCCGCTGCCGGTCATCTGGGTGATCTGGGGCGTCGAGGCGTGGCGGCACGGCGGGCTGAAGCACATGCGAAAGTTCCTGGCCGACAACGTGACCTGATCACTCATTGAGATTGCGCACAGATCGACTTTTTCCGCGATATTGCGATCTCAGTGCGGTCTCAATGCGCTCAGGCTGGCGAGCGCCTCGCCGAAGGCGACCAGCGCCGTGCGGCCCATGTCGAGGATTGCCTCGTCGAAGTCGCTGTTGTCGCGGTAGGACAGCTCCAGCACGCGGTCGGCCATCTCGACGGCCACCAGCATGTTGCGCCGGTCGGTGTCGGCGGGGATCAGCGCGCGGTCGACCAGGATGTCGTGCAGCCGGTTGGCCAGCGTCTGCATCCGCAGGTGGACGTGCTTGGTGACGGTGGGGGAGGTCCGTCCGCCCATCCACAAGCTCGCCGAGCTCGGGTGCTGGCGGTAGTACGCGACGTGCAGATCGATCTCGTTGTTGAACAACTCGGCGAACGAGGTGATCTCCCAGGTCTGCTCGGCGGCCACGCACAGCGCGTCGATCTCGGCGCAGTGGCGTTCCATGAGTTCGTCGAGGATTGCGTCGCGGTCGGCGAAGAACCGGTACAGCGAGGGATAGGACACCCCGGCGCGGTCGGCGATGGTCCGGGTGGTGACCGCGTCGACGCCGTCCTGGTCGGCGATCGTGGCGGCGGCATCGAGGATGCGGGCCACGGTCTGCCGGCTGCGGGCCTGAACGGGCGCCCGTCGCGGAACCGACACTGTGGTCATCTGCGTCCTCTTCTCCTGAACCCCTTGACAGCTGTTCGCAAAACTATAACACTAGTCGCGTTACAGTTTCTAGCCCACAACCGGAGAGTGCTCGATGACCGTCACCTCGCTCAACCAGGCCCGTCCCAAGCAGCCGCTCAGCGGCCACGTCGACGTGCTGATCGTCGGAGCCGGAATCTCCGGTATCGGTCTGGGCCACTACCTGGTCACCAACCAGCCCGGCAAGAGCTTCGCGCTGGTCGACGGCCGCGACACCATCGGCGGCACCTGGGACCTGTTCAAGTACCCGGGCATCCGGTCGGACTCCGACCTGCACACCTTCGGCTACGAGTTCAAGCCGTGGACATCCGACAACGCGATCGCCGACGCCCACGAGATCATCGACTACCTCCACGAGGTCATCGACGAGGACGACCTGGCCCGCCGGATCTACCTGCAGCACAAGGTGATCCGCGCCAACTTCGACTCGCAGACCGCCCAGTGGACGGTCACCCTCGAGCGCCGACGGCCAGCAGTTCGACGTCACCTGCGACATCCTGTTCAGCGCCACCGGCTACTACGACTACGCCAGCGGGTACGCACCGCATTTCGAGGGCCAGGAGGACTTCGAGGGCCCGATCGTGCACCCGCAGTTCTGGCCCGAGGATCTCGACTACAAGGGCAAAGAGGTCGTGGTGATCGGCTCCGGCGCGACCGCCGTCACCCTCATCCCGGCCATGGCCGACGACACCGCGCACATCACCATGCTGCAGCGCTCGCCGTCCTATGTGATGCCGCTGCCCAAGCAGGACCCGATCGCCAACGGCTTGCGCAAGGTGTTGCCCGCCAAGCTGGCCTACCGGATCACCCGCAGCATCAACAAGGGCCGGCAGCGGCTGATCTACGGCGCCAGCCAGCGCTACCCCCAGCAGGTGCGCCGCATCATCCGCGCGCTCAACGTCAAGGCGCTGCCCGAGGGCTACGACGTGGACACCCACTTCAACCCGAAGTACAACCCGTGGGATCAGCGGATGTGCGCGGTGCCGGACTCCGATCTGTTCAAGGCGATCTCGAAGGGCAAGGCCTCGGTGGTGACCGACGGGATCGTGCGGTTCACCAAGAACGGCATCCTGCTGCAGTCCGGACGCGAGCTCAAGGCCGACATCATCGTCACCGCAACGGGTTTGAAGCTGCTTCCGCTCGGCGGCATCCAGCTCTCCGTCGACGGCGAGGTCAAGGATGTGCACGACAGCGTGGTCTACAAGAGCTTCATGCTCTCCGGCCTGCCGAACCTCGCGTTCGCGTTCGGCTACACCAACTCGTCGTGGACGCTGAAGGTCGACCTGATCTGCGAGCACCTGTGCCGGATGCTGGCCTACATGGACCAGCACGGCTACACCACGGTCGTGCCGGTCGTGGACAACCCGATGCTCGAGACGCGCCCGATGCTGGACTTCCCGGCCGGCTACATCCTGCGCGGGGTCGACGTGTTCCCCCAGCAGGGCACCAGCGGACCGTGGACGGTCGAGATGAACTTCAAGGCCGACCACGAGCGGCTGCGCAAGGGACCGGTGCAGGATCCGGCCCTGCGGTTCAGCACCGCCAAGCCGGTGGCCGCCGAGCAGGATCTCGCCCGGGCATGAGCCGGGCCACCTTCCTCGAGGTGGACGGCCGGCGCACGCGGGTCCGGGTCGACGGTGACCCGGACCGCCCGCCGGTGCTGCTGGTGCACGGGATCGGCCGAAGCCTGGAGGACTGGGCTCCCCAGTACCAGCGGCTGGCCCAAGCCCACCGGGTGATCGCCCTGGACGTACCGGGCTTCGGGTTCTCCGAACGTCCCCGTGAACCGATCAGCCTCGCGGCGTTCGCCCGCGGTGTCGCCGACACCCTCGACGCGCTCGGCGAGAACCGGCCGGTGCACGTGGTGGGCAACTCGCTCGGCGGGGCCATCGGAGCGCAGCTGCTGGCGCAGCAGCCCGACCGGGTGGCCAGCCTGGCACTGATCAACAGCGCGGGGTTCGGCAGTGAGGTCACGCTGCTGCTGCGGATGCTCGCGATGCCGGTGATCGGACCGCTGAGCACCCGCCGGACCACCCGCGCCAGCGCCACTTTCCTGGAGCGCACCATCTTCGCGGATCGCTCGCTGGCCACCAAGGAGCGGGTCGATCACGCGCTGGCCATCAGCCGCCAACCCGATACCGGCGCGGTGATGCTGGAGACCGCCGTCGAACTGGCCACCGGCCGCGGCGTCAGGCCGCAGTGGCGGCGGGAACTGGCTTCCGCGGTGGCCGGCAATCCGCGGCCGACCCTGATCATGTGGGGCACGCGCGACCGAGTGCTGCCCGCACACCACATCGACGAGGCGCGCCGGGTGTACCCGCACGCCCAAGTGCACCTGCTGTCCGGTGTCGGGCACATGCCGCAGATCGAATGCCCGCAGCGCTTCGCCGACCTGCTGCTGCCGTTCCTGGCTCGCGCCGGCGCCTGACGCGCGATCAAAGACCTTCGCGGTGAAGCGTGAGAAGCCATGCCGATAGCGAGATTTCGGGGTCGACGACGTCCGAGGTGCGGTGCGGACGAATACGCGCGGGCCAATGGCAGTCTATTGTCCAGCCTTGGCCGACCAGGGCTGGAAACTGGGTGATGTCTGGCGTAGGTCGGGCTTCGAGTGCGACCTCGAGCACGAACCGCGATATGCCTTGAACTGATGGCGGTGCCCCGGAGCCCATGGCCACCGACCAGCAGCCGAGGTAGCCGAAAAGCTCGCTGAGTTCGGCCACGTCGAAAGCCAAGGATGACAGTCCCCGTCGCCGTGCATCGGCGCACGCCGCCTGGACCCGGGCCGGTTCGACTTCCAGGGCGACGATTGGGCGGTGTCCGGTGCCTCGACAGGCCACGACCACCGCTTCGGGGCGGTCGGCGTCGAGGATGTCACCGAAGAACCGGCCGGGCTCGGTGAGCGCCGTGATCTCGTCGTCGAGGCCTGACACAGCGCCGTCCCCCCGTCTTGACTGCTCAGTTGATACTGCGGCCGAATTGCACCGTACCGGTAGCGCGCCCGTGCCGTCAGGCGGTCAGCCGAGGGAACAGGGCGAGCGCATTGTCGCGGTCGATGGCGGCGTGATCGGCGTCGACGTAGGCGTCGCCGGTGGCGGTGAAGTACTGCACCGCCACCGGGGGTGCGAACGGGAAGTCGCTGCCGAACAGAACGTGTCCGGGATCGGCGAACGCGAGCAGGCTCGGCAGCGCGGCCGGACTGCCGGACAGGGCAATGTCGAAGTAGAAGCCGGAGAAGTCGGCGAGTACGTCGTCAGGCTGCGGCCGGCAACGTCGCCTGGCATCTGCTTCAGATCCTGGCTCTGCTGCAGGCTCTCGCCGAAGATCTGAAGAGCCATCCGGTGTGACGCGTAGGGGACGAAGCCGCCGGCGTGGCTGAGGATGAACTTGATGTTGGGGTAGCGGTGGCGAACGCCGTTGCGAACCAGCAGGAACGCGGCGCGGGTGGTGTCGAGCAGGAAGTCCGCCGCGAACGGCGGAATGCCGTCGACGGTCGGGCCGGGCAGTTCGGCGGGGTGGATGAACACCACCGCACTCGGCGGTCGAGTTCGGCGAACAACTCCTCGTGCTCGGGCTGGCCGAGGTAGGTGCCGTTGCGTGTTGGCCAGCAGGATCACCCCGTCGGCCCTGAGATCATCGAGAGCCCTTGCCGTTTCGGCCAGCGCCTTGCTCGAGGTGCGGAACGGGACAGGGTGGCGAAGAACCCGAACCGGTCGGGTTTGTCCTTGGCCAGCTCGGCGGAGAAGTCATTGACCTCGCGGGCCAACCCGGACGGCCTCGGCGGCGTCGGCGGCGGGTCCGGTTCCGGGGGTGGACACCGACAGGATCGCGGTGGCGGTGCCGATCTGATCCATCAGCGCCAGTGCGGCCTCGGCGCTCCAGTCGGGCAGGTCGCGGCCGCCGGCGTCGGCGATACCCGTGCTTGCGCAGAAAGTCAACGTAGACCGGCGGCAGCAGGTGCTGGTGGACGTCAATGCGGTTGGGGACAGCCATGATTGGGACTCCTTGTCCTGGGTCGTCTAGGCGTCGGGGATGCCGCGCCGGCGAGCGCGGGCACCGGGTCTTCGCGGTGCAGTACCGATTGTGCGCCGGTCTTGAACCGCTCGAAGAGCTCGACGATGGTCTGGCCCTCGGGGGTGTGGCCCCAGATGCTGATGCCCTGGTGGGTGGTGGGCTCCCAGGTCGATTCGTCGACGACGATCGGGTTCCAGCCGAGTTCCCATTCGAACCCCGACGGGGTCACGGCGTAGAAGGACAGCTCCTTGTCGTTGGTGTGCTGGCCGACCGACAGCGCCATCTCGAAGCCGAGTTCCTTCACCCGCTGGTAGGCCAGCGTCATGTCGTTGAGCTCGGCGACCTGGACGTTGCAGTGCTGGATCCTGGTCCGGATCGGGTTGATCGGCAGCCGGTTCACCGCGGCGATCGCGACGCTGTGGTGGCGTTCGTTGACCCGCAGGAAGCGGATCTTGAACTTCAGGCCGCTGATCGTCTCGTCGATGTAGTCCGACAGCCGGGCGTCGAACACGGTGCTGTAGTAGCCGCGCATCTGGTGCGGCTTCTTGGTCGCGATGGCCACGTGCCCCATGCCGTCGACTCCGGTGACGAATCCGCCGGAAGCCGCCAGCTGCAACGGCTCCGGGCTCGTGCGCGGGTTGACGTAGATCTCCTGGGTCAACCCGTTGGGGCCGGGGAACCGGACGAACCGCTCGACGCCGCGCAACGCGGCCTCTTCGGCGGACCCCTCGACCACCGGGACGCCGTGGCTGCGGACTCGCGCCTCGATGGTCTCGAACGTCGCGTGGTCGTCGAGCTCCCATCCCACCGCGGTGGTGTCCTCGGCGGGCCCGCGCTGCAGCAGGAAGCGGCACTCGTTGTCGTCGAGACGGAACCGCAGCACGCCGGGCAGCGCCTCGTCGAGGTGCATGCCGATGGCGTCGCGGCCGAATCTGCGCCAGTCGTCGAACTTCTCGGTCTCCACCACCACATAGCCGAGGTGGACCTTGCCGAAGACATCGGTCATGAGATCGCCAATCGTGATTCGGGGGAGAGGAATTCGGTGACGAGCTGGTTGAACAACTCGGCGCGTTCCCACTGCATCCAGTGGCCGGTATGCGACGTCATCACCAACTCGGCGTTGGGCATGAGGTTCAACAGCATCGGGCCGCCGGCGGGCCGGTTCACCTTGTCGTCGCGGCCCCACAGCACCAGTGTCGGGGTCGCGAGCCGGCGCAGCCGCTTGTCGCGGGTCAGGTCCATCCGCCACAGCGTGCGCAGCCCCGACGGCCGGCGCAGCGGCGGGTTGGCCACCACCTCCGGGTCGATCGAGGCCTGGTAGCGCAGGTCGATGAGCTCGTCGGGCACCGCGGCGCCGTCGTAGACCAGATAGGTGCGGATGAACGTCGCGAGCTTCTCGCGGCTGGGTCCCTCGCCGCCGTAGTAGGACAGCAGGCTCTTCAGCCCGTCGGTGGGCAGCCCGCGGGTGGTGCCGATACCGCCGGGACCCATCAGGACCAGCTTGCCGACGCGGTGCGGGGTGTCGAGGGCCAGGCGCAGCGCGGCTGCTCCGCCGTAGGAGTTGCCCACGAGATGGGCTGTCCCAATGCCCAATTCGTCGAGCATGGCTCGGATCGTGTCGGCGAGATAGCCGAACGGATCGCTGTGGTCGACGTGCTTGCTCGAGCGGCCGTACCCGGGCATGTCGGGGACCAGGACACGGAAGTGGCGCGACAGTGCCTCGGTGTTGCGGGAGTAGTTCGACAGCCCCGATGCGCCGGGGCCGCCGCCGTGCAGCAGGACGACCGCCGGGCGCGTCGCCGCCGGTGTCGGTCGACGAAGACGTCGGCGCCGTTGGCGCGGACGGTGTACTCGGATTCGACGGTGGTCATGCGTGGTCCTTCACTCGGTTGACCGGCGCGGTGAATCCGGCCGGGGGCGGGGGGAGCGGCTGGGTGTCGTCGGCGCCGGCGTAGACGAAACCGTCGGGGCGCACGGCGACGACCGAGGCCTTCTTGCCGTGCAGCCAGCGGGTCAGCGCGCCGTCACGGTCGACGATCTGGTCGGCGCCGGGCGCGCTGCCCGGCGGTGCGATCCGGATGATCGGCACGCCCGCCGATCGCCAGGACTGCAACGGTCCTTCGGGGCCGGTGTGCAGCACCGTCCACCTGCGGCCGATGACGTCGTCGAGACGCACCCGGTCGCCCTTTTCGTCGACGACCCACGGTTGGGGGATGAGCCAGCCCGCTGCGGAGTTGCCGTTCTG
Source organism: uncultured Actinomycetota bacterium (assembly GCA_963786695.1). Classification (GTDB taxonomy): domain Bacteria; phylum Actinomycetota; class Actinomycetes; order Mycobacteriales; family Mycobacteriaceae; genus Mycobacterium. The sequence continues at coordinate 25,792 of CAWBAL010000001.1, forward strand.
CGCCAGCAGCCCGGCCTCGTAGCGCGCTGGGGGAAGCCAGCGGGTGTTGCGCAGCCAGGTGGTGAAGCCGGGCACCTTGCTGGCGGTCCGGAAGAGGTGATTGCGCACGGCGGCTCGCAGCGGATTGCGGTCGACGATGATCTTGCCGACCTTGACCGCGCGGTTGGTGACCTCCTTGACGTGCGGCAGCCGCTCGGCCTGGTAGGTGTCGAGCACCGACTCGGGCAGCGATCCCGACAGCACGGCGTGCAGTTTCCAGCACAGGTTTCCGACGTCGCGGACGCCGGCGCACATGCCCTGGCCGATCCACGGCGGCATCGCGTGGGCCGCATCGCCGGCCAGGAACACCCGGCCGACCCGCCACCGGTCGGCGAATCGGACGTGGTGGCTGTAGCACGCGAACCCGATGATCTCGACGTTCGCGGTGGTGATTCCCTGGTCGCCCAGGACTTTCCAGATGGCGTCCTCGGTGAGGAACACTTTCTCGTCTTCTTCGTCGCGCACCGGGAACTCCCAGCGATGGTGTCCCAGCGGAGTCGGGCAGTCGACCGTCGGCCGAGCGGGGTTGCAGTGGAAGCGGAGCCGGTCGTGGCCGGGCCATTCCTGAAGGACCTTGGTGTCGATCACGATCCAGCGCTCGGAGAAGGTGCGGCCGCCGAATCCGATACCGAGTTGTCCGCGAATCGCGCTCGACCCGCCGTCGGCGGCGATCACGTAGGAGGCGCGGATGCGTTTGAACTCGTCGCGGGTGAGGTCGGCGAGCATCAGCTCGACGCAGTCGGGGTGCTGGATGACTCGTAGGCACTCGTGCTCGAGCAGGGTCGAGACGTTGGGAAAGCGGTCGACTCCCTCGCGCAGGACCTTGTCCACGGCGGGTTGATAGATGAACTGCTGCGGCGGGTGGCCGTTGCCGCGGTCGATGGGCTGCAGTTTCACGATGGACAGGCCGTCGGCGTCGACGAAGTTGGCGCCGGCCCCCGGCTGCATGTCGGCGTTGAGCCGGTCGGACAGACCGACCTGCTGCCAGATCCGCATGACCTCCTCGTCGGTGGAGATGGCGCGTGCCCGGAAGTAGATGTCCGGGTCGCGCTCGATGATCACCACCTTCAGGCCCATCTGGCCCAGCAGGTTGGCGGCGGTGGCGCCTACCGGGCCGTATCCGACGATCGCGACGTCGTAGGTCGAGGTCTGATCGCTCATGGCTGTCTCTCATCTCGTCATCCGTGTCCTCGTCGACCGGGACTTGTTCTGTAGTGATCGCTACGGTAATGTAGTGATCGCTACGGAGTCAAGAGGGAGGATGGAAATGGTCAAGACCGACAAGGGCGAGCAGCCCAAGCGCCGGCAGCGCCGGCCCGATGGCGAGCAGTCCCGCAACCGGATCCTCGACGCGGCCACCGAGATCGCCGCGGAGCGCGGCTACGAGGGGACCAGCATCGGCGCGGTGAGCGCCAAGTGCGGGCTGCCCGCCAGCTCCATCTACTGGCACTTCAAGGACAAGGACGACCTGATCGCCGCCGTCATCGAGCGCAGCTTCACCAACTGGCTCAAGCGTGTGGCAGCTACCCGAGGACCTCGTCGGCGCGCGACCGACTGATGGAGGTGGCGGCGGGCACGGCCAAGGCGGTCGCGGACTCGCCGGACTTCCTGCGCCTCGGGTTGATGCTCGCCCTGGAGCGCCGGCCGGTCGAACCCCGGGCGCGGGCGATGTTCGTCCAGGTCCGCAACCAGGCGCTCGACGCGCTCACCCGCAGCATTGCCGAACATCGTGCCCGGTCTGACCGACGAGCAGGTGCGCCAGCTGGCGACCTACGCGATCGCCGGTGCCGACGGCTTGTTCATCGCCAAGGAGATCGGTGGCGACAGCGTCGATCTCCTCGCGCTGTTCGCGATCCACGGGCAGGCGATCTATGACACCGCGCTGCGGATGATCGCAGGAGAACGAGGGCCGATGACGCTGCGCGATCGGTGCGGTGACTCCCGCCGACGCGGCATTCGCCGAACTGCACGAACCGGGAAGCGTCGCGGCTTAACGTTGAGACACCGGCCGTTAAGGAGAGACCTGATGACCAAGTACGTCTTCGACTTCACCGAGGGTGACAAGGATCAGAAGGACCTGCTGGGCGGTAAGGGCGCGAACCTGGCCGAGATGACCAAACTCGGGTTGCCGGTACCGCCGGGGTTCACCATCACGACGGAGGCGTGCCGGGAGTACCTGTCCCAGGGCAGCGCGCCCGGTGAGCTGCGGGTGCAGGTCACGATGGCGCTGCGGCAGTTGGAGGACAACATCGGCCGCCGGCTCGGTGATCGCCACGATCCGCTGTTGGTCAGTGTCCGCTCCGGCGCGGCGTTCTCGATGCCCGGGATGATGGAGACGGTGCTCAACATCGGGCTCAACGACGCCAGCGTCAAGGGGCTCGCCGAGGAGTCCGGCGATGAGCGCTTCGCCTGGGATTCCTACCGGCGGCTGCTGCAGATGTTCGGCAAGACGGTGTTGGAGATACCCGGCGAGGTGTTCTCCGATGTGCTCGACAAGGCGAAGTCGACCAAGGGTGTGTCCAGCGACGTCGACCTCGATGTCGACGATCTGCAGGCGTTGGTCGCCACGTTCAAGGACGCGGTGCGCGAACACTCCGGTCAGGAGTTCCCGCAGCACCCGCGCGAACAGCTCGACATGGCGATCAACGCCGTCTTCGACTCCTGGAACACCGACCGCGCCAGGTTGTACCGACGGCGGGAGCGGATCCCACAGCACCTGGGTACCGCGGTGAACGTGTGCACGATGGTGTTCGGCAACCTGGGCGAGTCCAGCGGCACCGGTGTTGCGTTCACCCGTGACCCGGCGTCCGGGCGCACCGGCGCGTACGGGGACTACCTGTCCAACGCGCAGGGCGAGGACGTGGTCGCCGGAATCCGGAACACCCTCTCGCTGGACGATCTGAAGTCGTTGGATCCGTCGTCGCACAAGCAGCTGATCAAGGTGATGCGCCAGCTGGAGACGCACTACCGGGACCTGTGCGACATCGAGTTCACCATCGAGCGCGGCAAGTTGTGGATGCTGCAGACCCGGGTCGGGAAGCGCACCGCCGCGGCGGCGTTCCGGATCGCTTCCCAGCTCGTCGACGAGAACCTGATCACGATGGACGAGGCGCTGTCCCGGGTCTCCGGCTCCCAGCTGGCATTGCTGATGTTCCCGCATTTCGACCGCTCTGTTCCCCGCGAGCTGCTGACCAAGGGCATGGCCGCCTCGCCGGGTGCCGCGGTGGGCCGCGCGGTGTTCGATTCGCCCACCGCCAAGGCCTGGGCCAACCGTGGCGAGCAGGTGGTCCTGGTTCGCCGGGAGACCAACCCCGACGACCTCGAGGGCATGATCGCCGCGGACGGGATCCTGACGGCGCGCGGCGGCAAGACCTCGCACGCGGCTGTCGTCGCCCGCGGTATGGGCAAGACCTGCGTCTGTGGCGCCGAGGAACTCGATGTCGACGCCTCGACACGCACAGCGAGGGTGGGCGCGGTGCTGATCAAGGAGGGCGACGAGATCAGCATCGACGGCTCGACCGGCGAGATTTTCCTCGGCGCGATGCCGGTTGTGCCGTCTCCGGTGGAGACCTACATCGAGTCCGGGCTGACCTCAGCCCTGGGGGGTGTGGACGACGAGACCACCGCGCTGGTCAAGGCCGTCGACCGGTTGCTGACCCACGCCGACGTTCGCCGGCGCCTGGCGATCCGCGCGAACGCCGACACCGCCGAGGACGCGGTCCGCGCGAGATCCCTTGGCGCCCAAGGCATCGGCCTGTGCCGCACGGAGCACATGTTCCTCGGCGATCGCCGGGTCTTGATCGAGCGGGTCATCCTGGCCGCCAACACCGAGGAACGCGACGCCGCGCTGGCCGCGTTGTTGCCCCTGCAGCGCAAAGACTTCGCAGAGATCCTCGACGCGATGGACGGACTGCCGGTGACCATCCGGCTGCTGGATCCGCCGCTGCACGAGTTCTTGCCGGATCGCACCGAACTCGCGGTCAAGGTCGCCCTCGCCGAGGCCAGAGGTGAGACCGGTGAGGGGCCGGATGCTGACCGCAAAGTGCTGGCTGCGGTGCAGAGGCTGCACGAATCGAACCCGATGCTGGGGTTGCGCGGGGTACGCCTCGGGCTGCTGACCCCCGGGTTGTTCGCATTGCAGGTCCGGGCGATCGCCGAGGCGATGGGCGATCAGATCGCGGCCGGCAAGGACCCGAGGGTCGAAATCATGGTGCCGCTGGTGGGTTCGATCATGGAGCTGCATCTGGTCCGGGACGAAACGGAGAAGATCCTCGCCGACGTTGCCGCCGAGCGGGGAGTGACGCTGACGATCCCGATCGGCACGATGATCGAGCTGCCGCGCGCCGCGCTCACCGCGCACCGGATCGCGGAGGCCGCCGACTTCTTCTCGTTCGGCACCAACGACCTGACCCAGACGACGTGGGGGTTCTCCCGCGACGACGTCGAGTCCACGGTGTTCGCGGCATACCTGGAAAAGGGTGTCTTCACCGTGTCCCCGTTCGAGACCATCGACGGTGACGGGGTGGGCCGGCTCGTGCAGATCGCGGCCGAGGAGGGCCGTAAGACCAAGCCCGGCATCAAACTTGGCGTCTGCGGTGAGCATGGTGGTGACCCCGAGTCGATCCACTTCTTCCACAAGACCGGGCTGGACTACGTGTCGTGCTCGCCGTTCCGGCTACCGGTCGCCCGCCTCGAAGCTGGCCGGGCCGCCGTCAGCTAGGGGACGACGGTGGCCGAGGTATCCGACGCTCAAGACGTCGAACAGCTCGCCGACGCGCTGCTCGACGCCGTCGAGACGGGCGTCGACGATGAGCCGGGCCTGCTGGACTCGGCGCTGGCGACAGTCCGGCGGATGGCCATCGACTTCGTCCGCCACTACAACCGGCTCGAAATCGAGTTCGAGACAACGACTCTCACCGAGCCGGTGCTCTTCGTCGCCAACCACGGTTTCGGGGGGATCGTGGACCTCAACGTGCTCGCGGTCGGCGCGGTGCTCGAGGAGCTGGCGGTCGACCGCCCGGTGACATTCCTGACCCACCAACTGGCGTGGACGCTGGGCGTCGGGCCGCTCGTCGAGCATCTGGGCGCCCGGCCCGCCAGCCGGGACAGTGCACGGGAGGCGTTCGCCGCGGGCCATCACGTCGTCGTCTTCCCCGGCGGAGACCTCGACGCGGCCAAGTCCTTTCGCGACCGCAACCACATCGTCTTCGGGGGACGGTACGGATTCGCGAGCCTGGCCATGGAGGAACACGTGCCCATCGTGCCGATCGTGACCGCGGGAGCCGGCGAGTCGCTGCTGGTGCTCACCGACGGCGAGCGGCTGGCCCGGGCCCTGCGTCTGGACAAACTGCTGCGGGTGAAGGCGCTGCCGACCAGCATCTCGCTGCCGTGGGGATTCAACGTCGGAGCCGTCGGCATGCTGCCGTACCTGCCGCTGCCGACGAAACTGCAGACCCGGGTGCTGGCGGCCACCATCGCCGAGCCCGGCGAGGACGCCGAGGCGTACGGCGAACGCATCCACACCGCCATGCAGGACGCGCTGACCGAGCTGACCAGCCACCGCCGCCCGTTGCTGGGCTGAGGGCACTTAGTCGACGGGGACGTCGAGGATCGGGCGCTGCACACCGGCACCCGGGCCGTCGAAATGCCACCACTCCCCGGAGTAGGGGGCCAGTCCACCGGCCGTCATCGCCGATCGCAGAAGGGCCCGGTTCGACTGCGCCTGGGCGCTGACCCCGTCGGTGGCGTAGGCCTCGGCCCGCGCGGTGAAGTCATCGAACCCGGTGCCCATGTCCACCAGGCGGCCTTGTTCGGCGATCGTGACATCCACCGAGCGGCCGGCTTCGTGGCTGCGGGCGTACGGTCCCGGCTTGGCGACCCAGGCCGGGTCGGGCACCACGTCGAACATCCGCACCTGAACGTCGTGCGGCCGGTAGCAGTCCCAGAAGACCAGCACAGCACCCTGTGCCCGCAGCGCCGCGGCGGCCGTCGACAGCCCCGGCGCCATCGATTCGTGCACCAGGCAGCGGGCGTCGGAGGGGTAGAGCTGCACGCCGGTGAAATTGTTCGGGGTGGCGTAGCGCAGGTCGATGATCGCGTCGGGCACCACGGTGCGCACGTCGACGAAACCCGCCGCCGCGGCCTGCGGGCTCACCGGCGGCACACCGCCGGCCGGGTCGGCCGCCACCGCCGGCGCCACGACCACCACGGCCGCCGCGATCAGTCCCGCGACCGTCACACCAGCGTGACGGCGAGTACCGCCCGTCACGCCGGCGCCACTTTCGGCAACGCTGCCTCCCCGATGTCGAGGTGCTCGGCCTCGCGGTGGTAGCGCGGATAGCCGAGCCGGCCGCGGGTGGACATCACCAGCGCCAGCGCGGTGAGCACGCACAGGATCAGCACCCCGAACTGGCCGCTGAAGCCTGCGGCATCAGCGGAGAGCGCGCCCCGGTCGGCCAGCCGCTGCAGGTAGGTGGCGGTGCCGTCGACCGACCCGTGTAGCAGGATCGCCAGCAGCAAGCTCGCGGTGGTGTTGTTCGACAGCCAGGTGAAGATGAAACTGATGCTGGTCGTGAACACCACGAAGATGCCAACGCCGACAACGGCATTCACCGGACCACCGGCAAACCACGATGGGGCGTAGAGGAAGAAGTGCCATCCGCTCCACAGCAGCCCCAGCAGCAGGGTGGCGCGAACCGGACCGAACCGGTGCTGCATGCGGGGCAGCGCGAACCCCCGCCAACCGGACTCCTCGAACAGCGGGCCGAAGACGAAGTGCGCCAGATACGAGACCGGGTAGAGCGCCAGCGCCGAGGGACGCAGCGCCCGCAGTGCGTCCGGGCTTCCGAGGGCGGCGGTGATCAGCAGCTGACCCACCGGAATGAGCAGGATCGCCACCAGATACCAGCGCACACCCACCCGCCAGCACGCCAGGCGCCGCAGCATCCGCTGGACGCCCGCGCGTCCTTGCGTCACCGCGGTCATGAAGAACGCCGTGCCGGTCACACCGACCGCGACCCCGGGCAGGGCATACCAGGACGGGGTGTGGGTGGCCTCGGTGAAGGCGGGCACCCCGGCGAACACCAGCGGCGCCCACAACAACCAGGTGACCGCATAGGAGAGCACGAAGAACGACACCAGTGGGCGGGCGCGCAACAGGTTGGCTATCCGCGCCGTCGTCGTGACGTCGGGCATCACGGCAGCATAAGGGGGTACCGCAGGATCAGTGCGGCGCAGGCTCGTGGGCGGTGCCCGATGCGCCGGTGGGCGGTGAGCAGCAGGTTGTCGTAGGACGAACGCGGCGGCGGCGCCTTCTCGCTCTGGGTGAGGCTGACGAAGTCGGTGACGACCTGTTCGGCCAGCATCCGCAGCTTGACGTTGGCCTCCTGCGAGCGCCAGCGCAGCAGGTCGAACGCCGCCTCGGCGTCGATGCCGTAGACGACCATCAACATGCCCTTGGCTTGTTCGATCGCGGCGCGATTCTCGGCGATCTCGGCGATGGCCCGGGTCAGACGCTTCTGCTGGTGGTGTTCGGCGGGGGAGACGTCGACGTAGAAGCCGTGCGTACCGATGACCTCGCCGTCGTCGTCGAGCAGTTTGTCGGCCACCACGATGACGTGATGGATCCGGCCGGCCGTGTCGATGATGCGGTGCCGGGTGCTGAACGCCTGATGGTGCTGTCGCACATCGTCGAGGGTGCTCGCGACGGCCTGGTAGTCGTCGGGATGCTTGTGGGACAGGACCAGCTCGGTGGTGGGGGAAACGGAGCCGGGCTCGTAGCCGTGCATCAGCTGGACCTCGGGGGACCACTCCCACAGCTCGCTGTCGAAGTAGAACCGGAACCAACCCACCTGCTCCGAACGCGCGCCAGCCCCGTCGAGGACGAGATCGCCGTCCTCGCGTCCAGCCGGGTCGTCATCCGGAAGCTGCATCGATACCCCTCGCCTGAACAGCGCGCTGGGCGCCATTTTACTGATAAAGCCGCGTTGGCCTGGGGAAACGGTGAGGGTTTGGGACACGCGCGAACCCTCGACTTCCCAGGTTCTACGGGCAGGAAATTTTTACACCCAGGCGTGTTCGGTTTCAACCCGGCACGACGGGCATGACCGGATTCCTCTGAAACGCGGGTGACAGGAGTGGCGGGTGTAACAAAATGGGTAGTCCATCGGAATCATCGGTATAGGGCGTTGACCTGCCGGTCCTCGGCGGGTCGCGCCGCTTGGCACGACCGCGGAGGACATAACGGTGACGATTTCGACGAACAGGGCCGTTTGCACCGACAAGCTGCTGCGCCGGGCCTGCCTCGGGCTGGCGGCGCTGGGCGTCTCGGCGGCCTTCCTGGCCGCGCCCGCCGCGCTCGCGGACTCGACCGACCCAGCCCCCGCGCCGTCACCGGTCCTGGTCCCGGCGCCGGTGGATGTGCCCACCGACGCCGCTGCCCAGCCGGGTGCGGCCCCGGTGTCTCAGCTGGCCGACGGCGTGCCGCATCTGCCCAGCCCGGACAACCTGCCCCCGGGCACCACGGACACTCCGACGCAGACCCGAAGCCTGGGCTACCTGCGCGACATCCTGCATGCGATCGGCAACCACGACGTCTCGATGAACGATGCGTTGCTGCTGCTGGCGCAGCGCCCGATGAGCGCGACCGCGGGCCCGGGCCAGTCGCCCGGGCCGTCCGGACCCGTGGGATCGTCGGCGGCCGTGCCTATCGCCCCTGCCGCTCCCCTCGACGTGCCGGCCGAGGACGCGGCGACGCCTTAGGGGTTTATCGCGCTTTTTCGAGCGTGAACTGATCGACGTCGATGTAGCCGATGCGGAACATCTCGGCGCAGCCGGTGAGGTACTTCATGTACCGGTCGTAGACCTCTTCGGACTGGATCGCGATCGCCTCGTCGCGCCGGGCTTCCAGCGCGGCCGGCCCACAGGTCGAGGGTGCGCGCGTAGTGCAGTTGCAGGGACTGCACGCGGGTGACCGCGAAGCCGGCTGCGGTGGCGCGCTCTTCCACCATCGGAATATCGAGGGCAGCCGGCCGCCCGGGAAGATCTCGGTCACGATGAACTTGATGAACCGCGCGAACTCGAACGACAGCGGCATGCCGCGCTCGATCATCTCCTTCGGATGTAACCCGGTGATGGTGTGCAGCAGCATGACACCGTCGGGCGGCAGCGCCCGGTAGGCCCAGGCGAAGAACGCCTCGTAGCGCTCGTGCCCGAAGTGCTCGAACGCGCCGATCGAGACGATGCGGTCGACGGGCTCGTCGAACTGCTCCCAGCCCTCCAGGAGAACGCGTTTGGAGCGGGCACTGTCGGAGGCGTCGAACAGCTGCTGGACGTGGCCGGCCTGGTTCTTGCTCAGGGTCAGTCCGATGACGTTGACGTCGTAGCGCTCCAGCGCACGCAACATCGTCGCGCCCCAGCCGCACCCCACGTCGAGCAGCGTCATGCCGGGCTGCAGGCCCAGCTTGCCCAGCGCCAGGTCGATCTTGGCGAGCTGGGCCTCCTCCAGCGTCATGTCGTCGCGCTCGAAGTACGCGCAGCTGTAGGTCTGGGTGGGATCCAGGAACAGCCGGAAGAAGTCGTCGGACAGGTCGTAATGGGCCTGTACGTCTTCGAAGTGCGGGGTCAGATCGTCCGATGGCGGTTTACCCACCGGCTCAGCTTGTCACGAATCCGCGGCCACGCCTACCACGACTTCGTTGCGCCGGCGGAACGGCACCGTCCACGGCGGGTCGTAGAACCACGACAGCGGATCGCCCACCGCCTCGATGTTGTTGCGGTTCAACGTTTCCAACAGCTGCAGTGGTGCGGGCGGCGACCGCCTCGGGGCTGTAGGACCCGTTGTAGCGCAGCACGGCGACGGTCTCGCCGGGCACCTCCACCAGTCGCACCCGGTCGTCCTTCGGGCTGGGCAGCGTGTCCATCGTGTACTTCGACGGCATGAAGAAGCGGATGACCCAGTCGTCGGCGGACCCGCGTTGGGTCGCCACCGGGGCGGTCATCGCGATCTTCTCGCTCTGCTGCTGGGCGACCGGAGCGGTCATGGCGATCTTGTCCTTGCCCGAATTGGCGCCGAAGATGTAGCGGGCCAGCCGGCGGAATCCCTCGTTGCGGGCGGCTTCCTCGTCGGTGGCCACCGCGGTTTCGGCGGCGATGCGCGGCCCGTAGCGGCGGATCTCGACACCGTCGATCTCGCGCACGACGGTGTAGGCCGGCTCCTCGGTACCGCTCCGGATCCCGACGATCGAACCTCCGGCCTCGGCGACCTGTGCGACGGCGCCTGCGATCTTGTTCAACATGACGGCCCTCCCTTCCACTCCAGTCAAGCCATCGGCGGGCGATCTGTCAGGCCGTCACCGATGACGACTTTCTAACGCGGGGCCGGCCGCTCGAGGTTCCGACGCCCGTATATGGTCCCAGTTATGAGTCGGGTGTCGGTGATCACAGGCGGCGCGGGTGGCATGGGAGTGGCCACCGCCAAAATCCTCGGGCGGGACCACACGCTGGTGCTCGCCGACGTCCGGCAAGACCGCTTGGACGACGCCGCAGGCACGCTGGAGGCGCTCGGCATCAGCGCGACGCTGGTCAACTGTGACGTCACCGACCGGTCGGCCGTCGAGCAGCTGTTCCGGACGGCGGCCGAACTCGGCGACATCGTGTCGGTCATCCACACCGCCGGGGTGAGTCCCAGCATGGGCGACGCCGAGTACGTCATGACGACCAATGCGCTGGGCACACTGAACGTCAACGAGGTCTTCTTCGCCGCGGCCGCCGAGGGCGCCGCGATTGTCAACGTGGCCTCGATGGCGTCGCACATGCTGCCCGACGAACTGGTTCCGACGAAGCATTTCGACCTGGCGTTCACCGACGAGCAGCGGTTCCTCGCCGAGTTGCTCGCGGTCTGCGACATCGCGGGCGCAGGAGATGCGCTCCGGGCTGGCGTACAGCGTGAGCAAGACGTTCGTCCGGTGGTACAGCACCTCGCAGGCCGAACGGTTCAACTCCCGCGGGCTGCGGATCGTCTCGGTGTCGCCCGGTTCGGTGGACACCGAGATGGGCCGGCTCGAGGAACAGGCCGGTGCCGGTGCCATGGTCACCAACGCCGCCGTCCCGCGCTGGGGCACGGCCGAGGAGATGGCGGAACTGTTCGCGTTCTGCGCCAGCGACCGGGCCGGCTATCTCACCGGAACCGACATCCTCAACGACGGCGGCGTGATCGCCTCGATGCGCGAGCGGGCCCGGCTGGCCGCCGAAACCGCTTAGGGGCGGGTCAGTTTCGCGTACCGCGTGCGGTGGAAGTCGGTGGATCCGAACTCGTGCTGCAGCGCGGTCAGCCGCTTGAAGTAGTGCCCGATCGCCAACTCCTCGGTCATGCCCATGCCGCCGTGCAGTTGGACGGCGTTCTGGCCGATGAAGCGCGCCGCGCGCCCGACGGTCGCCTTGGCCGCTGACACCGCGCGGGCCCGGACGTGCGGCTCGGCCTGCAGGTTCAGCACCGCGAGGTAGACCGCCGACACCGCCTGTTCGAGTTCCATGTACATGTCCACCATCCGGTGTTGCAGTACCTGGAAGCTGCCGATCGGCTGGCCGAACTGCTGACGCTGCTTGCAGTAGTCGACGGTGTCGCCGAGCACCTTGCGCATCGCCCCGACCGCTTCGGCGCACACCGCTGCCGCGCCCTCGTCGCGGGCCTGGGCCAGCGACGGCCACGCGTCGTCGTCGAGGAGCGCGTCGACCGGGAGCCGCAGTCGGTCGAACTTCAGGTCGGCGGCCCGGCGGTCGTCGATGGTGCGGTAACCGTGCATCTCCACACCGCGCGGCGGAGCGGCCGGGTCGAACTCGGTGATGAACAGCGAAATGCCTTGCCGTTCATCGGGTTGCCCCGATGTTCGCGCCGTGATCAGCAGATGAGTGGCCAGCGGTGCGCCGACGACGACGGTCTTCTCGCCGGTGAGCACCCAGTCGGCGCCGTCGTGAACCGCTTTGGTGGACACGCTGGCCCAGTTGTCGCCGGCCTCCGGTTCGGCGGCGGCCACCGCGACCAGTGCGGTGCCCTCGGCGATGCGTTCCAGCACGCTGGTCGAGGCCGGCCCGTCGGCGCGCTGCAGCAGCCCGGCGGCGACCACCGCCGTCTCGACGAACGGCTCGATCACCAGGGCGCGGCCCAGTTCCTCGGCGATGATCATCAGTTCGGTTGGGCCGCCGCCGATTCCGCCGACCGACTCCGGAAGCGTCGCACCCAGGATGCCCAGTTCCTCGGCGAAGCCACGCCAGATCTCGGGCTGCCAGCCCAGCCCGACCTTGGCGGCGGTGCGGCTCTTCTCCAGGTCGTAGCGGGTGGCCAGGAACCTGCTCAGGCCGTCGCGCAGCAGTTCCTGCTCGTTGCTCAGGTTGAAGTCCATCTACAGCCCCAGGGTCGCTTTGGCCAGGATGTTGCGCTGAATCTCGTTGGAGCCGGCGTAAATCGAGCCGGCGCGGTCGTTGAAGTACCGAAGCGCGGCGACCGCCTGCCACGGGTCGCCGCTGACGTAGCCGTCGGCGGGCGGTTCGAAGTCCTCGATCGGGCCGCCGGGCCGGGTTGCGTGCGGCTGGTACACCCGCCCGCGGGGTCCGGCCGCCTCGAGTGCGAGTTCGGTGATGGCCTGGGACAGTTCGGTGGACAGGATCTTCAGCATCGACGAGGCCGCTCCGGGGTTCTTGCCCTCGGCAACCGTTGCCAGAACGCGGTATTCGAGGATCTCGAGCACTTCGGTGCGGATGCGGACGTCGGCCAGCTTGGCGGCGAAGGCCGGGTCGTCGATCAGCACCCCGCCGGCCGGGCCGGGCTGGGTGGCGGCCTCGGTGGCGACCGACTCGGCCATCACCTGCAATGCCGGTGCCGTCGCGCCGCCACCTCGTTCGAACTCCAGCAGGTACTTGGCGACTGTCCAGCCGTCGTCGATCTGGCCGATGACGTTCGACTTCGGCACCCGCACGGCGTCGAAGAAGATCTGGTTCTGGATCTTCTCGCCCGAGGTCATCACCAGCGGACGGATCTCGATGCCCGGCGTGGTCATGTCGATGAGCACGAAGGTGATGCCGTGCTGCTTCTTGGCCGACCGCGACGTGCGCACCAGGGCGAAGATCCAGTTGGCCTCGCCGGCGTGGGTGGTCCAGATCTTGCTGCCGGTGCAGATGAGGTCACCGGCCGCTTCATCCACGACGGCGGCCATCGACAGCGCGGCCAGATCCGAGCCCGCCTCGGGTTCGGAGTAGCCCTGGCAGAAGAAGACCTCGCCGGTGAGGATGCGCGGCAGGAAGTAGTCCTTCTGCTCCGGCGTGCCGAACGCGATGATCGCGTGGGCGACCATCCGGATGCCCATGGGCGAGAGCGACGGGGCGCCGGCCAGCGTCGACTCCCGGCTGAAGATGTAGTGCTGGGTCAACGACCAGTCGCAGCCGCCGTACTCCACGGGCCAGGCCGGGGCGGCCCAGCCCCGCTCGTGCAGGATCGCCTGCCAGGCCATGCTGGCCTCGTGGTCGGCGTACACGCTCGTCATGAGCTGGCCGGCCCGCCGGAGATCGGGGGTGAGCTTCTCGTCGAGGAAGGCGCGCACCTCGTCGCGGAACTGCAGATCCTTCGCCGACCACGACAGGTCCATCCACGTCCCCTCATCTGGGCACAGCTGTTGTCAGAAGAAAAAGGTAATCCTTCGCGGATCTTTTTGCGCAATCGGGTTTGACGATCGGCGGCAGTGGGAATGAATAGCTGCGTCCGTGGGGTGCAACCAAGACGTGACACTGAGAGGCCCGGTCCCTGTAGAAGGGACCGGGCCTTTCGTCGGTGATCGGGTCAGGCCGTCGGTGAGGCGCCCAGCACCCGCTGGATGTCGGGCTTCATCGCCTGCAGCTGACCACCCCAGTAGCCCCAGCTGTGCGTGCCGTTGGGCGGGAAGTTGAACACCCCGTTGCGCCCGCCCGCCGATTGGTAGCGGGCCTGGAACTCCTGGTTGCTCCGCATCGTCAAGCCCTCGAGGAACTGCGCGGGAATCTGCGCGTTGCCCAGTCCGGCGTCGAGATCGGTCGGGTTGCCGTTGCCGCTGTACACCCAGACGCGGGTGTTGTTGCCCACCAGTTGGCCGACGTGCAGCATCGGGTCGTTGCGCTGCCATGCCGACCCGCCGTAGGGACCCCACATGGCGAGTGCGTTGAATCCGCCGGCGTCGGCCATGGCGACCGAGACCAGCAGCGGCCAGTAGTTCGCCGACAGGTTCAAGAAGCCCGACAGCGATCCGGCGTAGACGAACTGGCCGGGATGGTAGGCGGCCAGGATCAGCGCCGCGCTGCCCGACATCGACAGCCCGACCACGGCGTTGCCGCTGGGGCTGACACCCTTGTTGGCCGACAACCAGGCCGGCAGCTCGGAGGTCAGGAACGTCTCCCACTTGTAGGTCTGCGTGGTGCCGTTGCCGGTGGCGGGCCGATACCAGTCGGTGTAGAAACTCGACATACCGCCGACGGGCATCACCACGGAGACCCCGGAGTCGTTGAACCAGGAGAACGCGCCGGTGTTGATGTCCCAGCCGTTGCGGTCGTCCTGGGCGCGCAGGCCGTCGAGCAGATACACCGCCTTGGGGCCGCCGCCCTGGAACTGGACGGTGATGTTGCGCCCCATCGACGGCGACGGGACGCTGAGGTACTCGACCTCGGCGGCGTTGGCCGTGGGCGGCTGGGCCGCCACCGTGCCGAGCACCAGCAGTGCTGCCGCCGCGGCCGTGGCCGCCCGAATGATCCCCCGACTGCGTATGGTCCGAAATGGCTTCATGAATTGTCTCGCTCTTGGTCGTCGTCCTACCCCCGACCTACCCGACCTATCGGAGGCGGTTAGCCATCAGTTACGCCCGCGAAACCTCGATCGCCCCTCTGGTCGAAGATGTCACCGCCGTGCTCGACGACACGCCGGGCCGGGTCGTCGTCGGCATCACCGGGCCGCCCGGGGCGGGGAAGTCGACGGCGGCGGTCGCGCTGGCCGCGTCGTTCGACGGGGCGTCGTATCTGCCGATGGACGGCTTTCACCTGTCCAATGCCGTACTGGACCGCCTCGGCCGCCGGGATCGCAAAGGGGCCGTCGACACCTTCGACGCCGCCGGGTACGTGACGGCCCTGGAGCGGGTGCGCTCGGAGTACCGGCGGCGCGAGGTCTACGTGCCGGCCTTCGACCGCGGCCTCGACGAGCCGGTGGCGGCGGGCCACGTCGTCCCGGCCGAGTCCCGGTTGGTGATCACCGAGGGCAACTATCTCGGTGTGCCCGAGGGGGAGTGGGCTTCTGGTGCGGGGACTGCTGGACCGGCTGTACTACGTCGACTGCCCGATCGACGTGCGGCGGCAACGGTTGGTGGCGCGGCACATCGAGGGTGGCCGTACGCCGCAGGCCGCCGCGGCTGGGTCGACGAGGTCGACGAGCCGAACGCCCGGCTGCATCGCGGCGCACGCGGCAGTCTGCGATGGCGCTACGCCGAGGAGGTCGATGAGTCGAATGCGCGGCTGATCGCCGGGACCCGGCAGTTCTGCGATGCGGTGCTCGACGGCGGCTAGCAGCAGCGCGGCGTCGGGCTGGTGTCGGTGGCGTGATGACGCATCCGCCAGTACTCGGCCTCGCTGAGCACCGGTTCACCGGGATGCGTGCGGCGGCGGTGCTCGACGTAGCGCGGTAGTGGCTGTCGCCCATCAATGCACCGACGTACCAACGGATTTGGCGTGCGGCGTGGGTAACGCGTCCCATTGCTTCTGCACCTCCTTCTCGGCTGGAGTGGCGAACAGGCTCGACGGCCCGAAGATCTTCGACGGCACCGGGGTCTCCTCGGCGAGCGGACGTCCACCACCGCGGATCGAGCGCACTGCCATCACCGCGCCGGCCGCGACCACGATGATCACCACGACCGCGAACACGATCGACAGCGTGCCCTGGATGAAGGTGTTGCGAATCACCTCGTGAAGCTGGTTGGCGTTCTTGGCCGACCCGAACGCCGTCTTGCCCGCCTCCTGGGCCGCGCGGTACTGGAAGTGCTGCGTCCAGTAGCCCAGCTTCGGATCGCCGGAGAAGATCTTCTGCCACGACGCGGTCAGCGTCACGATGAGGTCCCACAGCAGCGGAATGCCGGGAATCCAGGCCCATTTCAGCAAGCCCTTCTTGATCACGACCACCGTCACCACGGTCAGCGCGATCGCGGCCAGCAGCTGGTTGGCGATACCGAACAGCGGGAACAGCGTGTTGATGCCGCCGAGCGGATCGGTCACGCCCATCAGCAGGATCGACCCCCACGCCGCGACCACGATGATGCTGCACGCCCAGGCTCCCACCCGCCAGCTCGGGTTGTGCAGCCGCTTCAGCGGCCCGCCGAGGTTGGCCAGCCCGTCGGAGAGCATGAAGCGCGCCACCCGGGTGCCGGCGTCGACGGTGGTGAGGATGAACAGCGCCTCGAACATGATCGCGAAGTGGTACCAGAACGCCTTGAGCGCGTTACCGCCGAAGACCTTGCTGCAGCACCTCGGACATGCCGAACGCCAGCGTCGGCGCGCCGCCGGTGCGGGAGATGATCGACTCCTCGCCGACGCTCTCGGCGGCCTCGGTGATCTGCGCGGGGGTGATCGGCGCGCCGGACAGGCCGAGGCCGTTGACGTACTTGGCCGCGGTCTCCGCGGTGGTGCCGGTCGCCGCCGACGGTGCGTTGATCGCGAAGTACAGGTGCTGGTTGAGGATCGAGGCGGTGATCAACGCCATGATCGCCACGAACGACTCGGTGAGCATGCCGCCGTAGCCGATCAGCCGCATCTGGCTTTCCTTCTCCAGCAGCTTCGGCGTGGTGCCCGAGGAGATCAGCGAATGGAAGCCCGACAGCGCGCCGCAGGCGATCGTGATGAACAGGAACGGGAACAGCGAGCCGGCGAACACCGGACCGGTGCCGCTCTTGGCGAACTGCGAGATCGCCGGAGCCTCCATGACCGGACGGGCCAGCAGGATGCCGACGGCCAGCAGCGCGATGGTGCCGACCTTCATGAACGTCGACAGGTAGTCGCGCGGGGCCAGCAGGAACCACACCGGCAGCACCGAGGCGGCCAGCCCGTAGATGATGATGCACCACGACAGCGTCACCTTCGACAGCGTGAACCAGTCAGTGCCCCAGTCGGTTCCGGCCACCCAGCCGCCGGAGACGACGGCGAGCAGCAGCAGCACCACGCCGATCAGCGAGACCTCCGACACCCGGCCGGGGCGGAAGAACCGCAGGTACAGGCCCATGAAGATGGCGATCGGGATGGTCATCGCGATCGAGAAGACGCCCCAGGGGCTTTCGGCCAGCGCGTTGACCACCACCAGCGCCAGCACCGCCAGCAGGATGACCATGATGACCAGAACGCCGACGATGGCCGCGATACCGCCGACCGCGCCGAGTTCGTCGCGGGCCATCTGGCCCAGTGAGCGGCCACGGCGGCGGCTGGAGATCGACAGCACCAGATAGTCCTGCACGCAGCCGGCGAAGACCGCGCCGATGATGATCCAGATGGTGCCCGGCAGGTAGCCCATCTGGGTGGCCAGCACCGGGCCGACCAGCGGGCCCGCGCCGGCGATGGCGGCGAAGTGGTGACCGAAGAGCACCCGCCGGTCGGTGGGCATGTAGTCGGTGCCGTTCTCGAGGACTTCCGCCGGCGTGGCGTGGTCGTCGCGGGGCCGCACGATCTTCATCTCGATCAGCCGGGCGTAGAACCGGTAGCCGATGACGTAGGTGCAGATCGCGGCGATGACGAACCACACCGCGTTGACCGTCTCGCCGCGGAAGAACGCGATCATCGCCCACGCGACGGCGCCGAGAACGGCGACGGCGCCGAAGATCAGCTTGTGCCGGGTGGTGATCGGCGACCGGTCGATGATCGCCACCGGCGGCAGATCCTTGTCGGTGCGGACGAAGGTGACGTCGCCGTCGGTCTCCTCGATGTGTTCCGACGGCGCGGCGGTCGGTGAAGCCACAGTGTTCTCCCTTGGTGAGGCTGCAAAGTCAGGCCGTCTGGTGATCCTTTCATCCGCGCAATGCGCTGTTCGGGACTTCAGGGCTGAAACTCCGCTGTTTTCTCACCCGGGCGCCCCACCCGGTTGGGGGATGCCGGAACACCGCGCATCGGTCACCCTGTGTCGAAACTGGAGGAGGTGGGTCATGCCGCCGTGGCGCCTACGCGACTATCACGACGAAGACCTGGATCAGGCGATCCAGGTCTGGGATCAAAGCCGGACGCTCGGCTCGGGCGAGCCGGTGTTCTCGGTCGCCGAGGTGATGGCCGCTGCCCGGACCGGACAGCCTGCGGTGGTCGCCGAGGTCGGCGACGAGGTGGTCGGTATGGCCGTGGCGCAGACGCAGGGCGAGCGGGCCTGGATCCAGCTGGTGGCGCTGAGTTCGCGGTGGCGGCACCGCGGGATCGGCAGTGCACTGCTGACTGATCTGGAGCGACGGCTTCGCTCGCAAGGGGTGCGCCGGATCTGCGCGGTGATGCCCGAGGGCGCCACCGGCGCGGCCGCGCTGGAGAACTCCGGCTACACCCGCCGCGAGGGACTGGTGTATTTCGAGATGATCGAGCACCTGGGTCTCGACCAGGCCAACCTGCTCGACGAACTCGGCGGGCAGCTGCTGCCGCCCGGGCTGTTCAACGAGATGGCCGGCATGGAGCAGGAGAAGCAGATCATCGAGCGCCGCATCGTCGACCCGCTGGCGCACCCGGAGGTCGCCGAACGCTACGGCGTGCAGCCACCGAAGGCGGTGATCCTGTTCGGCCCGCCGGGCACCGGGAAGACCAGCTTCGCCAAGGCGATCTCGTCACGCCTGGGCTGGCCGTTCGTGGAACTGTTCCCGTCCCGGCTGGCGGCCACCGGCAACGGCGGCCTGGCGGCCTCGCTGCGCGAGGCGTTCGCCGAACTGGCCGAGCTCGACGAACTGGTGTTGTTCATCGACGAGGTCGAGGAGATCGCCACCGCGCGCTCCGGCGCCACGACCGCCGAGCTCGGCGTCACCAACGAACTGCTGAAACTGATTCCGACGTTCCGGCAGAAGGACAGCCGGCTGCTGGTGTGCGCCACCAACGCCGTGCATTCGCTGGACTCGGCGTTCCTGCGGCCCGGCCGGTTCGACTACGTGATCCCGGTCGGCCCGCCCGATCAGCCGGCCCGCCGGGCGGTGTGGCAGCGCTACCTCGGCAAGGCCTGTGTCTACGTCGACGTCGACCGGCTGGTCGGCGCCTCGGAGTTCTTCACGCCTGCCGACATCGAGTTCGCCGCGCGCAAGGGCTCGCAGGCCGCGTTCGAACGCGAGATGAGCCACGGCCGCGGCGAGCCGGCCACCACCGAGGACTACCTCAATGCGATCGACGAGATCCGGCCGACTCTGACCGCCGAGATGCTGGCCGAATTCGAGCGCGGCAAAGCCGAATTCGCGCGGGTCTAGTCTCCGCCGCGCTCGTAGAAGGCACGCACGGTGTCGATGGTGTCCGCCTCGGCGGGGCTCTTGTCGTCGCGGTAGCGCACCACCCGGGCGAAGCGCAACGCCATCCCGCCGGGGTAGCGGGTGGAGCCCTGCACGCCGTCGAAGGCGATCTCGACGACCTGCTCGGGGCGCAGCGTCACCACGTACTGGTCGAGCGAGCTGGTCGCCAGTTCGGTGAACCGCGCGGTCTGCCAGTCCAGCATGGCGTCGGTCATGCCCTTGAACGTCTTGCCCAGCATGACGAATCCGCCACTGGCCGGATCGCGCGCACCGAGGTGGATGTTGGACAGCTTCCCTTTCCGCCGACCCGAACCCCATTCCACGGCCAGCACCACCAGGTCGAGGGTGTGCACGGGTTTGACTTTCAGCCAGCCCGCGCCGCGGCGGCCCGCCTCGTACGGGCTCGACGGCGACTTGGCCATCACGCCCTCGTGGCCGGCGGCCAGTGTGCGGTCCAGAAACTCCTGGGCTGCAACGGCATCGGTGGTGTGCAGCCGGTCGACGCGGTTGCTCGGCCGGCACGATGGCGTCGAGGGCGTCCGCCCGCCGGTGGGTGGGCTCGTCGAGCAGGTCGACGCCGTCGAGGTGCAGAAAGTCGAAGAAGAACACCGAAAGTGGTTGCGCAGCTTGGGCGGCGGCGATGTCGACGCTTCGCCCGAATCGGGAGGCGGTGACCTGGAATCGGTGCGGGCGCCCGTCGGGGCGAAGGGCGATGGCCTCGCCGTCGGCGATGAGGTCGGTGACGGGCAGCGCGCGTGCGGCCGCGACCACTTCGGGCAGCCGGGCGGTGACGTCGTCGAGGCTGCGGGTGTAGACCGCGACCTCGTCGCCGGAGCGGTGGATCTGCACGCGCGCGCCGTCGAGCTTGGCCTCGAAAACCGCTTCGCCGCCGAGGCGTTCGAGTGCGTCGTCCACACCCGTCGCGGTCTGGGCGAGCATCGGGCCGACCGGCCGCCCGACCCGCAGGGTGAACTCGTCGAGGGCTTGCGCCCCGCCGGTCAACGTCGCCGCCGCAACCGCGGGCAGGTCGCCGCCGAGCATGGCGGCGCGGCGCACCGCGGCGGCGGGGATGCCGGCCGCCTTGGCGACGGCGTCGGCCATCACCCCGGCCAACGCGCCTTGGCGCAGTTCGCCGCTGAGCAGCCGGCGCAGGAAAAGCTGCTCGGTGTCGGTGGCCGCGGCGAACAGCCGGCCGAGCAGGTCCGCGCGCCGCGCCTGCGAGCCCTTGCCTGCGACGGCGCCGATCTCGGTGAACGTGGCGTCGACGGCGGCCACCGTCAGCGAGGGTCGCCTGCGCCGGCGTCGGCAGTGTGCGCAGCGCCGCCCACCCGACGCCGATCTGGCGCTGCGGCAGCTCACCGGACAGCCAGGACACCGCGATCATCACCAGCCGGGCATCGGTCGTCGACCCCAGCAGGTCGGCGATCCGCGCCACCTTCGCCAGCCGCGAGGACGTCGCCGTCACGTCCGCGGAGGCCGCCGCGACATCGCCAAGCAACATGCCATCGAGCCTATGCGTTCGGCGAAACCAACAAACCGCAGAAGAAGTTCGAGTGGATCGCGTCTTTTCGTCGATCTCGGCGCAGCGCTCAGCCCACTTCGAAGGACACCGACGGCCAGCCGGTCGCGCCGTCGGGCGCCGGGGCGGCTTGGTCCTGGGTCTGCACCGCGCCGGTGTTGTCGGTGGCGCGGGCGGTGATGGTGTGCGTGCCGGACTCGGCGGCCTCCCACGGGAAGCTCCACAGCCGCCAGGCGTCGTTCGAGTACGACGCACCGAGTCGGGCGAACTGCCAGGGCCCGTCGTCGATGCGGACCTGCACCGACTGGATGCCGCGGTGCTGCGCCCAGGCGACCCCGCCGAACGTGACGGGACCCTTGGGGACCTTCTGGCCGTCGCGGGGCACGTCGATGCGCGACTCGGTCTTGATCGGGGCGCGCTCGGACCAGCCGAGCTTGGTCCAGTACGCCTGCGCCCGGTCGAAGCGGGTCAGCTCCAGATCGGTCACCCACTTGGTGGCCGAGACGAACCCGTACAGCCCGGGCACCACCAGCCGCGCCGGATAACCGTGCTCGACGGGCAGCGGCACGCCGTTCATGCCGATCGCCAGCATCGAGTCGCGATCGTCGGTCAGCGCCTCGACCGGGGTGCCGGCGGTGAAGCCGTCGATCGACGTGGACAGCACCATGTCGGCATCGGGGTGGATCCCGCTGTCGCGCAACAGGTCCCGCACCCGGTAGCCGGTCCAGGTGGCATTGGAGATCAGGTCGCCGCCGACCGGGTTCGACACGCACGTCAGCGTCACGACCTTCTCGATCGGCTCGAACTTCTGCAGATCGTCGAAGGTGTAGGTGATCTCGCGGTCGACCATCCCGTGGATTCGCAACCGCCAGTCCGCGCGCGACAGCTGCGGAACGCTCAGCGCGGTGTCGATCCGGTAGAAGTCGGCGTTGCTGGTGATGAAGCTCGGCAGCTGCACACCCGCCGGCTGCACATCGGCCGGGATCGGCGGCGCCGGCGACTTCACCGACGGGCAGCGCGAAGCTGTCGCGGTCACCGGACACCGAGCTGCAGCCGGCGGCCGAGCACCGCGCCGGCCGACGCCGCCGAGCAGACCGAGCCCGGCGAAGCCGAGGGTCACCAGCGACAGGCGACGGCCGGGATCGACCCCGGCGGCCTCCGTGGAGGCGGTCGCGCGGCCGTCGCGCGACCCGTCCCGAGGTCAGCAGGCGCAAGCACCGCGATGCCGCACGCCGCGCCGAGCAGGGTGGGGATGATGTCGATCGACCGCGCTTCCGGCCGGGCCAGCACCGCGGCGCTGCCGGCCACCGCCCCGGCCAGGATCGCCAGCGATGCCGACCGGGACGCGCGAGCGCTCCCAGATCGCCGACGACGGCGGCCAGTGCGCCGATCACGACGAGCACCATCACCGACAGGAACAGCTTGTCGGCGGTGCCGAACGTCTGGATCGCCCACTCCTTGACCGGTCCCGGCGTCAGGTTGATCACCGCGGTGCCAACCGCGGTGCGCGCATCGGCGGCGGGGGAGAAGAACACCGCCAGGCAGCTGGGCCACGCCGAGGGCCACCGCGGCTGCGGCGACGCCGGCGCCCATCCGCAGACCGATGCTGGTTCGGGCCATGTCAGTCAACCTACCGCCGGGTGGGACCCGCATGTATTACCGGTCGATGACGAGCGGTAACGTCGCTACCGGCTCGGGCACCCCGGGGGTGTCCCGCGAACTGGAAAGCCGAACTGTAGGCCGCACGGGAACGTGGTGGCCGGCGCGAACAACAGGAGGAATGGATGGAGATTTCGGGCAAGAAGGTTGTCGTCGTGGGCGGCGCCTCGGGCTTCGGGCGGGCAAGTGCCGAACTGCTGGCCTCGCGCGGCGCCAGTGTGGCGATCCTCGACCGCGAGGGCACCGACGGCCCCGAGGTCGCGGCCGCCGTCGGCGGCCCGTTCATTCCCGGTCGACGTCACCGACTTCGCCGGCACCGAGAAGGCGCTGCAGGAGGCAGTCGACGCCCTGGGCGGCCTGCACGTCGTGCTGACCACCGCCGGCGGCGGTGTCGCCGAGAAGACGTTCGGCAAGAACGGCCCGCACGCCCTGGAGACCTTCCGCAGCACCATCGACCTCAACCTGATCGCGAGCTTCAACATCAGCCGGCTCGCGGCGGCCCACATGGCCAACAACGAGCCCGAGGACGAGGAACCGGCGAGCGCGGCGTCATCATCAACACCGCCTCGATCGCCGCGTTCGAGGGCCAGATCGGCCAGGTCGCCTACACCGCCGCCAAGGCCGGGATCGCCGGCATGTGCCTGACGATGGCCCGTGATCTTGGGCCCGTCGGCATCCGGGCGCTGGCCATCGCGCCCAGCCTGTTCGCCACCGGTCTGACCAAGGGCATTCCCGACGAGTTCGCCAAGGCGCTGACCAAGGACGCCGCGTTCCCGAAGCGGCTGGGCAAGCCGGAGGAGTTCGCCAAGCTGGTCGCCGCGATCGTCGACAACCCGATGCTCAACGGGCAGTGCATCCGCCTGGACGCCGGGCAGCGGTTCGCACCCAAGTGATGTGGTAAGGCATTAGGAGAAGGCACCGCCGCCTCGAGGAGGAACACCGATGGGTATCGCACTGACCGACGACCACCGTGAACTCGGCGAGGTGGCGCGTTCCTTCCTGACCGCGCAGAAGGCCCGCTGCGGCGGCGCGGGAACTGCTCGACGCCGCCGAGGAGGCCCGCCCGCCGTTCTGGGCCGAGCTGGCCGAACTCGGCTGGCTCGGGCCTGCACGTCGACGAAGCAGTACGGCGGCTCCGGTTACGGACTGCCCGAGTTGGTCGTCGTGATCGACGAGCTCGGCCGGGCGGTGGCGCCCGGACCGTTCGTGCCGACGGTCGTGGTCTCCGCCGTGGTCTCGGCGGTCGGCACCGACGAGCAGAAGGCCCGCCTGTTGCCCGGTCTGATCGACGGATCAGTCACTGCGGCAGTCGGTTTCGGCGGTGACGTCTCGCTCTCCGGCGGTAAGGCCAGTGGCGACGCCGGCGTGGTGCTCGGCGCCGGCCTGGCCGATCTGCTGCTGCTGGTCGCCGGGTGACGACGTGGTGCTGGTGGACCGCAACGCCGACGGGGTGTCGGTGGACGTGCCCGGAAACCTCGACCGCACCCGTCGCTCGGGCCGGGTGTCGCTGACCGACGTGGCCGTCGGCGACAACGTGCTGACCGAAGCGCGTTCGGCCGCAGTGGCTTACGCGCGCACGCTGTTCGCCGCCGAGGCGGCCGGTGGGGCATCGGACTGCGTGGACACCGCCGTCGAATACGCCAAGGTGCGTGAACAATTCGGCCGCACCATCGCGACCTTCCAAGCGGTCAAGCACCACTGCGCCAACATGCTGGTGGCCGCCGAGTCGGCGGTCGCCGCCGTGTGGGACGCCGCCCGTGCCGCGGACGAGTCCGCTGAGGAAGGGCAGTCCCAGTTCGAGCTGATCGCCGCCGCCGCAGCGACATTGGCGTTCGGCGCCTACGTCCGCAACGCGGAGCTCAACATCCAGGTGCACGGCGGCATCGGGTTCACCTGGGAGCACGACGCGCATCTGCACCTGCGCCGCGCGTTGACTCTGCAGGCACTGCTGGGCGGTGACGGCCCGTCGACCGACGTGTTCGATCTGACCGCTCTGGGGCTGAGCCGGTCCAACAGCCTGGACCTGCCGGCCGACGCCGACGCGCTGCGCGAGCAGATCCGCGCCGACGCCGCCGAGCTCGCCAAGCTCGACGAAGCAGGCTCAGCTCGACGAGCTGATCGCGACGGGCTACGTCATGCCGCACTGGCCCAAGCCGTGGGGCCGCGCCGCAGGTGCCGTCGAGCAGCTGTTGATCGAGGAGGAGTTCGCCGCCGCCGGAGTCAAGCGGCCGGACTACGGCATCACCGGCTGGGTGATCCTGACCCTCATCCAGCACGGAACCCCTTCGCAGATCGAACGATTCGTGGAGAAGGCGCTGCGCAAGGACGAGATCTGGTGCCAGCTGTTCTCCGAGCCGTCGGCCGGATCGGACGCCGCGGCGGTCAAGACCCGAGCCACCCGGGTCGACGGCGGCTGGAAGATCACCGGGCAGAAGGTGTGGACCAGTGGCGCGCACTACTGCAAGCGCGGGCTGGCCACGGTGCGCACCGACTTCGACGTCCCCAAGCACCACGGCATCACGATGGTGATCCTGGACATGAAGGCCCCCGGCGTCGAGGTGCGCCCGCTGCGCCAGATCACCGGCGGCTCGGATTTCAACGAGGTGTTCTTCAACGACGTCTTCGTCCCCGACGAGGACGTGGTCGGCGAGCCGAACTCCGGGTGGACTGTCGCGCGGGCCACCTTGGGCAACGAGCGGGTGAGCATCGGCGGCGGTGCCGGCGGCATCGCGCCCGCCTCGGCCTGGCTGGTGGACCTGGCCAAGCGCAACGGCGATCAGGTCATCGGCGCCAAGCAGCGGGTCGGCCGGTTCCTGGCCGAGGACCATGCGCTGCGCCTGCTCAACCTGCGCCGAATCGTCCGCAGCATCGAGGGCGCGGGGCCCGGACCCGAGGGCAACATCACCAAACTCAAACTGGCCGAGCACTTTCAGGAGCAGGGTGCCATCGCCGCGGCCCTGGTCGGGCCAGGATCTGGCGCTGGAAGGCGGTGAGGGCGAGCTCGCGGCGCGGGCGGCCATGGGAGCCCGCGGCATGGCGATCGCCGGCGGCACCTCGGAGGTCACCCGCAACCAGATCGCCGAACGCATCTTGGGAATGCCCCGCGACCCGCTGATCAAGTAGCTGCCAGCAACTCTTTACACCCGTCAAGCACCGTCTTCTTGTCGTATTCACGCCGCAGCGCGGCATTACTGGCTAATCTGCGCGCATGCGCACTCGTGTACTGCCACTTGTAGCTGCGGCCGTGCTGCTGGCCGCCTGCGGAGGACCCAAACCCGTAGTGCCCACCCCGGCATCGGGCCCACCACAAAGCAACGGCGACATCACCATCAACGGTGACGCGTCGACTCCGGTGAACAAGATCGCCGTCGCGGCGATCGACGATCTGCAGAAGTATTGGGGGCAGGAGTACCCCAAGCTCTACGGCAGTGACTACAAGCCGGTGGAAGGTGGCTTCTACGCGGTCATCCCGTCTTCGGGTGACCTGCCGCCGTGTGCCTCCGACGCCAGCGACATCTCGGGCAACGCGTTCTACTGCTCGACCAAGGACGTCGTGGCCTGGGACTCCGAGGATCTCCTGCCCGAACTGCAGTCCAAGTTCGGCGATTTCGTCATCCCCATCGTGCTCGCCCACGAGTGGGGCCATGCCGTACAGGAGCGCTCGAACTTCACCGCCCGCACGGTGACCAAGGAACTACAGGCCGACTGCTTCGCCGGCGGCTGGGCCAAACACGCCCAGGACACCGGAGCGTTCAAGGCCAACGCCGCCGAACTGGACACCGCGCTCGCCGGCATCCTGGAACTGCGGGACTCGCCCGGCACCAGCAAGATCGACCCGTCGGCGCACGGCAGCGGTTTCGACCGGGTCGGCGCATTCCAGGACGGGTACGACAACGGACCCGAGGCGTGCAAGGACTATCGCGACGACGACCCGGTGGTGGTCGAGCTTCCGTTCAACGACGAAGAGGACGCGGCCAGCGGCGGCGACGCGCCGTACGACTCGATCATCAACGGGGTGCCCTACGACCTGGAGGACTACTGGACGCAGGTGTACCCGGAGCTGACCAACGGCCAGCCCTGGGTGCCGGTCAAGGGCCTGGAACCGTTCGACCCGGCCAACCCGCCGCCGTGCGGTGGCAACTCCACCAAGGACTACGCGCTGTTCTACTGCGTCCCGGACGACTACATCGGGTGGGACAACGTCGACGCGATGCCTACGGTGTACCGCCAGGGCGGTGACTTCGCGGTGGCGACACTGTTGGCCACCCAGTACGGTCTGGCCGCGATGACGAGGGCCGACGACCAGTCCGACGATAAGACCCAGTCGCTGCGCGGCGACTGCTTCGCCGGCGCCTACACCGCCAGCGTGGTGCTGGGCAACCGCTCGGAGACCAGCAGCTTCCGGATCTCCCCCGGCGACCTCGACGAAGCGATCACCGCGCTACTGGTGTTCCGCGGCGACGGCGACGTCGATCGGCAGGGTGCGGGCTTCGAACGGATCCGGCACTACCGCGACGGTGTCATCAACGGGGCCGCGTCCTGTCTGAAGGACTGAGTCACGCCGGACGGGGTATCGCTGCGATCTTCGACTGACCGATCCAGTGCGGCAATGCCTTTCGGGCGTCGGCGCTACCCGAGATCGCGGCACTGCCGTCGAGCAGCGCTCGCGACCACGAGGTGTCGCCTCGCCAGATCTGGGTGAGAGTGCGAAGGTTCGTCGAAATGGTGGCGGTGACGTCATAGCCCGGGTCGAAGTCGCAGATGTCGGCGCGCCCCTCGGCGACCACCAGCCACCACCGCGATGCTTTGGGCGTGACTCCGGTCAACTCGAAGGCCACCGCGGTCCGCGCCCGCGGCCAGGCGTCGATCGGGATGTGGCGCTGCATGTCCCACATCAGCAGGTGTGGGTCCAGGTCATCGTCGCCGAGGTCACCGATCCAGCGCACGCCCCAGGCGCCCAGGGCGTCCACGACGCCGGACAGCTCCTGACCGCATTCGGTCAGCGAGTAGGTGCTGCGCCCGCCGATCTCCGTGCGCTCGACCAGTCCGGCGCGCGTCAGCGACTTGAGCCGCTTGGACAGCAAAGCCGGTGACATCTTGGGCACACCGCGGCGCAGATCGTTGAAATGTGCGCTGCCCTGTAGCAATTCACGTACCACCAGCAGCGTCCAGCGCTCGTCGAGCAGTTCCATCGCCTTGGCGACCGGACAGAACTGTCCATAGGCCGACATCGCCCGCCCCCTTTCGTGGCTGTCCCTTCAGTAGACCTCCACCGGGACCGGTTGACTAGTACAGATTTTGTACCGGGGTCGGTTCACATCGCGCACTGGAATTCGAACACCGGCAGGCGCACGCTCAGATCATCACTCAACACGAAAAGGAGTCCGTCATGAGTACGCCGACCGTCGACCGCGAGCTGGAAAGCAAGCACCGCGCACTGTGGGCACTGGGCGACTATCCCGCGATCGCCGCCGAGCTGGTGGCGCCGCTGGGTCCTGAACTCGTTGCGGCCGCCGGAGTCCGGCGCGGCGATCGGGTGCTGGACGTGGCGGCCGGGACCGGCAACGCGGCGTTCGCGGCGGCATCGGCAGGCGCCGAGGTGACTGCCAGCGACCTGTGCCCAGAACTTCTCGACTACGGCCGGGCGGTGGCCGCCGCCCGGGGCATCGACGTGACGTTCCGGGAGGCCAATGCCGAGGCGCTGCCGTTCGGCGCCGACGAGTTCGACGTGGTGCTGTCCTGCATCGGCGTCATGTTCGCCCCGCATCACCAGCAGTCCGCCGACGAACTGATCAGAGTCTGCCGGCCCGGTGGCACCATCGCGGTGTTGAGCTGGACCCCCGCCGGATTCATCGGCCGGATGTTCGCGACCATGAAGCCGCACGTGCCCGCCCCGCCCGCGGGTGTGCAGCCGCCACCGCTGTGGGGGGATGAGGGCCACGTCCGCGATCTGTTCGGTGACCGGGTGAGCGACGTCGAGACCAGGCGCGCAACGTTGACCGTCGACCAGTTCGGCGACGGCGCCGCCTTCCGCGACTATTTCAAGACCCATTACGGACCGACGATCTCGGCCTACCGTGCGATCGCCGGTCAGCCTGAAGTGGTCGCCACCCTCGACGCGGAACTGGCCGCGCTGGGCGACGACGCGCTCGCCGGTTCGTCCACGATGCAGTGGGAGTACCTGATCGTCACCGCGCGGCGGCGGTGAGCTCTCAGAGCGCGGCTGCCAGCCTGGTGAGTATCTGACCCGTCGACTCCTCGGTGGCGTGCCGATATCCGGTACCCGCCCACAGGTGCACGAGATCGGGCTGGCCGGCTGCCGCGGCGGCCTTGCGCAGCGGACTGGTGAGATGGTGGATCGCCGGATAGCCCAGTGGGGCGTGTGCTTCGTAGGTGTCGATGAAGGAATTCCGTAGCCCGCGGGCCGGACGTCCGGTGAATGCCTGTGTCACAACGGTTTCAGTGCGTGCCGGATCGATCAGTGCGGCGCGGTGGGTTGCCGAGGCGCCGCTCTCGCGGGACCGCAGCAGGACGGTGCCCACGGCCACGGCGGCCGCTCCGGCGCCGATGGCGGCCGCGACGTCCTCGGCGGTGGCCACACCTCCGGCGGCCAGGATCGGTAAGCCGACGCGATGCCTGATCTGCGAGACGAGGTCGGCCAGCGGGACTTCGGCGGGTCGCCGTTCGGGTGTGAGTGTGCCGGAATGACCGCCGGCGAAGGCACTTTGGACGGCCAGCGCGTCGACTCCGGCGTTGGCGGCCAGTTCGGCCTCCGAATCGGACGTGACGGTCTGGACGACCAGCGTGCCTGCCGACTGCAGGCCGCGGATCACGGTGTCCTCAGGGATGCCGAACGTGAAGCTGACGACCGGCACCGGCTGAGCGAGCAGCGCGTCGATCTTCGCGCCGAAGGCGTCGTCGTCCTCGAGGGGTTCGGCTCGCAGCGTGAGTCCGAATCGGTCGGCCTCGGGTTGGATGGCGGCCACGTAACGGTGGTACGCCTGCGGCTCGATCGGAACGGCATTGGGGGCGAACAGGTTGACCCCGAACGGCACTGCAGCGGAGCGCACCTGGGATATCTCGGCGAGCATCGCCTCAGGTGTCTTGTACCCGGCGGCAAGGAACCCGAACGATCCCGCCTGTGCCGCGGCGATAACCATGTCGACGGTGCTCGGCCCGCCGGCCATCGGCGCGGCGATGACGGGCAGGGTCACGCCCAGTGT
This sequence comes from uncultured Actinomycetota bacterium, assembly GCA_963786695.1. GTDB lineage: Bacteria > Actinomycetota > Actinomycetes > Mycobacteriales > Mycobacteriaceae > Mycobacterium. The sequence continues at coordinate 55,731 of CAWBAL010000001.1, forward strand.
GGACAGTGGTGAGCTCATCGCCTAGGGACCGGGGAACAGTCGCGGGAAGAGATCGTGCAGCCGTTGGCGAACCCCGGGCTTCTGCTGCGGTTCGCCGGGCTGCATGACCGGCGGCGGCGCCACGACGGTGGAGGCCGTCGCCGTGACGCTCGAGTAGGCCGGCGGTGCGGCGGGTGGAGGCGCCGACAGCGTGGGCGCGGCGGGGGAGGGAGCAACAGCTGAGGTCGACGGTGGCGCGGGAGCGGGCGCCCGCTCGGTGGGCTCCGAGGACTGGTGGGCCACCGTGATCACGGCGATCACCAATACGGCGAGCACCACGATCCCCAGCGCGCCGAGCACCACCGAGGTCCAGCGGCGTTCCGGGGTGAAGTCGGGCAACGCGGTGTGCTGTGCGTCCGCCGCCGCCGCCGACCATGGCCCGTCGACGTCGCTCTCGTCGGCTGCGAAGCCCAAGTCCAAGCCGGTGCCGACGTACAGCGGCCGGGTGGTCGTCGTGGCCGGGGTGTCGGCGTCGGCCTCTCGGGTGCCATGCGTCGAAGACATGGTGCTGGACCTCCGCGGTGTCATTACTTCCGGCTGATACTAGTGAACTTCGCCGGGCGCCTCATCCGGCGCCGCAGTGAACACATTTGCGATGTTGTCGTCCGGCCTGCTCATCGGGCATGCTGCGGACATGGCGGCGGACAAGCTCGTAATCGGCGCGAGCGGATTCCTCGGCTCGCATGTCACACGTCAACTCGTCGAGCGGGGCGAGAACGTCCGGGTGATGATCCGTGAGACCAGCTCGACTCGCGCCATCGCGGGACTGCCGGTGCAACGCCACTACGGCGACATCTTCGACGACCAGGCGCTGCGCACGGCGATGTCCGGCTGCGACGTCGTCTACTACTGCGTCGTCGACACCCGGGCCCACCTGCACGACCCGGCCCCGCTGTACCGGACCAACGTCGAGGGCCTCCGTCATGTGCTCGACGCCGCGGTGGCCGCCGACCTGCGCCGCTTCGTCTTCACCAGCACCATCGGCACCATCGGTCTGGGATCCGGCGGTGTCGTCGACGAGGACACCCCGTTCGACTGGGGGCCGGCCGCAGGCGACTACATCCGGTCGCGGGTCCAGGCCGAGGACCTGGTACTCGAATACGCCCGGGACAGGGGCCTGCCCGCGGTGGCGATGTGTGTCTCCAACACCTACGGGCCGGGGGACTTCCAGCCCACCCCGCACGGATCGCTCGTTGCGGCCGCGGCCTTGGGAAAGCTGCCGTTCTACATGGCGGACATGGCCACCGAGGTGGTCGGTGTCGAGGACGCCGCTCGCGCACTGGTGCTGGCCGGCGACCGCGGACGCGTCGGCGAGCGCTACATCATCTCCGAGCGCTTCCTGCCCTACCGCGAGCTCTACGAGACGGCAGCGCGCGCAGCCGGCGTACCGGCGCCCCGCTGGGGCATCCCCAGACCGGTGCTGAAAGCCGTCGGGGGCCTCGGCAGCCTCGCCGCCACGCTCACCGGCCGGGACCTTCAGCTGACCCGCACCACCGTGCGACTGATGGACGTCATGGCGCCGATGGACCACGGCAAGGCGGTCCGCGAGCTGGGCTGGGAGCCCGGCGACGTCCACGACTCGATCACCCGGGCCGCCGAGTTCTTCCTGCGCCGCAGCCGCGAACGGCGGCGCTGACGGCGACATTCCGCTGATCTGTGTCGCGCCGGGTCCCTAGGGTGAGCGGAATGTCCGTCGAAATCAACGTGCGAGGTGCGCACACCGTCAGGTTGGCGCCCGAACGCGGAACCGTCCACGCCGCACTGACGCTGGAGGGCCCTGAGCCCGAGCCGGTGTTCCAGGCGGTCGCGGCCGCGCTCGCCGACCTCATGGTCTCGATCGATGCCCTGCACGATCCGAAGAAGGGGCCCGTCACCTGGTACTCCTTCGACCAGGTGCGGTTGGGGTCGCGGCGACCGTGGCACAAGGACGGCAAGCAACTGCCCCTGGTGCACTCGGCCGCGGTGTCGATCGCCGCCAAGTTTCGCGATTTCGACGAACTGGCTCGATGGGTGTCCCGGAATGCGGGGGTCGAAGGTTTGAGCATCAGCTACGTCGAGTGGGCGCTGACCGAGACCAAGCGGCTCAAGGTCGAGCGTGCGACCCGGCAGAAGGCGGTGCGCGACGCGCAGCGCCGCGCCCAGGACTACGCCGACGCACTGGATCTCGGCAAGGTCGTGGTGCGCGGCATCAGCGACCCCGGCGTGGGCAGGCCGGCGCCCATGGCGCGCGCGATGCTGGCCGCGGAGAGCATGCCGGCCGGCGGGGCCGTGGAGTTCGCTTTGCGGCCCGAGGACGTAGAGATCTCCGCCGAGGTCGAAGCGGTCTTCACCGTGGCCTCGCCGAAGTGAAAAGAGTTGCAGCACAAGTTGTTCTGACACCAGGCGGGTTGCGGAGGCCGGTTCCGGCGGCCATCGGTTTCTGGTTATTCACTTCAGGTGTGGTCGGGGTATGGATAGGCTCACCGGGTGCGCGTGAGGCGGATGATCCGCGAAGTGTGGGGTGCGGCTGCTTGACCATGGTGAGCCGCCGTGACCGTGTGGGTGCGGCGACGGGTCTCTTCGGCTGGGTGACGCTGGCCTACCTGGCCGGTGCGGTGCTCTCTTGGCAGACGTTCGGCGCCGGGGTGGGTCCGGCGTTCTTCCCGGCAGCCGGGGTGACGGTGGCCGCCATGTTGCTCTCCCGCCGCTCGCTGTGGCCGGTGGTCGTCGCCGCGATCGTGCTGGCCGAATTCGCCGTCGACCTGCGTTACGGGGTCGGCTGGGCGGCGGCTCTCGGCTTCGCGGCCGCCAACTCGGTGGAGCCGCTGATCGGCGCCTCGCTGGTGCTGGCCTGGTGCAAGGGCGCGCCTGACCTGCGCCGCCGGAACCACCTGGCGTTCTTCGTCGCCGGAGCGGCCGTGGTGGGACCGCTTGTGGGCGGGATGATCGGCGGGCTGGTCGGTGCGCTGCACGACGGGCTGTGGTGGCCGTCGGCGGTGCTGCATTGGTGGGCCGGGGACGGGATTGGCGTCCTGGTGATCGGTGCACCGATCCTGTTGTGGCCCAGACAGATTCATATCCTGCGTGGTCGCCTGCACGGAGACGGTGATCGTCCTGCTGGCCACCGCGGGACTGTCGGTGCTGTCGTTCACGACCGAGCTGCCGCCGGCGCTGTTCCTGCTGCCGGTGATGGCCTGGGCGGCGTTTCGGCTCGACATGCTCGGGGCCGCGCTCTGCGGCGCGGTGCTGGCCTTCATCGCGAACTACATGACCGACGCCGGGCACGGGACCTTCGCGCAGCTGGACTTGCCGCCGGCCGGACGACTGGCTGTCATGCAGTCCTTCATCGCCGTCGTCGTGCTCGTCGCGATGCTGATCGCCCAGGAGGCCGCGGGGCGGGTCACCGCGGTCCGGCAGCGTCAAGCCGAACGGCGCGAACGCCTGCGTCTGGAAACTCTGGCGCGGCTCGGTCAGCTGCTCTCCGGGGCGCTGACCGAGAAGCAGATCGGCGACGCGGTGGCCTCGCAGGTGCTCAACGACGCCGGGGCGCAGGCCCTCAACGTCGGGCTGGTCGGTGCCGACGGTGTGACGCTGACCTGGGTCACGATGGCCGGCTACCCCGAGCAGGTGGTCGCCAAGTTCGGCCGCGGCGTCCGGCTCGACGAGCACACCGCTGCCTGCGAGGCGGTCCGCACCGGCCAGCCGGTGGTGATTCGCGACCCGGCCGAGTACCGCCGCAGGTTTCCCGACAACGCACAGTGGAATGCGGCCAGCGGCGCAGAGTCCGTGGTGAGCTGGCCGCTGACCACCGGCGGCAAGTCGATCGGTGTGCTGGTGTTGATGTGGGGCAGCCCCCAACCGTTGGACACCGCCCAGCTGGCCTACACATCGGCGGTCGCGACGATGATCGGCCAGGCTCTGGTTCGGGCCCGGGTGTACGCCGACGAGCACGCGCGCGCCGCGGTGCTGCAGGCGGCGGTCCTGCCGACGGCTCCAGCCGTGATTCCCGGCCTCGACGTCGGGGTGAGTTACGAGCCCGCCGACGACGTTCAGGGACTCGGTGGTGATTGGTACGACGTCATGGCGGTGCGGGACGGCCTGACGTACGTCGCGATCGGAGACGTCGTCGGACACGGTCTGCCCGCGGTGGAGGACATGGCGCAGCTGCGCAGCGCGGGCCGGGCTCTGGCCCTGCAGGGTCTGTCGCCGGCCCGTGTGCTCGCCGAACTCAACGTCTTCACCCGCCACGCCAGCAACGGCAAGTTCGCGACCATGAACGTGGCGGTCTTCGATCCGGCGCAACGGTCGCTGTCCTATGCGTCGGCCGGCCATCCACCGCCGCTGCTGCGCCGTGCCGCCACGCGGTGAGATCACCCGGCTGGCCACCGGCCACGGTCCGGTCCTGGGTCCGGTCGCCGACGTGAGCTATGCCCAGGGCTACGTGAAGGTCGAGCCGGGGGACATCGTCGTGATGTACACCGACGGACTGATCGAGCGCCGCGGCCAGGACATCGAGACCGGGATGAAGCGCGCGCAATCCCTGATCGCGCAGTGGCCCGACGACGTGTCGCTGCCCGGGGCCTGCCGGGCGCTGACGCAGGCGATGGCGCCGGCGCCGCGCAACGACGACGTGTGTGTGGTCGCGTTGCGTTTCGGTGGCTGATCGAGTCAGCCAACCGCTGCTGACCGATCCGAGCGCCGAGCGGTGTTCACCATGTCAAGCGTCGTGACGGTGGCTTGCTGCCAGGTCGGTCACGTCATCGACGCTGAGGCTTCCGCATATCCAATCCCAATGCGCGGCAACCGTTTCACCCGGTCGCGGCGCCGGTGCCAGTGAGGTGTCCCCGCGACGCCAGCGCACCGACTCGGCGGTGGCATCGCCCAGGGTCAGCGCCCCGGCGTCGAACTGCAGCGGCCGTGAGGTCATGACGACGTGTTCGTCGTCCACGGACAGGACTGTGCCCCAGCGAATCCGGCATGCCTGCAGGATCCGCAACGGGGTGGCCGGGTCCAGGTCCAGGAAGCGCACCCAGGGATAGACGGCGAACACATGGAAGCTGTGGTTGGCCAGCGCGCCTGCGTGCACCGAGTCCAGGACACCGGTGGGCTGGCCGGCGAACGCCGCGCGCAACCGGCGCGTCAGCCTGGCCCCGTCGACAGCGGCCAACCGCGGCCCGCCGATCCAGTAGCTTCGCACCACCTCGGGTTCGAGCGGGTCGTGCGCGCCGACGGCGGCCGCGATCTCCTCGAGGTACGGCCAGGCGCCGTCGAAACCGGCCGCGTGCCGGGCGATCTCGGAGTGCCCGCCGCCGCGCAACAGAACCGAGGAGTCGGGCGGGCCGCAGTAACCCAGCTCGTTGGGGGGAAACGCGTATCGGGCGAACAGCTCCCAGCCCGGCGTATCGGTGCGTCACTGGTCCTCGTCGAGTCCGCTGCCCATCAGCCGCAGTCCGGTCATCGCCGCCTCGGCGCCGCTGCGCGTCGGTCTTCTCCACGACGAAGCCCATGTGGATGATCACCCAGTCGCCCGCGCAGAAGGTCTCTTCGGGCAGCATGCCGATGTTGACCCGGCGCGGCTCGCCGGCGACGTCGACGAGTGCGAGCTGTCCGCCGTAGCCCGCCACCATCGACACCACCCGACCCGGGATACCGAGGCACATCGGCTCACACCTCCCGCACCGCGGGCCGGCACAGTGCCACCGCAGCCTGGACCGCGACGCACCGCGGCGGGCAACGCTGCGCGCAGCGGCTCGCTCAGGCCGATGCCCTCGCCGACGTCGAGCGACTCGCATCCGACGACGATGGTCCGCGGCGCGGTGCCGCCCAGCGCGCTCAGGCTGCCGAACACCGCGGCGGGGTCCATTCCGTGCGCATCCAAAGCGGAAGTGGCACCGAGTGATTCGTGATCAGCGTCGAACATGTGCAGTGATCCCGGGTGATCCCCGGTTGGGCAGGGCGTCGACCAGGACCAGCGCCGACCAGTCGTCCAACAGGTCGTAGGCCAGGTGCATGCCGCCGATGCCGTAGTCGGCGACCCGAACGGAGTCGTCGCCGTCGAAGTGGCCGGCAAGGTGGCGGATCACCTCGGGGCCGAAGCCGTCGTCGCCGAGGAAGATGTTGCCGACGCCGGCGACCAGAATGCGTGCGGTCACCGCGCCCACTACATGTGCCGCATCCGCATGTAGCGCTGAACGTCGGGTATCGACCGGACCCCGATCACCACCCCGGCCAGGACGATCAGCGCCACGACGATCGTGGCGATCCACCCTATGACGTCCATCTCGAACTCCCTTCCGGGCTCGGCTCATCGATGCCGAGCGGCTCCACCTCGTCGGGTGCGAAGTACAGGTAGCGCCCGTACCAGTCGTGCAGGTCGGCCGCCGGATCGTCGTCGACGACCACCGCGACGTGGGTGTTGCCGTCGACGTCGGAGTGAACCGCGGTGACCCGTGCGGTCCGGCCGGCAACGAAGATGTCCTGCGCGTCCGCGCGCCGGTGCGGCCGCAGCCGTACCCGACTGCCGCGCGCCACCGTCACCCCGTCGACCAGGACGCCGTCGACGTCCGGGCGGACCGCCTGATCGGCCGAGCGGATCCCACCAGTCCACACCGTCGGGCACCTCGGGGACCAGCGAGCCGGCGTGCGGGTCGCGCAGCACGCCGTGCAGACGCTGCATCGCCTCGGGCGACATGGCGTCGCAGCGGTCGATGATCGCGGCTGCCAGCGGATCGGTGGCCCGTGCCTGCGCCTTCTCCTCGTCGGTCATCGTGATCACCCGCAGGGTGAGGATCTCGTCGATCTCGGTCGAGTCGTACAGCGCGCCCGTCGCTCTGCTCGGCGACCTCCGGGTGGTCGTAGAGAATGATCGGCGAGACCAGCAGGAGGTCGTCCGCGCCGGGTGCGTCCGGCCAGCACGGGGAAGCACCGGTTGTGCCGGCAGCGCGCCGCCGCGGCAGCGGCGCTCGGTGGCGGCTCCAGCAGCGAGATGAAGCGGCCGCCGGCGACTGCGGCGATGACGTGAGTGCCGATCATCGAGGTGGCGATCGCCTCGTCCTTGCTCCGCGGCGGGCGCTCCGGTGTTGGCGACGGTCGAGGCGCACGCCGTCCAGCCCGTCGTCATCTGTCGACCTCGACGGTCGACCGCACCGCAGCAACTCCCGCCGGGTCCGCACCAGCCGGCCGCCCGTCGACGTCCTCGACGTCGACTCCACCGGGCACCGTCGAAGGGCAGGTCCAGCGACGCGTCGCGGTGCGGTCAGATCCAGCGGGCCGAAGCACGATCTCGCGCTCGACCGCCTCGTCCCAGCGTCAGCCAGGTGCCCGTCGGGTGTGACGAGCTCGTCGACCGGCACACGGCGGCGCTGTGCGTCGGCCTGCTCGGCCTGCCGGTGCTGCAACTGCAGGAAGCGGACCACGAGCGTCAGCGTCGCCGCCGCCCTCGACCAGCAACCGGGTGTCCAGCGTGCCTTCCTCGCCGACCCCGCCTCGGCGGCGCCGGGCGGCCCGAGCACGCCGAACTGCCAGCGGCACTGGTTCTTTCGCGGACGACGCCCGGTACGGGTAGAGCAGGTAGCCCTCGTAGAGCACCGCGTCGGCGACGGTGCGGGCACGGTCCCAGCCGACGGTCATCGCTGCTTCCCGGAGGAGCCGTTGGTGCACATCGTGGCTCGACGTGGCACCGGCCAGCAGCGCGCTGACCGCGTCGTCGAGATCGAGCAGGCCGTGTGCGCGACTTGAACTCGCACAGCGCGGCGATGGTGTCGTGGCACAGCCGCACCCATCCCGGAGTCGGGATAGTGCTGGCGCGATCGAGGTCCCGCCACACCGCGACCGGCATGTCGTAGGAGTCCTCGCAGTCCCAGGAGACCTGCCGCACCCGGAGGCCGCGCTGCGCCGCTGCCGAAAATCGTTCCGCTGAAGAGGAACTGCAGCGGGATCGGTCGCCGTTGCGCAGAGCGTGGAAGTACTTGGCGGCGGCCACCTCGACGTCGTAGGTGCATTGCAGCGGCAGCGTCGATGTGGTGGTGCCGGTGAAGCCGGGCACCATCGCCGTCGCGTGCAGCCACGGGAAGGCCTGCTGGGTGGCCGACCCAGCGCTCGCGTGGGCCGAACATGTCCAGCAGCCCGGCGGCCTCCTCGTCGGTGTAGGCCCGTCGCAGTGGCTCGATGCGGATCTGGCAGCGCAGCGCGATGGCGTGGATCGGCTCCCCGCCGGTACGCGAGATGCCGATGCGCGCCGCCAGGATCGGCGTCACCGCGTACCGCTCGGGCGTGACGTCCGAGCACGCTGAACGTCACATCCGGTGAGGGTGCGGTCATGGCAGCTGCACCACGCTGCGCTCGAGCCACGCCGGCGAAGAACCCGTCGATGAAGTCCCGTGCCTGCGCGCCGCCGTCGAATCCCCGCCACAGCAGGCGAAGACCGCCGACGAACTCGTAGCAGGCGTCGATGGGCACCAGGAAGACACTCCGGCGGCGCTCGGCGATCGTCGGGCACCCGGACCAGCAGCGCCTCGACGTCGTCGGCGAGCAGGCCCACCCGCGGATCGCAGCTCGCCGGCGCCCACGCCGCCATGTCCAGCTCGGACTCGGTGGCGCCGGCCGGCCCGGGATAGAACGCGACCGTGCGGTCCAGCGCGGAGTTGCGGAAGAAGAACGCGACACCCACCGGGATCTGCAGCGCCTCCCACTCCCGCCGGCCGAGCGCGAAGTCCGGGAACGACAGGTAGCGGTCGGGCACCGCGCGGTAGCGCAGGTTCGGCGCTCGGCGTCGGTGAACAGCAGATAGCAGCCCGGCAGACGCACATCAGTTGGCGGGCAGCCACATTCGACCACATGCTGATGCTCGTCGGCGATCGGCTCGGCGCACATCTCACAGCGCTCACCGGCCGGCTCGGGGGCGGTGCGGCCGGTGCGGATCCTGGACAGGACTTCGAGAGTGGACGTCATACGGTGAGCTCCATCGGTTGGGCCGGCACCGCCATGGACAGCACGCCGTCGCGCGCCAGCACCGGCACCGGCCGCAGATGTGCGGACGGTGTCCGCCCACGCCGGTACCGGCGTGCACGACATCGAACCGGGCGTGGCAGCGCGGACAGCGCAACACCGTCGCCCGACAGCGAGGCCCCGGCCAGCGAGTCGGCGCACTCCGGGCACCGGTCGAGGTAGGCCAGCACCGCATCGTCCGACCCGGCACGCCAGCACCACGGTGTCGCCGAGGGCGAATCCGGCCACCTCGCCGGGGCGAGTTCGTCCAGTTCGGGCACCGGGTGCCACGTGGTCGGGCTCGCGGCCCGCCGGCATGCACCCGCGACATCAGCGAGTCGACCGGGATCACCGATGTGCCGACGCCGGTCGGCAACCGACCTCGACGGAGTCGATCTCCGGCGCGGCCGTGCGCACCGCGTCCTCGACCGCCAGTTCCAGCGTCACCGCCGACGACGGACAGCTCTTGCAGCTGCCCGAAAATGACAGCCGCACAACGCCGTCGGCGATACCGAGCAGCTGGACGTCACCGCCGTGGGAGCCGAGGTAGGGCCGCACCCCGTCCAGCGCGCGCGTGACGCGTTCGGTCACGTCGTGCGGATGCACGCCGTGCACCAGCAGCAGGCTGGCGATCAGGTCGTCGGCGGCCAGGCGGTCGGTCGAGCGCCGGATCGTCCGACCGCCGCCATGACTCTGGCCAGTGCGGCCCCGTACAGGTCGACGACCTCACGCACCAGCTGCTCGGCACGCGCCTGCGCGACGGGGGTGTCGGCCGCGCAGGCCTCGAGCAGCGTCCTGGATCCGCTCACCTGCCGAGCGCCAGTGCGAATCGTCGAAATCGGCGCCGGCCATGGGTCACTCGCCGGTCAGCGACTGGGTCGGGGAGTGCAGCTTGTCCAGCGACTTGCCCTCGCCGAGGTACATGTGCACCCCGCAGGGCAGGCAGGGGTCGAAACTGCGCACCGTGCGCATGATGTCGATGCCCTTGAAGTTCTCCCGGTCGTTCTCCTCGAAGATCGGCTGGCCCTGCACCGCGTCCTCGTAGGGGCCCGGGGTGCCGTAGCTGTCGCGCGGGTTGGCGTTCCACGGGGTCGGCGGGTAGGGGTGGTAGTTGGCGATCTTGCCGTCCCGGATCACCATGTGGTGGCTGAGCACACCGCGCACCGCCTCGGTGAAGCCGCAGCCGATGCCCTCGTCGGGCACCTCGAACTTCTCCCAGGTCTTGGTGCGCCCGGCCCGGATCTCCACCAGCGCCTTCTCGGCGAAGTGCAGCGCACACGCGGCGGCGTAGGCCTGGAAGTAGGTGCGGGCCCGGTTGCGTTCGATGGTGTTGCTGCCGTGGACCGGAATCTTCCACTCCAACTCGACCGGACCCTTGAGCGCGGTCTTCGGCAGGTTGATCTGCACGCTGTTGCCGGTGGCCTTCACGTAGCCGACGTCGACCAGTCCGGCCAGCGCGGTGGACCACAGCCGGGCCAGCGGCCCGCCGCCGGTGTCCAGGGCGAGGTGGTCGGTGCCGTCGAACCAGCGCGGCGACATCACCCAGCTGTAGTTGTCGTCGAAGTCGCGCTTCTGCGGCCGCGGGTTGGTGTGCTGGTTCCACGGGTGCCGGCGGTCCACCGGGTTGCCCAGCGGATCGGTCTTGACGAACATCTCCTGGTCGGTCCAGTCGTCGTAGTAGGAGTGGCCCAACAGGATTCGGATACCGAGGTTGATGTCGACCAGGGAGGTGGTGACGAGCTTGCCGTCGACCACCACGCCCGGGGTGACGAACATCTTGCGGCCCCAGTTCTCCATGTCCTTGTAGGCGAAGTTGCACACTTCGGGATCCTGGAAGGAGCCCCAGCAGCCGAGCAGGGTGCGGCGCAGGCCGACCTTCTCGTAGCCGGGCAGCGCCTCGTAGAAGAAGTCGAACAGGTCGTCGTGCATCGGCACGACCTTCTTCATGAACTCGACGTAGCGCATCAGCCGGGTCATGTAGTCGGTCATCAGCTGGATGGTCGCCACCGTGCCGATGCCGCCGGGATACAGCGTCGAGGGGTGGACGTGCCTGCCCTCCATGAGGCAGAACATCTCCCGGGTGTAGCGGCTGACCTGCAGGGCCTCCCGGTAGAACTCGCCGGTGAACGGGTTCAGCGCCCGCATGATGTCGGCGATCGGTGCGGTAGCCGTGCGCATCGGCGTGCGGCGCGGCGGTGTTCTCGGCCTTGGCCAGCACGCCCGGATTGGTCTCGGAGACCATCTTCTCGCAGTAGTCGACCCCGACCAGGTTCTCCTGGAAGATGTTGTGGTCGAACATGTATTCCGCGGCCTCGCCGAGGTTGATCAGCCATTCGCCGAGGTGCGGCGGCTTGCACGCCGTAGGCCATGTTCTGCGCGTAGCACGAGCAGGTGGCGTGGTTGTCGCCGCAGATGCCGCAGATCCGGCTGGTGATGAAGTGCGCGTCGCGCGGGTCCTTGCCCTTCATGAACAGCGAGTAGCCGCGGAAGATCGACGAGGTGCTGTGGCACTCGACGACTTCGCGGTTCTCGAAGTCGATCTTGGTGTAGATGCCGAGGCTGCCGACGATCCGGGTGATCGGATCCCACGCCATCTCGACGAGGGCTCCGGGTTCGTTCTTGATCTGCGACGGCTCGGGAATGATCGTTGTCATCGAATGATTCCCTTCGATTGTCAGGTCGGCTACCAGGTGCGCCGTGCGCCGGTGGTGAGTTCCTTGCCTTTGTGCCGCCAGCGCGGCTCCTTGTCGACGGTGCGGCCGGTGATCTGGCGCAGGTTGCGGATCACCGATCCGTAGAGGCCGGAGGCGGTGGTGGACAGCTTGCCGCCCGGCGGCTCGTCCATGAACGGCATGAACTTGTCCGGGAAGCCCGGCATCGTGCAGCCGATGCAGATGCCGCCGACGTTCGGGCAGCCACCGACGCCGTTGATCCAACCACGTTTGGGCACATTGCATTTCACGACCGGACCCCAGCAGCCGAGTTTGACGATGCACTTCGGCGATCCGTACTCGGTGGCGAAGTCGCCCTGCTCGTAGTAGCCGGCCCGGTCGCACCCCTCGTGAACGGTCTGGCCGAACAGCCACTGCGGCCGCAGTGCGTCGTCGAGCGGGATCATCGGCGCCTGACCGGTGGCCATGTAGAGCAGGTAGGTCAGCGTCTCGGAGAGGTTGTCGGGATGGATCGGGCAGCCCGGCACGCACACGATCGGGATGCCGGCCTTGCTCTTCCAGTCCCAGCCGAGGTAGTCCGGAACTCCCATGGCGCCGGTCGGATTGCCGGCCATCGCATGGATGCCGCCGTAGGTGGCGCAGGTGCCCACGGCCACGACCGCGGTGGCCTTGGGCGTCAGCCGGTCGAGCCACTCGCTGGTGGTCATCGGCTGGCCGGTGGCCGGGTTGTTGCCGAACCCGCACCAGTAGCCGTCGTCGTGCAGCTGTTCGTTGGGGATCGAGCCCTCGACCACCAGCACGAACGGTTCGAGCTCGCCACGGTCGGCCCGGAAGAACCATTCGAGGAAGTCGTCGGCGCCGCCGTTGGGTCCGCATTCGAAATCGATCAGCGGCCAGTGCACGGCGACTTTGCGGCAGGCCCGGCAGTGCTCCGAGGGCGATCTCCTCGATACTGGGCTGGGTGGCGGCAGTCAACGCCACCGAATCACCGTCGCAACTGAGACCTGCGTTGATCCAGAGAACGTGGATCAGCGTTTCTTCCGCTTTGACTGCTGCTTCCGTTGGCATGTTCGCAGCTTCCCGGGACGGAACCTGGCCGTCCCTGCGCCACCGGAGCCGACCCCCGGCCCACTTGCGCGGCGCTGGTTCTCGGGTCTACTCCGGGCCCATGGCGTTGTCAACGCTTGCCGATCGGTTGGGAAACCCGACATCGGAGCGACCGATTCTGATAGACCTGGAGACACCAGGACGCAGCGAAATTGTTTGCGAGCGCGTTAATTTCAGGTTGACGCGGTTCAGGACTTCGCGCTGTTGAACGTCCTGATCCACTCGAACCACGCGGCCATGCCTTCGCCGGTGCGCGCACTGACCGGCAGGATGGTGGCGGTCGGATTCACCTGCGCGCACATGGGCGATGTAGGTGTCGACGTCGGCGTCGAGGTGCGGCACCAGGTCGATCTTGTTCAGCAGCACCACGTCGACCGAGCGGAACATCACCGGGTACTTCAGCGGCTTGTCCTCGCCCTCGGTCACCGAGTAGACCATCGCCTTGGCGTGCTCGCCGACGTCGAACTCCGCCGGACACACCAGGTTCCCGACGTTCTCGATGATCACCAGGTCCAGGGCGGGCAGGTCGAGTCCCTGCAGCGCGCGGTTGACCATCGGGGCATCGAGGTGGCATTCGCCGCCGAAGCCGTTGTTGGTGTTCAGCAGCGAGATCTGCGCACCACGGCCACCGAGCCGCGCGGCGTCGAGTCGGTGGCGATGTCGCCCTCGATCACGCCGATCGGCGACGTCGCCGGCCAACTCGTCGAGCGTCGCGGCAAGCACCGTGGTCTTGCCCGAGCCCGGTGAGCTCATCAGGTTGAGCGCGCGGATCCCGTTGGTCTCGAAGGCCGCGCGGTTGATGTCGGCGCGGGTGTCGTTCTCGGCGAAGATCGACTCCAGCACCTCGACGCGCTGCGAGCCGGTGTCGTAGCCGCTGTGGTCGCCGTGGTCGTGCTCATGCGAATGGTCATGCTCACCGTGGTCGTGGTCATGCACGGTGCCGTCGTCGTGACGGTGAAATCGACCCATCGTGAGGACCTTTCGCTGTTGACTCAGGACACTTCCAGGGAGGTGACCAGGAACTCGTTGCCGCGCACCACCTCCACATCGGCGCTGTCGCACTGCGGGCAGCACACCGACCACCGGGACGCGATCTCGGACTGCTGCCCGCAACCGCGGCAGCGCACCTCGGCGGTCACGAGCTCGAGTTCGAGCTCGGCCTCGGGCATGTTCTCGTGCTCGCGGACGATGGTCCAGCAGAACGACAGCGAGTCGGGAACCACCTGACGCAGCGCACCGACCTGCACGCGCACCACATCGACCCGCCGGCCTTCGGCATACGGCCTGACCACCCCGGCGATCGCCTGGCACAGCGACAACTCATGCACCGTCGCTCACCAGACCTTTCTCCCGGTTCGTCCGGGTCGCGCCGGCCTGCACCCTACAGCGCGGCGCAGTACGGTCCGGGGCGATTCCGGGCGGAAAAGCGCAGAGTTTCGGTGCGAGATTGTGATTGTGGTCATAGCGGTGCCGGACTAGCGTGGTTGCCACCTACCCGTGCGGACAGCCCACCGTCACGGGTGGCCTTGTCTTCGCTCAGGAGGTTCATGAGCACCTTTCTACCCCTGCGCCCGGCGGGCTGAGGCGAGGGTGACCCGATGAACGTGCGGGTGCGCCTCGACATCACCGGTGTGGTGCAGGGCGTCGGTTTCCGCCCGGCGGTCGCGCGGACCGCCGCCGAGTTCGGACTCGGCGGCTTCGTCTACAACGACGCCGGGTCGGTTCATGCCGAGTTGGAGGGGCCGGCGCACGACGTCGACGCGGCGGTGGCGGCCATCGGGCATCGCGCCGCCGCCGATGGCCCGCATCGACACTCTGCGAGCAGTGTCACTCGAGCCCAAGGGCGACAAGACTTTTCAGATCATCGGCAGCCAGAGCGGCGACGACTCGCGCACGCTCGTCCCGCCCGACATCGCGGTCTGCGAGGACTGCCTGCGCGAGATGCGCGACCCGGCCGACCGCCGATACGGGCATCCGTTCATCACGTGCACCAACTGCGGGCCGCGCTACACCGTCATCACCGACCTGCCCTACGACCGGCCGATGACCACCATGGCCGGCTTCCCGATGTGCGCGGCGTGCGCCACGGAGTACCACGACCCACTCGACCGCCGCTACCACGCGCAGACCGTCGCCTGCCCCGACTGCGGACCCCGGCTGGCATGGCGGCACGGCCGGGCAATCCCGGCTCGGCGACCCGATCGGAGCGGCCGTCGCCGCCCTGGTGGCCGGACGCATCGTGGCGGTCAAGGGCATCGGGGGCTTCCACCTGGCCTGCCGCGCCGACGACGCCGCCGTGGTCGCCGAGCTTCGCCGTCGCAAGACCCGGCCGGCCAAGCCGTTCGCCGTCATGGTCGCCGACCTGGCCGCCGCGGCGCAGATCGCCGAGCATCGACGACGCGGCCGCCGCGGCGCTGAGCTCGCCGGCCGCGCCGATCGTGCTGGTACCCCGCCGGGCCGGGGCGCTCGCCGACGAGGTCGCGCCGGGCCTGGCCGACCTGGGCGTGATGCTGGCCTACTCGCCGGTGCACCACCAGCTCTTCGACCGGCTCGGGCCCGATCGCCGCTGGTGATGACCTCGGCCAACCAGGGCGGGTCGCCCATCGTCTTCCGCGAGGAGGACCTCGTCGTGGATCGACGGCCTGGCCGACGCCGTGCTCACCCACGACCGGCCCATCCACGTGCCGTGCGAGGACTCCGTCGTCACCATCGACGACCAGGGCGACCAGCTGCCGTTGCGTCGCTCCCGCGGATACGCGCCGCTGCCGGTGTCGGTACCGGGAACACGGCCGCGACCGCGTCGTGCTGGCCACCGGCGGTGACCTGAAGACCACGTTCTGCCTGATGGGGGCGGACGGGCACGCCCACATGTCCTCGCACCTGGGCGACATGGCCGACCCGCGCACCCAGAGCTGCTTCGAGGCGGCGTTGGAGCACCTGGCGTTCATGACCGACCGCCGGCCGCAGGTGATCGCCTGCGACATGCACCCCGGCTACGCCACCACCGCCTGGGCACGGCGGTACGCGGCGGACCGGCCGGTCATCGCCGTCCAGCACCACCACGCCCACGCGGTCTCCCTGCTGGCCGAGCACCGGCGGCTGGGCACCCCGGTCATCGCGGTCACCTACGACGGCACCGGCTACGGCACCGACGGCACCATCTGGGGCGGCGAGTTGCTGGCGATCACCGACCCCGCCCGGTTCACCCGGGTCGGCCACCTGCGTCCGTTCGCGCTGCCCGGCGGCGACGGCGCGGTCCGCCAGCCGGCCCGCATCGCGCTGGACCTGCTGAGCCGGGCCGGCGTGGAGTGGACCGACGACCTGCCGCCGGTGGCCGCGCTCGACGAGAACGCGCTGCACATCCTGCGCCAGCAGATCCCGCGCGGGCTGGGCTGCGTGCCGACCACCAGCATGGGCCGGCTCTTCGACGCGGTGGCCAGCCTGCTGGGCGTCTGCCAGCAGGTCACCTACGAGGGCCAGGCCGCCATCGAGCTCGAACACCTGGCCCGGCGCGGGCAGCCGGTGGACCTCGACTTCGCGGTCGCCGACGGTGTGCTCGATCCCGCGCCGGTGATCGCCGGGATCGCCGCGGGGCTGCGCGGCGGCACCGCACGCGCCGACCTGGCCGCCGGGTTCCACCAGGCGGTGATCCGCGCGACGGCCACCGCCGCGGCCGCGTGCGCGCGGGCGGCCGGCATCTCGGTGATCGGGCTGACCGGCGGAGTGTTCGCCAATCGTCTTCTGCTGCAGGGTCTTCGGAACGCGCTCACCACGAGCGGGTTCGAGGTCCTCAGTCACCGTATCGTGCCCTGTAACGACGGAGGCCTGGCGCTCGGCCAGGCCACCATCGCCGCCGCGATGCTGAGTAACGCGGACGCGGCGGCTGTAGCGGAAAGGAATGGCATATGTGCCTCGGAATCCCCGGCAAGGTGATCAAGATCTGGGAAGAGTCGGGTACCCGAATGTCCACCGTCGACTTCGGTGGCACCACCAAGACGGTGTGCCTGGCGTATCTGCCCGACATGGAGATCGGCGAATACACCATCGTCCATGCGGGTTTCGCGATCACCCGGCTCGACGAGGCGTCGGCCAACGAGACGCTGAAGATGTTCGAAGACCTCGGCATCCTCGAGGAGGAACTCGACGGTGTCGAGGGCCAGGGCAGGAGGGAGCCGGCATGAAGTACCTCGACGAGTTCCGCGACCCGGTCGCGGCCAAGACGCTGGTGGACAAGATCCACGCAGCGCGCGACCCGGACCTGGACGATCATGGAAGTCTGTGGTGGACAGACACATTCGATCATCCGCAACGGCATCGATCAGCTGCTCGACGGCGCGGTGGAGTTCATCCACGGCCCGGGCTGCCCGGTGTGCGTGACACCGCTGGAGATGATCGACCGCGCGCTGGAGATCGCCGCCCGCGACGACGTCATCTTCTGCTCGTTCGGCGACATGCTGCGGGTGCCCGGCAGCCGCCAGGACCTGTTCAGCGTGCGGGCGCGCGGCGGCGACGTGCGCATCGTCTACTCGCCGCTGGACGCCACCAGGGTGGCCGCGGAGAACCCCGACAAGGAGGTGGTGTTCTTCGGCGTCGGCTTCGAGACCACCGCGCCGGCCAACGCGATGTCGGTGCTGCACGCCCAGCGGCTGGGCCTGACCAACTTCTCGGTGCTGGTCTCCCACGTGCTGGTGCCGCCGGCGATGACGGCGATCCTGACCTCGCCGACCAACCGGGTGCAGGGCTTCCTGGCCGCCGGGCACGTGTGCACCGTCATGGGCACCTCGGAGTACGGGCCGCTGGTCGAGAAGTTCGGCGTGCCGATCGTGGTCACCGGTTTCGAGCCGCTGGACCTGCTCGAGGGCGTGCGCCAGGTGGTCGACCTGCTGGAGTCCGGCAAGGCCGAACTGCGCAACGCCTACCCGCGGGCGGTCAGCGACGCCGGCAACACCGTGGCCCAGCAGGCCCTGGCCGACGTGTTCGCCGTGACCGACCGGCAGTGGCGCGGTATCGGCATGATCCCGCAGTCGGGGTGGACGCTGTCGCCGCGGTACGCCGAGTTCGACGCCGAACTGCAAGTTCGGGGTCGGCCATCTGCAGGTGCAGGAGTCGGCGGAATGCCACGCCGGCGAGGTGTTGCAGGGCCTGCTCAAGCCCAACCAGTGCCCGGCGTTCGGCAAGACCTGCACGCCGCGCACCCCGTTGGGCGCCACCATGGTGTCCAGCGAGGGCGCGTGTGCGGCCTACTACCAGTTCCGCAGGCTGGAAGCCGGAGGCGCTGCCGGCGCCGGCATCGAGCACGCGGCGATGTCGACCCGATCGACGCATCGATCCGTCGGACTGGGTGTGTCCGTTGCCGCTGCGCGAGACCAAGCGCATCGTGCTCGGCCACGGCGGTGGCGGCATCCTGTCCGAGGAACTGATCGAGAACCTGTTCCTGCCGGCCTTCGGATCGTCGGGCGGGCCGTCGCGCGACTCCGCGGTGCTCGACCGTCGCCGGCCGGCCGCATCGCGCTGACCACCGACTCCTACGTGGTCAACCCGTTGTTCTTCCCCGGCGGCAACATCGGCGATCTGGCCGTCAACGGCACGATCAACGACCTGGCGATGAGCGGTGCGCAGCCGCTGGCGCTGACGGCCGGGCTTCATCCTCGAGGAGGGTCTGGAGCTCGAGGTGCTCGGTGCCATCGCGCAGACGATGGGCAAGGCCGCCGCCGACGCCGGCGTCGGCATCGTCACCGGCGACACCAAGGTCGTCGGAAAGGGCGGCGCGGACGGGCTTTTCGTCAACACCGCCGGCGTCGGCGTGGTGCCCGACGGAGTGCGCATCGGGCCCGAGCAGGCCCGCCCCGGCGACCACGTCATCGTCTCGGGCAACATCGGCGAGCACGGCGTGGCGATCATGAGCGTGCGCGAGGGCATCGACTTCGGCACCACGGTGACCACCGACAGCGCGCCGCTGCACCGGCTGGTCGCCGCGATGCTGGCGGCGGTGGACGACCCCAATGTCGTGCACACGCTGCGCGACCCCACCCGCGGCGGCCTGGTCGCGGCGACGGTGGAGATCGCCCGCACCGCCGGCGTCGGCGTCGAACTCGACGAGGCACGGCATCCCGGTGCCCGACACGGTGGCCTCGGCGTGCAGCTTCCTGGGTCTGGACCCGCTGCAGGTGGCCAACGAGGGCAAGCTGGTCGCGTTCGTCGACCCCGCGCACAGCGAGGCGGTGCTGGCCGCGATGCGTTCGCGGCCGGAGGGCGCCGGCGCGGTGATCATCGGCCGGGTGGTGGCGGAGCACCCCGGAATGGTGGTCGGCCGCACGCCGTTCGGCACCACCCGCGTCATCGAACGCGAACTGGGCGAACAACTTCCGCGGATCTGCTGACCGGTGACCAACACCGCTGACCGCGCAGCCGAGCTGCCCGGTACCCTCGACGATGCGGCCGTGGCCGCTCTGACCGCGTGGATGCGCGGGCAGGGCCTCGGCTCGACGGTCACCGACGTCGAACCGCTGGCCGGTGGCACGCAGAACATCGTCGTGCGGCTGCGTGTCGACGACCGTCGGCTGGTGCTGCGCCGGCCGCCGCCGCACCCGCGGGCCAACAGCAACCGCACCATGCAGCGCGAGATCGCGGCGCTGCGCACGCTGGCCGGCAGCGGGGTGCCGCACCCCGGATTCGTGGCCGGCTGCGAGGATCTCGACGGTCCTCGGCGTCGTCTTCTACCTGATGGAGGACGTCGACGGCTTCAACCCCGGCACCGAGGTCGCCCCGGCCTACGCCGCGGACCCGCAGATGCGCCACCGGGTCGGCCTGAACTACGCGGCCGCACTGGCCGGGCTGAGCAGAGCGCACTGGCGGGGCCGACCGCTGGAGGCATTGCAGCGCCCGGGTTCCTTTCTGGCACGCCAGGTTCCGGGCTTTCTCGGACTGCTGGAGAGCTACCGCCACGAGCGCTACGACCCGGAGTCGCTCGACGTCGGCCGGCTCGCGCGCTGGCTCGAGGAGCACCGCCCACCCGACGGCGAGCCGGGAATCATGCACGGCGACGCGCACCTCAACAACACCCTGCTGCGCCGCGACGTGCCCGAGGTCGCGGCCTTCGTCGACTGGGAGATGTGCACCATCGGCGACCCGCTGCTGGACCTCGGCTGGATCCTGGTGTGCTGGCCCGACGATCCCGATCCGATCAACGCCGGCCGCGAACTGGCCGCACTCGGCGGACTGCCGAGCCGCACCGAACTGCTGGCCGCCTACGCCGATGCCGGCGGCAGGTCCGCCGAGCACCTGGACTGGTACGTCGCGATGGCCTGCTTCAAGCTGGCGATCGTCATCGAGGGCACCTACTCGCGGTTCCTGGCCGGCCAAGCCCACCGGGAATCCGGTGAGCGGCTGCATGATTCGGCCAGCCGGCTGATCGGACTGGGCGAGCGGGTCACCGCCGGCGACAACCCGTTCACCTAGCGACCGCGAGCAGACGCAGAATCGCACGGCTGCGGCCCAGATTCGTGCGATTCTGCGTCTGCTCGCGGTGAAGAAGGCGAGCTACTTCTTCTTGCCGACCAGCGCGTCCACCGGGTCCGGTGCACCCTCGCGGTTCCTGACCACCCGGTAGGCCAGGTAGCCGACGAGCAGGGTGGCCGCCGTGAAGATCAGCGCGAAGTACTGCAGAACCACCGAGTCGCCCGCCGGGTTGTAGACCTCCTGGCGCGGCCAGCCGATGTTGATCACCAGCAGGCCGCCCATCACGACGGCGATCAGGTTGACCGGCACACCCCACCTGCCCAGGTCCATCACCGGCGGACCGTAGGACAGGCTGGTGCCGCGCAACCGGTGGATGAGCGCCGGCACGGTCACCATCAGGTAGGCCAGGTAGACGATCACCACCGACACCGACGCGATGGCGGCGAACACGCTGGACTGGCCGAGGTTGACCAGCAGCACCAGGATCGCCAGCAGGCTGACCGCGATGCCGGTGATCACCGGTGTGCCGGTGCGCTTGTTGACCTTCGCCAGGACCTTGCCGAACGGCAGCCGGTTGTCGCGGGCCATCGAGAACATCACCCGCGACGCCGAGGCCTGGATGGCCAGCGTGGCCGAGAACATCGCCACCGCAACCAGACCCAGCAGGGTCTTGCCCAGCCAGGTGTCGAGCTGGCTCTCGATCACCCACGCCATGCCGCCGGTGGCCAGGTCGTCGCCGAGCGACGGGTGCCGACATCAACGCCGCGAGGATCATCAGCCCGCCGCCGACGAACGACACCAGCAGTGCGTTGACGATCGCTTTGGGCGCGGTGCGGCGCGGATCCCTGGTCTCCTCGGAAAGCTCTGCGGCGCTGTCGAATCCGTACATCACGTAAGCCGCCATCAGCATCGAGGCCAGGAACGCCGGCAGGTAGTGGATGCCGCTGCCGTGGCCGCCGGTGTCAATCACGGCGTGCACGGGATTGCGCTCGGCGGTGAAGAACATCGCCGCGATGATCAGCACCACGCCGATGATCTCGATCGTCACCCCGGTGACGGTGATGCGGGCCATGAACCGCACCCCGGCGGCGCTGATGATCGTGCACAGCACGATGGTGATGCTGCCGAGGATGATGCCGTTGGTCGCGCCCTCGACCGACAGCGGATCGATGTCGGTCCCGACGAGTTGGAAGCCGCTCCAGATCGGCGGCAGCACGGTCTGCATGGCGATGGCCAGCGCCGCGATGCTGACGATGTAGCCGATCAGCATGAACCAGCCGGCGAACCAGCCGACGGCGTTGCCGGCCAGTCGGCGCGACCACTGGTAGATCGCCCCGGCGACCGGGAACTTCCCGGACAGCTCGGCGAAGACCAGGCACACGCAGAACTGGCAGACGAACACGATGGGCCAGGTGAAGAAGAACGCCGGGCCGCCGAGGGCGAAGCCCAGCGGGAAGAACGCGAAGACCGTGGTCAGGATCGAGACGAAGGAGAAGCCGGAGGCGAAGGCGGCGTACCCGCCGATGCCGCGGTGCAGTTCCTGGGTGTAGCCCAGTTCGGCGAGGGTGTCGGCGTCCTCCTGGGACGAGATCGCCGGATCGAAGGTGGCGGTCATTGGCGCGCTCCTGTGGTGAGGGACGGCCGGATCGCCATTGACCCGGGTCATAACTGTCGTGTGACAGAAATTAGGCCATCCAGTTGTTGTCGCGGTTTCCGCCATGTCACATCTGTGTGACCACGCCAACCGCGCACGGCGCGGGCCCCGGCAGGCGAGAATCAACGCCATGATCGACCCGCAGTCCAGTCGTGGCCTCATGGCGACGATCGCCGAGATCGACGCCGCCAGCGACGAGGCGATGTTGCGCGCCGCGGTCAAGCGGGCCCAGCAGGCGGTGGTCGCCGAACTGGGCGGTCACACTCCGACGCCGACGCTCGCCGCGGCGTGGTCGGAGGCGATGCGGACCACGGTGGCGACCACGGCACGACTGGTGGCGACGGCGGCGGCAGGGGGAGCCCAGCCACGCTGGACATGGTTCGTCTCCGGCAGCGTCGGGCGCGGCGAGGCCGTCCCGGGCTCGGATGTCGAGACGCTGGTCGCGTTGGCCGACGACGTCGACGACGACGGCAAGACCCATGCCCTGACGCTGGCCGCCGAGGTGCACGCGCTGCTGGAGGCGTGCGGACTGCCGCTCGACGACAATGGTGTGCTGGCCAGCCGGCTTCGGTTCTGCCGCCGCGACGTCAGCTGGGCCGACGGCATCGAACGCTGGGCGGCCGCGCCCGACCAGGACCGCGGCGTGGTGATGCTGGGCCTGCTGGCCGATGCCTGGAGCGTCACCGAGGTCGAGCGCCGCGAACGGTTGCGACCGCACGTCATCGCCGCCGTCGGGCGACATCCGATCGCGCGCAAGTCGATGCTGCAGGACGCCACCTGGGTGCGGGCGTCCATCCCGTCGCGGCTGCGGATCTTCGCCACCCAGGTGGACCGGGCCGACCTCAAGTCGGCGGTGATCGATCCGATCGTCAAGATCGCCCGCTGGGGCGCGCTGTCGGCGGGATCGGAGGCGCTGACGACGATGCAGCGTCTCAACGACGCCGCCGCCGCTTCGGTGATCGACACCGAGGACGCATCGAGCCTGCAGGACTGCTACGTGGCGCTGTCCCGGATCCGGTGGCGCCTGCGAACAGCGCCGTGGCTGGCCGGTGAGCGGGTCGACGACGTCGTGTCGATGTCGGATCTGGCGCCGCAGGAGCGCGCCACCCTGCGGTCGATCGCGCGTGAGGTCAACGGCGTTCGCCGCAAGCTCGAGTTCCTGTCCTCGATGCCGAGCTGAATGCATCCGCGCGACCGACTGTCGCCGGGCCTGCGGCACGGTATCGACCAGACGGTGGCCGCGCAGCGCCTCGAGGGCTGGCGGCCCACCGACCGCCATCTGCACACCCTGGCCGAATTGCTCAGCGGGGAAAGCACATTCGCCGAATACCTCGCCGAACATCGATCCCTCGTCCCGCCGCCGGCTCCACGCAGGCGGACCCTGCGCCGCAAGCGGCCCTACCTCATCCCGGGAACCACGACGCTGCGCAACAACTTCGGCACCGATTCCCCCGAGGTGCTCGCCCAACTCGAATTCGTCGCGACCGCCGGGCGCACCGCACAGTGGCACCAGCGGCTTGCCGCCGGAGAGGTGGGGGTTGGCGACCTCGACGTGCGCGCGCTGCACGAGCAGGTCTTCGCCGACGTCTACTCGTGGGCGGGGCGGCTACGGGTCACCGAACTACGCCGCGGTGAGACCGTTTTCGCCTGGCAGGCCGATCTGGCCGATGCGGTCGCCGAACTCGACGCCAGGGCGCGGGCAATACCCGCTGAGGTTCAAGCCGGCGACACCGCGCGGCTCGCGTTCGAGTTCGCGCGGTGGTACGCCGACTACAACCAGGTTCATCCGTTCCGGGAGGGCAACGGCCGCACCGGAACCCTGCTGTTGCACACGCTGGCCACGCTGTGCGAGCACCGGCTCGACCTGACCGACGTCAGCCGCTCGCAGTGGTATGCGGCCTCAGCCGACAGCATGCCGTACCGACGCGGGGGAGCGGCCAACCACCGGCCGTTCCTGCCGCTGTTCGTCAGCGCGCTGTCGGTGACCGAATGACGCTGTGCGCAGGCAGGCTCAGCGCTGCGCCGAGCCTTGCGCGTCGCAGGTGCACCACTGAGCCGGCGGCACGGAGCTCTTGACGTCGGCGACGTGCTCGCCGCAGCCGGCCCAGGTGGTCTTGTGGCAGCGCGGGCATTCAACGGGGTAGCACATGATCTCTCCTCGTCCGTGACGGTTAGGCGTGGGCGGCGTCTTCGCGGGCGGAAATGGTCGCGCGGACCTCGTCCATGTCCAGTTCCTTGACCTTAGTGATCAGCTCCTCGAACGCGGGCGCGGGCATCGCGCCGGGCTGGCTGTAGACCAGGATGCCGTCGCGGAACGCCATGATCGTCGGGATCGACCTGATCTGCAGGGCGGCGGCGAGTTGCTGCTCGGCTTCGGTGTCGACCTTGGCGTGCACGACGTCGGGGTGCGCCGCGGCGGAGCGGTCGAAGACCGGGGCGAAGGCCCGGCACGGTCCGCACCAGGAGGCCCAGAAGTCGACGACGACGATCGGGTTGTCGACGATCGTCGACTCGAAGTCGTCGGCGGTGACGTTGACGGTGCTCACGATGATGTCCTTTCGGGTGGGTTCGACATCGTCAACCAATATACCCCATAGGGTATTCCCGACGACACGGGCATGAATTGTCGGGTCGTGCTGTTATACCCCCGCGGGTACGCTTGACGAATACACCTGAGGAGGTTTCCCAATGGTTGGTGACGAAGACGCCATCGCCGCGGTGCTCAACCGGCTTCGCCGGGCGCAGGGCCAGCTCGCCGGCGTGATCTCGATGATCGAGCAGGGCCGCGACTGCAAGGACGTCGTGACCCAGCTCGCCGCCGTGTCGCGCGCGCTGGACCGGGCCGGCTTCAAGATCGTGGCCACCGGGCTGCGAGAGTGCGTCACCGGTGAAGCGGCCGACGGCGGCAAGCCCATGAACGAGGCGGAGCTCGAGAAGCTGTTCCTCGCTCTCGCGTGACAACCCAAGGGAGTGACCATGGGCATCGCACTGTCCACCACACTGCGCGGCATCCTTCGACGACGCGGTCACCCGCACGCGGGAGGCGTTGGCCGCGCAGGGTTTCGGTGTGCTCACCGAGATCGACATGAAGGCCACGCTGAGCACAAAGCTCGGCGAGTCGGCCGGCGACGAGCTCGGTGACTACGTCATCCTCGGTGCCTGCAACCCGCCGCTGGCCCAGCGCGCGGTCAGCATCGACCGTCAGATCGGGCTGCTGCTGCCGTGCAACGTCGTCGTGCGCCGCGAGCCCGACGACACCACCGTGCACGTCGAGGCGATGAACCCCCAGCTGCTCGTGGAGGTCACCGGCGAGGCCAAGCTACGGCCGGTCGCCGACGAGGTCACCGCCAAACTCCAGTCGGCCATCGACTCCCTCGGCGACTGACAAGGCGTGAGCCTTAGGGCTCCCGGCGGGCGCCGGTCGGGATGGCGTCCGCGTAGGGGGCTGTGCTGCGGTCGTGCAGCGGATGGACCGCCATGTAGACCAGGCCGATGCCGATGACGACGGCCGCGGACAACGCGACGATGTAGTTGTCGACCACGACGCGTCGGGGTGCGCGGCCACGCCATGTTGACCATGGCGATGACGCCGTAGATCAGGGCGGCGACGTTGACCGGCACGCCCCACGTGCCGAGCGTGAACTTGCCGGAGGGCATCCAGCCCTTGAGCCGGGCGCGCAGCGCGGCCAGCACGACCATCTGGAAGGCGATGTAGATGCCGAGGGCCGCGAAGCTGATGATCTTCGTGAGGGCGTCGGTCGAGAACTTCGCGCCGATCACGATGACCGCCGGGACGACCGCGGCGGCGAGGAGCAGTGCGTACGGCGGGACGTGCCGGCTGGCGGAGAACTTCTTGAGCAGCAGGCCCTGCCCATGATCATGTCGTCGCGGCCGTAGGAGTAGGCCAGGCGGCTCGCGGCGCCTGCAGGCTCATCGCGCAGGACAGGAACGACATCAGCACGACGACGAGGACCATCTTGCGACGCCGGTCTCGCCGAACGCCTCGTTGAGGACGGTGCTGACCGGGTCGGCGTCCTCGCCGGAGATGACGGCGGCGATGTCGGTCACCGACAGGATGAGCGCCAGGCAGACGAAGGTCGCGGCGGCACCGCCGATGTAGATGGTGCGGCGCATCGACTTCGGGATGCGCACGCCCGGGTTCGGGCACCTCCTCGGCGACGTCGCCGCAGGCCTCGAAGCCGTAGTACTGGTACACGCCGATCAGGGCCGCGGCGGCGAAGGCCGGCAGGTAGATTGCCGTCGCCCGCCGGCGCCGAAGCGTGTCGAACAGGACGCCGAGGCTCGTGCTCGCGGTGGGCGATCAGCAGCCAGCCGCCGACGACGAGCGCGCCGATGATCTCGGCGGTGAAGCCGGCGATGGCCGGCGTACGCACAGCACCTTGGTGCCGCCGAAGTTGATGACCGTCGCGATCGCGAGCAGGGCGAGGGCGCACAGGATCGCGTTGTTCGACGGTCGCGTCGACGCCGAGGACCGCGGCGACGTACGGGCCGGCGCCGTAAACCGACCGACGCGATGGTCGCGAGCAGCGCGATCAGGTACACCCAGCCGGTCATCCAGGCCCACTTGGCTGGCCCCACAGCCGGCGGGCCCACGGGTAGACGCCGCCGGCGACCGGGAACTGCGCGACGACCTCGCTGAAGACCTGCGCGACGAGGAACTGGCCGACGCCGACGATGACGAAGCGACCAGATCATCGGCGGGCCGCCGGTGGCGAGGGCGAAGGCGAACAGGGTGTAGACGCCGACGACCGGCGAGAGGTAGGTGAAGCCGAGCGAGAAGTTGGCCCACGAGGCTCATGTCCCGCTTGAACTCCGACGTGTAGCCGAGCGCGGCAGGCGCCTGACGTCGTCTTCCTCGTGGAACCCGTAGTAGCCGTCGTCGGCGGGATTCGGCGCGCTGGGTGTGGACATCGACTGCCTTCTTCCACGTAAGTCGGGCGTGCCGAAAAACTACAGAGCTATTGTTTATACGGCAACAGGAACGGCAGAATTCATCGGAAATCGGGTACGTTGCCGGTGTCGTATCGATCGGCTGGGACGTCCGCGGAGGAGGGGCCGGTGTCGTCATTGTCGCCGCTCGTCGCGCCCGGAAGCCCCGGTCAGCCGAACCGACGAGATCGTGCAGCGCATCACCGAGGCGATCCATCTGGGGCTGCTGGACGACGGCGAGCGGCTGCCGGTCGAGGTCGACCTCGCGGCCCAGTTCGGCGTCGCCCCGATGACGGTCCGAGAGGCGCTGGCCACCCTGCGCGAGCAGGAACTGGTCGAAACGCGCCGTGGTCGTAGCGGCGGCTCGTTCGTGCGGCGGCCCGAGGGTCCTCCGGTCGAGGCGCTGACGGTCGCGGCTAGTCGCTGCAATGAGCGCCTCTGACCTGCGTGACCTGTTCGACGAACACACCGCCGTCGCGGGGCAGGCCGCCCGCCTGGCCGCCGAGCGTGCCGCGTCCTACACGGTGCGGCGGCTGTTCGCGCTCACCGATCAGCTCGGCGCGGCTGCCACCCTGGGCGACCGTATCCGGGCCGACAGCCGGTTCCACATCCAGGTCGCGGTAGCCTCGCAGTCGGCCCGGCTGGCCCGTCGCGAGGCCAACCTGCAGGCCGAGGTGGCGGGACTGATCTGGCTGCCGATCGGCCCGCCTGTCGACATCGCGGCCCATGTCGAACAGCAGCACGACATCGCCGCGGCGGTCGCGTCGGAGAATCCGGTGGAGGCGCGCCGGCTGGCCGAAGACCATGTGATGGGACAGCTGGCGCGGCTGACCCGAGATCAACCTCGAGCTGTCGACCGACGGAGTCGGCCCAATGACCGGCGACGCGCTGGCGCGCGATCTCGCCGAGCGGGCATCGCAGTCACTGGAACCGGTGTACGAGCTGCTCGGCCAGGTCGCCGAGGAGGTGCTGTCGCAGCCGGCCGGCGCGCGCGGCATTGACCGAGGCGCACTTCAGCGGACTGCAGCGGCTGCTCGCGGAGCTGCTGACCCGCGAGCAGGGCGTCGTGGGGCATGGGCTTTGTCGCGCGCACCGATTCGTGGTCGAGGGTCGCGAGCGGTACATGGCGTGGTGGCAGCGGCACAACGAGCGGGTGGCCCGGCTGCGGCTGAACTTCGACCCGACCAGCATCGATGTCTACGACTACCTGCAGATGGACTGGTACCAGCTGGCCCAGCGCGGACAGGCTCGGGTCGCCTACGGCCCGTACGTCGACTACAGCGGATCGGACATGTACACGCATCACCGCCACCATCCCGGTCGTCGCCGACGGGGACTTTCTCGGTGTGGCCGGAGCCGACCTGGTTGTCGGCCAGGTGGAGCGCAAACTCATCGAGGTGCTCCGGCAGAGCTCGGACGATGCCGTCGTAGTCAATACCGAGCGACGGGTGATCGCGGCCAACACCCCGCGCTGGTTCGTCGGGTCGCTGCTGTCGGCCATGCCGCAGCCCGGGCCGGCATCGGATTCGGCTCGCTTCCGCGACGTCGCGGAGATGCCGCTGGGCACCGAGTGGGTGCTCGCGATCGCTTGGCCGGAGGCCACGGCGTGAGACTGCGCGCCGACCTTCAAGCCCGAACGGATCTGGCCATTGACATCAAGCCTCTACTTCTAGAGTATTTAAGGACTGTTTGATGTCCCGCTCGTGAAGGTGATCCTCATGTCGTCTGCCGCAGCTGGCCCGGTGCCCGCCTTCGACGTCGCCGACCCGGCGTTCTCGATTACCTCCAAGGCTGTCCACGAGGCGCGCGAGCGCAGCTGGTACGCGACCACCCCGTACGGCATCGCAGTGCTGCGCTACGAGCAGATGAACAAACTGTTGAAGAGCCGTCAACTACGCCAAGGTTCGATCGCCTGGCCGGCCCACAACGGCGTGACCGAAGGCCAGTTCGCGCGGTGGTGGTCGAGCTGGCTACTCAACAAGGAGGGCGAGGAGCACCGCCGTCTGCGCCGGCTTGATGACCCCGGCGTTCTCCCAGCAGCTCATCGTCGGTCTCGTTCCGCGATTCCAGGCCCTGGCCGGCGAGCTCGTGGACAACTTCGCCGAACCCGGCCGCTGCGAGTTTGTCAGCGAATTCGCCGAGCCGTACTCGGCCCGCGTCATCGCGATCATGCTCGGACTTCCCGAGTCGGAGTGGAATGTCATCGCCTCCGAGTCCGCGACACTCGGGCTGGCGATGGGAGTGACGCTCGAGCAGGACCTGCCCAAGATCGAGGCCGCCCTGGCCCGGCTGTACGCCTACTGCGACGAGGTGGTCGCCGACCGCGCGGGCCAACCCGCGCGACGACTTCGTCACCGCCTGGTCAACGCCTCGTCGCCCGAAGAGGGGCGGCTGAGCGACGACGAACTGCGGGACGGCCTGGTATTGCTGATCTTTGGCGGGTTCGACACCACCCGCAACCAGCTCGGCCTGGCGATGCAGACGTTCTTGAGCCATCCCGACCAGTGGCGGCTGCTGGCGCAGCGGCCCGAGCTCGGCGCCAAGAGCGGTCGAAGAGGTCATGCGGGTCAATCCCACCACCCGCTGGGTGACCCGGGAGGTCATCGAGGACTTCGAAGTACGAGGGCGTGCTGCTGAGGGCCGGTACCACCGTGCACCTCTACAGCGAGTCGGCCGGCACCGACCCCCGCGTGTTCGAGCCGGGCTTCGACATCACCGCAGAACGCAGGCCGCATTTCGGGTTCGGCGGTGGAGTGCACTACTGCCTCGGGCATTTCGTCGCGCGCGCCGACATGAGCGAGGCGCTGCCGCTGCTGGCCCGCCGGATGCGCGATCCTCACGAATTGCCCGGCGCGACCTGGTTGCCGGACTCGGGCAACACCGGACCGAACACGCTTCCCGTCGGCTTCACGCCAGGCTCCTGACCGACTGCTCCAGCCACCGAAAGGAACTTTATGAGCACCACCGCGCTGGACGCCCACCGTCAGGCCAACGCGAGCAGCGCCGACCTCGCCGCAGCACTCGAGACGATCTCCGATCGAGGGGTGGAGTTCGTCTACTTCCAGGCGATCACCATCACCGGTCGGGTCGTCGGCAAAGTGGCTCCGGCCCGGCACTTCGAGCGGCTCGCGCGTCAAGGGTGTGCAACAGCACCAGACCGCGGTCGCCAACCTCCAGGGCACCCGCGAAGGCGTCCTGTTGGCCGGGGGCGTGAACGCTCCGGAGTACACCGCGTTGCCGGATTTGGAGACCTTCGCCGTATTGCCGTGGGACACCAGCTTCGCCCGGGTGTTCTGCAGGCTTTACCAGCCAGGCCATCTGGCGGACGACGCAGGGACCGAATTCGCCTGCGATACAAGGGGTTTACTCCGACGGCTGCACGTCGGCTTCACCGACCGAACCGGCTTGGAATTGAGGACCGGCTGCGAACCGGAGATGACGTGGCAAGGGGAGGGGCTCGATGCGCACTTCCGACCGGGTTCGAGCCCGGCGTACCACATCGAGCATCTGGAGCGGAACCGGCCGATCGTCAAGAAGGTCGTCGAGTACGCCCAGGCGCTCAGCCTGGACATGGTCGAAGGCGACTACGAGGACGAGTTCCAGGTCGAACTGAACTTCATGTACGACCGCGCCGATCTCACCGCCGATCGGCTCACCACCTACCGGCAAATCTGCAAGCAGGTCGCCCGCGAACTCGGAATCCAGGCGAGCTTCATGCCCAAGCCGCGAACCGGCATGATGGGCAACGGCTGTCACCACAACTTCAGTCTCTGGCGAGACGATGTCAATGTCCTCGCCGACCCCGGCGTCACCCAACTGCATCTGTCCGAAATCGGGCGGCACGCGCTCGGCGGTCTGCTGGCGCACACGGCCGGCGCCATGCTGGTCAACGGGTCAACGGTCAATTCCTACAAACGGTATTGGGACGCAGGGCAATTCGCCCCGTCACGAATCGACTGGGGACTGGACAACAAAACCTGCACCGTGCGGCTCTCGACGGTGGGGCGCTTGGAGTACAAGTTGCCGGACGCCGCGGTGAATCCCTACCTGTCACACGCGGTCATCCTCGCCGCGTGCGAGGACGGCATGAAGAACGCGACCGACCCCGGGGCGCCGACCCAGGGCTCGTCCTACGACAGCCCGCAGGACGACAGGTTCCCCGCCCTGCCGCTGACGCTGGGTGAGGCCATCGAGGCTTTCCGCGCCGATGAGCTCCTGACGTCGACTTTCGGACCGAAGCTTTCGGAACTGCTGGTCGACTTCCACGCCGACGAGTGGGCGCGGTTCTGCGGGTACGTCACCGACTGGGAGCGCGAGATGTACTGGGACGACACGCCGTGACCGCGCCCCTGCGGCTGGCCTGCCTCGACGCCGAGGCCCCGCCACTGTTCTCGCTGTGGACTGCCGAACACGGTCGCACCGGCTACGAACCCGGTGTCGCCGAGGCGCTCGGCGCGGAACTCGGCCGGCCCGTCGAATGGGTCCGCGTGCCCTGGGTTGACATGATCCCGGCGGTACAGCGCGGCGATGCCGATGCCGTTCTGTGCGGGCAGGGAATCACAGCCGAACGGCTGGCTCAGGTCGACTTCACCCGGCCCTATGCGATCTTCCACGAGGGTGTGCTGGTTCGCCGCGGTGCTGGAATCCATTCTGCGGAGGACCTCGTCGGCCGCAAGGTCGCCGCCATCGAGAACAGCACCAACATGACACTGGCGCAGACGTTCGCCGGAGCCATCCCAGTGGCGTTCGGGGCGGGCTCCGACGACGTGTACGCCGACATGCTGGCTGCGCTGCGCAGCGGTGAGGTCGACGCCGTCGTCGACGACGACGTGGTGTTCGTCCCGCTGGGCGCCACGCACCCCGACTACGAACTCGCCTTCACGGTGCAGACCGCCAACAGGTGGGGGATCGCGGTGTCGAAGGACCGGCCCGACGTCCTGGCCGATATCGACGGTGCGCTCGGTCGCCTCATCGAGTCGGGCGTGTTGCGCCAGGTGTGGAACACGTGGCTTCCCACGCTCGAATACCCCTTCCCGCAGTGAGGATGCCCCGGCCGCTGGTGGCCGTGGTGGGACGACGGGCAAGCAATGTGCCGGTTCTGCGCTTCTCGGCAACCCTTGCGGCAGAAGCGATCTGCGAGGCGGTGTGGGCAGCTGGGGGTGAGCCGCTGATTCTGCACGGACCGGCTTCAGACCCGCTCGCCGAACTGCCGGAGCGGCTGGCGGGCCTTGACGGTCTGGTCCTTCCGGGCGGAGCCGATATCGAGCCGCACCGATACGGCGCCCAACCCTCACCGGATGTCCGAGACCCGGTCGCATTTCAGGACGAGTTCGACATCGCTGTCACCCTGGCCGCAATCCAACTCGACATGCCCACTCTCGCGATCTGTCGCGGTATGCAGGTACTCAACGTCGCGCTCGGCGGGACGCTTGTGCAGCACGTCACCGAAACCTGCACCGTCCATCACGATTCGGTTCATCGGGTCGACGTGGTGGAAGGCTCCCGGCTGCACGCCGTGGTGGGTGCGCTCGACATCGAGGTCTCGTCCTACCATCATCAGGCCCTCGACCTGATCAGCGCCGACGTGGTCGTCTCGGCGGTCGCGAGGGACGGCGTCATCGAGGCCGTCGAGCATCGCCGCGCCGACGTCGTCGCCGTCCAGTGGCACCCCGAGGACCGGCACGCCACATCGCAGACCGACGGCGCGCTGTTCTCCGATCTCGTCGACCGAGCCGCCAAACGAAAGCAGGGGCAATGACCGTCGAGTGCCGTGTGCACCGCGAGGACGTCATTCCGGATCTGCCGATGCCGCAGACGCCGCGGGCACACGTATGTGTGCTCGGTTCGCTGAACTACCCGGACATCAGCGCCGCCGATGTCGAACTCATCCGCAGGTTCACCCGCGTGGCGTTGACGACGCTGGTCGAACTCGATGCGTCCTACGATCTTTGGGACACCGGTGTGCCGCTCGAGAAGCCCTCGAGTGCAGCAGATTTCGACGGTCTTCTGTTACTCGGCGGCGGCGACATCGACGGCAGCTGTTACGGCGTCACCGAACTCAACCCGGCCACTTACGGTGTCGACGCGCGCGCGGATCGGGACGCGTTGGCCGCCATCGGGGCCGCGGAGGCCGCAGGACGCCCGGTCTTCGGCATCTGCCGGGGGTCTCAGCTGTTGAATGTGGCCCGAGGGGGCACTGTCATCCCGGACATCGTGGACTACGTGCTGCACCACGGGGCGCCCGGCGAGCCGGAGTTCGTCGACGAGCCGATCGACGTCGTGCCGGGCACGCGGCTCTCATCCATCCTGGGTACCGACCGGGTGATCGGCAGATCCGGCCATCACCAGGCTGTCGACGAAGTCGGACGCGGCCTGGTGGTCGCCGCCCGTGCCCTGGACGGCATCGTCGAGGCGGTGGAGGACCCAGACTGCTTCTATCTGGGCGTCCAGTGGCATCCCGAAGACGAGTACGGACCCGAGGCTGACCGGATCCGACTGTTCGACGCGTTCGTCGCGGCGGCGCAATGCACAACTCATTTGCACCGCTTCTGAGCCGGGGACTACCATCGCGGCCGTGCGTCAACGCTCATCTCGTAGTAGCAACCCACAGCGGGGTCTGATCCGAACCGACCCCCCGCTGTGGGTCGGAGCTGCTACGACGTCGGTCACCTTCGTTCTCCCGAAAAGACCGAAACCATGAACCACCGCATCACCGATCAGCCCGAACCGTCCCCACGGTTCTGCGCGCCGCTGCCCCGGGGCCTACGCGACGACGCGCAGACCATGTCGTGGAGTGACTTCACCGCCAGGTACAGCCCGAGTGGGGGACCGCTTCGGCTCGGCGACTGGACGTGCGACGACGTGCAGCGTCCCGCCACCCGGCTCGGCGCGCAGGTCCGCAGCTTCCGCGCAACGCTGGCGCTGGGCGACCGCACTGAAACCGCCACCGCACGGGCCAGCGGACCGGTGGCCGCGCTGACCGCGATGCTCCACGACCGGGGCATCGGCGTGGAGATGACGGGCTTTCACCAGCTGCAGGCGGGCGAGCACACCGCGACCTTCGTCCGCGGCGGCGACGGCCACAACGACCAATGGGCGATGGGCTGGGCGCAGGACGCCACCGAGTCGGCGCTGTTCGCCGTCATCGCCTGTGCGAACCGCCTGCTGCTGCGCCGACCTCGGACTGATCAGCGCAGCGGGCGCAACACGATCGGCATGCCGTCGATCGGCACCGGCATCCCGCCGTAGTCGTAGCGCGGCCGGTAGCCCGGCCGCGGCAGCTCGAGTCGGTACTTGCGCAGCAGCCGGTGCAGGATGGTCTTGACCTCCAGCTGGCCGAACACCATGCCGATGCACTTGTGCGCGCCACCGCCGAACGGCGTGAACCCGTACCGGTGGCGCTTGTGCTCGTTGCGCGGCTCGGCGAAGCGGTCGGGGTCGAACTTCTCCGGCTCGGTCCAGATCTCGGCGAGCCGGTGATTCATGCCCGGGTAGGCGATCACGTTGGTGCCCTTAGGCAGGTAGTAGCCGAGCAGTTCGGTGTCACGCACCGCCTGGCGCATCGCCCACTGAACCGGCGTCACCAACCGGATCGACTCGTTCATCACCAGGTCGAGCGACTCGAGCTTCTCCAGCGACTCGATGTCCACGGGTCCGTCGCCGAGCCGGTCGGACTCGTCGCGGCAGCGCTCCTGCCACTCCGGATGCGCGGCGAGTTGGTGGATCATCGTCGTGGCGGTGGACGTCGACGTGTCGTGGGCGGCCATCATCAGGAAGATCATGTGGTTGACGATGTCGTTGTCGGAGAACCGGTTACCGTCCTCGTCCTCGGTCTGGCAGAGCACGCTCAGCAGATCGGAACCGCCCTTGCCGCGGCGCTCCCGGACACGCTGCTCGAAGTAGCTCTCGAGGTACTCGCGGGCCTTGAGCCCCCGCCACCAGGTGAACGGCGGCACGCTGGTGCGGATGATCGCGTTTCCGGCGCGGGTGGTGACGGTGAATGCCTTGTTCACCTTGGTGACCAGTTCGCGGTCGCTGCCGGGCTCGTGACCCATGAACACCACCGAGGCGATGTCGAGCGTGAGCTCCTTCATCGCCGGGTAGAGCAGGAAGCGGGGATCGTTGGTCACCCAGTCGTTGGCGACGACCTGCGAGACGACCTTGTCGACCTGCTCGGTGTATCCCGACAGGCGGCTGCGGGTGAATGCCTCCTGCATGATCCGCCGATGGAACATGTGCTCCTCGAAGTCCATCAGCATCAGACCGCCGGCTGAAGAACTTACCGATCACCGGTGTCCAGCCCTGCTGGGAGAAGTCCTTGTTCTTGTTGGTGTAGAGCGCCTGAGCCGCGTCGGGTCCCAGCGCCGCCACGGTGGGGATGATCGGTGAGTCGAGCAGCACCACCGGGCCGCGCTTACGGTAGGCGTCCAGCCAATAGTCGGGGCCGCCGCGGAACGTCTCGATCATGTGCCCGAGGATCGGCAGCCCGCGCATCGCCCATCACCGGCCGCAGATCGCTGCCTGCCGGGGGCATCGCCATCGGATGCTGAGGCCACTCACGTTCCAGCAACCGCTTCTCCACCAGACCCATACCGGGCAGGGTGATCAGCGGCGACGTGGTGATCCGCCGCTTAGCCTGGTCGAGCAGGTATTGCTGGGTACTGATCGTGGCCATCGACGCTCCTGGTGAAGGGACGGGCGGTGGACCTGGCCGGGTCCATCACCATCCTCACCACGAGTGTTGACGCGTGTCAAGTTTCATTTCGGCCCGGGCGTGGTGCAAGGTGAACGGGTGACCGCGCACCAGGACTCCGTCGAGGCGCCCCGCCGCCGCGGGGACAAGCAGCGGCACGCGATCGTCCAGGCCGTCCGCGAGTTGCTGGAGGAGAAACCGTTCTCCGAGCTGTCGGTCAGCATGATCAGCGACCGGGCCGGCGTGGCCCGCTCGGGCTTCTACTTCTACTTCGACTCGAAGTACGCCGTGCTGGCGCACCTCATCGGTGAAGCCAACCAGGAACTCGAGGAACTCACCCACTCGTTCGCCCCGCGCGGCCCGGAGGAGACGCCGGCGGCCTTCGCCGAGCGGATGGTGCGCAGCGCGGCGGCGGTGTACGCGCACAACGATCCGGTGATGTCGGCCTGCAACGCCGCCCGCCACACCGACGCCGAGATCCGGGAGATTCTCGACGGTTTCAACGAGGCCGTCGTCGCCCAGATCGTGCCGATCGTCGAGGCCGAGATCCGCAACGGGACTGCCGACCCGATCACCGACGACATCCACGGGCTGGTCCGGACGCTGGCGGCGACCACCGCGTTCACGTTGTCCGGTGAGTCGGCCTTCCTGGGCCCCGGCCACGACATGGACGCCGCGGTGCGGATCCTGGAGAAGCTCTGGCTGCGCGTCGCTGTGGGGCGGACGGATCGGCGGCTGAGGGCATGACCGGCAGCTTCGCGGGCAAGAGGGTGTTCGTCACCGGCGCGGCCAGCGGGATCGGCCGGGCCACCGCGCTGCGCCTGGCTCGCGAGGGCGCCGAGCTCTACCTCACCGACGTCAACCCCGACGGGCTGGAACAGACCGTCGCCGATGCCCGCGCGCTGGGCGCCGACGTGCCCGAACATCGTGCGCTGGACATCTCCGACTACGACGCGGTGGCCCGGTTCGCCGCCGACATCCACACCCGCCACCCGGCGATGGACATCGTGATGAACATCGCGGGCATCTCGGCGTGGGGCACCGTCGAGCACCTGACCCACCAGCACTGGCGGTCGATGATCGACGTCAACCTGATGGGCCCCATCCACGTCATCGAGACGTTCCTGCCGCCGATGGTCGCCGCCGGCCGGGGCGGTCAGCTGGTCAACGTCTCGTCGGCCGCCGGCCTGGTGGCGCTGCCCTGGCACGCCGCCTACAGCGCCAGCAAGTTCGGGCTGCGCGGGCTGTCGGAGGTGCTGCGGTTCGACCTGGCCCGCCACGACATCGGTGTGTCGGTGGTGGTTCCGGGCGCGGTCAACACGCCGCTGGTCGACACCGTGCACATCGCCGGCGTGGACCGCGAGCACCCGAAGGTGCAGCGCCTGGTCGGCCTGTTCAGCGGACACGCGGTGGCGCCGGAGAAGGTCGCCGACCGGATTCTGGCGGGCATCGCCAAGAACCGCTTCCTGATCTTCACCTCGGCCGACATTCGCGCGCTGTATGCGTTCAAACGGCTGGCGTGGCGGCCCTACAGCGTGGTCATGACCCGCGTCAACGTGGTGTTCACCCGCGCGCTGCGGCCCCGCGGGGCGCCGTCCCTGCCGTCTGCCTGAATCTCATTGCGACGCTGGCAGATCGCGTTGAGTGAGGAACCTCGCAGGGGGCCACTCGCATTTCGTCTGCGGGAGTCCTCACTCGACGCGCGGCGGTGCGAGTTCCAGCCGCACCCCGAGCAGGCGCACCGGCCGGTCGAGGTCGAACAGGTCGAGCACGCGCAGGGCCGCCGCGCAGATCTCCTCGGCGTCGACACTGGGCCGGTCGAGCTTGCGGATCTTGGTCCGGGTGTAGAAGGTGTTGGTGCGCACGGTGACCGCCACGCGGATCACGATGCGCGACTGCGCCACGACGTCGGCCAGGGCCTGGCGAGCCAGATCGACGACGGCGCCGTCCATCTCGGCGCGCTCGGTCAGGTCGCGCGGGAAGGTGACGACGTGGCTGCGCGAACGCGGAATCCACGGCTCCGCGCTGACCGTCGAGTCCCCGCCGCCCTTGGCCAACAGCAGCAGCCACAGGCCGGTTCGCGGGCCGAACGTCGCGGTGAGCTGCTCGGCGTCGGTGTGCGCCAGCTGCCAGACCGTCGTAATACCCAGGCTGGCAAGCTTTTTGGCGGTCTTCGGCCCGACGCCCCACAGCGCGTCGACGGGCCGCTGGCCCATGACGTCCATCCAGTTCGCATCGGTGAGGGTGTAGACGCCGTCGGGTTTGCCGAAGCCGGTCGCGACCTTGGCGCGCTGCTTGTTGTCGCTGATGCCCACCGAACAGGCCAGCCCGGTCTCGGCGGCGATCTGGGCGCGGA
This sequence comes from uncultured Actinomycetota bacterium, assembly GCA_963786695.1. GTDB lineage: Bacteria > Actinomycetota > Actinomycetes > Mycobacteriales > Mycobacteriaceae > Mycobacterium. The sequence continues at coordinate 93,623 of CAWBAL010000001.1, forward strand.
TCGTCTCGGCCAGCGCCACCGGGTCGGCCACCTGGGCACCGACGTAGGCCTCGTCCCAGCCCCAGACCTCCACGGGGTGGCCGAGGTCGCGCAGCACGCCCATCACCTGATCGGAGGCCTCGTCGTAGGCGGCCGGGTCCGAGGGCAGAAACGTCGCATCCGGGCAGCGGCGCGCCGCGCTGCGCAACGGCATTCCGGCGTGCACGCCGAACTCGCGCGCTTCGTAGGAGGCGCACGTCACCACCTTGCGCGGCTCGGTCGGATCGCCGCTGCCGCCGACGATCACCGGCAGGCCGACGAGTTCGGGGTGGCGGCGCAGCTCGACGGAGGCGAGGAACTGATCGAGGTCCACGTGCAGGACCCAGTCGCGGGGCTCGGCCGCGCTCACTTCCCGCACAGCTTGCGGGCGACGCTCTCCCAGGCGTCGCCCAGCGTGTCGAGGGTCCGGCCGCGGTCGACGAGCTGGCGGGTGACGTAGTCGGCGTCGAGAAGCGCCAGCAGTGCGTCGGCCTGCGCGTCGAGGTCGCCGGTGCTGCCCGCGGCGTCGAGAAGGACCCGCACGTGGGTGTGCATCACCGCGAACGGCGCGTTGTGGCGGGCATCGGGATCGCGGTTAGCCTCCGAGAGCAGCTCGCGGTGGGTGTCGACGAAACGCAGCCGCTCCCGGCCGAAGGCCAGCAGGCGTTGCAGGGGAGGTGCGTCCGGACCCAGCGGCGGCGGCCCGAACAGGACGGCCTGCTGTAGGGCGCGTTCGTCCTCGTCGAGCAACACCATCATCAGACCGGCGCGGCTGCCGAACCTGCGGAACACAGTGCCTTTGCCGACTCCGGCGGCGGTCGCGATGTCGTCCATGGAGACGGCGTCGGTGCCCCGCTCGGCGATCAGCGTGCGAGCCGCGTCCAGCAGCCGCAGCCGGTTGCGCGCGGCGTCGCCGCGCTCGTGCTGCGCCACCACCGGCAGCTCACCCACCCCGTCCACGGCCGTCACCTTCTCCACTTTAGCTCAGCCGGAAATAAATCGGACTGCGGTCCGGTTGTCTCGTGCGATGATCCGGAACACAACGGAAGGAACTTCGGACATGGCGGATATCAAGGTCTTGACGCTGGTGGGCAGCCTGCGGGCCGCATCGATCAATCGTCAGCTGGCCGAGCTGGCGGCCGAATCGGCGCCCGACGGCATCAGCGTGACGATCTACGACGGCCTGGGGGAGTTGCCCTTCTACAACGAGGACATCGACACCGACGACGCACCTGCGGCTGTGGCGGCGCTGCGTGCCGCGGCGGCCGACGCCGACGCCACGCTGGTGGTCACCCCGGAGTACAACGGCAGCATCCCCGGTGTGCTGAAGAACGCCATCGACTGGCTGTCGCGGCCATGGGGCAACGGGGCGCTGAAGGACAAGCCGCTGGCGGTCATCGGGGCCGCGCTCGGCCAGTACGGCGGGGTGTGGGCTCACGACGAGACGCGCAAGTCGTTCGGGATCGCCGGACCGCGCGTGGTCGAGTCCATCACGCTGTCGCTGCCCACGACGACCCTCGACGGCAAGCACCCGCGGGAGAGCGCAGAGGTCGTCGAGGCGGTGCGGGAAGCCCTCGGCAAGCTCGCCGCCGAGGTCAGCTGAACCGCAGTTGTGACCGGCAGCCGCCGGCCGGGTCGCCTGCCGATCCCGCCGGCGGCTTTGCTGTCTGCGGGTGTCGCGGTGCGACGGATTTGTCGGTGGCTGCTGATAGACCTGACTCGACGTGATTGGCTCGGCGTGTTGTGACGTGCGACACGCCGTGAGCGGAAGGCGTTTGAGTGGTTACGACCAGGGAGTTTCACGATTGTTATTCAGAACATGTTGTATCTCTTCTCGACTGTCACCCACTAGGTGTAGTGTCTGACAGGCCGACAGACCACAAGAGTCACAGGTCCGCCGGAACGCCGAAATCGGCTCGCCAAGCCGATCGAGACGACTCCGCCGGCTTGGAATTTCGAGGTCCGAAAGCACGCTGAAAATCCATGAGTGCCTGCGCACCGCCAGTCCCGTGACCGTCATTATGTTTCGCTGAGGAGCCATACCGACGATGACCATCACCGTCTACACCAAGCCCGCGTGCGTGCAGTGCAATGCCACCTACAAGGCATTGGACAAAGAAGGCCTCACCTACGACATCGTCGACATCACCGAGGTGCCCGAGGCACGCGACTACGTGATGGCGCTGGGTTACCTGCAGGCGCCCGTCGTGGTCGCCGGCAGCGACCACTGGTCCGGGTTCCGGCCCGATCGCATCAAGTCCCTCGCGGGCAGCACCGCAGTAAGCGCTTAGCGACCCGGGCGCCACGGAGCACGTGATGAATCCGGATGGGGGCGCCAGGCTGGTGTACTTCTCCAGCGTGTCGGAGAACACCCACCGCTTCGTGCAGAAGCTGGGCCTGCCCGCCGTCCGGATTCCGGTCAAAAGCGGCATCGAAGGCCCCATCAGGGTCCAGGAACCGTATGTACTGCTGCTGCCCACCTACGGCAAGGGCCGGGGTGACAGCCCGACCCTGGACGCCAAGGGCTACGTGCCCAAGCAGGTCATCGGATTTTTGAACAACCCGCACAACCGCTCTCTGATCCGTGGCGTGATCGGAGCCGGGAACACCCAATTCGGTGCCGAGTACTGCTTTGCCGGGACGCTGGTCTCGCACAAATGCAGGGTGCCGCTTCTATACCGATTCGAAATGATGGGAACCGCAGAGGACGTGGAAGCCGTCCGTGCGGAACTGACTGAATTCTGGAAGGACGAGGACACGTGCCACCAACGGTCACAGCTGCTGAGCCTGTAACGTCGACGCACGCGTTGCCGGGGGAGACTGACTACCACGCGCTCAACGCGATGCTGAATCTGTACGACGCGAACGGCCACATTCAGTTCGACAAAGACGCCCTCGCGGCGCGCCAGTACTTCCTGGAACACGTCAACCAGAACACGGTCTTCTTCCACAACCAGGACGAGAAGCTCGACTACCTGGTCCGCGAGAACTATTACGAGCGTGAGGTTCTCGACCAGTACTCGCGCAACTTCGTCAAGTCGCTGCTGGATCGCGCCTACGCCAAGAAGTTCCGCTTCCCGACGTTCCTGGGCGCGTTCAAGTACTACACGTCCTACACGCTGAAGACCTTCGACGGGAAGCGCTACCTCGAGCGTTTCGAGGACCGGGTGGTGATGGTGGCGCTGACGCTGGCCGCCGGCGACACCACGCTGGCCGAGCAGCTCGTCGACGAGATCATCGACGGCCGGTTCCAGCCGGCCACCCCGACGTTCCTCAACTCGGGCAAGAAGCAGCGCGGCGAGCCGGTGAGCTGCTTCCTGCTGCGCATCGAGGACAACATGGAGTCGATCGGCCGCTCGATCAACTCGGCGCTGCAGCTGTCCAAGCGCGGTGGCGGAGTTGCGTTGCTGCTGACCAACATTCGCGAGCACGGCGCGCCGATCAAGAACATCGAGAACCAGAGCTCCGGCGTCATCCCGATCATGAAGCTGCTGGAGGACTCGTTCTCCTACGCCAACCAGCTCGGTGCGCGCCAGGGTGCCGGCGCGGTGTACCTGCACGCCCATCACCCGGACATCTACCGCTTCCTGGACACCAAGCGGGAGAACGCCGACGAGAAGATCCGCATCAAGACGCTGAGCCTCGGTGTGGTGATCCCGGACATCACCTTCGAGCTGGCCAAGAACAACGAGGACATGTACCTGTTCTCGCCGTACGACGTCGAGCGGGTCTACGGCGTGCCGTTCGCCGACATCTCGGTCACCGAGAAGTACTACGAGATGGTCGACGACGCACGGATCCGCAAGACCAAGATCAAGGCGCGCGAGTTCTTCCAGACGCTGGCCGAGCTGCAGTTCGAGTCGGGCTACCCGTACATCATGTACGAGGACACGGTGAACCGGGCCAACCCCATCGAGGGCAAGATCACCCACTCGAACCTGTGCTCGGAGATCCTGCAGGTCTCCACGCCTTCGGAGTTCAACGAGGACCTGTCCTACAGCAAGATCGGCAAGGACATCTCCTGCAACCTCGGTTCGCTGAACATCGCCAAGGCGATGGACTCACCGGACTTCGGCCAGACCATCGAGGTGGCCATCCGGGGTCTGACCGCCGTCAGCGACCAGACCAAGATCACGTCGGTGCCGTCCATCGAGCAGGGCAACAACGAGGCGCACGCGATCGGCCTGGGCCAGATGAACCTGCACGGATACCTTGCCCGCGAACGGATCTTCTACGGTTCCGAAGAGGGCATCGACTTCACCAACATCTACTTCTACACGGTGCTCTTCCACGCCATCCGGGCGTCGAACAAGCTCGCCATCGAGCGCGGTGAAACGTTCAAGGGCTTCGAGAAGTCCAAGTACGCCAGCGGTGAGTTCTTCGACAAGTACACCGAGCAGGTGTGGGAGCCGCAGACCGAGAAGGTCCGAAAGCTGTTCGAAGACGCCGGAATCCGCATCCCCAACCAGGACGACTGGCTGCGGCTGAAGGAGTCGGTGGCCAAGCACGGCATCTACAACCAGAACCTGCAGGCCGTCCCGCCGACCGGGTCGATCTCCTACATCAACCACTCGACCAGTTCGATCCACCCGATCGCGAGCAAGGTCGAGATCCGCAAGGAAGGCAAGATCGGCCGCGTCTACTACCCGGCGCCCTACATGACCAACGAGAACCTGGAGTACTACCAGGACGCCTACGAAATCGGCTACGAGAAGATCATCGACACCTACGCCGCGGCGACCCAGCACGTCGACCAGGGGCTGAGCCTGACGCTGTTCTTCAAGGACACCGCCTCCACCCGGGACGTCAACAAGGCCCAGATCTACGCCTGGCGCAAGGGAATCAAGACGCTGTACTACATCCGGCTGCGCCAGATGGCCCTGCAAGGCACTGAGGTGGAAAATTGCGTCAGCTGCATGTTGTGACGACGGGTCGCTGAGAGCAGAGATTGTGTGACTGCCGAACTTCCGACCGGAGGCGTGATCTATGGGGTCAGGCGCCGGTCGGAGTTCGTCTACCACTATGTAGGTCTGACGACCAAGCCTGTCGAGATTCGCCTGAGACAGCATGTCAAAGTTGCCCGGTCGGGGAGAAAGACCCCTTTCTACGATTGGCTTCGAGTACACATGGGCGATGACATTGTCGCTGACGTACTGGACCGGGTAGAGGGTCTCGAAGAACTTGGACAGGCGGAAATCGCCTGGATCGAGTCGCTTCGGCGTGAAGGGCACCCTCTTCTCAATCTGTCTCAGGGGGGTCTGGGTCCGATGGGCATCGAGTGGACGGCCGAAATGCGGGAAGCCGCCAGGATTCGGTCGACGGGGCGAAAAGGCTGTAAGTCGATTCGCTGAAGACAACCCGTTCTACGGTCGGGCTCACGGCATTGAGCAGCGCGCGAAATGGTCGAAACTCCGAAAGGGGCAGAACGCAGGCTCCGACAACCCTAACTACGGAAAGTTTGGAGACGCCCACCCCGGCTTCGGTCGTGTTATGTCGGAAGCAAGCTCGCGAAAAATTGTCCGAACAGAGACGTGGCGTCGGCAACCCGAACTACGGGCGTCAGGCAAGCGAGGAGACCCGCGCAAAGATGTCAGCAGTTCGTAGGGGACGGCCAATGCCGTCGAGTAGACGCAGTGCGCATACGCGGTACCACACAAATCGGGGAATTCACAAAGACACGTGTCGGTATTGCATTGAAGATTTGGGTTAAGCCGAGTGACACACGAAGTGCAAGATCGGCAGGGGCCACCTACGGTGACGTCGATCCTTTCAACAGAAAGACCCGTCGATGCCGTCCGTGTCAACGCGCTGGTGTTCGGAAAAGGCTTGCAATGACTGGCCGTGGGTGCGTGACTTCGCGCGTTGCGGCTGATGCCGGCGCTGGTAGCTCTGGGTTCGGCATGCAACTCGGCTTCTCCTCGAGCAGCGGCATCGATCTGTAGCGTCGACAAGCGCGTGATCGGCAATGCGGTTAACTGAACGCATGACCGCGCGTGATGCCGGCCGCGTTCATCGGGCACGGCAGCCCGATGAACGCACTGGAGACCAACCGCTACACCGCGGCGTGGCGTGAGTTCGGCCGGTCGGTGCTCGAGTCGTTCGGCAGGCCGCGGGCCATCCTCGCGATCAGCGCGCACTGGTACATCAACGCCACCGCGGTCACCGCGATGGCGCGGCCGCGAACGATCCACGACTTCTACGGCTTTCCCGCCGAACTGTTCGACGTGCAGTACCCGGCGCCGGGGCTGCCGGATCTCGCCGAGGAGATCGCCGAGGTGGTCGAGCCGACGTGGGTGGGCGCCGACCTCGACAGCTGGGGCATCGACCACGGCACCTGGTCGGTGCTGGCGCACGCCTTCCCGGACTGCTCGGTGCCGGTGGTGCAGCTGTCGATCAACGCCTACAAGCCGCTGGAGTACCACCTCGAACTGGGCGCCAAGCTGGCAGCGCTGCGCGAGCGCGGAGTCCTGATCGTGGGCAGCGGCAACGTGGTTCACAACCTGGGCGCCATGGACCCGTCGCTGGAGGACGGCGGATTCGACTGGGCGCAACGCTTCGACGACGTGGCCCGGGCGCAGGTTCTCGACGATCCCGCCGCCGCCGTCCGTCTTCAGGAACACGGCGACTACATGGCCGCGGTGCCGACACCCGGACCACTTCATTCCGCTGCTGTACTTCGCCGGACTGGCCGCGGCCGAGGACGGTGGCGCCGGCGTGCTCACCGACGGCTGCGCCTACGGATCGCTGTCGATGACGTCCTACACCCTGGGGCTCGACGTCGACGAGACCAACATCTGAGCGAACGCAGGTGGGGTGGTAGCGGCCAGTACCGCCACCACCCCACCCACGCGGGGCGGCCTCTTACATGCCGCCCATGCCCATGTCCATGCCGCCCATACCGCAGGACATGTTGTCGGGAGTTCCGTTCGCTCCGCTCTGGCCCATCATTCCGCCCATGCCGCCGCAGCCGCCGACGCCGCTGCCGGTGCCGTTCCCGCCGTCGCCGCCGTTGCCCATGATGGGTGTGGACGTGCCGCCGTTGCCGCCGTCGGCATTGCCACCAGTGCCTGCGTCGCCGCCGTCGCCGGCGTTGCCGAGGTAGACGGAGTCCCCGCCGTCCCCACCGTTGCCGGCGTTGCCGGAAGCCGAGTCGCCGCCGTCGCCGCCGGCACCGGCATTGCCGATTACGCCGCCGTTGCCACCGCCACCGCCGCTACCGCCCGTGCCGGCGCCGGTGGCATGACCACCGGTGCCGCCGGCACCGCCGTCGCTGAAGCCGACGCCGTTGCCGCCCGTGCCGCCCTTCCCGCCGTTGCCGGTGCCCTTGCCGTCGCCACCGCCGCCGCCGACGCCGGCCGGTCCGTAGACCCAGCCGCCGGGACCACCCATGCCGCCGTTCCCGCCCGTGATGTTGCCGGTCGCGGATGATCCGAACGTGCCGCCGCTGCCGCCGTTGCCGCCGGGGCCGAAGCCCATGGCCATCGCGCCGGAGCCACCGTTGCCAGCAGTACCGCCGCCGGAACCGATGACGTCGCCGCCGGTTCCGCCGTCGCCGCCCTTGCCGAACAGATAACCGGCCATGCCGCCGCCCCCGCCACTGCCGGCGGTGGCAGTATCATTCCCATCATCGTTCCGCCGTTGACGTCACCGCCATTGCCGCCTAGACCGCCGTCACCGATCCAGCCAGCCATGCCGCCGTGACCGCCCTTGCCGGCCATCCCCATCATGGCGCTGCCCCCGTCACCGCCGTCACCGCCGTTGCCGTACAACGTGACCGGCCACGGGAAGCCCATCAGCATCAGCATTCCGACGCTGCCACCGCTGCCGCCGGCACCGCCGGCACCCATCATCGAGGTGGCCTGGCCGCCGTCACCGCCGTCGCCGCCGCTGCCCCAGAGCAGGCCGCCGGCGCCGCCGTTTCCGCCCTTGCCACCGGCGCTTGCGTCCAGTCCGGCGCCGCCCTTGCCGCCGTTGCCGAACCATCCGGCGTCACCGCCGGAGCCACCGCCCCAGCCGTTGCCGCCGTTACCGATCAGGCCTGCTTTTCCGCCATTGCAGGGCGCGGTGGTACAGGTGGCGGCGTCATAGCTGAAGCCATTGCCGAGCAGAATTCCGGCATCGGGGTGAGCGGCGGTGCCGTTGCCGATGAACGTGGCGATGAAGTTTTGAACCGGCCCACCCTGCGCCGAAGCGGCGGGGCCAGCAGCCGCAGCCGGGCTAGCAGCCGCCGCCGGGCTCACGACGGCAGCCGCGCTGGCGGAGCGCCTCGCGCCGGCGGGGCTCGCCACGGGCTGGTCAGCGGTGGGAGTTGTCGATCGGGTCCCAGTTGCGGCGGATGCAGGCGCCGACTCAGACGTCGACTTCTTGGAACTCGACGCTGCGGCGGCGCTTCCCTGCGCGGCGGCTGCGGAGCTTCTCTTGCCTGGACGCGAGCTCGCACTTGAACCCGAGCCTGAGTCGTGCCGACTCGAACGAGCCGACGATCCGGTGGATGACGAGTGCGAGTCACCCGAATCCGCTGAAGCCGAGTAGGGGATGCTCACCCCCGCAACCCCAATGCCCAAGGCCACAGCCAGCGCTCCGACTCGACCCACGTATGTCCCACTACTCACAACGGACCCCCCATCTTGATTCTTGAAATTACTCATCGGCGACCGATCCGCAGGACGCGCAACGGTCTCAAGTCATGTAGTCGCGCCGATACCCAAATCAGTTCCGGGCGTTAAGGTTTTGCATCACACAGAATTGAGTGAGGATTGGATCACCTAAATTTGCGGTTTGCGGGGACACGCCGATGCGCAAAACTCCCGGGAACTATCCGCACCTCTCCGCCGACTATTGCCCCGTGTGGATTGTGATGTTCGGGCCGACCGGGCTACGTGGCACCCAGGACGTGCGTCGGGAAGCGACGATGGGCTGGCGCCGGTACCCGCATACCCACTCATGACCACCGGTGGCGATATCCTCGCGGCCTCCGCGACCGGCCGAATCGACGGTGACACCGTCAGCCGCTTCGCAACATGCTGTAAGGCACTCGGTCTGGCGGTGTACGAGCGCCGCCGGCCTGCGGATCTGGCTGCCGCACGAGCCGGGTTCGCGGCACTGACTCGTCTCGCCAGCGACCAATGCGATGCCTGGACGGGCCTGGCCGCGGCCGGCGACACCTCACCGTCGGTGCTCGCGGCGGTCGCGGCGACGCGCGGTACCGCCGGTGTGCTGGCGCGCCGCCTCGAACTGGCGCCTGGAGCGTTGGGCTTCAGCTATGACACAGGGCTCTATCTGCAGTTCCGGGCCACCCGGCCCGACGACTTCCAGCTGGCGTACGCGGCCACGCTCGTTGCGGCGGGGCGGTTCGCCGAAGCCGACGCGATCGTGGCCGAAGTCGCCGATCGCAACCCGGACTCCCGCGAAGCGCGCTGGGTCGCGACTGCGATCCACTATCGCGCCCACCGCTGGTCCGACGTCGTCAAACTGCTCACACCCGTGGTCAACGACGCCGACCTCGACGGGCTCTTCGCGCACGCCGCGAAGATCACGCTCGGAATCTCACTGGCCAGGCTCGGGATGTTCGCACCCGCACTGTCGTATCTCGAAGAACCGGACGGCCCGTCGACGGTGGCGGCGGTGGACGGTGCCCTGGCCAAGGCACTGGCCTTGCGAGCTCACGGTGAGGAAGAGGAGGCCCTCGAGGTACTGCAGGACCTCTATGCGGCGAATCCGGAGAACGAGGAAGTGGAGCAGGCCCTTTCGGATTCGTCGTACGGCATCCGCACCACCTCGGCGGCGCGCATCGATGCGCGCACGGATCCATGGGATACCGGTACCGAACCGGGTGAGGCGGACTTCGTCGACCCCGGTGCTCACGAGCGCAAGGCGGCGCTGCTGATCGAGGCCGAGAACCAACTCGGCGAGTTCATCGGCCTCGAGGAGGTCAAGGAACAGGTGGCGCGGCTGAAGAGTTCGGTGCGCCATGGCCCTGCTGCGGCAAGAACGCGGGCTGGCAGTCGCGCAGCGTTCACACCATCTTGTCTTCGCCGGACCGCCCGGCACCGGCAAGACCACAATTGCTCGCGTGGTCGCCAAGATCTACTGCGGCCTAGGCCTGTTGAAGAAGGAGAACGTCAAGGAGGTCCACCGCGCCGACCTGATCGGACAGCACATCGGTGAGACCGAGGCGAAGACCAACGCGATCATCGACAGCGCGCTCGACGGTGTGCTGTTCCTTGACGAGGCCTACGCGCTGGTCGCCACCGGCGCCAAGAACGACTTCGGCCTGGTCGCCATCGATACGCTGCTGGCTCGGATGGAGAACGACCGTGACCGGCTGGTTGTCATCATCGCCGGCTACCGCGCCGATCTGGACCGGTTCCTGGACACCAACGAGGGTCTGCGATCGCGGTTCACCCGAAGCATCGACTTTCCGTCCTACTCGCCCGCCGAACTGGTCGAGATCGCCAATGCCATGGCGCATCAGCGCGACAGCGTTTTCGAACAGGCCGCACTCGACGATCTGCAACGGCTCTTCGAGCATCTGGCGTCAGGAACGACACCGGATGCCAACGGCGTGGATCGCCGCAGCCTCGACATCGCCGGCAACGGTCGGTTCGTGCGAAACGTGGTCGAACGCTCGGAGGAGGAGCGCGAATACCGGCTGGACCACTCCGAGCTCGCGGGCACCGGCCGTTTCACCGATGAGCAGCTGATGACGATCACTGCCGCGGACGTGGGCAGGTCAGTCGCGCCCCTGCTGCGCGGCCTCGGGCTGGCGGTGCCCGGATGAGCTTCACACCCCGCACGCCGGTGAACGAGAATCCTGATCACGTCGTCTACCGCCGGAGCTTCGTGACCCGCCACCAAGTCACCGGTTGGCGCTTCGCCATGCGCAGGATCGCTTCGGGCCTTGCGCTGCGCGACACCCGGATGCTCACGGATCCGCTGCGCGCCCAATCCCGTTCGGTCCTGATGGGAGTCCTCATCGTCATTACCGGGCTCCTCGGGTGTTTCGTCTTCTCGTTGATCAGACCCAACGGTTCGGTGGGTGACAACAGCGTGGTCGCCGACCGCGACAGCTCCGCGCTCTACGTGCGGGTCGACGACGAGCTGCATCCGGTGCTCAATCTCGCCTCTGCCCGTCTCATTGTCGGGAAAGCGGTCCAACCCAAGGCGGTCGGCAGCTCAGGGCTGGACAAGCTGGCCAGAGGGGTGACAGTCGGCATTCCCGGTGCTCCGGAACGCATGGTGCAGAACAGCTCTCGTGATGCCGACTGGATAGTCTGTGACAGTACCGGCGCAGCGGATCCGGGTGTAACGGTGATGGCGGGCCCGGCGACGGCGGCGGTGAACGCGCGTCGACGCTGCCACCGAATCGGGCGGTACTCGTCGCCAGCGGTCCGCCGGAAGCGCCGATGACCTGGCTGCTCTGGGGCGGCCGACGTAGCTTCATCGATCTCGCCGATCATGCTGTCACCGACGCACTGGGCTTCGTGGGGGAAACACCCGCCGGGAGACCCATCGCGCCCGGACTGTTCAACGCGATTCCGGAGGGCGCGCCGCTGCGGACCCCGGTCATCGCGGGCGGGCTCCCCGCCGCAGTTCCCGCTCTCGGTTCCGGTACCGGTAGGGGCTGTCGTGGCGGCCTACGGCACCGACAACGCGATGATGTATTACGCGGTGCTGCCAGACGGCCTTCAGCCGGTGTCGCCGGTACTCGCGGGCCTACTGCGGAACGCCAATTCCTATGGGCTGGAGCAACCTCCGCGGCTGGGAGTCGACGAGATCGCCCGCGCGCCGGTGTCGCAAGTACTCGACACCGCGGCATTCCCGGATGCAACGCATCGAACTGGTGGATGCGTGCCAGCTCTCCGGTCACCTGCGTGCGGTGGACCAAACCCGCGGATGCCAGCACCAGTTCGCTGACCCTGCTATCCGGCGCCGCTGTTCCGATCGAAGACTCCGTGCATCCGGTCGATCTTCCCGGATGCCGACGGTGCGACCGCTGCGCGGGTGGTCATGCCGACGGGGAAGGGCTACTTCGTGCAGACGGTGGGGCAAGAGCAGTCCGCACCGCCGACCGGATCGACGTTCTGGATCTCCGATACCGGGATGCGCTATGGCATCGAAGCCGCGAACCAGGACGAGTTGACCACAACCATTGCCGCGCTTGGCCTCACGCGGCCTGCGACACCCATCCCGTGGTCCGTTCTCGCCCTCCTCGCTTCAGGACCCGCTCTGTCGAAGGCAGGCGCACTGACGGCATATATCGGGACGGAAGCCCGATGAGCAGGCTGATCTTCGAGGCGCGTAAGCGATTGGCCGGGCCGGAAGCGCGAAAGGGCACCATCACGATCGAGGCGCCGCCGGAACTGCAACGCGTCGTCCCGCCGTCGTTGATGCGCCGTGCGCTGCCGTATCTGATCGTGTTGTTGATCGTGGGCATGATCGTCGCGCTGTTCGCGACCGGAATGCGGCTGATCTCGCCGCAGATCCTGTTCTTTCCGTTCGTGTTGTTGCTCGCGGCGACTGCGTTGTACCGCGGCGACACCAAGACCCGCACCGAGGAGGTCGACGCCGAGCGGGCCGACTACCTTCGGTACCTGTCGGTGGTGCGCGACAACGTGCGGGCCCAGGCCGCCGATCAGCGCGCCGCACTCGAATGGTCACACCCGGATCCGGGCGCGCTGGCCGCGGTTGCGGGTACCAGACGTCAGTGGGAGCGCGATCCGCACGACTCCGACTTCCTGGTGGTGCGCACCGGAGTCCACGACGTTCCACTCGACACCGCGCTGCGCGTCAAGGACACCGCCGACGAGGTGGACCTGGAACCGGTGTCGCACAGTGCGCTTCGTGCGCTGCTGGAATCCAGCGCACGGTGCGCGATGCGCCGACCGGCATCGACCTGTCCAAGGTGTCACGACTGAGCCTGGTGGGGGACCGTGACCAGGTGCGTGCAGCGGTGCGTGCGTGGCTCGCCCAGGCCGTCACCTGGCATGACCCGGTGTGCTCGGCGTCGCTCTGGCCAGTCCGGACCTCGAGTCCGCGGACTGGTCCTGGCTGAAATGGCTTCCCCACAGTCGATGTCCAGGGATGATTGACGGTGTCGGGCCGGCGCGCTATCTGAGCGCAGACGCCGACGAACTCGTCTCGCGCATCGGTCCGGTGCTCGCCGATCGCCCGGTGTTCGAGGGCGAACGGCCACCGAGCTGCGGCATCTGTTGATCGTTGTCGACGATCCGGTTATGACCCGACGGCATCGGTGCTGTCGGCCGGATGGCCGGGGTGACCGTGGTACACATTGCCGCGATACCGAACCACACCGCGAGCAGTACCCGGATCCGGAGCGGCCGATACTGAAGGTCGCCGAGGGCGCGTCGAGCGCTGGGCGGCCGGCGGCTGGCAGCCCTACGTGCGACAGCGCGGATCAGTCTGAGACGCCGTGGAAGCGACGCATCTTGGCACGGCAGCTGTCGCGGTGGGATTCCAACCCGACACATGCCGGTCTGCGGTCGTCGGCCACCACCGGGTGCGAGCGTTCACGCACGCTGCTCGGTATTCGACGACGCGGCACGGCTCGATGTGTCTGCGCTGTGGGCGCCGCGCCGCCGCGACGACGAACTGCGGGTGCCGATCGGCGTGACCGCGACGGGCGATCCGCTGTTCTTCGATCTCAAGGACGAGGCCGAGGGCGGTATGGGCCCGCACGGCCTGATGATCGGTATGACGGGCTCCGGCAAATCCCAGACGTTGATGTCGATCCTGTTGGCGCTGTTGACCACCCACTCCGCGGAACGGCTGATCGTGATCTACGCCGACTTCAAGGGTGAGGCCGGCGCCGACATCTTCCGCAATTTCCCGCAGGTCGTGGCCGTCATCTCGAATATGGCCGAGAAGAAGTCGCTCGCCGAGCGGTTCGCCGACACGCTGCGCGGCGAGGTGGCACGGCGCGAGACGATGTTGCGGGAGGCCGGCCGACGCATCCAGGGCAGCGCCTTCAACTCGGTCACTGAGTACGAGGCGGCGATCGCGGCCGGACACGACCTGCCGGCGTTGCCGACATTGTTCGTCGTCGCCGACGAGTTCACCCTGATGCTGGCCGACCACCCCGAGTACGCCGAGCTGTTCGATTACGTCGCGCGCAAGGGCCGGTCGTTTCGGATCCACATCCTGTTCGCGTCGCAGACGCTGGATGTGGGCAAGATCAAGGACATCGACAAGAACACGTCGTACCGGATCGGACTCAAGGTCGCCAGCCCGTCGGTGTCGCGTCAGATCATCGGTGTCGAGGACGCCTACCACATCGAGGCGGGCAAGGAGCACAAGGGCGTCGGCTTCCTCGTGCCGACACCCGGTGCCGAGCCGATCAAGTTCCGCAGCACCTACGTCGACGGAATCTACGATCCCGCCGCACCGTCCGAGGTCATTCATGGTTCCGGCTGATCCGAGGCCGCGCGCGTTCACAGCCGCAGAGGTCGACCTGGACCAGGACATCGTCATGGTGCCCGACGACAGCTTCGGTACGTCCGTCGGTTCGCCGAAGAAGTTGATCGCCACCATCGGCGATCAACTGGCCGCCTACGGCCCGCGTGCACCGCGACTCTGGCTGCCGCCGCTCGATGAGGCGATCCCGCTGGCCGATGTTCTGGCCAGAGCGGGTGTCCCCGAAGGCCAGGGGCGTTGGCCGCTCGGCGAGATCGACCGGCCCTTCGAGATGCGTCGTGATCCGTTGGTATTCGACGCCAACTCGGCTGCCGGCAACATGCTGATTCACGGTGGCGCCAAGTCGGGCAAATCGACGGCGCTGCAGACATTCATCCTGTCGGCTGCGGCGCTGCACTCGCCGCGCGAGGTGACCTTCTACTGCCTGGACTACGGGGGCGGCCAGCTGCGGGCGCTGCGGATCTGGCTCATGTCGGCAGCGTCGCGTCGCCACTGGAGCCCGAGCGGATCCGACGCACCTTCGGCGAGCTCGAGCCACTGCTGGACGCCAGGCGCAGGCCGGGCACGGCACGGCGCACCCGCACGTTTTCCTGGTGATCGACAACCTGTACGCCTTCAGCCGCGACAACGCCGACCAGTTCAACCCGCGAAACCCGTCTGCTGGCCAAGGTCACCGAGCTGGCTAACAGCGGGCTGGCATACGGCATCCACGTCGTGGTCACCACTCCCAACTGGCTCGAGGTGCCGCTGGCGATGCGCGACGGGCTGGGACTGCGCCTGGAGCTGCGGCTACCCGACGCGCGGGACAGCAACGTGCGCGTGGCCGGTGCGCTGCGCCGGCCCGCCGAGAGTGTGCCCGACGACCAGCCGGGCCGCGGTTTGACCATGGCGGCCGAGCACTTCCTGTTCGCCGTACCGGACCTCACCACGATCCCGGCACTCAACGCCCGATACCCCGGGCAGTCCGCGCCGCGGGTGCGGCTGCTACCGGCCGATCTCGCCCCGGCCGACGTCGCGCCGCTGTACGTCGGGCCCGAGCGAGTGGTGATCGGCCAGCGCGAGGAGGACCTGCAGCGGTGGCGCTGGACTTCGCCGCCCATCCGCTGCTGATGGTGCTCGGCGACACAGATCCGGGAAGACCACGCTGCTGCGCCACCTCATCCGGACGGTCCGCGAGAACTCGACCCCGGACCGGGTCGCGTTCACCGTGCTCGACCGACGGCTGCACCTCGTCGATGAGCCGCTGTTCGCCGACAACGAGTACACGGCCAACATCGACCGGGTCACTCCCGGCGATGCTGGGCCTGTCGGCAATTATCGAAGGTCGCCGCCCGCCGGCGGGATGTCCCCGCGAACTGGCGGGCTGGACGCTATTCCGGCCCACACGCACTACCTGATCATCGACGATGTCGACCAGATACCGGACAGCCCGGCGATGTCGGGACCCTATGCCGGACAGCGGCCGTGGACCCCGCTGATCGGATTGCTTTCGCAGGCGGCCGATCTGGGCCTGCGGGTGATCGTCACCGCACGGGCGACAGCTTCGGCTCATGCGCTGATGACCAACCCGCTGCTGCGACGGATGAACGATCTGCAGGCCACCACGATCATGCTGTCTGGCAACCCGCAGGACGGCGGCAAGATCCGCGGCCACCGATTCACCCGGCTGATCGCGGGTCGCGGGGTGTTGCTCGACGACACCGACACCGCGACTCATCTTCAGCTCGTCAATCCCCTTGTCGGATCGGAAGTCGAAGGAAGGAATCTGCCGTGACACTACGTGTCGTCCCCGAAGGATTAGCGGCCGCCAGCGCGGCGGTCGAAGCCCTGACCGCCGCGGCTGGCCGCGGCGCACACGCGGCGGCCGCGCCGCTGATCACCGCGGTGGTACCGCCGGCCGCCGACCCGGTATCCCTGCAAGCATCCGCGGTTCTCAGCACACGCGGCGCCGAGCACGCAGCCGCTGTGGCAGCGGGCGTTGCTGAGCTGGGCAGGTCAGGCATCGGCGTCGGCCAATCTGCCGGTAGTTATGCCGCCGGAGACGCACAGGCCGCCTCGTCTTTCCAGAGCGGTGCATCTGGGAGTTGAAGCAGACGTCGAACCAACTGATTGTCAACAATGATTGGAGATAACCGAACATGAGCTTTCTTGACGCTCACATACCGCAACTCATCGCCTCCGAGTCGGCTTTTGCGGCCAAGACGGCGCTGATGCGCAGCACCATCGCGCAGGCCGAACAAGAAGCGCTGGCCGCGCAGGCGTTCCACACCGGTGAGTCCGCGGCCGCCTTCCAAGCGGCTCACGCGCGGTTCGTGGAGGCCGCCGCCAAGGTCAACTCCCTGCTCGATCTGGCCCAGGCCAATCTCGGCGAGGCCGGTGCCACCTACGTGGCCCAGGATGCCTCGGCCGCAGGCACGTACGGAGGTTTCTGATGTCCCAGATCATGTACAACTACTCGGCGATGCTCGGGCACGCCGCCGATATGGCGGGCTATGCCGGAACGCTGCAGGCAGTCGGTGCCGACATCGCCACCGAACAGGCGGCGTTGCAGGGCACCTGGCAGGGCGACACAGGCATGACCTACCAGGCCTGGCAGGCACAGTGGAACACCGCTATGGAGGAACTGGTCCGCGCATACCGGACGATGTCGGCCACCCACGAGACGAACACCTTGCGATGCAGGCCAGGGATCAGGCGGAAGGCGCGAAGTGGGGCTAGTTCGACAGCGGGCAGTTCTAGGACAGCGGGACGGGCTGGTGCCTGACGCAGTCGAATTGACGGTCGACGCGGCCTGGTTCTATCGGGGACGGTGGGGGCAGGCACCTTCCCGTGGGTGCTGGCGATCACCCCGCCCTACCGGGATGCAGTCCGACGGCCGGCCTTCGTGTCGCAGCCAGACCGCGGAGTTGGCGCGGCCTGCGTGTGGTGACCGCTGGGCAGGTCGACCCGGCTGTGCGACTGGATCCAGATCGTCTGCCATCCCGAGCGGTGGCTGGAACTGCGGTATGTGGGCAGCGCGTCTCGCCGCGGGGGATCTGCTGCGCGGCGTCGTCGCCCGACGCGGCGAACGGACGGTGGTGGCGCTGCGCAACGCCAGTTGGTCACCTTCACGAGTGGATATCGACGATCTGCACGCTGGTGCCGTCGTGACGGTGGGGCTGCAGGTCGCCCGCCCGCGCGGTTCGACGAGTTCACACTGCCGACTGGGGCCGGGGCCAGCGCCGACAAACAACTGCGCGAGGGTGCCGAGTTGTCCGGACGTGATGGACTACCTCGGCATCCCCGACTCGGCTCGATCCTTGGTGCAGGCGGTGTTCGCGGGCCACGAAGCTACGTCGAGGTGGTGGCCGGCCAGCGTAGCGACGCCCGGCAGCAGACCACCGAGGTCGGCGTTGCCGTGATCGACACCGCCGTCGGGCGGGTGGTGGTCAGCCCGCAGGGCGTTCGACGGCGAGTGGGTCTCCACGTTCGCGCCCGGTACGCCGATCGCGATCGCCGTTGCGCTGGAGAACCTGCATCGCCCTGCCCGGACGGCCGAGTGGTTCCCGTCGGCTCGGCTGGTCCGCGAGTTCACCACGCACAGGATGCTGAAAAGAGAACGAACGACATGACTGACACTCCGGGCACGGCCGGCGGCACCCCGGTCCTACCGATCGTGCGCGTGGCGATCCTCGCCGACGGCCGGATTGCTGAGATTGCGCTGCCCGCCGAACTGCCACTTACGCGAGATCCTGCCGGCCGTGCACCGACTGCTTCCGCAGCCGGCGACGGAGCGAATGCTCGGCGCCGGAGGCGCGGCGCCGCGGCGGCTGAGCCTCGCGCCGATCGGTGGGGCACCGTTCTCGCCGGATGCCAGCCTGGACACCGTCGGCGTCGTCGACGGCGATCTCCTTGCGCTGCAACCGGTTCCGTCCGGTCCTGCCGCGCCCGGCATCGTCGAGGACATCGCCGACGCGGCCGTCATCTTCTCGCGGTCGCGGCTGCGGCCGTGGGGCATCGTTCACGTCCGGGCCTTCGCACGCGCCGCCGTCGTCACGCTGCTGCTTGTCGCGCACGGGTTGGCGCTGGCGGCGATCCAGGCAGCGCCACCGGCTCTGCGACAACACTGTTCGCGCTCAGCGGCATTGCCGCCCTCGCGGTCGTCGGTGCGCTGGTATTGCGCGCGGTCCAGTGCCTCTGCGAGGGATGTGTCCATCGCCGCACTGGTTCCGGTGGCGGCCGTGTTCGCGCTCGCGGTGCCGGGCGAATTCGGGCCGGCGCAGGTCATGCTCGCTGCCGCCGGTGTGACGGCCTGGTCGATGATCTGCATGATTCTCTCGGATCGCGGTATCGGGTTCTTCACCGCCGCAACCGTCGTCGGTGCCGCTGTCCTGGCAGCCGGGGCGGTCGCAGAGATCTGGCACCTGCCGATCTTTCAGCGCTCGGGTGCGGCCTTGTCGTCGCGGCGCTCCTGGTCACAGTCCAGGCTCCCCAGGTTTCGGCGCTGTTGGCCAGGCTGCCGCTGCCCGTCATCCCGGGCGCCTGGTGATCCGTTGCCGTCCTCGCCTGCATTGCGGGTGCTTGCGGATCTGCCGCGCCGGGTGCAGGTCAGCGAAGCGCACCAGACCGGCTTCATCGCGGGCGCGGTGGCGCTGTCAGTGCTCGGTTCGCTGGCCATCGCCGGTCGGCCGGAATCGCCGGGTGGGTGGGGGTGGTATGCGGTCATCGCGACGTCTACCAGGCCGCGGCAGTGCTGCGCGCGCGGGTATGGGATACCACCGCGTGCAAGGCCTGGCTGCTGGCGCAGCCGTTTGCCGTCTCGGTCTGCTTTCTGGTGCTCTTCACCGCCACGGGACGCCACCTTGCCGTCGTGGTCGTCCTGGCCGGACTTGCCGTGTTGACGGCGGGATTCGTGATTGTCGCCGGCAATCCCAACCTGGCTGCACCACAGACCTATTCGC
>CAWBAL010000002.1:0-445553 GCA_963786695.1 uncultured Actinomycetota bacterium
CCGAGAACATGGCGGAAGTCTAAGTCCGGCCAGTGCGCACTGGCGGCCTTTATGCTGCTCAAGAGCGTTCCCGTGAAGTGTTCTTCGCGCAGTCGGTGTCATCACTTCTGAAGACCTTCTGGGGCTGCTCCGACAGCAACTGCCGGACGGCACCACAATTGGCGAAAGACTCCCCCTCGGACCGACCTTTTCCAGGCTCTCTTCGCAGGTCAGAGCCTTACGCAGGCGAATCCCCATACTCGCCAACCACTCTCGGCCCAAGCGCAGCGCCCAGCTCGCGGACCTGCTCCGGTGTCAGCGCGACTCGATTGACTTGCCTAGGCGATGCGCGATCTGCTGGAAAGACCGTTCCAGGTCTTCCAGGTCGAAGTTGTCGAATCTAGGATCGAACACCGCTTCGACCATGTCGCGCACCTGCCATAAGAGTTGCCTGGTGAGCTCTACACCAGGCTGGGACACGCACATCACGTCCCCGGAGTTGCTCGGGCTGCCGAGCGTGATGTGGGGGGTCGGAGCGATGATCCACCACAGCTCGACGAGGTCCTTCATGTGTAGTTGGCGGGCGGCCTCCGCGAACGATTGCCGTACAGACTGGTCGCTGATGTCGCGGCCGCTGGTCTTGACGAGGAATATGACCGGCCAGATGCCGCCCTTTTGCGTGTGCTGCAGGATCGTTTGTTCGACCGGTTCCGGGCCCCTGGTCATAGGTCTAAGTGTGACGCGACCCGAAACACTTGGTGGTCAAAATCTCGATGATCGCGATCACCTCGGTGTGATGGGATGAGGCCGCGTCCTGGGGGTTTACCGCACAGTGTGCGGCGATCACGAACACCCGCGACACCGCCAAAAGGTCGTCCCCCCGACCCCATCGGCCCCGGCCAGCGCATCCCTCGCGTGGTTGACTGCGGCTCCGTCCTGGGCAAGACGCTCTTCAAGGGTCTGGTATCACCACCTGCTCAAGACCCTTTGGGCAGGCCCGCGCGGATGGACGGACCAACAACTCCCCGACGGCACGGGCATCTTTGTGAGATACCCCGTGATGTTACTTACGGGAAACTCAAGTGACTTTAGGTACAGGGAATCCCGTGTGGACCACCCTTCCAGTGACCGGGCGGGTTCCAGGGGCACCATGCATTCTTGACCTGCCCGGGCGGGCCCCAATTGAGTCCCGGATCCCAGTCGACCCATCCGGGCCCGTCGACGCATGCGGATGCGTATCCCCACGGGCCGCTGACGCAGATACCGGGATCTGCTGCCGCCTGCCCCGCTCCCGCAACCGCGACCACCACTGGCACCGCCATCGCGCCCAATCCCGCCGCTGTCTTTCCGAGGATTCCTGACCAGGTCATAACTGTGCCTCCAAGCCTTACATCCACGAGCCTAGCCCCGTTTGGGGCCATTGCGGCACGGTCGCCGCGCAGTCCGACGGACGCTTAAACAGTTCTTCGCACCTTTGCTGCCACTGGGTGCATAAGCGCTTACGGCAGGCGAAGTGAGTTTCGCCGAACCCCACCGCT
This sequence comes from uncultured Actinomycetota bacterium, assembly GCA_963786695.1. GTDB lineage: Bacteria > Actinomycetota > Actinomycetes > Mycobacteriales > Mycobacteriaceae > Mycobacterium. The sequence continues at coordinate 1,518 of CAWBAL010000002.1, forward strand.
ACCCAGACGCGACGGCGAAGAGCCGCCACTCGCCGGGCACGCCCTTGAGCTCGTGAGCGCCGCGCTCCTCGAATTTCAACCCTGACCCGATCACCAGGTCGCGCAGCGTGCTGGACACCAGCACGTCGTTCGGCCCGGCCAGGGCGCTCACCCGCGCGCCGATGTGCACGGCGATCCCGCCGATGTCGTCGCCGCGGAGTTCGCATTCGCCGGTGTGCAGCCCGGCGCGCACCTCGATGCCGAGCGCCTGCACTGCGTCACGAATTGCCATGGCGCAGCGGATCGCTCGCTGAGGACCATCGAACATCGCCAGGAAACTGTCGCCCGATGTGTTCACCTCGCGACCTCGAAACCGTGCGAGTTGCGACCGGACGACGGCGTCGTGCGCATCAAGCAACGCATGCCAGTCACGGTCGCCCATCTCGGCGGCGCGCCGCGTCGAGTCCACGATGTCGGTAAAGAGCACGGTGGCGAGAACCCGGTCGTCGGCCACGTCGGCCTCCTCGCCGGTGAGGAATTCGGCGATCTCCTGGAACGACGCGCGCCACGGTTCCACGCTGTGGTACCGGTTGCGGCCCGGTACCTCAACGTATTTGGCGTCGGGTATGTGCTCGGCGATGTACTCGCCCTTCGCGGGCGGGATGATCGCGTCGTCGGGGTGCTGGACGACGAGAGTCGGCACACGGATTGTCGGAAGGACCGCCCGCACGTCCACTTCCATCGCAAGAGGTATCACCAGAGCTAGCGTCCTTGGGCTGGCCGCCAGGCGTTCCATTCGAGCCCACGCTGCCCTGATCTCCTCGTTCCACGGCATGTCCGGGTTTACCGCATGTTGGAGCTCTCCCGTCCCCCACATGTGGACCCACGCGGCTTGAACTTCGTCTTGAACGAGTGCGGTTCCGCCCGTATCTGCGTAGCCTTCGAGCACGACCAGCGCGGTGGTGCGAGACGGATGTGTCGCCGCGAACAGTGCAGCGGGCGCGAACGCGAAATTCGAAGCGACGAGTACCGCTTCGCGACTCCCGAGATCGTCCAACACCGCGGTGATGCTGTCGGCCCATTGCTCCAACGTCGGCAGCGCCCCAGGCGTAATGGGATCGGATGCTCCCGTGCCCGGCTGATCGAAGAAGATGAGCCGCCCGAGCGATGTCATCGCCTCAACCCACCCTTGAACGGACGGTAGCTCCGGAAGAACCTCGCAGCACGTGAACCAGTTCGCGACGGACACGATGTCGCGAGGACCTTCGCGCGACGTGCGATAGGCGACGCGCAAGTCCCCATTCATCGCATACCGCGTCTCGGAGAACACGGCAGAAGTCTAAGTGCCGGGCAGCGCATCAGCGGCGCTTATGCAGGTCACAAATGTCCTCAAGAGTGTTCTTTGCGAAGTCGGTGCTGCAGCGAGAGATCAGTCCCGACGGATCTCGACACCCCACAGCACACGCCGGACGGCGGCTGTGAAACCACGTCGCGAAGTGGCCAATTGGGGTTCTGGTTCTGACTCGGGCTGCGTTTCGGGCTCCGCTTCGGGCTCTGGCTCGGCCTCAGCCTCTGGCTCTGGCTCGGCCTCAGGTTCGGCCTGGGTCGCTGCTTCAGGCTCCGGCTCCGCCTCGGGCTCTGGCTCGGCCTCGGGCTCGACTTCGGGCTCAGCTTCCGCCTCAGGCTCCGGCTCGGCCTCAGGCCCAGGTTCGGCCGCGGCTTCGGGCTCCGGCTCAGGTTCGGCCTCGGCTTCAGGCTCAGCTTCCGGCTCAGGCTCAGGCTTCAGGCTTCCGGCTCAGACTCCGACTCAGGCTCAACTTCTGCTTCAGCTTCCGGCTCGGCCTCCGGCTCAGGCTCGGCTTCTGCTTCCGGTGCAGCCTGCGCTTCCGGCTCGGGCTCGGGCTCAGCTTCCGCCTCCGGCTCGGCTTCGGCTCGGGCTCTGCCTCCGACTCGGGTTCCACATCGCCAACCGCCGCGGCGTCTTCGCTTTCGTGCGAGCCCGCCACCCTCGCGGCAGCGAGAATCCCACTGCCCGTCGCGGCGGCGACCAATTCTTCGGCCAGCTCCTCGATCGGTGACTCTTCTTCGGACCCCGTGCCGGCGTGCGTGCCACCAAGCGTCTTCGGATCTTCGCGACCCTTCGGCGCCAGCAGGATGTACACCACCGCGCCGATGAACACGAACATCGACGTGAACGAGTTGATCCGGATTCCCGCGATATGTGTCGCAGTGTCGTCGCGCAGCAGTTCAACCCAGAACCGCCCGACGCAGTACGCCGCGACATACAGCGCGAACAATCGCCCGTGGCCGATCTTGAAGCGGCGGTCCACCCAAATCAGGAGGACGAAAACCAGGACATTCCACAGCAACTCGTAGAGGAACGTGGGCTGCACCACGGCAGCAACCTGGCCGGTGGACACCCCGTCCAGCGAGTGCACGTCGATCATGCCCGACGCATCGCGCCGGTAGAAGATCTCCATCCCCCACGGCAACGTCGTCTCGCGTCCGTAGAGCTCCTGGTTGAAGTAGTTGCCGAGTCGGCCTATCGCCTGTGCAAGCACGATTCCCGGCGCAATCGCATCGCCGAAAGCGGGCAGCGGTATCCCCCTGCGCCGGCACGCGATCCAGGCACCTACACCACCGAGCGCGACCGCGCCCCAGATGCCAAGACCGCCATCCCAGATCCGCAGGGCTGCGCCGATCCCGGCACCGCCTTCACCGAAATAGGTTCGCCAGTCGGTCATCAGGTGATAGAGCCGGCCACCGATCAACCCGAACGGCACCGCCCACAGCGCGATGTCGTAGATGACGCCGCGCTCGCCGCCGCGCGCCACCCAGCGCCGATCGCCGATCATCAGGGCCGCGATGATCCCTGCGATGATGCACAGCGCATACGCCCGGATCGGAACGGGACCCAGATGCCAGACGCCTTGCGGCGGGCTCGGGAAATACGCCAGGACAGTTGTCGTCACGTGGCAGGCACCTTCTGTCGCACACCTACGGCCAGTTCTTCGGTCAACGCGCGCACCGCCGGTAGCCCGTCGGTCAGCGCGGACACGAGCGCCGACCCGACGATCACCCCGTCGGCATAACTGCCGATCTCAGCCGCCTGCTCACGCGAGCGCACACCGAGACCCACGCCGACCGGAATATCGGAGACGTCCTTGACCCGGCGAACCAGTTCCGGTGCGGAGTTCGCGACCACGTCGCGCGCTCCGGTGACACCCATGATCGACGCCGCGTAGACGAAACCGCGCGAGGCCGTGACCGTCTTGGCCAGCCGCTCCGGCGTCGAGGACGGGGCAACCAGGAAGATCCGATCCAGATCGTGAGCCTCGGACGCGGCGAGCCACTGATCGGCCTCGTCGGGAATCAGGTCCGGAGTGATCATGCCGAGGCCGCCGGCCGCTGCGAGATCGCGCGCCCAGGCGTCGACCCCGTAGTGCAGCACGGGGTTCCAGTACGTCATCACCACGGCACCGCCGCCGGCGGCGGTGATGGCCTCCACCGCACGCAGGGTGTCACGGACCTTGACCCCGCCGTGCAGCGCCACATCCGTCGCCGTCGCGATCACCGGGCCGTCCATCCCCGGATCGGAGTACGGCACGCCGACTTCGACGATGTCGCAACCGGATTCGACCAGAGCCACCATCGCATCGATCGACGTCGCGACGTCGGGATAGCCGGTGGGCAGGTATCCGATGAGCGCGGCTCGCCCCTGCGCGCGGCACGACGCAAAGATGGGGCCCAGCCGGCCGGGCTGGCTGTGCTGAACGGTCACTGGCCCCCCTTGGCCTGGCTGTCCAGCAGCCCGAACCACTTGGCGGCGGTCTCCACGTCCTTGTCCCCGCGACCGGAGAGATTGATCAGGATGATCGCGCCGGGGCCCAGCTCGGCGGCCAGCTTGACCGCGCCGGCCACCGCGTGTGCCGACTCGATCGCCGGGATGATGCCTTCGAGTTGGCACAACAGCCGGAACGCGTCCATCGCCTCGACGTCGGTGATCGGCTGGTACTCGGTGCGACCGATGTCTTTGAGGTGCGCATGCTCCGGGCCGACACCCGGATAGTCCAGTCCGGCCGAGATCGAATGGGACTCGATGGTCTGGCCGTCTTCGTCTTGCAGCAGATAGGAGTACGAACCCTGGAATGCACCCGGCGTACCACCGGTGAAAGTTGCTGCGTGCCTTCCCGTTTCGACACCGTCACCGGCAGCCTCGTAGCCGACGAGGCGCACGTCGGGATCGTCGATGAAGGCGTGGAAGATGCCGATGGCATTGGAACCGCCACCGACGCAGGCGGTCACGGCGTCGGGCAGCCGGCCGGCCTGGGCCAGCATCTGGGCCCGCGCCTCCATGCCGATCACACGCTGGAAGTCACGCACCATCATCGGGAAGGGATGCGGCCCCGCAGCGGTGCCGAAGCAGTAGTAGGTGTTGTCGGCATTGGTGACCCAGTCGCGGAACGCATCGTTGATCGCGTCCTTGAGCGTCTTGGAACCCGACTCCACCGAGACGACCTCGGCGCCGAGCAACCGCATCCGGGCCACGTTGAGCGCCTGGCGTGCGGTGTCCACCGCACCCATGTAGATGACGCACTCCAGACCGAGCAGCGCGCACGCGGTGGCGGTGGCCACGCCGTGCTGACCGGCACCGGTCTCCGCGATCACCCGGTTCTTGCCCATCTGCTTGGCCAGCAGCGCCTGACCCGAGCACGTTGTTGATCTTGTGCGAACCGGTGTGGTTGAGGTCTTCGCGCTTGAGGAAGATCCGCGCGCCGCCGCAATGCTCGCTGAGCCTGGTGGCCTCGTAGAGCGGGGACGGGCGTCCTGCGTAGTGGGTCTGCAGGTTGTCGAGGCGATCCAGGAACTCCTGGTCGGTGCGGGCCTTCTCGTAGGCGGCCGTGACCTCCTCGATGACCGCCATCAGCGCCTCGGCCACATAGCGGCCACCGAATACGCCGAAGTGACCCCGCGCGTCGGGGTCATGGGTGGTGGGCTCGGCGACGGCCGCACTGGTGCGCGGCACGTTCGGCGTTGAGGTGTCAGCCACGACTCAGCGTGCGGGTTTCGGGCACGACGGATGGGCTCCCGCGGTCACGAGATCGGCCACCGCACTGCGGGGATCACCGCTGGTGACCAGACCCTCACCGACCAGCACCGCGTCGGCGCCGGCACCGGCGTAGGCCAGCAGGTCAGCTCGGCCGCGCACACCAGACTCGGCGACGCGGATGACGTTCGACGGCAGACCGGGCGCGATGCGCGCGAAGCAGTCCCGGTCGACTTCGAGGGTCTTGAGGTCACGGGCGTTCACGCCGATGACCTTGGCCCCGGCCTGCGAGCGCCCGGTCGGCCTCCTCCTCGGTGTGGACCTCGACCAGCGCCGTCATCCCCAGCGACTCGGTGCGCTCCAGCATCGACTCCAACGCCGGCTGCTCGAGCGCCGCGACGATCAGCAACAGCATGTCGGCGCCGTGCGCCCTGGCCTCGTGAATCTGGTACGGGCGGATGATGAAGTCTTTGCGGAGCACCGGGATCGCTGACCGCGGCCCGCACGGCGTCGAGGTCAGCCAGCGAGCCGTGGAAACGACGTTCCTCGGTCAGCACGCTGATCACCCGGGCCCCGCCGCTCTGATACGCCCGAGCCAACTCCGCCGGGTCGGCGATGTTGGCCAATTGGCCGCGTGATGGGCTGGCGCGCTTGACTTCGGCGATCACCGCGATGTCCGGCGCCCGAAGCGCGGCAAGGACATCCAGTGGTGGCGGAGCAGCCTCGGCGGCGGCCTTGACCTCGGCCATGCTCACGATCGCCTCGCGGGCGGCAACGTCAGCACGGACTCCTTCGATGATGGAGTCGAGCACAGTTGCCGAACTCATGCCAACCGGATCCCTTCTTGCCGCTCTGGCAATCACGTTTACGTTCCCCGAAGGGTAGCCGCAGCGCCCGCAGCATCCGTCACCGACCCTCGGTGTCGGTTCTCGGTCGGGTCACGACCCTCGTCGATGGCGTCCCACATGCCCCGCTCGGACACCACGTCACCGGTTCGGGCCGCCGTCCGCCGTGCCGCCGGCGCGGCGTACTTGGCCGCCGTGTGCCGTGCCGAGCCCGCCGAGCGCATCAGCAGCACCGCGGCCAACAGCGCGACGATCGCCGCTCCCGCGGTCAGACCCGCACCCAGGTAATGGCGCTGACTGGCGACCAGTGACATCACCGGCACCTGGGCCAGCTCGATGCGCCCGCGGGGCGACGTCGGGCATGACGACCAGGCTTACCGCCAGATAGCCGAGAACCAGGCTCACCACGCGCCACCAGCACGGCGACCACCCGCAGCCCCCAGCCGTGCACCGCCAGACCGGCGATCGCCGCCGCCAACAGCAGCACGGCCATGGGAATCAGGGCATTGGACCAGGTTCCGCCGGTCAGCGTCGTCGTCTTCGGCTGGCCGAGTCCGTCGGCCGAGGTGACAGTCACCCACGTCAGCCGCGCGGCCACCCACAGTGCGATGGCCGAGACGACCAGCATCAACTGCCCGACGCGGATCACGGCGCACTCAGCGTCTCGGCGGCCGCGATGGCGTTCAGGACGGCCTTGGCCTTGTTGGCGGCCTCGTTGTACTCGTAGGGGCCGTTGGAGTCGGCGACCACCCCGCCGCCGGCCTGCACATAGGCGGTGCCCTCGCGCATCAGTGCGGTGCGGATGGCGATCGCGAAGTCGGCGTTGCCGGCGAAGTCGAGGTAGCCGACCACGCCGCCGTAGAGCCCGCGCCGGGTCTTCTCGACCTCCTCGATGAGCTCCATCGCCCGCACCTTCGGCGCGCCCGACAGGGTGCCCGCCGGGAAGCAGGCCGTCACGGCGTCCAGCGCGGTGCGGCGCTCGGCCAGCAGCCCGGTGACCGTCGAGACCAGATGCATGACGTGGCTGTAGCGCTCGATGTGGCTGTAGTCCTCGACGCGCACGGTGCCCGGTACGCACACCCGGCCCAGATCGTTGCGGCCGAGATCGACCAGCATCAGGTGCTCGGCGCGCTCTTTCTCGTCGGACAGCAGCTCCTTCTCCAGCAGCTGGTCTTCCTCTTCGGTCTGACCGCGCCAGCGCGTCCCGGCGATCGGATGCGTTGTGGCCCAACCGTCCTGCACCGTGACCAACGCCTCGGGACTGGACCCGACGATCGAAAATGCCGTTCCCCCAGCCTCATTGGGAATGTTCAGCAGATACATGTACGGACTGGGATTGGACACCCGCAGCATCCGGTAGACGTCGAGCGGGTCGACGTCGGTGTCCATCTCGAATCGCTGCGACGGCACCACCTGGAAGGCCTCGCCGGCTTCGATCTCCTTGACCAGGCGCTCGACGATCGCGCTGTACTCGTCGAGAGTGCGCTGGGAGCGGGGCTGGGGCACGGGACGGGAGAACGTCGCCACCGTGGACGACAACGGCTGGCCCAGCGCCTCGGTCATCACATCGAGCCGGGCGACGGCGTCGTCATAGGCCCAGTCGACCCGCTCGTCGGTGCCGTTCCAGTTCACCGCGTTGGCGATCAGCGTGATGGTGCCCTCGTGATGGTCGACGGCGGCCAGATCGGTGGCCAGCAGCAGCAGCATGTCCGGCAGGCCGAGATCGTCGACGGCGATCTCGGGCAGGCGCTCGAGGCGGCGGACGAAGTCGTAGGCGAAGTACCCGACCAGGCCGCCCGACAGCGGTGGCACGCCGGCGAGCGGACCGGTGGACAGCAACTCCATGGTGGCCCGCAGCGCCTCCAGCGGGTCGCCGCCGCTGGGTGCGTCCTGCGGCGTCGTACCCAGCCAGACCGCGTGACCGTCGCGCACCGTCAGCGCCGACGGCGCCCCCGCCCCGATGAACGACCAGCGCGACCACGACCGCCCGTTCTCGGCGGACTCCAGCAGGAACGTGCCGGGCCGGTTGGCGGCCAGCTTTCGGTACGCCGACAGCGGGGTCTCGCTGTCGGCGAGCACCTTGCGGGTCACCGGGACCACGCGGTGTTCGGCGGCCAGCGCCCGGAACTCGTCGCGCGTGGTGGTGACGGCGAGACTGGATTGCACGGCTACATCCTCCCAGACCCGAGGGGGTGCTTTGACCGGCGTAGCCTGGTCACCCATGAAACGTGGTGACCGTGTAGCCGACTTCGAACTGCCGGACCAGACCGGCACGGTGCGCTCGCTGACCAGCCTGCTCGCCGACGGGCCGATCGTGCTGTTCTTCTATCCCGCCGCGATGACCCCGGGATGCACCAAGGAGGCCTGCCACTTCCGCGACCTGGCAGGCGAGTTCGACGCCGTGGGCGCCTCGCGGGTGGGCATCAGCACCGACCCGGTGGACAAGCAGGCCAAGTTCGCCGACTCGCAACGCTTCGACTATCCGCTGCTGTCGGACGCCGACGGCGCGGTCGCCACCGCGTTCGGCGTCAAGCGCGGGCTGCTGGGCAAGTTCCTGCCGGTCAAGCGCACGACGTTCGTCATCGACACCGACCGCACCGTGCTCGAGGTGATCTCCAGCGAGGTCAACATGGACACCCACGCCGACAAGGCGCTGGAGGTGCTGCGGGCCCGGAAGAAGGCCTGACGGCTCGTCGCTCGATCGCCGAACGTGCGCCAATTGCGGATACGCAGCGCGTTTTCGCGTCGCAGGCGGCTTGCACGCCTCGTGCCCGAGGCGCGTGAGCGGCTGCCTCGCGAGGCGTCTTCGTCGCCGTGCTGCTGCGTGACGGTCCTGCATGGGCCTGGGCGCGCTGACGAGCCGGACGCGTGCGGCCCCGCGCACGATCCCGATGAACTCCTCGACGAGCTCGCGCTGCGGCCCTTCCGGGACAGCGAGCGCCACCGGGCAGGTGGGCGCGTCGGTGATCGGGCGGTACGTGAGGTCCTTGCGGCGGTGAAGTCGCGCCAGTGACTGCGGAACGACGAGCAAGCCCAGCGCGCCGCGGCGACGAGTTCCATTGCAGCTTCGGTGGTCTCGGGCCGGTGCTCGACGGGAATGCCGGGGGCATGCGCCCAGTCGACGACATGGTCGAGCGGGACCAGCATCGGCTCGCCGTCGAGGTCCGCTGCGGTGACCTCGTCGGCCGCGCTGAGAAGGTGATCGGCAGGCACCACGGCCACCGTGGTCTCCTCGTAGAGCGGGATGACGCGAGCGGTGGTTGCCGTGAAGCCGCCGCCGGCACTGGCCCCGGCAACGGCGATCCGCTGCGGCGTCGATCCCCAGCTCGCGGCGTGCGCCGCATCCATCGCAATGTCGCGATGCAATCGTCCGACGCAGCGGGCAAGGGCTGTTCGGGCGCACGGCGGTAGTCGGGCGAGACGACGACCGCACCGAGTTCCCTTGCCAACCTGCCCATGAGCGGAGCCTCGAATGCGGCGATCCCACGACCATCCCGCCGCTGCGGAAGCAACAGCACCGCGGACGCGCCGAGGTTCCAGCGGACATTCGGCGAAACGACGAGCACGCGCACGACGCGCCTCGCCGTCGATCGTCTGCCATGTGACGCTCACGCCGGGCCCGGGCGGCAAGCTCCGGCGGAAGAGCCACCGCACCAGTGGGAGGCGTCCTGGCCGTGAAAGGCGCACCGCCGAACAACAACAAGAGCGGGCTGCGAAGTTCGACCGGGACCTGCCGCCAGTGCCTGACGCGCGAACGATAGCGCCTTGCCAGGCGGCGCGATCGAGCAACGCCGAGCGACGCGATCCGCGGAAAATTTCTTCATGGTCGGAAGCTATCCCGCGTCCTCCTCGCCGAGCAGCAGATCGGCGTCGAAGCAGCTGTGGTCGCCGGTGTGGCAGGCGCCGCCGACCTGGTCGACCTCCAGCAGCACCGCGTCGCCGTCACAGTCCAGCCGCACGCTGTGGACGTGCTGGGTGTGGCCGGATGTCGCGCCCTTGACCCAGTATTCGCCGCGCGACCGCGAGTAGTAGGTGGCTTCCCGGGTGGCCAGCGTGCGCGCGAGTGCCTCGTCGTCCATCCACGCCACCATCAGCACCGCGCCGGTGCCGCGCTCCTGGGCGATGGCCGCGAACAGACCGTTGGCGTCGCGCTTGAGCCGGGCTGGCGATCATCGGGGTCCAGAGGCTCATCGGACCGTAATCCCCTCCGCCGCCATCGCGGCCTTCACCTCGCCGATCGTCAGCTCACGGAAGTGAAAGACGCTGGCGGCCAACACCGCATCGGCGCCGGCTTCGACGGCGGGCGCGAAATCGTCCACCGCCCCGGCCCCGCCGCTGGCGATCACCGGCACCGTCACCGCCTTGCGCACCGCCCGCAGCATCGTCAGGTCGAAGCCGGCCTTCGTGCCGTCGGCGTCCATCGAGTTCAGCAGGATCTCGCCGACTCCGAGTTCGGCTCCGCGCGTTGCCCATTCGACCGCGTCGATACCGGTCCCCTGCCGGCCGCCGTGCGTGGTGACCTCCCAGCCCGACGGCGTGGGGGCCGAGCCTTCCGGCACGGTGCGCGCGTCGACCGACAACACGATGCACTGCGAACCGAACTGGCGCGACAGCTCGGCGAGCAGATCCGGGCGGGCGATCGCGGCGGTGTTCACCGACACCTTGTCCGCACCGGCACGCAGCAGCGAGTCCACATCGGCCACCGAGCGCACACCGCCGCCGACGGTGAGCGGGATGAACACCTGCTCGGCGGTGCGCCGCACCACGTCGAGCATGGTGGCCCGACCCGAGGAGGACGCCGTGACGTCGAGGAAGCACAGTTCGTCGGCGCCCTCGGCGTCGTAGGCCGCGGCGAGTTCGACGGGATCGCCCGCGTCGCGCAGGTTCTCGAAGTTGACGCCCTTGACCACCCGGCCGGCATCGACGTCCAGGCAGGGAATCACGCGTACCGCTACGTCCATTACCGGTAGTCCTCCGGGGAGCCGAGCCGATCCAGGATCTCCATGATGTGCTCGTGCACGCCGGGAGCCGCCGCCAGGGCCGAGCGCGACGTGGCGGTCCACTCGGCACCGGACAGGTCGGTGACGACGCCGCCCGCCGCGCGCACCAATGCCACCCCCGCCGCGTGGTCCCAGATGTGGTCACCGAAACTGATTGCCCCACCGAGGATTCCAGCACCGACATAGGCCATGTCGATGCCGGTGGCGCCGTGCATCCGCAGCTTGGAACACACCCGGCTGAGGTTCTCGAACACCGCAAGCCGGTAGCGGCCCGGGAACCGGCCGCCCCAGTCGACGTTGAAGGTGCCGATCCCGATGACGCACTGCCCGATGTCGCCGCGTCCGATCGACGGCTGAGCGACACCGTTGAAGTACAGCGGACCGCCGAGCACCGCGGTGTAGCGCTGATCGGTGAACGGCAGCCAGGTCAGTCCGGCCACCGGCTCGCCGTCGCGCAGCAGCCCCAGCAGGATCGCCGCCATCGGCGAGCCGGCCGCGTAGTTGAAGGTGCCGTCGATCGGGTCGAGGACCCAGACCAGCGGCGAATCGAGGTCGGCGCCGCCGAACTCCTCACCGTGCACCCCGATGCCGGTGGCCGACTCGAGCGCCTCGACCACCTGACGTTCGATGGCCAGGTCCACCTCGGTGGCGAAGTCGTTGCCCTTCTTCTGCACCGCGGAGTCGGCCCGGTGCCCGGCGATGAACGGCTTGGACGCCTCGTCGAGGATCACCGTCGCCTCGGCCACCAGGGCCTCGAGGTCCGCCGACTGCAATGTCATCGCGGTTACTGGCTGACCGCGGCCAACGCCTCGGGCAGGGTGAATCTGCCCGCGTAGAGCGCCTTTCCGACGATCGCGCCCTCCACGCCGCTGTCGTTCAGCGTCGCGATGGCCCGCAGGTCCTCCAGGCTCGACACCCCGCCGGAGGCGATCACGGGCGCGTCGGTGCACTCGGCGACGCCCTCGAGCAGATCGAGGTTGGGTCCGGTCAGGGTGCCGTCCTTGGTGACGTCGGTGACGACGAACCGCGAACAGCCCTCGCTGTCAAGACGTTCCAGCACATGCCACAGGTCACCGCCGTCGGTCTCCCAGCCGCGGCCGCGCAGCCGGTGCTCGCCGTCGACGATCTGGACGTCCAGGCCGACGGCGACCTTGTCGCCGAACTCGGCGATCGCCGCGGCGCACCACTGCGGATTCTCCAGCGCGGCCGTGCCGATGTTGACCCGGGCGCAGCCGGTGGCCAGTGCGGCCTTGAGCGACTCGTCGTCGCGGATTCCGCCGGACAGTTCGACTTTCACGTCGAGCGAACCGACCACCTCGGCCAGCAGTTCGCGGTTGGAGCCGCGGCCGAACGCCGCGTCGAGGTCGACCAGGTGGATCCATTCGGCACCGTCGCGCTGCCAGGTCAGCGCGGCGTCCAGCGCCGAGCCGTACTCGGTCTCGCTGCCGGCCTTGCCCTGGACCAGACGTACCGCACGGCCCTCGACCACGTCGACGGCGGGCAACAGAATCAGTGCCACTCTCTACAGCCCCTCAACCCAATTCGCGAGCAGCGCCGCACCGGCGTCGCCGCTCTTCTCCGGATGAAACTGTGTCGCCGACAGCGGACCGTCCTCGACGGCGGCCAGGAACCGCACGTGGTGGGTGGCCCAGGTCAGCAGCGCATCGGGTGCGCCCTCCCACTTCTGCGCGGCATAGGAGTGCACGAAGTAGAACCGGGTGTCGGCGTCGATCCCCTTGAACAGCAAGCTGCCCGGCGCGGCCTCGACGACGTTCCAGCCCATGTGCGGGATCACGGGAGCGTCCAGCCGGGTCACCGACCCGGGCCACTGGCCGCAGCCGTCCGACTCCACGCCGAACTCCACCCCGCGGGCGAACAGGATCTGCATCCCGACGCACACGCCGAGCACCGGCCGCCCGGCGGCGACCCGGTCGGCGATGATCTGGTCGCCGCCGATGCCGCGCAGCCCCGTCATGCAGGCCTCGAACGCGCCGACGCCGGGCACCACCAGACCGTCGGCGTCGAGCGCGCGCTGCGCGTCGGCGGTGACCTCGACATCGGCGCCGACACGTTCCAGCGCCCGCTGCGCCGAGCGCAGGTTGCCCGAGCCGTAGTCCAGGACCACGACCGATTTAAGCTGTCACAGTGCACCTTTGGTGGACGGCACGCCGGCCACCCGGGGATCGGGCTCGACGGCCTGGCGCAGCGCGCGGGCCACCGCCTTGTACTGCGCCTCGGTGATGTGGTGCGGATCGCGGCCGTAGATGGTGCGCACGTGCAGGGCGATGCGGGCGTTGAAGGCCAGCGACTCGAAGACGTGCCGGTTGACCACGGTGTGGTAGGGCACGCCGGAGCCGGCGATGGTGAACTCGACCATGAACTCCGGTTCCCCGGTGTGCACGAAGTACGGCCGCCCGGACAGGTCGACGGCGGCGTGCGCCAGGGTCTCGTCCATCGGGATGAAGGCGTCACCGAAGCGGCGGATGCCCTTCTTGTCGCCGAGCGCCTGGCCCAGTGCGGTGCCCAGCACGATCGCGGTGTCCTCGATGGTGTGGTGGCCCTCGATGTCGACGTCACCGCGGGCGGTGACGGTCAGGTCGAAGCTGGCGTGGGTGCCCAGCGAGGTCAGCATGTGGTCGAAGAACGGGACGCCGGTGTCGACGCGGACGTCGCCGGTGCCGTCGAGGTCGAGTTCGACGACGATGTCGGACTCCTTGGTCTTGCGTTCGACCCGTGCGCGTCGCGTGGGCGTGGTGATGGCGGTCATGTCGCTCCTATGTGAGCCAGTTCGGTGGCGGCCAGGCGTGCGCTGGCGGCCAGGAAGGCGTCGTTCTCGTCGGCCAATCCGATTGTGGTGCGCAGGTATCCGGGGATGCCGACGTCGCGGATGAGGATGCCGTTGTCGAGGTAGTGCTGCCAGGCGATCGCGGCGTCGGCGAACTCCCCGAACAGCACGAAGTTGGCGTCGCTGGGGATGACGCGGAACCCGAGATCGGTCAGCGCGGCGCTGACCCGTTCACGCTCGGCGATGAGTGTCGGCCACGCTGCCCAGGGTGTCGTCGGCGTGGCGCAGGGCCGCGCGGGCGGCGGCCTGGGTGACCACCGACAGGTGATACGGCAGCCGCACCAGCAGCACCGCGTCGATGATGGCCGGAGCGGCGACCAGGTAGCCCAGCCGGCCACCGGCGAACGCGAACGCCTTGCTCATGGTGCGGGTGACGATCAGGCGGGTCGGGTACTCGTCGATCAGCGCGATGGCGCTGGGCTGCGACGGAGAACTCGCCGTAGGCCTCGTCGACGATCAGGATGCCGCGCGTCATGGCGTCGAGCAGCCGCCGCAGGTCGGCCAGCGGAATGCTCTGTCCGGACGGGTTGTTCGGGCTCGCGACGAACACCACGTCCGGTTCCCGGTCGGCGATCGCGGCCACGGCGGTGTCGACGTCGAGGCTGAAGTCGGCGGCCCGCGTCGACTCGATCCACTCGGTCTGGGTGCCGTTCGAGATGATCGGGTGCATCGAGTACGACGGCACGAAGCCGATCGCGCTGCGGCCCGGCCCGCCGAACGCCTGCAGCAGCTGCTGCAGGATCTCGTTGGATCCGTTTGCCGCCCAGACGTTTTCGGTGCCGACCTCGACACCGGTCTGGGCGCGCAGATAGGCGGCCAGGTCGCGCGCGCAGCTCGACCGCGTCACGGTCGGGATAGCGGTGCAGCTCGGCCGCGGCCGCCTCGACCGAACGCGGCGACGTCGTCGATCAGCGCCTGGCTGGGCGGGTGCGGGTTCTCGTTGGTGTTGAGCCGCACCGGCACGTCGAGTTGCGGTGCGCCGTAGGGAGACTTGCCGCGCAGGTCGTCACGCAGCGGCAGATCGGCCAGCGTGACGCGGCTCCGGGGATGCTCATCGTCTTCGAACCTCCGCGCGCACCGCTTCGCCGTGCGCAGGCAGATCCTCGGCCTTGGCCAGCGTGATGACATGTCCGGACACGTCTTTCAGCGCCGCCTCGGTGTAGTCGACGACGTGGATGCCGCGCAGGAACGTCTGCACCGACAGGCCGCTGGAGTGCCGGGCGCAGCCCGCGGTGGGCAGCACGTGGTTGGAGCCGGCGCAGTAGTCACCCAGGCTGACCGGCGACCACGGCCCGACGAAGATGGCGCCCGCCGCGCGGATCCGGCCGGCCACGTCGGCGGCGTCGGCGGTCTGGATCTCCAGGTGCTCGGCGGCGTAGGCGTTGACCACCCGCACGCCGGTGTCGATGTCGTCGACGAGCACGGTCGCCGGACTGCTGCCCGGACAGCGCCTCGGTGACCCGCTCGCGGTGCACGGTGGTCTGCAGCTGGGCGGCCAGCTCGGCGTCGGTGGCGTCGGCCAGCGCGACGCTGTCGGTGACCAGCACGCTGGCGGCCATCACGTCGTGCTCGGCCTGGCTGATCAGGTCGGCGGCGACGTGCACCGGGCTCGGCGGTGTGGTCGGCCAGGATCGCGATCTCGGTGGGGCCCGCCTCGGCGTCGATGCCGACCTGCGACCGGCAGATCCGCTTGGCGGCGGTGACGTAGATGTTGCCCGGCCCGGTGATCATGTCGACCGGCGCCAGCTCCGCGCCGTCGGTGTCGGTGCCGCCGTAGGCGAGCAGCGCCACGGCCTGCGCACCGCCGACGGCCCACACCTCGTCGACGCCGAGCAGGCGCGGCGGCGGCCAGGATCGTCGGGTGCGGCAGGCCGCCGAACTCGGCCTGCGGCGGGCTGGCCACCACCAGCGATTCGACGCCCGCGGCCTGCGCGGGGACGACGTTCATCACCACGCTGGACGGGTAGACGGCGTTGCCGCCCGGCACGTAGAGGCCGACGCGCTCGACCGGGACCCAGCGTTCGGTGACCGCGGCGCCGGAGTCGAACAGCGTGGTGGTGTCGGTGCGCCGCTGGTCGGCGTGAACGGCGCGGGTGCGGTCGATGGCGACCTCGAGCGCGGTGCGCACCTCGGGATCGAGGGCGGCCAGGGCGGCGTCCAGATCGGCGGCCGGGACCCGGACCGCGGCCGGACGCACGCCGTCGAACTTCTCGCCGTACTCCAGCGCCGCGATCGCGCCGCGCTCGACGACGTCGTCGACGATCGGGCGCACCGTGGGCACCACGGCGTCGACGTCGACGCCGCCCCGCGGCAGCGCCGAGCGCAACTGGGCGGCGGTCAGGGTGCGGCCACGCAGGTCGATCCGGGACATCGCGAAGCTGGTCATCAACTCAATTGTCCCGTATCGGTGCACCCGAATAAAAATCGATTGGGCGCAGGCGCCGACCGGCCCGATACTGCACGAATGCAATGGGACATGTGGCTGGCGTTCGTCGGCGCCTCGATCGCCATCAGCGTCTCCCCCGGCGCCGGTGCGATCCAGTCCATGGCCACCGGGCTCAGCTACGGCCTGCGCCGCGGTTACTGGAGCATCGCCGGGCTGCAGGTCGGCCTGATGATGCAGCTGGCGGCGGTGGCCGTCGGTCTGGGCGCGGCGGTCGCCCAGTCGGTGGTCGCGTTCACCGTGATCAAGTGGATCGGCGTCGTCTACCTGGTCTACCTGGCCGTGCGCCAGTGGCGCACCGCGCCGGGTGACCTGGGCGAACAGCTCGATGCGGGCAACAGCGGCGGCCGGCTGGCTCTGCTGGTCCGCGGCTTTCTGGTCAACGTGACCAACCCGAAGGGTCTGGTGTTCCTGCTCGCCGTGCGTGCCGCAGTTCGTGGTGCCCACTGCCCCGCTGCTGCCGCAGTACCTGGCGATCGGCGCGACCATGGTGGCCGTCGACCTGGTGGTGATGGGCGCCTACACCGGGCTGGCGTCCCGGCTGCTGGGCTGGCTGCGCACGCCGCGGCAGCAGACGATCCTCAACCGGACGTTCTCGGGATTCTTCGCCGCCGCCGCGGTGGTGCTCTCACTGGTGCGCCGGGGTGCGACGGTCTGACGGTTGGCAGGATGGAGGTCATGGCGACCAAAGACCATCCGAACAATGCCCCCGGCGTGCCGATGAAGGTCCCGGTCTGGGCGGAGAACTTCCAGATCAAGTACCTCAACCCGATCATCAGTCCGATTGCCAAGTACCTGCCCGGCATGGCGGTGATCAAGCATCGCGGCCGGACCTCGGGCACCGCCTACGAGACGGTCGTCACCCCCTACCGCAAGGGCGACACCGTGGTCATTCTGCTGATCCACGGCAAGACCAACTGGGTGAAGAACATCCTGGCCGCCGGCGAGGCCGATATCCGCATCCGCGGCAAAGACCTGCACCTGGTCAACCCGCGGGTGCTGCCGGCGGGCACCGACGAGCCCGGCCTGCCCCGGATGGCCCGGGCCCAGCTGCGGCGCGGGGTCGGCGCGTTCGTCGCCGACATCGCCTGAGCCGGCTAGAGGTCCAGGCCGACGTCGAGTACCCGCACCGAGTGCGTCAGCGCACCGACCGCCAGGTAGTCGACGCCGGTGCTCGCGTACTCCGCGGCGCGTGTCCAGGCTCAGCCCGCCGGATGACTCCAGCAGCACACCCGGCGCGCGGGCGTCGCGGCGCTGCACCGCGATCTGGGTCTGCCAGACCGGGAAGTTGTCCAGCAGGATCAGCTGGACGTCCTCGGTGAGCACGTCGTCGAGCTGCTCGAGGGTGTCGACCTCGACCTCGCACGGCAGGTCGGGCGCGGCCGCGCGCACGGCGCGCAGTGCGGCCACCACCGATCCGGCGGCCGCGACGTGGTTGTCCTTGATCAGGGCCGCGTCGCCGAGACCCATCCGGTGGTTGACCCCGCCGCCGACGCGCACGGCGTACTTCTGCAGCGCCCGCAGACCGGGCAGCGTCTTGCGGGTGTCGCGGATCTTGGCGTTGGTGCCCTCGACGGCGTCCACCCAGGCCGCGGTCGCGGTCGCGATGCCGGACAGATGACAGACCAGGTTCAGCAGGGTGCGTTCGGCGGTCAGCAGTCCGCGGGTCCGTGCCCGCACCCGCAGCAGCGCCTCGCCGGCATCGAGACGGGCGCCGTCCTCGACGCGGTCGAGGACCTGGTAGCCGTCGGGGCCGAGCACTTCGTCGAGTACCAGCAGTGCCACGTCGACGCCGGCGACCACGCCCGGCTCGCGGGTGACCAGTGCGGCCACCGTGGTGGCGTCCTCGGGCACGGTGGCCAGGGTGGTGACGTCGGGCCCGTAGCGCAGGTCCTCGTCGAGGCCGCGACGGATGGTGATGAGCGCCTCGGACCGCTCGTCGTCGGTCAGCTTCATGGCAGGCAGGCGGCGGCGGGTTCGGCGTGCACCGTGCGGCTGAAGGCCTGCGCCGGATCGGTCTCGGAGGTAGTCGCTGCGGTGGTGGCAGCCGCGGGTCTCGGTGCGGGCGCGCGCCGCCTCGTCGACCACTCGGGCGGTGGCGGTCAGCGCGGCGTCCTCGAAGTCGGCCCGGCTGCGTCATCGGGCGCGGCGTCGCCTCACCGAGCGCGTCGGCGAGCCTGTCGCAGCCCGTCGGCGTCGCGCACCACCGAGGCCCACCGCGTCATCGCGCTCTGCAGAACCCGGCGGTCGAGCGTATCTCGTTGCGCGCGGTTCGGCTTTGGCCATCGGCGCACCGGCGCCGCGGGCATGCTCGGCCGCGATCCGGCCGGCCCGACCGCCGACCACGAGGCCCTCGAGCAGGCTGTTGGAGGCCAGCCGGTTGGCGCCGTGCATCCCGGTGCGGGCCACCTCGCCGGCGGCGAACAGACCCGGTCAGTTCGGTACGCCCGTACACGTCGGTGAGCGACGCCGCCGCAGCTGTAGTGGGCGCCGGGCACGACCGGGATCGGCTTGCGTGGTCGGGTCGATGCCGGCGGCACGGCAGGCCGCGGTGACCGTCGGGAAGCGCTGCTCGAACCGCTCGATGGCGCGCGCGTCGAGATACACGCACTCGTCGCCGGTCTCCCGCAGCCGGGCCTCGATGGCCGCGGCCACCACGTCGCGCGGGGCGAGGTCGCCCATCGGGTGCACACCGTCGGTGACCGACTCGCCGCGGGCGTCGCGCAGCACCGCGCCTTCGCCGCGCAGCGCCTCGGTGATCAGCGGGCGCCGGCCCGCGGCCGTCGCGGTCGAACAGCATGGTCGGGTGGAACTGGATGAACTCGATGTCGGTGACGCCGACGCCGGCCCACAGCGCCAGCGCGATGCCGTCGCCGGTCGACCCCTCGGGGTTGGTGGTGGCGCTGTAGAGATGACCCAGGCCGCCGGTGGCCAGGATCACCGAGGGCGCATGCACCACGCCGAGACCGTCGGCGTTGCGCACCAGCACGCCGGTGACGGCCGAACCGTCGTGCAGGATCTCGCAGCGCGACGTGGTTGCGCCGGATGTCCAGCGTGGCCGCGGCATGGTCGAGGGCGCGCTGCACCTCGGCGCCGGTGGCGTCGCCGCCGGCATGGATGATGCGCCGGACGCGAGTGGCCGCCTTCGCGGGTGAGCGCCCACTGGCCGGGCGCGCTCTCGTCGAAGCGGGCGCCGTCGGCGACCAGGTCGGCCACCGCCCGGTAGCCGTCGGCGACGATCGAGCGCACCGCCTCGGGATCACACAGGCCGGCGCCGGCGGCCAGGGTGTCGCGCACGTGGGCGTCGACGGAGTCGTCGGTGTGCGGCAGCACCACCGCGATACCGCCCTGGGCGTAGAAGGTCGCCGTCTCGGCGGCCTTGCTCAAAATGACTGTGCGACTGCCCTTTCGGTGCGCGGCCAGCGCCGCCGCCAGGCCCGCGACGCCGGTGCCGATGACCACGACGTCGGCGCGCTGCTGCCAGTCCACTCCGCCGCCGCCGAGGCCGCAGGCGGAGCGGCGGGTCATTCGCCGCCGCCGGGCTGGCCGATCTCGATCATCCGCTGCACGCTGGCGCGGGCCAGCGCGGCGGTCTCCGGATCGACGTCCACCTCGTCGGCGCCCTCGATCAGGCAGCGCAGCAGCGCGGCGGGGGTGATCATCTTCATGTACTTGCACGACGCCCGGTCGTTGACCGCCTGGAAGTCGATTCCCGGTGCGGCACGGCGCAACTGGTGCAGCATGCCGACCTCGGTGGCCACCAGCACCTGCTTGGCGTGCGAGGTCCTTGGCCGCGTCCAGCATGCCGCCGGTGGACAGGATCTTGACCCGGTCGGCCGGGAAGGCGCCCTCACCGGCCAGGTACAACGCCGAAGTGGCGCAACCGCATTCGGGGTGCACGAAGAGTTCGGCATCGGGATGACTGCGGGCCTGATCGGCGAGTTCGTCGCCGTTGATGCCGGCGTGCACGTGGCACTCGCCGGCCCAGATGTGCAGGTTCGTGCCGGCCGGTCATCCGGCGGACGTGAGCGCCGAGGAACTGGTCCGGGCAGAACAGCACCTCGCGGTCGGCGGGAATGGAGTCCACCACCTCGACGGCGTTGGACGAGGTGCAGCAGATGTCGGTCAGCGCCTTCACCGCGGCGGTGGTGTTGACGTAGGACACCACGACGGCGTCGGGGTACTCGTCCTTCCAGGCCCGCAGGTCCTCGGCGGTGATCGAGTCGGCCAGTGAGCAACCGGCCCGCTGGTCGGGGATCAGCACCGTCTTGTCCGGGCTGAGGATCTTGGCGGTCTCGGCCATGAAGTGCACGCCGCAGAACACGATGGTGTCCTCGGGGGCGTCGGCGGCGATCCGCGACAGCGCCAGCGAGTCGCCGACGTGGTCGGCGACGTCCTGGATGGCCGGCAGCTGGTAGTTGTGCGCCAGGATGGTGGCGCCGCGCAGGCTGGCCAGCCGGCGCACCTCGGCGGCCCACTCCTCGTCGCCGATCACGCCGGTGTACCCACCGGGCCCGTCGGTGATCTGGGCAGCCAGGCCGTTATCGACGGCATCCGCACGATCCAGGACGGTCATTGCCGCCTCCTGTCTGGTTTCGAGGTTTTCGACTTATAATCGAAAACATGAGTCATACTAGCACTGAACACGAGGTGCTCGCCGTCGTATTCCAGGTAGGTGACGCCACCTCCCGGAAACCCACTCTCAACGTGCTGTTATGGCAGCGCGCGATGGAGCCCGAGCGCGGCATGTGGTCGCTGCCCGGCGGACGTTTGCGGGCCGACGAGGACCTGACCACCTCGGTGCGCCGCCAGCTCGCCGAGAAGGTCGACCTGCGTGAGATCGCCCACTTGGAACAACTCGCCGTCTTCTCCGATCCGCACCGGGTTCCCGGGGTCCGCACCATCGCGTCGACGTTCCTGGGCCTGGTCCCCTCCCCTGCCACGCCCCGAACTGCCGCCGGACACCCGCTGGCACCCGGCCGACGCGCTGCCGCCGATGGCGTTCGACCACGGCCCGATGGTGGCCTACGCCCAGGCCCGGCTGGTCGCCAAGCTGTCCTACACCAACATCGGATTCGCCTGGCGCCAAAGGAATTCGCGCTATCGACCTTGCGCGACATCTACGGCGCCGCACTGGGCTACCAGGTCGACGCCACCAACCTGCAGCGGGTGCTCGGCCGGCGCGGGGTCATCACCCCGACCGGGACCACCGCCCACCCCGGTCGCAGCGGCGGCCGGCCGGCCGCCCTCTACCGCTTCACCGACTCCCGATTGCGGGTCACCGACGAGTTCGCCGCGTTGCGGCCGCCGGGGTGAGTCGACTGGCTTCTTAGACCCTTCTTAAGGTATGAAGGTTTGCAATGACTCTTGCTGCCGGGACCCTCGGTCCCGAATGGATCGGCCGCGCCCCGCACGAGGAACTCGAGCGGGGCCGTCCCGTGCTGCCCAGCCGAGGACCCGTTCTACCAACCCCCGGCCGGCTTCCAGCACGCCGAGCCCGGCACCGTGCTTCGCTCGCGTGACGTCGAACTGGGCTTCCTCGGGCTGATTCCCCAGCGGGTCACGGCCACCCAGCTGCTGTACCGCTCGACGGACATGAACGGCGATCCCGCAGGCCACCGTCACCACCGTGCTGGTCCCGGCCGGCCACGCGCCCGACCACGTCCGCCACGTCGTGTCCTACCAGTGCGCCATCGACGCGGTGTCGTCGCGCTGCTTCCCGTCCTACGCGATGCGCCGGCGCGCCAAGGCGGTCGGATCGCTGGCCCAGCTGGAATACCTGCTGGTGGCCGCCGCGCTGGCCGAGGGCTGGGTGGTCTCGGTCCCCGACCACGAGGGTCCCGACGGCATGTGGGGCGCACCCCACGAACCCGGCTACCGCGTCCTCGACGGTCTGCGCGCCACGCTCAACTTCGAGCGGTTCGGCCTGGCCAAGGACAGCCAGGTCGGCCTGTGGGGCTACTCCGGCGGCGGGCTGGCCAGCGCGTGGGCGGCCGAGGTGCACGCCGAGTACGCCCCCGAACTGAACATCGTCGGCGCCGTGCTGGGCTCGCCGGTGGGCAACCTGGGCAACACCTTCCGCCGGCTCAACGGCTCACACCTGGCGGCACTGCCCGCGCTGGTGGTCACCGCGCTGGCCAAGACCTTCCCCGACCTGAACCGGGTCATCGAGGAGCACGCCACCGAGGACGGCCGCGCGCTGCTGGCCCGGCTGGAGCACATGACCACCGCCGAGGCGGTCATCCGGCTGTTCAAGACCGATATGGACGACCTGGTCCGCCCGCCGCTCGAGGAGGTGCTGGCCATGCCCGAGGTCCAGGACGTCTTCGACCGGATCAAACTGGGCGGAACCACGCCCACCCCGCCGGTGCTGATCGTGCAGGCCGTGCACGACTCGGTGATCGCCGTCGACGACATCGACGAGCTGGCGCACACGTACCACTCCGGCGGGGCGAAGGTGACCTACCACCGCGACCTGTTCAGCGAACACATGCTGCTGCACCCGATGTCGGCTCCGATGACGCTGCGCTGGCTCACCGACCGCTTCGCCGGCCGTCCGCTCGACGCGCACATCATCCGGACGCACTGGCCTACCTTGCTCAACCCGATGACCTACGCAGGCATGTGGCGCCTGGGCGGCATCGTCGGCGCGCGTCGTGTCCGGCGGCCGGGTCGGCTTCCGTCCGCTGTAATCCCTAGGGCCGCATGGCAAGTGCGTGCTCTTGTGCCGGCCACGCCCCGAGGTCGTCACGCGGTGTGGCGACGGCCATCAACGCGTACACCAGGGCCGCGACCGCGGCGGGGAACAGCAGCGTCGTCGCGATCTGCAGCGGGCCGTGCGCGAAGAACACCGGCGGCGCCTCGGTGAAGTAGTACACCCGGTTCTGCGGAGTGACGGGCGCGGTCTCGAACGGGACCGTGCCGTACCGCCAGTGCACCAGAAGCCGCACCGACGCCGGCCGCGGCCGCCGCGGCGGCCACCGAGCCCACCCACAACGCCGTGGCGATGACCGGCCCGCGGTGGGCGCGCCACTGCCACACCAGCACGGCCGAGATCACCGCCAGCGACACCAGCATGCCGATGAGCATCGCGGCGGCGACGAAGAGGTGATCGGACTCGCTGCCCAGATAGGCCCGGATCCGCTGGCCCGACCGGGTCAGCGCCACCACCCCGTGCGCGGGCGGGGCCAGCCAGGCCCACAGTGCGCCCACCACAGCGCCCGCCACCGTCAGGCCGGCGACGATGCTGGCGACAGCGGTGCGCCGGGAGAAGCGCGGCGAGGGAGGTCCGTCCAGACTCACCGCTGCGCCTCCAGATCCTTGGAATCGACGCGTCCGTGCCGGGAACACTCCGCCCACCAGCCGTCCGGGCGGACCTGCACCACCATCCGTCGGCCGCACTCGGCGCAGTACCGGGGCGGTTCGAGGCCGAGTTGCGCCGCCGTGGGCACCGCGCTGCCCGCGAGGGAACCGGTGTAGACGTTGTAGACGCCGGCGCCGACGGGCGCGGGCAGTTGTTGGACCATCACCTGCTTTTCTACAGGCTGGCGTTGAGTGCCTTGATCGGCATCTGCAGATCGTCGAGCAACTCGAGGTCGGATTCGGCCGGGCCGCCCCAGGGTGGTCAGGTAGTTGCCGACGATCACGGCGTTGATGCCGCCGAGGATGCCCTGCTTGGCGCCGAGGTCGCCGAGGGTGATCTCGCGGCCGCCGGCGAACCGCAGCATCGTGCGCGGCAGCGCCAGCCGGAACGCGGCGACGGCCTTGAGCGCCTCGGCGGCGGGCATGCACCTCCAGGTCGCCGAACGGGGTGCCCGGGCGCGGGTTGAGGAAGTTCAGCGGCACCTCGTGCGGGTCGAGCTCGGCGAGGTTGGCGGCGAACTCGGCGCGCTGCTCGAGCGTCTCGCCCATGCCGAGGATGCCGCCGCAGCACACCTCCATGCCGGCCTCGCGCACCATCTGCAGGGTGTCCCAGCGTTCGTCCCAGGTGTGGGTGGTCACCACGTCGGGGAAGAACGACTTCGCGGTCTCCAGGTTGTGGTTGTAGCGATGGACGCCCATCTCGGCGAGCCGGTCGACCTGCTCCTGGTTCAGCATGCCCAGCGAGCAGGCGACGTGGATCTCGACCTCGTTGCGGATCGCCTCGATGCCGGCGGCGACCTGGGCCATCAGCCGCTCGTCGGGGCCGCGGACGGCCGCCACGATGCAGAACTCGGTGGCACCGGTCTTGGCGGTCTGCTTGGCCGCCTCGACCAGACTCGGGATGTCCAGCCAGGCGCTGCGCACCGGCGAGGAGAACAGGCCCGACTGCGAGCAGAAGTGGCAATCCTCCGGGCAGCCACCGGTTTTCAGGCTGATGATGCCCTCGACCTCGACCTCGGGACCACACCAGCGCATGCGCACCTCGTGGGCCAGCGCCAGCAGTTCCTCGAGGCGGTCGTCGGGCAACTGCAGGACCTCGAGCACCTGCTGCTGGGACAGGCCTTCGCCGCGTTCGAGCACCTGCTCACGGGCCGATGCCAACACGTCCACAGCTGCCTGCGTCACCCGGGCTCCTCCTACCGATCGTCGAACTTGAACACTGTTCAGGCTAGGGTACTGGGGCAGGAGCGAAGCGACCCGGGGAGGGGTGTAGCCGGCGTGCAACTGCACAAACGCGACGTGGTGACCAAGGCGGCGTCGATCCTGGACAGCTACGGGATCGCCGACCTGACCATGCGCCGGCTCGCCCGCGAACTGGACGTGACGCCCGGCGCTCTGTATTGGCATTTCGCCAACAAGCAGGAACTGCTCGGCGCGGTCGCCGATCAGGTGCTGGCACCGGCATGCGCCGATCCGGCGCCGGCCGACTGGCGCGAGCGCATCGAGGTCGTCTGCCGCGCCCTGCGCGACGCCCTGCTGTCGCACACCGACGGCGCCGAACTGGTGTCGGCCAGCTTCGCCGCCGGGCAGTCGCGCGCTGTCGAGCAGATCCTCGGCGTGCTCGCCGAGGCGGCCGGCGAGGCCGGCGTCGACGGCGCCCACCGGGTGCAGGCCGCCCGCACGGTGCTGCACTACGTGCTCGGCGCCACCGCCGACGAGCAGTCCCGGCTGCAGTGGGACGCGGCCGGAGCGCTGCCGGAAGGGCAGTCGATCCTGACCGCCGACCCGTCCGCCGGATTCGCGTTCGGCCTGCGGCTGCTCACCGACGGGCTTGCGGCGCAGCGGATGAGCGACGCCGAGGCGCGCTAGCCGATCAGCAGATGCTCGATGCGTTGGTCGCCGTCCCATCGGCGCAAGCCGACCACCTGCGCATCGATGTCGGCCGACAGCCCGTCGACCACGGCGAGCGCCTGAGCCAACTGCTCCGGGGTGAACCGCCGCCCGAGCGTGACGTGCGGCGTCCAGTGTCCCGGCGCGCTGTGGGCGAAGGGCTCCTGCGGCAGGTGAGGCAGGCACCGCTCGACGACCTCCCGATGCAGGTCCAGCAGCCCGGCCGACGCGACGATCAGCCGCGCCAGCGTCAGCTTGCCGCCGCCGCCGAAGACCAGCGGCGCGCCGACGATCACCGGGAGCGGAAAGCGCGGGCGCAGCCGGGTCAGCTGAGCGTCGACGTCGGCGTCGATGCGATCGGCCGCCAGCAGGGTGACGTGCGGGCGGTTGGTGGCGGACTTGACCCGCAGCTGACTGGGCAGCCCGGCATCGTCGAGCCGATGCCACACCGCGCGGATGGCGGCGTCGCTGCGGTCGTCGAGAAGCAGCTCGATCGAGTGCGCCATCGGGGCTAGAGGCCGGCGACCCAGTCCGGGTCGAACGCCCTGGCGCTCAGCGAGGTGAAGTCGGCCGTGGACACGGTGGCCACCCCGGCAGGCAGCGCGGCACGCACCGGCGCCATCCCCGCCAGCGCGTCGCGGTTCGACTTCTCGGCCGCTCCCGGCTGCGCGGGCCACGAGCCGATGACCAATCCGGCACACGAAAGCCCTTTGGCAGCAAGGGCTTCCAGGGTCAGCGCGGTGTGGTTCAGTGTTCCCAGCCCGGCCTCGGCGACGATCAGCACCGGCGCGCCGAGTTCCGCGGCGAGGTCACGCAGCGTCACACCGTCGGCGGCCAGTTCCACCAGCAGGCCGCCGGCACCCTCGACCAGCGTGAGCCGGCCCGGCGCGTCGACAGCCCGGATGGCGGCCAGCAGATCCGAGCCCGACGGCAGCGGCAGGCCGGCGTCTTCGGCGGCGGCGGCCGGCGCCAGCGGCCGCGGGTAGCGGGCGACGCCGATCAGGTCGGTGACCCCGGACAGCCGGCCGATCTCGGCCAGGTCGTCGTCGCCGTCGGCGGTTCCGGTCTGCACGGGTTTACACACCGCCACCGGCCGGCCCGCGACCCGGGCGTGGCAGGCCAGCGCGGCCGTGGCGACGGTCTTGCCGACGCCGGTGTTGGTGCCGGTGATGACGACGACGCTCATGACCGGCCGCCGCTCAGCACCGAGGTGAACACCCGGCGGGCCAGCGCCATGTCGTCATCGGTCAGCGCGGCCCTGGCGGTCAGCCGCAGCCGCGACGTGCCGGCGGGAACGGTCGGCGGGCGGAAGCAGCCCACCCGCACGCCGGCGTCCAGGCAGGCGGTGGCCGTTGCGACCGCGACGTCGGGATCGCCCAGGATCACCGACACCACCGCGGACTGCGGGACCTCAGCGACGTCGCACATGTCGGCCAGCTCGCGGGCGCGACTGATCACGGCCTCGGCCCGCCACGGCTCGTCGATCAGCACCTCGAGGGCGGCGCCGGCGGCACCGACGCGCGGCCGGGGTCAGTCCGGTGTCGAAGATGAACGGGCGGGCGGCGTCGATCAGGTGGTCGCGCACCGCTGCCGGGCCGAGCACCACGCCGCCCTGGCTGCCCAGCGACTTCGACATGGTCGTCGTGACGACGACGTCGGGCGCACCGGCCAGGCCGACCTCGTGCAGCAGCCCCCGGCCGCCCGCGCCGCGCACGCCGAGACCGTGAGCCTCGTCGACGAGCAGCAGGGCGCGATGCCTGCGGCAGACCTCGTGCAGCCGGCGCAGCGGCGCCAGCGCGCCGTCGGTGCTGAACACCGAGTCGGTGATGACCAGCGCACGCTCCTCGTCGCGGGCCGCCAGCGCGGCCTCCACGGCGTCGACGTCGTTGTGCGGGGTGATGACCACCCGGGCCCGCGACAGCCGGCACGCGTCGACCAGCGAGGCGTGCGAGAAGGCGTCGGAGATCAGCAGCGACCCCGGGCCGGACAGCGCGACCACCGCGCCGAGGTTGGCGGTGTACCCCGAGGAGAACACCAGACCGGACTCGGCGCCGACGAACTGGGCCAGCGCGGCTTCGAACTGCTCGTGCAACTCGGTGTTGCCGGTGACCAGCCGCGAGCCGGTGGAGCCCGCGCCCCAGGTGCGAAGTGCGGCGACCCCGCCGTCGATCACGGCCGGATGCTGGGACAGGCCGAGATAGTCGTTGGAGGCCAGGTCGAGTTCGCATGCCACCGCGGGACGCGCACGCAGCGAGCGGCGCAGGCCGGCCTGACGGCGCTGCTGCTCGACGGTGTCGAGCCAGGCCAGCGGCGAAAGACCTAGGCGGTTCACGGGGCGCTCCTCGGGAGGGACTTGAACACCGTTCAGGTTAGTGCACGGGCGACGGCGACCATCGCCGAGGTGATCTGGGCGATCTCGCCGGGAGTGCAGATGAACGGCGGCATGGCGTAGATGAGGTTGCGGAACGGCCGCAGCCACACGCCGTTGTCCAGCGCCACCGGGGTGGCTTTGGTCAGGTCGACCGGCTCGCGCGTCTCGATGACACCGATCGCGCCGCAGACCCGGACATCGGCGACACCGGGCAGTGCCCGCGCGGGCTCCAGACCCTCGGCCAGCCCGGCGGCGATCTCGGCGACGCGGCCGCGCCAGTCCTGTCCGAGCAGCAGTTCCACCGATGCCACCGACACCGCGCACGCCAGCGCGTTGGCCATGAACGTCGGGCCGTGCATCAGGGCGCCCGCCTCGCTGCCGCTGATGGTGCGGGCGATCTGCAGCGTGCACAGCGTGGCCGCCAGCGTCACGTAGCCGCCGGTGAGCGCCTTGCCGACGCACATGATGTCGGGGCTGACGCCGGCGTGGTCGGCGGCGAACATCTCGCCGGTGCGGCCGAATCCGGTCGCGATCTCGTCGAAGACCAGCAGGACGTCGTTGCGGTCGCAGATGGCGCGCAGATCGGCGAGGTAGCGCGGGTCGTGGAACCGCATGCCACCGGCGCCCTGCACCACCGGTTCGACGATGACGGCGGCGAGTTCGTCGGCGTGCTCGCGCAGCTGTGCCTCGAAGGCCTCGACGTAGGCGGGCTCGTAGTCCGACGGCACGGCGGGAGCGAAGATCTGCGGGAACAGGACGTCGGTCCACAGCGAGTGCATGCCGCCGTCGGGGTCGCACACGCTCATCGGGGTGAAGGTGTCGCCGTGGTAGCCGCCGCGCCACGTCATCAGGCGGTTCTTGCCGAACCTGCCCAGGCTGCGCCAGTACTGAAGCGCCATCTTCGCCGCGACCTCGACGGACACCGAGCCCGAATCGGAGAAGAACACCGTGTCCAGGCCGGCCGGGGTGATGTCGACGAGCAGTTGGGCAAGCCGGGCGGCCGGCTCGTGGGTCAGGCCGCCGAACATGACGTGGTTCATCACCGCGAGCTGGCGGGTCATCGCGGCGTCCAGGACAGGGTGGCCGTGACCGTGCACGGCGGTCCACCAGGACGCCATGGCATCGAGGACGCGGACCTCGCGGCCGTCGCGGACCAGAGTCAGCCAGGCACCGTCGGCCGCCACCGCGACCACCGGTGCCATGGCCTCGGCGCCGATGGTGCTGTAGGGGTGCCAGATGTGCGCCGCATCGATCGCGCTGATCTGCTGCGGGGTCAACGCGGACACGCTTGGGAGAGCCTAGTCGGGCGACGGCAGGAGCCCGACAATCGGCTGTAGTCGGGTAGGCGACCTTTGCTCATCGGGGCCGCGGCCGGGCCCGGTGGGTTCGCTGAAGGTGAGTCGACGGCCCGGGTTCGGTAGATTGTGGCTCGATCATGTTGACCCTCACCTCGACCCGCCCGGCGGCAACGACTCCACAGGGTCCTGCCTCCCCCGCCGCCATGGGGTCGCGGAAATCCGGGTTCTACCGCCACGATCTCGACGGCCTTCGCGGTGTCGCGATCGCGCTCGTCGCCGTCTTCCACGTGTGGTTCGGCCGGGTCTCCGGTGGCGTCGACGTGTTCCTGGTGCTCTCCGGCTTCTTCTTCGGCGGTTCGCTGCTGCGCACGGCGCTGAATCCGGAATCGTCCCTCTCGCCGTGGCCGGAGATCGTCCGGTTGGTGCGCCGGCTTCTCCCGGCGCTCGTGGTCGTGCTTGCCGCCGCTGCGGTGCTGACCATCCTGGTGCAGCCGGAGACCCGCTGGGAGACATTTGCTGACCAGAGCCTGGCCAGCCTCGGTTACTACCAGAACTGGGAGCTGTCGGCGACGGCGTCGAACTACCTACGCGCCGGTGAGGCGGTCAGTCCGCTGCAGCACATCTGGTCGATGTCTGTTCAGGGGCAGTTCTACGTCACGTTCCTCGTGCTTGTCTTCCTGTTTGCCTACGCGCTGCGACGGAAACTCGGCACCCGGCTGCGCGCCACGTTCGTGAGTTTGCTCACCGTGCTCACGGTGGCGTCGTTCGTCTTTGCCGTGTTCGCTCATCAGGCCGACCAGACCACGGCCTACTACAACAGCTTCGCCCGGGCCTGGGAGTTGCTGCTCGGCGCTCTGGTCGGCGCGCTGGTGCCCTACATCGCCTGGCCGATGTGGCTTCGCACGGTGCTGGCCTCCCTGGGCCTGGCCGCCATCGTGTCGTGCGGTGCGCTCATCGACGGCGTCCGGCAGTTCCCCGGGCCCGTGGGCGCTGGTGCCCGTCGGCGCGGCGGTCCTGATGATCCTGGCCGCCGCCAACCGCCAGGCCCACCCGTCCACCCGTGACCGGCTGCCCTGGCCCAACCGGCTGCTCGCCGCGGCGCCGCTGGTGACGCTCGGGTCGATGGCCTACTCGCTGTACCTGTGGCATTGGCCGCTGCTGATCTTCTGGCTGGCCTACACCGGCGAGTCGCACGCCGGCCTGCTCGCCGGCGCCGCGATCCTGGCGGTCTCCGGGGTGCTGGCCTACCTGACGATGCGGTTCGTCGAGGAACCGCTGCGCTACCGGCGCCCGGCACCCGCGGCGCGCCCGCAGCCGGTCACGGTGCCGTGGCGCACCCGCTGGCGGCGCCCGACGATCGCGCTGGGCACCACGGTGGGCCTGCTCGGCGTGGCCCTGACGGTGACCTCCTTCACCTGGCGCGAGCACGTCACGATGCAACGGGCCAGCGGCAAGGAACTCGCCGTGCTGTCGCCCATCGGCTATCCCGGCGCGAGGGCGCTGACCGAGCACGCCCGGGTTCCGAAGTTGCCGATGCGACCCACCGTCCTGGAAGCCCAGAACGACCTGCCCGAGTCCACCGGCGACGGGTGCATCAGTGATTTCGACAACGTCGGGATCATCAACTGCACCTACGGCGACACCACGGCCACCCGCACCATCGCACTGGCCGGCGGTTCACACGCCGAGCACTGGATCACCGCGCTGGACCAACTCGGCAAGATGCACCACTTCAAGATCGTGACCTACCTGAAGATGGGCTGCCCGCTGACCACCGAGAAGACGCCGCTGGTGATGGGCGACAACCGGCCCTACCCCCAGTGCCACGCCTGGAACGACCGGGTGATGGCCAAGCTGATCAAGGACCGCCCCGATTTCGTGTTCACCACCTCAACCAGGCCGTGGAACATCAAGCCGGGCGACGTCATGCCCGCCACCTACATCGGTATCTGGAAAGCTCTGTCCGACAACAAGATTCCGATTCTGGCGATGCGTGACACCCCGTGGCTGGTGCGCAACGGCAAGCCGTTCTTCCCGTCCGACTGCCTGGCCAAGGGCGGTGACTCGGTTTCGTGCGGAATCAAGCGCTCCGCAGGTGCTTTCCGATCGCAACCAGACGCTGGACTTCCTCGGCCAGTTCCCGCTGATGCGGGTGCTGGATCTCAGCAACGCGGTGTGCCGCGCGGACTGGTGTCGCGCGGTGGAGGGAAATGTGCTGGTTTACCACGACTCTCACCACATCTCGGCGACCTACATGCGAACCCTGATCCCAGAGCTCGCGCGGCAGCTGGGCCCGGCGACGGGTTGGTGGTGACTGCCCGCGCATCCCGGCCCGCGCGCCGATAAGGTCGAATGATGTCGTCGAGCGAACCCGACGCGGACCACGGTGTGGCCCGGCGCGCCGTATCCGCTCGGTGCCACCTACGACGGCGCGGGCACGAACTTCTCGCTGTTCTCCGAGGTGGCCGACAGGGTCGAACTGTGCCTGATCGCCAAGGACGGCACCGAGGCCCGGATCGAGCTCGACGAGGTCGACGGCTTCGTCTGGCACGCCTACCTGCCGACCGTCAGCCCCGGCCAGCGCTACGGGTTCCGGGTGCACGGCCCCTGGGACCCGGCCGCGGGGCACCGCTGTGACCCCAGCAAGCTGCTGCTCGACCCGTACGGCAAGTCCTTCTACGGCGACTTCGACTTCACCCAGGCGCTGTACTCCTACGACCTGCAAGCCGAGGACCTCGCCTCCGGCGGCACCCCGCCGATGGTCGACTCGCTGGGCCACACGATGACCAGCGTGGTGATCAACCCGTTCTTCCACTGGGGTTCCGACCATCCGCCGCGCACCCCGTACCACGAGACGATCATCTACGAGGCCCACGTCAAGGGCATGACCCGAACCCACCCCGGCATCCCCGAGGAACAGCGCGGCACCTACGCCGGTCTGGGCCATCCCGCGGTCATCGACCACCTCAAGTCCCTCAACGTCACCGCCATCGAGCTGATGCCGGTCCACCAGTTCCTGCACGACCACCGGCTGATGGACCTCGGTCTGCGAAACTACTGGGGATACAACACTTTCGGATTCTTCGCCCCGCACTACCAGTACGCGGCCACCCAGCACGCCGGCGCCGCGGTGGCCGAGTTCAAGACCATGGTGCGTTCCTTCCACGAGGCCGGTATCGAGGTGATCCTCGACGTCGTCTACAACCACACCGCCGAGGGCAACCACCTGGGCCCCACGCTCAACTTCCGCGGCATCGACAACGCCGCCTACTACCGGTTGCTCGACGACGACAAGCGGTTCTACAAGGACTTCACCGGCACCGGCAACAGCCTCAACGCCCGCCATCCGCACACGCTGCAGCTGATCATGGACTCGCTGCGCTACTGGGTTCTGGAGATGCACGTCGACGGCTTCCGCTTCGACCTGGCCTCGACCCTGGCCCGCGAGTTCTACGACGTCGACCGGCTGTCGGCGTTCTTCGACCTGGTGCAGCAGGATCCGGTGGTCAGCCAGGTCAAGCTCATCGCCGAGCCGTGGGACATCGGCGAAGGCGGCTACCAGGTCGGAAACTTCCCCGGCCTGTGGACCGAGTGGAACGGCAAGTACCGCGACACCGTGCGCGACTACTGGCGCGGCGAGCCCGCCACGCTCGGCGAGTTCGCCTCCCGGCTGACCGGTTCGTCGGACCTCTACGAAGCCACCGGCCGCCGGCCGTCGGCCAGCATCAATTTCGTCACCTGCCACGACGGCTTCACGCTGGCCGACCTGGTGTCCTACAACGAGAAACACAACGAGGCCAACGGCGAGGACAACCGCGACGGCGAAAGCCACAACCGGTCGTGGAACTGCGGTGTGGAGGGCCCGACCGACGACCCGGAGATCCTGGCCCTGCGCCACCAGCAGATGCGCAACATCATGGCCACCCTGATCCTGTCGCAGGGCACACCGATGATCGCCCACGGCGACGAGATCGGCCGAACCCAGTTGGGCAACAACAACGTCTACTGCCAGGACTCCGAGATCTCGTGGATGGACTGGAGCCTGCGGGACACCAACGCCGACCTGCTGGAGTTCACCGGCAAGGTGACCGCGTTGCGCAAGAAGCATCCGGTGTTCCGGCGCAGGCGGTTCTTCGACGGCAAACCGATCCGCACCGGCGACCAGGCCCGCGACATCGCCTGGCTGACCCCGGCCGGTCAGGAGATGACGCCCGAGGACTGGGGCAGCGGGTTCGGCCAGTGCGTCGCGGTGTACCTCAACGGTCAGGCCATCACCGCACCCAACGCCCGCGGCGAGCGCGTCGTCGACGACTCGTTCCTGCTGTGCTTCAACTCCCACGACGAGACGGTCGACTTCGTCACACCGGACGGGGACTACGCCGAGCAGTGGACGGCCGTGCTGTCCACCGCCGAGTCGAACGGTGCCACCGATCTCGTCGTCACCGCCGGCGAGAAGATAACGCTGCCGGGACGCTCTGTGCTCGTGCTTCAAAAGACGGCCTAGCGGGAACAGGGACAGCTATGGCCTCCCCGGTGCTGTCCACCTACCGCCTGCAACTGCGTGACGGGTTCACCTTCGCCGACGCCGAGAAGCTCGTCGACTACCTCGACGACCTCGGTGTCAGCCACCTGTACCTGTCCCCCATCCTGACTGCCGCCCCGGGATCCGAGCACGGCTACGACGTGGTCGATCCCACCACCGTGTCGGAGGAACTCGGCGGCGCCGACGGCCTGGCCCGGCTGTCGGCCGCGGCCAGGGCTCGCGGGCTGGGTGTGGTGGTCGACATCGTTCCCAACCACGTCGGCGTCGAGCGTCCCGAGCGCAACCCGTGGTGGTGGGATGTCCTGCGGCACGGCCGGACATCGCCGTACTCGACATACTTCGACATCGACTGGGCCGCCGACCCGAGTGGCCGAATCGTGTTGCCGGTGCTCGGTTCTGA
The DNA here is from genome assembly GCA_963786695.1 of uncultured Actinomycetota bacterium. Lineage (GTDB taxonomy): Bacteria > Actinomycetota > Actinomycetes > Mycobacteriales > Mycobacteriaceae > Mycobacterium. The sequence continues at coordinate 35,541 of CAWBAL010000002.1, forward strand.
CGAGGACGCCGACCACCTCGCCGTCGACGGTGAGGTGCTGCGGCTCGGAGATCTGGTGTTCCCGATCGCGCCGGGAACCGGCACGGGCTCAGGAGCCGAGGTGCACGAGCGACAGCACTACAAGCTGACGGGCTGGCGCAACGGAGTGTGCGGCTACCGACGGTTCTTCTCGATCACCGCACTGGCGGGTCTGCGCCAGGAGGACCCGGAGGTGTTCGACGCCAGCCACGCCGAGGTCGCGCGCTGGTTCGCCGACGGACTGGTCGACGGTGTGCGGATCGACCATCCCGACGGCCTGACGGATCCGACCGGCTATCTGGCCCGGTTGCGCGAACTGGTCGGACCACACGCCTGGATCGTCATCGAGAAGATCCTGGCCGTCGGCGAGCCGCTGGACCCGTCGCTGCCCATCGACGGCACCACCGGCTACGACGTGCTGCGCGAGGTCGGCGGGGTGTTCGTCGATCCCGGCGGAGCCGAGGCGCTGACCGCGCTGGCGAGCTCGGCAGGGTTCGACCATGCGGCGGCGCCGGAACTGCTGCGCGAGTTGAAGATCCGGGCCACCACCGAGACATTGGCCAGCGAACTGACTCGGGTGTGCCGCACCATCGCGGCCAGTGCCGGGGCCGACCATCCGCAGCTGCCGGAGGCGGTGACGGCACTGCTGACCAACATCGGGGTGTACCGGTGCGACTACCAGAACCTGTCGCAGCTGTTGTCCGCGGCGCTGGCACGCACGATCGTCGAGCGCCCGGAACTGGCCACTCCGCTGGAGATCGTGTCGACCGCGCTGGCCGCCTCCGACGAGGCGGGCGCCCGGCTGCAGCAGCTGTGTGGCGCGATGACGGCCAAGGCCGTCGAGGACTGCTACTTCTACCGCGACGCGCGGCTGGTGTCGCTCAACGAGGTCGGCGGCGAACCGCAGAGCTTCGGCGTCAGCACCGCGGAGTTCCACCGCAGCAACACGATTCGGGCCCGCCTGTGGCCGCAGACCATGACCACGCTGTCGACACACGACACCAAGCGCGGCGAGGACGTGCGCGCCCGGATCGGGGTGCTGTCCCAGGTGCCGTCGCTGTGGGCCGAGTTCGTCACCCGCTGGGAGAAGGCCGCGCCGTCCCCCGATCCGCTGACCGGATTGTTCCTGTGGCAGAACATCTTCGGGATATGGCCTGCCGACGGTGAGGTGACCGACGAACTGCGCCAGCGGCTGCACGGATACGCCGAGAAGGCGATCCGCGAAGCGGCTTTGCGTACCACGTGGACGGATCCGGACACCGCGTTCGAGGACGCCGTGCACGGGTGGCTGGACACCGTTCTCGACGGTCCGGTGGCCGGTGAGCTGACGCAGCTGGTGACACAGCTGCAGTCACACGCGCACAACGATGCGCTGGGCCAGAAGCTGCTGGCCCTCACGGTGCCGGGCATCCCGGATGTCTACCAGGGCACCGAGTTGTGGGAGGACAGCCTCGTCGACCCGGACAACCGCAGGTTCGTCGACTACACCGCACACCGCGCCGAGCTGGACCGGCTGGCCCACCCCAAGATCCGGGTGGTCAACGCGGCGCTGCGGGCACGCCGCGACCGGCCTGACACCTTCCTGGCCGGCGGATACCTGCCGGTGCTGGCCCGCGGTGACGCCGCCGAGCACCTGATCGCCTTCGTGCGGGGTGACGACGTCCTGGTCGCGGTGTCACGCTGGAGCGTGCGCCTGCAGGAATCCGGTTGGGGCGACACCGTTCTGCCGCTGCCCGAGGGAGCCTGGACCGACCGGATCACCGGCGACGGTGTGGACCGGCACGGTCCCGGCCGCAGAACTGTTCGCGCAGTTGCCCGTCGCGCTGCTGGAGAGGTCACATGGCTGAATTCGCGGTGTGGGCGCCGCTGCCGAAATCGGTGCGGCTCGACGTCGAGGGCACGCTCCACGAGTTGGCCCGCGGCGAGGACGACTGGTGGCGCGCCACGGTGGAGTGCGCGAAGGACGCCCGCTACGGCTTCGTGCTCGACGACGATCCCGCCGTGCTGCCCGATCCCCGATCACCCCGGCAGCCCGACGGAGTCCACGAGCGGTCACAGCTGTGGGACCCCACCCGCGTCCGCTGGACCGACCAGCAGTGGCCGGGCCGCTCCATCGAGGGCGCGGTGATCTACGAACTGCACACCGGCACCTTCACCGAAGCAGGCACTTTCGACGCCGCCATCGACAAGCTGGACTACCTGGTGGACCTCGGCGTCGACTTCGTCGAGCTGATGCCGGTCAACGCGTTCAACGGCACCCACGGCTGGGGTTACGACGGGGTGCTGTGGTACGCGGTACACGAACCCTACGGCGGCCCGGACGGCTCTGGTGCGGCTGATCGACGCATGCCATGCCCGCGGGCTCGGGGTGCTCATCGACGCGGTGTTCAACCACTTCGGGCCGTCGGGCAACTATCTGCCGAAGTTCGGACCGTATCTGTCCTCGGTGAGCAATCCGTGGGGCGAGGGCGTCAACCTGGCGGGTCCGGACGCCGACCAGGTGCGGCAGTACATCATCGAGTGCGCGCTGCGCTGGATGCGCGACTTCCACGCCGACGGGTTGCGCCTCGACGCGGTGCACGCCCTGGTCGACAACACCGCGATCCACATCCTCGAGGAGCTGTCCGCCGAAACCGATGCGCTGGCAGCCGAAGTCGGCCGCCCGCTGTCGCTGATCGCCGAGAGCGACCTCAACGATCCCAGGCTGATCACGCCCCGCGACCGCGGCGGGTACGGCATGACCGCGCAGTGGGACGACGACATCCACCACGCCATCCACACCGCGGTGTCCGGCGAGCGGCAGGGCTACTACGCGGATTTCGGCACGATGGCCACGCTGGCCACGACGCTGCAGAACGGCTACTTCCACGCCGGGACGTACTCGTCGTTCCGGCATCGCCGGCACGGCCGCCCGCTGGACAAGTCGCTGATCCCGGCGACCCGGCTGATGGCCTACACCTGCACCCACGATCAGGTCGGCAACCGCGCCGTCGGGGACCGTCCGTCGCAGAACCTCGACTACGGCCAGCTCGCGATCAAGGCCGCGCTGGCACTCGGGTCACCCTATACGGCAATGCTTTTCATGGGTGAGGAGTGGGGTTCGTCGCGACCGTTCCAGTTCTTCAGCTCCCATACCGAGCCGGAGCTTGCCGCGGCGACGGCGGAGGGCCGCAAAGCGGAGTTCGCCGACCACGGCTGGGACGCCGACGACGTCCCCGACCCGCAGGACATCGAGACCTTCCTGCGGCTCCAAGCTGGACTGGGAGGAGATCAGCGAGCCGAGCCACGCGACGCTGCTGGCCTTCTACCGGGGGCTGATCGCGTTGCGCCGCAACGAACCCGACCTGGCCGACCCGTGGCTGTCCAACCTGGTCGTCGACTACGACGAAGACCAGCGCTGGATCGTCATGCGCCGCGGTCGCGTCGCGGTCGCGTGCAACCTCGGGGAGCAACGCGTCCGCGTGCCGGTCACCGGCGAGGTGCTGCTGGGCTGGGGTGAGCCCGACGTCGACGCCGAGGGCGGGACTCTCCCAGGCCATTCCGTGGCGATCGTGCGCACGTCCTAGCTCATCCGGCCGGCGCGATGTTCTGGTTGATGCGAAACACGTTGTGCGGGTCGTACTCGGCCTTGATCTCGGTGAGCCGCTGATAGTTCGGGCCGTAGGTGGCCCGCACCCGGTCCTGGCCCTCGTCCATCATGAAGTTGACGTAGGCCCCGCCCGCCGAATACGGATGGGTGGCATCCGAGTAGTCCACCGCCCAGCGCTTCACCGCCGCCGCGTTGGCCGGATCCGGATCGACGCCCACGATCACCTGCGAGAAGGTGACGTCGCGGTACGCCCACGCGGTGTCGGTCTGTCCGACGCGCTGCACGGCCCCGTCGATCGGATAGAGGTGCATGGCCGAGTGCATGGTCGGCGCCTCCTCGACGAACCGGGCGTGCGCGGCAACGGCCTCGTCCGGCACCGTCTTGAAGAAGTCACCGCGCCAATACCACTGCAGCCCTTTGGGATACAGACCGTCGAAGGTGGACTGCAGCGCCGGGATACGGAGCCTCGCCGAGCCCCTCGAAGGCCGGCTGCAGCTCGCGGACCGGAGCGAACACCTCGTCGACCCGGGCCGGATCGCCGGTGTAGCACCAGACGACCGAGCACGCCTTCTGCAGGTGGAACGCCTCCGGGAAGGGATCTGCCGGCGGGACCGTCATGGTGGCGAAGAAGCCGTACAGGTCCTCGTCCTGGGCGGGAATGAAGTCGCGGAACCAGCTCAGCACGTCGGCGGTGGCCGACGCCGGCCAGGCGGTGGGCCCGCAGATGACGTTGCGCACGGGGTGCAGCCGGAAGGTGAACGAGGTGACCACGCCGAAGTTGCCGCCGCCGCCGCGCAGCGCCCAGAACAGATCCGGGTGCTGGGACTCCGATGCGGTCACCACCCGGCCGTCGGCGAGCACGACCTCGGCCTCGATCAGGTTGTCGATCGTCAGACCGTGCTTGCGGGACAGGTAGCCGTGCCCGCCGCCGAGGGTGAGCCCACCGACCCCGGTGCTGGCGATGATGCCGGCCGGCGTGGCCAGGCCGTGGGCGTGGGTGGCGGCGTCGACCTGCCCCCACGTCGCGCCGCCCTGCACGCGCGCCGTTCGCGCGTCGGCGTCCACCTCAACGAGGTCCATCGGCGAGAGGTCGATGACGACACCGCCGTCGACGCTGCCGAAACCGGGGCCGCTGTGACCGCCCCCGCGGACGGCGACGGCGAGCCCGGCGCGGCGTGCCGATTCCAGGGTGGCCGCGACGTCCGCCGCGGAGCGGCACCGGGATATCGCCGCGGGGTACTTGTCGATCATGGCGTTGTAGAGCGCCCGTGCATCGTCATATCCCGGGTCGCCGGGCTGGATGACTTCGCCGCCCATGCTGCTGGTGTCGCTGGTGGCATGCGCGATGCTCATGTCCACCCTCCTTCGTTGTCGTGTGATTGCGGTACCGCGACGCTATGCGGCACCGCAGCCGACCGTCATGACCACAACGGAGCATTTCCCAGTGTGAACCCCGATGGTCAGATCTGACTATCGACCGGGGGCACCGGCGCGGTTACGTTGTGGGAATGGCGCAATGGGTGCCGCCACCGCTTCCGGCCGAACTGGTCACCCGCCGCCGCGGGCCGTTCGTGGGGCGTGCGGCGGAACTCGCGGTGTTCGAACAAGCCTGGCAGCGCGTCGAAGACGGCGACCGCCAGGTCGTTTTCGTCGGCGGTGAACCGGGAGCGGGCAAGTCGCGACTGGTCGCCGAAGTCGCCGGGACCCTGGCCGACCACGGTGTCGCGGTGTTGGTGGGCAACTCGACGGCCGAGGCGGGAATCCCCTACGAGCCCTTCGCCGAGTTGCTCGACCGGCTGCTGACGACGGGATCGGCGGGTCAGCTCACCGAGCCACTGCAGGACGCCGGACCACAGCTGTGCCGGTTGTCCCCCAACGTCATTCGGCACCAGCCCGGCGTCGGCCCGACGGACGATCCGGGCGCGCTGAGGCGACTTCTGTTCGACGCGTTGACCGATTTTCTGCGCCGGCTTGCCAGTCAGCGCCCCCTTGCCCTCGTTCTCGAGGACCTGCACTGGGCGCAGGCCCCGACGCTGGCGATGCTCGAGCACGTGCTGACCGGTTGTGCCGACGCGCGGATGCTGGTGGTAGCCACATTCCGAACAACCGAACCCAACCGCTCCGAAGAACTGTTGAGCCGACTCGCCGAGATGCACCGGTTCGACGGTGTGCGGCGCCTGGACCTCTCCGGGCTGGACACCGAGGCGATCGCCGAGTTCGTTTCTCGGACAGAGCCACTGCCCGCTCCGGCCGCGCGAACAGCCGCCGCGATGCTGCACGACCGGACCGGGGGCAATCCGTTCTTCCTGACCGAGCTGTGCAAGGACCTGCAGAGCCGCGGCGGGATCAACACCGTGAGTTCCTATCGGACCGTTCCGTCACCCATCGGCGATGCCATCGGCCGCCGACTGGCCGGGCTGGGCAGCGGTGTGCAGCGGATCGTCGAGCAGGCGGCGATACTCGGCGAAACCTTCGACCTGCCCGCGCTCATCGCCAGCAGCGAAGCGGATCTGGCGACCACGCTGGCCGCCGTGGATTCAGCCGAAGGGGTGGGACTCATCCGGGCGGTGCAGGGCTCCGACGGAGAGTTCGCCTTCGTCCACGCGCTGACGCGTGAAGCGGTGGTCGGCAAGATGACCGCGTCGCGGCTGCGCATCATGCACGCACGGGCGGCCGAAGCGCTGGCCGGCCGCGCCGACCCCTCGGTGGTCCCCCGCCTGGCCAACCACTATCTGCTGGCGCACGTGCTGGGCTATCACGAACAGGCTCTGCACCACGCGCGTGACGCCGCCCGGATCGCCGAACACAGCCTCGCCTACGAGGACGCGGCGAACTGGTACGAGCGGGCCGCGTCGCTACCCGAACTGAGCGTCACGGACCGAGCGCGACTGATCCTCGGCGCAGCCGCCAACCACGTCCGCGCCGGTGACTTCGCCCGCGCCCGCGCGATGTACGAAAGCCTGGGTGCGATCGACGATCCGCTGATCCGGCTGGAGGCGGCCCTGGGCTACGAGAACGCGAACTGGCGCCCCGGCCTGGCCGATTCGAAGGCGGCCGACCTGCTGGCGGCGGCACTGGAATCGTGCGGGCTCAACACCGAGGATCCCCGATATGTCTGCGCGCTGGCCAGTTTCGGCAGGGCGTTGGGCTTTGCCGGAGAAACGAAGCGTGCTCGCGACATCAGTCACCAGGCCATCGAGCATGCGCGCGCGACGGGCTCACCGGCGGTCGTCATGCATGCTCTGGAAACCAGCCTGTGGCACGGCCTGACGCCCGACATGTGCGAGACGCAGTTCGAGCGGTCGACCGAACTCTGCGATATGGCGTCATCCCGTCGTGACTACGAGACGCTCAACTCCGCTGCCCACTTTCGCGCGCTGGTGAGCTACCAGGCCGGCCGGCCCGACGATCTCGCCGCGGCAGCCGCGGACATGAAGCGCTCGACCCGCGCCAGCGGGCAACCGTTCTTCGACTTCGTCGGCGCGTGCGTCGAAGGCGGACTGGCATACCTGCGCGGTGATTTCGCCGGCGCCGAGCGGTGGGCCGGCGTCGCCCTGGGTACCGGCAGCCGACTCGGCGCCGATTCGACCGAGGGCTCGCATGGCGTGCAGATGTTCATGATCCGCCGCGAGACGGGCGAGCTGGCGCAGTTCGGCGGATTCCTCGATGGCACCGAAACATTCGCCGGGCGCTGGGTGCCCGGACTGCTCGCCTTGTACACCGAGCTCGGCTGCGAACGCGGTATGACTCGCGCTCTCGGTCACCTGCTCAGCCGAAACCTGGGCGACCACACCGCAGAGGCACAGTGGCCGATGGAGCTGGTCTTCATGGTGGAGGCGGCGCTGGCGTTGGGCGACCGGGAGGCGGCGGCGGCGTTGCGCCCGTTCGTTGCCGACTACGAAGGCAAGAACCTGATGTCGGGACAGTTCGTGGCCTTGTTCGGCAGCGCCGACCGCTATCTCGCCCGTATCGCCGCGCTCGACGGTGAAACCGCTGCTGGCCGAGCGGTATTTCGGCAGTGCGCTGCAGATGGACCGGAGCATGGGATCGGTGGTGCACGTCGCCGAGACCCTGGCACGCCACGCGGCCTTCGCAGCCGGCTGCGGTCGCACCGAGGATGCGCGCCGGATGGCCGCGGAGGCCCGCGCGATCGCCGCACCGATCGGTCAGGCACGGGTTCTCGGCGTGCTGAGCCCGCTGCTGGCAGCCGGCCCGGACAACCTGACCGAACGCGAAGTCGAGGTATTGCGCCTGCTGGCAGCGGGACTGAGCAACCGGGCGATCGGCGAACGCCTCTACATCAGCACCAACACGGCGGCCAACCACATCCGCAGCATCCTGCTCAAGACCGGCGCCGCCAACCGGACACAGGCGGCGATGTACGCCGCCGACCACGAATTGCTTTCCTAGCGATCAGATCTCGGCGATCGCACCAGTCGGCAACACCCGGTCGCTCACTTCGACGATGACGTCGGCAGGCAGACCGGCACGCGCGGCGGCGGATCGGATGGCCTCCGGCGAGGGCGACTCGTACAGGCAGTAGGTCTTCCTGCGGTCCGCCGACAGGAAGGAGTACAGCCAGCGCACGCCCTCTTCCGCGTTGAGCCGGTTGATGCCGTCGGCGGCCTCAAAGCTGGGTTCCAGCTGTTCGGCATAGTTGCGTTCGACCATGAATATCGGCACGGCGGCCCCCTCTTCACTCTGCGCTCGAACTCGCCCCGATGTTCGATCAGCTTACGCGCGCGTCGAGCCGGGGCGCACCTGTGGATGGCGGAATACGCTGCGGTGCGCAACCGCCGAGTATCTGTCGGTATGACCGACTTGTTGCCCATTCCACCGATCGAGACTGCAACCGATCCGATTCACTCACCTGCCGACATGCGCGAACGCTGGCGGGCACTCATGGGACCGCTGGGATTTGGTGAACGACTGCTCTGGGTGGGTTTTGTCGGGCCCGACCGCTGTATGCGTAAGACGCTGACCCAAATGCCCATCGGACGCTGGCCCGAGCCAGTCGTCGTCGAGAATCTGTTTCTCGGCCTTGGCCGAATGCTCTCTGAGATCGCCGAGGGGAGCTCACTTGCACTGCTTGTCAGCAGGCCCGGCTTCGACCATGTCAGTGCCGAAGATCGGCGATGGTCCGATGTTCTGACTCGGACGGCGCGCGCCCTGGGCATCGAGTTGGAACCGCTGTTCCGAGCAAACGACCGCGGTCTTGTCCGAATCTGACTGGCGCCTCGATCAAAGTGCTACCTTGTGCTACATGGACAGGATCGGGCTGCGGGAGCTACGGCAGAATGCAAGCCGCTACGTCGAACGCGTCGCCGGCGGCGAGTCGTTTGAGATCGCCGTGCGTGGCCGGCTGGTGGCCCGATTGGTGCCGGCCGGCGAGGGCACCTGGGACGATCTGATTCTCCGCGGAGACGTCCTTCCGGCGACCTCCGGGCAGGATCTGCTCGACGAACCCGTGCGCGAGTACGGCTTCGACGCGTCGGCAGCGCTGCGGGAACTGCGCCGGGACGAGCGGTGATGCAGGTCTACCTTGACACCTCTGCTCTGGTCAAACTTGTTGTGCGCGAATCCGAATCAGCTGGACTGCGTCGCTACTTGCGTTCGATGCCGGACGATGTCCGCTTCACCGCCGCACTCAGCCGAACTGAGTTGATCTGCGCGGTGGGCCGTAGCGGTTCTTTGGACGCCGTCGCCCATGCGCATCGCGTGCTCAGCAGACTGAACATGGTTGCGCTCACCCACAGATTGCTCGACGAGGCCGGAGCCCTGGGGCCACGCGATCTGAGGACGCTGGATGCCATCCACCTCGCCGCGGCGCGAACGGCGCCGGCGCTGCGCGCGCTGGTCACCTATGACATTCGCCTTGCCGAGGCAGCCCAAGCCATGGGCCTTACCGTGATCGCACCCGGCGGTGCGACTCAGGTCAGATAGCGGTAGGCCGGCGATCCGGGCTCGAGCGCCTCGACGTGAAGTCCGGACGCATCCATCCGCGCGCGCAGACCGTCGAGGCCGGCGGCCGACCCGAGCTCGACACCGACCAGCGCCTCGCCGGTCTCCCGGTTGTTGCGCTTGACGTACTCGAACAGGGTGATGTCGTCGTTCGGGCCCAGCACCTCGTCGAGGAAACGGCGCAGCGCGCCCGGCTCCTGCGGGAAGTCCACCAGGAAGTAGTGCTTGAGGCCCAGGTGCACCAGCGACCGCTCGAGCACCTCGCCGTAGCGCGACACGTCGTTGTTGCCGCCGGAGATCAGGCACACCACCGTGGACCCGGGGGCGACGTCGGCCTCCAGCAGCCCGGCCACCGACAGCGCGCCGGCGGGCTCGGCGATGATGCCCTCGTTCTGGTAGAGGTCCAGCATCGCGGTGCAGACCGCGCCCTCGTCGACGGTGGTGACCGACACCATGTCGCCGGCCGCGGCCAGCGCCTGGTAGGTCAGCGTTCCCGCCCGCTTGACGGCGGCGCCGTCGACGAACTGGTCGACGTGGTCGAGGTCGACCGGCTGCCCGGCGGCGAGCGCGGCCATCATCGAGGCCGCGCCCGCGGGCTCGACGCCCAGCACCGCGGTGTTGGTGGTGCGCGCGGCGAGGTAGGTGGTGATCCCGGCGATGCAGCCACCGCCGCCGACCGGGACGACCACCAGGTCGGGCTCGGTGCCGAGCTGGCCGAGGATCTCGACCGCGATGGTGCCCTGGCCGGACATGGTGCGCGGATCGTCGTAGGGCGGGACCAGCGTGGCCCCGGTGCGGGCGACGTCCTCGAGCGCCGCCGCGGCGGCCAGGTCGTAGGTCGCGCCGCCGACGATGAGCTCGATGAACTCGCCGCCGTGGTAGCGGATCCGGTCGCGCTTCTGCTTGGGCGTCTTGCCCGGCACGTACACCCGGCCGTGCACACCCATCGACCGGCAGGCCAGGGCGAATCCCTGCGCGTGGTTTCCGGCCGAGGCGCACACCACCCCGGCGCGCAGCTCCTCGTCGGACAGCTGCTTGAGCAGGTTGTAGGCGCCGCGCAGCTTGTAGGACCGCACGGTCTGCAGGTCCTCGCGCTTGAGGTAGACCTCGGCACCGGTGGCCGCCGACAGCCGATCGCTGTGCTGCAGGGGGCTGACCGAGACAAAGTCGGCAATTCGCCGGGCAGCCTCGTCGATGTCAGCCGCGGTCAGCGGCGCGACAGTCGGCTCTGGCTCAGTTCGGCGGACACCGAACAATGGTGCCACTACCAGGGCCGAATCAGTGAATCGGGGTCAGCACGAACACCGGGATCTCGCGGTCGGTTTTGCGCTGGTAGTCGGCGTAGTCGGGCCAGGCCTCGACGGCGCGCTCCCACCAGGTCGCCTTCTCGTCACCGAAGACCTCGCGGGCCTCGTAGTCGTGGGTTTGGGCGCCGTCCTGCAGCTCGACGCGCGGGTTGGCCTTGATGTTGAAGTACCAGACCGGGTGCTTCGGGGCGCCGCCGAGGGAGGCCACCACGGCGTACTCGCCGTCGTGCTCGACGCGCATCAGCGGGGTCTTGCGGATCTTGCCGGTCTTGGCGCCGACCGTGGTCAGCAGGATGACGGGCTTGCCCTTCATGTCGGCACCCTCGGTGCCGCCCGAGGCCATGTACCGATCCGCGTGATCCCGGACAAAGTCCGACGGGCTCGGCTCGTACTCTCCAGTCAGTGGCATGACATCGAGCCTAGCTGCGGCAGGCAGCACGAACCTGATGTAACACTTGTCAACATGGCCACCACCTCCTACCACCACGGCAACCTGCGGCAGGCGTTGCTCGAGCACGCCGTCGAACTGGCCCGTACCGGCGGCCCGGACGCGGTGGTGCTGCGCGACGTCCAGCGCCTGGCCGGGGTCAGCAACTCAGCGGCCTACCGGCACTACTCCGACCGCGGTGCGCTGCTGGCCGCGGTCACCGAGTACGCCGAGTCGAAGCTGGCCGACGCGATGGTCGCACGACTGAACGCGGTGCCCGACAAGGGACCCGCGGACACGCGGGCGGTCGCGCGGTTCCGCGCCACCGGGCAGGGCTACATCGACTTCGCGCTCGCCGAACCGGGCCTGTTCCGAACCGCCTTCGCGCACATCGACGACGCGAAGACCGCTCATGCGCGGCATCCCGACTCCGCCAAAGACGAAGTCGGCGAGCATCATCCGTTCCAGATCCTGATCCGCTCCATCGACGACCTGGTCGCCACCGGCGTGCTCTCCCCGGATCGGCGCGACGGTCTCGACGAGGCGCGCGTGGGCCGCGGTGCACGGCCTGTCCACGCTGTTCCTCGACGGCCCGCTGGCGCAGGTCGACGCCGCACGCAAAGAGCTGATCACCGACCGGCTGCTCGACGTCATCGAACGTCGGACTGCGCTAGCCGGCACGCGCATGTTGACAGCACTAACATGGCGCTGCCATGCTCGTCATGTTAACGGCGTCAACATATAGGCGGTAGAGCACGATGACCATCGACACCCGTCCCACCCGAGCCACGCATGCGGCACCGCCGCGGGTGCGCCCGGTGCTCGTCCTGGCCGTCGTGCTGGTCGCGGCACTGGCCATCAACGTCGAGACCACGATCGTCAATGTCGCTCTGCCGACGCTCAATTCGGCGCTGGGCGCCTCGACCCGCGGTCTGCAGTGGATCGTCGACGCCTACAACCTGGCCTTCGCCGCCCTGGTCCTGGCCGGCGGCACGATCGGCGACAAGTTCGGCCGACGCGGAACGCTGATCGCCGGGCTGGCGCTGTTCGCCGCCAGCAGCGTCGGCGCCGCGCTGTGCACCTCGACCGGGCCGCTGATCGGCATGCGCCTGGTGATGGGCGATCTCGGCGGCATTGATCTACCCGACCACGCTGGCGATCATCACCGACACGTTCCGCGACCCGAAGAAGCGCGCCGCCGCCATCGGAGTCTGGGGAGCGGTCACCGGACTCGGCGTTGCGATCGGACCGATCATGGGCGGCGCTCTGCTGGAGTCGTTCTGGTGGGGCAGCATCTTCCTGGCGATGGTCCCGATCGCACTCGTCGCGGCGCTCGGGGCGCTGGTGTTCGTGCCGAAATCGGTCCCGGCGGCCGAGCACGCGCCTGGACCGCGGCGGGCTGCTGCTGTCGGTCGTCATGCTTGCCGCGCTGGTCTACACCATCATCGAGGCGCCCGAGTACGGCTGGGCCGCGCCGCGCACGCTGGTCGGATTCGCGGTGGCCCTGGCGGCGGCCGTCGCGTTCGTGTGGTGGGAACGGCGGCAGAACGATCCGCTGATCGACGTCAGCCTGTTCGCCAACCTGCGGTTCAGCGCGGCCAGCGGCGCGGTGACCGTCGCGTTCTTCGCCCTGTTCGGCTTCATCTTCCTGATCACCCAGTTCTTCCAGCTGTTGCAGGGGTACGGGCCGCTGGAGACCGGGGTGCGCATCCTGCCGGTGGCGCTGTCCATCGCGGTCGGCTCGGTGCTCGGCACCCAGCTGGCCGTCACCCGGATCGGCACCAAGGCGGTGGTTTTCGTCGGGCTGCTGATGCTCACCGCCGCCTTCGCCTGGGTGGCCGCCATCGACGTCGACGTCTCCTATCTCGAGGTGGCCCTGCAGATGGTGCTGCTCGGCGGCGGGCTCGGGCTGACCACCGCGCCGGCCACCGACTCGATCATGGGAGTGGTCCGGCCCGAACAGGCCGGCGCCGGCTCGGCGGTCAACGACGCGACCCGGCAGATCGGCGGCACGCTGGGCGTCGCGGTGGTCGGCAGCATCTTCTCCACGCTCTACATCCACCAGCTGTCCGACAGCGCGATCCTGCGCGCCGCCCCGCAGGCGGCCCAGGAGACGGCGCGCGAAGGCCTGGCCCAGGGCCTGGCCGTGGCCGCGCAGTCACCGGCCTCGGTGGCGCAGACGCTGCGCGACACGGTCAGCGACGCCTTCATGTCCGGCCTGCACGCCGGCTGCCTCACCGCGGCCGCGGTCTGCCTGGTCGGCGCGTTCTTCGTGCTCGCCGTCCTGCCCGCGCATCCCGCCAAGGCGATCCACGCATGAGGAATCCGCAGCGATACGGCCCGTGGGCGCTGATCACCGGGGCCAGCGACGGCATCGGCAAGGCGCTGGCCGACCAGATCGCCGCAGACGGCATCAACGTCGTCCTCGTCGCGCGCACCGAGGCCCGACTCCGCGCACTGGCCGCAGAACTGCAGGCCGCGCACGGGATCGAGACGATGGTGCTGGCCGCCGACCTCGCCGACCCGGACGCCGTCGAGCATGTCGAGACCGCGACCAGCCGGGCTCGACGTCGGGCTGGTGGTGCTCGCCGCCGGGTTCGGCACCACGGGCACCTTCCTGGAGACCTCGCCGGCCGATGAGCTGGCGCTGATCGCCGTGAACATCGCTGCGGTCAGCCGGCTTTCGCACACGTTCGCGGGCCGGCTCGCCGGCCGCGGCAAGGGCGGAATGGTCCTGTTCGGGTCGATCGTCGGCTGGCAGGGCGTGCCGGGCCAAGCCAACTACGCGGCGTCGAAGGCGTACGTGCAGAGCCTGGCCGAGGGCTTGCACGACGAGCTCGAACCGCACGGCGTCGACGTGCTCGCCGTCGCGCCCGGACCGGTCGCGTCCGGGTTCGGCGCGCGGGCCGGTCTGGCGATGACAGGGGCCACCGCGCCCGAGGTCGTCGCCACCGCCACGCTCAAGGCACTCGGCCGGCGGCGCACCGTGATCCCCGGCGCGCGAGGCAAGTTCCTCACCTCGGCCTTGACGACCACTGCCCCGCCGCTTTCGCAGCCTCATCCTCGGCAGAGTCATCGCCGGGATGCGCGTCCGAGGTTTCGGCTACCCGAACATAAAAATCAGGGCTATGCTGGCGCCATGACGACGTTGAGCGCGCAGGTGCCGATCGCCGGCGTCCCGTGGCCGCTGTACAAGCTGGTCGCACTGGCCGTCGGGCTGGTCGCGCTCGTCGTCGTGTTCCTGGTCACCGCGAGCGCCGCGCCTGCGGTTCTGATCGCCGCGGCGATCACCACCGTGGTGTGGGTGGGATTCGGCGTGCGGCGGCCGTCGCGGGACTAACTCTCCAACCGCTCCAACACCCGCTTCAGCGTCAGCCAGGTCTGCGGTCACCGCAGCGGCATCCTTGGTGTAGTCGTCATCCGACATGCCCGGCCTGCGCCGAAGGGTGAAGACCACCTCACTCCACTCGTCCCCCGCGGGCACGACGCGCAGCGGATTGAAGACCGGTTCGCCCGACGGCATGGTGACGACGTGGTCGAGCACCCCGAGATCGTTGGCGGGGGTGAACTCGATGGTGATCTCCCCCAGCGGCGACTGGGCCACCCAGGTGTCGCCCACCCGGGTCAGCTGTCCCTGCGCCAGTCCGGCCGCCCACTCGTGCAGGTGTTCGGGGTCGGAGGCGAAGCGGTAGACATCGGTCGCCGAGCGATTGATCCACGCGCTGATGTGGCGGGACTCCCCCGCTGTGTCATCGTCCATCAGTCCATCGTGGCGCACGCGCTGTGCTGATGGAACCCGATCCGCCGCAACCCGCTCTAGCCGCCGAGGCAGCCCGGACCGAGCAGTGCCTTGAGGTCGCCCATCAGCGCCGACGACTGTGTGACCCGCAGCGACTGGTCGAGTTCGAGCGTCGTGATGCGGTCACCGCTGATCAGCCGCAGATGCACCTGCGACGTCCCGGGGTGGCGGGCCAGCACCTGCTTGAGCGCGCTGACCTTGTCGATGGTGCATTGGCGGGTGGGCAGGCTCAGCGCCAGCGGTCGGTCCACCTGGGCGTTCGAAAAGTCGGGCACCACAAGTTCATTGGCGATCAGCGAGATCCGGTCGTCCTGGACCCGAACTTTCGCGCCGACGAGCACCACCGCGTCGTCGGCGATCTCGGCACCGAACATCGAGTAGGTCTGCGGGAAGAACATCACCTCGATGCCACCGGTGAGGTCTTCCAGTTGAGCTGAGGCCCAGGGCATTCCGTTCTTGTTCACCCGCCGGTTGACGCCGGCCAGGATGCCGCCGATGCGCACCTGGGTGTCGTTGGGGACGTCACCGCCGAGAATCGCCGGGATCTGGGTGTCGACCTGCATGGCCAGCAGATGGGCCACCCCGTTGAGCGGGTGGCCGGACACGTAGAGGCCCAGCATCTCGCGCTCGAGGGCCAGCTTGTGCTTGTCTTCCCATTCCTCGTCGGGCACGCGGATGGTGAACGCTGAATCGCCAGTGTCGGCGCCATCACCCTCGGCGCCGCCGAACAGGTCGAACTGTCCTATCGCCTCGGCCTTCTTGGTGCCCAGCACCGAGTCCACGGCGTCGGTGTGCACCAGGAACAGACCCTTGCGCGGGTGGCCGAGACTGTCGAAAGCGCCTGCCTTGACCAGTGATTCGGTGACCTTCTTGTTGCAGGCCGCGATGTCGATCTTGCCGAGGTAGTCGGAGAAGTCGGTGAACTTGCCCTTCTCGTTGCGGGTGGCGATCAGCGAGCTGACGACGTTGGCGCCGACGTTGCGGATCGCGCCGAGGCCGAACCGGATGTCGGTACCCACCGAGGCGAAGTTGAGCCCGGACTCGTTGACGTCGGGGGGCAGCACCGTGATGCCGAGCTTGCGGCAGTCGGCGAGGTACACCGCGGCCTTGTCCTTGTCGTCGCCCACCGAGGTGAGCAGCCCGGCCATGTACTCGGCCGGATAGTTGGCCTTGAGGTATGCCGTCCAGTACGACACCAGCCCGTAGCCCGCGGCGTGCGACTTGTTGAACGCGTAGTCGGCGAAGGGAAGGATGGTGTCCCACAACGCTTTGACGGCAGCCGGCGAGAAGCCGTTGGCCTTCATGCCGTCGGAGAAGCCCTCGAACTCCTTCTCGAGGACCTCGCGCTTCTTCTTGCCCATGGCCTTGCGCAGAATGTCTGCTCGGGCGAGTGAGTAGCTGGCCACCTTCTGCGCGATGCGCATGATCTGCTCTTGGTAGACGATCAGGCCGTAGGTCTCGGCCAGGATGTCGGCCAGCGGCTCGGCGAGCTCGGGATGGATCGGCCGGATGGCCTGCCGCCCGTTCTTGCGGTCCGCGTAGTCGTTGTGGGCGTTCATGCCCATCGGGCCAGGACGGTACAGCGCGAGCACCGCCACGATGTCCTCGAACCCGGTGGGCTGCATGCGGCGCAACAGGTCTCGCATCGGTCCGCCGTCGAGCTGGAACACCCCGAGCGTGTCGCCGCGGGAGAGCAGTTCGTAGGTCGGCGGATCGTCGAGCGGCAACGACTCGAGCACCAGGTCGATTCCGCGGTTGGCTTTGATGTTCTCCAGCGCGTCACCGATGATCGTCAGGTTGCGCAGCCCGAGGAAGTCCATCTTCAGCAGGCCGATGGCCTCGCACGACGGATAGTCCCAGCCGGTGATGATCGCGCCGTCCTGCGGCCTGCGCCACAGCGGGATCGCGTCGATCAGCGGTTCGGAGCTCATGATCACCGCGCAGGCGTGCACGCCGGCGTTGCGGACCAGGCCCTCCAGTCCGCGGGCGGTCTCGTAGATGGTGCGGACGTCGGGGTCGGTGTCGATCAGGCCGCGGACCTCGGCGGCCTCCTTGTACCGCTCGTGGCTGGGGTCGGTGATGCCCGACAGCGGGATGTCCTTGGCCATGATCGGCGGCGGCAGCGCCTTGGTGATGCGGTCGGCGATCGCGAAGCCCGGCTGGCCGTAGTGCACCCGCGCGGAGTCCTTCAGCGCCGCCTTGGTCTTGATGGTGCCGAAGGTGATCACCTGCGCGACCCGGTCGCTGCCCCACTTGTCGGCGGCGTAGCGCACCATCTCGCCGCGGCGGCGGTCGTCGAAGTCGATGTCGATGTCGGGCATCGACGCGCGCTCGGGGTTGAGGAACCGCTCGAACAGCAGGCCGTGCACGATCGGGTCGATGTCGGTGATGCGCAGCGCGTAGGCCACCAGCGACCCGGCGGCCGAACCGCGACCCGGACCGACCCGGATGTCCACCGAGCGGGCGTAGTTGATCAGGTCGGCCACGATGAGGAAGTACGACGGGAATCCCTTGTCGCAGATGACCTCGATCTCGTAGCCGGCCCGCTCGGTGTACTCGGCAGGCACCCCGTCCGGGAACCGGCGGGCCAGTCCCCGGTCCACCTCGTGACGCAGCCAGGTGGCCTGGGTGTGGCCGTCGGGCACCGGGAAGATCGGCATCCGGTCGCGCGGGGTCCACACGTCGGCGTAGGACTGGACCCGTTCGGCGATCAGCAGTGTCGAGTCGCAGGCCTCCGGGATCTCGTTGTCCCAGATCTGGCGCATCTCGGCCGCCGACTTCAGGTAGTAGCCGTCGCCGTCGAACTTGAACCGGTTCGGATCGGACAGCGTCTTGCCGGTCTGTATGCACAGCAGCGCTTCGTGGTTGTGCGACGCCTCGCGGGTGACGTAGTGGCAGTCGTTGGTGGCCAGCGGCGGGATGCCCAGCTTGCGGCCGACCTCGAGCAGGCCGTCGCGGACCCGGCGTTCGATGGACAGCCCGTGGTCCATCAACTCCAGGAAGTAGTTGTCCGGGCCGAAGATCTCGCGCCACTTGGCGGCCGATTCCAGCGCTTCGGGCCTCCTGGCCGAGGCGGAGTCGGGTCTGCACCTCCCCGGACGGGCAGCCGGTGGTGGCGATGATGCCCTCGGCATGCTCGGCGATGATCTCGGCGTCCATCCGGGCCCACTTGCCCAGCTGGCCTTCGAAGGATGCCCGCGACGTCAGCTTGAACAGGTTGCGCAGGCCGGTGGCGTTCTCGGCGACCATCGTCAGGTGGGTATAGGAGCCGCTGCCCGACACGTCGTCGGACTTCTGGCCCGGGTCGCCCCACAGGATCCGTCGGGTGTCGAATCGCGAGCCCGGCGCGATGTAGGCCTCGACGCCGATGATCGGCTTGATGTCGACCTTGGTGGCGGCGTTGTAGAACTCGCTGGCGCCGAACATGTTTCCGTGGTCGGTCATGCCGATCGCGGTCATCTCCAGGCGCTGCGCCTCGGCCAGCATGGGGCTGATCTTCGCCGCACCGTCGAGCATCGAGTACTCGGTGTGGTTGTGCAGGTGCACGAAGCCGCGATGAGCGTTCGCGAGGAGACTGACCGTCCATAGGCCCGTCAGTCTAGGGCCGTCGACCGACACACTTCGGCGTGTCGCGGATCGTGTCCCGGGCCGAGTCCGGCGCCGAGTTCACGACCCCGCGCATCAGGCCTCGTCACGCAACATCCGGGCGATTTCCGTGGCCTGTTCGGCGGTCACGTCACCGGACAGTTGCAGCACCTGACCGTCGATCGGCTCGGCGATCTTGGGCGCCCAGACGACGATTCCGGCGCGCACGAAGGCCACCTGCTGTCCGACGTGCGCCGTCGTGTACTGGGCGAACGCCTTCGTCGACTCGTCGGTGAGGGTGACCTGCACGAGCTGCTTGCCGGTCAGCGGGTTCAGGAACGCAGTCGACGTCGGTCAGCTGCACCCGCAGATCCTCCGGGCCGAGGTCGTACACCGCCGTCTTGGTGATGTCGCAGGTGCGCAGCGGCTGATCGGGCGGCGTCGGTGGCGGCGGCACGCACTCCTCGGGTGTGGTCACGAACGCCCCGATGACCGGCCGCAGCGCCACCGGCTTGATGGTGAGGACCGGCTGGGTCGTGGTCGTGCTGATCGGCGTGGCTGGCCTGGTCCTTCATCATCGTCGGCGCCAGCAGCACGCCGAGCACCGGCACGACGATCGCCACGGCGGCCAGCACCGCGGTCACGGCGATCAGAATCCGCCGGTTACGGCGGGCGGGGTCGGTCATGGGGTCCTCGGGCTCGGCGCAGGGGGCTGACCCGTGAAGCTACCGGAGGCGACGACGGGTCACATCGGGACCGGAGCGCCGAAGCCCGGGATGATGCCGACCGGGATCATCGCCAGCAGAATCGCGCCGACGGCGAAGACGGTCAGCGTGCGGCGGGTCGGGGCGCTGTCGACCTCCGGCTGACTCGCCGCGTACAGCAGGTAGACGATCCCGAGGTCGAAGGCTGATCATGACCCACCAGCGGATCCAGTCGACACCGGTCAGGAACACCGGCAGCATCATCGCGCAGACCCGATCAGTACCGTCGAAGCGACGCGTGCGCGGAGAATCGTCGCGGAACCGGCTGAACGGGACGCCCGAGACGTGGCTGATCGCCAGGATCGAGATCGCCAACACGGCGATGCCGAACACCGTCGAGCGCGATCAGCGCAGGCCACGCCGAGACTGCCGACGAACCGCAGCGCGTCGCCGAAGTTCAGGTCGAACAGCGGCAGGATGTTCCGGCACACCCAGTCGTGGTAGTCGACGTAGTAACTGGAAGCCGCTCAGCAGCTGGCCGACGGTGGGCTTGCCGGCCAGCGGATGGTTCATCGGTCCGTGCGGCACCAGCTGGCACAGCTGGCCCGACACTCCCGCGCGTGCCGAACATCGGCCAACGCGCAAGGGCGATCAGCCAGCGCGGGTGCGAGCGCGAGCGACGGCGCTGGCCCGAAACGCCGTCGGTGTCGAGCTGGTCCGCCAGCACCGCTCAGTGCGGCTATCACGCCGAGCCCGAACAGAAACGGGATGGCTTCGTGGATCAGCGTCGAGCACCGCAGTCAGCAGACCGTAGATCGGCACTGGCGATCAGCACGGCGCGCGGGCGATGGTGGCCCGCGTCAGCGCGATCGCGAACCCGATCAGCGCGGCGGCGCCGAGCAGATCGGTGCGCGCCGAGAACAGGCCGAACGCGAAGCCCGAACGGCAGGACCGGAATCAGCAGGGCCAGCAGCGGTCGTCGCTCCGACCGGCCCGACCTGACCGCCACCGACCAGGCCACCGCGGCCAGCGCCGAGAATGAAGAACACCGTCGGCAATCCAGCGCAGCACCCGAAGCTGCAGTGAAGTAGTGTCTCCGGCCGAGGGAACAGTCCGAGTGATCTCGCCGGCGAGTCCGCGCCGCACGAATCCCAGCTGAGTAGTCGATGGCGTAGTAGGAGTACCAGTAGGCGTCCGGGACGATGTCACAGGTGAGCGCGATGGCCATCAGAACCGCCACCCACATCGCCAGGAGCACGGCGAAGGTGATGTAGAAGCGGCGGTGGCCATGGCTCACGGCGGTGCTGGTCATCATTCCCCCGGCGGCAGGTTCTGCGGGCTGTCTGACCGCCGGATGATTATAGATTCCGGCGGGCGATGCGCTCCCCGGCGCGCCCGCCGCAGCGCGTCGCCGCTGAAGATGCCCAGGGCCAGCCAGATCAGCGCGAAGCCGACCCAGCGCGCCGGCGGCATCGGCTCGTGGCCGACGACCACGCCCAAGGTCATCTGCATGGCCGGGGTCAGGTACATCAGCAGGCCCAGCGTCACCAGCGGCAGGCGCTGGGCCGCGGCGGCGAACATCAGCAGCGGGATCGCGGTGATCGGCCCGGACAGGATCATCAGCGCGATGTGCCCGCCGCCGTGGTTGGTGAACTGGCCGTGCCCGGTCAGCTGGATCGCGGCGATGTAGGCGATCGCGAACGGGCGCCGCGATCGCCGCCTCCAGCGCCGACGCTGACCCGCGGATCGGTCGGCACCACCTTCTTGACCGCGCCGTACAGGCCGAACGTGAACGCCAAACCCAGTGCGATGAAGGGGAATTCGCCGACCTCGACGGCCAGCAGCACGCACCGCCGACAGGGCGATGAGCACCGCCACCGACTGGGCATGGTTGAGTCGCTCGTGGAAGATGACCACCCCGAGCAGGACGCTGACCAGCGGGTTGATGAAGTAGCCCAGCGCGGCGTCCACGACGTGACCGTTGTTGACCGCGTAGACGTAGATCACCCAGTTGCCCGACACCAGCACCGAGGCGCACACCAGCAGCAGCCAGGTGCGCCGGTCGATGCGCCTGATGTCCGACAGCCGGCGCATGACCACCAGCACGCCGGCCATCAGGACCAGCGTCCACACGATCCGGTGTGCCAGCACCTCCAGCGCGCCGGCCGGCTTCAGCAAGCGGGAAGAACGCCGGAAACAGGCCCCACGACCCGTAGGCGCCGATGCCGTACAGCAACCCGCCGCGCTTGACCTCGGCGGCGCCGGGCTGCTGCGCCGTCACGAGTCGGTGCGCAGCACATCCAGTGCATGCTGCAGATCGGCCGGATAAGGGCTGGTGATCTCCATGCGTCTGCCATCGGCGGGGTGCGCGAACGCCAGCGAGCGGGCGTGCAGCCACTGCCGCTCCAAGCCGAGCCGTTTGGCCAGCACCGGGTCCGCGCCGTAGGTCAGATCGCCGGCGCACGGATGGTGCAGGGCGGCGAAATGCACCCGGATCTGGTGGGTGCGGCCGGTCTCCAGGTGAATGTCCAGAAGGCTTGCCGCCCGGAACATTTCGACTGTGTCGTAGTGGGTGATGCTGTGCCGGCCGCCCTCGGTGACGGCGAACTTCCAGTCGTGGCCGCGGTGCCGGCCGATCGGCGCGTCGATGGTGCCGCTGGACGGGTCCGGATGTCCTTGCACCACAGCGTGATAGCGCTTGTCGACGGTGCGCTGCTTGAACGCCCGCTTCAGCACGGTGTAGGCCCGCTCGGACAGCGCGACCACCATCACCCCGGAGGTGCCGACGTCCAGACGTTGCACGATGCCCTGGCGTTCGTGGATGCCCGACGTGCTGACCCGAATGCCCGCGGCGGCCAGCCCGCCGAGCACGGTCGGGCCGTGCCAGCCGACCGTTGCGTGAGCGGCCACCCCGGGCGGCTTGTCCACCGCGACGATGTCGTCGTCGGAGTACAGCACCGTCATGCCCTCGATCTCGACGGGCGTGTTCTCCGGCGGCGCAGGGGCCTCCGGCAACGTCACCCTCAGCCATGCCCCGGCCTCGAGGCGGTCGGACTTGCCGGCCTGGACGCCCTCGATCTCGACGCCGCCGTCTTCGGCGATCGCGGCTGCGGCGGTTCGGGACAACCCGAGCAGCCGGGCCAGGCCGGCGTCGACACGCATACCGGCCAGGCCCTCGGGGACTGGCATCGACCGCTCGGTCATCAGGGCGTCTCGGCGTCGTCGGTGGTCTGGCTGCTCCGGCTTGCGTCGACCGATGGTGTCGAAGTCGAATCCGAACAGCGACAAGCCCACCAGCAGGATCGCGCCGCCGACCACGGCGGGATCGGCGACGTTGAACACCGGCCACCACCCGATGGACAGGAAGTCGACGACGTGTCCGCGCAGCGGGCCCGGCGAGCGGAAGAACCGGTCCACGAGGTTGCCCATGGCACCGCCGAGGATCATGCCGAGCCCGATCGCCCACCACGGCGAGACCAGCCGGCGGCCCATCCAGAAGATGCCGATCACCACACCGAGGGCGACCAGCGTCAGCACCCAGGTGTAGCCGGTCGCCATGGAGAACGCCGCGCCGCTGTTGCGCACCAGCGTCCAGGTGACGGTGTCGCCGATGATCGACACCGGCTGGCCAGGGGTCAGCAACTTGACCGCGAGCACCTTGGTGACCACGTCGAGGGCCAGCACCACGCCGGCGACCGACAGCAGCAGCCGCAGCCGGCGCGGCGCCGGGCCCCCGTCCTGCGCGCCCGCCTCGGTCACCGGTTCGGTGTTTCCCGTGGTTTCGTCGGTCACTCCCCCATCATTCCCTAGTGCCAGCGTGCGCCGGGCTCGAGCCCCGGCCATTGCTGCCATGATGACCGGATGCCCCGACTCGTCGTCGTCACCACCGGTGGGACGATCGCGACCAGCGCCGACACCGAGGGTGTGCTGCGGCCGGTGCACGGCGGCGCGGAGCTGGTCTCGGGGCTGGGCGCCGAGGTCGTCGACCTGCTCAACGTGGACAGCTCCCAGCTCACGCCCGCGGACTGGCTGCGCATCGCCGCGGCCGTCGAGGACGCGGCCGGCCGCGGTGCCGACGGGATCGTCGTCACCCACGGCACCGACACCATGGAGGAGACCGCGCTGTGGCTGGACCTCACCTACGGCGGTGACGTGCCGGTGGTGCTGACCGGCGCGGCCCGCTCCGCCGACGCGGCCGACGCCGACGGACCGGCCAATCTGCGTGACGCGCTGGCCGTGGCGGCCAGCCCGGCCGCCCGCGGTCTGGGCGTGCTCATCTGCTTCGCCGGCACGGTGCTGGCTCCGCTGGGCGTGACGAAGCTGGGCGGCCCGGCACTGTTCGGCGGCAGGCCGGCGGTGGGCGTGGTTCGCGACGGCGAGTTCACCCTCACCGGCGCCAAGCAGCGGCCCTACCTGGGCCGGGCCCACGACGTGTGCCGGGTCGACATCGTCGCGGCGTACCCGGGTGCCGACGGCGTCGCGGTGGACGCGTTCGTCGACGCCGGTGCGCGCGGTCTGGTTGTGGAGGCGATGGGTGCGGGCAATGCCGGTGCGCCGGTTGTCGAGGCGGTGCGGCGCGCATGCGCCCGCGGGGTGGCGGTCGCGGTCAGCACGCGGGTGCCCGCCGGCGGTGCCGGTGCCGCGTACGGACCGGGACACGACCTAGTCGCCGCCGGGGCGGTGATGGTGCCGCGGCTGCGCGCCAGCCAGGCCCGGGTGCTGCTGATGGCGGCGCTGGCGATGGAGCTACCCGTGGTCGACGTCGTCGCCCGCTGGGGCTGAGCTCGCCAGCTCGTCGACGTACTGCGGCCAGTCCAGGCTGTCGACCGGGTTGGCGCGGACCAGATCGACGACGTCGACGTGGAAGGTGCGCATGACACCCGGCCCGCTGGCCGCGGGTCTCGAACCGCACGGAGACCACGCCGTGGCCGGCTCCCTGTACCCAGCCGTGGCCGAACTCGGGGTGGCTGACGTCGTCGCCGACGCGCCAGCCGCCCGCGTCCGGTACCGGTTCGGGCACCGGCACGTGGGTGTCGGACAGCTCGGCCTCCTGTTGGTCCAGATCGGGGAACAGCGACTCCTGGCGGACATCGGACAGGCCCGAAAAGCCAACGCCCAGAAGGCGAATCGGGCCGACCTCGCGGGGATCGAGCAGCAGCCGGCGCGCGGTGGCGGTCAGCGTGGCCGCGTCGGCGGTCGCGTACGGCAGGGTCGCCGACCGGGTCAGGGTGCTCATGTCGGACTTCTTGAGCTTGACGGTGACCGTGCGGGCACCGCGGCCGTCGCGTTCCAGGCGCTTGTGCGCGTGCTCGGCGATCGGGACCGATGGACTCGCGGAGCTGTTCGACCGTGGTGAGGTCGACGGCGAAGGTCGACTCGGCGCTGATCTGCTTGGCCTCGGCCCGCTCGACCACCGGCCGGTCGTCGATGCCGCGGGCCAGCCGGTGCAGGGCCGGCCCGATGGTCGCGCCCAGGATGCTGGCCGCCTCGGCGTCGCTCAGCGCGGCGAGCTGCCCGATGGTGTCGATGCCCAGGCGGTGCAGCTTCTCCTCGGCGACCGGTCCGATGCCCCACAGCCGGCGCACCGGAAGGGCGTCCAGCAGCGAACGTTCCTCGTCGCGCCGGATCACCCGCAACCCGTCGGGCTTGGCCAGCTCCGAGGCGATCTTGGCGATCTGCTTGCCCGATCCCGCCCCGACGGAGGCCACCAGCCCGGTCTCCTCGTGCACCCGGCGGCGCAATCGGGTGCAGAACTGCTCGACCTCCTCGACACCGGCACCGACGAGTTCGGCGGGCTCACCGAAGGCTTCGTCGAACGACAGCTGCTCGAGAACCGGGCACCATGGCGCGCACCGTGTCCAGCACGCGTCGGCTGGCCACGCCGTAGACGACCCCGCGCGGCGGCAGCACCACCGCGGCCGCCCCGACCAGGCGGCGGGCCTGGTGCATGGGCATCGCCGAGCGGGCGCCGAACACCCGGGCCTCGTAGCTCGCCCCGGCCACCACGCCCCGGCCGCCGAGACCGCCGACCAGCACCGGGCCGGCCGCGCAGCGTCGGTCGGGTCAGCCTGTTCGACGGATGCGAAGAACGCATCCATGTCGAAATGCAGGACCCAGCGCTCCACGGGTGGAGGCTATCGCCCCTGCCAGAGCATCAGCACGGGCGACGCGCTTGTCACCGTCTGGTCAGTGCGAAGACTCGTAGTTCGCGACTGGTGCGCGACCGGTAGGAGCGGTAGACCTTGGCGTTGTATCCCTCGAACATCGCACACACCCGGTCTTTCTCGGCACCCTGCACGAGTCTGGCGGTGACTGGAATGTCCCTGCCTCCCATGGTGACCCAGGCTTCGGGGTCGGCAAACAGGTTGGCCGACCATTCCGGATGCGTCGGCTGCCCGAAGTTGGTTCCGATGATGAAGAGGCGTTCGACCTCACGCATGTAGATCAGCGGTGTCTGCCGTCGGCGGCCAGTCTTCCTGCCAGTCGTCGTCAGCAACAGCAGCGGGACCCCGATCGGACCGAACACGGTGAGGCGGCCATGGCTCCGCTCCTGCAGCCGGCGATCGAGCGGCCGCAGCCGTCGAAGGCACCACGAGCCGGCCCGAGAGGCAACAAAGGTTTCCATCAGCTTGAGTAACAGTGCCCCGGGCTGATGGCCCCACCGCACGTCGGGGAATTCGTCGGGCTGGCTCATCGTCACACTCTTCTCGGGTCGACGTGCTGCTGGATGAACTCGGCGATCGCGCGCATCGCGTCGTCGGCCTCCGGTACCAGTCCGGCGTATAGATGCCAGACGTGCCACAGGCGCGGCCAGATCTGTAGGTCGACGCGGACGCCGGCTTGCTCGGCCGAGGTCGCCAACCGGGTGGCATCGTCGAGCAGGACTTCGTCGTCGCCGACCTGGATCAGCATCGGCGGCAACCCGGACAAGTCCGCGAACAGCGGAGAGATGAGCGGGTCACGCAGGCTCGCACCGGCCGCGTACCTGACGGCATCGAGGCTGAGCCCCGCCGGGGTCAGCATCCGTTCGGCACGGGCGCGGGTGCGCATGCTCTCACCTGAGGACGTGAGGTCAGCCCACGGGGCGATGCACACCAGTGCCACCGGTAGGGGCGCACCGCGATCTCGCAGCTGCACGGCGGTCGCCAGGGTCAGTCCGCCGCCTGCCGAATCTCCGGCAAGGACCAGCTTCGCGGCGGTTTCATCGGCCAGCAGCGCACGGTAGACCGCGAGGGAGTCGTCGAGAGCGGCCGGGTAGGGGATACTCCGGGGCAAGACGGTAGTCGACCGCGACCACGCGGCAGCCGGTGATGGCGGCGAGGTGGGATACCAGCCGCCGATAGGACCGCGGGGAACCGGACACGTATGCGCCGCCGTGCAGGTACACGATGGACGCCCGCGGAGTTCCGAACCGAGGCGCAACCACGTCGACGGGGACCCCACCCACCTCGGCGTGACGGATGTCGACGTTACGGGCCGTCTGCCCGATCACCCGTCCGAGCATCTCCAGAGCACGCCTCGTCGACGGCGCGGCGTTTCCGCGGCGGAGCAGGGGATGCAGCGTGAGGCTGGTTCCTACAGCGAGAATCCGGCCGGCAAGGCTCAGTGACCGGTTCTCACAGCCGGGCATGCTCGCGGGCCGCGCTTTGATGGCCTCGCGCGCGGCGAGCAAGACCGGAGAGCATGGCACCGCTGAAGCCGCCGAAGCCGCCGAACGTCGAGGCCAGCCAAAGGCCCGGCACGACGGTCTGGACCCCTTTGGGCGTACCCGCGGTCGGAAGGCCGCGCGGCGGCACCTGCGCGAAGCCGTAGACCGCACCACCGGGCGTGTTCAGGTAGTGCTGCATGGTGTGCGCGGTGGCCATCTCCCTGCTGCACGACGGCGGACGCGAAGCCGGGGAAGAATCGGTCGACCTGGCCGATGACGGCCTCCATCCAGGCTTGTCGTTTGTCCCGGTAGGAAGCCGCGTCCAGGTCCGTGCCAGTTGGCCAGTCGATCGATCCCGGCGATGGAGACCAGATGCTGTTCCGGGCAGGGTTGAGCCCGCTGTCGACGGCGTCATAATTCACAACGATCGAGACCGGGCATCCGCGGACCCGGCGCGCGGCGAGCAGATCACCGAACGCCGAGTAATCGGCTGAGCCGCTCGCAACCAGTCGGGCAGCAACACGGTCGAATAGTGGCTTAAGCCCAACTCGCGTGCCGGCCGGTCGAGGCCGATCGCCATCGAGAACAGCGACGTCGACAGCTCACGGTCGGCGAATTGCTGGGTGAATGCCGACCGGTGCTCGGCTGGGAGCGCGGCGGCCAGCACGCTGGGAGCGGCGTTGCCGAAGAGGACGGCGCGTGCTCGACCACGCGCGGTCCGCAGCCGTCGCGGATCGGTGTGCGCCACACCGGTCGCGCGGCCGTCGTCATCGAGGAGAATCTCGGTGACCGTGCGCCCGGTCAGCACCGCACCGCCTTCGGCCTCGACGACGCCCGCCAGGCTGCGACTCAGAGCGCTGAGCCCCCTTTGATGTAGGCACCGCCGCCGGACAGGTAGCCGCCTTGCGCCACGCGCGAAGTACACCCACCACAACCGGTCCGGGTCGTCGCCGAAGTAGCCGAGATTGGCGGCCAGCGCGATCTTGGGCAACTCGTCGTCACCGAACAGGTCGGCGAAGACCTCCGAGAGGCTGCGGCGCATGTCGCGAAGCAGTGGCCACAGCGTCAGCGGCAACGTGGGAGCGTGCAGAAACCACCACAGACTGTCGTGCTCCTCGCCGACGACGCCCATCGCCGACCGCACGGCTTCAGTCCGCTGGAAGAAACGCCGAAACGCCTTCTCGTGCCGGGGGAACCGATCGTCAGGGCCGCCTGGGCGGCGTCGAATCCGGTGGGCAGGACGAACGGCGGATCGAAGAGACGGCCGCGAAGCTCGTAGAGCGGTCCGGCGGAGACGAATTCCAACTCGTCCTCGATGCCGAGCGCCTGCAGGATCCGCGCCTTCGGGTCGACGGACGTGGACAACTTGCGCGGTTTCGTGCAGAGGATGCCTCGATGGTGAGCGACCCGTGTCGGTACGTCGTTGCGGCACCGCCGATGTCGTCGTTGCGCTCGACGACCAGCACCCGGTGACCTGCCCGGGCGTACAACGCAGCAGCGGTCAGGCCACCGAGTCCGGAACCGATTGCTGATCGCGTCGAAATCGTCCGGCCATAGATCCCCTCCAGGCTTGCACTGGAGCACACCCAGCGGCTATCGTCCGCCTCGGTCACGACAACGACTAGGGCCAATGGTCACCGTGGCCAGTCACCGTCGGTGCTCAGGCCTTCTCGATCGCCACCCGCACACCGTCGCCGATCTCCACCCCGCCGTCCGGCTCGCCGAAGTCGAAGCTGGTGGCCAGGATCTCGCGCGGCGATCAGGTCGCGGTGGGTGCGGGCCCAGTCCGCTTGTCCGGCCGGCACCGCCATCACCACCCGGATGCGGTCGCTGACCTCGAGGCCGGTCGACTTGCGCAGGTCCTGCAGTTCGCGGATGCGGTCCTTGGCCCAGCCCTCGGCCTCCAGCTCGGGGGTGACGGTGCCGTCGAGCACCACCAGGCCCGCCCCGTCCGGCAGCGCGGCGGTCCACTCGGGATCGGCGGCCACCAGCCGCGAGCTGTACTCGTCGGCGGCGAGCACCACGTCGCCGGCGCTCAGCGTGCCGTCGGCGTTGAGCACTCCGCGGCCGGCCTTGACCGCCTTGATGGCGTCCTGGACGGCCTTGCCCAGTCGCGGCCCGGCCGCCCGGGCGTTGACGGTCAGCTCGAACCGGCCGAACTGGGCGATGTCGTCGGTGAGCTCGACTGCCTTGACGTTGAGCTCGTCGGCGATGAGGTCGGCAAACGGTTCGAGCCGCTGCGGATCATCAACGGCCACAGTCAGTTTCGGCAGCGGCAGCCGCACCCGCAGCTTCTTGGCCTTGCGCAGCGATGACGCCGTCGAGCACACCTCGCGGACCTGGTCCATGGCGGCGACCAGGCCGGGGTCACGTGGCAGCACGTCGGCCTCGGGCCAGTCGGTCAGGTGCACCGAGCGTTCGCCGGTGATGCCGCGCCAGATCACCTCGGTGGCCAGCGGCAGCAGCGGCGCCGCCAGCCGCGTGGTCACCTCCAGCACGGTGTGCAGGGTGTCGATGGCGTCGGGATCCTCTTCCCAGAACCGCGAACGAGACCGCCGCACATACCAGTTGGTGAGCGCCTCGGTGAACTGGCGCAGCTGCTCGCAGGCTCCGGAGATGTCGCAGACATCCATCGACTCGGTCAGGTCGTCGCGCAACTCGGCCAGCTTCGCCAGGATGTAGCGGTCCAGCACGTGCGTCGAATTCGTCCGCCAGGTGCCGACTTTGGGGGCATAGAGCGTCAGGAAGCTGTAGGCGTTCCACAGCGGCAGCAGCACCTGCCGGACACCCTCGCGGATGCCCTGCTCGGTGACGACCAGGTTGCCGCCGCGCAGAATCGGCGACGCCATCAGGAACCAGCGCATCGCGTCGGATCCGTCGCGGTCGAAGACCTCGTTGACGTCGGGATAGTTGCGCAGCGACTTGCTCATCTTCGCGCCGTCGTTGCCCAGCACGATGCCGTGCGACACGCAGGTTCTGAAACGCCGGGCGATCGAACAGGGCGGTGGCGAGCACGTGCAGGGTGTAGAACCAGCCGCGGGTCTGGCCGATGTACTCGACGATGAAGTCGCCGGGGATATGCGTCTGGAACCAGTCGGTGTTCTCGAACGGATAGTGCACCTGCGCATACGGCATCGATCCGGAGTCGAACCACACGTCGAAGACGTCCTCGATGCGGCGCATCGTCGAATTGCCGGTCGGGTCATCGGGATTGGGCCGGGTCAGCTCGTCGATGTAGGGCCGGTGCAGGTTGTCCGGGCGGACCCCGAAGTCGCGCTCGAGCTCGTCGAGGCTGCCGTACACGTCGATCCGCGGATACGCCGGGTCATCGGAGACCCACACCGGAATCGGCGTGCCCCAGTAGCGGTTTCGCGAGATCGACCAGTCCCGGGCGCCGGAGAGCCACTTGCCGAACTGGCCGTCCTTGACGTGCTCGGGATACCAGGTGATCTCCTGGTTGAGCTCGACCATCCGGTCGCGGAACTCGGTGACCTTGACGAACCACGACGACACCGCCCGGTAGATCAACGGGTTTCGGCACCGCCAGCAGTGCGGGTAGGAGTGCTCGTAGGTCTCGTGCCGGATCAGCACCGGCGCGTTGACCGCCGCGGCCGCGGTGCCGTTCTTCAGGTCGCGGATGATCTGCGGGTTGGCGTCGAACACGTGCTGGCCCTGGTAGTCCGGGACCGAGGCGTCGAAGCGGCCCTTGGAGTCCACCGGCGTGACGGGCACGATGCCGACGGTGTCGGTGGTCGCCTTGTCGTCCTCGCCGTAGGCCGGCGCCATGTGCACGATCCCGGTGCCGTCCTCGGTGGTGACGAAGTCGCCGCGCAGCACCTGAAACGCGTTGGCGGAGTCCAAGAAGTACGGGAACGGCGGCAGATAGCGCAGGCCGAGCAGCTGGTCACCGCGCAGACGTGGCCAGGATCTCCGGGCTCCTCGCCGAGCTCGCGGGCGTAGGCCGCCAGCCGCGCCTCGGCCAGCACGAGTCGCCGATCCCCCACCCGCACAACCACATACGTCGACCTCGGGGTTGACCGCGACGGCCTGGTTGGACGGCAGCGTCCACGGCGTGGTGGTCCAGATCAGCAGGTGCGCGCCGTCCAGATCGTTGCCCGGCGCCACGACCTGGAACCCGACGGTGATGGCCGGGTCCTGGCGGCTCTGGTAGACGTCGTCGTCCATGCGCAGCTCGTGGCTGGACAGCGGCGTCTCGTCGTTCCAGCAGTACGGCAGCACCCGCACGCCCTCGTAGGCCAGGCCTTTGTCCCACAGCTGTTTGAACGCCCAGATGACCGACTCCATGAACGACAGGTCGAGGGTCTTGTAGTCGTTGTCGAAGTCGACCCAGCGGGCCTGGCGGGTGACGTAGTCGCGCCACTCGGCGGTGTACTTGAGCACCGAGGCGCGGCAGGCGTCGTTGAACTTCTCGATGCCCATCTCTTCGATCTGGGCCTTGTCGGTGATGCCGAGCTGACGCTGCACCTCGAGTTCGGCGGGCAGGCCGTGGGTGTCCCAGCCGAACCGGCGTTCCACCTTGTAGCCGCGCATGGTGCGGTAGCGCGGGACGATGTCCTTGACGTAGCCGGTCAGCAGGTGGCCGTAGTGCGGCAGGCCGTTGGCGAAGGGCGGGCCGTCGTAGAAGACGTACTCCGGCGCGCCGTCGCGGCGGGCGATGCTGGCGCGGAAGGTGTCGTCGTCGGCCCAGTAGTCGAGGACCTCGAGTTCGAGGGCGGGAAAATTGGGCGAGCCGCCGGACGGCTTCGGGTAGCCATTCTCGGTCACGATGCGCGTTCGTCTCCTGTGCCGTCACAGCACGGGGACGACGACGCGCTGGTGCGCGAGCGCCGCGGTACCACCCCGCTTACGCACGTGCCGTGCGTCGCTCATTGCAGGCTGTGACGGGCCCGCCCGTTCGGTTCTACTGAGTCCGACCGCAGTCAGCGCCGTTCTTCCGAAGACTCCCCGGTGATGGCCGGATCGACGTCGATGACGACGATTCTAGCGTCGCCGTCAGCCCGACGAGTCAGGCGGCGCCTTCGATCGCGCTGGCCTCGGAGGTCAGGCCGATCAGCCCCAGGCGGAACTGCGCGGCCAGCTCCTCGACGGTGCACAGGTCCAGCCGTCGCACGTCGTACCACCAGTCCATCTGCATGGCGTCGTCGCAGCGGTAGGCCAGCACACCCAGAGCCGGGCCGTCGGTCACCTGCAGCGGCCCGAGCGAGGGATCCGGCGGCAGGCCGAGGAACGAGAAGACCACCTCCGCCGGCGGCAGAGCGGTGTGCTGCGGGACCGTCAACGCCTGCCGGACCTCGGCCAGCAGGCCGTCGGCATCGAGATCACGCTCGGTTGCGCAGCAAAGGCGGATCGGCGCCACCGTGGTCAGCCCGCTGACGGTCACCACGCCAACGCCGATGGTCCGCGCGATCGCGCGACCCAGCGCGGCGAGCAGGAGTTCCTCGACGCCGACACCGGCGAACCCGACGGCACCGTCGAGTTCGCCGGTCAGCTCGCACGTCAGCGGAGCCGATAGCCGGGCCAGATCTTCCGGACGCGGACGGCCTGCAATTTCATCGTCGACTACCCGCACATTGCTCGGCGGGTTGGTCACGGGAGGAGCAACCATGCCCACCACCGTAGCGGGCCTTTCCCAAAATTGGGAGACCATTCCCAATAACTGTGACGGCACTGTCAATTTAATTGGTTAATTTACCCTGCAAGGTTGCCAGTACCCATTACCGGGAGTTCGGGTTATCGTGAACCGGTGCCCCGGACCGACGAAAACGGCAGACAACTCAAGGCCCTGCTCGAATACCTGCTCGACGGCGATATCGACGCCAAGGACATCTATGACGCCCTCGGAACTTCCAGCAGCACGTACTATCGCCGGATCAAGGACCGCGACTATCCCAACGCCGAAGAACTGCGGTTGGTTTCGGCCCGATTCGGGCTGAGCTACCCCGACCTGCAGATTCGGTTCGGGCTGATGAGCCGCGCAGGAGGTGTGGAATTACGTCGAATCCGCACCATTTACGGTGGCGACAATTGACCATCCCGCCAACGGTTCGCATTGCGCCGAAACTCTCCGAATTGCAGCCTCGTCGGATGCGCCGCCCTTGTAGTATTTGCTGAAGTAATTTCGGGGGTAAGGCGGCATCTATGAGTATCGGCGTTCTGATCGTCATCACGCTGTGTTGCATCACGTGGAGCCTGTGGATCCGGCGCGTCACCTGGGGCTGCCGCTGGGAAGTGGCCGCGACCCTCAACATCGCGCTTCAGGGCGCCGCGGTGTTCCTGATGTCGCCGTTCGCCTCGGAAACGATCGGGCAGGTGCTGCACAGCCTCACCGGCACGTGGAACCTCGAGGACTACATCGGCCACGACTGCTACATCGTGGCCGCGTCGGCGATCGTCTACAACGCCCTGGGCCGTCTGCAGGAAGACGAGGCCATGCAGGAGGGCTTCAAGCAGTACGTCGAACGGCCGGCGACGCTGTGCATCCCGCTGCTGCTGGCAACGTTCTCGGTGGGCAACGGAGCGGCGATCTACCGTCCCGACTTCTTCGATGTGCCGACCGACTTCTGGCTGTCCGCTCTACTGGCTGCTGCTCTGCGGCACGCTGATCTACCTGCTGGTCTACGGGTCGCGGGCGCTGCTGATCTTGCGCCGGGACCCCCGTTCGCGGCGGATCGCCAACATCTACCTGCTGGCCTCGGCCAGCGGTGTCGTCGCCTGCGCGATCCGCATCATCACGGCCTACGTGCCGCCGCTCCAAGCACCTCGAGGGCGGCAGGCTGGTGTGGTTCTTCGCCTGCACGTGCGGCGCCGGTTTCGCCCTGGCCTCGGCACACTCCTGGCGGATCAAGACGAAGTGGTTCCAGCGGGCGTCCCACTGATCCCGGGCGGCGGCCCGATCCGGCGGATCGGCTCGGCCGGCACGCCTCAGGAGTAGACTCTTGCCTCATCCGTTTCAACCGGCAAATTGTCGTGGGCGGCGGGGATGGTCAGTTTGGGCCGGTAGGATGGGCAAGTGTCACGGCGGACAGGAACCACAGACACGACCGCCGGACGCGTGGGCATCTTCGAGGGCATCGGTCGGGTCGTCGTGCGTTGGCCGTGGGTCATCGTGGCGATCTGGATCGCCATCGCCGGCGTCCTACCGGCGCTATTTCCCTCGCTGACCGAGCAGGTACAACGCAGAGCCCGTGCCGATCCTGCCCGCCGACGCCCCGGTCACCGCCACCACCGAAGCCATGACCAAGGCGTTCGAGGAGTCGGCGTCGGCGAACATCTCTGATCGCGGTTCTGACCAACGAGAAGGGCCTCGGACCGGCCGACGACGCGACCTACCGCAAACTGGTCGACACGCTGCGGGCCGACACCAAGAACGTGGTGATGGTGCAGGACTTCCTCAGCACCCCGCCGCTGCGCGAGATCCTGACCAGCAAGGACAACAAGGCCTGGCTGCTGCCGGTGGGCGTTCCCGGCGAGTTCGGCTCGACCCAGTCGTACTTCGCCGCGACCGAGATCGCCAAGATGGTCAAGGAGACCGTCGCCGGAACCACGCTGACGGTCAACGTCACCGGACCGGCGGCCACCATCGTCGACATGATCGACATCGGCGAGAAGGACCGCACGCAGCATCGAGATCGCGATGGCGGTGATGCTGCTGGGGATCCTGCTCGATCATCTATCGCAACCCGGTCACCATGATGCTGCCGCTGATCACCATCGGGGTGTCGCTGGTGACCGCGCAGGGGGTGATCGCCGCCTTCGCCGAGCTCGGGCTTGGCCATCTCCAACCAGACCATCGTGTTCCTCACCGCCATGATGGCCGGCGCCGGAACGGACTACGCCGTGTTCCTCATCAGCCGCTACCACGACTACCTCCGGCTGGGCGACGACCTCCGACCAGGCGGTGCAGAAGGCGATGGGCTCGGTCGGCAAGGTGATCGCCGCGTCCGCGGCGACCGTCGCGGTCACGTTCCTCGGGATGGTCTTCACCAAGCTCGGCGTGTTCTCCACGGTCGGTATCGCGCTGGCGGTGGCGATCGGCGTCGCGTTCGTCGCGGCGGTGACCTTTCTTCCGGCCGTCCTGGTGCTCGCCGGCCGCCGCGGCTGGATCAAGCCGCGGCGCGACCTCACCGCCCGGTTCTGGCGGCGAATCGGGCATCCGGATCGTGCGCAGGCCCAAGTCCTATCTGGCCGCCAGCCTGGTCATCCTGATCGCGCTCGCCAGCTGCGCGACCCTGGTCCGCTACAACTACGACGACCGCAAAGCGCTCCCGCAGAACGTCGACAGCTCGATCGGCTACGCCGCGCTCGAGCGGCATTTCCCGCTGAATCAGACGATCCCGCAGTACCTCTTCCTGCAGTCACCGCAACGACCTGCGGACCCCGGAAGCCCTCGCCGACCTCGAGCAGATGGCCTAGCGGGTCAGCCAGATTCCCGGTGTCGCGATGGTCCGCGGTATCACCCGGCCCACCGGCGAATCACTGGAACAGGCGCGGTTGAGCTACCAGGCCGGCGAGGTCGGCTCGAAGCTCGACGACGGCGCGAACCAGATCAACGAGCGCATGGCCGGACATCGACCGGCTCAGCAGTGGCGCCGGCCAGCTGGCCGACGCTCTGGGCACCGTCCGCGGACAGGTCAGCCAGTCGATCTCCATGGTGCGCGGCCTGGTCGACACGCTGACCTACATCCAGCAGCAGCTCGGCGCCGACAAGACCTTCAAGGACATCGGCAACGCGTCCGCAGCTCGTCGAGGGCATGCGGACGCTCGGTGAGGCCATCGGGCTGAACTTCGCCGACGCCGGCACTGTCTACGACTGGGCCGGCCCGGTGGTGAGCGCCCTGGACGGCAATCCGGTCTGCGACTCGAACCCCTCCTGCGTCGCAGACCCGCGACCAGTTGCACCAGGTGCTCGACGCGCGCGCCGACGGCACGTTCGACAAGCTCGCCGATCTCGGTCGGCAACTGCAGTCGACGCAGGAAAGCCAGACCCTCGGGTCGACGGCGAACAACCTGAAGTCCGCACTCGACGCCGCGACCAAGGCGCTGAAGTCGGCCGGGATGGACAATCCCACCGGCGTGCAGGCCCAACTGGCGCAGCTCCAGCAGGGCGCCAACCGGCTGGCCGATGCGAGTCGGCAGATCGCCGACGGCGTCAAGTTGCTGGTCGACTCGACCAAGAAGATCAGCTCGGGACTCAGCGAAGCGTCGGCATTCCTGTTGGCGATGAAGGCCGACGCCAACAAACAACAGATGGCCGGCTTCTACATCCCGCCGCAGTTCCTCACCGGAGACGAGTTCAAAAAGGCCGCAGCGGCTTTCATCTCGCCGGACGGCCATTCGGTGCGCTACCTGGTCCAGAGCGACATCAGCCCGTTCAGCACCGCAGGCCATGGATCTGGTCACGACGATCACCGACACCGCCAAGGCGGCCCAGCCGAACACCACGCTGGCGGGCGCGAAGGTCGCGATGGCCGGCTACTCGGTGCTGCTGCGGGACGTCCGCGACTACTACAACCACGACATCCGGCTGATCATCATGGTGACCATCCTGGTGGTGCTCGCGATCCTGATCGTCCTGCTGCGCGCGGTCGTCGCGCCGCTGTACCTGATCGGCTCGGTGATCATCTCCTACCTGTCGGCAGTCGGCATCGGCGTGCGTGATGTTCCAGGTCATCCTCGGACAGGAATTGCATTGGAGCGTACCGGGATTGACGTTCATCGTCCTGGTGGCCGTCGGGGCCGACTACAACCTGCTGCTCATCTCCCGAATACGCGACGAGTCTCCGCACGGCGTGCGCTCCGGGGTGATCAAGACGGTCGGATCGACCGGCGGTGTCATCACCGCGGCGGGCCTGATCTTCGCCGCCTCGATGTTCGGCCTGCTGTTCGCCAGCATCTCGACCCTGATCCAGGCCGGCTTCGTCGTCGGCGTCGGAATCCTGTTGGACACGTTCCTCGTCCGCACTGTCACGGTGCCCGCGATCGCGACACTGGCGGGACGCGCGAACTGGTGGCCCTCGAAGGTGAAGCCACCGGTCACCGCTGCGCGCACGGACCAGGAGTTGGTCCCGGCGACCGGACCGGAGGCTCAGGATGACGAGGTCGCCGCGGAGCCGGACGACCCGGCGCCCTGATGCCCGGCGTGATCTAGGGTTCAGTCACGGTCAGGGAGGATTGAAGATGGTCGCGGATGCCACGTACTTCTCGAAAATTCAACGCTTCGAAGAGCTCTACGACGACAGAGTCGTCTGCCGCGTTGTCGGTGCTGGCGTCCGACACCAAGGCGGCTGCCGAGATCAAGCGTTCTCACGACGTCATCAAATCCGCTCTTCGAGGAGCTGATCGGCCTCTACCAAGCCCTGTATGTCACGAAGAGTTCGACGCAACTCAAGGACGATTCGGTGCGGCTGACTCGGCTGGAAGCCAACATCACGATGACGACCCAGCAGAACCTCGAGACGATGCAGAAACTGGTGCGATTCCGCTCGAGGGCTCGTCGAGACTGACCGGACCGCTTCGGTCGAGAGTGCTTCTGCGCTCGATGCGGAAGATGAACACCAGTCTCGCGCGCCGCGACGACGCCGCACCGATCTCGGTGTTGGTGGCGGTCAAGCAGATGCTGTGTGCCGGACGAAAACCCGTCAAGACCTCGGTCACCATGATCGGGTTGATCGGTCTGCACCGGCCGGTATCCGAGTGGCAGCGCTACCTGGATCCCAGTAACTTCTTCAGGTCCGAAGACCTTGCGTTTCACGGGATCGACAGCACCCGAGAACTGATGGCCCGATACCCGCGTCGCGTCCTGGTCATCATCGGCAATCACGACACCGCGGTCTACGACGGTCCGATAGCTCAGCGGCTGGCGGAAATGCTGGGCAGCGGTCATCACATCGTGATGACACGCAAATCCGTTTTCCCCATCCCGCCTCCGACGTCACCCGGCGACGTCGTCTACGTCGACGAAGACGATCCGACGTCATATCCGCTGTCGGAGAGCGTGAACAAGATCAAACAGTTCTTGACCAAGCACGACGTCGTCAGCTTCGCCGTGTATCCCGAAGGCATGATGGCGTTCACCGCAGCGCAGATGCCTCTGGTGACCAAGGAGGGCGGCTTCGTGGTGGCCCGGAAGATCGCCATTGAACTCGAGCGGCGACGACATCCCGGTATTCCTCGTCGAAACGAAGACGAACACGCTCGAGCAGATCACCCGGCACGACCTCATCGAAGCGTCGGCAAGCGTCGCAGACGTCGAGATCGTTCCCGCCACTCCCCTGGTCAAGGGAAAACCGGATGAGTGGATCGAGGCGCGGCGGCTGGAATCGGAGAATCGATTCAACGAGGGCCGCGGCAACAAGATGCTCGACGTCCTGAGCAGCACGCGGATTCCCGGCACGCTCACGTATGACGCTCACGGCCTCAGTTGTGAGAGGCGCGTCTGAGTCCGGTACCGGCCGGGCCGGTGGTGCCGCCTAGCCGACCAGGCGGCTGAACTCGTTCTTGCGGTACTTCTCGACCGCTCC
Organism: uncultured Actinomycetota bacterium; assembly: GCA_963786695.1. GTDB lineage: Bacteria > Actinomycetota > Actinomycetes > Mycobacteriales > Mycobacteriaceae > Mycobacterium. Next base: position 74,119 of record CAWBAL010000002.1, read on the forward strand.
CGAGCGTCGGATCTTTCCGCTGGTCGTGATCGGGATCGCACCCGGCTCGACAACCACCAGATCGGCCACGGCCAGACCGTGGACCCGCGAGATCGCCGAGGTCACATCGCCCATCACGGCGTTGACCCTCTCGGCCATCTCTTCGTCAGTCTCGTTGCGCCGCTTCAGCTCGGCGACGACGACCAGTCGTTCGGTCTCGGCGGCCGGGTCGGCGATCGCCGCAACCCGCCCACCGGAGATCGCACTCACCGTGACTTCGATGTCGTCGGGGTAGTGGTTGCGGCCCCGCACGATCAGAAGGTCCTTCATCCGCCCGATGATGAACAACTCACCTTCGGAGACGAACCCCAGATCGCCGGTGCGCAGCCACGTGTTGTCCGCAGTGTCCGGCGACGGGTCAACGATCTGGGCACCGAAGGTGTGCTCGGTCTCCGCCGGCTTGCGCCAGTAGCCGATCGCGACGTTCTCACCCTGGGTCCAGATCTCGCCGACCATGCCCGCCGGGCGTCTCGGTCCGCGCTTCGGGATCCACGATCCGAACGCCGGGCGAACCCGGCGTGCCGTAGCTGACCAGGGCCGTACCGCTGGCCGTGCGCTTGGCGTGGCCGGCGGACAGCTTCTCGGGCTCGAAGTGCACGACCTGCGGCTTGGGTCGGGGGGCGTGGGTCGCCACGAACAGCGTCGCCTCCGCCAGACCGTAGGACGGGCGCAGCACCTGCTCGTTGAGCTCGAACCGGGCGAACCGGTGCGCGAAGCGCTTCAACGTGGGCACGTGGACACGCTCGGCGCCACTGATGATCGCGGCCACGCCACTGAGATCGCGACCGGCCAGGTCCTCGTCCTTGGTGCGCGCGGCCGCCAACTCGAAGGCGAAGTTGGGAGCGGCGGTGACCGCGTTGGGATGGCTCGCCAGCGCCTGGATCCACCGAGCGGGCCGCTGCAGGAAGGCCATCGGCGTCATCACCACGGTCTTCCAGCCACCCAGGATCGGCGCGCACCACGCCCAGCATCAACCCCATGTCGTGGTAGAACGGCAGCCACGACACCGAGGTGGTGTTCGGCGGCGCCATCCGCCCGTGGTCGGGGAAGTAGGCGGCCATCTGCTGCTCGTAGTTGGCCGACAGGTTCCGCGTCGTCACCATGACGCCGGCCGGGCTGCGGGTCGAACCCGAGGTGTACTGAAGGTAGGCGGTCTCAGGCTTGGCCTCCCGCTTGCTGCTGGTCTTGCGCCGCGAGTCCAGGTCCATGCGTGTCGACCTCGAAGATCACCGGCACCGGGCCGCTCGCCCTGAGCCACCGCGTACGGCGCGACAGTGTCGACGATCGCCGACGTGGTGAAGATCGCGGTCGGCTCGGCATCCTTGAGCACCGCGATGACACGCTCGTCGTGATGTCCGGCCATCGGCGTCGACAACGGAACGGCGATCACGCCGGCCTCCAACGAGGCCAGGAACGCGATGATGTACTCCAGGCCCTGCGGGGCCAGGATCACCGCACGATCACCCGTGGTGGTGCACGACTTCAGCTCGTGCGCCAGGTTTCTCGACCGGCGGTACAACTCGGCCCACGTCAGACTCTCGGGAACACCTTCCCAGTCCTTGTCATAATCGATGAACGTGAACGCGGTGTCATTCGGCTGAAAACTCGCGCGCTCCTTGAGCACCGTGGAGATCGAAGATTCCCTCATGGCCTAAAGCCTCCTGTCGTGCGACGCGGTCCTCGCATACTTGCCAAAACGGTTACTGCAGTCATTGACATCACGCCCTCGCCACGCTGCTGAGAGACGCTGTCTCGCGACCTTCGGCGACCCGCACGAAGACGGATCGCACGGCCGCGACGTAGTTTTCGATCGACTCCCTGGCGACCGGGTTGCCCGGATAGAGCACCGTCACCATGGTCTTGTGCTGCAGCCGAACCACCCAGAAGCACAGCGGATTCGACAGCCGGCCGTCGAAGTACAGGCCGATGTTGGCGCCGTCCAGGTCGGACGTCAGGAACGCCGAGAGCGGCGGCAGGCCCACATCGAAGTAGTTGACCTGCGGGAAACTGGCCTTCGGCCGCTCCAGGAACGGTGCGACCTCGAGGACGCGGTCGAACGGCACCTGCGCGGGGTCGCGCCCGGCATCGAAGGACTTCTGTGCGCCCCGGGCCACCTCGGTGAACGATAGGCCGGCGACCGGCACGGTCAGCGGTACCAGGCCGGTGAACCAGCCGAGAGTCATCAGTTCGGACAGTTCCCGGGTATCGGTGGGAGTGAGGCCGAAATACGTTGAGGCGCCGCATAGCTCGTGCTCGGCGATTCCCAGGCAAGCGAAGACGCCACCGATGAAGCGGGCACCGGCCTCGGTGCAGGCCACCTCGAAGTTGCCGGTCTGCTCCTCGTCCATCAGCTCGAAGGTGACCAGCTCACCCGAGCACGGGATCGACGAATCACCAAGCGGCAGCGGGAACTCCGGGAAGCTGTTGTCGTTCTGCGTTGCGAAGTCGGTCCACGCGCGGATCTCCGGCGACTCGAGTGTGAGCGTCGAGGTGTACTCCCGTTGGCGGACAACGAAATCCTCGTAGCTGCCCGGATCGGGGAGCTTCAGCGGCGGGTTACCGCCGACCAGCGTCGCGTACATCAGGTTGAACTCCATGAGCGCGACACCCATGAACTGCGCGTCCATGTGGACATGGTCGATGCTCATGTAGAAGGTGAAATGGTCGTCGAACTGGACGATGCCGAAGGTGAAGCAGCCCCACTCCACCGGCGACGGAGTGGCCCTGATGAGGTCCCGGAACTCGTCGTGGCTCATCACACCGTGCTTGGTGGGAACGAACTTGATGTCGGCCGAGCTGTCCATAGTGTGCCGGACGATCTCCTCGCCGTCGTACTCGAACCAGCTGCGGTAGGTGTCATGACGACGGACGTGGGCGTTGACGACGTAGTTCATCGCACGCAGATCACACTGTCCGGGTGCGTCGTACGCGGCGATCATCAGGCGCGAGTAGTCGAGTCCCTTGGCGGCGTACTCCGAGTAACCACGGATGTGCTGGGCCTGCATGTATCCCGGCGGTACCGGGCTGACGGGGGCTTCCGCCGCCTTCGCGCGCGAGGAAGCCGACGGGTGCCAGGAGACGACCGCGCCTGCACCAACAGTCCATTGATCGATCGTTCCGATCGACACCGGGCCGATTAGCAACTTTCCTCCTACCCGTCTTCGGGGCTCGGCGAGTACATCGACTTATGCGCCTTACTCATTACGAACCGGCCTCAACGTCTGTTTGAGCCGCCAACTTCTCGCAGATGTGGGCTGCCAGCGCCCGCACGGTGGTGATGTCCGCAGGACTGATGCGAACACCGGTCTCGGTCTCGATACGGGTCCGCACTTCGAGGTTGCCCAGCGAGTCCAGACCGTACTCCGACAGCGGCCGGTCCGGGTCGATCGAACGGCGCAGGATCAGGCTGATCTGGTCGGAGACCAGTGCGCCGCAGCTGGGCCGGCCACTCCTCGACCGGCAGACGCGGCGAGTTCGGCGAGGAACTTGCTGTCCCTCGCTGCGGCCCTGGCCGATCGAGGCGAACGCCTCGGCGAACGGGCTGGTCTGCGCAAACGCCGTCAGCCAGGGTGAACCCATGACCGGCGCGTAGCCGGTGTAGCGCCCGGTCGTGGCGCAGCAGCGCCTCGAAGGCGTACGCACCCTCGTCGGGAGCGATCGCGCTGTCGCGTCATCTCGGCCATCGCCTGGCCGCGACCGATCTCGCCCACGCGCCCCACGCGATCGCGGTCGCGGGCAGCCCCTGGGCCCGGCGCCAGTGGGTGAACCCGTCGAGCCAGCTGTTGGCCGCGGCGTAGGCGCCCTGGCCCGGCGAGCCCACCAGGGCCGCCGCCGAGGAGAACGAGCAGAACCAGTCCAGCGGCTGCGCCGCGGTGGCCTCGTGCAGGTGCCACGCGCCGTCGGACCTTCGGCGCCCAGTCCCGGTCGATCAGCTCGTCGGTGATGTTCGTCAGGGTGGCGTCCTCGACCACCGCCGCCGCGTGCAGCACACCGCGCAGCGGGAGGCCGGTGGCGGTCGCCGCGGCCACCAGGCGGTGCGCGGTCGTCGGCCTCGGCGATGTCGCCGCAGCTCGACCTCGACCTCGGTGCCCGGCTGCCGCATCCGCTCGATGGCCTCCAGTGCCGCCGCCGTGGGCTCGGAACGACCGTTGAGCACGATCCGGCCGCAGCCGGCCGCCGCCATCTTCTCGGCGAGGAACAAGCCCAGCCCGCCGAGACCACCGGTGACGATGTACGCAGCCGTCCGCGCGGAAGGGCACCGCGCCTGCTCCGGCGGCACGACCGCACGGGCGCCGACCCTCGTGCGGAGCGGTCAGCACCAGCTTGCCGGTGTGCTCGGCCGCACCCATCACGCGGATCGCGGTCGCCGCGTCGTCCAGCGGGTAGTGCGTGGCTCTCCGGCATCGGCAGCATGCCGTCGGCGGTGAGCTCGGTAGACCGTGCTCAGCAGCTCGCGGATCAGCGCGGGATCGCTGAGCGCCAGCAGCGCCAGGTCGACGGCGTAGAACGACAGGTTGCGCCGGAACGGGAACAGCCCCATCCGGGTGTCGCCGTAGATGTCCCGCTTGCCGATCTCGACGAATCGACCGCCGAAGGCCAGCAGTTCCACGCCGGCCCGCTGCGCGGCACCGGTCAGCGAGTTGAGCACGATGTCGACGCCGTAGCCGTCGGTGTCGCGGCGGATCTGCTCGGCGAACTCGGTGCTGCGCGAGTCGTAGACATGCTCGATGCCCATGCCGCGCAACAGGTCTCGACGTTCCTCGCTACCGGCGGTGGCGAAGATCTCGGCGCCGGCCGCGCGGGCGATCGCGATCGCGGCCTGCCCCACACCACCGGTCGCGGAGTGGATCAGCACCTTGTCGCCGCTCTTGATCCTGGCCAGGTCGTGCAAGGCCGTACCAGGCGGTCGCGTGCGCGGTCGTCACCGCAGCGGCCTGCTCGTCGGTGCAGGCCGGCGGGCAGCGTGACGGCCACGTCGGCGTCACAGGTGACGAACGTGCCCCAGCAGCCGTTGGCCGACAGGCCGCCGACGTGGTCGCCCACCTTGTGGGTGGTGACGCCGGGTCCGACCGCGGTCACCACGCCGGCGAAGTCGGTACCCAGCGCGGGCAGCCGACCCTCGAAGCTCGGGTAGCGGCCGAAGGCGACCAGCACGTCGGCGAAGTTGAGGCTCGACGCGGTGACGGCCACCTCGATCTGGCCCGGCCCGGGCGCGACCCGGTCGAAGGCGGCGAACTCCAGCGTCTCGAGGTCACCGGGCGTGCGGATCTGCAACCGCATGCCGTCGCGCCCGAAGTCGACGACGGTGGTGCGCCGGTCGTCGGGGCGCAGCGGGGCTCGGGTACAGGCGGGCGACGTACCACTCGCCGTCGCGCCAGGCGGTCTCGTCTTCGTCCGTGGCCGCCAGCAGCTGGCGTGCCACCAGCGCGGCGTCGGTCTCGTCGTCGACATCGATCTGGGTGGCGCGCAGGTGCGGGTACTCGGTGCCGATCACCCGCACCAGGCCACGCAGGCCGGCCTGCTCGAAGGTTGGCCACGTCACCCGGGCAGCACCGTCTGGGCGCTCCGGGTGGCCAGGTAGAGCCGTGGCGGACACGCCGTCGACTTCGGCGAGCTCGACGGGCGATCCGGACCAGGTGACGCACCTGATCCGCGTCGTGGGCCGCGCGCTCGGCGAGCGCCACCGGCTCGGTCACGATGACCACCGAGCCGTAGCCGCCGCCGTCGAGGTAACGGTTGAACTCCTCGGCGTTGGCCTCGTGGTCGGCGTCGACCGGCCAGTTGATCACTGAGACCTCGGCATGGTGCTCGGTCAGCGCGTCGGACAGTCCGGCCGCGAAACCCTCGGCACCGTCGCCGGTGGTGACCACCAGCACGGGCGCGCCATCGAAGTGCTCCGGCTCGTCGAGCGTCTGGTGCTTCCACTCGACGCCGAGCAGGCGCTCGTTGAGCACCCGATCGCGCTGGTCGGTCGGCGACGCCGTGCCGAACCGAGGCCCGCGCAGCGCCAGCAGGACGGTGCCGTGCTCGTCGAGCAGATCGATGTCGGCCTCGACCTGGCCGGCCGGATCGACGTTGACCACGCGGGTGTAGCAGTAGTGCGCGTTGCGAGTCGGGTGTAGGCGCGAATTCGGCGAACGCCCAGCGGGATCAGCAGGAAGCCCTGGCTGACGGCCTGCACGCTCGGGGTGGGCGTCGACGGACTGGAAGCAGGCGTCGAGCAGAGCCGGGTGCACGCCGTACGCGCTCTGCTGCGAGCGGATCGCGCTGGGCAGCGCCGACCTCGGCGAGCACCGAGTCGCGAGCCGTCGGCGGTGTTCACCGACGCCAGGCCGGCGAACGCGGTGCCGTACTGGACACCACGGTCGGCGAAGGAGATCCGCATCTCGTCGCCGTCCACCCGGTTCGGGTGGGCCGTCGATCAGTTCGGCGACGTCGTAGGCGGCCGGCGAGTGCTGCCTCATCGGTGGTCCGCAGCACCGCCGCGGCCCGGCGAACGTCCTCGCCGTCCTGATAGGTGTCGACGCTGAACTCGACGACTCCCGGGGAGGTCGACCTCGGCGCCGATGCCGACACCGGGGTCTCGTCGTCGAGCAGCAGCATCTGGTCGAACGTCGACGTCGCGGACCTCGGACGTGCTCGCCGAGCAGCGACTCGGCGCGCGGCGAGCGCCATCTCGCAGTACGCGGCGCCCGGCAGCGCGGCCACATTGTGGATCTGGTGGTCCGCGAGCCATTCGTGGATGTCGGTGCCGACGTCGGCCTGCCACACGTGGCGTTCCGGACTCCTCGGGCAGCCGGACGTGCGCGCCGAGCAGCGGATGCACCGCCAGCGTCTGCCCGCCCTGCCCGTGGGCCTCGTGCGTGTCGCGGGTCGAGCATCAAGCGGGACGTGGGTCCAGGTCGGCAGCGGTGCGTCGACCAGGCGCCCGTCCGGGTAGAGCACGGCGAAGTCGACGGCGGCGCCCGCGCTGTGCAGATCGGCCAGGAAGTCGCGCAGGCCGTACGGCATCTCCTGCTCGCGCCGCAGCGCCGCCAGGCGTGGCCAGCGTGATGTCGAGGCTGCGGGCGGTCTGGTCGACGGCGTGGGTCAGCAGCGGGTGCGGCGACAGCTCGCCGAAGACCCGGTAGCCGTCCTCGAGCGCGGCCTGCACCGACGCGGCGAACCGCACGGTGTGCCGGAGGTTGTCCACCCAGTAGTCGGCGTCGAAGAAGGGCTCGTCGCGCGGGTCGTAGAGGGTCGACGAGTAGTACGGAACCGTCGGCTCCATCGGGCTGATGTCCTCGAGCGCCTCGGTCAGCTCGTCGAGGATCGGATCGACCTGGGGCGAGTGGGACGCGACGTCGACGGCGACCTCGCGGGCCATGACACCGCGCTGTTCCCAGGCCGCCACCAGCTCGCGGATCGACTCGGTGGCGCCGCCGACGACCGTCGACTCCGGCGAGGCGACGACGGACAGCACGACATCGTTGATGCCGCGGGCGGCGAGCTCCGAAAGAACCTGCGCGGCAGGCAGTTCCACCGATGCCATCGCACCGGAGCCGGCGATGGTCGCACATCAGCCGCGAGCGCCGGCAGATGACCTTGACCCGTCGTCCAGGGACAGTGCTCCGGCGACGACGGCGGCCGCCGACCTCGCCCATCGAGTGGCCGATGACCGCGCCGGGGCGCACCCCGTAGGCCTTCATCGTCGCCGCGAGCGCAACCTGCACCGCGAAGACGGTCGGCTGAACCCGGTCGATCTCGCTGACCTTCTCCGGGGCGGACATCGCCTCGGTCACCGAGAATCCGGACTCCCGCGTCGATCAGCGGCTCGATCTCGGCGACCGCGGCGGCGAATGCCGGCTCGGTGGCCAGCAGGCGCGGATCCCATGCCGGCCCACTGCGAGCCCTGCCCGGAGAACACCCACACCGGACCGCGCTCGTCGTTGCCGACGGCGGGCTGGTACGGGGCAGTCCCGTCGGCGACCTCGCGCAGCGCCTTGATCAGCTCTTGATGGCTCCCGGCGAGCACGGCCGTGCGCACCGGGCGGTGGGCACGGCGACGCGCCAGCGTGTAGGCGAGGTCGGACCGAGCTCGGCGTCGTCGAGGTGCGCGGCCGACCCAGTCGGCCAGCCGGCCCGCGGTGCGGCGCAGCTCCTCGGCCGAGGTCGAGGACAGCGGGAACAGCAACGCGCCGGTCAGGGCGGACGTCGCGTCCTCGTCCTGAGCGACGGTGCGGGGCGCCTGCGAGTGCGGCGCCTGCTCGAGGATCACGTGCACATTGGTGCCGGACAGGCCGTAGGACGACACCGCGGCGCGACGGGGGTGGTCACCGTCGACCGGCCACGGGGTCACGGCCTCGGGGATGAACAGCCCGGTCTGGACGCGGCTGAGCTGCCTCCGGCAGCTGCGTGAAGTGCAGGTTCTGCGGCACCATGCCGTGCTGCAGCGCCAGGATGGCCTTCATCATGCCGACGGCACCGGACGCGGACTGACCGTGCCCGAAGTTGGTCTTGACCGACCCGAGCACACAGGGTCCGGCGGTGCCGTAGACCTGCGCGAGGCTGTTGAACTCGATCGGGTCGCCGACCGGGGTGCCGGTGCCGTGCGCCTCGACGTAGCCGACCGTGCTGCCGTCCACTTCGGCGGCGGCCAGCGCGGCCCGGTAGACGGTGACCTGGGCCTCCTTCGAGGGGGTCGCGATGTTGACGGTGTGACCGTCCTGGTTCGCGGCGGAGCCGCGCACGACGGCCAGGATCCGGTCGCCGTCGCGCTCGGCGTCGGACAGACGCTTGAGCAGGAACATCACCGAGGCCTCGCCGCGAGACGAAGCCGTCGGCCTCGACGTCGAAGGCGTGGCAGTGACCGGTCGGCGAGAGCATGCCCTGGGCCGAGCCGGAGGCCATCTTGCGCGGCTCCAGCATGATCGAGACGCCACCGGCGAGGGCCAGGTCGCTCTCACCGTCGTGGAGGCTGCGGCAGGCCATGTGGATCGCCGAGAGGCTCGAGGAGCACGCCGAGTCGACGGTGTAGGCCGGCCCGTGCGCGCCGAGCGTGTAGGCGATGCGCCCGGACGCGAGGCTGTAGTTGTTGCCGGTGAAGCCGTAGGGCCCCTCGATCGCGTTGGCGTCGGCGGCCAGCAACTGGTAGTCGCCGTGAGTCATGCCGATGAACACCCCGGTGAGCGAGCCCGAAAGCGCTGGCCGGGTCGATCCCGGCGTGCTCGACGGCCTCCCACGACGTCTCGAGCAGCAGGCGATGCTGAGGGTCGATCGCGATGGCCTCGCGCTCGTTGATGCCGAAGAACTCAGCGTCGAAGCCGGCGACGTCGTCCAGGAACGCGCCCCACTTGCTGACCGACCGGCCGGGGACTCCTGGCTCCGGGTCGTAGTACTCCTCGGCGTCCCAGCGATCCAGCGGCACCTTCGTCACGAAGTCGTCGCCACGAAGCAGCGCATCCCACAGCTCGTCTGGCGAGTTGATCCCTCCTGGAAGCCGGCATGCCATGCCGATCACAGCCACGGGGGTGACAGACACGTCGCTCACCTCGGTCTTCCTCATACTCGCTGGGCGGGAGATGGATGCCGAGGCGGTAGCCCGCGCACTGGAGCGTGGTGCACCGGCATCCATCTGAAGTTGCCAATGTTGCTCGTAGCTTAGCTGGTTCTGTTGACGAAAGCGACAAATGTCGACCAGTTGTATTCGGGAATGCGCAATGTTACCGTCCCCACCACGCGCTCCGTTACCGCAGCTAATACCTGGTAGCTGGGGTTTCCGCAACTCGCGACGCCAACACGACCGCCGCACCGCTCCAGCACACTCGAAAAAATGCTATCTTACCAGCACTTATCGTGGGTTGCGCCGGGTCTGAAACCGGCCCACTGTCCAGGCTCGGAGCACCGCCAGCCGGGCCTCACACGAAGTTGCAGCGCCTTTTCTACCACCATTTACGCTCAAATTCGAAGTCGCGATTTTTCAGCAAATTCATAGTCACGAGAAGTGACCTGGGTGTAAATTACGGAATTGAATTAGCTGCGGCGGCCACTTCAATGCACCATTGTTTGCCGCCGGTCGACCGTGCATTCATGACAGCTCGAAGTGCATGCTTCCTGAGAATTTCCGCTATTGACACTCAGGGTAAAAAAACGCTCTCATCTGCGATGTCCGACACCACACACAGGAGTCGGCTACTAGACTGAGAATACGCTGAGAGCGACCTGAACACGTCTCGGCCGACGTGACTCAGACCACTAATTCATCTCGCCGAAGACTGCTCTTACCGCTGAATGCAGGTACCTCAGCGACGATCAGCAAATGAGCTTCTATTAACCACCTGGCAGTGTGTCAGTAATTGGCGAACTTCGGCGATCAATTCGTCCAGAGGGGCGCCGTGATTGGCCGCAAAGTGACTTCAGTCACCCTTGGTGGGGCGGTGTATACCGTTGGTCAGAGTTAGCTGGAGACGCCCTCACCGCCGAATCTGGCCCGTGCGACCACCGGCAATACACGCGACACGCCGACGGCAGACGACACGCTGCGGCCGTAGCCGAACAAGGCCCTCCGGCGTGTCGGCGTGTCGAGGGGTGCCGGAGCGGCTCACGCCTAGCGCCCGACGCGCCGAACAGGCACCGGCACGGGTCTTACGGAAGGGACTACCTAGCCTGCGAGACGACGCCCGACGCGTCGGGCGCGAAGGGCGCGCCGAACTCCTGGACGGGCCGGAACCCGCGCCGGCGGGCCTCGGCGGCGCCGAGCCGGATCAGTGCGGCCGTGCCGATGAAGCCGGCCTGATCGGTCAGGACGAACGGTGTCAGCAGCCGATTGTGGACGAAGCCGAAGGACAAACCCTTGTCCGGGATCGCCCAACCCAGCGATCCGCCCAGGCCGACGTGCCCGAATCCGGGCAGCACACCGGGAATCGGCTGCCCGTGGTAACCCAGGTGGAAGCCCATCGGCAGGATGAGGTTGCGATCCCGGGCCAGGCTGGGCCGACCCGTCAGCCCGGCCACGAGTTCCGCGGACAGGTACCGGCGCCCGTCGATCTCGCCGCCGTTGGCGATCGCGCCGTACATCCGGGCCAGGCTGCGGGCGGTGGCCACGCCGTTGGCCGACGGCAGCTCACTGTCCAACAGCGGCATGTCGCCCTGAACGGCGGCCCGCATACCCGGGAAGTACATGGACCCGAAGATCGCCGACATTTCGAGGGCGGCAATCCGGGGAGCCACGGCATTGAACACCGGGTTGGGAATCCTGTGCTGGGGTCCGATGATGCGGGCGGCGTGGGTGGGCGCGCCCGCGGGCGGCCGCCCCAGGTGCAGCCCGTCGGTGTTCAGCGGCTCGGCCACCTCGATGCGGAACAGCTCACGCATGCCGATGCCGGTCACCGCACGGGCCAGGCCGGACAGCAGCCAGCCGTAGGTGATGGCGTGGTAGGCGGGCTTGCCGAAGTGGCGGCCCACCGGGGCGGCGGCGATCCGCTCCTCCATGTGCAGGTGATCGAGCAGCTCACGCTTGCGCACACCGCGCAGATGGGCCAGCCCGGCGCGGTGGCGCATCACGTCGCGCACGGTGATCTCGGCCTTGCCGTTGGCGCCGAACTCGGGCCAGTACTCGGCCACCGGTGCGTCGTAGTCGATGAGACCGCGGTCGACCAGGCGGTGGATGACCGTCGAGGCCACACCCTTGGTCGCCGAGAACACCATGGCGCCGGTGTCGGCCGACCAGTGCCGGTTGCCGCGGCGGTCCGACCAGCCGGTCCAGACGTCGACCACGGGCTCACCGTCGAGGTACACCGCCAGCGCCCCGCCGCCGAACCTCGGGTGGGGAAAGAGTGCGGCGAAGCTGCGCACTGCGCACGCGAAGCTCGGATCTGCCGCGCCCTGCACCCCGTGGGGCAGCGCTGACGGATCTCGAGTCGCCTGGGTCACAGATTGAATTTACCCGTCCGTAGAACCGCTGAGGATAATGTTGCCAATCTGTTAACTTCGCTGATCAGCAGCATCGAGGATCTGCTGGGCGGCCAACGCCGGGGTGACCTCGCCCGTCGCGCACCTGCCGTTCGATCTCGGCTCTCATGCTCTTGACGGCCGGATGGCCGAGCACCCGGTCGAGCACCGCGTCGCGGACCATCGCCCACGTCCAGTCCACCTGCTGTGTGCGCCGTCTGGCGTCGAACTCGCCGGCGGCGGTCAGTACGTCGCGGTGCCGCAGCACGTTGTCCCACAGCTCGCGCAGACCCGTGCCATCGAGCGCGCTCATCGTCAAAACCGGCGGGCGCCAGAGTGTTTCGCGCGGATAGATGAGGCGGATCGCGGCCGAGAGTTCGCGCGCCGCGGCCTTGGCCTCGGTCAGGTGCGCGCCGTCGGCCTTGTTGACCACCACGATGTCGGCCAGCTCGAGCACGCCCTTCTTGATGCCCTGCAACTGGTCGCCGGTGCGGGCCAGGGTCAGGAACACGAAGGTGTCGACCATGTTGGCCACCGCGACCTCGGACTGCCCGACCCCGACCGTCTCGACCAGGATCACGTCGTAGCCGGCGGCCTCGAGCAGCACGATCGTCTCCCGGGTCGCCTTGGCGACCCCGCCCAGGGTCCCCGACGTCGGCGACGGGCGGATGTAGGCGTCGGGCTGCACGGCCAGCCGGGCCATCCGGGTCTTGTCACCGAGGATGGAACCGCCGGTGCGGGTGGACGACGGGTCGACCGCCAGCACCGCGACCCGATGCCCCTGCTCGATCAGGTACATGCCCAGCGCCTCGATGGTGGTCGACTTCCCCACCCCCGGCACCCCGGTGATGCCGACGTGCAGGGCCTTTCCGGCGTCGGGCATCAGCTCCAGCAGCAGGCGCTGGGCCTGCTCGCGGTGATCGGCCCGGGTCGACTCCACCAGGGTGATGGCCCGCGGCAGCGCCGCGCGATCACCCGTGCGGATCGCCTCTGCCAGAGCTGCGACGTCGGATCCGTCGGCCATCAGGACAGGTCGTAGCCCAGCCGCTCGGCCAGCTTGTGCAGCAGGTCGACGGCGGCATCGGCGATGACGGTGCCGGGCGGGAAGATCGCGGTGGCTCCGGCGGAGTACAGCTCGTCGAAGTCGCCGGGCGGGATGACACCGCCGACGACGATCATGATGTCGGGCCGGCCCACCTCGGCCAGCGCGTCGCGCAGCGCCGGCACCAGCGTCAGGTGCCCGGCGGCCAGCGAGGACACGCCGACCACGTGGACGTCGTTGTCGGCCGCCTGCTGGGCGACCTCCTCCGGAGTGGAGAACAGCGACCCCACGTCGACGTCGAACCCGATGTCGGCGAAGGCCGTCGCGATGACCTTCTGGCCGCGGTCGTGGCCGTCCTGTCCCATCTTGGCGACCAGGATGCGCGGCCGGCGGCCGTCGGCCTCGGCGAACTTCTCCACCAGTCGGGTGGCCTCGCTCAGTCCGGTGATGGTTCCTCCCGCCCCCACTTCGTCGCGGTAGACCCCGGAGATGGTGCGGATCTCGGCCTGGTGCCTGCCGTAGACCTTCTCCAGGGCGTCGGAGATCTCACCGACGGTGGCCTTGGCCCGGGCGGCGTTGATCGCCAGGGCCATCAGGTTGTTGCCCAGACCGTCCGGGTCCATCCCCGGTCGCTGCGCTCCTGCCGCCGGCCGCCGTGCGCGCCGCGGCTCAGTTCCTCCAGCGCCGCCTGGGTGGCCGCTTCGTCGCGGCTCGGCCCGCAGCTCCGCCAGCTTGGCGAGCTGCTCGGTGCGCACCCGGCTGTTCTCGACCTTGAGGACCTCGATCTCCTGGTCCTCGTCGACCCGGTACTTGTTGACCCCGATGACCGGCTGCTGGCCGGAGTCGATGCGGGCCTGGGTCCGCGCGGCGGCCTCCTCGATGCGCAGCTTCGGGATGCCGTCGTCGATCGCCTGCGCCATGCCGCCGTGCTCGGCGACCTCGGCGATGTGGGCACGGGCCCGCTGCGCCAGCTGGTGGGTCAGCCATTCCACGTAGTACGAGCCGGCCCACGGGTCGATCGGCCGGGTGGTGCCCGACTCCTGCTGCAGCAGCAGCTGGGTGTTGCGGGCGATCCGGGCCGAGAAGTCGGTGGGCAGCGCGAGCGCCTCGTCGAGGGCGTTGGTGTGCAGCGACTGGGTGTGGCCCTGGGTGGCGGCCATCGCCTCGATGCAGGTTCGCGCGACGTTGTTGAACGCGTCCTGAGCGGTCAGCGACCACCCGGAGGTCTGCGAATGGGTGCGCAGCGACAGGGATTTCGGGCTCTTGGCACCGAATCCGGCGACCAGCTCGCTCCACAGCAGCCGGCCCGCCCGCAGCTTGGCGACCTCCATGAAGAAGTTCATCCCGATGCCCCAGAAGAACGACAGCCGGGGTGCGAACTTGTCGATGTCCAGACCGGCGTCCAGGCCCGCCTTGAGGTAGTCGACGCCGTCGGCCAGCGTGTACGCCAGCTCCAGATCGGCTGTGGCACCGGCTTCCTGGATGTGGTAGCCCGAGATCGAGATGGAGTTGAACTTCGGCATCTTGGCGCTGGTGTAGGCGAAGATGTCGGAGATGATCCGCATCGAGGGCTTCGGCGGATAGATGTAGGTGTTGCGGACCATGAACTCTTTGAGGATGTCGTTCTGGATGGTCCCGGCGAGCTTCTCCGGCGGCACACCCTGCTCCTCGGCGGCCACCACGTACAGCGCCAGGATCGGCAGCACCGCACCGTTCATGGTCATCGACACCGACACCGCCGACAGGTCGATGCCGTCGAAGAGCTGCCGCATGTCGAGGATGGAGTCGATCGCCACGCCGGCCATGCCGACGTCGCCCGCCACCCGCGGGTGGTCGGAGTCGTAGCCGCGGTGGGTGGCCAGGTCGAAGGCCACCGACAGGCCCTTCTGGCCGGCGGCCAGGTTACGGCGGTAGAAGGCGTTGGAGTCCGCGGCGGTCGAGAACCCGGCGTACTGCCGGATGGTCCACGGCTGGTTGACGTACATCGTCGGATAGGGCCCGCGGATGAACGGCGGCTCACCGGGGAAGCTGTCCAACGGGTAGCCCTCGGCCGCCACCGCGTCGCGGTCGGCGCCGACGTACACCGGCTTGACGGCGATGCCCTCGGGGGTCTGCCACTCAAGTTGCTCGGACGAATACCCGTGGGCTGCAGCGGCTTCCGCGACATGGCGAGTCACGTCGGCTTCGGTGGGGGCCGCCGCGGCGCGCTCGCCGTGCAGCGGGACGTCGGCGAAACTGGGACGTATGCGGTTGGCCGGTCGGAGCCGCAGCGGCGGCGACATCGGATGAGTCATGTCAGGCCCCCAATCGGGTGAGCAGGGACGAAAGCGCTTCGACCGCATCGATTTTCGCGGTCAGGTAGCCGTCGGGCCGGGACTCGGCCGGCACGTCCGCGACGGCCTTCTCCGGTCCGGCCAGCAGGACCTGCTCGACGCCGGCGGCGCGGGCGGCCGCGACGACTCCGGCCGCGTCGCTGCCGTAGCGGGCGTCGGTGCCGCAGACCACCACCACCGCGGCGCCGGCGGCGCGCACCGCGTCGGCCACTGCGGCCGCGTCGACGGTTCCGGGGTTGACCGCTTCGATTCCGCCGGAGGCCAACAGGTTCGCGGCGAAGGTGGTTCTGATGTTGTGCTCGGCCAGCGGTCCCAGCGGCAGCAGCAGCACCGCGGGCCGGGCACCGGTGCGTTCCAGGTAGCGCATCGGACCGGTCGCGCAGGGCTTCGAATCCGGCCGCGTAGCGCGCGACGGTGTCCGCCGACGCCGGCGCCAGCGGCGGTTCGGCCAGGTTCGGGTACTCGTTGACACCGGTGATGGCGGTGCGACGGTGGGCGATGTCGTCGGCACGGCGGGCGCGCACCTGCTCGATCTGCTCGGTGACGTGGTCGCGGGCCTCGACGAAGCCGCCTCGGGCCTCGATCTCCTGGAAGTTCGACCACGCCTGGGCGGCAAGGCTTTCGGTGAGGTCCTCGACGTACCAGGAGCCGCCCGCCGGATCGAGCACCCGGCCGATGTGCGACTCCTCCAGCAGTAGCAGCTGGGTGTTGCGCGCGATGCGACGGGAGAAACTCGCCCCGATGCCCGGGTAGCCGCCGGGGATCGCCACGTCGAAGGGCAGCACCTGGACGGTGTCGGCTCCCCCGACGCCCGCGCCGAACGCGGCCAGCGTGGTGCGCAGCATGTTCACCCAGGGGTCGCGCCGGGTCATCATCGGCGCCGAGGTGACCGCGTGCAGGCGCGCCGCACCACTGTCGGGCTCGCCGAGCACGTCGGCGATCCTGGCCCAGAGTTGGCGCGCCGCACGGAATTTCGCGATCGTCATGAACTGGTCGTCGTCGGCCACCAGCCGGAAGCTGATCTGGCGCAACGCCTCGGCGACATCGACGCCGGCGTCGACCAGCAGCCGCACGTAGCTCACCGCCGCGCCCATCGCCCCGGCCAGCTCCCATGCCGCGTTGGCGCCGCGGTCGTGGAAGGCGGGGCCGTCGACGGTGATCGCCCGCACCCCGGGCCGGGCCGCCAGGCCGGCGGCGAGTGCCACCACGTCCTCGACCGCGGGCGCGTCGCGTCCGCTGATCGGTGCGGTCAGCGGGTCGGCGCCCAGGTCGATCGACATCGACGCGCGGGTGGCGTCGTCCGCGCCGGCCACCAGCGCCAGGATCGCGTCGGCCGCGGCCGACCAGTCAGCGCCGGCGTCGAGCAGGATCGGCGCCAAATCCAGGTAGACACCCTCGAGAAGGCGGTCGACGTCGGCGGCCGCAACCCCGCTTCGGCCGACCCGCAGCACCAGGGCACTGACTCCGTCGGCGAGCGCGTCCAAGCACCGCGCCATTGCCGTCGGCCACGGCGCCGCTGTAGTCGGGGGCCGGGAAGGACTCGGCCACCTTCCAGCCCGCGACGACGTCGCGATGGGCGTCACCGCCACGGACGAACGGCCAGGCGCCGGGCAGCGGCGGTTCGGGCAACGCGTCGAGCACGGTGTAGAGCGCGCGGATCGGAAAGCCCTCGTAGGTGGGCGAGTCGAGCAGGCGTTCCGGCTCGGCAGCCGAGCTCGGCCGGTTCGCGGCGGCTGCTCTTGGCCAGCACACCGGCAACCGCGGTGCGCCAGCGGGCGCGCTGCTCCTCCACCTCTACTGACACCGGCAACTCCTGTTGTCGCAGCTTGCAGCCCGTGGCGGGATACGCCATCAGCTACTCAGGCTAAATGATGGCCTCCGGCGCGGTGTCGGCGAGTACGGTCCCGCGCTGCGGAATTCGCTTTGCGTCCCCGGGCAGGTCACCCAGTGCCCGTAATCTTGGTAAACGTGACGTCGAAGGCCATCAGCACGCTGCGCAGTGTGCTGTCAGCGGTGGTGGCCACCGCGCGCCAGGTGTCGCGCACCCGCATCGTCCTCACCGCGATCGGCCACTGTGATCCTCGTCGCAGTCGCGCTTCTCGTGCCGTTGCCCACCGCGGTCCAGTTGCGGGACTGGGCCTCCTCGCGTCGGCCCGTGGTTCCCGCTGGCGTTTCTGGGCGCGCACATCGTCGTCACGGTGTTCCCCTTCCCCCGCACCGCCTTCACGCTGGCCGCCGGGCTGCTGTTCGGCCCCGCCCTGGGCATCGCGATCGCGGTGGTGGCCTCGCACGCTGAGCGCGGTCATCGCGCTGCTGCTGGTACGCGCCCTCGGCTGGCAGCTCAGCAGGCTGGTCAGCCACCCGGCCGTCGCGTCGGTGGATGCGCGGCTGCGCGCCCGCGGGTGGCCGGCGATCCTGTCGCTGCGGATGATCCCGGCGGTGCCGTTCTCCGTGCTCAACTACGCCGCGGGCGCCTCCGCGGTGCGGCTGACTGCCCTACCTGCTGGCCACCCTGGTCGGCCTGCTGCCCGGCACCGCCGCGGTGGTGGTACTCGGTGACGCGCTGACCGGCAACGTCAGCCCGCTGCTCGCGCTGGTGTCACTGTGCACCGCCGCCGTCGGCATCGGCGGGCTGGTCTACGAGGTGCGTCAGCACCGCCAGCACCACGGCCGGGCGCACGGAACGCCGGGCGTCGAATCCGACACCGAGCCGGCGACAACCCCCTAGGTCTACGTTGATCCGTGCCGCGGTCCCGGCGACTCGGGCGGTGAGGACGGTGAGTACGACTGCTGCTGGGACAGCGGCGGGTACTGCATCGGCGGCAGCGGGTCGGGCGCCGGCGCCGCGATCGCGCTGAGATCACTGGACCGAGCATCGGCGACCGCGGCGGCCACCGCCTGCGCGATCGCCGGGTCGGTCTGGGTGTCGAACCAGTCCTTGACCTCGTCGCTGTCGTCCTCGGGCTTGGGCAGATCGGTGTCCTGCGGCGACGGCGTGTAGCGGAACACCCCGTCCTCGCCCGGCGCGCCCAGCAGCTTGGTGAACCCCTGCAGCGCCGAGCCGAAGTCGCTGGGCACCACCCACACCTTGTTCGCCTCGCCCTTGGCCATCAGCGGCAGCGTCTGCAGGTACTGGTAGGCCAGCAGCTCGGGGGTCGGCCGGCCGGCCTTGATCGCGGCGAACGTCTTCTCGATGGCCTTGGCCTGGCCCTGCGCCTGCAGGTACTGCGCGGCGCGCTCGCCCTGGGCGCGCAGGATGCGGGACTGCCGGTCGGCCTCGGCGGCCAGGATCGCGGCCTGCTTGGCGCCCTCGGCGGACAGGATCTGCGCCTGCTTCTGGCCCTCGGCCTGCTTGATCGACGGCTTCGCGGCTGCCCTCGGCGGTGAGGATCATCGCGCGCTTCTCCCGGTCGGCGCGCATCTGCTTCTCCATCGAGTCCTGGATCGACGGCGGCGGGTCGATGCTGCGCAGCTCGACGCGCGCCACCCGCAGGCCCCAGCGGCCGGTGGCCTCGTCGAGCACGCCGCGCAGCTGCCCGTTGATCTGGTCGCGGGAGGTCAGCGTCTGTTCCAGCGTCATGCCGCCGACCACGTTGCGCAGCGTGGTGGTGGTCAGCTGCTCGACACCGACGATGTAGTTGCTGATCTGGTAGACCGCGGCCTGCGGGTTGGTCACCTGGAAGTAGACGACGGTGTCGATGTTGACCGTCAGGTTGTCCTCGGTGATCACCGGCTGCGGCGGGAAGGACACCACCCGCTCGCGCAGGTCGACCCGGGCACGGATCCTGTCGATGAACGGGATCAGCAGGGTCAGCTGACCGGAGACCGTCTTGCTGTAGCGGCCGAGCCGCTCGATCACCGCGGCCTCGGCCTGCGGGATCAGGGCGACGGACTTGGCGACGACGATGATGGCGAAGATCACCAGCACCGCCAGTAGCACCAGACCGGCTATGGCACCGTCCATGACGGGTTCTCCTTAGGGTTGTGCCTGACTGTTCAATCGTTCTTCCAGACCACGGCGGTGGCACCGTCGATGTGCATGACGGTGACCGAGTCACCCGGCTCGTACACATCGTTGTCGTTGTAGGGACGGGCCGTCCAGACCTCGCCGTCGAGCTTCACCTGGCCGTCATGCTGCGACACCCGGTCGAGCACCAGGGCGTGCTTGCCTTCCAGGGCCTTGACCGGCTCCGGCATGCCCTTGCCCGCGGTGAGCTTGCGGCGCAGGGTCGGGCGGACCACGACCAGCAGCAGCACCGAGACGACCAGGAACACCGCGCCGTCGGCCCACACCGGCAGGTCCAGCAGCCAGCTCGAGCCGGCGGCTGCCAGCGCGCCGCCGGAGAGCATCAGCAGGAACATGTCTCCGGTCAGCGCCTCGGCACCGGCAAGGCCCAGGGCGAATACGAGCCAGATCAGCGCCGCGGGCATGTCGCCAGGATAACGCGGGAAACGACAATGCGGTTGCAGTCGGCTGGCGCAGGCGATCGAACTACTACACTGCGAGCATCATGTGGTGCCCGAGTGTTTCGCTGTCGATGTGGGCCAACGCCTGGCTCGCAGGCCAGGCCGCGCCCGACGACGTCCTGGACGCGTTATCGTCCTGGGCGCCAACGCATTCGGTGACCGCCTACGACGCGGTTGCGGCCGGCCGAACCGGGCTGCCGTGGCCTGACGTCAACGATGCGGGTGCGGTGTCGCTACTGCAGACGATCCGGACCGCCTCCGGGCGGCGCTCCGACATCGCCTGGCCCGCACGGGCCGGGATCAGCCTTGTACTACCGGTTCCCGGCGATGTCCGCGGCCTGGCGGCGGGCAGCCAGTTCCAGCGTGACGCGCTGACCGCCGGAGAGGCGATCATCGTCACCGGTCCGGACGCCGAAGCCGTGGGCCTGGTGCCTGAATTCGAGTACGACGACACCGAGGACGAACTGCCCGACGGTGACCGGGTGCCCGAACTGTGCGCCCTGTCGTGGACGGTCTACTCGCTGCCCGCAACTCCCCCGCTGGACCACCTCGACCTGGGCGAAGCGGAGTACGCACTGCGCTCGGCGGTGCGCTCGGCGGCCGAGGCGCTCGGCGCCCTGCAGCTGGGCGCCACCGGTGGTGTCGACGACCCGCGCGGACTCGTCGAGCAGGTGCTCGAGACCAGCAGGCACCATCGCGCGCCCGACCACGCACCGACCCGGGCGCTTCGGGTGCTGGAGAACGCCGCACGGGTGGACGCGATCATCACGGTCAGTTCCGGACTGATGCCGATCGGCACCCAGAGCTCGTCGGAGGCTCAGATCGCCAACGAGGCGCTGCGGCCACTGTCCGGTGTGGTGCGCTCGGCGCGGATCGCGGCGGTCAGCGCGGTCCTGGAGTCGGCCTGGCACTAGCAGCGGCTGCAGCGGCGCTGGCCACACACTCGGGCGTGCAGAACTGGCCGTTGAGACTCGAGCCGTAACCCGGAACGGGTTGCTGCGGCAGACTACTCTCAGCGGTTCTGCGCCCTCGCGCAGTTCGTCGAGCAGGCCGAGCACCAGCCGGGCGAAGCGGCGCTGGGCATTGGGCGTCGACGCCCTGGCCAGCGCGATGCCCAGGGTGTCGGCGTGCTCGCGCAGCTCGTTGTCGAGGTCCCAGACGACCTCGATGTGGTCGGCGACGAACCCGACCGGGCAGACGATGACCGCCTCGGTACCGGCCTCGGCCAGGGCCGAGAGGTGATCGGCCACATCAGGTTCCAGCCAGGGCACCTGCGGCGGACCGGACCGTGACTGCCACACCTGGTCGTAGTCGTCGTAACCGGCCGCCGCGGCCACCAGGCCGGCGGTGTAGCCGACTTGCCGGGAGTACAGGTCGGGCCCGCACCGGTTGGCCGCGCGCACCGGGATCGAGTGCGCGGTGAACACCAGTCTGCGCCTTGTCGCGCAACGACTCCGGAAGGGTGGCGGCGGCCTCGGTGATCGCCTCGGCGAACATCTCCACCAGAAGCGGATGGTCGAAGAACTGCCGCAGCTTGACCAGTTCCGGCGCCTGCTCGCCGACGGAGGCACGGGCGCGGGTGATGTCCTCCTGGTACTGGGCGCAGCCGGAGTAGCCACCCCAGGCCGAGGTGGTGAACACCGCGGCGCGCCGGATCCCGTCGGAAGCCATTGCGGCAACGGTGTCTTCGACGAACGGATGCCAGTTGCGGTTGCCGAAGTACACCGGCAGCCGTTCGCCGCGGTCGGCGAGTTCGGCCCCGATCTCGTCGATCAGCGCGCGGTTGATCTCGTTGATCGGCGAGACACCGCCGAAATGCAGGTAGTGCTCGGCGACCCCGGCGAGCCGCTCGGGCGGTATCCCCCGCCCGCGGGTGACGTTCTCCAGGAACGGCATGACCTGTTCGGGTCCCTCGGGTCCGCCGAACGACAGGACCAGCAGTGCGTCGACGGGCCCGCCCATCTACAGCAACTGGGTGCTGGCGCCACCGTCGGCGAAGATGATCGTCCCGGTGGTGGCGGGCAGCCAGTCCGACATCAGCGCACACACCGTCTTGGCCACCGGCGTCGGGTCTTTCATGTTCCAGCCCAGCGGCGCGCGCTGATCCCAGCCCTCTTCGAGCAGCTGCATCTGGGCGCCGGCTTCCTCGCCGAGCGCGCCGCCGACGATGGCGCTCATGGCCAGCGTCCGGATCGGGCCTGCGGCAACGAGATTCGAGCGGACGCCGACCTTGCCGGCCTCGCGCGCGACGAACCGGTTGACCGACTCCAGCGCGCTCTTGGCCACCGTCATCCAGTTGTAGGCCGGCATGGCGCGGGTCGGGTCGAAGTCCATGCCGACGATCCCGCCACCGGGATTCATGATCGGCAGCACCGCCTTGGCCAGCGAGGCGTAGGAGTACGCCGAGATGTGGATGCCCTTGGCGACGTCCTCGTAGGGTGCGTCGAAGAACGGGTTGATGCCCATGCCGGTCTGCGGCATGAAACCGATCGAGTGCACCACGCCGTCGAGCCTGTTGCCCTCGCCGATCACCGCGGCGACGCGGTCCGCCAGCGAGTCGAGGTGCTCGGCGTTCTGCACGTCGAGTTCCAGCAGCGGTGCCGGATTCGGCAGCCGGTCGGCGATGCGCTGGATCAGCTTCATCCGGTCGAACCCGGTGAGCACCAGCTCGGCGCCGGCCTCCTGCGCGACCTTGGCGATGTGGAACGCGATCGAGGAGTCGGTGATGATCCCCGTGACGAGGATGCGCTTGCCTTCGAGAAGCCCTGCCATGTGAATCCGTCCGTTTATCTCTCAGTGACCCATGCCCATGCCGCCGTCGACCGGGATCACCGCGCCGGCGATGTAGCTGGCGTCCTCGGACGCCAGGAAGCTGACCGCCCCGGCGACCTCCTCGGCGGTGCCGACCCGCTTGGCGGGGATGAAGTCCAGGGCACCGGCCTGGATGCGCTCGTCGAGCGCACGGGTCATTTCGGTGTCGATGTAGCCGGGGGCGACGACGTTCGCGGTGACGCCGGCCTTGGACAGCTCCCGGGAGATCGAGCGGGCCATGCCGATCAGGCCGGCCTTGGCCGCCGCGTAGTTGGCCTGGTTGCCGATGCCCCACATGCCGGACACCGAACCGATGAAGATGATCCGGCCGAACCGCTTGCGCTGCATGCTGCGCGATGCCCGCTGGGCGACCCGGAACGCCCCGGTGAGGTTGGCGTCGATGACCTTCTCGAAGCGCTCCTCGGTCATCCGCATGAGGAACGCGTCCGCGGAGATGCCGGCGTTGGACACCAGCACCTCGACCGGACCCTGGTGCTCCTCGACCTCCTTGAAGGCGCGGTCGACGGCGTCGTTGTCGGTGACGTCGCACTCGACGCCGAACAGCCCCTCGGGTGCCCCGGAACCGCGGTGGGTGACGGCCACCTTGTGTCCGTCGGCGGCCAGCCGCTGCGCGATCGCCAGGCCGATGCCCCGGTTGCCGCCGGTGACCAGCACCGAACGGGAGACGAACGGCGGCTTGCCTGCCGATGTCGCCGCCGATGCGGCTCCGGTGTCGCTCATGCCCGTCAACTTAGTGCCTAGCGTCGGCCGCGCCGAAATCGACACCATGGCTGTGCCGGTAGGCCGATGGACGACCCTGGTGTCGATCTCGGCGTATTGCGGCCCGGCATCAGCCGGGCAGGCGGCGGTTGATCAGCACCGCCGCCAGTGCGGCCAGCGCCAGCACCAGTGAGCCCAGCCGCAGCCAGCCGGTGCTCGCGTCGCCCTTGATGGTCTCGTAGCCGATCTGGTCCTGCAGCGAGGTGAAGACTTCCTTCAGCTGCTCCAGGCTGGAGGCGGTGTAGGAGCTGCCGCCGGAGAGTTCGGCGATCTTCTTGAGCATCTCGTCGTCGACGGGCACCGGCTGGCGCTGGTCGTTGATGTCGACGTAGCCGTACGGGGTGCCGAACGACACCGTGGAGATCGGCACGCCCTGGTCCTTGGCGGTGCGGGCCGCGGTGAAGGCGCCCTTGGGGTTGTCCGGGTTGGACGGCACGGTCTCCTTGCCGTCCGACATCAGCACGATGCGGGCCGGCGGCGGAGTGTCGCCGCCGCCGATGACCGCGCCGACGGTCGCGATGGCCTGCAGCGAGGTGAAGATGCGCCTCGCCGGTGGCGGTGCGGTCGGCCAGCTGCAGCTTGTCGATCGCGATCTTGGTGGCCTCCCGGTTGGTGGTCGGCGACACCAGCACGGTGGCGGTGCCGGCGTAGGCGATCAGACCGAGGTTGATGCCGGGCGTGAGCTGGTCGGCGAACTGCTTGGCGGCCTCCTGGGCGGCGGCCAGCCGGCTCGGCTCGACGTCGGTGGCGCGCATGGACTGCGAGACGTCGATCGTGAGCATCACCACCGCGCGGTTGCGCGGGATGCGCACGTCGTTGGTCGGGCCGGCCATCGCGATGGTCAGCAGCACCAGCGACGCGACGAGCAGGATGGCAGGCAGGTGCCGCCAGCGGGTGGGCCGTTTGGGCGCAACGCTTTCCAGCAGCTCCATGTTGGCGAACCGCAGGATCCGCTTCTGGCGGGCGAACTGGGCGATGACGTAGAGCCCGACCACTCCCGCCACGATCAGCAGGAACAGGAAGAACCACGGGTGCGCGAAGCCGGTCAGCGTCATCGGCCCGAGCAACGGCAATGTCATAACAGACCTGTCATTCTGGGTTGGTTTACTGGCTGCCCGCCAGGGCGCCGCGGCGACGCGACGCGACGAACCGCACGATGTCGGCGATCCAGTCGCGGTCGGTCCGCAGGGTCATCATGGGTGCTCCGCACCGGCGCAACGTCCGCGCCACCTCCTCGCGGTGGGCCGTCGCGGCCCGGGCGAAGTCGTCGCGCAACTGTTCGTCGATGGTGAACTCGCGGGTGACGCCGGACTCGGTGTCCTGCAGGATCACGTCGCCGACATCGGGCAGCTCGACGTCACGGGGGTCGAGCACCTCGACACCCAGCACCTCGTGGCGGGCGGCGATCGCGCGCAGCTGGCGCATCCAGTTGATCGGGCCGAGGAAGTCGCTGATCACCACCGCCATGCCGCGCCGGCGTTCGGGCCTGCGCAGCGCGTCGATGGCGGCGGCAAGGTCGCCGCGCACCCCCAGCGGCGCCCGCGGCGAGGTGGCGATGGCCCGCAGCAGCGTCTGCTCGTGCTGGCGACCGGACTTGGCAGGCACCCGCAGGACCTGATCGCCGTTGGCGACGATGGCGCCGATGCGGTTGCCGCCGCCGCTGTTGAGGTAGGTGATGGCCGCGGCCGCGGCCACCGCCAGGTCACGCTTCTCGCAGGCGGCGGTGCCGAAGTCGAGGCTGGCCGACATGTCGACCACCAGCCAGGTCTCCAGTTCGCGGTCGGCGATCATCTGCCGCACGTGCGGATGGGTGGTGCGGGCGGTCACCGACCAGTCCATCCGCCGGACGTCGTCGCCGGGCTGGTACATCCGGGACTCCCCCGGCTCGGAACCGGGGCCGGGGATCAGGCCGAGGTGGTTGCCCTGCAGCACACCGTCGAGCTTGCGCTTGACGGTGAGCTCGAGGGTGCGCAGCGCGGCCGACAGCTTGGCGTCACCGATCTCACCGCGCTGGAAGGACGGCGGGTGGACGGTTTCGGACTCGCTCACCGACCGTTGTCACCCGCCCCGGCGGGAACCACCGGCGGCACCGAATGTCCTTGCTGCGGAACAGCATTCACCTGCGGCAGGGCGACGGTCTGCATGATCCGGTTGATCACCGTCTCGGCCTTGACGTCGTCGGCCAGCGCGTCGTAGGTCAGCACCAGCCGGTGGCGCAGCACGTCCGGGATGACGTCGATGACGTCCTGCGGGATGACGTAGTCACGCCCGCGCACCAGCGCCAGGGCGCGGGCGGCGGCGATGATGCCCAGCGATGCACGCGGCGAGGCGCCGAACGCGATCCAGGACTTGACGTCGTTCATGCCGAACTGCTCGGGCCGGCGGGTGGCCGTGACGACGCGCACGACGTAGTCGACCAGGGCGTGGTGCACGAAGTTGTTGGCCGCCACGTCCTGCAGGCGCAGCAGGTCGCCGGTCTCGAGGATCTGCTTGGGCTCCGGCGGGGTGACACCCATCCGGTAGATGATCTCGCGCTCTTCCTCGGGCGTCGGGTAGTCGACGTTGATCTTGAACAGGAAGCGGTCGCGCTGCGCCTCGGGCAGCGGGTAGACGCCCTCGTTCTCGATCGGGTTCTGGGTGGCCATCACCAGGAACGGCTTGGGCAGCTGGATAGGTCTTGCCGCCGATGGAGATCTTGCGCTCGGCCATGACCTCGAGCAGCGCCGACTGAACCTTTGCCGGGGCGCGGTTGATCTCGTCGGCCAGCAGGAAGTTGACCACCACGGGGCCGAGTTCGATGTCGAACTCCTCGCGGCCCTGCCGGTAGATCCGGGTACCGATGATGTCGGTGGGCACCAGGTCGGGGGTGAACTGGATGCGGGCGAAGGTGCCGCCGACGACCTTGGCGAAGGTCTCCACGGCCAGCGTCTTGGCCACACCGGGCACGCCCTCGAGCAGCACGTGCCCCTTGGCGAGCAGTCCGACGAGGATGCGTTCGACGAGCAGGTCCTGGCCGACGATGATGCGCTTGACCTCGAAGATCGCCCGTTCCAGGGTGTGCACCTCACTGGCCAGCCCGTTACCGCCGGACGGCGCCGGGGCCGGGCCTCCGCTCGGGCCGGCAAAACCCCCGGGGCCCGCGGGCGACCCACCTGGTGACGTCATCGACTTCCTCCACAGCTGTTGGATTCCTCGGGCTCCGCCGCTAGGCAGGGCGCGCCCTGCACACAACTATTCCAGGCGTTCCGGAATCCGTCGACGTGCCCCGTTCGCTGGCGCGTCGAGAGGCGGGTCCGGTCAGGTCTCGATGACGCGGGTCAGGTAGGGGCTCATGCCCGCCGTGCGGACCGGGCTGACGGTCACCTGACCGGCCGCCGACGACGCCTCCATCATCTGACCGTTGCCCAGATAGATGGTCACGTGCTGGGTGCCGCCGGGTCCGTAGAAGATCAGGTCGCCGCGCTTGGCCTGTGAGGGCGGGATGTGCCGGCCGGCGTTGTACTGGTCGCCGGAGTACTTGGGCAGCAGCACGCCCACCCCGGCGTAGGCGTAGCGGGTGAAGCCCGAGCAGTCGTAGCCGACCTTGCCGGTGTCCTGGTCCACACCCGCGCTGGGCCCGTTGACGGCGCCGCCGCCCCAGGAGTAGGGCACCCCGCGCTGCGAGGCGCCGCGGGCGATCACGTACTCGATCGCCTGGGGTCCGCTGACCCGGCCGCCGGGCAGTGCCATCGTCGAGTTCCCGCCGCCGATGCCGAGGCCGGCCAGGAACTTGCGGCCCAGGTCCATGGTGGCCTGGGCGGCCTGCTGGGTGACCTGCAGCGAGGCGTTGGCCATGGCGACGGGGTCACCGGGCGCGCCGGCGCTCAGGAGCTTGGGCAGCGTCGGATCCCACTCGCCGGGATCGGCGCTCGCCGGGCTGGCAAAGCCGAACGCCATCGCCAGCGCGGTCAGGACCGTCCCGACGAAGAGCCGCCGAGAAGCGTTGCGAGACATGGAAACAACTCCGTCACTAATTGATGTAGCGCACGACGAACGGTGTCATGCCGCTGGTGCGCACCGGGGAGATCTTCACTGTCGAGCCGGTGTAGGGGGCTTCGAGCATCTGGCCGTTGCCCAGGTAGAGCGTGACGTGCTGGCTGCCGCCGGGGCCGTAGAAGATCACGTCGCCGCGACGCATCTGCGCCGTCGGGATCTTGGTGCCCATGTTGTACTGCGACCCCGAGTAGTGCGGCAGCTTGATGCCGACGCCGGCGAACGCGTACAGAATCAGCCCGGAGCAGTCGAAGCCGACCGTTCCCGCGCCGCTGTCGATGCCGTTGCTGGGACCGTTCGCGTTGCCGCCGCCCCAGGAGTACGGCACGCCCATCTGCGACATGCCGCGCTTGATGACGTACTCGACGGCCGTCGAGCCGTAGACGAAGGGGATCTGACCGTTGGTGATCCCGGTGTCGGTCGGCTTCAGGATGCCGAGCTTCTGCAGGAAGCTCTTGCCCAGCTGCTGGGTGGTCTGCAGCGAGGTCGAGGCGATCTGCAGCACCGCGTTGATGATCTGGATCGGGTCGCCGGAGACGAAGGCGCTCGGCACCGCGGGCAGGGTCAGGTCCCACTCCGAGGCCTTGCCGTAGGGCACCTTGGCGTCGGCCGGCGCGGCACTGGAGCCCGGCGCGGCGGGATCCCAGCGGTCCCCGGACGTGCCGGTGCCCGGCGCGGCGGCCTGCGGAACGGCGGCAGGTGCGCCGGCGGGAGCCGACCACTGACGCGCGGCGTCGAGCTTCTGCTGCGCGGTCTTGCGCTCGGCGGCGAGTCGGTCGATCTCGGCCTGCTGATCGCGGAAGGTCTTCTGCGCCTCGGTCAGTGCCGACACCGCCGCGTTCTGGCTGGCTTCGGCGTCGACGACGGCCTGGTCGGCCTTCTGCTTGGCCAGTCGGGCCGCCGACTCCTTGTTGACCTGCTCGGTGCGCGCCCGCTGCAGGTCGGTCATCACCTGCTCGGCGCTGACCGCCAGGGTCTGCCCGGCCGTTGCGCTGGAGATGATCTCGTCGGGATTGGTGGCCATCACCAATGCGCCCGCCGGACCGTTGACGTAGGTGGCCGCGGCGAAGGTGTCGAACCGCTTCTGGGCCGCGATGATGGCCGCGTCCGCGTCCTTGACGGCCTGCCCGCTGGCGTCGACCTGCTGTTGTGCGGTGGCGGCGGCATCCCGCGCGTCCTGCACCTCGACCAGTGCCTTGTTGACGGCTCTCCTGCTCGGCCTGCACCTTGGCGCCGACGTCCTGCAGGCTCTGGTTGGCCTCGGCGACGTCAGCGACGAGCGCGGCCAGGGTGTTGGGTGCCGGTGCCGGTTCGGCGGCGCCAGTCCCGGAGTGCTCAGCGTCAGGGCGACGCTGAGCACCAGCGGGCACATCGGCTTGGCGATTCGGAAGGCCGGCTGGAAAAGAGAGCCGCAATCGGAACGTCTCATTCGACTCTGGTCTCCTTTGCTTCACACACTCAGTCACGCGAGTCACAGATGTCACATCAGTCACACCAATAACAATGGCGCCAATTGCACCGTACGTCACATTTGTCGCAGAGGAAACTTCAGGCAAGAATTACATGTTTGTCATTTACGGGATGTTGCCGAATAGTAATCTTATTGATTTGCCAAAATCGGCTATTTGTGCAGTTCAGCAGGTGGTTTCGGTATTTCGCGAACGCGTCGCCCTCAGCTGCAGAACTCGGGTCAAAACCGCCGCAGAAGCGACCCCGAGGACGAGTGCAATCGTTAATCCGATCCAGGGAAAGTCCGGCGTTTGTAACTGGTCGACGAAAGCCTGCGCGCCGACCACCGGCGTCGGGGCGGTCTTGGCCACGTCCTGCCCCGCTTCCAGGAGCACCCGGTCATAGGTGGTGCTGTAGGTGCCCGCCCAGCCGGGACTGAGGACCAACACCGTCGAGCCGGGGTTGGCGTGGCCGATCTCGGTGGCGATGTCACGCAGCGGGGTGTCGATGGGCGGGCTCTTCTCCATCACGACGACCTTGAGGTCGATGCCGTGCGCCTTGGCGCCCTCGACCACCTTCTGCAGTCCCGCGGCATCGGCGGCCGGCGCGGCGACGCCGTCCTTGGCCACGTCGGCCTTGACGGCGTTCATGCATTGGTCGAGCGGTGTCGGCCGGGTCGAGGCCGACACTGCTGCACACTTCCACCGGGATGAAGGTCGGCGCGTGCGGAGTCGTCACGATCCCAGACCGTACCGCGAGGCCGCCACCCGGGGGTGGCACCACGCGCCGAGGAAGACAAGACTGGACAACCGAGGACCGCCGCCGGATTCGGACGCGGACCGCCCGCTTAGCAGGACAACCGTACTGTTAGTATCGAGACGGATGTCGACACAGCCCGTCGACATCGACCACCAACGCCGGGAGTTGATGTGAGCAGCAAAGATTCAGTGAATTCGTTCGGAGCGCGCGACACCCTGAAGGTCGGCGACGACAGCTACGAGATCTACCGCCTCGACGCGGTACCCGGCACCGAGAAACTCCCCTACAGCCTCAAGGTGCTCGCCGAGAACCTGCTGCGCACCGAGGACGGCGCCAACATCACCAAGGACCACATCGAGGCCATCGCCAACTGGGATCCCTCGGCCGAGCCGAGCATCGAGATCCAGTTCACCCCGGCCCGGGTGATCATGCAGGACTTCACCGGCGTGCCGTGCATCGTCGACCTGGCCACCATGCGCGAGGCGGTCGGCGACCTCGGCGGCGACCCGCAGAAGGTCAACCCGCTGGCGCCGGCCGACCTGGTCATCGACCACTCCGTCATCGCCGACCTGTTCGGCACCGCCGACGCCTTCGAGCGCAACGTCGAGATCGAGTACGAGCGCAACGGCGAGCGCTACCAGTTCCTGCGCTGGGGCCAGGGCGCCTTCGACGACTTCAAGGTGGTGCCGCCCGGCACCGGCATCGTCCACCAGGTCAACATCGAGTACCTGGCGAGTGTCGTGATGTCGCGTCGGCGGGCGAAGCTGGCGGGACGAGATCCGGTGGCCTACCCGGACACCTGCGTGGGCACCGACAGCCACACCACGATGGTCAACGGCCTCGGCGTGCTGGGCTGGGGCGTCGGCGGCATCGAGGCCGAGGCCGCGATGCTCGGCCAGCCGGTGTCGATGCTGATCCCCCGCGTCGTCGGCTTCAAGCTGACCGGCGAGCGCAGGCCGGGCGTGACCGCCACCGACGTGGTGCTCACCGTCACCGAGATGCTGCGCAAGCACGGTGTGGTCGGCAAGTTCGTCGAGTTCTACGGCGAGGGCGTCGCCGAGGTGCCGCTGGCCAACCGCGCCACGCTGGGCAACATGAGCCCCGAATTCGGTTCCACCGCAGCCATCTTCCCGATCGACGAGGTGACGATCGACTACCTGCGGATGACCGGCCGCGACGAGGAGCAGCTCGCGCTGGTCGAGGCGTACGCCAAGGCGCAGGGCATGTGGCACGACCCGAGCCGCGAGCCCGACGTTCTCCGAGTACCTCGAGCTCGACCTGTCCGACGTGGTGCCGTCGATCGCCGGACCCAAGCGCCCGCAGGACCGCATCGCGCTCGACGACGCGAAGTCGGCCTTCCGCAAGGACATCCACAACTACGTCGAGGAGAACCACCCGGCGCCGCACACCAAGCTGGACGAGGCCGTCGAGGAGTCGTTCCCGGCCAGCGACCCGGCGGTGCTGACCTTCGCCGACAACGGGTCGGTGCCGCTGCACTCGGCGGCCGACGGCGCCGAGGGCCGGCCCACCAAGCCGGTCACGGTGCGTTCCGACGACCGCGGCGAGTTCGTGCTGGACCACGGCGCCGTCGGCGATCGCCGCCATCACCTCGTGCACCAACACCTCCAACCCCGACGGTGATGCTGGGCGCAGCGCTGCTGGCCCGCAACGCCGTCGAGAAGGGCCTGACCTCCAAGCCGTGGGTCAAGACCACCATGGCGCCGGGCTCGCAGGTGGTCACCGACTACTACGAGAAGGCCGGGCTGTGGCCGTACCTGGAGAAGCTGGGCTTCTACCTCGTCGGCTACGGCTGCACCACCTGTATCGGCAACACCGGCCCGCTGTCCGACGAGATCTCCGAGGCCATCAACGAGAACGACCTGTCGGTGACGGCGGTGCTCTCGGGCAACCGCAACTTCGAGGGCCGCATCAACCCCGACGTCAAGATGAACTACCTGGCGTCCCCGCCGCTGGTGATCGCCTACGCGCTGGCCGGCACCATGGACTTCGACTTCGAGACCGACCCACTCGGCACGGACTACCGACGGCAACGACGTGTTCCTCAAGGACATCTGGCCGTCGCCGAAGGACATCTCCGACACCATCGCCTCGTCGATCAACCAGGAGATGTTCACCGAAGAACTACGCCGACGTCTTCAAGG
This sequence comes from uncultured Actinomycetota bacterium, assembly GCA_963786695.1. Taxonomy (GTDB): domain Bacteria; phylum Actinomycetota; class Actinomycetes; order Mycobacteriales; family Mycobacteriaceae; genus Mycobacterium. The sequence goes on from CAWBAL010000002.1 coordinate 105,921, forward strand.
GCGACGAGCGCTGGCGGAACCTGCCGACCCCGTCGGGCAACACCTTCGACTGGGATCCGAAGTCGACGTACGTGCGCAAGCCCCCGTACTTCGACGGCATGCCCGCCGACCCGGAGCCGGTCACCGACATCACCGGCGCCAGAGTGCTTGCGCTGCTGGGTGATTCGGTGACCACCGACCACATCTCCCCCGCCGGCAACATCAAGGCGGGCACGCCCGCCGCGCAGTACCTCGACGGGCACGGCGTCGACAAGAAGGACTACAACTCCTACGGCTCGCGGCGCGGCAACCACGAGGTGATGATCCGCGGCACCTTCGCCAACATCCGGCTGCGCAACCAGCTGCTCGACGACGTCTCCGGTGGCTACACCCGCGACTTCACCCAGCCGGACGGCCCGCAGGCGTTCATCTACGACGCGGCGCAGAACTATGCGGCGCAGGACATTCCGCTGGTCGTGCTCGGCGGCAAGGAGTACGGGTCGGGCTCGTCGCGCGACTGGGCGGCCAAGGGCACCAGCCTGCTGGGCGTGCGCGCGGTGATCACCGAGTCCTTCGAGCGCATCCACCGGTCCAACCTGATCGGCATGGGCGTGATCCCGCTGCAGTTCCCCGCCGGGGAGTCGGCCGGCGTCGCTCAAGCTGGACGGCACCGAGGTCTACGACATCACCGGAATCGAGGAGCTCAACAAGGGCAAGACCCCGAAGACGGTGCACGTCAAGGCGACCAAGGCCGACGGCAGCACGGTCGAGTTCGACGCGGTGGTCCGCATCGACACCCCCGGCGAGGCGGACTACTACCGCAACGGCGGCATCCTGCAGTACGTGTTGCGCAACATGCTGCGTGCCGGCTAGCCGGACACGGTCGAAAGGACATGCCCCGCGTCAGCGAGGATCATCTGGCGGCCCGCCGCCGCCAGATCCTCGACGGCGCACGGCGCTGCTTCGCGCGAGTACGGCTACGACAAGGCGACCGTGCGACGGCTGGAACAGACCATCGGCCTGTCGCGCGGTGCGATCTTCCACCACTTCCGCGACAAGGACACGCTGTTCTTCGAGCTGGCCCGGGAAGACGCCGAGCGGATGGCCGAGGTGGCATCCCGCGAGGGCCTGATCCAGGTGATGCGCGACATGCTCGCCGCGCCGGACCAATTCGACTGGCTGGCCACGCGATTGGAGATCGCGCGCAAGCTGCGTAACGACCCGGTGTTCAACCGGGGGTGGGCGGAGCGTTCGGCGGAGTTGTCCGCCGCGACGTCGGACCGGCTGCTGCGGCAGAAGCAGGCGGGCCGGTTGCGCGACGACGTTCCCAGCGATGTGCTGCAGTGCTATCTGGACCTGGTGCTCGACGGGCTGGTGGCCCGGCTGGCGGCAGGCGAGGATCCCAAGCGGCTCTCGGCGGTTCTCGATCTCGTCGAGGACTCGGTGCGCGCCGACGATGCGGGCCGGCGACGAGGCTAGTGCACGCGGGTGCGGTGGTTGGGCCCACCGCGGCTGCGCATCGTGGTCCCCGATTCGCGCAGCATCGAATGAATCGAGCCGTATGACCGGCCCGTCGTCGCGACCAGGGTGCGGATGCTGGCGCCGCCCTCGTAGGCATTGCGCAGCTCGTGCAGCAGTTGGTCACGACCCTGGTTGACTTTCCTCACGACACCCTCCCCGGTTGAGCGGCCCCCCTGTTGCTCCACAGAGTAGGAGCGCTCGACAGCGGTGTGGCCGGAATCACCGAAATGGTTTGTGCCAGTTGTCAGGCGAGTTCGATCAGGTCCCGATAGTCGTCCGACCAGTAGTCCTCGGTGCCGTCCGGCAGCAGGACGACCCGCTGCGGGTCCAGCGCCTCGGCGGCACCCGGGATCGTGGGTGACCAGCACCACCGCGCCGAGGTAGCTGCGCAGCGCGTCGAGAACCTGTTCGCGGGAGGCGGGGTCGAGGTTGTTGGTCGGCTCGTCGAGCAGCAGCACGTTGGCCGTCGAGGCGACCAGACCGGCCAGCGCCAGTCGGGTCTTCTCACCGCCGGACAGCGTGCCCGCCGGCTGGTCGAGCTGCGGACCGCTGAACATGAACGCGCCCGAGCAGGCTGCGCAGCTCCTGCTCGCCGGTGTCCGGGGCGGCGTGGCGGATGTTCTCCCACACCGTCGCGATGTTGTCGAGGGTGTCGTGTTCCTGTGCGAAATAACCGATCTTGAGGCCGTGCCCGGGCTCGAGGCCACCGGCGTCCGGGATCTCCGTGCCGGCCAGCAGCCGCAGCAGGGTGGTCTTGCCGGCGCCGTTGAGTCCGAGGACCACCACCCGCGATCCGCGGTCGATCGCCAGGTCCACCCCGGTGAAGACCTCCAGCGAGCCGTAGTTCTTGGTCAGGCCCTTGGCCACCAGCGGGGTGCGCCCGCACGGCGCCGGGGTCGGGAAGCGGATCTTGGCGACCTTGTCGGCGACCCGCTCTTCGTCGAGAGACGCCATCATCCGGTCGGCACGGCGCAACATGTTCTGTGCGGCAACGGCTTTGGTGGCCTTGGCGCCCATCTTGGCGGCCTGGGTGCGCAGCGCCGACGCCTTCTTCTCGGCGTTGGCCCGCTCGCGGCGACGGCGTTGCTCGTCGGTGGCGCGCGCGTCGAGGTACTTCTGCCAGCCCATGTTGTAGACGTCGACCTCGCCGCGCACGGCGTCGAGGAACCACACCCGGTTGACGACGTCGGCGAGCAGTTCGACGTTGTGGCTGATGATCACCAGGCCGCCGTTGTGCGCCTTGAGGAAGTCGCGCAGCCAGCCGATCGAGTCGGCGTCGAGGTGGTTGGTCGGCTCGTCGAGCAGCAGCGTGGTCGTCGAATTGGCGCCGGCAGCTCCACCTTCCGCGGCGGCGAACAGGATCCGGGACAGCTCGACCCGCCTGCGCTGACCACCGGACAGCGTGCGCAGCGGCTGGGTCAGCACCCGGTCGGGCAGGCCGAGGCTCGCGCAGATGCGGCCGGCCTCGCTCTCGGCGGCGTAGCCGCCGAGCGCGGCGAAGCGTTCCTCCAGCTGGCCGTAGCGGCGCACCGCCTTGTCCCGCGCGGCGTCGTCGACCACCTCGGCCATCAGCACCTGCTGCTTCTCCAGGTCGGCCAGCAGGGTGTCGAGGCCGCGGGCCGACAGCACCCGGTCGCGGGCCAGGACGTCGAGGTCGCCCTCGCGCGGATCCTGCGGCAGATAGCCGACGTCGCCGGTGCGAGTCGACCGTTCCGGCGTACGGCTCACCCTCGCCGGCCAGGATCCGCATGGTGGTGGTCTTGCCGGCGCCGTTGCGTCCGACCAGACCGATGCGGTCGCCGGGCTGGATGCGCAGCGCGGGGCCTTCGGCGAGCAGCAGCGTGCGCGCCCCGGCGCGGACCTCGAGGTCCGTTGCGGTTATCACGGCGCTGCTCTCCTGTGGCTACTTGTCGTCGGTGAAGACCGGGGCGCGCTTCTCGGCACGCGCGGCGACCGCCTCTTCGAAGTTGGCGGTAAGCAGGCGCACGTAGAGCTGCCCGAGGCCCTCGGCCTGCATATGCCCCTCCAGGGTACTGGCGTCCAGTCCGGTCCACAGCGTCCGCTTGGTCAATTCGGTCCCGGGCCGCGAGAACGCGGCGATGCGTCCGGCGATCTCGTAGCAGGCCGGCAGCAGCTCCTCGGCCGGAACCTGCCGGGACACCAGCCCGATCCGTTCGGCCTCCGCGGCGTCGACGTCACGTCCGGTGAGCATGATCTCGAAGGCCCGCGAGGACCCGATCGCCCGCGGCAGCAGGTAACTCAGGCCCAGCTCGCTGGCGGTCAGGCCGTTGTTGATGCCCGCCGCGCGGAAGTAGGCGTGGTCGGCGGCCACCCGGATGTCGGCGGCCAGCGCCAGGCACAGGCCACCGCCGATCGCCGCACCGTTGACCGCGGCGATGATCGGCTGGTGCAGCCGGCGCATGGCGAGGATCACATCGTCGAGCAGTTCCATCGACCGCAGGCCGTAGGACGGGCGGGTCAGTCCCGCGACGTGCGGCACCGAGCCGGCCGACTTGTGGTCGGCCCCCGACGAGAAGCCGCGCCCCGCGCCGGTGAGGACCACCACCCGCACGGAGTTGTCGTAGCTCAGCTCGGTCAGGACCTCCTTGAGCGGGATCATGACGTCGAACGCCATGGAGTTCATCCGCTCCGGGCGGTTCAGGGTGACCAGGGCGACGTGCGGTTGCGGGGTGTCGACGAGGACGAAGCCAGAGTCACGATTCACCGTTGCACGCTATCGCGTGCGGGCCGGCGGCGGCTCGACGACGTCCTCGGCTGTGACCCTGCGCCGCGGCGGCGGCGTCGACGTCGAACTCCTTGACCTGACGGATCAGGTCCTCCAGCGCGGCGGGCGGCAGTGCGCCGGCCTGGTTGAAGATCAGCTTGCCCTTCTTGAACGCCATCAGCGTCGGGATGGAGCGGATCTCGGCGGCGGCGGCGAGCTGCTGCTCGGCCTCGGTGTCGACCTTGCCGAAGACGACGTCGGGGTGCTTCTCCGACGAGGCGGTGAAGGTCGGGGCGAAGGCGCGGCACGGTCCGCACCACGACGCCCAGAAGTCGACCAGCACGATGTCGTTGCCGGCGAGGGTGTCGTTGAAATCCTGTGCCGTGAGGTCTCGAGTAGCCACGAAAGTCCTAACGTCGGGGTTATCCGGTCTGTTCCCTGTCGGTATCAGTACAAACGGGACAGGGCGGTGGCCGCGTCGAAACCACCGAACTCGCCGAGCCGGCCGTCGCGCAGGTGGTTGACCCAGCTCGGGTCGGCGAGCAGAGCGCGGCCGACGGCGATGATGTCGAACTCACCGGCGTCGAACTGGTCCAGCAGCCGGTCGACGGGTGCGGCGGGGATGGGGCCGCCGGGCTCGCCCGGTTTGAACTCCGTCTCCAATCCCACCGAGCCCACGGCGATGACCGGCTTGCCGGTCACCTTCTTGGTCCAGCCGGCCAGGCTCAGCTGCGGATCCTCGTCCGGGAAGCCGGGCAGGTAGTGGCGTCGGGTCGACGGGTGCAGCACGTCCACCCCGGCGTCGACCAGCGGTCCGAGGACCCGTTCGAGCTCACCGGAGTCGGCTGCGACCGACGCGTCGTAGCGGTTCATCTTCCATTGCGAGAAGCGGTAGATGATCGGGAACTCCGGGCCGACGGCCGCGCGCACGGCGGCGACGACCTCGGCCGGGAACCGGGTGCGGGCCTCCAGCGAGCCGCCGTAACCGTCGGTGCGGTGGTTCGTTTCGGCCCAGAGGAATTGGTCGAGCAGGTAGCCGTGGGCGCCGTGGAGCTCGACGGCGTCGAATCCCGCATCGCGGGCGTTGACGGCGGCTCGGGCGTAGGCATCGGCGACCGAGGCCAGTTCGTCGGTGCTCAGCGCTCGGCCGACCGGATTGCCCGCCACGTCCACGCCCGACGGGCTGACCGGCAGCTGGTCGGCGGTGTCACCGTCGTGCTGACCGCGCGCGGCGCCCTGATGCCACAGCTGGGCGGCGATCGCGCCACCGCCGGCATGCACCGAGTCGGTGACCGCTCGCCAGCCGCGAAGCACCTCGGCGCCGTCGAGTTCGGGGACGGCGTCGGGCCAGCCGGCGGCCGGATGCGGGATGCGAACACCTTCGGTGATGATCAGGGCCGTCCCACCGGCCGACCGGCGCCCGTAGTAGGCGGCCACATCCGGTCCCGGTATGCCCCCAGGTGAGGCGGCCCGGGTCATCGGCGCCATCGCGAAGCGGTTGCGCAGACGCAGCGATCCGATGGTCAGCGGCGTGAACAGGTCCTGTAGTCGAGCGTCATCCACCATGAGGATGCTAAACGTAGGCCGGCACCGCGTTCATTCCCGCCGGCTGCAGCGCCCTGCCAGGCCACCAGGCCGGGCGGGACGGCACACCCGAACGTCTACCATCGCGAACAGCAACGGCTCAGGAATTGAAGTCGCGGAAGGCCTCCAGGAGCCTGTCGCGGAAGCCGGGGTCGAGATCGTCCTCGGCGATCTTGCCCAGGGTTCGCACCGTCCCGCGGAACTGCTGAAGGTAGTTCTCGCAGCCGTCGCAGTCGGCGAGGTGCAGATCGAAGCGTGCCCGGGTGTCGAGGTCGAGCGAGCCGTCGAGGTAGGCGGTCACCAGCTCGACGAGCTCAGAGCAGTCCAGCGGCCTCATGATCGATCCGCCAGATAGTCTTCGAGCGCTTTGCGCACGACCGCTCGGCCCCGGTGCAGCAGCACGCGCTGGTTGGCCACGCTGATGTCCAGCAGCTCACACACCTCACTCGAGTCGAACCCCAGCATGTCGCGCAAGGTCACCACCTGCCGTTGCCGCTGCGGCAGCTTGTCCAGTTCCGCGCGGGCCACATCGACGAGCTCACGGCCCAGTACCGATCCCTCCGGGGTGTCGGGAAACGGCGACGGCTGCTCACCGCTCTTCCAGTGGCCGGCCCAGCGTTGCCCGGCAGGCCGGAACCGGGCCGGGTCGACGGTGCCGCCGGTGAACGCCGCGATCTCGGCGTCGTCACCGCGGCGCTCCCGGATGCCGCGCGCCTTGGCGATGTTGATCGCCACCGTGAAAAGCCAAGTGCGCAAGGAGGATCGGCCCTCGAATTTGTCGATGCCGTTCAGAAGCGCGATCCACGTCTCCTGGACCACTTCTTGGGCGATCTCGCGGCTGGGCACGTAACCTCGCACCACCCGCAGCAGCGCCGGGGTGTGCTGGTCGACCAGTCGGGCGAATGCCGCTTCGTCGCGTGCGCGCAGCGCAGCGATCAGAGCCGTCTCGTCCGCGGCAGCCGCCATCGATTGCAGATGCTAACCGGCGCATCTAGAGATGCGCCTGCCCACGGCGGAAGAACTCCGCGATATCGGCGCTCAGCGTATCGACGTCGGCGGACAGGTCGAGCGGATACAGCGCGCCGAAGGACGCATTCCAGAACCGGACCGGTGCGCGCCGTCGCGGCGAAATCCCAGGGGCCCACGTACGCATACGGCAGCGGGTGGCCGTCGTCACCGGCCGAGACGCCGTAGTTGACCTCGTTGTCGGTGACCGCGACGTCGAAGTGTTCCGGCCACAGCACCGGATGCCCCTCGGGGAGCACGGCTTTGAGGGCGGTTCCACCGGCGTAGAGACTCCGGCTGACGGCCTCTGCCGCGTCGGCGTCGAGATCGAGCACGGTGTCGATGCCCAGCGGCGCCACCGGGTGATACATGTCCTCGGGCGGCGGTCCGAAATCCAGACCGGCCGCAGCCACGATCCCACTCACCGGCCCCGCCAGCGCGACACCGCCGTCCGTCCACTCCAACCGGGTGCCGTGGACTGCGATGGGAACGGCGGTCCCGGTGAAGCCGTCCGGGCGGACGGCAAGACGGATCGTGCCTGCGGCGCGGTACTGCGGCCCGGCGATGAAACTCTCGGCGATGCCGTGCAGTTGACGCCTGGTCGCGACGATCGACTCCGTCATCCCGAACTCCCCTTCTCGTTGTCATCGATGGATTGCATGGCCGATGTTGCTGCCCGATCGGCGTTGGACAGCAGGCGATCCCGCCGCCGGGGCCACCAGAACAGCTCGATCGCCAGCAGCCCGAGGTACACGCAGGACGACACGACGTCGCGCACCGAACCGGTCAGCGCGTCCCAGACCGCCGACGCGAGCGCAACCACCAGGACCACCCCCACCAGCCATCCGAACCGGTGCGTCTTCTCCGCGGCCGCATGGAGTCCGTCGCGGTACTCGATCACCGCCGCCGCGAGCGCGGGCTGGTCCACCGGCCTGCCGCTGCGGGTCGCGCGAACGACCAGTTCGCGTTGCGCACCGGTCAACTGGGCCGCGGCAGGCCAGATACCGAACCATCCGGCGGCCCATCCAGATTCCGTAGGCCGAGCCGACGATGACGAACACGACAGCGCCTGACAGCGCGATCCCGGAGTCAAGCCAGGCCAGTGCCCCGAGGAAGGCGCCGATCCCGACGCCGACCGTCAGCGCCCGGCCGAGCGCGCCTGCGCGCCAGACGAAGGGCGGGACGGTGAGCATGCACTCACGCTAATCGGCCGGGTGCGGTCGGTCCTAGACCGTGAAGCCGAGGGCGCGCAGTTGCTCGCGGCCGTCCTCGGTGATCTTGTCCGGTCCCCACGGCGGATTCCACACCCAGTTGATCTTGACCTCGTTGACCAGGCCGGCGCCGACCAGTGCGGTGCATCGTCTGGTCCTCGATCACGTCGGTGAGCGGGCAGGCCGCCGAGGTCAGCGTCATGTCGATGAGCGCCACCGTGCCGGTGTCGCTCTTCTCCACGTTCATCCCGTAGACCAGACCGAGGTCGACGACGTTGATGCCGAGTTCGGGGTCGACCACGTCGCGCATCGCCTCCTCGAGGTCGGCGATCAACTCGTCGCTCGGACCGCGTCCAATTCCCGGGTCGCTTCGCTCCTGCCCTCCGGTGCATCGCTCATTTCTTCTCCTCCAAGTCTTTTCGATGCGAGGCCTGCGCCACCGCTCCGTTGAATCCCGCGCTTCCGCGACGGCGGCCTTGAACGCCAGCCAGCCCAGCAGCGCGCACTTCACCCGCGCCGGATACTTCGCCACCCCGGCGAACGCCACGCCGTCGCCGAGCACGTCCTCGTCGCCCTCGACCGTGCCGCGCGACGACACCATCTCGGTGAACGCCGCCACCGTCTTGAGCGCATCGCCCACCGTCTGGCCGATCACCTGGTCGGTGAGCACCGACGTGGCGGCCTGGCTGATCGAGCACCCCTGGCCGTCGTAGGAGATGTCCTCGACCTGCTCACCGTCCGCGGACAGCGCCACCCGCAGCGTCACCTCGTCACCGCAGGTCGGGTTCACGTGGTGGACTTCGGCACCGAACGGCTCCCGCAGCCCGCGGTGGTGCGGGTGCTTGTAGTGATCCAGGATCACTTCCTGGTACATCTGCTCCAGACGCACGGTTTCAGTCTCCGAAGAACTCGATCGCCCGACGCACGCCGGCGACCAGGCGGTCCACCTCGTCGAGGGTGTTGTACACCGCGAACGATGCTCGCACGGTGGCAGCGACGCCGAACCGGCGGTGCAGCGGCCACGCGCAGTGGTGCCCGACGCGCACCGCGACCCCGTCGTCGTCGAGCACCTGCCCGACGTCGTGGGCGTGCACGCCGTCGACCACGAACGCCACCGGGGACCGGCGGTCTGCGGCGTTCGCCGGTCCGATGATCCGCACGCCGGGGATCGGCGGCCAGACCCTCCAGCGCGGCGGCGACCAGTCGGTGCTCGTGGGCGGCGACCGCGTCCATGCCGATCTCGTCGAGATAGCGTCGCGGCCGCGGCCAATCCGACCACCTGCGAGATCATCTGGGTGCCCGCCTCGAACCGCTGCGGCGCAGGCGCGTAGGTGGCGCCCTCCATCGTGACGGTCTCGATCATCGATCCGCCGGTCAGGAACGGCGGCAGCCGATCGAGCAACTCACCGCGGCCGTACAGCACGCCGATCCCGGTGGGGCCCAGCATCTTGTGGCCGGAGAAGGCTGCGAAGTCGACGTCGAGGGCGTGGAAGTCCACCGGCTGGTGCGGCACCGACTGGCAGGCGTCGAGCACCGTCAGCGCACCGACGGCCCTGGCCCGCGCGACCATCTCGGCCACCGGCGGTGCCGTACCGGTGACGTTCGAATGATGAGTGAAGGCAACGACTTTGACTCGCTCGTCGAGCTGCAGCGAGTCCAGGTCGACGTGTGCCGTCATCGGTGACGCCGTACCACTTCAGGGTGGCGCCGGTGCGCCGGGCCAGCTCCTGCCACGGGATCAGGTTGGCGTGGTGTTCCAGCTCGGTGGTGACGATGACGTCGCCGGGTCCGACGGCATTCTCGAATCGGCTGTCGCCGAGCACGTAGGAGACCAGGTTGAGCGCCTCGGTGGCGTTCTTGGTGAACGCCAGTTCGTCGGGGGCGGCGCCGACGAACGCGGCGATGTCGGCGCGGCCCTGCTCGAAGGCGTCGGTGGACTCCTCCATCAGCTGGTGCGCACCGCGGTGCACGGCGCCGTAGTGGTGGGTCAGGAAGTCCCGCTCGGCGTCGAGCACCTGCAGCGGCTTCTGCGAGGTCGCCCCGGAGTCCAGGTACGCCAGCTGGTGCCCGCCGCGCATCACCCGACTCAGGATCGGGAAGTCGGCGCGGATGGCCGTGACGTCAAGGTCCACCGAGGCGGTCACGTCATGCTCCTGCCGCGGACGGCGTGGGTGAACCGCTCGTAGCCGTTCTCCTCGAGTTCGTCGGCCAGTTCGGGACCGCCGGACGCGACGATGCGCCCGTCGACGAAGACGTGGACGAACTGCGGCTGGATGTAGCGCAGGATGCGGGTGTAGTGGGTGATCAGCAGCACGCCGGCGTGCTCGGCCTCGGCGTAGCGGTTGACGCCCTCGCTGACGACGCGCAGCGCGTCGACGTCCAGACCGGAGTCGGTCTCGTCGAGGATCGCGATCTTCGGCTTGAGCAGGCCCAGCTGCAGGATCTCGTGGCGCTTCTTCTCGCCGCCGGAGAAACCTTCGTTGACGCTGCGCTCGGCGAACTGCGGGTCGATGTCGAGGTCGGCCATCGCGGCCTTGACCTCCTTGACCCAGTGCCGCAGCTTCGGCGCCTCGCCGCGCACCGCGGTGGCCGCGGTGCGCAGGAAGTTCGACATCGACACACCCGGCACCTCGACCGGGTACTGCATGGCCAGGAACAGGCCGGCGCGAGCGCGTTCGTCGACGCTCATCGTCAGCACGTCCTCGCCGTCGAGGGTGATCGACCCCGACGTCACGTGGTACTTGGGGTGTCCGGCGATCGCGTAGGACAGCGTGGACTTGCCGGATCCGTTGGGGCCCATGACCGCATGGGTCTCCCCCGACTTCACGGTCAGGTTGACGCCCTTGAGGATCTCCTTGTCGGTCGCCGTCCTCGTCCTGGCGACGCTGACGTGCAGGTCCTTGATTTCCAGAGTGCTCACTGTGATTCTCGATTCGGTGATGGCTAGTTCGTGTTCGATGGCGGCGGTCAGGCGTTCACGGACGTCGGGCACGGCGATCTTGGCGATGATCTCGCCGAAGAACCCGCGCACCACCAGTCGGCGGGCCTGCTCCTCGGGAATGCCGCGGGCCTGCAGGTAGAACAGTTGCTCGTCGTCGAAACGACCGGTGGCACTGGCGTGTCCGGCACCGACGATCTCGCCGGTCTCGATCTCCAGGTTGGGCACCGAGTCGGCGCGGGCGCCGTCGGTGAGCACCAGGTTGCGGTTCACCTCGAACGTGTCGGTGCCGGTGGCCTCGGCCCGGATCAGCACGTCGCCCACCCACACGGTGTGCGCGTCGGGCTTCTTGGAGTCCGGATCACCTTGCAGCGCACCCTTGTACAGCACGTTGGACTTGCAGTTGGGCTGCGCATGGTCGACCAGCAGGCGCGACTCGAGGTGCTGGCCGTCGTCGGCGAAGTACAGGCCGAGCAGTTCGGCGTCGCCGCCGGGGGCGTCGTAGCGGACGGTGGCCGACATGCGCACCACCTCGCCGCCGAGGGTCACCGCGATGTGGCGCAGCACCGCGTCCTTGCCCAGCCGGGCGTGGTGGGCGCTGACGTGCACCGTGTCGTCGGCCCAGTCGGCGATCCACACGACGGTCAGCCGCGCGGCGTCGCCGACGACGAATTCGACGTTGTCGGCGAAGGTTCCGCTGCCGCGCTGGTCGATGACCACGACGGCTTCGGCGAGTTCCTCGGCGCGGATCTGCAGGTGGCCGTAGGCGGTCGCGCCCTCGCCCGGGCCCGGTGACGACGATCTCGATCGGTTCGGCGATCTGGGTGTCGCGCGCCACCGTGACCACGGTCGCGTCGTTGAACGACGAGAAGGCCTGCGCGGCAACGCGGTCGGCGGGCACACCGCCCTGGCCGAGCCGCTCGTCGCCGCGGCGGACGGTCTCCACCGTGACGCCGGGTTGATCGGCGACGCTGATGCTGGCGGTCCCGGTGGCCGGCGCGGAGCCGTCGTGCAGACCGCGCAGCCGCTTGAGCGGGGTGAACCGCCACAGTTCGTCGCGGCCGCCGGGCACCTCGAAGGCATCGACGTCGAAGGAGCTGAACTGCTCGCCCTTGTTGGCGGCGATCGCCCTCGACCGCCGCTGTGCAGATTCTGCGCCACTAGCCGACCGCGCCTTCCATCTGCAGTTCGATCAACCGGTTGAGCTCCAGGGCGTACTCCATCGGCAGTTCCTTGGCGATCGGCTCGACGAAGCCGCGCACCACCATCGCCATCGCCTCGTCCTCGGTCATGCCGCGGCTCATCAGGTAGAACAGCTGATCGGCGCTGACCTTCGACACGGTGGCCTCGTGGCCCATCGTGACGTCGTCCTCGCGGATGTCGACGTAGGGGTAGGTGTCGCTGCGGCTGATCGTATCGACAAGCAGCGCATCGCATTTCACGCTGGAACGCGATCCGTGCGCGCCCTTGTTGACCTGAACCAGGCCGCGGTAGGACGCGCGGCCACCGCCGCGGGCCACCGACTTGGACACGATGTTGCTCGACGTGTTCGGCGCCAGGTGCAGCATCTTGGCGCCGGTGTCCTGGTGCTGGCCCTCGCCGGCGAACGCCACCGAGAGCACCTCGCCCTTGGCGTGCTCGCCGGTCATCCAGACCGCCGGGTACTTCATGGTGACCTTGGAACCGATGTTGCCGTCGACCCACTCCATGGTGGCGCCGGCCTCGGCGCGGGCCCGCTTGGTGACCAGGTTGTAGACGTTGTTCGACCAGTTCTGGATGGTCGTGTAGCGGCACCCGCCACCGGGCTTGACGATGATCTCGACCACCGCCGAGTGCAGCGAGTCGCTCTTGTAGATCGGCGCGGTACAGCCCTCGACGTAGTGCACGTAGGCGCCCTCGTCGACGATGATCAGGGTCCGCTCGAACTGGCCCATGTTCTCGGTGTTGATCCGGAAGTAGGCCTGCAGCGGGATGTCGACGTGCACGCCCTTCGGCACGTAGATGAACGAGCCGCCCGACCACACCGCGGTGTTCAGCGCGGAGAACTTGTTGTCACCGGCCGGGATCACCGTGCCGAAGTACTGCTTGAAGAGCTCCGGGTGTTCCTTCAGCGCGGTGTCGGTGTCGAGGAAGATGACGCCCTGCGCCTCGAGGTCCTCGCGGATCGAGTGGTAGACGACCTCGGAGTTGTGCGCGACGAGGCCGTCAGCCACGAAGTTGTGCGGACCGTCGACCTCGATGTCGTAGACCGGCTCGACGGCGAACGGCTCGACGGACTTGACCCGCTCGAATCCCAGCCAGTCGTTGCAGTGGGCGCGAATCGTGGTGCCGTGAGCGCCATTCGAAGAGTGCGCAGTAGCGGCGGCGACCGAAGCGAGCCGTGCGCTTGGGGTTGCGGCAATCGAGCTTCTCGAACTCGCCGGAGATGTCCGAGCCGCCAAGCAGTCTGGATGCGCTCGGGCGCGTGGCGATACGGCTGGGTGAACGACCACGGCCCCGCGGCCCGCAGGCCCGACAGCTCGGCGAGTTCGCGCGCTTGCCGAATGAGCGGCTCGTTGGCCGACGTCAACATGATCGAGCCGCTTCGCTCCGGCTGAACGTAGCCGTCGGCGTCGACCCAGCCGCCGAGGAATGCCAGCCGCTGGTCGACGGGAAGCGCAAAGACCCAATCTGGAACGCGCTTGGTCAGCGAAAGTCCGTCGAAGCCGAGTTCGACGATCCACTCGGTCAGCGCCTTCGAGTTCACCACGACGCGGTATTCGTCGGCCTCGATGCAACGCAGCCCGAACACGTCCTTGACGACGCGGGTCAGCTCGGCGCGCAGTTCGACGTCGGTGGCCGGAATGGCGAACTGAACGCGGTAGGTCTTGTGCGACAGGTGCAGATTGCCGTCGCCGATGTAGAGGCCCAGCAGCCACATCAGGTCGACAGTGCTTTCGGCCGGGCAACGCAGACCTCGCCATGGCGGGAAGCTGCGCCGCCGCACCGAATGCCGGGATCTGGCGAGGCACGGCGATGAAGTCACCCGCCTGGATCTCGCCGACCGTCACCCACCGACGAGCATAACGAGCCCGCTGCCGACCCGGCTTGCGCTCGTCGCGCAAGACCAGCATCGGGTGGTTGTCGGTTGCACGCAGACTGCGTCGCGTCGTTCGGACGGTGTAGGTCTGCCGGGTATCGGTCTGCGCCGCGGCCTTGACCGGCGCCACGACGAACCGCTCGGCGTCCTCGTCGTAGGCGAAAACCCGGTCGCCGTAGGCGATCTCCTTGATCGGCACCTGTCCGCGATTGGCCGTCCACACCAAAGTGTCACCGGCGAGGCACTCGTACTGCGCGGCCACACCGGAGACCAGGCGCTGCTTCTCGGCCTCCGGGATGCCGAGCCGGTCGTAGGTGTTCTTGATGTCGGCGGGCAGGTCGTCCCAGGTCGCGGCCTGCTTCTCGCTGGAGCGCACGAAGTACTTGATGTTGTCGAAGTGGATGCCCTCGAGGTTGGAACCCCAGTTCGGCATCGGCTTCTTGTCGAAGGTGCGCAGCGCCTTGAGCCGGATGTCGAGCATCCACTCGCGGCTCGCTCTTCTTCGCCGAGATGTCGCGCACGACCGCCTCGGACAGGCCGCGCTGTGCGCTGGCGCCGGCGACGTCGGAGTCCGACCAGCCGTAGCCGTAGTTGCCCAGCGAGGCGATGGCCTCCTCTTGGCGTGAGCGGCTCGGCCGGCTTGGCGTCCGGTGTGAGTGTCATGGCGACGCTCCTTAGTCGATCGTGGTGGCTTCGGCGCGGGCTGTGCGCCGAAGGTGTTGCGCTAGGGCTGTACCGGATTCATCGGTACGTGGGTGGTGCAGGCACAGTCGCCGTTGGCGATCGTCGCCAACCGCTGCACGTGGGTGCCCAGAATCTCCGACATGGCCTGCTGCTCTGCCTCGCAGAGCTCCGGAAACTCTTCTGCCACATGGGAAACCGGGCAGTGGTGCTGACAGATCTGGATACCCTGGATCGGGCCGCGGACCTTCGTCGTGGTGGTCGCGTAACCGGCCTTCGTCAGCGCCTCGGCGACCCGTTCCGCCGTCGACTCGACGTCGTCGGGGCCGTCGGTGACACCGGCCAGGATGGTGTCGATGCGGCGCCGGGCGAACTCCTGCACCGCCTCCTCGCCGCCGATCTCGCGCAACTGGCGGATCGCGGCCGAGGCCAGATCGTCGTAGGTGTGCTCGAGCTTGGCCCGGCCGGCGGGCGTCAACCGGTAGCGCTTGGCGGGCCTGCCGCGGCCGACCTGCTGCCACGCCGCCGCGGCGTTGGCCTGGGCGTCACCGGCCTCGATGAGGGCGTCGAGGTGGCGGCGCACGCCGGCGGCGGAGATGCCCAGCCGGTGACCGATCTCGGCGGCGGTGATCGACCCCGACTCCAGCAGCAGCTGCACGATGGCGCGGCGCGTCTGGCCGTCATGCGCAACCGGGGCCGCGGCGGGCACCGGATAGACGTCGGACGGGATTTTCACAACACCAGTGTGACGCAATTCCTCGGGCGGTGTCCACCAAGGGCACCCTCAGCAGCGCCGGTGCGGGAATGCCCGGCGGTTAGAGTGCTGTGGTGGCAGCCCGCCAACACTCGTTGAGTTCGTCGATCGCCCGCCTGCACGGCGACGAACGCACCGTGGCCGCGCCCCTCAACGACGCCGAAGCGCGCGCGATGCGGCGCACCCGGCTGTTCGGGGCCACCGGCACGGTGCTGATGGGCATCGGCGCGCTGGGCGCCGGCGCCCGGCCGGTCGTGCAGGACCCGACGTTCGGGGTGCGGCTGCTCAATCTGCCGTCACGGATCCAGACCGTCTCGCTGACGATGACCACCACCGGCGCGGTGATGATGGCGCTCGCCTGGCTGATGCTGGGCCGCTTCACGCTGGGCCCCCGCCGGATGTCGCGCAGCCAGCTCGACCACACCCTGCTGCTGTGGATGGTGCCGCTGCTCATCGCGCCGCCGATGTACAGCAAGGACGTCTACTCCTATCTGGCGCAGAGCCAGATCTCGCGGATCGGGCTCAACCCGTACAAGGTCGGTCCGGCACCCGGTCTGGGCCTCGACCACGTGTTCACGCTGTCGGTGCCCAGCCTGTGGCGCGAGACGCCGGCGCCGTACGGGCCGCTGTTCCTGTGGATCGGTCGCGGCATCTCGGCGCTGACCGGCGAGAACATCGTCGCCGCCGTGCTCAGCCATCGCGTCGTGGTGCTGATCGGCGTCGGGCTGATCGTCTGGGCCGTGCCCCGGCTGGCCCGGCGCTGCGGCGTGGCCGAGGTCAGCGCGCTGTGGCTGGGCGCCGCCAACCCGCTGCTGCTGATGCACCTGGTGGCCGGCATCCACAACGAGGCGCTGATGCTGGGCCTGATGCTGACGGGCACCGAGTTCGCGCTGCGCGGCATCGACTCCGCGCGGCCGCTGCTGCCCCGGCCGCTGCACTGGCCGCACGGCCGCGACGCAGTGGGCGGCGCTGGGCGCCGCTGGGCATGCTGATCGCCGGCGCCGTGCTGATCACCATGTCGTCGCAGGTGAAGCTGCCGGGCCTGCTGGCGCTGGGGTTCGTGGCCATGGCGCTGGCGCATCGCTGGGGCGGCACGTTCAAGCCGTTCCTGCTGGCCAGCGTCGCTGATGATGAGCATCGTCGCTGGCGGTGATGGCGCTGATCGGCTGGGCCAGCGGGCTGGGCTTCGGCTGGATCTTCACGCTCGGCACCGCCAACGTGGTGCGCAGCTGGATGTCGCCGCCGACGCTGCTGGCGCTGGGCACCGGACAGGTCGGCATCCTGCTCGGGCCTCGGCGACCACACCACCGCCGTGCTGTCGCTGACCCGCGCCATGGGCGTGCTGATCATCACCATCACCGGTGACCTGGCTGCTGCTGGCCGTGCTGCGCGGGCGCCTGCACCCGGTCGGCGGACTCGGCGTCGCGCTGGGCGCCACGGTCCTGCTGTTCCCGGTCGTGCAGCCGTGGTACCTGCTGTGGGCGATCATCCCGCTGGCCGCCTGGGCCACCCGGCCCGGCTTCCGCATCGCCACGATCGCGGTGACCCTCATCGTCGGCATCTTCGGCCCGACCGCCAACGGCGACCGCTTCGCGCTGTTCCAGATCGTCGACGCCACCGTGGCCAGCACCGTGATCGTGCTGCTGCTGATCGCGCTGACCTACAACCGGCTGCCGTGGCGCACGGTGCCCGGCACCGCCGAGACCTTCAGCGGTCAGGAACCCGAGCCGGCGCCGACCGAGCCGCCCGCGCCACGCCCGGCGCCGGACGCCTACGCTGAGTCCCCGTGAGTCCCGGCTCCGATACCCCCGTGCGGCTGCGCGGGGTCACCAAGCGCTACGGGTCGACGACGGCGGTGTCGGACCTCGACCTCGACGTGCACGCCGCCGAGGTGCTCGCGCTGCTCGGCCCCAACGGCGCCGGCAAGACCACCACCGTCGAGATGTGCGAGGGATTCGTGCGGCCCGACTCCGGCACCATCGAGGTGCTGGGACTGGACCCGGTGGCCGACAACGCCCGCGTCCGCGAACGGATCGGCGTCATGCTGCAGGGCGGCGGCGGCTATCCGGCGGCCCGCGCCGGCGAGATGCTCAAGCTCGTCGCCGTCCTACGCCGCCGACCCGCTCGACCCGGCCTGGCTGCTGGACACCCTCGGGCTCACCGACGCCGCCCGCACCACCTATCGCCGGCTCTCCGGCGGACAGCAGCAACGGCTGGCCCTGGCCTGCGCGCTGGTCGGCCGGCCCGAGCTGGTGTTCCTCGACGAGCCGACCGCGGGCATGGACGCCCACGCCCGGCTGGTGGTGTGGGAGCTCATCGACGCCCTGCGCCGCGACGGCGTGACGGTGGTGCTGACCACCCACCAGCTCAAGGAAGCCGAGGAGCTCGCCGACCGGATCGTCATCATCGACCACGGCTCGTCGGTCGCCGCGGGCACACCCGCGGAGCTGATGCGCAGCGGCGCCGAAGGAGCAGCTGCGGTTCACCGCGCCCCGCGCGCCTCGACCTGTCGCTGCTGATCTCCGCGCTGCCCGAGAACTACTCGGCACGGGAGGTCTCGCCGGGTGAGTATCTGGTCGAGGGGCAGATCGACCCGCAGGTGCTGGCGACGGTGACTGCCTGGTGCGCCCGGCTCAACGTGCTGGCCACCGACGTCCGTGTCGAGCAGCGCAGCCTCGAGGACGTGTTCCTCGATCTGACCGGAAGGGAGTTGCGGTCATGACCGAGCTCTTCCCGGCGGGCACCTTCACGCCCCGATCCCCGCCCGAACACGCGTGCCGCGGATGCTGGCCGCCCAGTACGGCCTCGAGCTGAAGCTGCTGCTGCGCAACGGCGAACAGCTGCTGCTGACGATGTTCATCCCGATCACGCTGCTGATCGGGCTCACGCTGCTGCCGCTGGGCTCGTTCGGCGAGCATCGGGTCGGCGGTGTTCGTTCCCGCCATCATGGCGCTGGCGGTGATCTCGACCGCGTTCACCGGACAGGCCATCGCGGTCGCGTTCGACCGTCGCTACGGCGCGCTCAAACGCCTCGGCGCCACCGCGCTGCCGGTGTGGGGCATCATCGCCGGCAAGGCGCTCGCCGTGGTGACGGTGGTGTTCCTGCAGGCGCTGCTGTTCGGCGGCATCGGGCTGGCCCTCGGCTGGCGGCCGCACCCGGCCGGCCTGCTGCTCGGCGCGGTGATCATCGCGCTGGGCACCGCGGGGTTCGTCGCGATGGGGCTGCTGCTCGGCGGAACGCTGCGCGCCGAGATCGTGCTCGCGGTCGCCAACCTGCTGTGGTTCGTCTTCGCCGGACTCGGCGCGCTGACTCTGGAGACCGACACGGTCCCGCGCGGCATCGCGCTGGTGGCCCGGCTGACCCCGTCCGGGGCGCTGACCGAGGCGCTGTCGCAGGCGATGACGCTGTCGGTCGACTGGTTCGGCATCGCGGTGCTCGCGGTGTGGGGCGGGGTGTCGGCGCTGGCCGCGCTGCGCTGGTTCCGCTTCACCTGACGGACAGCCCTACTACAGGACGTAGTTAGCCTTCCTCTACGATCGGGCCGTGCCCGTCGGACGGTTTTTCCTGCGGCTGGTGGACCTGCTTCCACTGCCCAGCCTGCGCGTGCAGCGCATCATCGCCGCCGCGGTCATCCTCACGCAGGCCGGGATCGCGGTCACCGGCTCGATCGTCCGGGTGACCTCGTCCGGGCTCGGCTGCCCCACCTGGCCGCAGTGCTTCCCGGGCAGCTTCACCCCCGTCCCGCACGCCGAGGTCCCGGGCATCCATCAGGCCGTCGAGTTCGGCAACCGGATGATCACCTTCCTCGTCGTCATCACCGCGATCCTCGCGGTGCTGGCCGTCACGCGGGCACGGCGCCGCCGCGAGGTCCTCGTCTACGCCTGGCTGATGCCGGCCTCGACGGTGCTGCAGGCGGTGATCGGCGGCATCACGGTGCTCACCGGCCTGCTGTGGTGGACGGTCGCCGTGCACCTGCGTCGCCTCGATGGTGATGGTGTGGCTGGCCACCCTGCTCTACGTCAAGATCGGCGAGCCCGACGACGGCATCCCCACCGCGCTGGTGCCGAAACCGTTGCGGCTCTTGACGTTACTGAGCGCGCTGGCGCTCTCGGCGACGTTGGTCACCGGCACGCATGGTGACCGGCGCGGGCCCGCACGCCGGCGACAAGAGCCCGCAGCGCATCGTGCCGCGCCTCGAGGTGGAGATCATCACGCTGGTGCACGCGCACTCCACGTTCCTGTTCATCTATCTGTCGCTGCTGATCGGCCTGGGGGCCGGCCTGCTGGCCGTCTACGCTCCGCGCGCGATCATGCGGCGGCTGGTCGGTCCTGATCGGGCTCGTGGTCGCCCAGGGTCTGCTCGGCGCCGTGCAGTTCTTCACCGGCGTGCCCGCCGTACTGGTGGCCTTTCACGTCGCGGGCGCGGCGGCCTGCACGGCGGCGACCGCCGCGCTATGGGCGTCGATGCGACAGCGGACCGAGCCCAAGACGCTCGAGAGCTGACTCCACGCACAGCGCGAACTTCCGCTGCTGCAACTGCCGGGCCTCGTCGTCGAGCTGGCGCCAGCCCAGCGACGGTTCGATCAGCTCCAGTTCGAGCAGCAGCGGGTCGTCCGCGCCGCCGATGAGATCGACCCGGGCGTAGAGCAGCTCGGCGGCGCGCGAGGCCGAGGTGCCGCGCGGCCGCCTCGAGTCGCCGCGTGGCCGACGTCCCACATCTCGAAGTCCGGGTCGGCGGGTGTCAGCTTCTCCTCGGCGAAGGTTCCCGACTCGTCCAGCCCGGGCAGCTCGCCCTCCGGCGGCAGCATCGGCCCCTTGGTGAAGGCGTGCGACTGCTCACCGCCGAGGAAGACCAGCGCGGTCTCACCGGCCTCCACCCGCGCGTCGTAGGGCTGGACCAGCGCGGTGCGCCCGCTGTCCTGCAGCGCGGCGGCGTGCTCGCGGGCGGCGGAGCGGTCGGTGAAGCGGCGGGTGTCGATCGATCCGGCACCGATCGCCGGTTTGACGACGAGCTCCGCCGAGCCCTTGGGCAGGCGGACCTTCTCGCCCGGCGCGAAGAAGTACGACGGCAGCGTCGGCACACCGGCGGCGGACAGGTCGTCCAGGTAGCGCTTGTCGCTGTTCCAGGCCACCACCT
This sequence comes from uncultured Actinomycetota bacterium, assembly GCA_963786695.1. Taxonomy (GTDB): domain Bacteria; phylum Actinomycetota; class Actinomycetes; order Mycobacteriales; family Mycobacteriaceae; genus Mycobacterium. Next base: position 126,536 of record CAWBAL010000002.1, read on the forward strand.
GCGGCGCGTTGAGCAGGTTGCGCACCCGCGCCGTCCAGGCCAGGAACTCCTCGCGACGCTCGGCGTAGTCCCACGTCGCCCGCAGGATCACCAGATCGGCGTCCTCGGTCTGCGGGTCGTCCCAGGACATCCACCGCGCGTGCAGGCCGCGCCGGCGCAGCGCCTCGAGCAGCCCGTCGTCGTCGCCGTCGCCGTCCACCAGCTGCGGGCAGCCGGCCAGGACGATCCGCGGATGGAACACATCGGGGCGGGCCAGCTTCATGGCGTCTTCACACCGGGGATGATAGTGACATGCACGCAATCGAAGTCGCCCAGACAGGCGGTCCCGAGGTCCTGAGCTACGTCGAGAAGCCGAAACCCGCGCCCGGCCCCGGCGAGGTGCTCATCGAGGCCGACGCGATCGGCGTCAACTACATCGACACCTACTTCCGGTCCGGCCTGTATCCGCGCGAGGTTCCGTTCGTGCTCGGCACCGAGGTGTGCGGCACGGTCGCCGCCGTGGGCGACGACGTCGCGGCCATCAAGCCCGGCGACCGGGTGGTCACCGCCAACGCGACCGGCGCCTACGCTGAATTCTGCACCGCCCCAGCCGATTTCGTCGCCTACGTGCCCGACGCCGTGCAATCCGACGCGGTGGCCTCGGCACTGCTGAAGGGCATGACGGCGCACTATCTGATCAAGTCGGTCTACGCCGTGCAGCCTCGTGACTTCGTGCTCGTGCACGCCGGGGCGGGCGGTGTGGGGCTGATCCTCACCCAGTGGGCCACCAGCCTGGGCGCGCGGGTGATCACCACGGCCTCCACCCCGGAGAAGGCGGAGCTGTCGCGGCAGGCCGGTGCCGTCGAGGTGCTCGACTACCCCGAGGATCCGGCCGAGTTCGGCGCCACGATCCGGGAGCTGACCAACGGCCACGGCGTCGCCGCGGTGTACGACGGGGTGGGCAAGACCACGTTCGACGCCAGCCTGGCCAGCCTGGCGGTGCGCGGCACGCTGGCGCTGTTCGGCGCGTCCAGCGGACCGGTGCCGCCGGTGGACCCGCAGCGGCTCAACGCCGCCGGATCGGTCTACCTGACCCGGCCCAACCTCGCGCACTTCACCCGGACTGCCGACGAATTCGCTTGGCGTGCAGGTGAACTGCTCGACGCGATCGCCGACGGCTCGATCACGATCACCGTCGGCGGGCACTACCCGCTGGCCGAGGCCGAGCAGGCGCACCGCGATCTGCAGGGACGCAAGACGACCGGATCGATCGTCCTGTTGCCGTAAAGGTCAGCCGAAGATCGTCGGCAGCGCCGATCGCCGAGTCGACCGCCAGCGCCAGGAACACCACGGCGAGGTAGTTGTTCGACTGCAGGAACAGCTTCAGCGGCTTGACCGGATCACCGCGCCGCACTCCGGCGTTGAGCTGGTGGGCCATGACCAGGAACCAGGCGCCGGCCAGCACCGCGACCGACGCGTACAGCCAGCCGGTGGCCGGGATCAGCGCCAGCGTGGCCAGCACCGTCAGCCAGGTGTAGATCACGATCTGCTTGGTCACCTGCTGCTCGGTGGCGACCACGGGAAGCATCGGCACGCCCGCGGCGCGGTAGTCGTCCTTGTACTTCATCGCCAGCGCCCAGGTGTGCGGCGGCGTCCAGAAGAAGATGATCGCGAACATCACCAGCGCCTGCCAGCCGATGGTGCCGGTCACCGCGGACCAGCCGATCATCACCGGCATGCAGCCGGCCGCGCCGCCCCACACCACGTTCTGCGAGGTGCGGCGCTTGAGCACCAGCGTGTAGACCAGCACGTAGAACGCGATGGTGGCGGCGGCCAGATGCGCCGAGAGCATGTTGGTGGTCCACCACAGCCAGAAGAACGAGGCGACCGACAGCGCCAGCCCGAACACCAGCGCGTGGCTGCGCGGCACCGTGGCCCTGGCCAGCGGCCGGCGCTCGGTGCGCTTCATCAGCTTGTCGATGTCGGCGTCCGCCACGCAGTTCAGCGAGTTCGCGCCCGCCGCGGCGAGCATGCCGCCGAACAGGGTGTTGAGGATCAGCAGCGGGTCGACGGTGCCCCGGCTGGCCAGCAGCATCGCCGGAATCGTGGTGACCAGCAGCAGCTCGATCACGCGCGGTTTGGTCAGCGCCAGGTAGCCCAGCAGCGTGTCGCGGAACCGGACCGGCGCACCCTCGACGAGGCGCACTTCGCGAACTCTCACGCAGCTGACTCCTGACAAACGGCGGCAGAACCGACGATCTACTACAGGCGATGGTAGACCGCGCGGCCCCCGGACCGGTACCGAAGGGTCGATTCACGGCGATTCCACCTCCGTGATGCGGTCGGAGGCGTAAAGCTTCACCTGCGGGTAATGCAGGTGAAGCACCCTGCGAGCAACCGCCCATCCGGCACTAGGGTGAAGAGGACCCCAGCTTGCCAGCAGTTCTGACGATGCCAGGAGCGAGTTAGTGACCACACTGCGAAGAGATTTCCGCGCTGACCCAACCGCACCATCCCGATGACTGGACCGACGTCGATTCGCTGGCCGTCGACACGGTGCGCGTCCTGGCCGCCGACGCGGTGCAGAAGGTCGGCAACGGACACCCCGGCACGGCGATGAGCCTGGCGCCGCTGGCCTACACGCTGTTCCAGCGGGTGATGCGGCACGACCCCAGCGACACCCACTGGCTGGGCCGCGACCGGTTCGTCCTGTCCTGCGGGCACAGCAGCCTCACCCTGTACCTGCAGCTGTACCTCGGCGGTTTCGGCCTGGAGCTCTCCGACATCGAGTCGCTGCGCACCTGGGGCTCCAAGACCCCGGGCCACCCGGAGTTCCGGCACACCCTCGGTGTGGAGATCACCACCGGCCCGCTCGGGCAGGGCCTGGCCTCGGCGGTCGGCATGGCGATGGCCGCGCGCTACGAACGCGGCCTGTTCGATCCGGATGCACCGGCCGGCACCAGCCCGTTCGACCACTACATCTACGTGATCGCCTCCGACGGCGACATCGAGGAGGGCGTCACCAGCGAGGCCTCGTCGCTGGCCGGCACCCAGCAGCTCGGGAACCTGATCGTGTTCTACGACCGCAACCAGATCTCGATCGAGCACGACACCAACATCGCGCTGTCCGAGGACACCCTGGAGCGCTACCGGGCCTACGGCTGGCACGTCCAGGAGGTCGAGGGCGGTGAGAACGTCGTCGGGATAGAAGAAGCCATCGAGGCCGCGAAGGCCGTCACCGACAAGCCGTCGTTCATCGCGGTGCGCACCATCATCGGCTATCCCGCGCCGACGAAGATGAACACCGGCGGCGTGCACGGCTCGGCGCTGGGCGACGAGGAGGTGGCCGCCACCAAGAAGGTGCTGGGCTTCGACCCGGACAAGACGTTCGAGGTGCGCGACGAGGTGATCGAGCACACCCGCAAGCTGGTGGACCGCGGGCGCGAGGCGCACGAGAAGTGGCAGGGCGACTTCGACGCCTGGGCCCAGCGCGAACCGGAACGCAAGGCGCTGCTGGACCGGCTCACCGCACAGGAACTGCCCGACGGCTGGGACGCCGACATCACCTACTGGGAGCCGGGGTCCAAGCCGCTGGCCACCCGCGCGGCCTTCGGCCAGGTGCTCAACGACGTCGCGCCCAAGCTGCCCGAGTTGTGGGGTGGCTCAGCCGATCTGGCGGGCAGCAACAACACCACCATCAACGGGGTCAAGTCGTTCGGTCCGCCGTCGATCTCGACCAAGGACTACACCGCCGACTGGTACGGCCGGGTGCTGCACTTCGGCATCCGCGAGCACGCGATGGGCTCGATCCTGTCCGGCATCGTGCTGCACGGACCGACCCGCGCCTTCGGCGGCACGTTCCTGCAGTTCTCCGACTACATGCGTCCGGCGGTGCGGCTGGCCTCGCTGATGGACATCGACACCATCTACATCTGGACGCACGACTCGATCGGCCTGGGCGAGGACGGCCCCACCCACCAGCCGATCGAACACCTCGCCGCGCTGCGGGCCATCCCGAAGCTGTCGGTGGTGCGCCCCGGTGATCCCAACGAGACCGCGTATGCGTGGCGCTCGATCATCGCCCGCGGCAACGGCGAGCGGCCCGGTCGGCTTCATCCTGACCCGGCAGGGCATCCCGGTTCTGGAGGGCACCAGCTCCGACGGTGTCGAGCGCGGCGGCTACGTGCTGGGCGGCGGCAATCCGGCCGACGACGCCGACGTGATCATCATCGCCACCGGCTCGGAGCTGCAGTTGGCCGTCGAAGCCCAGAAGATGCTGGCGGACAAGGACATCCGCGCCTACGTGGTGTCGATGCCGTGTGTGGAGTGGTTCGACGCGCAGCCGCAGGAGTACCGCGACAGCGTGCTGCCGCCGGACGTCTCGGCCCGTGTCGCGGTCGAGGCCGGGGTCGCACAGAGTTGGTACAAGTACGTCGGCGACACCGGCGAGATCATCTCCATCGAGCACTACGGCGAATCCGCCGACGACAAGACACTGTTCCGCGAGTTCGGCTTCACCCCCGAGGCCGTCGCCGCGGCCGCCGAACGCGCAATCGACAACTGACGAAGGAATCCCGTCATGGCACAGAATCCCCACCTCGCGGCGCTGGCCGCCGCGGGAGTCTCCATCTGGCTCGACGACCTGTCCCGCGACCGGTTGAGGTCGGGCAACCTGCAGGAGCTGATCGACACCAAGAGCGTCGTCGGCGTCACCACCAACCCGTCGATCTTCCAGGCCGCCCTGTCCAAGGGCACCGCCTATGACGCGCAGGTCGCCGAACTCGCCGACCGCGGCGCCGACGTCGACGCCACCATCCGCACCGTGACCACCGACGACGTCCGCGAGGCCTGCGACGTGCTGCGGCCCCAGTGGGACGCCTCCGACGGTGTCGACGGGCGGGTGTCGATCGAGGTGGACCCCGGCTGGCCCACGACACCGACAAGACCATCGCGCAGGCCATCGAGCTGTGGAAGATCGTCGACCGGCCCAACCTGCTGATCAAGATCCCGGCCACCGAAGCGGGCCTGCCCGCGATCACCGCCGTTCTGGCCGAAGGGATTTCGGTCAACGTCACGCTGATCTTCTCCGTCGAGCGCTACCGCCTGGTGATGGACGCCTACCTGGCCGGCCTGGAAGCCGCCGAGAAGGCCGGCCACGACCTGAACACGATCCATTCGGTCGCCTCCTTCTTCGTGTCCCGGGTGGACACCGAGATCGACAAGCGACTGGAGGAGATCGGCTCCGACGAGGCGCTGGCGCTGCGCGGCAAGGCCGGGGTGGCCAACGCCCGGCTGGCCTACGCGGCCTACGAGGAGGTGTTCGTCGGCGGGAAGCGGTTCCTCCCGCTGGCCGAGGCCGGCGCATGGGTGCAGCGTCCGCTGTGGGCGTCGACCGGGGTGAAGAACCCGGACTACTCCGACACCCTCTACGTCACCGAACTGGTCGCGCCCAACACCGTCAACACCATGCCGGAGAAGACCCTCGACGCGGTCGCCGACCACGGCGCACGTCACCGGCGACACCATCACCGGCACCGGCGCGGCCGCCCAGAAGGTGTTCGACGAACTCGACGCGATCGGCATCGACCTGCGCGACGTGTTCCTGGTCCTCGAGAACGAGGGCGTCGAGAAGTTCGAGAAGTCCTGGCAGGAACTGCTCGAGGCGACTCAGGGTCAGCTCGACGACACGTCGAAATGACGTCCACCGAATTGCCCGGAACGGGCGCCACCACAGAGCCCGTGCCCGGGGTGGTTGCCCCGGCCCCGGCGAGCTTTCGAAATCCGCTGCGCGACAAGCGGGACAAGCGGATGCCCCGGATCGCCGGGCCGTGCGGGGTCGTGATCTTCGGCGTGACCGGAGATCTGGCCCGCAAGAAGCTGATGCCGGCGATCTACGACCTGGCCAACCGCGGGCTGCTGCCGCCGTCGTTCTCACTGGTCGGGTTCGCCCGACGGGATTGGGCTGACGAGGATTTCGGGAAGATCGTCTACGACGCGGTCAAGGAGCACGCCCGCACGCCGTTCCGCCAGGAGGTGTGGGACCGGCTCGCCGAGGGCATCCGCTTCGTGTGCGGCACGTTCGACGACGACGCCGCCTTCACCCGGCTGGCCGAGACGCTGGAGAAGCTGGACGTCGATCGCGGCACGGGCGGCAATCACGCGTTCTACCTGTCGATCCCGCCGAAGGCGTTCCCGCAGGTCTGCGAGCAGCTCAAGAAGTCCGGTCTGGCCCGACCAGCAGGCGGGCCGCTGGAGCCGGGTGGTGATCGAGAAGCCGTTCGGCCACGACCTGCAGAGCGCGATCGAGCTCAACAAGGTGGTCAACAGCGTCTTCCCGGAGGAGTCGGTGTTCCGCATCGACCACTACCTCGGCAAGGAGACGGTGCAGAACATCCTGGCGCTGCGCTTCGCCAACGAGCTCTACGAGCCGATCTGGAACAGCCACTACGTCGACAGCGTGCAGATCACCATGGCCGAGGACATCGGCCTCGGTGGACGGGCCGGCTACTACGACGGCATCGGCGCGGCCCGCGACGTCATCCAGAACCACCTGCTCCAGCTGCTGGCGCTGACCGCGATGGAGGAGCCGGTCAGCTTCCACCCCAGCGAGGTCAGGGCCGAGAAGATCAAGGTGCTCTCGGCCACCTCGCTGGCCCAGCCGCTGGACCTGACCACCTCGCGCGGCCAGTACACCGCCGGCTGGCAGGGCGGCGAGAAGGTCGTCGGCCTGCTCGACGAGGAGGGTTTCTCCAAGGACGTCCACCACCGAGACGTTCGCCGCGATCAAGCTCGAGGTCGACACCCGGCGGTGGGCCGGGGTGCCGTTCTACCTGCGTACCGGAAAACGGTTGGGCCGCAGGGTCACCGAGATCGCGCTGGTGTTCAAGCGTGCTCCGCATCTGCCGTTCGACGCGACCATGACCGAGGAGCTCGGGACGAACGCCCTGGTGATCCGGGTGCAGCCCGACGAGGGCATCACGCTGCGGTTCGGGTCGAAGGTGCCGGGCAGTGCGATGGAGGTCCGCGACGTCAACATGGACTTCTCGTACGGCTCGGCGTTCGCCGAGGACTCCCCGGAGGCCTACGAGCGGCTGATCCTCGACGTCCTGCTGGGCGAGCCGTCGCTGTTCCCCGGCAACGCGGAGGTCGAATTGTCCTGGGAGATACTCGATCCCGTGCTGGACTACTGGGCGCAGCACGGCAAAGCCCGATCCCTACGAGTCGGGCACCTGGGGCCCGGACTCGGCGTTCGAGATGCTGCAGCGCTCGGGCCGCGAATGGAGACGCCCGTGATTGCGCAGCGACGATGCAGAGCGAGGCACGAGCGATGAGGAGGAGCGGCGCCATGATCGTCGATCTGCCGGACACCACGACCAACGAGCTCAACAAGAAGATCACCGCGCTGCGCGAGGAGGGCGGTGCGATCACGCTGGGCCGCGTCCTGACCCTGGTGGTCGCCCCGGACAGCCTCGATCTCGTCGAGGACGCCATCGACGCCGCCGTCTCGGCCAGCCGCGAGCACCCGTGCCGCATCATCGTCGTGGTGCCCGACGACCGGTTGGCCAGCGAACCGCGACTGGACGGCCAGTTGCGGGTCGGCGGTGACGCCGGCGCCGGCGAGGTGGTGGTGCTGAAGATCTCCGGACCGCTGGCGGCGCACGCCAGCAGCGTGGTGCTGCCGTTCCTGCTGCCGGACACCCCGGTGGTCGCCTGGTGGCCCGGCGTGCCGCCGGCTGTTCCCGCGCAGGACCCGTTGGGCCGCTTGGCACTTCGCCGGATCACCGATGCCACCGGCGCGGCGGATCCGCTGGCGTCGATCAAGAGACGGCTGGAGGGCTACACCAACGGCGACACCGACCTGGCCTGGAGCCGGATCACCTACTGGCGGGCGCTGCTCGCCTCGGCGGTGGATCAGCCGCCCTACGAGCCGGTCACCTCGGCGCTGGTGTCCGGTCTGAAGAACGAACCGGCGCTCGACATCCTGGCGGGCTGGCTGGCCAGCCGGATCGACGGCACGGTGCAGCGGGCCGTCGGCGAGTTGAAGGTCGAACTGGTCCGCCCCTCCGAGACGGTGACGCTGAGCCGTCCGCAGGACGGGGTCACCGCCACGCTCACCCGCACCGCCCGGCCCGACGCCCTGCTGCCGCTGCCGCGCCGCGAGACCCGCGAGTGCCTGGCCGAGGATCTGCGCCGGCTCGATGCCGACGAGATCTACCACGAGGCGCTGGCGGGTATCGACAAGGTGCAGTACGTCTGACGCATGGACAGGACGGGGTGGAGCGTGACGTTGTCGTCGAGACCTACCCGGACACCGCCGCACTGGTCGCCGCGGCCGGCGACCGGCTGGTCGAGGCGATCACCGCTGCCATCGCAGCCCGCGGGACAGGCGCTGATCGTGCTGACCGGCGGCGGCACCGGGATCGGACTGCTCGAGCACGTCCGCGCCCACGACGACGGGATCGACTGGTCGAAGGTGCACCTGTTCTGGGGTGACGAGCGCTTCGTGCCCGCCGACGACGACGAACGCAACGAGAAGCAGGCCCGCGAGGCGCTGATCGACCACATCGACATCCCGGCCGGCAACGTGCACGCGATGGCGGCCAGCGACGGCGAGTTCGGCGACGACCTCGACGCGGCCGCGGCGGGCTATGCGAAGGTGCTGGCCGAGACCGCCGAACCTGGCGATCCCGCACCGGTTTTCGACGTCCATCTGCTCGGCATGGGCGGCGAGGGACACGTCAACTCGCTGTTCCCGCACTCCCCCGCCACGCTGGAGACCGAGAAAATGGTTGTGGGCGTGGAGGACTCGCCCAAACCGCCGCCGCGGCGGATCACGCTGACCCTGCCCGCGGTGCAGCGCTCCCGCGAGGTGTGGCTGGTGGTCGGCGGGGAGGCCAAGGCCGACGCGGTGGCCGCCGCCATCGGCGGGGCGAGTCCCGCCGACGTCCCCGCGGCCGGCGGAGTGGGACGCGAGGCCACGGTCTGGCTTCTCGACGCCGCCGCGGCGAGCAAGTTGCAGACTGACGCCCATGGTCGACAAGACACCGACACCCCGCAGCAGCCGCGAGCGGATCAAGACTCTGGCCCAGGCCGCGCTGAACGCCGACGTCACCGTCGACCAGCTCGACACCCTGCTGACCGGGATGAGCGACACCCTCACCGACCTCAACAAGACGATGTCGGGCATGGAGGGCACCCTCGAGTACTTCGAGCAGACCCTTCAGGTCTTCAACGAGACGCTGACGCCGCATCGACGAGCTGGCGCCGCGACTCAACGCGGTGGTCGACCGGCATGGAGGGCATCGTCGGGCGCGTCGAACGCATCGTCGGGCTCGGCGAGGTGGTGATGTCGCCGCTGGCCGCCACCGAGTCGGCGGTGCGCGGCGTGGTCAACGCGGTGCGACGCGCGGGCCGTTGATCGGGGCTCAGGCCTCGATCTCGATCACCACGTCACCGTCGGCGGTCGACCGTGCCGTCTCCCCCGGACCGAGGATGATCGTGGTGAACGGGCTGACGATGGCCGCAGGCCCGTCGACCGTCACACCGGGTAACACCGACTCGAGGTCGTAGACCGCCGCGTCGTGCCAGGCGTCACCGACCCACATGCGTCTGCGCCCAAGCGCTGTGATCGCACTGGCCGACGGCAGGGGTGTGCTGCGCCAGCCGCTCGACCTCACCCACCGCCGTCAGCCGAACTCCACGAACAACGGGCTCTTGGGCGCGGGCCTCGATGAGGCGCGCCTCGGCGTTGATCCGGTGGAACTCCGCCACCGCACCGTCGACATCGGTGGGATCGGACACCGCAATGGCGGCGTCGAAGGTCTGCCCCGGATAGACAAGCAGCAGCGACCATTCCAGCCGGATCCGGTCCTCGGGCACACCTGCCACCTCGAGTTCGCGGCGCGCGTTGTCCTCGAGTTCGCGGGCCAGCCGCGCCGAGGTGATCGCGATCGACTTCGGCCCACGGCGCGATGTATCCGCGGGAGTCGTCGACGACGTGGTTGGCGGTCAGCAGCCCCAGCGCCGACAAACCCGCCGCCGCCCGCGGAACCACGACGGTGCGCATCCCCAGCGCCCGGGCCTGGGTGGTCGCATGCACACCACCCATTCCGCCGAACGCCACCAGGGACAGTTTGCGCGGGTCGGCGCCGGCCAGCGACAGCACCCGCCGTATCGCATCGGTCATGTTGGCGTCGACCAGCCGGGCAATCGACGCCGCGGTCTCCTCGACCCCCGACCCGACCAGCCGGCCCACCGAGGCGATGGCCGCGCGCGCGGCGTCGACGTCCAGCGTCATCCGGCCGTTGTTGAATCCCGTTGCCGCCAAACGGCCGAGCACCAGATCGGCATCGGTCACGGTCGGTTCGGTGCCGCCTCGGCCGTAACAGGCCGGGCCCGGTTCGCTCTGCGCCGACTGCGGCCCGACGTGCAGGACACCGCCCTCTTCCCAGGCGATCGAACCTCCGCCGGCCCCGACCGACGGGATGTCGATCATGGGCAGCCCGATGCAGTACCGGTGGAACCAGTTCCAGTCCATCTTGATCTCGGGTTTGCCGTTGCGGATCAAGCAGACGTCATAGCTGGTTCCGCCCATGTCGACGCTGACCACGTCGCCGATGTCCGCGCGTCCGGCCGCGCCCGCCGCGGCACTGACGCCGCCGGTCGGGCCCGAGCCGATGGTGGCCACCGCGCGCTTGGCGGCCGCCTCGGCGGTCGCGATGCCGCCGGCCGACGTCGCCACCAGAAGCCGGTGGCGATAGCCGTTTTCGGCGAGGTTGGCGCTCAGGCGGCCCAGATAGTTGGCGATCGGTGGACCCACGTAGGCGTTGACCAGGGTGGTCGACGTCCGCTCGAACTCCGGCGGCTTGGGCATGACCTCGTGCGACAGCGAGATCATCTCGACGTCCGGGTACTCGTCGAGGATGATCTCGCGGGCCCGCACCTCGTGGGTGTGGTTGATGTAGGAGTGCAGAAAGCAGACGGCGATCGACGTCACCCCGAAGGCGCGCAGCCGGGCCGCCGCCTTGCGGACCTGCTCCTCGTCCAGCGGTGTGTCGACCTCACCCTCGGCGGTCAGCCTTTCGTCGACTTCCAGGCGCACTCTGCGCCGGGCGATGGGTGTTGGGCGCGGGCAGGGTCGGGTCCCAGATGTCCTCCTTGTAGCAGCGCCGGAACTCGATCTCGTCACGGAATCCGCGCGTGACGATCAAACCCGTTGGTGCACCGGTCATCTGGATCATCGCGTTGTCCGCGGTGGTGGTGCCGTGCACGATGGTCCTGGTCCGCGACAGCAGATCGCCGACCGACAGACCCTCCGCCTCGGCCAGCCGGGCGATACCGGCGAGCACGCCCTCGCTCTGGTCGCGCGGCGTGGTCGGCACCTTGTCCATCGCCAGCGTGCCGTCGGGGCGGCGAAGGACACAGTCGGTGAAGGTGCCACCGACGTCCACCCCGATCCGGTAGTCGCCTGCCGCGCTCACGATGTCCGCTGCTTGCGCTCGAGTTCGGTGGCCTCGTGGTCCAGTGCCAGCGTCATGTCGTCCAGTGCGCCGGTGATGACGACGCCGTAGTCGCGCAACGCGCCTTCGATCGAGACGTATTCGTCCCATACGTCGTCCAGGACGGCTTGGGGGTCGCGCTCCATCGGGTCACCCCAACCCCCGCCGCCGCCGAAGTCGTAGACCAATCGCTCACCGGTGTTCAGCAGCGCGCCGGAGACCGCGGGATTGACCCACTCGCTGCCGACGACACAGTGGTCTGGGGCGCCGTTGTGTCCGCCGGCGATGCCCGGATGGGTGTGGCGCTGGTTGACCACGTACTGGTTGACCAGGGTCGGGGTCCGAACTTCTTTGACGAAGTGGCTGCCGCAGCCGCCGCGCCACTGACCGGCCCCGCCCGAGTCGGTGCGATAGTCACGGCCCCGCAGGATGTGTGGAAACAGTTGCTCGTTGATCTCGGCACTGGCCTTGATGAGGTTTCCGTTCGACGCCGACAGCGCACCCCAGCCGTCGGTGCCGCGTGCCGCGCTGACCCAGCCGGCGCTGACTTCACCGCCGTGGTCGAAGAACGGCTTTCCGGTGCGGGGATCGACGTCACCCCACATCTGCCGCGGGCTGCCGAACTTGTAACTCTGCGGGCAGCACCGGTCCGGGATGATCTTGCTCATCGCGATCGCGATCGCGTCGCCCACTTCGACACCGGGATGGTGGGTCCCGCTGGAAACCGGCTTGCCCTCAGCGGGATTCAGGCAGCAGCCTTCGGGCACCCGCAGGTCGATGCAGTTGAAGAAGCCCTCGTTCTTCGGAATGGACGGGTCGACGAGGCTGGCGAGCGCTGCGATGACGTTGCCGCGGGTGTTGCCGAATGTCGACCAGGCGTTGATGTTCGGGCGCGTATCGGAGCCCTCGAAGTCAATGATGAGGCGGTCACCGTCGACGGTGATCGCGACGTGAACGTGGATGTCCTGGTTGCCCGCAGGGTCGGAGTCGCAGTACACGTCGGCCTCGTAGGTGCCGTCGGGCCACCGCGCGATCTCCGCAGAGAACCGGCGGGTGGCATCGTCGACGGACCATCGCACCGCCGCTTCGACGGTCTCGACGCCGTACTCGGCGATGATGTCGGTCAGCCGTCGCGCGCCGAGCTGAGCCGCGCCCACCTGGGAGCGCAGGTCACCGATGAAGCCGGGCAGCCGGTTGTTCGCGCGCATCGTCAGCACCACGTCGCGTCGTTCGCGGCCCGCGTCGACGATCTTCAGCAGCGGGTAGCGAACGCCTTCGCTCCAAATGTCTTTGGCGAACACGTTGTATCCCCCGGCCATCGCGCCGCCGGTGTCCCCGTGGTGGCACTGGATGGAGGCGAACAGCACCACCTGTCTGTTGACCGTCCGGACCGAAGACGGGTGAGAACACGTTGACGTCGGGCAGATGGCCGCCGCCGTGGTAGGGGTCGTTGGCGACGATCACGTCGCCCGGATAGAGCTCACCGTCGAAGAACTCGGCGGCGAAGCGCACCGGCAGCGTCGAGGACAGCATGAACTGCGGGATGCCCACCGACAGCGCGGCAAGGTGGCCGGTGGCGTCGAGGATGGTGGCGTTGCGCTCGTTGGACTGGTTGAGAATGGGCGTCGTCGCGGTGCGCGACACGTAGGTGGCCATCTCGAAGCAGATGGTCTCCATCGCCGAGCGGATCACGCTGGCGGTCACCGGGTCGATCGTCGTGCGGTCTTCGTTCGTCAACGGTCAATCCTCTTCCAAGGCAGGCAGCTTGCCGGCACTGACGACGGACTGCAGCTCGGTGTACTCGGCCAGGCCCTCCTCGGCGAACTCGCGTCCGATACCGGACTGCTTGAATCCGCCGAACGGACTGGAGATGTCGAGCATGTACATGTTGATGCCGTAGGTGCCGGTGCGGATCTGACCGGAGATCTCCAGACCGTGCGCGACGTCCTTGGTCCACACCGACCCGGCCAGTCCGTAGTCGCTGTCGTTGGCGATTCGGATCGCATCATGCTCGTCGGTGTACTTGATGACGGTCAGCACGGGCCCGAAGATCTCCTCGCGCGCAATCGTCATGTCGTTGGTGGCGTCGGCGAACAGCGTCGGCCGGACGTACCAGCCTCGGTCATGCGGCGAATCATCGCCGCCGAGAACCAGTTTCGCGCCCTCGGCGACACCGGAACGGATGTAGTCCTGCACCCGGTGCTGCTGACGCTGGGACACCAGGGGACCGATGTCGGTGTCCGGGTCGGTCGGATCCCCCACCGCCAGCGACGACATCATCTCGGCCATCGCGTCGACGAACTCGTCGTGCCTGCGTTCGCTGACCAGGATCCGGGTCTGCGCCACGCAGGCCTGACCGTTGTTCATCAGGCTCGCCATCTTCAGGCCGGCCACCGTCTTGTCGATCCGGGCGTCGTCGAGGACGATGGCCGCCGACTTGCCGCCCAGCTCCAGGCTGTAGCGCTTGAGTTGCTCACCGCACAGCGACGCGATCCGCCGGCCGGTGGCGGAGTTACCGGTGAACGCGATCTTGTCGACACCCGGGTGTCGCACGAGTTCCTCGCCGACCTCCCGACCGCCGGGCACGACGGAGACCACTCCTTCGGGAAGACCGATCTGCTCGATCATCTCGGCCACCCACAGCGAGTCCAGCGGGGTCTCCGGCGCCGGCTTGATCACCACCGTGCAGCCGGCGATGAGCGCGGGAATCAGCTTGGGCATCAACAGGTTCTGCGGCACATTCCACGGGATGATGATCCCGACGACCCCGATCGGCATCCGGCGGAGGTGCACTTCGCCGAGCAGGCCGGTGCGCCGCTGCGCCCACGGGAACGTCCGCGCCGCCTGGACGGCGAGGTGCATCATCGTGGCCGCCCCGGCGGCCTGACCCAGCCGGCTGAAGCTCGCCGGCGATCCCATCTCGGCGGTAATCAGATCGGCCATCTCGTCGACGTGCGTGGCGTATACCGCGGCCAGCTTCTCCACCGCCGCGATTCGCTCGGCATGACTCATCCGCGGCCAGGGGCCGTCGTCGAACGCCCCGCGCGCGGCGCGGACCGCCGCGTCGACGTCCTGCGCCGATCCGGCTGCCGCATGCGCGATCACTTCTTCGGTGTGAGGCGAGACGACGTCGATGCGATCGCCGCCGCGTGCCGCCTGCCAGCGACCACCGACGAATATCCGGTCGTAGGAGGGCACTTGCATAGACGACCTCTCGACGATCTGGCCACCGGCGAACCACGGTTTGCCGTGGCCGGGCACCAATGACGCTAACATAGCAATGAGACACTTTCGATGATTTTTGTAATGCCGGACGTGGGGTATTAGATGGCTTCAGGCAGGCGGAACGCGGTCGTCACCGGCGGCAGCGGCGGTATCGGAAAGGCTTGCGGCCGTCTTCTCGTCGAGCGGGGATACGACGTGATCCTGACGGCTCGCCGGGAGGCGCCGCTGCGTGCCGCCGCTGACGAGATCGGAGCGCGATGGGTGGCGGCCGACGCCTCTGATCCTGACGGCTTCACGGCAGCACTGGCGGACCTGAGCCACGTGGACCTGCTGGTTCACGCGGCCGGCGTACTCGGGGGCACGTATGTGCGCAAGCAGACCTTCGAGCAGTGGCGAACGATGATGGCCGCCAACCTCGATTCCTGCTTTGTGGTGACGCACGCCGCTCTGCCGCTGATGCTGCCCGGTTCTCGCTTCGTCTTCGTCTCGTCGTCCGCCGCGCACGAGCCGATGCCGGGCCGCACCGCGTACTCGGCCTCGAAGGCCGGGATGAACGCGTTTGCGCGAGCGTTGGCACTCGAGGTCGACAGGGACGGCATCAACGTCAACATCGTCACCCCGGGACCGGTGGAAACCGAAATGCTGCAGGATGTTCCGTTCGAGATGCACGCCGTGACGGTCGGCGATGTGGCCGAGGCTGTCGTGTGGCTGGACACCGTCGCGGGATCTGTCGATCTGCCCGAGATCCGGCTCAACGCGATCACTCGCGGGCCGTCGGCGCGACCGCCCGTGGTACCTCAGGAAGTCCAGCGGCGTGCCGCGAACAGCTGAGCTCGCCTAGCTCTGCATCACCGCCAGCTTCCCCATCGGCAGCAACTCGACCATCACACCGTCTGGATCGGTAACGGTGGCGGCCAATCCGCCGCCAGGGGTGGGCATGGTCGCGCGGAGTACCGCCAAGGCCCATCTCCTCGAGCGCGGCCAGTACGGCCGGGACATCGACTTGGAACGACAGCAGGAAGACACCGCGGGCGGGCAGTCCCGACTGGGGTGCGCTGTCGGCGATGCCACTGAGCCCGAGGTCGAGCAGCTCCACGATTCCGGAGTCGGTGTGCTCGGCATCACCGAGGAACACGGTGCGCACCGACCGGGTACGAACGCCGAGCAGCATCTCCAGGTCCGCTTCGAGCGTCTTGTCGGTGAGGACGGTCAGGCCCAGGGCATCGCGATAGAACCGCAGGGACTCGTCCAGGTCGCGGACGCACACGCCGGCGTGATGGATGGTTGTCATCGGGGGTCTCCGGATTCGCTCATAGGGATCAATTCTCACCAACGCGCTTCGTTGCTCTTGCCGTCGGTGGTGACTGTCACGGCTTGCCCGACGAGTTCGCGCGACTCGGCATCGGCGAGCAGGTCCGCGTCGTGCACGCGGGCCAGCGCCCGGCCGTCCTCGGTGTCCAGCACCACCAGGCCCTGCTGCGGGGCGCCGTCGCGGCCGTGGGCGACGGTGTACGCGCACACCGTCGCGGGTCCGGAGTATGTCGTGAGCAGGGTGCGGCGTGGCTGCGCGGCATCGACTTCGGCCTGAAGGGCCGCCGCATCCGGTGCGGTTGTGCCCGACCCGGGTTCCGGCGACCACACGGCCGCAACGTGTTTGGCCATGTGCATGCCGACGCCGGTGATCAGCACCCGGCCTCGGCCGAGTCGGTCGAATGCGCTGGCGATGGCGTGCGTGACGTAACCGCTGGCCGGACCGCCCGCGTACGGCAGGCCGCCGGTGATGGTCAGGCCCCGCGAATCGTCGACGGCGATCCCCAGTGCATCGCAGGCCAGCCGGAGCGATGAGGGAAAGCAGGAGTACAGATCGAACGCGTCGATCTCATCGACCCCGATCCCGGCGGCCGCGAGAGCGTGCCGGCCCACGACGGACATCGCCGCCGACCGCGACATGTCGGCGCGTTCGGCGATGCTCGCCGGATCCTCCGCGTAGGCCCAGCCATCGAGGTAGAGGCGCCGATCCTCGCTCACGCCAAGGGCATCGGCCTTCTCCCGGGTCGCCAGCAGCAGCGCCGCGGACATGTCGACGTCCATCACCGCCACCTCGCGCTTGGTGTAGGGCCAGCCGACGTAGCGATTCTCCGCGGTCGCAGTTCCCACCTCGGCGGCATCGAGTGCGACCGGCCGCCAGGCGTGCGGATTGGCCGCGGCGACAACGCTCATCGCGGCCATCATCGCCGCGGCTTCGTCAGCATCGTCGGTCAGCGACGCTCCGAGCCGGGCCCGCCGGGCGGTGTCCCACAGCGGGAACGTCTCCCAGGCCTGCAGAACCTCGTGCGCGATCTCGGAGGGGTGCGGCGGCTCCCACGGGAACGGCGAGGACTTGCGGTGGCTCCACGGCAGGCGCACACCGCTCTTCTTGGCCGCCCGCACGGTGGCCAGCGCCTCGGCGCTGCAGATCAACGCCAGGTCCATCTCCCCGCGTTGCATCGCCG
Organism: uncultured Actinomycetota bacterium; assembly: GCA_963786695.1. Taxonomy (GTDB): domain Bacteria; phylum Actinomycetota; class Actinomycetes; order Mycobacteriales; family Mycobacteriaceae; genus Mycobacterium. The sequence continues at coordinate 143,730 of CAWBAL010000002.1, forward strand.
CCGCGGTGCGATTCACCAGGTCCTGCGGAGTGTTGCCGCCGATTCCCGAATAGAGCCGATGCCGCGGGGAGGCGCCCAGCGCGTCCGCCAACCGTCCGGCGGGGTCGTCGTAGGGCCAGCTCTGGCAGTACACCACCTGCAGGGAATCGATCTGCGGCAGAGCGCTTTCCATACCGGCGACCGCAGCCGCTTCCCGGGCCCGCTGTGCCCAGCTGACCAGTGGCTCCGGCGCGTCGGCGTCCCGCACGGTGTGCTGGGCCGCGCCGATCAGGCAGAGCTGGCGGGCGCTGTCGGCCGACCCCATCAAGTGCCCGACCACCGCGGTGGGCGCTTCTCGGCGAAGGCACGCGGGCCCTCCTTGGCATCCTCGGTGGCGAAGACCTCCCTGGAGATGCGGGCTTCGTTGCGGTAGGCCTCCCGCATGTCGAGCTTCAAACCCTCAAGGACGCTGCGCTTGGTGGCCTGGACCGCCAGCGGGGCATTCTTGGTGATCCGGGCCGCATACTCGAATGCGCTGTCCAGCAGCGCTTCCTCGGCCACCACGGCGTTGAGCAGGCCCATCTGAAAGGCGCGCTGCGCATCGATCAGATCGGCACACAGCAGGAACTCCATGGCCTGCGCGAAGGGGATCTGCCGAGGCAGGCGCACCGTGGTGCCACCACCTGCGAACAGACCCCGGGCGGGCTCCAGCACGCCGAACGTTGCGTGCTCGGCGGCGATTCGGATGTCGACGCCGCCGAGCATCTCCATGCCGCCGGCCACACACGGCCCGTTGACCGCCGCGATGATTGGCTTGTAGATCTTGGTGCCGCGCAGCACGGCGTCGGTGCCGTCGGACAGCGAATAGCCCTTCACCGAGGTGGCGGTGCCCGCCTGCAACTCCTTGGCCAGCGCGGTGATCTCCGGAACGTAGGTCTTGAGGTCGGCGCCGGACATGAACGACCGGCCGACTCCGGTGAAGATCGCCACCCAGGCCTCGTCGTCGGCCTCGAATCGCTTCCACGCTTGCGCCAGCTGGTGAAAGTGCTCGAGGTCGCAGGCGTTCTTGGCTTCTGGCCGATCCAGGGTGATGAGCACGACGTGCTCAGCATCGGGGCGCACTCCGAGTTCGTAGTGGACTGGCACGAGACTTCCTCTTCTCCTGGGCGGCAGAGCTTTTCGGGCGGTCTATGGCTGCGGATGGGCGTCGGTCCGGCCGTGGTCGTCGAATTCCTTGCGCAGCGATTCCCGGTCGGCACTCGTCATCGGCAGGTAAGCGGCCGATCGGGCGGGCCGCCACCAGACCGGGTCCGCGCAGAGCCAGGCCTCGCGTCGCAGTGGCTTCTTATCGATCTTGCCCTGGCTGATCACCGGGATCTCGGGTGTGATGCGGACGAAGCGGGGCACCCACTTGGTACCGAGGTCGGACTGGGCGTCCAGGAATGCGGCGAAGGCGTCCGGGTCGAAGGACCGGCCCGGCAGTAGCTCGACGGTGGCCAGAATCTGGTCGCCGGCAAGCGGATCCGGCACCCCCACAACGGCAACCGCCGCTGCGTCGGCGAAGCGGCCGAGGATTCGTTCCACCGGGCTGACCGCGAAGTTCTCCGAGTCCACCCGCAGCCAGTCCCCCGAGCGCCCGGCGAACCAGAACACCCCGTCGGCGTCGCGGTAGGCCAGATCACCGGACCAGAACCATCCGCCGCGCAAGCGATCGGATTCTGCGCCGGGGTTGTTCCAGTACCCCTCGAAACCCGCCGGCGGCGTCGCGGCGCACCAACTCCCCGATCGCGGTGGCGGCGTTGGTCATCTTGCCGTCGGCGTCGAATTGCGCTGTCTCACATTCCTCGCCCGATTCGTCGACGACGGCGATGTCGGCACCGGCCGGCGCGTTGCCGAGCGATCCCGGTTTCGCCGGCGCCGGGGTCAGCGCGATGCCGCCCTCGCTCGAGCCGTAGCCGCTGAGGACGGTGACGCCGAATCGTTCCCGGAATTCGGCGGTGTCGCGCGGGGATGCCTCCGGGGCGAGCACCGCGCGCAGTCGATGGTCGCGGTCGTGCGGGGTGGTTGGGGTCGCCAGGATGTAGCCGAGTGCGCGGCCGACGGTGGTGGTGAACGTGACGCCGTGCCTGCGGACGTCGTCGAGCCACGCTGTCGCAGAGAACCGGTCGCGCAGGACCAGTCGGCAGCCGTTGGCCAGAGCGGGGAACAGCGTCGAATTCAGCGCGTTCCCGTGTGCCAGCGTCAGCGGGCAGTACAGGACGGCCTTGGGGCCGAAGCCGAGTTCGGCCGCAACAGCGGCCAGCCGGGCCTGGCTGCACTTGGCGGCCTTGGGCGCCGACGTCGAACCGGAGGTCAGCAGCAGGAACAGCAGCGTCGACGGCGGAGGATCGGTGTCCGGTAGCGGGGCACCGCTGAATTCCGACCACGGCGCATCCTCGACCCGGACCGAGTCGTCGACGAGATCGCCGTAGGCGCCATCGGAGATGACGAATTGGCATGCGGTGTGCTCGATGTCCCGAGCCAATTCCGCTCCGCGGCGGGTCGCGTTCACCCCGACGATGCAGGCGCCGGCCAGCGCCGCACCGAGGATCTGAAACACGTACTCGGGCACCGTTGGCAGCAGCACCCCCACGTGCGGTGGACGGGCCGGGTCGAGCGTCGCCCGCAGCCACGCCGCACGCACTGCGGCTTCCGCCACCACCTCGCGCCAGGTCCACGACTGCTCGCCGAAGACCAGGCCGACGTTGTCGTCATCGGCACGGGCCCGCACCATGGCGGCCACCGTGGACGGACGCTCACCTTCGGGCATCGTCATGCGCAACCGGCCTGCGTGATGGTGGCCCGGATACCGGCGACGATCAGTTCGAGACCCTGCTCGAATCGGGCATCCGCACGGCGTCGCCCACGTGCGCCCGTGGGTGTCGGGCGGGAATCCTCCAGGCTCACCGAGCCGAGCAGAAATGTGTACAACAATGCGTGGGCGGCGGACGCGGCGCCGGTCTCGATGCCGGCTTCGACCAGCAGGTTCCGGCTCAACCGGTCGTGCCGACGTGCGGTGTGACCGTTTCCGTTCGTTTGCAGCACAACCGCGATACCGGGTACCTCCAGCAGTGCTTTCCGTGCCGCGCAGTACAGCTGGCGGAGTCGTTGATCCCACGGACCGGGTGCGGGCTCGGCGATGGTGGCCAGTACCGCTTCTGCGAGGAGGTCCAGGGCGGCCTGCTTACCCGGGACGTGATAGTAGACAGATGGTTTCGCGGCACCGAGTTCGTCGGCGAGGGCAGCCATGGTTACCCGCTGGACGCCGACCCGGCGGGCCAGGTCGTACAGCGCCGAGACCACCTGCTCGCGGTCGAGATCACCGTATGCCCGGCGCGCAGCACTCACGGTCCCATCCGGCACGCCCACCTCCTCAACGTGATTTCCACCCATGGTAGAAAGCTCTCAGGCATGATTCGACCGAGGGTAGAAAGTGACGATACCCGCAGGCTCGAAACTGGCAAGCGACCCGAGGTGCACGATGAGCGAACGCGGTGCCATCCTCCGAGCCATCGGAGAGCCGCTGCAGATCGAAGAGATCACGCTCGCACCGCTGGCACCCGACCAGGTTCGAGTGCGCATCGCCGCCAGCGGTGTGTGCCACTCCGATCTGTCGCAGGCAACCGGTGCACTGCCGGCCGGCACCCCGTGCGTCCTGGGCCACGAGGGCGCAGGCGTGGTCGAGGCGGTGGGTGCCGAGGTACACCACGTCAAGCCCGGCGACCACGTGGTGATCTCATGGGTGGCGGCCTGCGGCCAGTGCTGGTTCTGCCAGCGCGGCGAAGTTCATCTGTGTCGCAACGCGATTCGCGACACCTATTCGATGCCGTACGCCACCGACACCACCGACACCCCGCTGTTCACCTCGATGGGTGTGTCGAGCTTCGCGACCGCCACGAACTGCCTGGCCCGCGCCGTCGTTCCGATCGACGCCGACATTCCGCTGGAGATCGCATCGCTGATCGGCTGCGGCGTCGCCACCGGCGCAGGCGCCGCCCTCAACACCGCGCCCGTCGAGCACGGCAGCTCGGTGGCCGTCATCGGGCTCGGTGGTGTCGGGCTCGCGGCGCTGATGGCCGCGAAGGTCCGCGGCGCCGCGGAGATCATCGCGGTCGACCCGGTGGCATCGCGCCGCGACGCGGCGATCTCGCTGGGCGCCACCCATGCCGTAGACCCCGCCGGCGGCGACCTCGTCGCACAGATCCGCGCGGTCACCGGCCGCCGGGGCGCCGACTACATCTTCGAAGCGGTCGGCAGGCAGGCCACCATCGAGACGGCTGTCGCGGCAACGCGCCGCGGCGGCACCACGTGCATCGTCGGCGCAGCACCGGTCGACGAACGGGTATCGCTGTCCGCCTACGACCTCTACATGCACGGCAAGACCCTGGTCGGGTGCCAGTACGGCTCCGTGGTCCCCGGGCGGGACTTCCCGCTGTTGCTGAATCTGTGGCGCACCGGCCGACTTCCGCTGGAGAAACTGATCACCGGACGCATCAGCCTCGAGGACGTGAACAGCGCCTTCGACGACCTGGTACACGGAGTCGGCATCCGCTCCGTCATCGTCAACGAATGAGATCGAGGCACCCACACATGGACAGCACCGACTGGCAGCGGTACCCGTTTCAACTCGTCCCGGGTGACTCCGCAGCTGGACTTCCCTGCGGCCGAGGGTGTGCACCCCGAGTACGAGTCCGATACCTGGTATCTCGCGGGCACTCTCACCGGCGAGCGGTCCGGGCGACAGTTCGCCTTCATCACGATCTTCAACCGGAATCGGCCGGGCGGTGAGGTGGTCGCCGACTTTCACACCTTCGCCCTTTTCGACATCGACCACGGCACCTACGGCACCTTCACCGACTACGACATGCCGCCCAAGAACATGGAGCCAGGCGCCCGCCCCAAGCTGACGTGTGCCGAGGGCCACCTGGACCTCCGTTACGAGAGCAGCGCGGGGACCACCACCTGGACGGCATGCCGTGACGATGCCGGCGAGCTCATCCCCTTCACCTACGACTACGCCGCGTTCGGCACCGACAGTTCCGGCGCGGCAATGGAATTGCGGCTGCACCTGACGCCCACCCGGCCACCGGTGCCGGTCGGGGCGGGAGTGCACAACGGCAGGATCGTCGCCTGCATCCAGGACGGCACCTACTCGTACTTCCAGACCGGCACCCACATGAGCGGCACGCTGCGATGGGGTGACCTGACCGAACGCGTCGTCGGCGAATCAGGCCACATCGACCGGCAGTGGTTCCCGAGCTACGCCGGCGGCGGGGGCACCGGAGGCGACCCCCGCGGTCAGGCGCACGAGTGGCACACCATCACCCTGGACAACGGCGTGGACCTCAGCGTGTGGCGGCAGTTCGACCGGCGGATCGGCAACGCGCTGGTTCCGTTCACCGGAATCACCGCGGCCTACGCCGACGGAACGGCCCCCGAGTGCGTCGAGGACCTCGACGTGGTCACGACCGGCTATGTGCGCTGGCCCGACGAGGTTCGCAGCCTGATGCGCCCGCCGTCGAAGCCCAGGTACCTTCCGGAACGGCACACGCTGCGCTCGGCCGCACTCGAGTTGGAGTTGACCGGCGAACCGCTAGTGCGTGCGCCCGCCCATGCGCTGCCGATCGAGTACATGGAAGGTCCGTACCGCTATCACGGCACCATGCGTGGCCAACCCGTCACCGGGACGGCGCTCTACGAGGCCACTATCGCCATGTACCGCGACTGGGAGCTGATCGATGTCCTCGCGACGCAGATCTCCGCCGCCGGGGCCGACTCCGAAGCACTGACCGCGGCGGTCGACGAGGCGCGCTCACACATCGCCCGCGACGACAACGAGGCCACCGTGCAGTTTCTGGACCGTCGGGTCCGGCCACTGCTGGCGGGAAGCGATCTCCTGGAAATTCTCGACGACCTGACCGATGCGGTGCGCAACGAACTTCGGTAGCTCGGGGTCAGGTACTGGGCGCCAACAGGATTGGCAGCCTCACGGTTTCCCGCAGCAGCGTCGACGCACCCATCTCCAGGCCGGGGAGCACCCGGTAGTGCGGCCACCTCCGCAGCACTTCGGCGAAGACGATCTTGGCCTCCAGCCGCGCCAGCTGAGCGCCGAGACAGAAGTGCTCGCCGATGCCGAATGCGAGGTGCGGATTGGGCGAGCGCATCGCGTCGAATTCGCCTGCGTCGGAACCGAACACGGTCTCGTCCCGGTTGGCCGCGGCATACAGCATCACCAGATACGAACCGTCATCGACGTCGACGCCGCTGAGGTCCACCGGGCACGTCGTCGTGCGTGCCATGGCGACGATCGGGGTCACCCAGCGCAGCATCTCCTCGACCGCCGCCGGTATCAGCGTTTCGTCGTCGACGAGCCTGGCCCGCTGATCCGGGTGGTCGGCCAGCGCCACCAGTCCCCCGCTGATCAGGTGGCGCGTCGTCTCGTTGCCCGCGACCAGCAGGCTCATGCAGAAGCCGAGTTGTTCGGCTCTGGTCAGCTCGTCGGTGGTGATCGCGGTGAGCAGGTCGTCCGGCGGGTCGGACTCGCCTGCGCGCGCGTCGAGCCTGGCGTTGAAGTAGACGAAGAAGTCGATGGCGGCCATTGCGCGCGGGTCGGTGGGATCGGTTGCGGCGATGGCGATCGCGTCGGACCAGGTTCGAAACGTCGGCAGGTCCTCGGCAGGCACACCCAGCATGTGGGCGATCACCAGGATCGGCACCGGGGCGCTGATCGCGTCGACGGCGTCGATCGGCTGGGTCGGATCGATCGCATCGAATGCGCGGGTCACGATGTCCTCGATGACCGAGCTCAGCTGGGCCACGCGGCGCACCGTGAAGCCCTTGTTGACGATGCGCCGCATGGCCACGTGCCGCGGCGGGTCGACGTACAGGATGGACTCGGTTCCGGTGACTTTGCGTTTGCGGTCGCCGATCAACACGCCCTTGGCCGAACTGTAGGTGGCCGGGTCCTTGCTGATCTCGGTGATCTCGCGGTGACCCGCCACCACCCAGAAGCCGGCGTCGGGCTGCAGGGCCGCCGGGCAGCTGCGCCGGAAATCGGCGAGCTCGTCATCGGGGCCGGCCTGCCAGAACTCCGGGTCAGCGACATTCGGAACCTTCATCGGACTCGCCCGTTCGCCGTGCAGGGCAGCCCCGCCGCAGCGCGGATCTGTCTGCGTGCCGCTGCGGGATCAGGATCGGGGAAGATGTAGTGGCTCAATGCGGTTCGCGCGATCGCGCCCGCAAGGTCGTGAGGCGTCACCGCCGGGTCGAAGCCGTCTTCGCGGGCACACTGCCCCAAGACCACCGTCAATGCCTCGGTCATCATGGGTAACGCCTGCGCCATCTGTTCGTGTGCGAAGCCGGGCTCGAGGTCCAGCGAGCGCCCGGGCGGCTGCTCCTCGACGAAGGTGGCCACAACGTCGACCGCGGCTTCCAGCCGCGCCACTCCGACGACCCCGGAGATGGCCCTCTCCATCGCCGTGTGGAAGCGCCGGACCTCGTGCTTTCCCAGCGCGGCGATCAAATCGTCCTTGGACACGAAGTATCGGTAGATGGTCGGTCGTGATACCCCGGCCACCGTCGCCACATCCGAGAGCGACAACTTCCGCGCCCCCGTGCGGAAGATCAGCCGCCTTGCCGCATCGAGGATTCGATCGCCCAGATCGCCATGATCTGAACTAGATCGGTGCGGTTCGGCAGTCGACACTCCCGCTCCTCCGGCCACTTACATACGTAACATATCGCGTAACAAATGTAACACCTGAAATGCGCCTTATCCTATAGTCGAACCCATGGCACTCGATCCCTCGAGCATTCTCCTGACCGACCGAGTCGCGGTCGTCACCGGCGGCGGCGCGGGCATCGGCCGCGGCATCGCGGCAGGCCTGACGGCGTTCGGTGCGAAAGTGGCGATCTGGGAACGCGACCCCGAATCGTGCGCTTCGGCAGCGGCGGAGATCGGCGCGCTCGGCATTCCCACCGATGTGCGCGACAGCGCTGCGGTGGACGCCGCGCTGGCCCGCACCGAGGCCGAACTCGGCCCGGTCACGATCCTGGTCAACAACGCCGGCGGGGTCTTCTGGTCGGGAATCCTCGAGACCACCGAAAATGGTTGGGACGCTTTGTACAAGTCGAACCTGCGCCACGTCTACCTGTGTACCCAGCGGGTGGCGCGCCGGCTCGTCGAGCAGAAGCTGCCGGGCGCCGTCATCAGCGTGACGTCCATCGAAGGTGTCCGCGCCGCACCCGGCTACGCAACATACGCGGCGGCCAAGGCCGGCGTCATCAACTACACCAAGACCGCCGCACTCGAACTGGCCCCGCACGGGATCCGGGTCAACGCACTGGCGCCGGACATCACCCCGACCGAAGGGATGATGCAGATCGCCCCACCGGGGGCCGACATCCGGTTCGGCCTCACCGTTCCGATGGGGCGCGGTGGCCACGTCGACGAGATGGCCGGCGCGGCAGTGTTTCTCGCATCAGAGATGTCCAGCTACATCACCGGCCAGACGATCCACGTCGACGGCGGCACCCAGGCGGCCGGCGGCTGGTACCACCATCCGGAGACCGGTGCCTACGCGCTGGGACCGACCAGCAGCTGACGGCTTGGCGGCTCAGATGAAGTCCGAGCCACCGTCGACATTGACGGTGGCGCCGGTGACGTAGCCGTTACGCCGGGACGCCAGATACGTGGTGATCGAGGCGATCTCCTCCGGCAGCCCGGCGCGGCCCAGGTCGCAGGGTTGGTGAAAGTTGTTGTCGATCCAGGTCATCACGTCGACCGGATTGGTGGCGTCCAGGCCGTCGGCGGCCAGGATGTCCTTGAGGTTCTCGGTGAAGCTGGCGGTGACGATGGTGCCCGGGCATACGCAGTTCACCAGGATGCCGTCCTTGGCAAGGCTTTTCGACAGATTCTTGGTGACGCTGCTCAACGCCGCCTTCGCCGCGGTGTAGGCCACGATCCGCGGGTTCTGCCGCTGGATGGAATGCGCCGACAGCGTGACGATGCGGGCCCAGTCGGCGGCCCGCAGCATCGGCAGCGCGGCACGAATCGAGCGCACCCCGGACATGGTGCCCAGCGCGAACGCGGCATCCCAGTCGGCATCGGTCATCTGCTCGAAGTAGCCGTCGCCCGGGCCGATGGTGTGCACCAGGCTGTTCAGCGCACCCCAGCGTTGACCGACCGCCTCGAAGCCGGCCGCGATGGACTCGGCGTCGGTCATGTCCACGCTGATGCCGACGGCGTCCGGAGCCCCGGCCGCCAGCACGGACTCGACGGCCGCGTCCAGCGCTGCCTGTCCCCTGGCCATCACCGCGACGCGGGCGCCTTCGGCGGCCAGTGTCTGCGCGATCGCCAAGCCCATTCCCTTGCTGCCGCCGGTGACGACGGCGGCCGATCCTGCCAAGCCCAGATCCACGATCTTCCTTTCGGTCGGTCAAGCCTTGCGTTCTGAAATGTCGGCGATCGTTTCGGCGTCGACCCCGAGGCCCCGCAAGCAGAACCGTTGCACCCGGTCCCGCAGATCGCTCAGGTTGCAGCCGGCGTCGGCCCATTGCCGCTCGATGTTGGACCAGACGACACCCTGGATCGACAGCGCTTCCCCTGCGGGGTCGATGTCAGTGAACAATCCCAGATCCTTTCCGCGCCCGAGTTGTTCGACGAGCGGCCGCAGAATCTCGTCGTAGGCGGGCCCGACCAGTTCCGGGGCGGCGAACATCTGCGACTGCGCCTCCAGCGACATCTTGCGCAGATCCGAGCGGATCAGATCGTCGAAGGCCAGGTCCAGCCGGCCGTCGATCCAGGCCGCCACGGCCCGAACCGGATCCGGCGCGGCCGCCATCAGCTGCCGCAGCCGCTGCATCTCGACCCGTGCCATCTCCAGGAACAACGCGGCCACCAGTTGGTCTTTGGAGTCGAAGTGCCGGTAGAACGCCCGGGTGCTCAACTGCGACCGGCTGAGCACCTGGGCGATACTGAGCGCCCCGACGCCCTCCTCGCGAACGATCTGGGCGGCGGCGGACAGAATCGCGACCCTGTACCCGCGGATCGGGCTCGAGCTTGCGTCGCCCGCCCGCATTGCGGACCTCCATCACGCTGAGGCGTCGTAGGTCGCGAGGTATTCGCCGAACGCCTCGTGGACCTGTCCCTCGGTGAGCCCGTAGTCGGCCAGCTCGTAGGAGTGGGTGCCGTGCTGGCCGGGAGGGTGCCCGTCGGCCCAATCCCGGACCTTCACGCGCGCCGCGTCGGTGAACTCCAGACCGAGCTGCTCGTAGCTGTCGGCCACCGTCTTGACCGGATCGTTCTGCAGGTCGGCGAAGGACACGTCGACGAAGCGGTCGTCGCCGAACTTCTTCCGGAAGTCCATGGCACGGCCGACACCCTTGGCCCACCACGCGAGCTGCTCGGCACCGAGCTCATGCGGATCCCTACGGTCGCTGCTCCAGCTGCGGACGTAGCCGATGAGGCTGCACACCGAACCCAGCACCTTCGCCGGATCACGATGACTCCACAGGAATTTCGCGTTCGGGTATGCCTCGACGAACGCGTCGAGGGCGAACATGTGCACCGGGGTGCGCAGGTGCCACAGGTTCGGCTTGCAGTGCCACTGAAGCAGTTTGAGCACCTGCTTGTGGTACTCGTAGGTCTCGCGCATGTCGGTGTTCATCAGCCACTCGATGTAGCTGGGCACCCGGACCACACCGTCGAAGTGGTAGGTGCGGAAACTCATACCCATCAGGTCTTGGCACTCGGTGGCGACCTCGGGCCCCGAGCTCATCATGGTCTTGAACGCCGGGAAACATGTCGTCGATCATGGCGATGCCCTCTGCCGCCTGCGCGATCCTCGGGTCGGAGTGCTGCGTGGCGGCCTCCGGCGGCGGCACGGGCGCCTGGGACTCCCAGGTACGCAGCGCACGAAACTGGGGGTCGTTGGCGATCAACTGCCCCAAAGCCGTTGTACCGGTGCGGGGCAGACCGAGGATCACCACCGGACCCGCGACAACCTCGTCGGCGATCTCCGGATGCTGCTTGTAGGTGTCGATGATCTTGAGCCGCTGGATCAGCGCGTTACTGATCGTGGCGTGCTGGATCAGCCGGCCGAGCTCGTTCAGGTCGGCTTCGGCGTTCAGCGCGTCGACAGTTCGCTCGAGGCCTTCGCGGTAGTAGGACGAACCGAAGTCGTCCAGGCCGGTGGCCGTGCGTGCCCCGTCTTCCAGTTCGTCCGCGGCGAAGCTCATCGGTAGAACCTTTCGTGGACGGCGCGGCGGCGTCCTGCGATAACCCTCGCGCGTTCGTCGGGAGTGGTCATCGTGGTGCCGGCAGGCAGCGCCGAGAGCACCTCGTCGATCTTCACGACGCGCGAGCTCGGTACGGGAGCGGTTTCGGTTCGCACACAACGCAATAGCATCGCGCCGTTGCTGTGCCCGGCGGTGTCGAGCCAGTTGGCCACACCCGGGTCTTGCGCAGACAGCACGAAGCGCACCAACCCGTCCGCATCGACGACGGCCTGGTGCCCGTTGAGGCTGGACTGGTGACGGCCGTAGTGGATGGTCTCCAACCACGGATTGCCCAATGAGATGCTCCAGTAGACACCCTTGGGTGGTTCGACCTCGAGGATCAGCGCCTCGTCGGGCTCCAGCTCGAATCGTCCGATCACCGGCCGGTTTTCGGCGGCGGCACCCATCGAGCTCATGTCCATCGGCGGCACGAAGCCGTTGGCCTGCGGCATCGCGCCGAAGTCGAGGAAGAACTTCAGGTTGTCGTAGACGAACTCCCCAAGCGCATAGAGCTGGCGCGAGACCGAGACGTCCGGGGCCACCGAGCGGTCCGCAGGCTCGACTTCGTCACCGATGCGTTCGATCTGCAGAGAGGCGAGTTCCTCGGTGTCCCAGTCGTAGAGGAAGTTTCGCACCGTCAGCGTCGGATGATCCCCGGCGAGTTTGAGCCAGTTGCCGGTGTGCTCGTCAGCGGACAGGATCGCCTCGAAGTTGCCGTCGGCATCGATTTCGAGGTCGTCGACGAGGAAGTTGGCGGTCGCCGCCATACCGTCCATGGTCTGCAGGCCGACGTAGCGGGCGGTGCCCCGGTTGCCGAAGAGTCGGTAGGTCTCGCCGGCGCGCAGGCTGGCGTTCATGTAGACGCAGTCCGGGCACTCCAGACCCCAGGTGACGATGTCGTCCATGCCGGCGCGGTTGACCGCGAGCACCGGGTCGGGATCCACCCGCAGCGCCATGTCGATGCCGACCGCCAGCAACACCATCAGGTGACGCATGCCGGCCGCGTAGTCGACTCGGTTCTTGTTGACCGGCGTCGACACCACGAGTTGTTCGGCCGCGGTCAGGCGTTCCTGCAAATGCGCCCAGGCGGCGGGCAGTTCGACGTCGTCGCCTCCGGTGCCGGACAGCGCCGCTTCCGCGATCGAGTGCGGCAACCACGCCATCGGGTTCTTCCAGGCCGGCTGGGCCTGTTCGTCGGCCACGCGCTTCTCCGTCTTCGCGTCGAGCGCGAGGTTTTGAAAACAGCATTTTCAATTGGGCTGTGTCGACTATCACACTGACGGGGTCTGAAGTCAATGAGTGGCCAGGCGATGAGTTCCGCGCGCCCGGGGTGTCTACCTGGTCATGGTCATCGTTGCAGGACACATCGTCGTCGAACCCCGGCAGCGCGACACCTACCTTGCGGGCTGCGTCGAGGTCGTCGACCAGGCTCGCGCGACGGCCGGCTGTCTCGACTTCGCGATCAGCGCCGACCTCACCGAGCCCGGTCGCGTCAACATCTTCGAGCGCTGGGAGTCCCGGGCGGCCGTCGAGGCGTTCCGCGCCGACGGGCCGAGCACCGAGCAGAGCGCGGCGATGCTCTCGGCGTCGGTGGCCGAGTACGACGTCGCCGAGGCGCGTGACCTCGTCACACGGCGATGACTCGGACGAGCCCTTCCAGCCCCGTGAAGTCATCGGGATTTCGGGTGTAGAGATCGAGTCGGTTGGCGTGCGCTGTCGCAGCGATCAGCAGGTCGGCGAAGCGGCTTCGGGGCGTTCTTCTTTCGCCGACGACGGCTGCCACGATGAGTCCGTAGCTGCGCGCCGTCGCTCCGTCGAAGGGGATCGGTTCCAGCGTTGATTCAATCTCCTGCAGCCGAGTCTGCCGTCTCGCCGCTTCCACGGCGTCGGTGGCAAGGTGCGGTCCGGCGGCCAGTTCAGCCGCGGTGATCGCGGAGATCGCCATCTCGTCCGGCAGCGCCGCGATCACGGCTGGGTCGTGCCAATCAATGACGACAGAGGTATCGAGAAGGCCGGACGTCACAGGCTTTGGTCGATCGACCGGTCGAGATCAGCGCGGAACTGACGATGATCGATCCGCACGCCGGCGACTGCCATCGCAGCCAGGTCATCGCGGGAAATGAAGGTGCGACGGCCGGCGCGAATCGGACGGAGCTCGGCCACCGGTTCGCCGTTGCGCGTGACGATGAAGGTTTCGCCCGCGGTCACCGCCTCGATCACTTTCGCGTTGTCGTTCCGCAGTTCGCGCTGCGGGATCGTTCTGGCCATGCGTCTACCGTAGCGTAATGCGCTACACCTTGCTACGGGCGTCGGCTTCACCACCACACGTCGGCCGGGTCCGCCTCCGACCAGTCCCCCAGCACCGGCGGCGCGACGAGCGGCAGTGGTCCGATCAGCTCCGCGGTGTTGGCCAGGGAAACCTGAGACACGTGGTAATCGGGTTGCGTCATAACGGGTTCGACGCGCGCACGCCGCGAGCGGTTCCGGTCTAGCCGCTGTTGCGCAGCGCCGACGCCAGGCCGCTCATGGTCAGCAGGATGCCGCGCTGCACCAGCTCGTCGTCATCACCGGAGCGGTACCGGCGCAGCAGTTCGACCTGCAGGTGGTTCAGCGGCTCCAGGTACGGGAACCGGTTGAACACCGAGCGGGCCAGCGCCGGGTTGTCGGCGAGCAGGTCCTCCTGGCCGGTGATGAGCTTGTGCATGCGGATGGTGCGGTCGTGCTCGGCGACGAGTTTGTCGAACACCCGGTCGCCGCAGTTCCTCGTCGGCGACCAGTTCGGAGTAGTGCGCCGCCAGGCCCATGTCCGACTTGGCCAGCACCTGCGCCATGTTGGACAGCACGGTGGCGAAGAACGGCCACTTGACGTACAGGTCCTGCAGCACCTCGAGCCGTCCGTCAGGCCCTCGGCGATCCACTCCTCGACAGCCGTGCCGGTGCCGTACCAGCCGGGCAGCATCACCCGTGACTGGCTCCACGCCAGCACCCACGGGATCGCGCGCAGGTCGGCGATCGAGGTGGTGGGCTTGCGTGAGGTGGGCCGGCTGCCGATGTTGAGCGAGCCGATCTCGCTGACCGGCGTCGAGGCCTTGAAGTACTCCACGAAACCCGGTGTCTCGTGGACCAATTCGGCGTAGGCACGCTGTGCTCGGGCGGCGAGGTCGTCGAGCACCTGGTAGGCCGGGCCGGCCGCGTCGCCGAGGCCCTCGACGTCGAGCAGCGTCGATTCCAGTGTCGCCGCGAGCAGCGTCTCGAGGTTGCGGTGGGCGATCCGCGGCTCGGCGTACTTGGCCGCGATCACCTCACCCTGTTCGGTGAGCCGCAGCGACCCGTTCACCGCACCCGGCGGCTGGGCCAGGATCGCGTCGTAGCTCGGGCCGCCGCCCCGGCCGACCGTCCCACCGCGGCCGTGGAAGAGCCGCAACCGGATTCCGGTCTTGCGCGCCGATTCGACGAGGTCCAGTTCGGCCCGGTACAGCGCCCAGTTGGCCGCCAGGTATCCGCCGTCCTTGTTGGAGTCGGAGTAGCCGAGCATGACCTCCTGGCTCTCCCCGCGGGCGTGCACCATCGCCCGGTACTGCGGCAGATCCAGCACGGACTCCAGGATCGACGAGCCGCGCTGCAGGTCGTCGATCGTCTCGAACAGCGGCACGATCCCGACCGGGGCGTACACGTCCTCCCCCGAAACATCCAGCAGGCCGGCTTCTTTCAGCAGGATCGCGGCCTCGAGCATGTCCGACACCGACTGGCACATCGAGATGATGTAGTTGGGTACCGCCTCGGGACCGAACACCCGCACCGCCCGCGCCGCCGCGAACACGATGTCGAGCTCCTTGCGGGCCAGCTCCGAGAGCTCGGCGTCGTCGCGGATCAGCGGCCTGCGGGTGGACAGCTCGGCGACCAGGACCTCGACGCGCTCGGGCTCGGACAGCGCGGCGTAGTCCGGATGCACACCGGCCCAGGCCAGCAGCTCGGCGATCACCTCCTCGTGCACGTCGGAGTTCTGCCGCATGTCCAGGCCGCTGAGGTGGAAGCCGAAGACGTCGACCGCGTCACGCAGCCGGGCCAGCCGGTCATCGGCCAGCAGCGCGCTGCCGTTGGCGCGCAGCGAGGCGTCGATGACGTCGAGGTCGGCCAGCAGCTCGTCGGGGGTGGCATACGGCTCCATGCCCAGGTCGAGCACGTGCTCGGGCCTGCGGTCCAGAATCTGCGCGGCCGGTCGCCGTCAGCCTGCCGTGCACCACCCGCAGCGCCCGGCGGTACGGCTCGTCGGCGCGGGCCGGCTCCGTCGCACGCATCGGCCAGGGCCGAGCAGCTCGCCGGTGGTCTTCACCAGCCGGGCCGACATCGACAGCTCCTGCTCGAGCTTGGTCAGCTCGGCGAAGTAGTGCGCCAGCGCCGTGTAGGCCGCGCTGCCGGTGGCCAGCCGCACCACGTCGGCGGTCACGTTCGGGTTGCCGTCGCGGTCGCCGCCGATCCACGAGCCCGGCCGCAAGATCGGCTCGGCCAGCAGGTCGGCGCCGGGCCAGCGGGATCGCAGCGCGTGCCGCACGTCGGCGTTGACCTTCGGGATCACCTCGAAGAACGCCGCCGGGTAGTAGCGCAGCCCGACTTCGATCTCGTCCTGAATCTTCAAGCGGGACAACCGGATCAGCGCCGTCTGCCACAGCGTGAGGATCTGCCTGCGCAGCTCGGTCTCGACCGGACGGCCGTCCTCGGTTTCGTGCAGGCCCTGCAGCCGGAGCCGCATGAGCTGGGTGATGTGGTGCTGGGTGTCGAATACGGTGCGGCGCCGGGTTTCGGTGGGGTGGGCGGTGATCACCGGCGACACCAACGCGCCGCGCAGCGCCTCGGCGACGGTGCCGGCGTCGAGTTCGGCGCCGTCGAGCTTCTGATACGTGGCGGCCAGGGTGCTGTTCTGCGGCGGTTCCCCGGCCGCGACGTGGACGGCTCGCCGCCGCTCGCGGTGGATGTCCTCGGCGACATTGGCCAGCAGCGCGAAGTGGGTGAACGCGCGGATCACCGGGATGGCCTGGTGAATGTCGATGCCGTCGAACAACCGCGTCATGTCGGCCCGGTCGATCTCGGAGCGCCGGACCCGGAACGACTCGACCCTGGCCCGCTCGACGAGGTCGAAGACTTCCTCGCCGTTCTGCTCGCGCACCGTGTCGCCCAGGATCGTGCCGAGCAGCCGGATGTCCTCCCGCATCGGCTCGGTGGCCTCCCGCCCGACCTGCGTGCGGCGAACGGCGCCGATCGGTGCCAGCGTCACGTCGGAGACCTCAGCCATGTGTCCAGTATCGGTGCGCGCAGAGCAGCCCGCAGAGCGAGGGTCGGTGAGGCTATCCACAGACCCGGATTCATCCACAGTCCGGCGTTCATCACCGGCTTGTCGAACGTTTGTTCGATACCGTGGGTTCATGAGCTACTCCGGACCGCTGACCGCCGAGGCGGTGCATGCGGTGGTCCGGGCCGAGCTCGACTCGGTCGACGCGGCATACGAGCGCCTGCGCGCGACGTGTACCGATCTGGCCGGCAATGCTTTTCGGATCGAGGTGGCCGAGCGTCTGGAGACCCAGCTGCGCACCAACCGCGGACTGTCCTACCGGATGTTCGGCGAGATCGCCGCACCGGTGGACGGGGCCGACGACCCACGGCTGCCCGCCGGGGTCAAGGTCCGCGACGTGCTGGCGTCGCGGCTGCGACTGACCGCCGGTGAGGTCAGGCGGCGGTTCCGGGTGGCGGCGCGGATTCGTCCGCGACGATCGCTGACCGGGCCGCCCGTCTGCGCCCGAGCTCCCCGAACTGGCCGCCGCGGTGGAGGCCGGTGAGGTCGGCGAGGATCACATCGCCGCGGTGTGCCGGGCGCTGGACGTGTTGCCCGCCTCGGTTTCGCCCGCCGACAAGGAGAAGGCCGAGCGAGCACTGGTTCGCCATGCCAGAGAACAGGATTCGCAGTTCGTCACCGTCGATCGGGCAGACCATCGCCGACTGCCTGAATCCCGACGGCAACTTCACCGACGAGGATCGCGCCCGCCGCCGCGGGCTGGTGCTGGGACGGCAGGGGCCCGACGGCATGAGCCGGCTGACCGGCTGGCTGGACCCGGAGGCCCGCTCGTATCTCGAGGCGGTCGCCGCCGTGGTCCGCCCCGGCCGGCATCAACCCGACGCCGACGAGCGAGATGCGCGACGCCCCGAGCAGCGCTGCCACGACGCGGTCAAGCTCGGCGCTCAAGACGGCGATCGCCTCCGGCGGGCTCGGGCAGCACCGCGGCGCGCCGGTGACCGTGGTGGTGACGACGACGCTGGCCGAGTTGGAGCAGGCGGCGCGAGCGTCGGCTGATCCGGCCGTGCCGATGCCGCCCGCGGCACGAACCGGTGGCACCGGCCGTCTGCCCATGCGCGACGTGATCCGGATGGCCAGCGGGAGCATCCACTACCTCGCGGTGTTCGACGACCACTCCGAACGACCGCTCTACCTGGGCCGAAGCAAGCGGCTGGCGACCGCTGACCAGCGGATCATCTGCCACGCCCGCGATCGCGGCTGTACCAAGCCCGGACTGCTTCGTACCCGGCTACGACTGCGAGGTCCACCATGCGCGGGACTGGAGCGCCGGCGGCCCCACCGACGCGGACAACCTCTACTTCGGCTGCGGCACGGATCACGCGGCCGCGACCGACGGCACGTACACGACCACCGTCACCGACGACGGCCGCATCGCCTGGTCGGACGGGACCGGACCGCCGCGAGTCAACGACGTCCACCATCCCGGAGCGATTACTCGACGACAAGGACGGCTCGGGGTGAGGTGCGGCAGGATCACGTCCATGGCGGGCGAAACGACGACGGTGTACACCGCGCGCCGGGTGATCACGATGGATCCCGACATGCCGAGCGCCACGGCGGTGGCCGTGTCCGGGAATCGGATTGCGGCAGTGGGCGACATCGACGACCTGCGCAGCGCCGGAGTTGTCGACGACACGTTCGCCGACGCGGTGATCTGCCCGGGTCTGATCGATCAGCATCTGCATCCGATCCTGGGCGCGACCACGTTGATGACCGAGGTGATCGCCATCGAGGACTGGCCGCTGCCGGACCGGACGTATCCGGCGGCCCGGTCGGCGCAGGAGTACCGCGACCGGCTGACCGCCGCGCACCGGGCGCTGGCGCCAAGCGAATGGCTGTTCTCCTGGGGCTACCACGAGCTGTGGCACGGCCCGCTGGACCGCGCCGCGCTGGACGCGATCAGCACAACCCGTCCGATCGCGGTGTGGCAGCGCTCGTGTCACGAATGGTTCCTCAACACCGCGGCCATCGACGCGCTCGGACTGACGGCCGCGGACATGGCCGGTCGCGGGCCGGCCAGCGAGATGGTCGATTTCGCGGCCGGGCACTGGTGGGAAACCGGGATGAACCTGCTGCTGCCGAGCCTCTCGCCGGTGTTCATGAGCCCGCAGCGGCTGACCGCCGGGCTGAAGCAGCTGGTGGAATACCTGCACCGCAACGGGGTCACGGCGATCAACGAACCCGGCATCATGTGGGACGTCGAGCCGTGGCCGCTCTACCAGCAGATCCTGGGCGCTGCCGAAACACCCTTCAGCTCAACGTTTCTGGTGGACGCCCGCAGCCAGGCCGACGCCGGAATGGACCCGGCCGACGCGGTGGCCGACGCCGAGGAGCAGGTCGCCCGGGCTTCGGCGGGCAAGGTGCGGCTGTTGCCCAAGCAGGTCAAGCTGTTCGCTGACGGCGCGATCATCAGCCAGCTGATGCAGATGCGCGAGCCCTATCTCGACGACGCGGGTCACCCCGACCTGTGCCACCACGGCGAGTGGATGATGCAGCCCGACGCGTTCCGCGCGTTCGCGACGGTGTACTGGAACGCCGGCTGGCAGCTGCACATCCACGTCAACGGCGACGCGGGGCTCGATCTCGTGCTCGACACCATCGAGGAGTGCATGGCGGCGCACGCCGAGGACCGATCACCGGACGGTGATCGTGCACTTCGCCAATTCCAGTGAAGAGCAGGTCGACCGGATCGCCCGGCTGGGGTGCATCGTGTCGGCCAATCCCTACTACCCCGTCGGTTTCGCCGACCAGTACACGGCGCACGGACTGGGCCCGGGCGCGCCGACACGATGGTGCGGGCGGCCTCGGTGCTGCGCCGCGGCATCCCGCTGTCGCTGCATTCCGACCTGCCCATGGGACCGGCCGCGCCGCTGACGCTGGCCTGGTGCGCGGTGAACCGGCAGACGCCCAGCGGCCGCACGGCCGGACCAGAGCAGCGGATCTCGGTGCACGATGCGCTGCGGGCGGTGACGATCGAGGCCGCCTACTCGTGGCGGATGGAAGACGAACTCGGCAGCATCACCCCGGGCAAGCTGGCGAACTTCACGGTGCTGGCCGAGGACCCCTACACTGGTGGATCCGCTGCGGCTCAAGGACATCCAGATCGTGGGCACCGTGTACGAGGGGAAGCCAGCACTGGTTACCGGCTGATGCCGCGCAGGAAGATGTCCAGTGCCTGTTCGACATAGGCGGCGCCGATGGGGCTGTCGGTGAACAACACGTCGGCATTGATGGCACCGGCCAACATGAGCGTCGCGGTCAGCGGGTCGATCCCGTCGCGCAGTTCACCGCGTTCGGCGGCACGCCGAAACGTCACGGCCCAGGCCGCGAACCGGTTGTCCCAGAAGTCTTTCTGCACGCAGGTCGGATCGAAGTCCCTGTCCAAGGGCAGCATCGAGCGGAACTGCCGTCGACCTTCGGGCGTCGATGCGATGGCGACTGCCGACTCCACAGAGAGTGCGAGGTCACCGCGCAGAGTGCCGGTGTCGGGTATCGGGATGGTCGACTCCGAGCTGGAGAGCACCGCGTCCATCAGCAGCACCCGGCGATCGTGCCAGAGCGTCTCGATCACACCGGCGTCGACGCCGGCCCGCGCAGCGACGCGGTCGAAACTGAAACGGTCGATACCCGTGACGACCAACTCGTCGAAAGCGGCCTGCAAGATGATCCGGCGCACGTCGCTCGACGATGTTTCGTCCGAGCTGGGCGCCGATCCGATCAAAGGTGGCCTCAGGCGGCGTACTTGATCTGGAGTGCCATCCCGATGATGCACACCACCCAGATGCCGGTGACGAACAGCGTCAGCCGGTCGAGGTTCTTCTCCACGACCGTCGAGCCCGACAGGCTGGACTGCACACCGCCGCCGAACAGGGTCGACAGGCCGCCGCCCTTGGCGCGGTGCAACAGGACCAACAGCACCACGAGGAGGCTGGTGACCACCAAGGTGATCTGAAGAGCCAAAACCATGCGGGTCAGCCTACCTGGTGTGCCGAGCCGTCCGGCTACGGGTCAGGGAAGCGGCCCACCCGCGGCGATCGCCGACAGCGTGGCGAACTGCTCGCCGTCCAGCGACGCGCCGCCGACCAGAGCGCCGTCGACGTCCTCCTGAGCAGCGAGTTCGCCGATGTTCTTGGCGTTGACCGAACCGCCGTAGAGCACCCGGATACCGGCTGCGATCTGCGGAGTCGCCAGATCGGCGAGCTCGGCGCGGATCGCGCCGCACACCTCCTGGGCGTCGGCGGCACTGGCCACCCGCCCGGTGCCGATGGCCCACACCGGCTCGTAGGCGATCACCACGTCGGTGAGCTGCTCGTTGGTCAGGCCCGCCAGGGAGCCCCGCAGCTGCGTGACGTTGTACTCCACGTGGTTGCCGGCCTCGCGGACGTCGAGGTGCTCACCGATGCACACGATCGGGATCAGGCCGTGCCGGAACGCCGCGGCGGCCTTCGCCGCGACCAGCGCGTCGTCCTCGTGGTGATACGTCCGGCGTTCGGAGTGCCCGACGACGACGAACGTGCAGCCCAGCTTGGCCAGGAACGCACCGCTGATCTCGCCGGTGTAGGCACCCGAGTCGTGCTGCGAGACGTCCTGCGCGCCGTAGGTCAGCCGAAGCTTGTCGCCGTCGACCAGGGTCTGCACACTGCGCAGGTCGGTGAACGGCGGGATGACAGTGACGTCGACCTTGTCGAAGTACTTGTCGGGCAGCGAGAACGCGATCTTCTGGACAAGGGCGATGGCCTCGAAATGGTTGAGGTTCATCTTCCAGTTGCCCGCGATCAGCGGTTTACGGGACACACGACTCCTAATTCAGAACATCGATACCGGGCAGGACCTTGCCCTCAAGGTATTCCAGCGAGGCTCCGCCGCCGGTCGAAATGTGCGAGAAACCGTCCTCGGGCAGACCCAGCTGACGCACCGCGGCCGCCGAGTCGCCGCCGCCGACCACGCTGAACGCGCCCTTGGCGGTCGCACCGATGATGGCCTCGGCCACCCCCTTGGTGCCCGCCGCGAAGGCCGGGAACTCGAAGACGCCCATCGGCCCGTTCCAGAAGATCGTCCGCGCGTTGGACAGCAGCGTGGCGAACCGCTTGACCGACTCCGGCCCGATGTCCAGACCCATCTTGTCGGCCGGGATCTGGTCGGCGGCCACCGTCTCCGGCGGCGAGTCCGCCGCGAACTTCTCCGCGACGACGATGTCGACCGGCAGGTGGATCACGTCACCGTAGGTCTCCAGCAGCTGGCGGCAGGTGTCGATCATCTCCTCCTGCAGCAGCGAGGAACCGACCGAAAGTCCTTGCGCGGCAAGGAAGGTGAAGCACATGCCGCCGCCGATGATCAGACTGTCGGCCTTGGTCGCCAGGTTCTCGATCACGGCCAGCTTGTCCGACACCTTGGACCCGCCGAGCACCACGGCGTACGGGCGTTCACCGGCGCTGGTCAGCTGCTCGAGCACCTTGACCTCCGCGGCCACCAGCGTGCCCGCGTAGTGCGGCAGCAGCGCGGCCACGTCGTAGACCGAGGCCTGCTTGCGGTGCACCACACCGAAGCCGTCGGAGACGAACGCACCGTCATCACCGACCAGCTCGACCAGGGCCTTGGCCAGCGCCAGTCGCTCGTTCTCGTCCTTGCTGGTCTCCCGCGGGTCGAAGCGGATGTTCTCCAGCAGCAGGACGTCGCCGTCGGTCAGACCCTCGGCGCGGGCCAGCGCATCGGTGCCGACCACATCACCGGCCAGCTGCACGTGCCTGCCCAGCTTCTCCCCCAGCGCGGCGGCCACCGGCGCCAGCGAGAACTTCGGATCCGGGGCCCCCTTGGGCCGGCCCAGGTGCGCGGTCACCACGACCTTGGCACCGGCGTCGGAAAGCGCCTTGAGGGTGGGCACCGAGGCGATGATGCGTCCCGGGTCGGTGATCACACCGTCCTCGTCGAGCGGGACGTTGAGGTCGGAGCGCACCAGCACGCCCCGACCTTCGACGCCTTCGGCGAGCAGATCGGAGAGAGTCTTGACGGCCATGGTTCTAATCAGCCGTTACAGCGACTTACCGACGATGCCGACCAGGTCGACCAGCCGGTTGGAGTAGCCCCACTCGTTGTCGTACCAGGACACGACCTTGGCCTGGTTGCCGATCACCTTGGTCAGGCCCGCATCGAAGATCGAGCTGTGCGGGTCGGTGACGATGTCGCTGGACACGATCGGCGCGTCGTAGTACTTGAGGATGCCCTTGAGCTTGCCTTCGGCGGCGGCCTTCATCGCGGCGTTGATGTCGGCCGCGCTGGCTTCCTTGCTCAGTTCGACGGTGAGGTCGGTGACCGAACCGGTGGGGATCGGCACCCGCAGCGCGTAGCCGTCGAGCTTGCCCTTCAGCTCCGGCAGCACCAGCCCGATGGCCTTGGCGGCACCGGTCGAGGTGGGCACGATGTTCACCGCGGCGGCCCGCGCCCGGCGCAGGTCCTTGTGCGGACCGTCCTGCAGGTTCTGGTCGCCGGTGTAGGCGTGGATGGTCGTCATCAGACCGCGCACGATGCCGAACTCGTCGTTGAGCACCTTGGCGAACGGGCCCAGGCAGTTCGTGGTGCACGACGCGTTGGAGATGACGTTCTGGCTGCCGTCGTACTTGTCGTCGTTGACGCCGATGACGATGGTGATGTCCTCGTCCTTGGCCGGCGCGGAGATGATCACCTTCTTCACGCCCGACTCCAGGTGCCCCCGGGCCCGAGCGTCGTTGAAGATGCCCGTCGACTCGACGACGACGTCGACGCCGAGGTCGCCCCACGGGATGGCAGCCGGGCCGTCCTTGACCTCGAACGCCTTGATCTTGGTGCTGCCGATGACGATGGTGTCCTCGCCCTCGAGGCTGACGTCCTGGGGCAGCCGGCCCAGGATCGTGTCGAACTTCAGCAGGTGCGCGAGAGTCGCGTTGTCGGTGAGGTCGTTCACCGCCACGATCTCGATGTCTTTGGCCTTACCCTCGGCCTGCTGGGTGGCCAGGGCCCGGTAGAAGTTGCGTCCGATGCGGCCGAAGCCGTTAACGCCAACCCGGATCGTCACGTCTGTCTCCTTGAATTGCTTCGGGTACTCGAGGCCAGCCTAGTGGCGCGCGCATCGGCGTGCGCGACCGGTTGCAATCTCCGTCGGATCGATTCCGATCACGCTGCCGCTCTGGTCCAGCCGGGGCGAACCGGTCCAGCGTTGCCGGATCGACGGCAAAGTTTCGTTCTCCTCGAGTTGGGCTTGTGCGACGTTGATCCGGGCCAGCAGCGCGGCGTCGGTGGTGGGCACGGCGATCGCGATCTTCTCGGTGGTGATGCCGCGCTGGACGACCTCGACATCGGGCAGCGGGCGCACCAGTTCGTCCAGCACCGGGCCCAGCTTCATGAACGCATCGCAGCGGGCCGTGGTCAGGTCGCGCAGCGCGGTGCGGATGCTGCCGTAGGCGTACACCCTGACCCGGGCGACCTTCCCCTCGGCCATCAGCCGGTTGGCGATCGGCTGGCTGGTGTTGCCCTGCTGCACCCCGACGGTGAGGCCCTCGAGGTCATCGACCGACCGGACCTCGGGCAACCGCACGGTGTCCACCGCCAGCGCCTGACCCGAGATCAGGTACGGGTCGCAGAACGCGGCCTTGAGCGCACGCGAGCCGGTGATGGTGGTGCCCGAGGCGACGCAGTCGAACTCGCCGGAATCCAGGGCGTCGAAGATTCCGTTGAAATCGCGGCCGGAGTACCGGACGAATTCCACGGCACGGCCGAGGAGGCCTCCGATCGCATCCATCAGTTCGATGTCGAGTCCGGAGCCGGCCGGCCGGCGGGCAGGAGCGAAGCGACCCGGGAATGATCCCACGGAGTTGAACGGCGGATCGGGGAACGCGGCGCCGACGCGCAGCACGTCGTCGCCGGTCATGGCGAAACCGTAACGAACCGCCGAGGGGTTCGACACCGACTCCGCGCAACGCGTAGCGTCGGGGAATGGCGAGCACCCCCGATCTCGGTGCGTTCCGAAAACGCCTCGGGCAAGGGCTGTTCGCGATGGTCGCCGGCCCGGAGGGCCCGCAGAACCGCGACCGGATCCACAACACCCCCGGACCGCGCTGGTTCGCCGGGGACCGGCCGATCCGCCGAGTGCACGCCGACGCGTCGATGTTCGTCGGTGGCCTGCGGGCGTTGCTGCTGCAGTCCCTGCACCCGCTGGCGATGGCCGGCGTCGCCGAGCACTCCGACTACCGCGGCGACCCATGGGGCCGCTTGCAGCGCACCAGCACATTCCTGGCCGTGACCACCTTCGGCCCGGCCGCCGACGCCCAGCGGGCGGTGGACCGGGTCCGCGGCATCCACCGCCGGGTCCAGGGCGTCGCACCCGACGGCAGGCCGTACCGGGCCGACGACCCGCACCTGCTCGAGTGGGTCCACATCGCCGAGATCGACAGCTTCCTGCTCGCCCATCAGCTCTACGGCGCCCAGCCGCTCGACCAGGACGGTCGCGACGCGTACGTCGCCGACACCGCGCGGATCGCCCACGCACTGGGGGTGCCCGACCCGCCGCGCACCGAGGCCCAGCTGGCCGAGCGAATCAACGCTTACCGCAACGAGTTACACGGCACCGACGCCGCCCGCGAGGCGGCACGCTTCCTGCTGCTCACCCCGCCGCTGCCGCTGCTGGCGCGAGTGCCCTACGGCATCCTGGCATCGGCCTCGGTGGCGATGTTGCCCGCCTGGGCCCGACTGCCGTTGCGGCTGCCGTACCTACCGCCGGTGGAGGCCACCGGAATCCGGCTCGCCGGACGGGTGCTGGTCGGCGGCATCCGCTGGGCGATGACGGCGAACCAACCGGAAATCACCGCCGTGGAGCAGGTTTCGAGCGACGCCTAGGCGTCTTCGAGCAGATCCGGAGTGACGGCGGACTCGGTGTCCGGAATTCCGTCCTGCTTGGCCTTGCGATCCGCCATCGACAACAGACGCCGAATCCGGCCTGCCACAGCATCTTTCGTCATCGGCGGATCGGCCAGCCGGCCCAGTTCCTCCAGTGACGCCTGCCGGTGCTCCACGCGCAGCCTGCCCGCGGCGGCCAGGTGCTCCGGCACGGTGTCGGCCAGGATGTAGAGCGCGCGCTCGACCCGGGCGGCGGCGGCCACCGCGGCACGCGCGGACCGGCGCAGGTTGGCGTCGTCGAAGTTCGCCAGCCGGTTGGCGGTCGCCCGGACCTCGCGGCGCATCCGCCGCTCCTCCCAGATCAGCCGGGTGTCCTGGGCGCCCATCCTGGTCAGCAGCGCACCGATGGCCTCGCCGTCGCGCACCACGACGCGGTCCGTGCCACGCACCTCGCGCGCCTTGGCGCTCACCCCCAGACGGCGGGCCGCCCCGACCAGCGCGAGCGCGGCTTCCGGTCCGGGACAACTGACTTCGAGGGCCGACGAGCGGCCCGGTTCGGTCAGCGAGCCATGCGCCAGAAACGCTCCGCGCCAGGCGGCCTCGGCGTCACCGACACTGCCGCCGACCACCTGGGCCGGCAGCCCGCGCACCGGACGGCCGCGCAGGTCGAGCAGGCCGGTCTGGCGCGCCAGCGCCTCGCCATCCTTGGCCACCCGGACCAGATAGCGGGTGCTCTTGCGGATACCGCTCGCCGACAACACGTGCACGACGGCGTTGTAGCCGTAGAGGTCGTGGATGTCCTTGCGAAGCCGACGGGCGATGATGCCCAGATCCACCTCGGCCTCGACCACGACACGGCCGGACACGATGTGCAGACCTCCGGCGAACCGCAGCAGCGACGCCACTTCCGCGCGGCGAGCACTCACGGAATTGACCACCAGCCGGCTCAGTTCGTCCTTGACCTCGGCAGTCATCGCCACGGGTCGTCACCTCTCGGTCCGCTCAGTCCCCTCACCCCGTCCCCCTGTCGCATCGCCCGGGCCTCCGTCGGGGCAGCGGTCCGGGCGGCGGCGGGTGGCGTGTCGAGCGCTCCCCGTGTGCGCACACCGTCGAGCGCTGCGGCCAACTTGGCCGGGTCATGTAAAGGTGTACCAGGTCTGGACACGTCAGCAAACTGAACTGACGCTTCCAGCAGGCTCGCGGTACGGCGAAGTTGGTCACGTTCGCGGTCCGACGGCACCCGGGCGGCGTCGACGATGATCTCGTGCACGGAGAAACCGGGCGCATGTTGGGCCAGGACGTGCAGGTGACGCTCGGTCGAGAACCCGGCCGTCTCCCCCGGCTCGGAGGCCAGGTTGAGCACCAGGGCCCGCCGCGCGGTGGTGGCTTTCAGGGCGGCCACCAGTTCCGGCACCAGCACGTGCGGGATGACGCTGGTGAACCACGAGCCCGGTCCGAGCACCACCAGATCGGCGGCCATGATGGCGTCGACGGCCTGCCGGGTCGCCGGCGGGTCGCCGGGGAGCAGCCGCACCCGGCGGACCTTTCCCGGCGTGGTGGCGACGGCCACCTGCCCGCTGATCACCCGGCTCATCCGCGGATCGCTCTCCAGCCCGGCCACGTCGGCTTCGATCTGCAGAGCGATCGGGCACATCGGCAGCACCCGGCCCTTGAGGTCCAGGACGCGGCCGAGTTCGTCGAGTGCGGCGACCGGGTCGGCGAGCACTTCGTTGAGGCCGGCCAGAATGAGATTGCCGATCGGATGCCCGGCCAGAGCGCCGCTGCCGCCGAACCGGTGCTGGATGATGGTCGCCCACAGCCGGCCGTGCGGACTGTCGGATGCCAAGGCGGCCAACGCCATTCGCAGGTCACCGGGTGGCACGATGTCGAGTTCGCTGCGCAGCCGGCCCGAGGATCCGCCGTCGTCGGCGACGGTGACCACCGCGGTGACGTGCGGGGTCAGCCTGCGGGCCGCCGACAGCGTCGCGTACAGGCCGTGGCCGCCCCCGAGGGCGACGATGCGTGGACTCGTCTCCCCGGTCGCCTCGCTCATGCCCGCCGGCCAACTCATTCGCGGCCCAGATCCCGATGGAGCACCCGCACCGACAGGTGCTCGTTTCCACCGAGCAGCCCGGCGAGCGCCTCGGCCATCGCGACACTGCGGTGCTTTCCCCCGGTGCAGCCGATGGCCACGGTCATGTATCGCTTCCCCTCCCGGCTGTAGCCGTCCACGACGAGCTTCAGCAGCTGATGGTAGGTCTGCAGGAACTCCGTCGCGCCGGGTTGGCTCAGCACGTAGTCGCGGACGGCCGGATGCTGCCCGGTCTGCGGCCTCAGTTCGTCGACCCAGTGCGGGTTGGGCAGGAACCGGACGTCCATCACCATGTCCGCGTCCATCGGCAGGCCGTACTTGAAACCGAACGATTCGACCGTGACGCTGGTCTGCGCCACCGTCTCACCGCCGAACGCCCGCTCGATGCTCTCCCGCAGCGCGCGCACCGACAGCGTCGAGGTGTCGATGACCAGGTCGGCCGACGCCCGCACCGGGGCGAGCATCGCCCGCTCGGCCGCGATGCCCTCGGCCAGTGTCTGGTTGCCCTGCAACGGATGGCTGCGCCGGTTGTTCTCGTAACGGCGCACCAGGATGTCGTCGGAGGCCTCCATGAACAGCACCCGCGGGTGGATGTTGCGGGTCGCCAGTTCGTTGCGCACCCAGTCGAGGTCGCCGGTGAACCCCTTGGACCGGACGTCCATGACGACCGCCAGTTGGGTGATCCGCGAGCCCGCCGCCAGCCCGAGGTCGACCATCCGGGCGATGAGTTCGGGCGGCAGGTTGTCGGCCACATACCAGCCGAGATCCTCGAGCACCTTGGCCGCGGTGCCGCGGCCGGCGCCGGACAGCCCGGTCACCAACACCACGTCGATGCCGGACTCTGGTTCGCCCACCGTCTGGGTATGCACGTTTTCGCCTGTGGTGTGATCGGTCATCCGGATACCTGCTGTGCAGTCTGATCATCGCTGACCTCGTCGGCCTGCGCAGGCGATCCCCCCGAATCCGCCGATACCCCTAGCGCTTCCAGCACCGCGGCGGCCGTCGCGACCCCGATGCCGGGCACCGCGGTGATCTCCTCGACGCTGGCCTGGCGCAGCCGGGCCAGCGAGCCGAAGTGGGTCACCAGCGCCTTGCGCCGGGACTCCCCCAGCCCGCGCACCGAGTCCAGCGCCGAGGCCGTCATCCGCTTGGACCGCTTGCTGCGGTGGTAGGAGATCGCGAAGCGGTGCGCCTCGTCGCGAACCCGCTGCAGCAGGTACAGACCTTCGCTGTTGCGGGGGAAGATCAGCGGGTCGGGTTCGGCGGGCACCCACACCTCCTCGAGTCTCTTGGCCAGTCCGATCACCGCCACGTCGTCGACACCGAGCTCGTCGAGGACGGCCTGTGCGGCATTGACCTGAGGTGCGCCGCCGTCGACGACGTACAGGTTGGGCGGGTAGGCGAACTTGCGCGACTTGCCTTCTGGAGCCGCAACGCCGGCGACATCGGGCAGCGCTGACATAAGGTCCGGGTCCTGCTGGTCGTGGACGTGGCGCAGGAAGCGGCGCCGGGTCACCTCGGCGATGGACGCGACGTCGTCGGAACGACCCTCGCCGGCGGCCTCCCGGATGGCGAAGTGCCGATAGTCGGACTTGCGCGGCAGGCCGTCCTCGAACACCACCAGCGAGGCCACCACGTCGGTGCCCTGCACGTGGCTGATGTCGACGCACTCGATGCGCAGCGGCGCCTCGGCCAGACCCAGCGACTCCTGAATGTTCTGCAGCGCAGCCGATCTGGCGGTGAAGTCACCGGCGCGCTTGAGCTTGTGCTGTTGCAGCGCCTCCTGGGCGTTGCGATGCACCGTCTCGGCCAGCGCCTTCTTGTCGCCGCGCTGCGGCACCCGCAGCGCCACCCGGGAGCCGCGCAGTCCGGTCAGCCAGCTGGCCAGCTGATCGGAGTTGGGCGGCAGGCAGGGCACCAGCACCTCCCGGGGCACCGGGTTGGTGGATTCGTCTGCCGCGCTGCCCAATTCGAACTGGTCACCGTAGAACTGGGTGATGAACTGCTCCACGAGCTGCGCCTCGGCGGACACGCCGGGCTCGCCGGGCTTCTCGACGACCCAGCCGCGCTGTCCGCGGACCCGGCCGCCGCGGACGTGGAAGACCTGAACGGCCGCCTCGAGTTCGTCGTCGGCGAAGGCCACCACATCGGCGTCGGTGCCGTCACCGAGCACCACCGCCTGCTTCTCCAGCGCCCGCTTGAGCGCGCCGATGTCGTCGCGCAGCCGGGCGGCCCGCTCGAAGTCGAGTTCGGCGGCCGCGGCGCTCATCCGGTGTTCCAGCTCGCGGGCGAACCGGTCGGTCTTGCCGGACAGGAAGTCGCAGAAGTTCAGCGACGATCTCGCGGTGCTCCTCGGCGCTGACCCTGCCGACGCACGGCGCCGAGCACTTGTCGATGTAACCCAGCAGGCACGGCCGCCCGATCTGGTTGTGCCGCTTGAACACTCCGGCCGAACAGGTTCGGGCCGGGAACACCCGGGTGAGCAGGTCGAGGGTCTCGCGGATGGCCCAGGCGTGCGAGTACGGGCCGAAGTAGCGGACCCCCTTGCGCCGGGGCCCGCGATAGACGAACAGCCGCGGGTATTCCTCGTTGAGCGTCACGGCCAGCACCGGGTAGGACTTGTCGTCGCGGTAGCGGACGTTGAACCGCGGGTCGAATTCCTTGATCCAGTTGTATTCCAGCTGCAGGGCCTCGACCTCGGTGTTGACCACCGTCCACTCCACCTTCGCGGCGGTGGTCACCATCTGGCGGGTGCGCGGATGCAGGCTGGCGAGGTCGGCGAAGTAGGACGTCAGCCGGCTGCGCAGGCTCTTGGCCTTGCCGACGTAGATGACCCGGCCGTGGGGATCCCGGAAGCGGTAGACGCCCGGCTGGACGGGAATGGACCCGGGCGCTGGGCGGTACGTCGCGGGATCGGGCACGATCTTCAGGTTAGTACCGGGGTCGGACGGCCCGGCCCGGCAGCCGCTACCGTGACGGCGTGCCCAGCACCGGCAGCGAGCGGACGCGAATCATCCGCCTCACCGAGTCGGATTGGGAGCAGTTCGCTCACCTCCGGTTACGGGCGCTCTCGGATGCGTTCGGCACCGGCAGCGTGCAATACCTGACCGAGTCCCGGTTCACTCCCGCCAGCTGGCAGCAGCGCCTGCGCGACCACGCCCAGTTCGCGCTGTTGGTGCCACCGGAGCCGCCGGGCCGGCGACATCGGACACCGTCCGGCCGGCCTGATCGCCGCCCACCGCGAACGTCCCGACACCGTCTACCTGTACTCGCTGTGGCTCGATCCGCGGGTGCGCGGCCGCGGCCTGGCCCGTCGGCTGGTCGGGACCGCCCTGGACTGGGCACGCCGCAGCGGCGTTCGCACCGTCACACTGCGGATGGCGCCCGACAACACCGTCGCCCGGTCGCTCTACGAGGGTTTCGGGTTCACCGAGGTGCCCGGCGACGCTCCGGGTGAGGTGGGAATGCAGCTCAGCTTCGGCTGAGGTCGGGCCGGTACTTGATCATCAGGGCCCGGAGGGTGTCCATCGCGTCGGCAGCACGTTCCCCGTCCACGGCCTGGATGGCAAGCACGGGAACGTACTCGTAGTCGGCGATGTCGACCCGCGCCCACCGGGAGCTCTCCGGGAACGAGACGTCCACGACCTCATCCCAGGGGACGAGGCGTTCGAGTACCACGTTGCGCACGGCGATCCCGGCCGGGCCGACCCGCACCCGCGGCAGCGCCAGCAGCAGGACGGCCGCGGCGATGATGACGCCCAGGGACGCAACGGCAACCTGGTCGGCGGGCTGGATGAAGGCGCCGGTGTAGCGCAGGTTGAGCAGGAAGCCCACGGTGATCCCGGCGCCGGCGATGATGAACGCGGCGATGTAGGCGAACAGCGGCGTCAGCCGGGGCCGCAACACCACATCCCATTCGCCGGTGGATCGGCTCATGCCCGAAGATGGCGCAGCGTCAGCGCGGTCGACAGCGCCGCGGCCGCGGCCTGCGCGCCCTTGTCCTCGGCGGAGCCGGGCAGCCCGGCCCGGTCGAGCGCCTGATCCTCGGTGTTGGTGGTCAGCACGCCGTTGGCCACCGGGGTCGACGCGTCCAGCGAGACCCGGGTGAGGCCCTGTGTGACGGCGTCGCAGACGTAGTCGAAATGCGGTGTCTGTCCGCGGATCACCACTCCGAGCGCGACGACGGCGTCGTGCGTGCGCGCGAGTTCCTGTGCCACGACTGGTATCTCGATGGCGCCGAGCACCCGAACGACCGTCGGGCTGGGGATGCCGGAGTCCTCGGCGACCCGGCGGGCGCCGTCGAGCAGGGCGTTGCAGATCTTGGCGTGCCACGTGCTGGCCACGATGGCCAGCGACAGCTCCGAGGCGTCCATCTCGGGAAGTTCCGGGACGCCGTCTCCCGCTCGCACTCACAGGGCGCCGCCGAGATCTCCGGGCAGCCGCACCGCCTCGTCGTAGTCGTCGAGGCCGGTCAGGTCGTGGCCCATCCGGTCGCGCTTGGTCATCAGGTAGCGGATGTTCTCGGCGTTGGCGCGCACCGGCAGCGGCACCCGCTCGATGATGTGCAGCCCGTAGCCGTCCAGACCGACGCGCTTGGCCGGGTTGTTGGTCAGCAGCCGCATCGACCGCACACCGAGATCCACCAGGATCTGGGCGCCGATCCCGTAGTCCCGGGCGTCGGCGGGCAGCCCCAGCTCGAGATTGGCATCGACGGTGTCGGCGCCGGCGTCCTGCAGCTGGTAGGCCTGCAGCTTGTGCATCAGGCCGATGCCGCGGCCCTCGTGGCCGCGCATGTAGAGCACGATGCCGCGGCCCTCGCGGGCGACCATGGCCAGCGCGGCGTCCAACTGCGGCCCGCAGTCGCAGCGCCGCGAGCCGAACACGTCACCGGTGAGGCATTCGGAGTGCACTCGGACCAGCACGTCGTGGCCGTCGTTCTCGGGGCCGGCGATGTCGCCCCGCACCAGGGCGACGTGCTCGACCTCCTCGTAGATGCTGCTGTAGCCGACCGCCCGGAATTCGCCGTGCCGGGTCGGGATGCGCGCCTCGGCGATCCGCTCGATGTGCTTCTCGTGCTTGCGCCGCCACTCGATGAGGTCGGCGATCGAGATCAGGGCCAGTCCGTGCTCGTCGGCGAAGACCCGCAGCTCGTCGGTCTGGGCCATCGCGCCCTCGTCCTTCTGGCTGACGATCTCGCAGATGGCGCCGGCGGGCTGCAGGCCGGCCATCCGGGCCAGGTCGACGGCGGCCTCGGTGTGGCCGGGGCGGCGCAGCACGCCGCCGTCCTTGGCGCGCAACGGAACCACGTGGCCGGGCTTGGTGAAGTCCTGGGAGACGCTGGACGGATCGGCAAGCAGCCGCATCGTCGTCGCCCGGTCCGAGGCCGAAATACCGGTCCCCACACCAATTTTCGCATCGACGGTGACGGTGTAGGCGGTGCCGTGCTTGTCCTGGTTCACCGCGTACATCGGCAGCAGTCCGAGCCGGTCGCAGATCTCGCCGGCCAGCGGCACGCACAGGTAACCCGAGGTGTAGCGGACCATGAAGGCGACCAACTCCGGCGTCGCCTTCTCGGCGGCGAAGATCAGGTCGCCCTCGTTCTCGCGGTCCTCGTCATCGATGACGACGACGGCCTTGCCCGCCGCGATATCGGCGACCGCCCTCTCGACGGTGTCCAGCCTCGTCATCGTTGCCGCCTGTCCTCCGGAACTCGCGTCGGAGTCCCGATAGCTGCTGCACACAGTATGAACCATCCCGACGCGCGGTTTATTGCCCACTTCGCCGGCGGGGGGAGATATCACGCACGCTGACGTGGCGGACCGACGCGAACTGCCCGCCCCTGCCAGCCACACGGGCACAGTCGAGTCCACCTTCGTGCGATACTCCTACACGATTGGCCGCCAAGGCCGCACGAGGGGCGCACAGGGAGAGCCAGATGAAATTGAGTACAGTGACGACGGCCGCAGCGATCCTGGCCGTGGGCTGCGTCGGCCTTGCCGGACCGGCTCGCGCGGACGACGACTTCAGCGGCACATACCAGCTGGCCATGGGTGAGAACACCTTCACCTGGACCGTCACACCGTGCGAAGGCGATCCGTTCATACCGTGTGTCCACATCGCCGAAACAGGCGGAGTCAATGCACCGTTCCAGGGTGACGCCCACCTGACCGTCGGATCCTGGAGCATGCGCGTCGACCGATCCGACGCGATCACCTGCGAGGACAACTCGAAGGTTCCCGGCGTCGGTCACCTATTCGTGGGATGCGGTGACGCTGGTCGGCTACATCAGCATCTTCAATCCCGGGTTACTGCGGCACCAACGCGGGCACCCTCTACGCCCCCATCCAGCTGACGAAGGTTCCGGGGCCGCTCAACGCCGAGGCGTAGACGCAACCCGTGATCAGTAACTGCGCGAATTCATCAGCCGCTCGACATATTTGGCGATCACGTCCACCTCGAGGTTGACCGGTGTGCCGACCGGCGCGCGGCCCAGCGTCGTCAGGGCCAGCGTGGTCGGGATCAGCGACACCTCGAACCAGTCGTCGCCCAGCGCAGACACCGTCAGCGAGATGCCGTCGACGGTGATCGAGCCCTTTTCGACGACGTAGCGGGACAGCTCCGGCGGGCAGCGCGATCCGCACCACCTCCCAGTGCTCCGACGGCGTGCGCGAGATCACCGTCCCGGTGCCGTCGACGTGGCCCTGCACGATGTGGCCGCCCAGCCGGCTGTTGAGCGCCGCCGCCCGCTCGAGGTTCACCGCGCTGCCGACGTCGACGGCGGCCAGGCTCGACCGGTTGAGCGTCTCGGCCATCACGTCGGCGCTGAACCGCCCGTCGGGCAGCACCTCCACCACAGTCAGGCAGACGCCGTTGACGGCGATCGAGTCGCCGTGGCGGGCGTCGGCGGTGACGACGGGTCCGCGGATGACGAACCGGGCGGAGTCGCCCAGCTCGTCCTTGCCGACGACTTCGCCCAGTTCCTCGACGATTCCGGTGAACACGCGCCCCAATCTAGTCCCCGGCCGGAGCCAGCCGTTTCTCCCCGAAGAACGTGGCGACCGGGTTGCCGTTGAAGTTCGGCACTCGCCGGTAGCCCTCGGCCTCGTAGAGGCCCTGGGCGTGCGGCTGGCCGCGACCCGGTGTCAAGCCGGGCGATCTGGTAGCCCAGCCCGCGCGCGGCGTCCTCCAGCGCGTGCAGCAGCACCCTGGCCAGGCCCTTTCCTCGCTCGTCGGGCACGACGTACATCCGCTTGATCTCACAGGCGCCGTCGGGCAGCCGCTTGATCCCGCCGCCGCAGACCGGCCGGCCGTCGCGGTAGCCGACCAGGAAGGTGCCGCCGGGCGGCCCGAGCTCGGCCGCGCCGGCCTTCGGCATGTCCGGGGCCTCGATGTCGAGTCCGTCGTAGAGCTCGCGCATCTCGGCGACCATCGCGGCCACCAGCGCGGCGCCGTCGCCGAGTGCTCAGCCGGACATGCTGAAACGCCAGGTCACTGCCCATGCAGACACTCATACCGAGCAGTCACGGCCTAGGGCAACCCCGGCCTCGCCAATCGAGGCCGACCCGGCCGGACCCACTACGATGCTCTCATGCCGACGTGCCGCCGAATGTTCGCCGTCCTTGCCGCCCTGCTCGCCATGCCGCTCTTCTCGCGGGCTGCTCGTCGAAACCGGCCGAGTCGCTCCCGGACGCCGCCGGGGCTGCTGCAGCAGTCCACCCAGACCACCAAGGCGCTCAAGAGCGCCCACCTGGAGATCACCGTCACCGGCAAGATCGACGGGCCTGCCCGTCAAGAAGCTCACCGGTGACCTGACCAACGTGCCCAGCGTCGCCGTCTCGGGCAACTCCACGATCTCGATGGGCGGCTCCGACGTCGACATCCAGCTGGTGGTCCTCGAGGGCACGCTCTACGCCGCGCTGACCCCCAACAGCTGGCTCGACATGGGACCGGCCGCCGACATCTACGACCCCTCGGTGATCCTGAACCCGGACACCGGCCTGGCCAACATGCTGGCCAGCATCAGCGACGCCAAGTCGCAGGCCAGCGAGACCATCAACGGCGTGAACACCGTGCGGATCGCCGGCAAGGTCACCGCCGACGCGGTCAACAAGCTCATCCCGCAGATCAAGGCCACCGGACCGATCCCCGCCACGGTGTGGATCGGCAAGGACGATCCGCACCAGCTGGTGCAGGCCAAGATCGACCCCAGCGACGGCAACAGCGTCCAGCTGACCCTGTCGGACTGGGACAAGCCGGTGACCGTCACCAAGCCCGCGGTCTGACCGCCGCCGGAGTCTGATGTCCGAAGCGCAAGACACCGCCGAAACCGCCGCCGACCGGGCGGACACCAGCGGCCGCAGCCGCCGCATCGCGATCGGGGCCGGCAGCCTGGCCGTGCTGCTCGGCGCGCTCGACACCTATGTCGTCGTGACGATCATGACCGACATCATGAAGCCGTCGGCATCCCGATCAACAAGATCCAGCGGGTCACGCCGATCATCACCTGGTATCTGCTCGGCTACATCGCGGCGATGCCGCTGCTGGGCCGGCTGTCCGACCGGTTCGGGCGCAAACTGGTGCTGCAGCTCAGCCTGGCGACGTTCGCGGTCGGCTCGGTGGTGACCGCGCTGTCCACCGACCTGACGATGCTGGTGATCGGGCGGCTGTCATCCAGGGCGTGGCCAGCGGCGCGCTGCTGCCGGTGACGCTGGCGCTGGCCGCCGACCTGTGGGCGGCCCGCAGCCGCGCCGCGGTGCTCGGCGGCATCGGCGCCGCCCAGGAACTCGGCAGCGTGCTCGGCCCGCTGTACGGCATCGCGCGTGGTGCTGCGGCGCTCGAAGTGGCAGGACGTGTTCTGGATCAACGTGCCGCTGACCGCTGATCGCGATGGTGCTGATCCACTTCAGCCTGCCGTCCCGCGACCGCAGCGCCGATCCGGAGCGGGTCGACGTGGTCGGCGGTGTGCTGCTGGCGATCGCGCTGGGCCTGGCCGTGATCGGCCTGTACAACCCGGCACCGGACGGCAAGCAGGTGCTGCCGAGCTACGGCCTGCCGCTGGTGGGCGGGGCGGTCGTGGCGGCGATCGCGTTCGCGGTGTGGGAGCGGTTCGCGCGCACCCGGCTCATCGAACCGGCCGGCGTGCGGTTCGTGCCCGTTCCTGTCCTCGCTGGGCACCTCGATGTGCGCGGGCGCGGCTCTGATGGTGACGCTGGTCAACGTCGAACTGTTCGGGCAGGGCGTGCTGGGCAAGGACCAGACCGGGGCCGCATTCCTGTTGCTGCACTTCCTGATCGCGCTGCCGATCGGCGCCCTGGTCGGCGGCTGGATCGCCACCAGGGTCGGCGACCGGGTGGTGGCCGTCGTCGGCATGCTGATCGCCGCGGGCGCCTACTGGCTGGTGTCGAAGTGGGGCATCGACGTGCTGTCGGCCCGCCACGACCTGGGCCTGGTGTCGCTGCCGG
The DNA here is from genome assembly GCA_963786695.1 of uncultured Actinomycetota bacterium. GTDB lineage: Bacteria > Actinomycetota > Actinomycetes > Mycobacteriales > Mycobacteriaceae > Mycobacterium. The sequence continues at coordinate 180,790 of CAWBAL010000002.1, forward strand.
TGTTCGACACCGACCTGGCGCTGGCCGGTGTCGGGCTGGGCCTGGTGATCGGTCCGCTGACCTCGGCCGCGCTGCGGGTGGTGCCCGCCGGCCAGCACGGCATCGCGTCGTCGCTGGTGGTGGTGGCCCGGATGACCGGCATGCTGATCGGCGTCGCGGCGCTGACCGCGTGGGGCCTGTACCGGTTCAACCAGATCATCGCGACACTGCCCGAGCCCGGGCGGAAACAGCCTGTTCGCCAAGATCGCCGGCGGAGGCGGCGCGATACCGCACGGCCTTCGCCATGCAGTACGGCTCGATCTTCTTCATCACGTGATCGTGTGTCTGGTGGGTGCCGCACTGGCGTTGTTCATCGGCGGCAAGCAGGCCCACGCCGACGAGACCGACGCCGAGTCGGCGCTACCCGCCCTGCGCTGAGGGCGGCACATCGCGGGCCAGCAGGTCCGCCCAGGTGTCACGGCGCACCACCAGGCGGGCGTCGCCGTCGGCGGCGAACACCACCGGGATGCGCCGGGCGCCGTTGTAGTGGTTGGACATCGTGTAGCAGTACGCCCCGGTGACGGGAACCGCCAGCAGGTCGCCCACGACCGGATTGTCAAGCGGCACAGCGTCGATCAACTGGTCACCGGACTCGCAGTGCCGGCCCACCACGCTCACGGTCTCGCCGCCGCCCACCCGGTCGACCAGGGTCGCCTCGAACCGCTGGCCGTACAGCGACACCTCGAGGTTGTCCCCCATCCCGCCGTCGACGGCGACGTGGGTGACCGGCCCGCGCTTGACGGTGGTGACCCGGTAGACCGTGCAGCCGGCGGCGGCGACCATCGACCGGCCCGGCTCGACGATGATGCGGGCGTCGGCGGGAATCAGCGCGCGGGCGGTGTCGATCATCGTCTGCGCGTACTGCGGCGACCGACGGCGGATGGTCGCCGTAGGTGTAGCGCGCGCCGAGGCCGCCGCCGAAGTCGTAGACGTCGAAGCTGCCCGAGTTCGGCGACCGGGGCCACCGCCGCCGCCAGCTGCCCGACGTCCAGCAGTTGGGAGCCGACGTGGGTGTGCACGCCGTCGCAGCGCAGCACCCGGCTGCGCCGGATCCGGTCGATCGCGACGCGCGCATCCTCGGGCAGCAGACCGAATTTCGAGCCGGCATGCCCGGTGGCCATCGCCGCATGGGTGTCGGCCCCGATCCCGGGAACCACCCGCACCAGACAGGCCTGACGGCGGCCCGGCTCGACGATGCGTTCCAGCCGGTCGATGTCGTCGAAGTTGTCGACGACCACCAGCCCGACCCCGTTGCCGACGGCGAGCTCCAGCTCCTCGTCGGTCTTGGCGTTGCCGTGCAACAGCATTCGGGCCGGGTCCGCGCCGGCGGCCAGCGCGGTGATCACCTCTCCCCCGCCCGCGACGTCGAGGTGCAGGCCCTCCTCGCTCATCAGCCGCTGAATCGCTGTGCAGGGGAACGCCTTCGACGCGAACGCCACATCCGATCGGGGCCAGCGGTCGCGGAACGCCGCCAGGTACTCGCGGGCCCGGCGGCGCAGCGCAATCTCGTCGATCACCATCACCGGGGTGCCGAACTCGGCGGCGAGCGCGTCCAGCCGGCAGCCCCCGACCATCAGGCTGCCGTCCTCGTCGAGCCGGCTGCCGGGCGGGAACAGGCCCGAGCACTCCCGCATCGCTCACGTCGGCTCCCTCTCGTCGGCTGCGCTGCCGGCGGTCGTCGATTATGGCGGCACAGCAGATGTACGACCGCGGCGCGCATCGGTCGGGGCCCATCGGCCGGGGAGGCGTTGGGCAGAGACGGTGGCGGCGGGCGAAGATCGGTCGAGGTAGCGCAAGCGGCGCTATCAGCATGTCTACGACCTGGTGCTGGCGAGTCATGGCCGAACGTGACCTCAAGCCCGGCGACCGTGCTGCCCTGGTGGAGGCCGACGTCTGTCGAGCGGACCGGGCACAGATCACGTCCTGGCGCCAGGGGCTGCAGACCGATCTGCGCAACGCGGGCGCGAACTGGGTGGACCAGGAGGTGATGGTCTGCACCGGCGGGCCCAACACGCTGGTGTCCAGCCGCAAGCCCGACGACCTGCCCGCTTTCTGCGCGCAATTGGTGCAAGCCTTCTCCGGATAGCCCCGCGGGTCGGTACCCTCGCCCAATGCCGGGAACGACGAGGTGCTGATCGCGGCGCTGCGCGACCTGCAGTGGCGCAAGCGGCGATTCGTCATCGCGATCGTCGGCACCGGGTTGGTGTTCGCCATGACCCTGGTTCTCACCGGACTGGCCAACGGTTTTGGCGTCGAGGCCAACCGCACCGTCGACGCTCTGGGCCTGCAGACCTATGTGGTCAAAAGCGGTGCGCCGGGACCGTTTCTCGGGTCGTCGCCGTTCGCGCCCACCGAGGTCCAGCAGGTCAGCCGGCTGCCTGGAGTACAGGTCGCCGTGCCGCTGGTCTACGGCAGCGCGACGATGCCCGATCGCGGCACGGCCCGCAACGTCAACGTGTTCGGCGCGCCCGAACGCGGCCCGGGCATGCCCGCGCTGAGCAGTGGCCGGCCCCCCGCGGCACCCGACGAGGTCGCGGTGTCGAGCACCATGCGCAAGGCCGTGGGCGACCGGGTCGAAATCGGTTCGCGCACTCTGAACATCGTCGGCATCGTGCACGACTCCACGGCGCTGGCCGGTCAGCCCAACATCTTCCTCACCGTTGCCGGAGCACAGCAGCTGCTGTTCTCCGGCCAGCAGCTGATCTCCTCGATCGGCGTGCGGGGTGTGCCCGCGCAACCGCCCAACGGCTACCGGGTGGTCGACCGGGCCGGCGCCGTCGAGGACCTGTCGCGGGCGCTCAACGGCGCACGGCAGGCCATATCGCTGATGGCCGGGCTGCTGTGGGTGGTCGCCGCGCTGATCGTCGGGTCGATGATCTACGTCTCGGCATTGGAACGCACCCGCGACTTCGCGGTGTTCAAGGCCGTCGGGGTGCCCACCCGCTCGATCATGGGCGGGCTGGCGATGCAGGCGGTGATCGTCGCCCTGCTCTCGGCGCTGCTGGGCGCCGGCCTCTCCGTCCTGCTGGGCCCGCTGTTCCCGATGCGGGTGGACATCCCACGGCTGGCGTTCATCTCGCTGCCGGTACTGGCGGTCGGAATCGGCTTGCTGGCCAGCGTCGCCGGGTTGCGCCGCGCGGTGACCGTCGACCCCGCGCTGGCTTTCGGGGGGCCGTGAGCCATGGCCGACCTGCGGATCAAAGACCTCGTGGTGGAGTACGCCAAGGGCGAGTACCGGGTGCGCCCGATCGACGGGCTGAGTCTGGACGTCAGCGAGGGATCGCTGGCGATCCTGCTCGGCCCCAGCGGATGCGGCAAGACCACCCTGCTGTCCTGTCTGGGCGGCATTCTCAGCCCGTCGGCGGGTCGCATCGAGTTCGGTGACATCGACCTGACCAAGCTCGACCAGCGTGAGTTGTCGCATTACCGCCGCAACACCGTCGGCATCGTCTTCCAGGCGTTCAACCTGGTGTCGAGCCTCACCGCGCTGGAGAACGTGATGATCCCGCTGCGGGCGGCGCGGGTGCCCCGGCGCGAAGCCCGCACGCGGGCCGAGGAGCTGTTGGACCGCGTCGGACTGGCCCACCGGATGGGGCACCGGCCCGGCGATCTCAGCGGCGGCCAGCAGCAGCGGGTGGCGGTGGCCCGTGCGATCGCACTCGATCCGCCGCTGATCCTGGCCGACGAGCCCACCGCGCACCTCGACTACATCCAGGTCGAGGAGGTCCTGCGGCTCATCCGCGAGCTGGCCTCCGGCGAACGCGTGGTGGTGGTCGCCACCCACGACACCCGGATGCTGCCGCTGGCCGACCGCGTGGTCGAGCTGATGCCGCAACTCGCCTACACCGAGCACGAACCGGACACGGTGGAACTGCAGGCCGGCGAGACGCTGTTCGAACAGGGCACCATGGGTGACTCCATTTATGTGGTGTCCGAGGGCGAGCTGGAGATCATCCGCGAATTGGCAAGTGGCGGTGAGGAAGTGCTCAAGGTCGCCGGGCCCGGCGACTACTTCGGCGAGATGGGCCCGGTGTTCGGCCTGCCCCGCTCGGCGACCGTGCGCGCACTGACCGCCGCGACCGTGGTCGGCTACACCGTGCAGGCGTTCCGGGAGAAACTGGGCGCGACCGGATCCCGGGAGATCGTCGAGCACCGGCCGCTGAGCGCCGACGGCACCGCTAGTGGGGAACCAGACTGAGCAGGACGTCCGGCCCGAGTGGCTCGACACCGTCGTAGCGCCACCGCAACGCACGGGCGATGCTCGGCACACCGACGTCGTCGACCGCGGCGATCGGGCCGCCCAGCAGAATCGGGGCCACATAGGCCAGGATCCGGTCGATCACACCGGCCCGCAGGAAGGCACCCGCCAGCGTCGGCCCACCCTCGACCAGGACGTCGGTGCGGTCGGACAGCGACCGGACGACCTCGTCCGGGTCATGGGTACGGATGACCATGGTGCGCGAATCATCGTTGAGGACATTGGATTCCGAGGAGATCTCCCGCATCCCGACGACCACACGCAGCGGCTGGCACTCGGCGAGCGCGCCGTCGGGCAGGCGGGCGGTCAGTGTCGGGTTGTCGGCGAAGACGGTGCCGGTACCCACCACGATCGCGTCGGCCGCGGCCCTGCGCCGGTGCACATCGGCACGTGCGGCATCGCTGGTGATCCACTGCGACGACCCATCGGCGGCGGCGCTGCGCCCGTCGATGCTGGTGGCGAATTTCCATGTGACGTGCGGTCTTCCGGTGCGCTGCTTGTGCAGCCACTCCCGCAGCGGGCCGCTTGCCACCGCGTCGGCGGCCACCCCGGCGGTGACCGCGACGCCGGCCCGGTGCAGCCGCTCGGCACCGCCGGCGGCCACCGGGTTGGGGTCGGCGACGGCGTAGACCACAGCCGCCACCCCGGCCTCGATCAGCGCGTCGACGCAGGGCGGGGTGCGGCCGTGGTGGTTGCACGGCTCGAGGGTGACGACGGCGGTGCCACCGGCGGCCCGCTCCCCCGCCGCCCGCAGCGCCACGACCTCGGCGTGCGGCCCGCCCGCCGGCTCGGTGCCGCCGACCCCGGCGACCTCACCCTCCGGGCTCAGGATGACCGCTCCCACAGGCGGATTCGGATACGTCGTGCCCTTCACCCGTTGCGCGTGGGTGATCGCCAGCCTCATCGCGGCGTCGACGATCCCGGGGTTGGTCATAGCATCAGGTGCGGCGAGGCGGCACCGGCCCGGCGGCGCAGCGCCTCGACCGCGACGGCCGGGTCCTGCGCGCCGTAGACCGCCGAGCCGGCCACGAAGCAGTCCACCCCGGCCGCGGCGGCCAGCTCGATGGTGTCGGCGTTGATCCCGCCGTCGATCTCCACCAGGATCGTCAGCTCGCCGGAGTCGACGAGCCGGCGTGCGGTCTCGACCTTGGCGAGCACCTCCGGGATGAAGCTCTGGCCGCCGAAGCCCGGCTCGACCGACATCACCAGCAGGGTGTCGAAGTCGCGCAGGATCTCCAGGTAGGGCTCCAGTGGTGTGCCGGGCTTGACCGACAGCCCGGCCTTGGCCCCGGCGGCACGGATGTCGCGGGCCACTGCGACCGGGTCGTCGGCCGCCTCGGCGTGGATGGTCACGTTGTATGCGCCTGCCTCGGCGTAGCCCGGAGCCCAGCGGTGCGGGTCCTCGATCATCAGATGGCAGTCCATCGGGATGTCGGTGGCCGCCAGCAGGCTCTCCACCACCGGCAGGCCGAGGGTGAGGTTCGGCACGAAGTGCGCGTCCATCACGTCCACGTGCAGCCAGTCGGCGCCCTCGACCGCGGCGGCCTCCTCGGCCAGCCGGGCGAAATCGGCGGACAGGATGGACGGTGCGATCAGTGGCCGGGACGGTGTCGCCATGGCGGTAAGCCTAAAGGTGGGTCACGGGTTCTTCTGCAGGGCGGCGGCGAACATCGCGTCGGTGCCGTGCCGGTGCGGCCACAACTGCACGTACGGCCCCGGGCCGAGGTCCTCGGCGGGCGCGAACAGCGGGCGGGCGTCCAGCGCGGTCACCGGTTGACGACGCAGCGCATCGGAGACCACACCGACGGTTTCGGCCAGATGCGGCGAGCAGGTGGCGTAGAGCACCACGCCGCCCGGGCGGGTCAGCGCGATCGCGGCGGCGAGCAGCTCGCGCTGCAGCTTGGCCAGCGCGGGAACATCGGCCGGCGTGCGCCGCCAGCGGGCCTCGGGGCGGCGGCGCAGCGCGCCGAGTCCGGTGCAGGGCGCGTCGACGAGGACCCGGTCGAAGCTGCCCGGCTCCAGCCCGGACTCGCGGCCGTCCACCCGCAGCACCTCGACGGACAGGCCTCGGGTGTTCTGCTCGACCAGTTCGGCACGGCGCGGTGCCGGTTCGATCGCGGTGACCGTGCCGCCCCGCTGGGCGGCGATGGCGGCCAGCAGCGCCGTCTTGCCGCCCGGGCCCGAGCACAGATCCAGCCAACGTCCGCCGTCGTCGCCGACCAGCGGGGCCAGGGTCAGCGCTTGGGCCACCAGCTGGCTGCCCTCGTCCTGCACCAGCGCCCTGGCCTCGCGCACCGCCGACAGCCGGCCGGGGTCGCCGCCGCCGAGGTACACCGCGAACGGCGAGTAGCGCCCGACGGTGCCGTCCACCTCTTCGGCCAGTTGTTCGGCGGTCAGCACACCCGGGCGGGCGGCCAGGTGCACGCCGGGTCTGGCGTCGTCGGCGGCCAGTGCGGCGTCGAGTTCGCCGGCGTCGGCGCCCAGCGCGTCGGTGAACGCCTGGGCGATCCAGCGCGGGTGGGCGTGCACGAAGGCCAGATGCCCGACCGGGTCTGCGCTCTGCGAGGGGGCCAGCTCGGCCACCCAGGACGCCTCGTCGCGCTCTGAGATCTTGCGCAATACTCCGTTGACGAAACCCGCTCTGGCGGTGTCGAATTCGATACCGGCCTGCTCAACGGTGGTGGCGACGGCGGCGTGCTGGGCGACGTTGGTGCGCAGCAGCTGGTAGGTGCCCAGCCGCAGCAGGTCCAGCAGCACCGGATCGATCTGGTCGACGGGGCGTCCCGCCGCCGCGACGATCACCGCGTCCAGCAGTCCGCGGGTGCGGCAGCTGCCGTAGGTCAGCTCGGTGGCGAACGCCGCGTCGCGCCCGCTCATCCCGCGCTCGGCAAGCATCGCGGGCAGGGCGAGGTTGGCGTAGGCGTCCCGTTCGGACACCGCCCGCAACACGTCGAACGCGACCTGCCGCGCCGGGTCCAGCGGAGTGCGGCGCGGGCGGCGGGGCGGGCGCTGCTGATCGGGGTCACGCCGCGGCGGGGCGCCCGGCTTTCCGCCGCGGTCGCGGCCGCCGAAGGGTTTGCCGCCGTGGCCTTTTCCGGGGCCCTTTCCGGGGTCGTTGCCGCCGCGGCGTTGCGGTCGCTCGGTCACGTCGCACGCACCGTGTCGTCCAGGCGCGCGCCGCGGGCCCAGTCGGCGGCGTTCATCGGTTTCTTGCCCGGCGGCTGCACCACTCCGAGCGCCACCGGGTGTGAGCCGGTGCCCACCTTGACCGCCGCGCGTTCGACCCGGATCTCCCCCGGCGCCAACGGCTCTGCGGCCTCGTCGAGTGCGACCGGTCCGACCTTCACCCGCATGTCGCCGATCATGGTCCACGCGCCGGGGTTGGGCGTCACCGCGCGGATACGCCGATCGACGACGTGGGCGGGCAGCTCCCACCGCACGCGCGCCTGCTCGACGGTGATCTTGGGGGCCAGGCTGATGCCCTCGGCCGGCTGCGGCACGGGTGTGAGCGCACCGTCCTCGATACCGTCCAGGGTGGTCTCCAGCAGGCCCGCCCCGGACGCCGCCAGGCGGTCCAGGAGGTCACCCGCGGTGTCGGCAGGCCGGATCGTCTCGGTCACCACGCCGTACACCGGACCGGAGTCCAGACTCGGCTCGATGAGGAAAGTCGTTGCGCCCGTGACGGTGTCGCCGGCAGCGATGGCGGCCTGTACGGGCGCGGCACCGCGCCAGGCCGGCAGGATCGAGAAGTGCAGGTTGACCCAGCCGTGCTCGGGCACGGCCAGCAGGTCCGCGCTGAGCAGCGCACCGTAGGCCACCACGGCGCAGCAGTCCGGCGCCAGGTCGGCCAGCTCGGCGATGAACTCTGCGGAGTTCGGCCGGTCCGGCCGCAGCACCGGGATGCCGGCGTCGAGGGCCAGCCGCGCGACAGGTGACGGCGCCGGCTTGCCCCGCCGCCCGGCCGCGGCGTCGGGCCGGGTCAGCACGGCGATGACGTCGTGTCGCGGCGAGTCGACGAGCCGCCGCAGCGACGGCAGCGCCGGTTCCGGTGTGCCGGCGAAAACGATTCGCATACCTCTACTTTGGCACCTGGTAGAACTCGCGCTGCTTCACCCCGGCCATTCCGGCGACGAACATCCACGGGATGGTGGTGGTCAGCCGGTTCACCGTAGCCACCGCATCGTTGTAGTACTGGCGCGCGAACGCCAGCTTGTCCTCGGTGTCGGCGAGGTTCTGCTGCAGGTTGAGGAAGTTGTTCGACGAGTTCAGTTGCGGGTAGGTCTGACCGAGCGCGAGCACCTGGCCCACGGCGGTGTCGAACTGCTTCTCCGCCGATCCGCGCTGTGCCACCGACTTGCCCGCGGTCGCTGCGGCGAGCGCGGCCTGGGCGTCGGCGACGTGGTCGAGGATGCCCTTCTCGTGGGCGGCGTAGGTCTGCACCGTGCTGACCAGGCTGGGAATCAGCGAGGCCCGCCGGGTCAACTGGACGTCGATCCCGCCGAGCGCCTCGTCCACCCGGACGTCGGCACCGCGAACCTTGTTGTAGCCCAACACGAATCCGCCGAGCACCAGGACCGCGATCACCAGCACCAGCACGAGCACGAAGGTCACCATGAACCGCCTCCTCCTCCGCCGCCACCGCCACCGCCACCACCGCTGGACCCGCCACCGCCGCCGCTGCTCGACGAGGAGGAGGACTGCGATGCGGAGTAGGCGCCGATGGACGACGACAATGCCGACTCGAAGCTGTCGAAACTAGCACCACCGCCACCGGATGCCGAATGCCAGCTGGTGCCCGACGAGGAGTGATACCACTGCGGATCGGGCGGCACCTGACCGGTGGCGGTCTGGTATTTGCGCGCCCACAGTGCGGCCACCCCGCCGGCCACGGCGAACGGGATGTAAGCGGTGTAGAGGTCCTTGCGGGCGGCGAAGTCGAACCGCGACTCGGCGGAGTCGGTGGACAGCATGCGGTAGAAGCCGCCGACCTCCGACCACAGCTGGCGACCGGCCGCCGAGCGCCGGCTGCCCACGCCGCTGCTCCAGGCACCCGCCGACAGCAGGAAGAACACCGCGAACGGCAGACCCCACAACGTGATCGGGAAGAACCAGCCGACGAACCCGCAGACGGCCAGGGCGAGTGCGACGAAGTTGGCGAACCGCAGCCACAACTCGTTGCGGCGCTTGACGATCAGGCCCTCGTCGGACGCCCACTTCTTGACCGAGGTGGCCATGACCTCCTTGGCCGCGGTGAGCTTCTTCCCGGCGCTGACGGTGCCGTTGGCGTCGAACGCGTGTCCGTTGCGCATGACGCCCAGCGCCGAGGCGACGTCGATGCTGACCGGGTCGACGTCGGCCCACGCGGGTCCGTCGCCGGTGCCCAGAATGGCCCACTTCTTCGGGCTCCTCTGGTTCAGCGACACCAGCTTGCGCTCGCCGAGATAGAACAGCGTCGCGGTCAGACCGTCGGCGGGGACCTTCTCGGTGCGGATGTACTCGCACTGCACCGGCCCCAGACCCTTGGGCGGGGCGTACTGCACCGGGAAGCCCGGCGTGGGCTCCACGGTGGTGCGCCACCACAGGAACGCGCCCAGACCCGCGGTCGCCGTCAGCCCGAGCAGCCACAGCGCCGTCGGCACCGAGCGGCCCAGCACCCGGTCCCACCGGTAGGACCACGGCAGTTCGGCCCGCGCGGGGGTCGGCACGTCCACGGCCGCGCGCACGGTGACCGGGGTGCGCGGCGCGAGGCCGGTGGCCGACACCCGCACCGTGTCACCGTTGACGGTCAGTCCGTCGCAGGCGCGTCCCACGCCGTAGCCGATCGAGCACTGCGCGCCGGGTACCCCGCCGGGCAGGGTGATGGTGATGTCGGCGCGGTCGATCTCGTTGTTCCAGGCCGGTGCGATGACGTTCCAGAAGAACGCCGACGGCGCCGCCTGGTCACCGGTCGACGAGGCGAACGTCCGGTTGGCCCCGGTGCTACCGGGATCGAGCACGCCGTCGATGGTGTAGCGGATCCGGAAGACGTGGGTGCCGTAGTCCAGTAGTCGGCTCGGGTCGCCGATCTTGGCGACCCGGAAGCGCTCGCCGCTCTCCCACAGCATCTCGTAGGGAATCGGCCGGTCGTCCATCGAGATCTCGGTGATCTGGGGAACCTGGCGCACGTGCGAGTTGTTCTGGTTGGCGACGTCCCAGTAGCGGAAGATGCCGTGCCTGCTGCCGGGGAAGTCGCCGGTGATGATCTCGGTCGCGTCCATCCGGCCGTCGCGGTCGACGACGAAGTCCGCCCGATAGTTGGTGATGACGACCGGGTCGGCCGGCGCGCCGGCCTTGGGCGCGAAGCTGAACAACACCGGCCAGAGCAGCCCAATGCCGATGAGCAGCAACGAGATCGACCACGCAATGGCACGGCCGAATCCCTTCATGGCGCCTCCGTCGTAGTTGAGTCCCGACTCACCCTATGTGCAAAGGATCGATCTGTACCCGAACCGCGTCGTGATCGTGGCGGGCGCTCTCGATGGCGGTGGCCTGCCGCAGCGAGGCGGCCAGCGCCAGACCCTCCTCGCGGCGGACCCGCACCAGCATCCGGATCACGCGTTCGTCGGCCGGGGTGGCCGGCGGGCGCCGCACCCCGGGCGGCAGGTCGACGGGGCCGAGCAGATCGGCGTCTTCGGGCAACTCGGCGTGGTCGAGCAGTGCCTTGACCGCCTCGGCACCGCCGTCGACAACCGCCATGTGCACCGACGGCGGCAGGCCGACCTCGGCGCGGGCATCGAGTTCGGCCTCGGCGTGGCCGACCGGATCCCACTTGATCAGCGCCTGCACGGTGGGGATCGCCGACTCGGCGACGACGGTCACCACCCCGCCGTCGGCCCGCGGGCGGACCAGCGCGCCGGCGGCCATCCACCGCCGAAGGGTGTCCTCGGCGGCGCGCAGGTCCTGGCGGCCGAGCATCGCCCAGCTGTCGAGCAGCAGCGCGGCGCCGTATCCGTCGGGGGCGCGCGGCTCGGCGCCCGGTGTGGCGACGACCAGCGCGGGCCCCGGACCGATCTCGCTGTGAACGGAGTCGCCCGCCGAGGTGATGATCGGGGTCCCGGGAAACGCCCGGCCCATCTCCTCGGCCGTGCGGCGGGCGCCGACCACGACGGCGCGGATCGCGTCGGAGCCGCAGCGTCCGGCAGCGCAGGGCGGGGTCGATGCGGCCACACCAGCGACACACCGCCCCGGCGGCATCGCGATCGGAGACCGACAGCGGTCCCATGCAGTGCCGGCAGCGCGCGATCGTGCGGCACCGGGCACACGCCACCGAGGGCACGTAGCCGCGGCGGGGCACCTGGACGAGGACGGGTGCGTCGCGTTCCAGCGCCGCCCGCGCGGCCCGCAGCGCCACCGACGGCAGCCGCGCGGTGCGGGCGGCCGGGTCGCGCTCCTCGGCGTAGCCGCCGTCCTCGAGCGCGACCACCCGGGGCGAGCAAGCCCGCACCACCGGGCGGGCGGCCACCAGATCGTGGGCCCAGCCGCTGCGGACCAGGGCGTGCGCCTCCGCGGTGCGGGCGTATCCGCCGATCACCGCCGCGCAGCGCAACTGGTGGGCTCGCAGCATCGCGACCTCGCGGGCGTGCGGGTAGGGGGCCCGCGGCTCGGCCAGGGTGTCGTCGCCGTCGTCCCACACGATGACCAGACCGAGGCGGTCAACCGGCGCGAACACCGCGCTGCGGGTGCCGATCACCAGCCGCGCGTGGCCGCGCAGCACGGACAGCCAGCGCCGGTAGCGGGCCGACGGCCCCAGGCCCGCCGACAGGGCGACCACCGCGGCCTGGTCGATGCGCGCGGTCGCCGCGCTGTAGACCGCGTCGACGTCGCGCTGGTCGGGGACGATGACCAGCGCCCCGTACCCGCCGCTGACCGCCGCGGCGGCGGCCTCGGCGATCCGGTCGCACCACTGCTCGCCGGGCAGGGCCTGCCACACCGCGCGGGCCGCCCGGCCCTCGCGCAGCGCGCCGAGGAACTGCTCACCGCCGGCGTAGCGCGCCCAGCCGGCCGGGTCGACCGGCTCGATGACCGGCAGCAGCGGCGCCGCGCCGTCGTCCTTCTCCGCCCTGGCATGTCGCGGCGGGATCGCCAGCCGCAGCACGTCCGGGCGGGTGCCGGCATACCGGGCCGCGACGGCGTCGACCAGCCGCCGCACCTCCGGGGTCAGCACCGGCTCGGCCGAGATCACCCGATCCAGCCACCCGAGCTGCCCGACATGGTCGGTGTCCGAGCGTCGTTCGAGCACGAAGGCGTCGACCAGCCGGCCGTGGAACCGCACCCGCACCCGCACACCGGGCTGCGCGTCGTCGGACTGCTCGGTCGACACCAGATAGTCGAACTCGCGGTCGAGGTGCGGCACCGACAGCATCGGCAGCACCCGGGCGATGGGTTCGTGTTCAGCGGCCTGCCGGCGGGATGTGCTCACCTGCTCCCGTCCGGTCCCGGCTCATCGACGACCCTGCGCCCCTCGGCGATCGGCATCGTCGAAGACTACCGAGGCGGCCGGGGCGGCCCCCCGGGATCGCTTGCGGGAGGTGTAGCTTGCCCACCGCGGCAAAGGCACCGCCCACACCGGCGTCGGACGCGTCGTAGGTCAGCGACTTGCCCGGCGCGAACCCGAGACCGGTCCCGACGTCGATGGCGTCCATGTTCGCGCCCAAGAACACGAAGTCCCAGCCGTACCCCGTCTCCTGTTGCGAAATCAGCTCCCGCACAGCCTCTTTGGTCCATTCCGCGCTGGCGTTCTCGTGACCGTCGGTCATCACCAGCACGGTGACGTCGCCCGGGCGGTCCTCTTCGGGCAGGGCGGCAAGGCCGCTGCCCACCTCGGTGACGAACCGGCCGATCGCGTCGAGCAGCGCCGTCATGCCGCGGGGTTCCAGCGTCAACGGCGGCACGTCGTCGACGGGCCGGTTCTGGTAGACGACGTCGTATTCGTTGTCGAACTGCGCCAGCGTCACCAGCGTGGTGCCGGCCTGGCCACGCTGGCCGGCGATGTAGGCGTCGAAGCCGCCGCGGGTGTCGTCGGCGATCGACTCCATCGAACCCGAACGGTCCAGCAGGGCGGCGATCAGCGAAACATTGGGATTGGTCATTTTGACTCCTCGGAACTCGGTTGATTCCAACCTACCGAGGGCCACCGACAAGAAATCTCAGTCGTTTCCGGCCCTGCCGAAGAAGAAGCCCGCGGTGATCAAGACCTGAGATGTCGCGTATACCCACCAGATCGGCACCTCGAGTGCTTGCGACTCGAGAACGAAGCGCCCGATGCCGATCATGCCGTCGGAGATCGCGAAGCACACCGCGCCCAGCGCCGTCCACGCCGTGGGGAGCTCGGCCAGCAAAGCCGCGCAGACCATGGCGCCGAGCACCGCGATGTAGATCGTCACCGGGATGGTCAGGCCGTCGGCGACCAGCTTGGGCCAGAACCAGATCAGCAGACCGACGCAGGCCGCCACCATCACCCCCGCGGCGACCGACCGCGGACCACTGCGACCACGCAACGGCAGCAGCGCGCCCAGATAGCAGAGGTGCGCCACCAGAAACGAGCCGAGCCCGAACACGAACGACGGTTTCCACCCCGGCATCGCCAGGAAGAAGTCGCCGCCCGCGGAGAACAGCAGCGCCGCGACCAGCCAGCGTCGCTCGCGGGCGATCGGGTGGTGCAGTGCCGCCACCGCGAGCAGCACGGCCATCAGTGCCTTGACCGCGGGCTGGCCCGGGAACCGTCCGGTCAGTTCGGAATCGGCGGGCAGCCGCAGCGCGGTGACGACCAGGAAGATGCCGTAGCCGACCGCCGCCGCCACGCCCGCTGCCCACCACGCGGTCAGTGCGCGTGCGTACGGTGGGCGCATGCCCAGCTTGGACGACAGACCGCCGGTGGACGCCATCCTGCAGAAGGTACTGGAAGCGGTGCCGTTTCAGTTGTCGGTCGACGGCGGAATCGACGAGGCTCGCCGCCGGCTGCGCGAGCTCCCGCGTCGACCGGTCCACCCCGACCTGCGGGTCGAGAGCCATGAGATCGACGGCCCGGGCGGCCCGATCCCGGTGCGGGTGTACTGGCCCGACAACGTCGCCGAGACCCGGCGCGCGCTCCAGCCCGCCGGTCACGATGTACTTCCACGGCGGCGGCTTCGCGGTCGGCGACCTCGACACCCACGACGGGACGGCCCGCGAACACGCCGTGGCCGCACAGACCCTGGTGGTGTCGGTCGACTACCGGCTGGCGCCCGAGCATCCCTATCCCGCGGCCGTCGACGACGTGTGGGCCGCCACCCGCTGGGTGGCCGACAACGCCGATCGATTCGGCGCCGACGCCTCGCGGCTGGCGGTGGCCGGCGACTCGGCCGGCGGCACGCTGTCGGCGGTGGTCGCGCAGCTGGCCCGCGACCACGACGGGCCGCCGCTGGCGTTCCAGCTGCTCTGGTACCCGTCGACGATGTGGGACACCTCGCTGCCGTCGTTCGCCGAGAACGCCGACGCACCGGTGCTCGACAATGCCGCGATCGCGGCCTTCACCCGCTGGTATGCCGGCCACCTGGACCTGCACGACCCGCCCGCCGGCCTGGCGCCGGGCCGTGCCGACGACCTGTCCGGGCTGCCGCCGGCCTACATCGCGGTGGCCGGCCACGACCCGCTGCGTGACGACGGTGCCCGCTACGCCGAGCTGCTCGCTGCACGCCGGTGTAACGGTGGAGCTGCACAATGCCGAAACACTGGTGCACGGTTATCTCGGGTACACCGGTGTGGTCCCGGCGGCCACCGAGGCCACTCAACGTGGTCTGGCCGCTCTGCGGGCCGCGCTGCACGGCTGACCAGCAAAGTTTGCCGCGGCCTTCGCGGCAGGCAACAATGGCACCATAGGTCACGACATGGAGGACTTATCCACATGAAAACTGCTAACGCTGCCGCAGCCCGGCGAACGGCCGGCATCGTTGTCAGCTCGCTCGCCGGTGGTATGGCCCTCGGCCGTTGTCGCCGCGCCGTCGGCCTTCGCGGCGCCGGACTGCAGCCCGCAGGGCGTGTCCAACACCAGCGACGCGGTCACCGCACAGGCGCAGCAGTACCTGGCCGACCATCCCGACGCCAACAAGGTCCTCATGACGGCGGCGTTGCAGCCGCGCTCGCAGGCCGTCGCGACGGTGCAGACTACACCAGCGCCCACCCGCAGGAGTCTTCCGAGTTCAAGGCGATCATCGCGCCCGCTCGGCACGCTGCAGAAGCAGTGCGGCGTGCAGGTCATCCCGGCCCAGTTCCAGTGGGCGTTCGACCAGTTCATGGGCTAGGCCGACCGCGAGACGTCGACTTGCTGTCGCAGGTTCACTTCCAACGCGACAACAAGCCGACGTTCGGCGTGTTCGAGGAGTTCTAGACCGAGTTCTTGAGGTCGTCGACCTTGTCCAGCCGTTCCCAGGGCAGGTCGATGTCGGTGCGGCCGAAGTGGCCGTACGCGGCCGTCTGCGCGTAGATCGGGCGCTTGAGGTCCAGGTCGCGGATGATCGCGCCGGGCCGCAGGTCGAACACCGCGGTGATGGCCTTCTCGATGCGGGCCGGGTCGACGGTCTCGGTGCCGAAGGTCTCCACGAACAGCCCGACCGGGGCCGCCTTGCCGATGGCGTAGGCCACCTGGACCTCGACCCGCTCGGCCAGGCCCGCTGCGACGACGTTCTTGGCCACCCAGCGCATCGCGTACGCCGCGGAACGGTCCACCTTGGACGGATCCTTGCCGGAGAAGGCGCCGCCGCCGTGGCGGGCCCACCCGCCGTAGGTGTCGACGATGATCTTGCGGCCGGTCAGGCCGGCGTCGCCCATCGGGCCGCCGAGGACGAACTTGCCGGTGGGGTTGACCAGCAGCCGGAAGTCGGAGGTGTCCAGGCGTCTCGTGGCCCAGGTCGTCGAGCACGGTGTTGACGACCTTCTCCCGGATGTCGGGGGTCAGCGTCTTCTCCAGGTCGATGTCGGCGGCGTGCTGGGTCGACAGCACGACGGTGTCCAGCCGCATCGGGGTGTTGCCGGCGTACTGGATGGTGACCTGGGTCTTGCCGTCGGGCCGCAGGTACGGCAGCACGCCGTTCTTGCGGACCTCGGTCAGCCGGCGCGCCAGCCGGTGCGCCAGCGCGATCGGCAGCGGCATCAGCTCGGGGGTGTCGCGGATCGCGTAGCCGAACATCAGGCCCTGGTCGCCGGCGCCCTGGGCGTCGAGCGGGTCGCGCTCGCCTTCGACCCGGGCCTCGTAGGCGGTGTCGACGCCCTGCGCGATGTCGGGCGACTGGGCGCCGATGCCGATGTTGACGCCGCACGATGGCGCCGTCGAAGCCCTTCGTCGGACGAGTCGTAGCCGATCTCGAGGATGCGCTCGCGCACGATGTCGGGATGTCGGCGAAGGCTTCCTTGGCGGTGGTGGTCACCTCGCCGACGACGTGCACCTGACCGGTGGTGACCAGCGTCTCGACCGCGACGCGCGAATCGGGATCCTGCGCCAGGAGTGCGTCGAGCACCGAGTCGCTGATGGCGTCACAGATCTTGTCGGGGTGCCCCTCGGTTACCGACTCACTGGTGAACAGCCGACCCTTATCGCTCACGGTCTCATCCCTTCCAAGTACTTAGTCAAGCAAATCATAGTCGCGCCCGGTCAGACCCAACCGGGACGTATCCGTACGTGTGTGATCCCCCGACCGCTACGCACCGCTTCCGCGCATGAACGCGGCGATCGCGTCCACGATACGACTTGCCATCAGGGTCTTCGACCCGTGCTCCAGTGCGACCTCGGTGCCGTCGGCGCCGAGCAGCCATCCGTCGTTGCTGTCGACCTCGAACGCCCGGCCTTCGCCGACCGCGTTCACGACGAGCAGATCGCAGCCTTTGCGCGTGAGCTTGGCCCTGGCGTGGAACAGCACGTCCCCGTTGGCGTCGCCGGTCTCGGCGGCGAATCCGACGATGGCGCGCATGTTCGGCAGCTGCCCGTCGGCGCGCTGGTGCACGGCGCCTGCCAGCACGTCGTCGGTCCGGACCAGTTCGATCGCCGGCCCGTCCAGGACGCCCGGCTGTTTCTTGATCTTGCTGGTCTCCACCGTCGCGGGCCGGAAGTCGGCCACCGCGGCGGCCATGACCAGGACGTTGGCGTCGGGAGCGTGCTTGGTCACCGCTTCGTGCAGCTGCGCCGCCGAGGTGATGTGCAGGACGTCGACGCCGGCCGGATCGGCCAGGCCCGCGGTGTTCCCCGCGATCAGCGTGACCTCGGCGCCGCGCTGGGCGGCCACCCGGGCCACCGCGTAGCCCTGCTTGCCGGAGCTGCGGTTGCCGATGAACCGAACCGGGTCGATCGCCTCCCGGGTGCCCCCCGCGGTCACCAGCACCTTGGTTCCGCTCAGGTCGTGGGGCAGCGCGTCGTGCCGGGCCAGCAGCAGCTCGGCGAACGTGGTGATCTCCTCGGGCTCGGGCAGCCGTCCCGCGCCGCTGTCGGCGCCGGTGAGCCGGCCGGAGGCGGGTTCGAGCACCACCGCGCCGCGGCGACGCAGTGTGGCGACGTTGTCGACGGTGGCCGGGTGCAGCCACATCTCGGTGTGCATGGCCGGCGCGAACAGCACCGGGCACCGCGCGGTCAGCAGGGTCGCGGTCAGCAGGTCGTCGGCACGGCCGGCGACGGCTCGGGCCAGCAGGTCGGCGGTGGCCGGCGCGACGACGACCAGATCGGCCTCCTGGCCCAGCCGGACGTGCGGGACCTCGTCGACGTCCTCGAACACCCCGGTGCGAACGGGGTGGCCGGACAGCGCCTCGAACGTGGCCGCGCCGACGAAACGCAGCGCGGACTCGGTGGGAACGACGCGCACGTCGTGGCCCGCCTCGCTGAGCTGACGGACCACCGAGCACGCCTTGTATGCGGCGATGCCACCGGCGACACCGACGATGATCCGCTTCGGGTTCATGTCGAAACCCGGGCCTGGTACGGCTACTCGCCTTCGGTGTGCTCGAGCAGGTCGGCGTGGATCTCGCGCATCGCGATCGACAGCGGCTTCTCCTGCAGGCCCGGCTCGACCAGCGGCCCAACGTATTCGAGGATGCCGTCACCGAGCTGGTTGTAGTAGTCGTT
This sequence comes from uncultured Actinomycetota bacterium, assembly GCA_963786695.1. GTDB lineage: Bacteria > Actinomycetota > Actinomycetes > Mycobacteriales > Mycobacteriaceae > Mycobacterium. The sequence continues at coordinate 199,209 of CAWBAL010000002.1, forward strand.
GATCTGACGGGCCCGCTTGGCCGCGTAGATCACCAGCGCGTACTTGCTCGACACGCGGTCGAGCAACTCGTCGATGGGCGGGTTGGTGATGCCCAGCGGCGTGTCATAGGCGGTAGCGGCACCCGGGGCCGGATCGTAGTGATCCGTGCTGGCTTGCGTCACGTAGAAACTCTCCTGGCGGGGTTGAGGGCTGAGTCTGACGGGCTGTGCTGCGGTCGCTGCCGACCTCTCACGCCGACTCCGGCGCTTTGCCCACCAGCAAGGATACCAATTCGGCGCACGCCGACTCCAATTGGCTGTTCACGACGACCACGTCGAAGTCGCCCTGAGCGGCCAGTTCGGCGCGCGCGGTGGCCAGTCGGCGGGCCATCACCTCGGGCGTCTCGGTCCCCCGGCCGGCCAGGCGCTGTTCGAGCGCCTCCCAGCTGGGCGGGGCCAGGAAGACCGTGACGGCCTCCGGCATGGCCTTCTTGACCGCCTTGGCGCCGGCCAGGTCGACCTCGATCAGCACCGGGTGACCGGCGTCGGCCGCCGCCGGCCACCGGCGCGGCCAGCGTGCCGGAACGATGCAGGCCACCATGAATGTCCGCCCATTCCAGCAGCTCACCGTCATCGATCAGCTGCTGGAATTCTCCAGGGGAGACGAAGTGGTAGTCGACGCCGTCGACCTCGCCCGGGCGGGGAGCCCGGGTCGTGGCCGACACGCTGAAATGCAGGTCGGGCACCTCGTCGCGCAGGCAGCGGACGACGCTCGACTTGCCGACCGCAGAAGGCCCGGACAGCACCACCACGCGACCATGGGCCGCGCGACGGTCAGGCTCACCGCCCCCGCTGTCCGGCCTTCTGCCGGCGTCCATCGACCTCCCTATGCGGTGAAGTCGAACTTTTCCAGCAGTGCCTTGCGCTGCCGATCACCGAGACCGCGAAGACGACGCGTCGGCGCGATCTCCAGCTCGGTCATGATTTCCTGCGCCTTGACCTTGCCAACCTTCGGCAACGCCTCCAGCAGCGCGGAAACCTTCATCTTGCCGAGAACCTCGTCGGTCTCAGCGTCCTTGAGCACCTGCTGGAGGTTGGTGCCACCGCGCTTGAGTCGATCCTTCAGCTCAGCGCGGATCCGACGTGCGGCGGCAGCCTTTTCCAAGGCGGCGGCGCGCTGCTCGTCGGTCAACTGGGGAAGGGCCACGGGTTCCTCCGTCTCATCACCATCATTGTTTTGCCTGGGCCGGGTACTTCAGCCAGCGACGACGACCGTACCCACGCTGTCTGACGAAATCTAACCCGACCCCCGGTTTGCGGGTGCAAACCCGCAGGATATGGCCGAAACAAGTCGCGCCCGGACCACCGCGAGGCAAAGATTCGGACTCCTCGCGCAGCGGCCCGCCGATCCCGCTGCCGACGCGAAAGTCCAGCTCTGACTGGCCTTTTCCGATCGAGCGCCGATCCGCTCAGCCCGCGCAACCCCCGTCGTGCGCGGTTCATGGCCAATTCTCATGAGTTGAGCACCTCGACGGCGTGTCGGGCGTGTCGGCGGACATGCGGCCCGACCTGGGCAGTTGCGTAGTGCAGCTAGGCAAGTGCGGGCCCGAAACTGTGTCGGCCGACACTCTCGTAGCGCGGGGGTATCCGTCGTGGAATCGGCCGCGACCGTCTAGAGTGCTTCGCAGGGTGCTGTACGAAAACTAGATGTTGGGAGACATCGTGGTTTCAGAGGCGCCCCAGGCTGCCCTTTTGCAGGCCAAGCGGCCGGCCCCCCAGGGGGTTGGTCCCAAGGGCAATCTGATCTACAAGGTCCTCACGACGACCGATCACAAGCTGATCGGGATCATGTACGTGGTCGCCTGCTTCATCTTCTTCGCGGTCGCGGGGCTCATGGCGCTGTTCATTCGCGCCGAGCTGACGCTGCCGGGTCTGCAGTTCCTGTCCAACGAGCAGTACAACCAGCTGTTCACCATGCACGGCACGGCGATGCTGCTGTTCTACGCGACGCCGATCGTGTTCGGGTTCGCCAACCTGGTGCTGCCGCTGCAGATCGGCGCGCCCGACGTGGCGTTCCCGCGGCTGAACGCGCTGTCGTTCTGGCTGTTCGTCTTCGGTGCGCTGATCGCGCTGGGCGGCTTCATCACCCCCGGCGGTGCGGCCGACTTCGGCTGGACGGTCTACGTGCCGCTGTCCGACGCGGTGCACACCCCCGGCGCCGGCGCCGACCTGTGGATCCTGGGCGTCGCGGTCGGTGGTCTGGGCACCATCCTGGGCGCGGTCAACATGATCACCACGGTCGTCTGCATGCGCTGCCCCGGTATGACGATGTTCCGGATGCCGATCTTCACCTGGAACATCTTCGTCACCTCGCATCCTGGTGCTGCTGATCTTCCCGCTGCTGACCGCCGCGGCCTTCGGCCTGGCCGCCGACCGCCGACTCGGCGCGCACATCTACGACCCGGCCAACGGCGGAATCACGTTGTTCCAGCACCTGTTCTGGTACTTCGGCCACCCCGAGGTCTACGTCATCGCGTTGCCGTTCTTCGGCATCGTCACCGAGGTCTTCCCGGTGTTCTCCCGCAAGCCGATCTTCGGCTACTCGACGCTGGTCTACGCCAGCGTCGCCATCGCCGCGCTGTCGGTGGCGGTGTGGGCACACCACATGTACGTCACGGGAGCTGTTCTGCTGCCGTTCTTCTCGTTCATGACGTTCCTGATCGCGGTGCCCACCGGCATCAAGTTCTTCAACTGGCTCGGCACGATGTGGCGAGGTCAGTTGACGTTCGAGACACCGATGCTGTTCTCGATCGGCTTCCTGGTGACCTTCCTCGCCGGCGGCCTGTCGGGTGTGCTGCTGGCCAGCCCGCCGCTGGACTTCCACGTCAGCGACACCTATTTCGTGGTGGCGCACTTCCACTACGTGCTGTTCGGCGTGATCGTGTTCGCCACCTACGCCGGCATCTACTTCTGGTTCCCGAAGATGACCGGCCGGATGCTCGACGAGCGGCTGGGCAAGCTGCACTTCTGGCTGACGTTGATCGGCTTCAACACCACGTTCCTGGTGCAGCACTGGCTGGGCAACGCGGGCATGCCGCGCCGTTACGCCGACTACCTGCCCAGGGACGGCTTCACCACGCTGAACATCATCTCGACGCTGGGAGCGTTCATCCTCGGTGTCTCGATGATTCCGTTCGCGTGGAACGTCTTCAAGAGCTGGCGCTACGGCGAGGTCGTCACCGTCGACGACCCGTGGGGCTACGGCAACTCGCTGGAGTGGGCCACCTCCTGCCCGCCGCCGCGGCACAACTTCACCGAACTGCCGACCGGATCCGCTCCGAGCGGCCGGCGTTCGAGCTGCACTACCCGCACATGGTGGACCGGATGCGGGCCGAGGCCCACGTCGGTCGCGAACACCACCACGAGATCGAGAAGACGAAGGTCTGAAAAGCCTGACCTGGCTCAGCTTTCGCTAGGCCAGGTAGGCGACCTCGTCACGAAGTTTCTCCCCTGCGCGCCGGACCGCGGCGAAATCCGGTCCGGCGCGCAGTATTTCGCGGGACACCGCGGGAAGCAGCTGACCGGGCCGGGCGCCGCCGAGACCACCGAGCGCCTCCGGCCGCCCACCCTGGGCGCCGACACCGGGTACCAGAACCGGGCCGTTCAGCTCGCTGACGTCGGGCACCTGCTCCAGCGTGGCGCCGATGACCACCCCGACCGAACCGGGCTCCGGAAAGCCCGCCCGGTTGATCGCACCGGCGTCATCGACGATCGACTGCGCGACGGTGCGGCCGCCGGCGAGCGCCCGCTGAATGCTGGCACCCTCCGGATTGGACGTCGCGGCGAGAACGAAGACGCCGCGACCGTTGGCGGCGGCCAGATCCAGCAGCGGCTGTAGCGAGCCGAATCCGAGGTAGGGCGAGGCGGTGACCGCGTCGGCCGCCAGCGGGCCGTCGCCGGCCCAGGCTTGGGCGTAGGCCGCCATCGTCGACCCGATGTCGCCGCGCTTGGCGTCGGCGAGCACCAGCACCCCGGCCTCCTTCAGCGCGGCCATGGTGCGTTCGAGCACCGCGAAACCCGCTGAGCCGTAAGCCTCGAAGAACGCGACCTGCGGTTTGACGACGGCGAAGCCGGCGTAGGCCTGCACGCAGATGTCGCAGAACCGGGCGAGACCGTCGACGGTGACCGGCAGATCCCAGGCCCGCAGCAGCTCGGGGTGCGGGTCGATGCCCACGCACAGCGGGCCCCGGGCGGCGATCGCGGCGGCCAGCCGGGCGCCGAACGGCACAGGCTCAGTCATTGCTGAAGGTGGCGTGCAGTTCCTGCAGCGAGCGCACGTCGATGTCGCCGCGGATGCCGGCCTCGATGCCCTGCACGGCCGCCGACGCGCCCTGCACGGTGGTGATGCACGGGATGTTCATCGACACCGCCGCCGACCGGATCTCGTAGCCGTCGATGCGCGGGCCCGGAGTTGCCGTACGGCGTGTTGATCACCATGTTGACCTCACCGGCGAGGATGGCGTCGATCGCCGACATCGCCGGGCGGCCGTCCCCCGGCTCCTCGAAGTGCTTGCGCACCACGTCGCACGGAATACCGTTGCGGCGCAGCATCTCCGCGGTGCCGTCGGTGGCCAGGATCTGGAACCCGAGATCGGCCAGCCGCTTGACCGGGAAGACCAGCGAACGCTTGTCCCGGTTGGCCACCGACACGAACACCGTGCCGTCGATGGGCAGCGACCCGTAGGCCGCGGTCTGGCTCTTGGCGAACGCGCTGCCGAAGTCGCGGTCGATACCCATGACCTCGCCGGTGGACTTCATCTCCGGACCGAGCAGCGAGTCGATGCCCGAGCCGTCCGCCTTCCGGAACCGGTGGAACGGAAGCACCGCCTCCTTGACCGCGATCGGCGCGTTCGGGGACGGGCTGGCACCGTCGCCGGCGCGCACCAGCAGACCCTCCTCGCGCAGCTGGGAGATGCTGGCGCCCAGCATGACCCGCGCGCAGGCCTTCGCCAGCGGAACCGCGGTGGCCTTGGAGACGAACGGCACGGTGCGGCTGGCCCGCGGGTTGGCCTCCAGCACGTAGAGCACGTCGTCCTTCAGCGCGTACTGCACGTTGAGCAGACCGACGACGCCGACCCCGTGCGCAATCGCCTCGGTGGCACGGCGGACCGCCTCGATGTCGCTGCGGCCCAGCGTGACCGGCGGCAGCGCGCAGGCGGAGTCGCCGGAGTGGATACCGGCCTCCTCGATGTGCTCCATGACGCCGCCGATGTAGACCTCGGTGCCGTCGCACAGTGCGTCGACGTCGATCTCGATGGCGTCCTCGAGGAAACGGTCGACCAGGACGGGATGCTCGGGCGACAGCTGGGTGGCGCGGGTGATGTAGCCGTGCAGCGTCTTCTCGTCGTAGACGATCTCCATCCCCCGGCCGCCGAGCACGTAGGACGGCCGCACCAGCACCGGATAGCCGATCCTGGCGGCGATCTCGCGGGCCTGCTCGAAGCTGGTCGCGAGGCCGAACTTCGGTGCGGGCAGGCCGGCGTTGGCCAGCACCTGGCCGAACCGGCCGCGGTCCTCGGCCAGGTCGATGGCCTCGGGGCGGGTGCCGACGATGGGCACGCCGGCCTCCTCCAGCCGGTGGGCCAGCCCGAGCGGGGTCTGGCCGCCGAGCTGGACGATCACCCCGACCACACCCGGACCGCCCTGCCCGGACTGGGATTCGGCGTGGTAGACCTCGAGGACGTCCTCGAAGGTCAGCGGCTCGAAGTACAGCCGGTCGGCGGTGTCGTAGTCGGTGGACACCGTCTCGGGGTTGCAGTTGACCATGACGGTCTCGAACCCGGCCTCGCTGAGCGTGGTCGCGGCATGCACGCAGCTGTAGTCGAATTCGATGCCCTGGCCGATGCGGTTCGGTCCGGAGCCCAGGATCAGCACCTTGGGCTTCTCGATCTGCGGGGCGACCTCCGTCTCGGCGGCCGGGTCGAGCTCGTAGGTGGAGTAGTGATACGGCGTCTTGGCCTCGAACTCCGCGGCGCAGGTGTCGACGGTCTTGAACACCGGGTGGATGCCGAGCCGCTGCCGCAGCGTGCGGACCCCGGCCTCGCCGGCCAATTCCGGTCGCAGCGAGGCGATCTGGCGGTCCGACAGGCCGTTGTGCTTGGCCCGCCGCAGCAGGTCCTCGTCGAGAACCGCGGCGTCGATCAGCTCACGGCGCAGCGCGACCAGGCCATTGACCTGCTCGACGAACCAGGGGTCCACACCCGAGGCCTCGGCGACCTCCTCGACGCTTGCGCCCATCCGCAGAGCGAGCTCGATGTCGTAGAGGCGGCCCTCGGTCGGCGTCCGCAGCCGCTCGAGCACGTCGGACACCCAGCCGTCGTCGTCGGGTGCGGTCCAGAACCCGGCCCTGGTGGTCTCCAGTGAGCGCATCACCTTGCCGAGCGCCTCGACGAAGTTGCGGCCCAACGACATCGCCTCGCCCACCGACTTCATGGTGGTGGTCAGCGTCGGGTCGGCGCCGGGGAACTTCTCGAAGGCGAACCGCGGCGCCTTGACCACCACGTAGTCCAGCGTCGGCTCGAAGCAGGCCGGCGTCTCCTTGGTGATGTCGTTGACGATCTCGTCGAGGGTGTAGCCGATCGCCAGCTTGGCGGCGATCTTGGCGATCGGGAACCCGGTGGCCTTCGACGCCAGCGCGCTGGACCGCGACACCCGGGGGTTCATCTCGATGACGATCAGGCGGCCGTCTTTCGGGTCGACGGCGAACTGGATGTTGCACCCGCCGGTGTCCACCCCGACCTCGCGCAGGATCGCGATGCCCAGATCGCGCATGGTCTGGTACTCGCGGTCGGTCAGGGTCATCGCCGGCGCGACGGTCACCGAGTCGCCGGTGTGCACGCCCATCGGGTCGACGTTCTCGATCGAGCAGACCACCACGACGTTGTCGTGGCCGTCGCGCATCAGCTCGAGCTCGTATTCCTTCCACCCGTAGATGGATTCCTCGATCAGCACGTTCGCCGACGGTGACGCAGCCAGGCCCTCCCCGGCCATCCGCTCGACGTCCTCCAGCGAGTGCGCCATGCCCGAACCGAGGCCGCCCATGGTGAACGACGGCCGGACCACCACCGGCAGGCCCAGTTCGGCCACCGTCTCGCGGACCTCGGCCATGCTGAAACAGACTGCGGCTGCGGGCGGATTCACCGCCGACCTTGGCGACGATGTCCTTGAACTTCTGCCGGTCCTCCCCGCGCTGGATGGCCTCGAAGTCGGCGCCGATCAGCTCGACGCCGTAGCGGTCCAGCGCCCCGTTCTCGTAGAGGGCGACGGCGGTGTTCAGCGCGGTCTGCCCGCCCAGGGTGGCCAGCAGGGCGTCGATCTTGTTGCCGCGGGCGGCCTGCTGGGCGATGACCTTCTCGACGAAGGCCGCGGTGATCGGTTCGACGTAGGTGTAGTCGGCGTACTCCGGGTCGGTCATGATCGTCGCCGGGTTGGAGTTCACCAGGCTGACGGTCAGGCCCTCCTCGCGCAGCACCCGGCAGGCCTGGGTGCCGGAGTAGTCGAACTCGCACGCCTGGCCGATGACGATCGGCCCGGAGCCGATGACGAGGATGTGGTTGAGGTCGGTGCGCCGTGGCATCTACTTCTCCTCGCGAGGGTGCGCGAGCGACCCGGTGTGACCGGCGTGTCGAGTACCGACACGCACGCTCGCGGTGGGGTAAGCGGTGAAGTACGTCATTTCCGCCCTTCCATCAGCTCGACGAACTGGTCGAACAGGTAATTGGCGTCATGCGGGCCGGCCGCGGCCTCGGGATGGTACTGCACCGAGAAGGCGCTCCCGTCAACGAGTTTGATGCCTTCGACCACCCCGTCGTTGGCGCAGGTGTGGCTGACGATGGCCGGGCCGAAGTCGGTGTCGAACCGCTCGCCGGCCTCGCCTTCGAGCGCGAAGCCGTGGTTCTGCGCGGTGATCGCGACGTTGCCGGTGGCGTGGTCGATGACCGGCACGTTGATGCCGCGATGGCCGAAGACCATCTTGTAGGTCGACCGGCCCAGCGCCCGGCCCAGGATCTGGTTGCCGAAACAGATTCCGAACAGCGGGATCCTGGCGCCCAGGACCTCGCGGGTGAGGCCGACGACCTGGTCGGCGGTCGCCGGGTCGCCTGGCCCGTTGGACAGGAACACCCCGTCCGGCGCGAGGTCGGTGATCTGGTCGAAGGTCGCCGACGACGGCAGCACGTGGGTCGTGATCCCGCGCAGCGCGAAGTTGCGCGGGGTGTTGGTCTTGATCCCGAGGTCCAGTGCGACCACGGTGAACCGCTGTGGCCCTTCGGGTTCCACGACGTAGGTCTGTGCGGTGCTCACCTCACCCGCGAGGTCGGCACCCAGCATCGCCGGCTGGCTGCGCACCCTGCGCACCAGTTCGTCGGTGTCGGCCAGTGCCGGGCCGGAGAACACGCCGGCCTTCATCGAACCCGCGGTCGCGCAGGTGCCGCACCACCGCGCGGGTGTCGACGCCGGCGATGCCGACGACGTGCTGGCGCTCGAGCTCGTCGTCGAGTGTGCCGGTGGCCCGCCAGTTCGACGCCCGCGGCGACGGGTCGCGCACCACGTAGCCGGCCACCCAGATCTTGTCGCCGCGGCTCTCGGCGTCCTCGTGGTTCCAGCCGGTGTTGCCGATCTGCGGCGCGGTGGCCACCACGATCTGCCGGTGGTAGCTCGGGTCGGTCAGCGTCTCCTGGTATCCGGACATGCCGGTGGAGAACACGGCCTCACCGAGGGTCTCGCCGACCGCGCCGAACTCGGTGCCGGTGTAGACCCGGCCGTCCTCAAGCACAAGATGGGCTTTCCCCGTCACGCTGCCTCTCCTATCCATCTGGCGTACTCGCTGCGGTCGTCCCCGCGAAAGCCGGTGTCGATCTCGGTTCCCGACGGCAGCCGCCAGCGGATCGCCAGAATCCCGGTCGCCGTCTCGGTCTTGCCGCGCCCCGGGATCACCTTGCCTGCCAGGGCCCGTTCGGTGCGGATGGCGGTGACGGCGTCCTGCGGGATCCAGATCGGGGTGGCACCGGAGCGCTCGAGCAGGATGCCCTCCGGGTAGCGGGTCAGCACCGCCTTCGACCGGAACCCGATGTCCCCGACGGTGATGCGTTCCAGCCAGTTCGGCGCCAGCGTGCTGCCGACGTAGAGACCGCGGGTCGGCGCGACGGTGGCCGAGCCCAGCATGTCGGGCAGCGACGGGAACTCGCCGAGCAGTTCGGTCTGCCGCATTGCGCGATTGCGCCAGCCGCGCATCATCCGGCGGATCACGGCACCGATGATCACGACGATGAAGAACGCGAAGACGAACGTCGCAACCGCCGTGCCGGTATTCATGCCGCCGGGCTCTTCCCGTCCCTCGCCGTCACCGTGCCCCGCAGCAGCGTGGCGGTGACCTTGGCGGGCAACGTCATCGACGCGTACGGCGTGTTGGCCGAGCGGCTGGCCAGTTCGGCGCCGTCGACGATCCACGTCGCGTCGGGGTCCACGACCACCAGGTTGGCCGGCTCGCCGACCTCCAGTGGGCGGCCCTGGTCGTCGAGACCGACGATGCGGGCCGGGTTCTCGCTCATCACCCGCGCGACACCGCGCCAGTCCAGCAGTCCCGGCGCGACCATCGTCTGCACCACCACCGACAGTGCGGTCTGCAGCCCCAGCATGCCCGGGCGCGCGACCGGAGAACTCGCAGCACTTCTCGTGCTCGGCGTGCGGGGCGTGATCGGTGGCCACGCAGTCGATCACCCCGTCGGCCAGCGCCTGGCGCAGTGCCTGTGCGTCGGAGGCTTCGCGCAGCGGCGGGTTCACCCGGTTCACCCCGTCGTAGGTGGCCAGCCGGCTGTCGTCGAGCAGCAGGTGGTGCGGCGTCACCTCGGCGGTGATCGAGATGCCTTGCTGCTTGGCCCATCTGATGATCTCGACGGTTCCGGCGGTGGAGGCGTGGCAGATGTGCACCCGCGCGCCGGCATCGCGGGCCAGCAGCGCGTCGCGGGCCACGATCGACTCCTCGGCCGCGCGCGGCCAGCCCGCCAGACCCAGCAGCGCGGCATTGGGACCCTCGTGCGCCACGGCGCCGGCGGTCAGCCGCGGTTCCTCGGCGTGCTGGGCGATCAGTACGCCGATCCCCTTGGCGTACTCCAGCGCCCGGCGCATCACCAGCGGGTCGTGCCACGCAGATACCGTCGTCGGAGAACAGCTTGACCTGCGCCAGACCGGCTGCCATCAGGCCCATCTCGGTGAGCTGCTTGCCCTCCAGGCCCACCGTGACCGCACCGACCGGGTGCACGTCGACCAGCCCGACCTGCTGGCCGCGACGCCACACGTGGTCGGTGACCACCGGGCTGTCGGCCACCGGGTCGGTGTTGGCCATCGCGAACACCGCGGTGAACCCGCCGAGAGCCGCTGCCGCCGAGCCGGTTTCGATGTCCTCGGCGTACTCGCGGCCCGGCTCGCGCAGGTGGGTGTGCAGGTCGACGAAGCCCGGCAGCAGCACCTGGCCGGTCGCGTCGATCACGTCGGCATCCGTCGGGGACTGCCAGCTTCGGCCCGATCTCGGCGATCTGGCCGTCGGCGACGAGGACGTCGACCTGCTCGCCTTCGCCGTAGAGTCGGACTCCCCTGATCAGACACGGCGGAGCTCAGTCACACGCTCACCGCCTCGTCCGTGCCGACCAGCAGATGGAACAGCACCGCCATCCGCACGTGCACACCGTTGGAAACCTGTTGCAGCACAGCCGATTGCGACGAGTCGGCCACCGAGAACGAGATCTCCATACCGCGCAGCATCGGACCGGGATGCAGCACCACCGCATGGCCGGGCAGCAGTGCCTGACGCCGGTCGGACAGGCCGTAGCGGATCGAGTACTCCCGCTCGGACGGGAAGAACCCGCCGTTCATCCGTTCGGCCTGCACCCGCAGCATCATCACCGCGTCGGCGGCGGGCAGTTCGGCGTCGAGGTCATGGGAGACGGTCACGCCGCCAGTCGGCCACCCCGACCGGCAGCAGGGTGGGCGGGGCGACCAGCACCACCTCGGCACCCAGGGTGTTCAGCAGTGCGACGTTGGAGCGGGCCACCCGGCTGTGCAGGACGTCGCCGACGATGACCACCCGGCGGCCTTCGATGTCGCCGAGGCGCTGGCGCAGGGTCAGCGCGTCCAGCAGCGCCTGGGTGGGGTGTTCGTGGGTGCCGTCGCCGGCGTTGATGACGCTGGGTCCGGTGCCGTCGGCTTCCAGCGTCCACTCGGCCAGCTGCTGGGCCGCTCCGGAGGCGGGGTGGCGGATGATCAGCGCGTCGGCGCCCGGCCGCGCGCAGCGTCAGCGCGGTGTCGCGCAGCGACTCACCCTTGGCCACCGAGGACCCCGACGAGCTGACGTTGATCACGTCGGCGCTCATCCACTTGCCGGCCACCTCGAACGACACCCGGGTGCGGGTGGAGTTCTCGTAGAACATCGTGATGATGGTGCGCCCGCGCAGCGTCGGCAGCTTCTTGACCTCGCGGCCCAGCAGCGCCTGCTGGAACCGGTCGGCGTTGTCGAGGATCGCGGTGGCCTCGTCGCGGGTCAGGTCGCCGGCCGACAGCAGATGCCTGATCGTCATCTCGGGCAGGCACCTCCGCCTGCGGTGCGATCCAGATGCCTTCGACATCGTCGTCCTCGACGAGCCGCACCTTGACGTTCTCGCTGCGCGAGGTGGGCACGTTCTTGCCGACGTAGTCGGCCCGCAGCGGCAGCTCGCGGTGGCCGCGGTCGACGAGCACCGCCAGCTGCACCGCCTTCGGCCTGCCGATGTCGCGCAGCGCGTCCAGCGCCGAGCGCACCGAGCGCCCGGTGTAGAGCACGTCGTCGACGAGGATCACCAGGGCGTCGTCGATGCCGCCGGCGGGGATCGAGGTCTCCTCCAGCGCGCGAGGCGGCTTGAAGTCGAGGTCGTCGCGGTAGAGCGTGATGTCCAGGCCGCCGCGGGCGACCGTGACGCCGGAGAACTCGTTGATTTTCGCGGCCAGCCGGTTGGCCAGCGTGACGCCCCTGGTCGGGATGCCGAGGAGAACGACGCGCGGCGCGTCGGGGCCGTCGAGGGCGGTTTTCTCGATGATCTGATGGGCGATTCGGGAGACGGTACGGCCGACGTCCGCGGCGGACATCAATTCCCGGTCGGTGGAGCCCACGAGCTGACCAGACCTCCTTCTCCGCCTCGCCGGACGGCTCGTTAAAGGATGTCGAACTGCCGGGCAGCTTAGCACCCCGACCGCGCCGCGCTAGCGTGGAGAGGATGACCACGCCCGAGCCCCATCGCTGGGATTTCGACGCCCTCTACCGAGGCGAGAGCCCCGCCGAGGGCGTGCCCCCCGTCACCTCGGTGCCCTGGGATTCCAAGGCGCCCAAGGAAAGCGTCGTCGCCTGGCAGGAACAGGGTCTGATCCGCGGTGACGTCCTCGACGTCGGCTGCGGCCTCGGCGACAACGCCATCTACCTCGCGCAGCCACGGCCACCACGTGACCGCGCTGGACATCTCCCCGACCGCGTTGATCACCGCCGAGCGGCGCGCGGCCGATGCCGGCGTCGACGTGAAGTTCGCCGTCGCCGATGCCGCCGAGCTCGACCGGCTACGACGGCGACTTCGACACGATCGTCGACAGCGGCATGTTCCACTGCCTGGCCGACTGGGCACGGGCCGCATACGTCAAGGCGGCCCACCGTGCCGCCCGGCCGGGAGCGCGCCTGCTGATGAGCTGTTTCTCCGACGCCGACCCCGACCGCGAGATCGGCGTCAGCGAAGCGGCCCTGCGCGCCACGTTGGCCGACGGCGGCTGGACGGTCAGCTCGCTGGAGCCCGTCACGGTCCGACGGCCCGGCGACGGCGCCGACGAGGTGATGGCCTTCTGGCTCGTTACGGCCGAACGCGCGCCAGTAGACTCGGCCCGGTGAATCTCGCGGACAACCGCACCTCGATCGTCCAGGCGGTGGACGCCGGCCTGCTCGCCGGTGCCGTCACCCTGGTGTGGCAGCGCGGAAACATATTGCAGGTCAACGAGATCGGCTCGCGCGACGTCGAAGCCAAGCTTCCGATGCAACGCGACACGATCTTCCGGATCGCCTCGATGACCAAGCCGGTGACGGTGGCCGCGGCGATGGCCCTCGTCGAGGAGGGGCGGCTCGCCCTGTCCGACCCGGTGAGCCGGTGGCTGCCCGAGTTGGCCGACATGCAGGTGCTGGTCGACCCGATGGGCCCGCTGGACCGGACGGTGCCCGCGCGCCGCCCGATCACCATCGAGGACCTGATGACCCACCGCAGCGGGCTGGCCTACGTGTTCTCCGTGCTGGGCCCGCTGAGCCGCGCCTACGGCAAGGTGTCGCTGCGTCAGGACCAGGACCACTGGCTGGCCGAGGTCGCCGGGCTGCCGCTGGTGCACCAGCCCGGCGAGCGGCTCACCTACAGCCACGCCACCGAGGTCCTGGGCATCGCGCTGTCCCGCATCGAGGGCAAGCCGCTGCACGACGGTGCTGTCCGAGCGGATCTTCGAGCCACTCGGCATGCCCGACACCGGGTTCTTCATCTCGCCGGACAAGCGGGCGCGTGCCGCGACGATGTACCGCCTGGACGACCAGAGCGGCCTTCAGCACGACGCGATGGGCCCGATCCCGGTCACCGAGCCGCGGTTCTGCCAGGGCGGCGCGGGGCTGGTGTCCACGGTCGACGACTACCTGCGCTTCATCCGAATGTTGTTGGGCGGCGGCGAAGTCGACGGCGTCCGGGTGCTCTCCGAGGAGTCGGTGGCGCAGATGCGCAGCGACCGGCTGACCGACGAGCAGAAGAGTCAGCCGTTCCTGGGCATGCCGTACTGGGTGGGCCGCAGTTTCGGGCTGAACCTGTCGGTGGTCACCGATCCGGCCAAGTCGACGCAGCTGTTCGGGCCGGGCGGCCTGGGCACCTTCAGCTGGCCCGGCGCCTACGGAACGTGGTGGCAGGCCGACCCGTCCAACGACCTGATCCTGATCTACAAGATCCAGAACTACCCGGACCTGACGTCGGCCGCCGCGGCCGTGGCGGGCAACACCTCGCTGGCCAAGCTGCAGTCGGTGCAGCCGCGGTTCGTCCGCCGCACCTACGCCGCGCTCGAGGCGTAGTCAGACCATCGCGATCGGCGAGATGGGCACCCCGGCCTCCAGCGCGCCCGCGAGTTCCCGGCTCACGTCGTAGTCGAAGACCACATGGCCGGAGATGACGTCGACGTCGCGCTTGGCCCGCTGCAGCGGGCTGGTCAGGAATTGTGCACTGGCGCCGGATGATTCGAGCAGATCGGCGATGACGGAGCGGGATTCGTGCACGATGTGCGCTGCGGCGACCCTGGCCCGCGGCGCGCACCGCACGGGGAATCCGGGCACCGTCGGCGACCATCGTCTCGAGGCCGGCCACGGTGTCGCGCAACAGCCCGTCGAGGGCGCGCAGCCGCACCCGGGCGTCCCCGAGCCGGATCTGCGCGGCCGGCTGCTGCTTCTGCGCCACACCGGAATACGCCAGCACCCGCTCGCCGAGCCGGGTGGCGAACACGTCGGCGACGTGCTCGGCCGCACCCAGCGCCGGCATCGCCGCGACCAGCGCCAGCGCCGGCACCATCGGCCAGCGGTAGGTGGCGGCGTCGTGCAGCGCGGCGCCCGGCGCGGTGCCTGCGTAGATGTCGGTGACCTTCACCAGCCGGTGTTCGGGGACGAACGACGTCGTCGACGACGACGTCGTTGGAACCGGTCGCCCGCATGCCCGCGGTGTGCCAGACGTCCTCGACGCGGACCTGCGTCGACGGGCAGCAGCGCCAGCGCCGGGTACATCCGTCATCGGGCCCACACAGCGCGCCGACCATCACCCAGTCGGCGGCCATGATGCCGGTCGCCCAGGACCAGCGGCCGCTCAGCCGCACCCCGCCGTCGACGGGCACGCCGCGCCCGGTCGGCGCCAGCGGGGCCGGGCACAGCACCGGTCCGTCGGCGAACACCTCGTCCTGGGCCTGCTCGCCGAACAGCGCCAGCATCCAGTTGTGCAGGATGTAGAACCCCAGGGTCCAGGCGCTGGATGGGCAGCCGTGCGCCATTCGGCGCACCGGGTCCAGGATCGCGCTGAACGGCGCCTGCTCGCCGCCGTAGCGGGCCGGCAGCAGCAGCCGGCTCAGACCGCTGTCGCGGAAGTCGGCGATCGTCGCATCCGGCAGCCGCCGCAGGTCCTCGGCCTCGGCCGCCCGTTGCGCCAGCCGGTCGACGAATTCGTCGGTGATGCCCGGCATGACGGGGACGCTACGCCTCGGGGGTGGCCGCACCCCGAACCGCGGCTGACGCGGCGCGGATCTGCGGGGTGACCAGCATGACCTGGCCCAGCACGCCGTTGACGAAACCGGGCGACTCGTCGGTGGACAGCTCCTTGGCCAGCTCGACGGCCTCGTCGACGGCCACCGGCTCCGGGACGTCGTCGGCGTGCAGCAGTTCCCACACCGCCACCCGCAGGATGGCGCGGTCCACCGCGGGCAGCCGCTCCAGCGTCCAGCCCTGCAGGTGGGAGGCGATCAGCTCGTCGATGTGCGCGGCGTGCTCGCTGACCCCGCGCGCCACCGTCACGGTGTAGGGGTTCAGCACCGATACGTCGTCGGCATTGGTCTCGGCCAGCGCGATGCCGCGAGTCGGCCACCTCGGCCGGTGTCAGTCCCCGCGCCTCGGCTTCGAAGAGCAGGTCGACCGCGCGCTTGCGGGCCTGATGCCGACCCTTGTCGGCCTTGCGGTCGGCCATGTCAGGCGTTCACGCGCCCCAGATAGCTGCCGTCGCGGGAATCCACCTTGAGCTTGTCGCCGGTGTTGATGAACAGCGGAACCTGGATCTCGGCGCCGGTCTCCAGCGTCGCAGGCTTGGTGCCCGCGCTGGAGCGGTCACCCTGCAGGCCCGGCTCGGTGTGGCTGACCACGAGCTCGACGGTGACCGGCAGCTCCAGGTACAGCGGGGCGCCCTCGTTGAACGCGATCTGCACGGGCATGCCCTCGAGCAGGAAGCCCGCCGCGCGGCCGACCAGGGCCTCGGGCAGCGGATGCTGCTCGTAGTCCTCGGAGTCCATGAACACGAAGTCCGTGCCGTCGCGGTAGAGGTAGGTGGCGTCGCGGCGGTCCACGGTGGCGGTCTCCACCTTCACGCCGGCGTTGTAGGTCTTGTCGACGACCTTGCCCGAGAGCACGTTCTTGAGCTTGGTGCGCACGAAGGCCGGGCCCTTACCGGGCTTGACGTGCTGGAACTCGGTGATCTGTCCACAGCTGGCCGTCGATGTTCAGCACGAGGCCGTTCTTGAAATCGGCAGTAGATGCCACGGTCGGTCGTTCTCCTAGCTTCGCTTCTACAGAATGGCCAGTTCCTTGGGGAACCGGGTCAGCAGCTCTGGGCCGTCCGCTCGCCAACGACCAGGGTGTCCTCGATGCGTACACCGCCCCGGTCAGGCAGGTAGACACCCGGTTCCACGGTCACCACGGAGCCAGCAAGCAGTGTACCGGCGGCGGTGGAGTTGATTCCCGGCGCTTCGTGGATCTGCAGTCCGACGCCGTGGCCCAGCCCGTGGCCGAAGTGCTCGGCGTAGCCGGCGTCGGCGATGACCTGGCGGGCGGCGCCGTCGACCTCGCTCAGGGTGATCCCCGCCTCGAGCGCCTCGCGGCCGGCCCGCTGGGCGTCCGACACCAGCTGGTAGACCTCCCGCTGCCACGCCGCCGCCTTGCCGAGCACGAACGTGCGGGTCATGTCGGAGTGGTAGCCGCCGACCAGCGCACCGAAGTCGATCTTGACGAAGTCACCCGCCGCCAGCACCGCGTCGGTCGGCCGGTGGTGCGGGATCGCCGAGTTCGCGCCGGCCGCCACGATGGTCTCGAACGACGGTCCGTCGGCGCCGTGCTCGAGCATCAGCGCCTCCAGCTCGCGGCCGACCGCCCGCTCGGTACGGCCCGGCCGCAGGCCGCCCTTGCTCACCAGCTGCTCCAGGGCCGCGTCGGCGGCCTCGCACGCCAGCCGCAGCAGCGCGACCTCGCCGGCGTCCTTGACCTCCCGCAGTGCCTCCACCACGCCGGAGGCCCGCACCAGCTCGGCAGGCGCATCGTCGAGTTCCTTCGACAGGGCATCGAAACCGTCGACGGTGACCACATGGCTTTCGAAGCCGATCCGGCACGCCCCGTCGGCCACCGCCCGCGCCACCAGATGCCGTCCGCAGGCCCGCTCGATCACCGTCTCCAGATCGGGCGCCTGGCGAGCCGCCTGGGTGCGGTAGCGCCCGTCGGTGGCCAACACCGTCGGCGTGTCGCCGGCGAACACCAGCAGTGCCGCGTTCGACCCGGTGAAACCGGACAGGTATCGGACGTTGACCAGGTCACTGACCAGCATCGCGTCCACGCCGTCGGCGGCCAACCGAGCCGCCAGCCGGTCCCGGCGTTGGGAATGTGTCACGGTCGCCGACGGTACTCGCTACGCTGTTGCCCCATGAACAGTTGGTTGTTGCGCGGGCTGGCGTTCGCCGCCGGCATGGTCATCGTCCGCCTGGTGCAGGGAACGCTGATCAACCAGTACGCGACCAAGGCGGGTCTGATCAGCATCGTGCTCGTGGCGCTGTTCGCCATCGCCGCCTTCATCTGGGGTTATCTGGACGGCCGCTCGGACGCCAACGCCCAACCCCGACCCGGACCGCCGCCGCGACCTGGCGATGACCTGGCTGCTCGCCGGACTGGTCGCCGGTGTGGTGAGCGGCTTCGTCGCGTGGCTGATCTCGCTGTTCTACAAGAACGTCTACGTCGAGGGTCTGATCAGCGAGGTGACCACGTTCGCGGCCTTCACCGCGCTGGTCGTCTTCCTGCCGGCCATCGCCGCGGTGGCCATCGGCCGCTGGCTGGTCGACCGCGGCCGGCCCGACGAGCCGCGCCGCCGCTACGGTGAGGCCGCACGACGTGTTCGACGCCGCCAGCGAGGACGACAGGACCGGCCCGATCCCCGCGCACGGCGCCGGCGAGTCCGCCGCCCAGGAGCAGACGTCCGCCGTCGCCACTGCCGAGCGCGACGCGCCGACCGAGGCCATCGACTACCCCGAGGACGACGGCAGGGCCACCAAAGCCTGACCCGCTGAGCAGAGCCGTCGTCGGGCACCGTGAATCCCGATCAGTCGTGTAGCTCCGACCAGTGGAGCATGCTGACGTCGGCTGGCTCGCTTTCGCAGTTGGCCGGCGTTCTCGGCGCCTTCCTCATCACGGCCATCGCGCTGCTGTTCGACCGCACCAACCGCGAATCGGTCCATACCATCGCGCTGTTCTCCGCCGCGGTGTTGATCCTGATGCTCGACAGCTACCTGTTCAGCATCATCACCGGCACGGTGGTCCCCGACGACGGCGACCGCCGCGGCATCTGCGCGATCGTCTGGACCCAGGGTGCGGTGTCGACGGGAATGCTGGCCGCGGGCACGACGGCCTTGTTCGGCGGCTTGGGCTGGATGCTGGCAAGCCACGCGGTCAGCCGGTCGGTCGACTCCGAGCCCGATGACATCCGGGCCTACTGTTTCCTGGCCGACCTCGGCGGCTGGCTGACCTTCGCATCCGCGATGGCCATGACGCTGGTGCTCAGCGAAACCACCATCGACTACTTGCATTTCATGTACGGCGAGCGTCCCGCGCTGTGGGTGGTCGGGCTGATCACCGTCTCGGCGGCGTTGTTCATCGCGCTCGACCTCTGGCTGGTCTACGTCCGGACCCGGGCATTGCGCAGATCACTGCTCGACGTCGCCGAGCCGACGAAGCTGACGTTGCGGTCGATCAGGTTCGCCACCGTCGGGATGACGCTTCTGGCCATCATCGGCGCCTGGTTGACGATGAGCATCAACCGATTCCCCAAGGACTGGCTGACCACTCCGAACATGGCCGTGGTGGTGTGCGTGATCGTTCTGACCTACGTGGTCCCGTCGCTGATCTCGACGGCGATCTGCAACTCGGTGGCCAGCACCAAGCGGTGACGCCTCACTCCGCGGTGTCGGGCTCCGCGGTCTTGGCCAGGTAGCGAAGGGCCAGCAGGTAGCCCTGGACACCGAGACCCACGATCACCCCGGTCGCCACGGCGCTCAGATACGAATGGTGCCGAAACTCTTCGCGCGCATGGACGTTCGAGATGTGCACCTCGATCAGCGGGGCGCGCAGTTCGGCGCAGGCGTCCCGCAGCGCGATCGACGTGTGGGTCAGCGCCCCGGCGTTGAGGATCACCGGATCACCGGCGTCGGCGGCGGCGTGCAGCCAGTCCAGCAGCTGCGCCTCGCTGTTGGCTCTGCCGCACAACGGCATTCAGGCCGAGCTCGGTAGCCTCGGCCTCGATCATGGCGACCAGCGTCGTCGTAGCTGGTGCTGCCGTAGACGTCGGGCTCGCGACGACCGAGGCGGTCGAGGTTGGGTCCGTTGAGAACCAGAACAGTGGTCATCTGCGCCGCCACCTCCGCGTATGCCGCCGCCAGCAGCGCCGGGTCCGGACCTTCCAGACGGCCCGGCTTGGCCAGTCCGTCGAGCACCACGAAGCGCAGCACTCCCGAGCGGGTCTTCTTGTCCCCGGCCATGATCTCGATCAGCTGCGGCAGCGCGTCGGCGTCGTAGCTGACGGGCAGACCCGAGCGCGGTGAGCACCGAGCGGTGCCGGTCGGCGGTGGCGTCGTCGAGCCGTCCGGCCAGCCGGCCGAGCTCCGCGGCGAACACCAGTCCCACCGACACCGCCGCGCCGTGCCGCCAGCGGTACTGCTCGCGGCGTTCGATGGCGTGCGCCAAAGTGTGCCCGTAGTTGAGGATCTCGCGCAGCGCCGACTCCTTCTCGTCGGCGGCGACGACCTCGGCCTTGACGGCGATGGCGCGCCGGATCAGCTCCGGCAGCACCGAACCCGGCCGGGTCGACGGCGGCCTCCGGGTCGGCCTCGATCAGGTCGAGGATCGTCGGGTCGGCGATGAAACCGGCCTTGACGATCTCGGCCATCCCGGCCACGAGTTCGTTGCGACGGCAGGGTCTGCAGCATCGCCAGGTCGACGAGCACCGCCGCGGGCTGGTGGAAGGCGCCGACGAGGTTCTTGCCCGCGTCGGTGTTGATCCCGGTCTTGCCGCCGACGGCGGCGTCGACCATGGCCAGCAGCGTGGTCGGGATGTGCACGATGTCGACGCCGCGCAGCCAGGTCGCCGCGGCGAAGCCCGCGACGTCGGTGGCCGCGCCGCCGCCGAGGCTGACGACGGCGTCCTTGCGGCCGATTCCGATGCGGCCCAGCACTTCCCAGATGAACCCGACGACCGGCAGGTCCTTGCCCGCCTCGGCGTCCGGGATCTCGATGCGGTGCGCGTCGACGCCCTTGTCGGCCAGGTGGGCGCGGACGGCCTCGGCGGTTTCGGCCAGCACCGGCTGGTGCAGGATGGCGACCTTGTGGCGGGTGCCGAGCAGCTCCCCCACCTCGGTCGAGCAGTCCGGTGCCGATGATCACCGGGTAGGGCGGATCGACGGCCACCTCGATGGTCACCGGGGCGGACGGCGTGGTCTTGGTCATTTGCGAACTCCAGCGCGACGGGCGGCCAGCGCCGCCGGGGTGGCGGGGGTGACCGGTGCGGACTCGACCGGGCTCGAGGTCGGCGCGGGCGGCGTTGTCGCGGGCTGCTTTTCGGCCTGCGGCGCCGACGATCTGCGCCAGGGTGGGCGGCGGCGCCGCGGCGGCGTCGGGTTCTCCAGCCGCGAGATGATGTAGCGCACGACCGCGCCGGGGTTGCGGCGGTTGGTGTTGACCCGGATGGTCGCGACGCGCCGGTACAGCGGCACCCGGTCGTTCACCAGCTTGCGGTACTTCTCGGCGTGGTCCGGACCGGCCAGCAGCGGGCGGGCGGTGTTGCTGCCGGTGCGTCGAATCCCTTCGGCCGCAGTGATTTCCAGGAACACCACGGACTGGCCGGCGAGCGCCTCCCGCACGCCGGGGGTGGTCACCGCGCCGCCGCCCAGCGACAGGATCCCGTCGTGGGTCGCGCAACGCGTCGCGGATGACCTCTTCCTCGATGCGGCGGAACTCCTGCTCGCCGTCCGTGGCGAAGATCTCGGCGATGGTGCGGCCGGTCTTCTCCTCGATGGCGGCGTCGGTGTCGAGCATCGTCAGACCCATCGCCTTGGCCAGGCGCCGCCCGATGGTGGACTTCCCCGAGCCGGGCAAGCCGATCAGCACGGCCTTGGGCGCCATCTCGGCTACCCCGATGCCCGGACGGCTGTTCCGGACGGCGTGCGCTCAGCCACCGACTGCAGATAACCGTCGATGTTGCGCCGCGTCTCCTCCAGCGAGTCACCGCCGAACTTGTCCAGCACCGCGCGGGCCAGCACCAGCGCCACCATGGTTTCGACGACGACGGCCGCGGCGGGCACCGCGCACACATCGGAGCGCTGGTGGATCGCGACGGCCTCGTCACCGGTGCTCATGTCGACGGTGGCCAGCGCGCGCGGGACGGTGGAGATCGGTTTCATCGCGGCCCGCACCCGCAGCGGCTGGCCGTTGGTCATGCCGCCTTCCAGGCCGCCGGCCCGGTTGGTGGAGCGCACCACGCCGTCGGGGCCCGGGTACATCTCGTCGTGGGCCTGGCTGCCGCGGCGGCGCGCGGTCGTGAAGCCGTCGCCGATCTCGACGCCCTTGATGGCCTGGATCCCCATCACCGCGGCGGCGAGCTGGCTGTCGAGCCGGTTCTCGCCGCTGGTGAAGGAGCCGAGCCCGATGGGCAGCCCGTGGGCGACCACCTCGACGACGCCGCCGAGGGTGTCGCCGTCCTTCTTGGCGGCCTCGATCTCGGTGATCATGTTCGCTTCGGCGGTCTTGTCGAAGGCCCGCACCGGGCTCTCGTCGATGCCGGCCAGGTCGGCCGCGCCGGGCGGGGGGCCGTCGTAGGGCTCCGAGGCGCCGATCGAGATGACGTGGGACACCACCTCGACCCCGAGCGCCTGACGCAGGAACTCGCGGGCGACGGTGCCGGCGGCGACCCGCGCGGCGGTCTCGCGGGCGCTGGCGCGCTCCAGAACGGGCCGGGCGTCGTCGAAGCCGTACTTGAGCATGCCGGCGAAGTCGGCGTGGCCGGGACGGGGCCTGGTCAGCGGCGCGTTGCGGGCGCTCTCGCTGTCCAGCTGCGGCGGGGTCGACCGGGTCGGAGGCCATCACGGTCTCCCACTTGGGCCACTCGCTGTTGCCGATCTCGATGGCGATCGGGCCGCCGAGCGTGCTGCCGTGCCGAACACCGGCCAGGACGGTGACCTGATCCTGCTCGAACTTCATCCGGGCGCCCCGGCCGTAGCCCAGCCTGCGGCGGGCCAGCTGGGCGGCGATGTCGTCGGAGGTGACCCGCACACCGGCGACCATGCCTTCGACCACGGCTACCAGCGCGCGGCCGTGTGATTCACCGGCGGTCGTCCATCGCAACACGCGTCCCATCTTCCCACGTCGGTCACGCGGGACCCAATCTGCTCGGGGCCGGGCGGGCGGGCGCCGGGTGTCCCGGAGGCGGTCAGCGGGTACCCCGCTGGGTTGGGCGGGGTGAAAGGCATTGATGACCACGGCACGACTACATACCGACCAGCCCGCTCTGGACCGGCTTCGCCGCACCGTCGACGCGGTGTCGGCGCGTTCTCCGCGAAGGTGGTCGGGCAGGACAACCTGCGCGAATCGCTGCTGATCGGGCTGCTCGCGGGCGGCCACGTCCTCATCGAGAGCGTCCCCGGGCTGGCCAAGACCACCGCGGCGCGGGTGATCGCCGAATCGATCGACGGCGGCTTCGCGCGCATTCAGTGCACCCCGGACCTGCTGCCCAGCGACATCATCGGCACCCAGGTGTACGAGTCGGCGACCAACAGCTTCGTCACCCAGCTGGGCCCGGTGCACACCAACATCGTGCTGCTCGACGAGATCAACCGCTCGAGCGCCAAGACGCAGAGCGCCATGCTCGAGGCGATGGAGGAACGCCAGACCACCATCGCCGGGACCCTCTACCGGATTCCCGAGCCGTTTCTGGTGGTCGCCACCCAGAACCCCGTCGACCAGGAGGGCACCTATCCGCTCTCCGAGGCCCAGAGCGACCGGTTCATGCTCAAGGACATCGTGGACTACCCGTCCGTCGACGACGAGGTGGAGATGATCCACCGGATGGACGCCGGGCGTTACGACCCCGACCGGCCCACCGGCCCGGTGGTCGGTCTCGACGACATCCGCGCCGCACAGCGCGTGGTCCGCGAGGTCCACATGGACGCCGCGGTGATGCGGTACGCCAGCGAACTGGTGGCCGTCACCCGGACGCCCCAGGAGCACCTGCAGCCCAGGCTGGCCCGGCTCGTGGAGTACGGCGCCAGCCCGCGCGCCACGATCGCGTTCTGCCGGGCCGCCCGGGCGCTGGCGGTGCTGTCCGGCCGCGGCTACGTCGTGCCCGACGACGTCGCCAGGCTCGCCCACCGCGTGCTGCGGCACCGGCTGATCCTCGGCTTCGAGGCGGCCGCGTCGAACATCACGACCGAGACGGTCGTGGACGCGGTCCTGCACGCCGTGCGAGTGCCCTGAGAATGGGCCGTCACCTCAATCGGGCGAAACGCCACTTCGGCACCGACACCCGCGGGCTGCTCGAAGGAGGCCGCTACGCGCTGCTGCACACCCGCAGCATGGAGTTCGACGACCTGCGGCCCTACGTGCCCGGCGACGACGTGCGCGACATCGACTGGAAAGCCACCGCCCGCTCGGGCACGGTGCTGATCAAGCGGTTCGTCTCCGAGCGGCACCACAAGATCCTCCTGGTGGCCGACGCCGGACGGAACATGACCGCGCTGGCGCCCAGCGGTGAGGTCAAATGCGATGTGGCGGTGGCGGATCCTGGGGGCCTTCGGGCTGATCACCGCCGGCCGCGCCGACGAGATCGGGATGGTCTACGGGGACTCGCGCGGATGCGCCGCCGTCCGCAACCGGCGCGGCGAAACCCATGTCGAAGGCATGCTCGACCGGTTCTACCGCCATGTCACCGGCCAGCCGGACCCCAGTGACATCGTCGGTCAATTACGTTATGTGGCAACCCATTACCGGCATCCGATGCTCGTGGTGGTGGTCTCCGACGAGCCCGACGTCGACGATCGCCTCGAACAGGTGGTCGCCCGAGTCGCCGCCCGCCACGAGGTGCTCTGGACGATGGTGTCCGACATGTCCGCGGTCAGCGGCGACGTCGACGGCTACGACGTCGCCAGCGGTCGGTTCGTTCCCAGCGGCGTCCGGCTGGGCCCCGTCTGGCGAGCGCCTATCGCCGCGCCGAGGAGCAGCGCAGGCGCCGACTCGAGGCGTTCCTCACCGGCCACGCCATCCCGTTCGCCGCCATCGGCGGCAGCGACGGGATACGCCCGGGTCTGGTGGCGATGGCGGAGGTGTACGCCCGTGCCGGGTGACCTTCTGCGCTATGTCGGCGGTCCCGAGCCCCTACTCCTCCTGGTGGTTGTGGCTGGGCCTCGCGCTGCTGGCGGTGGTCATCGCCTGGTACGCAGTCGTTTTCGTGGCGACGCTGCCCGGCTCCCGGCTTCGGCGGATCAGGGTGGTACGCGACGTGCACGCCCGGCTGCTGCGGCGGCGGTTCGCCGGGGCCATCCGCCGCATCGCCGACTGCCGCCGTCGCGGCGAGCTCTCCAATGCTCAGGCGTATGCGCAGATGAGCCACACCGTGCGCAGTTTCCTGCAGCAGGCGACCGGGATACGCGCGCCGTATCTGCACGTCGACGAGATCGGCGCGGGTGCCCTCACGTCGGCCGCGCCGCTGATCGCCGCGTTGCGCGACGCCCGGTTCGACACCACCGCCGACGCCGACCCGGAGGATCTCGGGGCGCAGGCCGAGGAGCTGATCCGATCGTGGACCTGATGTGGTGGCCGGTGGCGCTGGCCGGGCTGGGCGCTCTGGTCGTGGTCGTGGTGCTGGCATTCGTTCTCCCGCTGGCCCGGGCCCGACGGCGGCTGCGTCCGCTGGCCCATGTCGACCGGCTCACCAGACTGCCCGAGTACGCCCGAATCCGACGGCGGGAAATCATCTCGGCGGCAACCACATTGGCGTTGCTTGTCATCCTGTTCGGCGCCGCGGTGCTGACCGCGGCCCGCCCGTCGGGTTCGGACCGCGACTTCCAGGCCCTGCACCCCGAGGACATCATGCTGTGTGTGGCCGATCCGGTCACCGACGGGACCACCGCGCAGTTCCTGGACTACTACGCCCGGCAGGCCAGCACATTCGACACCCAGCGCATCGGCCTGACCTCGACCACAGTGCGGGTGTTGCCGCTGACCCGCGACCACTCCGCTGCCACCACCCGGCTGGGTGACTACGCGGCGTTGTCCAGACCGGGTGAGTTCAGCCGGCCGGTGGACTACACCGACTACGCCACGAACCTGCGGGACACCCTGGCGTTGTGCATGACCGGGTTCGGCACGCCGCCGTCGCTCAGCGAGCACCGGCGCTCGCTGATCTATCTGGGCCCCAGCACGTTCGGCGCGGGCGATGAACGGGCCCTGTTCAGCGACCAGCAGATCGCCGACATGGCGGAGCAGGCCGGCGTTCAGATCAACGCCGTGGTGAAGGTGGACGTGACCGACGCCGGCAGGCGCGGCGACGACCTGCTGGCCACCCTGGCCGCCCGCACCGGGGGCCGGTTCGTGCGCTACCACGCCGCCGGGCCCGGCGGCTCGGACCCGGCGCTGACCGGCGACCTCGACCTCATCGGCGCCAACCCCGCGCCGCTGGTACTGCCCGGGGGCGCCCGGATCACCGGACAGCGGCCCGACGATCCCACCGCAGCTGCTGATCGCGGCACTGGCGGCGGGGACGCTGTTGTGTCTGAGCCTGGCGGTGTCGCGCCGATGAGCCTGCATCCGGTTGTGCCGCCTGCGGTCCTGTTGCTGATCGCCGCCGTCGTGGTCGCCACCCGTGCCATCGTGCTGTCGGCGGTGCTGGCCAGGACCGGCTCGTCGAATCGCCGATGGGCGCTGTTGCGGTGGGGTGCGACCACCGCGGCGGTGCTGCTGCTCGTGCTTGCCGCCGCGCGGCCGGGCTTGGACTCGGCGGGTGTGCGTCAGCCCGACCGGGACCTCACCGCCACCAGCCAGGGGGCGAACGTCAACGTGTTCTTCGTCGTCGACCGTTCGGTGGACTCCCGGGTGGAGGACTACGGCGCGCGGACGTCACGGATGAGTGGTATCCGCACCGACGTCGCCGCGGTGATCGACACCTACCCGAAGGCCCGGTTCGCGATGATCGGTTTCGCCTCTCGGCCCTCGGTGGACTGGCCGTTGTCCGAGGACACCTGGAGCCTGAAGGCGGTCGTCGCGGGACTGTCGCCGTACGTCAGCGTGCCGCCCGACGCGGCGTCGCGGGTCGACGCCGCCGCGGCCGCCAACGTACTGCGCTACCAACTCATCCAGGCCGCCCAGCAGTATCCGGGCGCGCAGAACCTGGTGTTCTACCTCGGGTCGGGTGCGGGCGGCTCGACGGCTCCGCAGGGCAGTTTCTCCGTCGGCGGCCGGGTGGCCGGCGGTGCGGTGTTCGGCTACGGCACTCCGGCAGGCGGTCCGATCCCCGGCGCGTACGTCGGCGGCGCGGTGACCTACCTGGCCGACTCGCGATCGGGCGCACCGGTGATCTCGGCGATCAACGAGCCCGAGTTGCGCAGCATCGCAGGCGATCTCGGCGTGCCTTACGTCCACCGCGAACCCGGCGTGCCGCTGACCGGCCTGCCCGCGCCAAGCCCGGGCGCGGGCGCCGAGGCGGCCGTCCTGTCGGCGACCCCGCTGCCGCGGCGGGTCGAGCTGTACTGGGTGCTGGCGTTGGTGGCGGCCGCTCTGCTGCTGCCCGAGATCCATCTCCTGGTGCGGGAGTTCCGGCGGGACAGGACGGTACGCCGGTGATGCTTCGTCGTGAACCAGGTCGGCTGCCGGACGCGTCGTCGGCTGCTGGTGCTGTCCGCTCCGGTGGTGGTGCTGCTCGTGGTGGCGGCGGTCAAGATGATGTCCCTTGCGGTCGTGGGCGATTCGGCGGTGTCGAATTTCGCCCGCGGTGACGGCGCGGCGTTGCGGGCCGACGCGTCGAGGCTGGGTGTGCTCAACCTGGTCGAGCCGGCCAAGGCGCCGTTCGCGGCCGGGGCCGCCGACGTGCTGGACGGCAGGCTCGCCGACGCCGACGCCCACTTCTCGCGGGCACTGGCCCGCACACCCGACCCGCAGTCGTGCGAGGTGCGGATCAACCTGGAGTTGGTGCGCGAGACGCAGGGTGACGTCGAGGCCGCCGCGGGCCGGACAGCTGCCGCCGCGGCGCGCTACCGCAGCGCGCTGGGGGTCGTCGGCGAGGCGCCGGCGAACTGCTTCGAAGGCAACGCCGACCCGCTGGCCGACCGACGGAAGATACGCCAGGACACCGCCGCCCGACTGCGAGGCGAAACTGGCTGCGCTGCAATCGGTCCCGGCCCCCCAACCCGCCGCGCCGAACGCGCCACCGCCACCGCCGCCACCGCCCCCGCCGGCGGCAGCCGCGGGCGGTGAGCCGGACACCGCTCCCCCGGCGCTCGGCCCGACCGGTGCCGGTCTGAGCGACATCGCGCCCGACCGGCTGCCCAGTCCCGGCGCGCAGCCACCGCGGTGCGCATCGGCTCGATCCGGGCGGCGGGGACTCCGCTGGACCGGCTACGGCAGGTGCTGACCGATGCGGCGTCCTCGGGCAGCGACGGTGAGGGCGGCTGACGGCGTCTCGTCGTTGACGAAGGTAGTGAGGTCCAAAATTCGGCTGAAACGTCGCTCTGAGTGCCTTTTCAACGCGCGTCAGAACACCGCGAGTGCGGCGGCCGCCAGACTGGCCACGCACATCGACGGGCCGTGCGGCAGTGTCCTGACCCTGGCCAGCAGACCGAACAGCGCCGTGAGCACCGGCGCTCCGAACGCGCCGAGCAGCCACACGTCGGCGCCGAACGCGCCGGTGAGCGCACCGAGGCCGACGGCGAGTTTGACGTCGCCGGCGCCCATTGCGCCGGGCGCGACCAGATGGACGGCGAGGTAGAGCGCGGCCAGGGCGAGCGCACCGCAGAGCGCGGCCGGCCCACGCCCCCCGGCTGCGGCGACCGCGAGGATCACGACGGCGCCGGGCAGCGTCAGCGCGTTGGGCAACCGTCGCCGGCGGACGTCGTGGAGCGTCAGTGCGGCCGCCCAGGCCAGCACGGCGGCGCACGCCAGAAAGCGCATGCGCCGCAGGCTAACCCAGGGCGGCGGCCATCTCGGTGCGCGGAGCCGGGCGGCCTGTGAATTGTTCGACCTGACTGAAGGCCTGGTGCAACAACATCTGGGCGCCGCTGATCACCTCACCACCGGCCGCCTGGACGGCGGCGGCCAGCGGCGTGGGCCACGGGTCGTAGATCGCGTCGAGCAGCAGCGGCACGGCCGCGAAGATGTCGGCGTACTCGGCGGCCGCGTCGGCGGGGATGGTGCTGACCATGACGTCGGCGCCGGCGACGACGGCCGGAAGTCCCGGATGGCCGAGCGCACAGAACCGGGTGGTGACCCCGACGGCGCGGCCGAGATCGAGCAGTCGGGCCGCCTTGTCGCGGCTGCGCGCGACGACGGTGATCTCGGTGACCCCCAGTTCGGCCAGGCCGACGAGCGCCGCGGGTGCGGTGCCGCCGGAGCCCAGGACGATCGCGTGCCGCAGGTGGCGGTGCGTGGCCCAGCGCGCCGGCCACCCCGTCGATGTCGGTGTTGTCGGCCCGCCAGCCGTGGTCGGTGCGCACCAGGGTGTTGGCCGAGCCGACGAGTTCGGCGCGTTCGGTGCGCTCGTCGGCGAACTGCAGGGCGGCGAACTTGCCGGGCATCGTCACCGACACCCCGACCCACTCGGGCCCGAAACCGCCGACCAGTGCGGGCAGCTGCTCAGCCGTGCACTCGATGCGCTCGTAGGTCCAGTCGGTCAGGCCCAGCGCGCGGTAGGCCGCCAGGTGCAGCAGCGGTGACTTGGAATGCGCGACAGGCGAACCCAGCACGGCCGCTCTACGGGCGGCCATTGCTCATCGAGCCGAGTCGAGCACACCGTTGCGCCGCGCCAGCTCGATGTTCGCCAGGTGCTGCTGGTAGTCCTTGGTGAACAGCGTCGTGCCGTCCATGTCCACCGTGACGAAGTACAGCCAGTCGCCGGGATCGGGCCGCTCGGCGGCGGCCAGCGCCTCGTCCCCTGGCGAGCAGATCGGTGTGGCGGGCAGGCCGTCGGAGGCGTAGGTGTTCCACGGGGTCACCTGGGCGCGGTCGGCGTCGGTGGTGGCCACTTCCTGGCGGTCCAGCGGATAGTTGACCGTCGAGTCGAACTCGAGGCGCTGCGGCGCGGCCAGCCGGTTGTAGATGACGCGCGCCACCTTGGCGAAGTCGGCCGGCTTGGCCTCACGCTGCACCAGGGAGCCGACGACGAGGATCTCGTAGGGCGACATGCTTCATCGCCTTGGCGGTGTCGAGCAGGCCACCCTTGACGTAGTGGTCGGCGCTCTCGGCGACCAGGGTGGCCAGGATCTGCTGCGCGGACCCGGACGGGTCGACGTTCCAGGCGCCCGGCGCGATCAGGCCCTCGAGCCGCCGATGGTTGTTGCCCAGTGCAGTAACGGGTTTCGTCGCCCAGTCCGGAACGTTGAGCGCGGCCGGCTCGGCCTGTTCTGCCGCCTTGCGAAGGTCGCCGGCCGAGACACACTTGCGCTGCACCGTTGAGCTCGACGCAGCTGGCATCGGCGATCAGCGTGAAGATGCCGTCGGTGGTCTTGTCGGAGCCGACGGCCTTGACGTCGTCGAGCTGCCTGCCCTCGGGGATCACCAGCTTGCCCACCCGGGTGCCGGGGTCGGCCATCCGCTCCACGGCCGCCGACGCCGACATCTCGGTGCGCATCTTGTAGTAGCCCGGCTGGATCGCCGCGATCGCGGCGTTGTCCTTGGAGGCATCGACGAACGACTTGACGTTCGCGACCACGTTCTGGTCGCGCAGGGTCTGCCCGATCTGGGTGGTCGAGTCGCCGTCGTGGACCTGGACGACGATGTCGTCCTTGCCGGCACCGGAATACTCGCCGCCGCCACTGCGGAACAGATTGGTGCCCAGGAAGATCACCGCGATTACGACGGCCGCCAGCACGGCGACGGCCGCGCCGGCAACCACCCGACGCCGAGTGTGGGTGCGGCGGGCCCGGATTCGTTCCAGGCGGCTCATCCGCTGCCGCGGCGCCCCGACGGCCACCGGCTCCGCACGGTCGGATTCGGTTCGTTCGTAGTCGAATTCGTCAGACATCATCGCTCTCCGCACGCGTCGGTGCCGCGTTGCGGCGTTGGTCTAGCCAGCCCTGCAAGATTCCCACAGCCGCGGCCTGGTCGATCACGCCGCGCTGGGCCTTGGCCCGCACGCCGGCTTCCCGCAGTGATCGTTGGGCGGCGACGGTGGTCAGACGTTCGTCGGCCAGCCGCACCGGAACCGGGGCGATCCGCTCGGCGAGCGCGTCGGCGACGTCGACGGCGTCCTGCGCCGAGGTGCCCGCCCGGTCGGCCAGCGTGCGCGGCAGTCCGACGATCACCTCCACGACGCCGAACTCGTCGACCAGCGCGGCGAGCCGGCGCAGGTGCTTGCCGGTGCGTTCCCGCCGAACCGTCTCCACCGGGGTGGCCAGGATGCCGTCGGGGTCACTGACGGCCACCCCGATCCGCACCGTGCCCACGTCGACGCCGAGGCGCCTGCCCCGCCCGGGATCATCGGACCCGGGCCGATCGGGCACGCGGTTCTGCGCGGAGAGCACTGACGCTAGCTCCGCGGCGATCTCTGCGCGTACCGCGGCCAGTGCCGCGTCGATGCCGCCCGGGTTCTTCCCCGAGCCCTGGGCCAGATCGGCCTTGCCGCCGCCGCGGCCGTCGACCGCCGTGGCGATCTGCTTGATCAGGTCGTTGGCGCGCAGGCCGGCGTCCTGGGCGGCCGGGTTGGCCGCGACGACGAACGGCACCGTCGCATCGTCACCCTCGGCGATGAGCACCACCACCGCGGGGTCGGAGCCCATCTTGCCCTTGATGTCGCCGACCAGGGAGCGCAGGTCGTTCGCGCTCATCCCCGCCGACATCCGCTGCGCCACCAGACGGACCTTACCGACCTGCTCGGCGCCCGCGGCCGCATTCCCCGCCGCCGCGCGGGCCGTGGCCAGCCGCGCCCGGTCGAGTTCCTTCTCGGCGGCCTTGAGCCGCTCGACGAGGTTGGCCACCCGTGCCGGCACCTCGTCGGAGGGAACCTTCAGCGACGAGGCCAGGCCGGCCATCAGTGCGCGTTCCTTGGCCAGGTGGCGGAACGAGTCCAGTCCGACGTAGGCCTCGACGCGGCGCACACCGGAGCCCACCGACGACTCGCCCAGGATGGTGACCGGTCCGATCTGGGCCGAGTTGTGTACGTGGGTGCCACCGCAGAGCTCCAGGGAGAACGGGCCGCCGATCTCGACCACCCGCACCTCGTCGGGGTACTGCTCGCCGAACATCGCCATCGCGCCCATCGACTTGGCCTTCTCCAGGCCGGTGGTGAAGGTGTTGACCGTGAAGTCGGCTTCGACCGCCTCGTTGGTGACCTCTTCAACCTGGGTGCGCTGCTCCTCGGACAGCGGGCCCTGCCAATTGAAGTCGAACCGCAGATAACCCGGGCGGTTGAGCGAGCCCGCCTGAACGGCGTTGGGCCCCAACACCTGTCGCAACGCGGCGTGCACCATGTGGGTGCCGGAGTGGCCCTGGGTGGCGCCGCGGCGCCACTTCGGGTCGACGGCCGCGACCACCGTGTCGCCCTCGACGAACTCGCCGGACTCGACGTTGACGCGGTGCACCCACAGCGTCTTGGCGATCTTCTGCACGTCGGTGACGGCGGCCTTGGCCGACTCGCTGCCGCCGGTGCCGGAGATCGAGCCGGCGTCGGCGATCTGACCGCCGGACTCGGCGTAGAGCGGGGTGCGGTCGAGCACGATCTCGACCCGTTCCGGCGGCTGGGTTTCGGAGTGCACGCGGGGCTGGTGGCCGACCACCGGAACCCGCTTGCCGTCGACGAAGATGCCCAGGATCCGCGCCTCGGAGCTCAGCTCGTCGAACCCGGTGAACTCGGTGGGTCCGGCGTCGACCAGCTCGCGGAACGCCGACAGGTCGGCGTGGGCGTGCTTGCGGGCGGCGGCGTCGGCCTTGGCGCGGCGGCGCTGCTCGGCCATCAGCTCGCGGAAGCCCAGCTCGTCGACGGACAGGCCGGCCTCGGCGGCCATCTCGAGGGTCAGCTCGATCGGGAAGCCGTAGGTGTCGTGCAGGGCGAAGGCGTCCGAGCCGCCCAGCATGCGTCTTGCCGGCGGCCCTGGTGGCGGCGGCGGCGTCCTCGAACAGCTTGCGAACCCGACGGCCAGCGTGCGGTTGAACGCCGTCTCCTCGGCGACCGCGATGCGGTTGATCCGGTCGAAGTCGGTGACCAGCTCGGGGTAGGACGGGCCCATCGCGTCGCGCACGGTGACCATCAGCTCGCCGACGATCGGGCGCTCGA
This sequence comes from uncultured Actinomycetota bacterium, assembly GCA_963786695.1. GTDB lineage: Bacteria > Actinomycetota > Actinomycetes > Mycobacteriales > Mycobacteriaceae > Mycobacterium. The sequence goes on from CAWBAL010000002.1 coordinate 231,791, forward strand.
TGCCCAGCAGCTTGGCGGCGCGGATGATGCGGCGCAGCAGCCGGCGCAGCACGTAGCCGCGGCCCTCGTTGGACGGGGTGACGCCGTCGGCGATGATGATCGCCGCGGTGCGGCTGTGGTCGGCGATGACCCGGTAGCGGACGTCGTCGTCGTGGTGCCGCGTTGCCGTAGCCGCGCGGGGCAGCTCGGCGGCCACCGTGTCGATCACCGGGCGCAGCAGGTCGGTCTCGTAGACGTTGTCGACGTCCTGCAGCAGGCAGGCGATGCGCTCCACGCCCATGCCGGTGTCGATGTTCTTGCGCGGCAGCGGGCCGAGGATCTCGAAGTCGTCCTTGCTGGTGCCGTCGCCGCGCTCGTTCTGCATGAACACGAGATTCCAGATCTCGATGTAGCGGTCCTCGTTGGCCTCCGGGCCGCCCTCGATCCCGTAGTCGGGCCCGCGGTCGTAGTAGATCTCCGAACACGGCCCGCACGGGCCGGGGATGCCCATCGACCAGTAGTTGTCGGCCATGCCGCGGCGCTGGATCCGCTCCGGCGGCAGTCCGGCGATCTCCTGCCACAGCTGCTCGGCCTCGTCGTCGTCGTAGAAGACCGTCGCCCACAGCCGCTCCGGGTCGAACCCGTAGCCGCCCTCCTCGACGGGGTTGGTCAGCAGGGTCCAGGCCAGCTCGATGGCGCGGCGCTTGAAGTAGTCGCCGAAGGAGAAGTTGCCCGCCATCTGGAAGAAGGTGTTGTGGCGGGTGGTGATGCCGACCTCGTCGATGTCGGGGGTGCGGATGCACTTCTGGATGCTGGTGGCCGTCGGGTACGGCGGGGTGCGCTGGCCCAGGAAGTAGGGCACGAACTGCACCATGCCGGCGTTGACGAACAGCAGGTTCGGGTCGTCGAGGATCACCGAGGCGCTGGGCACCTCGGTGTGGCCGGCGTTCACGAAGTGATCCAGGAACCGCTTCCTGATCTCGTGTGTCTGCACTTCGGTGGCTGTCCTTGCGTTCGGGTGCGGCTCGACTGTCGCTTCGACCGCATTACATTACCGGTCCGGTGACCTGCCCCTGCTCAGCCGCCGAGGAAGCTCAGCCGCACCGAGCGGCGCGGATTGTCCCGGTTGAGGTCGACCAGGACGATGCTCTGCCACGTGCCCAGCAGCGGACCGCCCTGCGGCGACGGGGATCGTCACCGAGGGAGCCACGATGGCAGGCAGGACATGGTCGGCGCCGTGGCCCGGCGAGCCGTGCGAATGGCGGTAGCGGTCATCGCGCGGCAACAGCCGTTCCAGCGTGTCGAGCAGGTCGTCGTCGGATCCGGCGCCGGTCTCGATGACCGCGACACCGGCGGTGGCGTGCGGGACGAAGACGTTGCACAACCCGTCACCGCGACCGCGGCAGAACGACCGCACCGCGTCGGTGAGGTCGACGATCCGCCGTCGCGCCGTGTCGACGTCGAGCACATCGGTGTCCACGGCTTCCAGCCTAGGCGAACCCATTGCCAGGCCAGATCCGGCGGAGGAAGGTGAGAAGAGCCGGTAGCGCCACCGGGGCGCTGCCCCGAGTCCGAGGAGGTGGACCGTGCTCGCACGCTCTACCACGTTTGACGCGCGCCCAGAATCGATCGATGCCGGCGTCGCCTACTTCCGGGACGAGGTGATGCCCGCGCTGCAGGGCATGACCGGCTGCGTCGGTGTCTCGCTGCTGGCCGACCGGGAGTCCGGACGCTGCATCGCCACCAGCGCCTGGGATTCCGACGCGGCGATGCAGGCCGGCTCCGCGGAGGTTGGCACGCGTGCGGGACCGCGCGGCCGAGGTGTTCCAGGCCGCCACGACGGTGGACGAGTGGCAGCTCGCGGCGGTGCATCGCGACCACCGCTCCCGCGAGGGCGCCCGGGTGCGGGCGACCTGGCTCAAGGTCAGGCCGGACCAGTTCGACCGGGCCGTCGAGTTCTACAAGACGTCGGTACTCCCGGAGATCGAGCGGCTCGAGGGGTTCTGCAGCAGCAGCCTGATGAGTGACCGCGGCTCGGGGCGGGTCGTCGTCTCGGTGACCTACGACAGCCAGGACGCGATGGAACGCAACCGGGAACAGGCCCGATCGCTGCGGACGTCGCTGCTGCGCGACCTCGGGGCCGATCAGCAGGACGTCGGCGAGTTCGAGCTGGTGATCGCCAGCCTGCGGGTACCCGAGATGGCCTGAGGCGCGGTGACTTAAGGCTCTCCCCCGCGCGGACGGCCGCGACTAACTTCTCGGCTATGGGCAAGCAGAGACCGCTGCTGGCCGCCGCGATGGCCGCGGCCGGCGTCGTCGGCCTGTACCGCTGGGTGGTGCGGCCGCGGATGTACAACTGGGGCGCCACCGCCGAGGAGATCACCGCGGTGCTGCCCGGTGACGAACTGGTCGAGCCCGGTAGCCGCGCACCACCCGCGCGGTCACCATCGACGCGCCGCCGGAGGCGGTGTGGCCGTGGCTGGTTCAGATCGGCGAGGACCGCGGCGGCTTCTACAGCTACGACTGGCTGGAACGCATCGCCGGCGCGAAGATCCACAACGCCCGAGCCGTCCACCCGGAGTGGCAGGACCTCGGTGTCGGCGACACGGTGTGGCTGGCCCGGCGCTACGGGCAGAACGCCAGTCAGGTCGTCGCGGCGGTCGAGCCGAAGTCGCACCTGGTGCTGATGTCGGCGGCCGATTACGAGCGGGTGCAGCGCGGCGAGAAGGCATTCGGGTCGTGGGCGTTCTATCTGCGCCCGGCGGGCGGCGGCACCAGGCTGCTGGCCCGCGGCACCGGCGGGACGACCGGGATCACCAGCTTCGACATCCCGCACTTCGTGATGGAACGCGGGATGCTGCACGGCATCCGCGACCGCGCCGGCACCACCGGCTGACTACCGGTCACGGGACACCTGCACCGTTTACGGCAGCCGGTGTCGGGGTATTCGCGCGTCATTCGCGGCCCTTGGAGGAGCAATGACTATTACCGGAATCATCAGCGCAATATTGATCGGTGTGGTGGTCGGTGTTCTCGGCCGTCTGCTGATTCCCGGCAAGCAGCCCATCGGCATGCTGCTGACCATCCTCGTCGGTATCGTCGCGGCCTTCTTGGGCACCGCTCTCGCGCGCGCCATGGGGATTCCGACGGCGACCAGTGGAGTGGACTGGCTCGAACTGCTGGTTCAGGTGGTCGTCGCGGCACTCGGTGTGGCGTTGGTGTCCACGCTGACCGGCCGGCGCCGGGCGGTATCCGGGCGGATTCTGCGCCGCTGACTCAGCGCCTGCGACGAATGATCGCCCGCAGCTTGTCGAGACGTCCGGCGATCTCGCGCTCCGCACCGTGGCTGGTCGGCTTGTAGTAGTCGACGCCGACCACCTCGTCGGGCGGATACTGTTGGGGCACAACGCCATCCGGGTCGTCATGGGGATATCGGTAGCCCTGGGCATTGCCCAGTTTCGCGGCCCCCGAGTAGTGCCCGTCGCGCAGATGCGCCGGCACCAGGCCGGCCTTGCCGGCCCGGATGTCGTTCATCGCCGCGCCCAGCGCGGTGGTCACCGCGTTGGACTTCGGCGCGGTGGCCAGGTGCACGGTGGCGTGGGCGAGCGTCAGCTGGGCCTCCGGCATTCCGATCAGTGCGACCGTCTGCGCGGCGGCCACCGCGGTCTGCAGCGCCGTCGGGTCGGCCATCCCGATGTCCTCGCTGGCCAGGATCATCAGCCGGCGGGCCAGGAACCGCGGGTCTTCACCGGCCACCAGCATCCGGGCCAGGTAGTGCAGGGCCGCGTCGACGTCGGATCCGCGGATGGACTTGATGAACGCGCTGATGACGTCGTAGTGCTGGTCGCCGTCGCGGTCGTAGCGCACCGCGGCCTTGTCCAGCGACTGTTCGATGACGTCGACAGAGATGGGACGCCCGGCCGCCCCCGCTGTTTCAGACGCCACCTCCAGCGCGGTCAGCGCGCGTCGGGCGTCACCGGCGGACAGCTGCACCAGCAGGTCCACGGCGTCGTCGTCGACGGTGACTTTGGCGCCCAGCCCGCGCGGGTCCTCGATGGCCCGGCGCACGACGGCGCTGATGTTGTCGGCGGTCAGCGGCTGCAACTGCAGGATCAGGGACCGCGACAGCAGCGGCGCGACGACGGAGAACGACGGGTTCTCGGTGGTGGCGGCGACCAGCAGCACGACGCGGTTCTCCACGGCGGCGAGCAGGGCGTCCTGCTGCGTCTTGGAGAACCGGTGCACCTCGTCGATGAACAGCACGGTCTGCTCGCCGTAGGCCGCCGCCCGGCGCGCGTTGTCGATCACCGCCCGGACTTCCTTGACGCCCGCGCTCAGCGCCGACAGCGCCTCGAACCGGCGCCCGGTGGCCTGCGACACCAGCGAGGCCAGCGTGGTCTTGCCCGTACCCGGCGGTCCGTACAGGATCACCGACGCCGCGCCGGAGCCCTCGACCAGCCGGCGCAGCGGCGAGCCGGGCCGCAGCAGGTTGTCCTGCCCGACCACCTCCTCCAGCGTGGCCGGGCGCATCCGCACCGCCAACGGGGCCGACGGCGGCACGTCCAAACCCCGCCGGTCGTCACCGCCGGGGACATCGAAGAGACTGTCGGCCACGACCACAGGCTTACCACGTTCGTAATGTGGTGGTCGTGAGCGCGCGCGGCTGGGTCCTGTTCGCGGCCATGAGCGTCATCTGGGGCGTCCCGTACCTGATGATCAAGGTGGCGGTCGAGGAAGTGTCGGTGCCGCTGCTGATCTTCACCCGCTCGGCGGTCGGAGCGGCGCTGCTGCTGCCCCTGGCGTTGTCGCGGCAGTCCCGGACCCTGCTGCGCCGGCACTGGAAAGCGGTGGCGGGCTTCGCCTTCTTCGAGATGATCGCGGCCTGGCTGATGCTGTCGGACGCCGAACGGCACCTGACGAGTTCGCTCACCGGTCTGCTCATCGCCGCGGCACCGATCATCGCGGCGGTGCTCGACCGGCTCACCGGCGGGGAGCGACTGTCCGCACTGCGCAGTCGTCGGGCTGGGCGTCGGCCTGGCGGGCGTCGGCGGTGCTCGCGGGCCCGGGGCTGACCGGCGGCAGCGGGTGGCCGGTCGCCGAGGTGCTGCTGACGGCGACCTGTTACGCGATCGCTCCGCTGATCGCCGCCCGCTACCTCGCCGACGTGCCCGGCCCCGCGCTCACCGCCGCCTGTCTGAGCCTGGCCGCGTTGGTGTACGCCGTGCCTGCGGGGCTGACCTTGCCGACGCACGCGCTGGCCGGGCGCACCTACTGGGCCATCGCCGGGCTGGCCGGCATCTGCACGGCGCTGGCGTTCGTGTTGTTCTTCGCGCTGATCCGGGAGGTCGGTCCGACTCGGGCGCTGATCTTCACCTACGTCAACCCCGCGGTGGCGCTGCTGGCCGGCGTGCTCATCCTGCGCGAACCGCTGACGTGGTGGAACATCGCCGGCCTGGTCCTGATCCTGGCCGGTTCGGTACTGGCCACCCGGCCGGCGCAGGCCGTTCGGCAGGCGACGGCCCCCTCCTCGCCATGACGTGACGCTACTTCGTCGCTGCGGCAACGTCTTTCGCGGCGCCGGACGGGTCAGAATGCGTCGGCGACGAGGAGCCGGCAGGCGACGTCGACGTCGGCCAGCGCATCCTCCGGGGTGATCGCCCCGCCGACCGTCCAGGTGAGGATCCCGGTCGTGGCCTGCTGCACCAGGCGGATGCGACGCAGCTGTTCCTCGGTCGGGTCGTCGACACCGGCGACCTTGAGGATCAGCTCGCGCAGCGTCGGATCCTCTGGCGCGTCGACCTGGGCCCGGACCACCTGGGTGGAGGTGATCATGGCGTGGGCAAGATGCTTGTAGCGCAGCAGATTACGGCACGCCGCCACCATCAGCGCCGCGATGTCGTCCACCCGGTCACCGGTCGGCGGCGGCGGGCGGAACCGCGACACCTGTTCGGTGAGCACCGCCGCGAAGACGTGGTGCTTGGACGGGTAGTAGCGGTAGAGGGTGCGCAGTGCCACACCGGCGTCGGCGGCGATCTCCTGGGCGCCGATGCGGTCGAGTTCCTTGGCCGCGCCGAGTCGGGCCGCGGCGGTCAGGATCGCGCCGCGGCGGCTCTCCTGGTCGTCGGTCGCCGGCATTGCCGGTGCCCGGGGCTCTCCGATCCGTGGCACTTCCTCAGTATCGGGTATCGGATGCCCCGCGGCGGCGCTGTACCGATCAGCGGGACCATTGCGACGCCGCAGCCCTCTACGAGCGACGATCACCGGGTGTCGTATGCGAAATACGGGCCGTGGGCCGTCGTGGCCGGCGGTTCGGAAGGTGTGGGAGCCGAGTTCGCCCGCCTGCTCGCGGGCTCGGGCGTCAATCTCGTTCTGGTGGCCCGCAAGGCCGCGCCGCTGGAGAAGACGGCCGTCGACTGCCGGAAGCTCGGGGTCGAAGTGCGCACGCTGGCAACCGATCTCGTCGAGTCCTCGGCGGTGGCCGAGTTGACCTCGCTCACCGACGGATCTCGAAGTCGGGTTGTTGATCTACAACGCGGGCGCCAACACCTGCAGCGCAGAGTTTCTCGACGCCGAGCTGGCGGATTTCCAGAAGGTCATCGACCTCAACATCACGACGATGATGGCGCTGGTTCACCACTACGGCCGCGCCATGCGGGAACGCCGCCGCGGCGGCATCCTGCTCGTGGGGTCGATGTCGGGCTACCTGGGATCGGTGCGCCACACGGTGTACGGCGGCGTGAAGGCCTACGGGCGGATCTTCGCCGAAGGCCTGTGGCTCGAGCTGCGCGAGCACAACGTCGACGTGACGGAACTCGTCCTTGGCGTCACCCGCACCCCCGCGATGGAGCGGGTGGGGCTGAACTTCGACGTGCCCGGTATGCGCGTCGCCGAACCGGCCGACGTCGCGCGCGAGGGCCTGGACCACCTCGGGGACGGACCCGTTTACGTCGCCGGCGGTAACGGCGAGGACGTGGCGCGGCGCAGCGACCCGGACCGCGCCAAGGTGGTGGCCGGGACGCATCGGATGATGCAGCGGCTGATGGGACTTGCCAAGTAGCAGTTGGTTTTCCACAGACCCGGCTTCATCCACAGGGTGGGTTCGACTGGGAGTCAACGCGCAGGGCGTACGCGCGCATTTTCAATGAGGCAACGACTAGTGCGCCAGCGATCCGGCGGGGCCAGTTCGATCCAACTTTCTGGCCCGCCGGATCGTCTGCGGAGCGTCACCCCGCAATACCCTTTCGCGCTATCGCTTGTGGCCGACGCTGGCTGCTGGGGAGGCGGTCCTTTTGGTGCCGCTGCGACCGGAAGCCGCCGGGGCGGCTGTGTTGTTGCCAGTGTGTAACGCCGTCGCCGTCGGAGCGGCGGTTCTGGAGTTGCGGATCGCCCTCGCCGTCGGAGCGGCGGTTCTGGCGTTGCGGATCGCCGCCGCCCCGCCGACGACGATGCCGTTGTTGATGTTGAAGCCGGGGCCGGCCTTGGTGATGGTCTGGCCGGTCTGTCCGATCGATCCCGCAATGGCGAACGGGCCAGGAGTGGCCTGCACCTTGTTGCCGCTTCCAAACACGTTGAAGGCCAGGTTCAGCGCCACGTCGTCACTATCGCCGGCCAGGACACTATTGTTGTCGCCGCCGACGTTCGCGGCGATGCCGACGAACCCCGCCGCAATCACCGACTTGAACTGTCCTGCGCTGTTCGGTACCGAACAGGTTCACCGCGAGATTGCCGATACCGCTGGCCTGGGTGCTGTACCCGAGTTTGTTTGTGGGCGAGACGTTGACGGCGATGTTGAAACCGAGGTTGCCCAGCCAGTCGCCGCCTTGGGTGTACGCCTGTGTGTTCGGCCCCAGCGCGGCGGCGATGCCGAACGAGCCAAGGCTCGCCGACAGCGCTTGATGGCCAGCCGATACCGCGAAGGTAAAGGCGTCTGCAGTGTACGAAGACGAGAATCGCCGAGCGAGAACGCCGCCCCGAACAGCCCCGTGGCGGTCGCCTGGGCATCGGTGCCGATCGCAATGGCGATGCTGGTCAGGTTGCTCTGGCAGTTCGCACTGTTGCCGATACCGAAGAACGACGCACAGGTGGCGTTCGCGGTGGGGGCACCGGTCAGTGTCCCGGCGGCGAGCGCCCCGGACACCAACGCCCCGAGCAGAACCCCGCCCTGAACCCGAAGCCTGTGAATAGACGTGGACATAGAAATTACCCCCGTGCGTTCCGACTGCGCTGAGTACGAACTCTTCAACAACAAGGCCGATATACCTCACCCGATTGCAAGCCTTCTCAGCTAATAGACCCCGAGAAAGGGTCCTTCGGCCCTCGTTGCTGGGACCCCCGGCACTCAACCCTCCCCCGATGTCCTAGCCGCTGCCACGGCCGGCAGCTGAAGCGTTCCTGCATGGCGCGCCACGCCTTCCACTATCTGGCGCTGTTCGACGGGGTGACCGGGTGGCCGTTGTGGGTGGGGCGAAGCAAGCGGATCGCGTTCGGCTGACCAACGAATCGTGTTGCACGCCAGGGACCGTGGCTGTACGGCGCCCGGCTGCACGGTACCCGGCTACGGCTGCCAAGTGCATCACGCCGCCAAGGACTGGTCCGACGGCGGGGCCACCAACATCGACACACTCGGATTCGCCTGCGAGCCGGACAACATGCTGGTCGAGAACGGCGGTTGGCGGACCCGCAAGCGGCCCAACGGCGACACCGAGTGGATTCCGCCACCACATCTACCGCTCAAGGGCGGGGTCAATACCTACCACCACCCCGAACGCTTCCTGGGCGATCGGGAGGGACCGTGACCCGGTTCAGTTGGTGGGGCCCGCCAGCGCTCGGGCGATGCCGGCCGCGGCCGCCGCGACCAGGGGCTGGCAGCGTTGGGCGAGGATCCGGTCCGGGGTCACGACCCCGATCGCGGCGCGGGAACCGACGGTGGCCGCGACCGACACCATCGACTCCGCGTAGTCACCGGACCGCACCGCGACGCGACGGCGGACGTTGTGCAGCTCGCCCCACCAGCTCGGGTCGGGCTGCCACCCGCGGATGTGGGTCAGTTCGGCGACGACGTCCTCGGGCGACAGGCCGGCCAGCGCGGCCACCCCCAGCGCCAGTCGATGCGCCGGCATGCGGCCACCGACCGACGTGGGCACCTGGCGCGCCGAGGCGCCACCCAGCTTGTCCAGGTGGACGATGTAACCGCGGTCGAGCAGGCCCAGGTGCACCACGGCACCGGTGCGCATGTGCAGGTCGTGGAGCACCGGGGCGGCCACCGAGCGCAGCCGCGCGTCGGCCGACTCACCGGTCCCCCACGACGACGTCCGCGCACCGAGCCGGTAGCCCCGGCCCGAGTGGGTGAGCCAGCGCAGCCGCACCAGCTGATCCAGGATGCGGTGCGTCGTCGACCGCGGCAGGCGCGCTCGGGCCGCGATCTGATCGAGCGTCAGGGCCGCCGAGGCGTCCTCGAAGGCATCGATGATGGCCGTGAACCGGTCCAGCATCGATGCCGGGGCGGTGTCGGTCAGCGCCGCGGTCATCAGCACTCCTGTCCCAACGACGAGAATTCGTTCTACCTCACCGTAGCGGTCCCGATCACCGGGACGCAAGCGTCCGCCCGGTGTGGCGGCGGTTAGAACAGCACTGTGCGGATCGGACTGTCCACCCCGCTGGTGATGCAGCTGCCCGGGGTCTCGTCGGCGTGGGAGCGCTCTGCCACCGTCGCCGACCTGGCCCGCGTCGCTCACACCGCCGACGAACTGGGCTTCGACCACCTCACCTGCGCCGAGCACGTCGCGGTCCCCGTCGACGAAGGCGGCCAGCGCGGCCTTACCTACTGGGACCCGTTGTCCACCTTCGGGTTTCTGGCCGCACACACCAGCCGGATTCGCCTGACGACCTCGGTGATCGTGCTCGGCTACCACCACCCGCTGGAGATCGCCAAGCGGTTCGGAACCCTCGACCTCCTCAGCGGCGGCCGGTTGGTCCTGGGCGTCGGGGTGGGCTCACTGGCCGAGGAGTTCGACCTGCTCGGCGCCGCATTCGACGGGCGCGGCGAGCGCGCCGACGACGCGATCCGGGCGCTGCGCGCGTCGCTGTCCACCACACGCCCCTCCTACCAGGGCACCCACTACCAGTTCGACGGCTTCGCCGTGGAGCCCTGCGCGGTCCAGGAGAAGGTGCCCATCTGGGTCGGCGGACGCACGCTGCGGTCGCTGCGGCGCGCGGTGAACCTGGCCGACGGATGGATGCCGTTCGGGCTGAGCACCACCGACCTTCGGGCCATGCTCGCGCGGGTGGATCTTCCGGCCGGCTTCGAGACTGTGCTGCCTGCCGGTCCGCTCGATCCCATCGCCGACCCGGGCCGCACCACGCAACGGCTGACCGCCCTGCGCGAGGTCGGCGCCACCGTCGTCACGGTCACGGTGTCCGCCGAGTCCGCCGACCATTACTGCGATCAGCTCGCCGCACTTCGCGACCTGGTCGACATGTGAGGAGAACGCCGTGAGCGACGACAGACTGGCCGCCCTCGAACACCGACTGAACCTGCTCGAGGACGAACGCGCGATCGCGCGGATGATCGCCTCCTACGGGCCGCTCGTCGACGCCGGTGAGGCGGCGGCCGTGGCCTCCCTGTGGGCGCCCGACGGAAGCTACGACGTCGGCGACTGGACGATGTCCAACCGCGACGACATCATCGCGATGGTGAAATCCGATGCGCACCAAGGATTGATGGCAAGAGGATGCTGCCACTTCTTCGGTCCGCCGGTGGTGACCGTCGACGGGGACACCGCGCGGGCGGTGTGCCAGTCCACCATCCTGGTTCGCCGCGAGGCGGGCGGCTATCACGTGATGCGCGCCGGGGTCCACCTGATCCGACTGCGCCGGGCCGGACACGGCTGGGAGATCGTCAGCCGAGTCGCTCGCCAACTCGACGGCAGCGGTGAGGCTTTCGACCTGATCGCCACCGGAGTCAAGGGAGACCGGTGATGAGCGGAGCACTGGACGGCCGGGTCGCTCTGGTCACCGGCGCGGGAGCGGGCATCGGTGCCGGCATCGCCCGCCGGTTCGCCGACGAGGGCGCGCGGGTGGTGGTGGCCGAGTTCGACGCCGACTCCGGCGCCGCCGTCGCCGACGACATCGGCGGCCTGTTCGTCGCGACCGACGTGACCAACCGTGAGCAGGTCGAAAATGCCGTCGCCGCAGCGATTTCCGAGTACGGCGCACTCGATGTACTGGTGAACAACGCCTGGGGCGGCGGCGGCATCGGCCGGGTGGAGAACAAGACCGACGCCGACCTGGAGCACGGTGTCGCGATGGGCTACTACGGACCGTTCTGGGCGATGCGCGCGGCGTTCGGCCAGATGAAGGAACGCGGCTGGGGCCGGGTCATCAACATGTGCAGCCTCAACGGCGTCAACGCGCACGTCGGATCGCTGGAGTACAACGCCGCCAAGGAGGCCCTGCGGGCCCTGACCCGCACGGCCGCGCGCGAATGGGCGCCGACCGGGGTGACCGTGAACGCGATCTGCCCCGCCGCCAAGAGCGCGGCCTTCCTGAAACTCACCGCGGGACACCCGGAGATCGCCGCGATGGCCGACGCCGCCAATCCGATGGGCCGGATGGGCGACCCGTACGACGACATCGCCCCTGTCGCGGTGTTCCTGGCCAGTGAGAGCTCGCGTTACCTGACCGGCAACACCTTGTTCGTCGACGGCGGCAGCCACATCAACGGCGTCGCCTGGGCACCCGACCTGGGGCCGTAGGCCGGGCTCTGGCGCCTCAGGCCGGCTGGGTCACGAAGTCGATCAGCTCCTCGACGCGGCCGATCAGCGCGGGCTCGAGGTCGGTCCAGTCGCGAACCGTCGACCGGATCCGCTGCCACGCCCTGGCGATGTCCGCCTGGTTTCGATGCGGCCAGCCCAGGGCGGCGCAGATGCCGTGTTTCCACTCCACGTCGCGCGGCACGTCGGGCCACGCCGCCAGGCCGAGCCGGCCGGGTTTGACCGCCTGCCAGATGTCGACGTACGGATGGCCGACCACCAGGGTGTGCTCGCCGCCGGGCCCGCGCCGGACCGCCTCGGCGATCCGCGCCTCCTTGGAGCCTGTGACCAGGTGGTCGACCAGCACGCCGAGCCGGCGGCCCGGCCCCGGCCGGAACGACGCGACGATGTCGACCAGGTCGTCGACTCCGCCCAGATGCTCCACGACCACGCCCTCGACCCGAAGGTCATCTCCCCAGACCTGCTCGACGAGTTCGGCGTCGTGGCGACCTTCGACGTAGATGCGGCTGGCCAGCGCCACGCGGGCGCGAGCGTCGGTCACTTTCACCGAGCCGGACTTGGTGCGCTGTGATCCGGCCGCGGCGGACGGACGCGGGGCGGTCAGGATCACCGGCCGGCCCTCCACCAGGAATCCGGGGCCGAGCGGGAAAACCCTTCTGCCGCCGCGGCGATCCTCGAGTTCGACCCGCCCGCCCTCGACGCCGACGACGGCACCGACGAAACCGGACTGCGGATCCTCGACGACCATCCCGATCGCCACGGGCTCCTCGGTGGAGCGAACCTTGCGGGATTGGTGCGGGTCGTTGGCGAGCACGTCGGCGCCATAGCGATCAGCCACCCGGCGATCGTAGGGACCCGCACAGCCGTCGAGCCCGAACCGCTCCGGCGCGTCGCAGGGATGTCGCCAGTGCAACAAGACACAGTTCCTTGCTACTTGTTGCATGGCGAACATATTTTGGGTTATGTTGCACGCGGCTCACGGAGTCGCGCCCGCAACGGCGCAGCATCGAGTGCCGACTGCCGCCCAACTTGGATTTTGCTTCGAAACCGCGTGTATGCAGGGGTGCGGCAGCCATACCCCCAGTCAGACATGCACGCGGTCGCAGCCATGCACCGTGGGAACCACCCGCGCCGGAGTCATGCCGTCGCGGCGAAGGAAGGCCCCATGGCTCACACTCTGATCCGGTTCGCCGCCGCTGGCCTGGCTGCCGTCAGCCTGCTGGTCGCTGCGCCGATCGCGAGCGCGGACCCATCCGCCGACGCGGTCGACGCCATCGATACCCATTACGAGATGCTCGGCCAGGCACAGTCCCAGCTCGGAGCCCCGATCAGCGACACCTTCGAGGTGGCCGGCGGCGCGGAGCGCGACTTCCAGGGCGGGGCGATCTTCTACTCGAAGCAAACCGGGGCCACAGCGCTGTACGGCCCGGTACTCGATCGCTATCAGGCGCTCGGCGGCCCGAACGGGCAGCTCGGGTTCCCGGTGAGTGACGAGGCCGACGCAGGCAACGGTGTCGCCCACGTCGCCGATTTCAGCCAGCCGGGGGGCGCCTCCATCTATTGGACCCCGCAGTGGGGGTCGGTGGTGATCACCGGCGCGGTGCTCGACACCTACCGCGCATCCGGCGGCGCGATCGGGCCGTTCAGCTATCCCAGTGCGGACACCACCACCGTCAACGGCGTCGAGTCCGGAAGCTTCATCGGCCCTCGGGGAACCCGGATCCAGTGGTCGAGCAACAGCGGGGTGTCGACGGTTCCCGCGGCGCTCGCCGAATCGCTGTCATCGGCGAAGAACCCCGCCATCAACGCGGTCCGCACCAGCAAGTGGTGGTGGATACCGGCTGCGCTGGCCGTCGGCCTCGCCGTCGCCACAGCTGTTCGACTGCTACTGCGCCGGGCGCGGCCGCAGACTGTGCCGGTGGAGGTGGCTCGCCAGGAAGTGCCACCACGGATGCGAACGCTGTTCACCCACGAAGACACCCTGAGCGCGCCAACTCCCTACTGCTGAGAACTCGGTCTACTGCTGCTGGCCGCCGGCCGCGGCTTCGAGCTTGCCCGGCGACGAGGTCATCTCGTCGATGACGGTGTGGATGAACCGCATCTTCTCCAGCACCGGCACCGGCAGCACGAACGGGTACAGGTCGTCCTTGCCCATCGACCGGTTCACCATGTTCAGCGACCAGGCCAGCGGCAGCCACATCTCGATGATGGTGTCGAATCCGCTGGGGCCCAGCTGCTTTCGATCGAACGTCGCGTTCGCGGGCGCGAAGCTGAACGCGGCGGCGGTGTCGAGGGTGTCGCGGATGTGCAGGTAGTGCGCGAAGGTCTCGGCCCAGTCCTCGGCCGGGTGCATCGTGGCGTAGGACGAGACGTAGTTCTGCTTCCAGCCCGGCGGCGCGCCCTGGCTGTAGTGCCGGTCGAGCGCCTCCTGGTAGTCGGCGTCCGGGTCGCCGAACAGATCGTTGAACCGTTGCAGGTAAGCGGGGTCACGTGCCGATGAGCCGATAGAAGTAGTAGTGGCCGACCTCGTGGCGGAAGTGGCCGAGCAGTGTGCGGTAGGGCTCGTCCATCTCGACGCGCAACTGCTCGCGGTGCACGTCGTCGCCCTCGGCGAGGTCCAGGGTGATCACCCCGTCCTCGTGGCCGGTGAACACCTGCTCCATGGCGCTGGACAGCAGGTCGAAGGCCAGCCCGTACTGCGGGTCTTCGTCGCGGCCGACGATCGGGAGCTTGAGCTCGTGCAGTTCGGCGATCAGCCGGCGTTTGGCCTTCTCGGCACCCGCGAACGCCGCCATGGCGCTGGTGTCGGAGTCGTTGGGCCGGGTACGGGTCAGCACGCAGGACTGACACAGCCGCCGGACCGGGGCCACCTCGACGAGCCAATTGCATTTCGCGGCATGAAGATTCGCGCACAGCTGGTACTCGCTGGCGTCCACCGCACCGCCGTGCTCACTGTCCTCCCCCGAGGCGATGACCAGGAATGCCATCTTGTCCAGCGAGAATCCCAGCCTGCTGCCGCACGACAGGCACACCGAGTTCTCGAAGGCCAGATGCTGACCGCAGTTGGGGCAGATGAAGTCACGCATGCAGCACGCCGCCCTCGAACGGGGCGACGTCGACCGACACGTCGATGACGCTGTGCTCGGAGTCGGTGTAGATGATGCCGCGCAGCGGCGGCACATCGGCGTAGTCGCGGCCCCAGCCGACGATGATGTAGCGCTCGTCGATCAGCGCATCGTTGGTCGGATCAAGACCGAGCCACTGGTTCTGCGGGGTCCACACCGCGGCCCAGGCGTGAGTGGCGTCGACGCCGAACATCCGTTCCTTTCCCGGCGGCGGGTCGGTGGCGAGGTATCCCGACACATAGCTCGCCGCCAATCCGTTGGCGCGCAGGCAGGCGATCGCCAGCCGGGCGAAGTCCTGGCATACCCCTTCTCGCGCTTCCAAAACCTGGTTCACCTGGGTGGACACCGTGGTCGAACCCGAACGGTAGGCGAAGTCGGAAAAGATGCGTGCGTTCAGATCGCGCAGCACCTCGATCAGCGGCCGGCCCGGCTCGAAGCTCGGCGCGGCGTACTCGCGGACCGCGTCGCTGATCTCGGGTGGCCGCAGATCCAGGGCGAACTCGCTGGCGAGCACCCCGTCGCGGCCCACCGGCCGGGCCGACTCCCACGGTGCCAGCGCGGAGCCGCCGCCGTAGAGCTCGGCAGGCGGCGGATCGACCTCCACGACGGAGCTGCTGGTCACCGTCAGCGCGTGGTGACGCTGGGTGATGTGGAAGTAGGAGCTGATGTTGCCGTAGACGTCGCGGCTGGTGGACCGGTCGGCCGGATCGGGGTCGAGTCTCCAGAGTGTTGGTCAGGCAGCGCTGCCACGCGGTGTCGCGCGGGGTGAGATGACCGCGGCCGTACGAACTCGTCACGACGTCGGAGTAGCTGTACTCGGTGCGGTGGGTGACCCGGTAGACCCGGCCGATGCGCGATCCGCCTTCGCTCCTCGCTGGACCGCTCACGGCACCACCCGCCGCTGGTCGGGTCCCCACAGCGGCTGCATGCCGCCGGGCAGCGACAGCTGGGTGCGGGTGATGATGTCCGACAGCTCGCGCAGTCCGACCTCCACACCCTTGAGCAGGCCGTCCAGCTCGACGCGGCGGCCCTCGTCGTCGACCTCTTCCAGCTCGGCGGGGTCCAGCCTGCGCAGCCGGATGCCGATATCGTCGACCAGCCGCTCGGGGCGCGAGGACCCCGAGGAGCCCGGCAGCGCCCGCAGGTCGACCCGGAGCCGTTCCAGTTGGAAGACAAGCGATCTCGGGTTCTCGCCGTCGAACAGCACCAGGTCGGCCACGGCAGCGACGCTGACCTTGCCCAGATTGCGGCGGCGGTAGAGCACCGAGGACTCGCACACCACCAGTGCGGATTCGGTGATGGTCTGTTCGGCACCCGGGCTGCGTTCGGTGGTCAGCGTCTCGCGCAGCAGGGCGGTCAGGCCCAGCCCGCGCTCGATGCGCTTGCCGATGTCCATCATCATCCAGCCGGCGTCGTGCACCATCGACTCCGCGGCCAACCCGGACAGCGCCAGCATGCCGGCCAGCGTCTGCTGCTGGGCGGCGGCCAGCTGGGTGTCGTCGGCCACCCGCGACCCGCGCTGCGCGCTGGGCGGCGAGCCGGCCTGCTGGGCCAGCGCGCGTTCGACGGCGCCGAGCACCATCCAGGTGTCGTTGGACATCTGGTCGCGCACCGACCGGGCCGCCAGCCCGAGGCCCTCGATCGACTGCGCCAGCGAACCGGGGCGCTCCCGTTCGACGGTCAGCGACCACAACGTGCGCTGCGCACCCGCGACCGCGTCGGCGTAGGAACCCGTTGTGCCGGCGTCGCTTCCGGTCAGCGCACCCAAGGCGCCGAGCAGCACGGGGACGCACTCGCTGCCTTCCATGTCCTGGCGGTAGCGGTACTCGTGATAGCGCTCGCGGGTGACGATGAGCAGCCGTGCCAGGTGCTCGGCCCGCTCGGCGTAGCGGCCCATCCAGAACAGGTCGGACAGCACACGCGGCGAGCTGATGAACCGGGTGCCGCTGGGCAGCTCCACCGACGGCACGGTCAGCGTCTCGGCCTTGACCCGGGTCGGCGGCCGCACCCAGATATCCTTGGCCGCAACGCTGTTCAGCTTGTAGGCGGCGTTGCCCGGCGCGAGAACATAGCCCAGACCGCCGATCATGGGCGCATAGCCACCACTTTGGGAGACCGTGAACAGCCGCATCCCGACGCTGGCCGCCGACAGGGTGCCCGGGTAATGGTCGGTGGGCGCCGAGGAGAACTGCGGCAGTTCCTGGCCGACCCACTGCCACGGCGCGGCCTCGATGCGAGCGGCCAGTTCGCCGCGCTCGGCCGCCGACAGCGCCGGGCCCACGATCGTCGGGCCGCCCACCGTCGACTTGATCAGCAGCGACGACAGCCGCGACAGCAGATGCGAGCGTTCCCTGTCGAACCCGCCCCAGTAGAACTGAGGGGTGTCCAACAGCGTCTTCTCCCCCAGCAGCCGCTCGGCCAGTTGCGGCAGGAACCGTTGCAGCCCAGGGCTTTCCAGGATGCCGGCGCCCAGGGTGTTGACCACCGTCACCGCGCCGCGGCGCTGCACCTCGACCAGGCCGACCACACCGAGCCGCGAGTCGGGCCGCAGGTCCAGCGGGTCGGCGTATTCGGCGTCGACCCGGCGCAGCACCACGTCGACCCGCTTGAGCGTGCCCAGCGACCGCATCCACAGCCTGCCCTCGCGGACCACCAGGTCGGCGCTCTCGACGAGCGGGAAGCCCAGCACCGACGCCAGGTAGGCCTGGTCGAACGCGGTCTCGGAGTGGATACCGGGGCTGAGCACCACCACCACCGGGTCCTCGGCCGCTTCCGGGGCGGCGTCGATCAGGGCCAGTCGCAGCGCCTGGGCGAACGGCGAGGCCGGGCGAGGCCCGATCCGCTCGTAGACGTCGGGAACGGCGTGGGCGACCACCCTGCGGTCGGCCAGCGCGTAGCCGGCACCCGACGGTGCCTGCGCCCAGTCGGCGTTGACCAGGAAGCGGCCGTCGGACGCCCGGCTCACGTCGCAGCCGTGCATGAACAGCTGATGGCGACCGGGGTTCTCGATGCCGCGCGCCGCCCGGATGTAGCCGGGATGGCCGAACAGCAACTGGGGCGGCAGAATCCCGCTGGTGATCGCCCGGCGTGGCCCGTACAGATCGGTCAGGACGGCGTCGAGCAACCGGGAGCGTTGCACCACACCGGCTTCCAGCGTCTCCCAGTCTGCCGCCGACAGCAGCAGCGGGATGCCGTCGAGATGCCACGGGCCCGGCATCGAGATGCCCTGTCCGTTGGTGACGGCCTCGCCGTGCCGGTCGACCTCGATATAGGTGATGCCGTCGTTGTCGACCAGGCCGCGCACCACGGCGCGCAGCCGCTCCAGGCCGGCGCGGCCGCGTTCGCCGATGAGATCGCCGAGTTCCTGCCACGACGCGCGGATGGTGCCGGTGGCGTCGACGAACTCGTCGTACCCGGTGCCCCCGAAACCGGGGCCGCCGCCGCGCAGATCGAACAGCGTGTCCTGCGCCCGCGCGGAGCGGTAGCCGGCGAGCAGGCGGTCGGGGTCATGGGAGGGCCTCAGGTCAGAACCGGCAGCCGACAGCGACAACGGCCCCACCTCCTGACTGACGACTCCTGCAACTTATCGCTCCGGCCCGGAACGCAGCGGGCCGGCGACCCCATCAGTTCTGCAGCACGGTACGCACCCGGCGCAGGTCGAGGATCCCCGGCGCGCCGACATCGATGGACTGGCGGGCCTGTTTTTCCCGGATGTCGGCCACGTCGACGTTGCCCGGGGTGAAGCCGGTGGCCTCGAACCGCCGCCCCCGGCGGGACTCGGCCTCCACGGCGTTGACCGGCGGGCTGTCGTAGGCACGGCCACCAGGGTGGGAGACGTGATAGGTGCACCCGCCGCGGGACGCGCCGGTCGCGATGTCGACCAGTTCGAATCGCAGCGGGCTGTCGACGGTGATCGTGGGGTGCAGCGCGCTGGGCGGCTGCCAGGCGCGGTAGCGCACACCGCCGACCTGGACGTCGGGGTTGTCGGTGGCCAGCATCGGGATCGGGATATCCGTTGCAGGTGACGACGTGGCGCTGCCGGTCGGCGCCGATGGTGCGCACCTGGATGCGCTCCACCGAGGAGTCGACGTAGCGGGCGGTGCCGCCCGCGGTGGACTCCTCACCCAGGGTGTTCCACGGCTCGATCGCGCCGCGCAGCTCGATCTCGACGTGGTCGAACACCGCGGTGCCCACCCGGGGGAACCGGAACTCGGTGAACGGGTCCAACCAGCTGGTGTCGAAGTCGATGTCGTGCGCCCGCAGGTCCGCAGCGACATCGGCGATGTCGTGAATGATGAAGTGCGGCAACAGGAATCGGCCGTGCAGGTTGAGTCCGTGGCGGATCAGCGGGGCGCGCAGCGGGTCGTCCCAGAACCGGGCCACCAGCGCGCGCACCAGAAGCGACTGGACCATGGCCATCTGGAAGTGCGGCGGCATCTCGAACCCGCGCAGTTCCAGGATGCCCAGCCGGCCGCGGGGACTGTCCGGGCTGTAGAGCTTGTCGATGCAGAACTCGGCGCGATGGGTGTTGCCGGTGATGTCGGTGAGCAGGTGGCGCAGCGCCCGGTCGACGACCCACGGAGCGGAGCTTGCGGAGCGACCATGTCCGGGAGCGGAGCTTGCGGAGCGACCATGTCCGGGAGCGGACTTGCCGCGGGCGGACGACGCAGTCAGCCGGGCGATCTCGGCGAAGGCGATCTCCAGTTCGTAGAGCGCCTCCGAGCGGCCCTCGTCGACCCGCGGGGCCTGCGAGGTGGTGCCGATGAAGCGGCCGGCGAACAGGTAGGACAGCGCCGGATGCCGCTGCCAGTAGGTCAGCAGCGAGACCAGCAGGTCGGGCCGGCGCAGCAGCGGCGAGTCCGCCGGGGTGATCCCGCCCAGCGTGATGTGGTTGCCGCCGCCCGTGCCGCCGTGGGTGCCGTCGAAGTCGAAGGACTCGGTGGACAGCCGGGCCTGCCGCGCCTCGTCGTAGAGCGTGTGCAACTGATCGCGCTGTTCGGCGAAGCTGGCGCTGGGCGCCACGTTGACTTCGATGACGCCCGGGTCGGGGGTGATCGACATCGACACGAGCCGGGCGTCCGCAGGCGGCCCGTAACCCTCGATCACCACCGCGCAGCCGACCTTCGCGGCCGCCGCCTCCAGCCGGCCGACCAGGTCGATGAAGTCCTCCAGCGCGTCGGTCGGCGGCAGGAAGACGTAGAGCAGCCCGTCGCGAATCTCGGCGACCATGGCCGTGGTGGGTGCGGTCTCCGAATCCTCGAGGTCCGCGTCGCCCGCGTCGACAGCGGCCCGCAGCTCGGCGGTCCCGGTGGCCAGCGGGTCGCTGGGCATCGTCGCGCGCGGCGGCTCCCAGCTGATCGAGTCCAGCGGCAGCCGCAGCCCGGCCGGCGAGTCGCCGTCGAGCAGCACGATGCGTCCGCGGCGCAGCCGCCAGTCGGCGCTGGCCCAGCCGGCGTCGTCCTCGCGGCGGTGGATCGGCAGCACGTAGGCGGCCGGCTCGCCCACCGACTCCTCGAGCCGGGCCAGCAGACCGGCGCGGGCCGCCGCCGAGTCGGTCGCCAGGTCGTCACCGGCGTCGACGGCCTCGCCCTCGGGCAGCCGCACCGCGGTGGCCAGCCGGCTCAGCGCGTCCTCGTAGGCCGGGCGCACCTGGGTGGCGGGCAGCCCGAGACCCGCGGCGATCGCCGACAGCAGCTGCTCGGCGGCCTGCGGGTCGGTCTCGAGGCGGTCACCGCTCCACGGGTCGGCCAGCAGTGCGGCGTCGGTCCACAGCGGTTGGCCGTCGCGGCGCCAGTACAGCGCGATCTGCCAGCGGGGCAACGGCTCTCCCGGGTACCACTTGCCCTGGTTGCGCTGCACCAGTCCCTGCGGTGCCCACACCGCCTTCAGACGGGCGGCCAGTACGGAGGCCCGCTCCCGCTTGTGCGGGCCGTCGGCGGCCGTGGTCCACTCCTCGTCGACCTGGTTGTCCACCGATACGAACGTCGGCTCGCCGCCGATGGTCAGCCGGACGTCGGCGTCGGCAAGCCGCCGGTCGACCCGGGCGCCCAGGGCGTTGATCGCCGCCCAGGCCGCGTCGGTGTAGGGCAGGGTGACGCGCGGGTCCTCGTGGACCCGGGTGACGGTGTTGGAGAAGTCCAGTGTGGACTCGGCGATCCCGGTGGCCCCGGTGATCGGTGCGGCCGACGACGGGTGCGGGGTGGCGGCCAGCGGGATGTGGCCTTCCCCGGCGAACAGTCCCGAGGTCGGGTCCAGCCCGATCCAGCCGGCGCCGGGGATGTAGACCTCGGTCCAGGCGTGCAGGTCGGTGAAGTCGGCGGCCGGGCCCGACGGGCCGTCGAGCGCCTCGATGTCGGAGGACAGCTGGACCAGGTAGCCGGAGACGAACCGGGCGGCAAGGCCGAGCTGGCGCAGGATCGACACCAGCAGCCACGCCGAGTCGCGGCAGGACCCGATGGCGCTGCGCAACGTGTGGTCGGGGGTCTGCACGCCCGGCTCCATGCGGACGCTGTAGCCGACGTCGGCGTTGACGGCACGGTTCAGCGCGACCAGGAAGTCGATCGTGCGGGTTCCGGGCGGAACGCTGAAGTCGCGCACCCACGAGGCCACCAGCTCGCCGGGCCCGGAGCCCTCCTCGCCTTCGTCGACGGGCCGCAGATACGGCTCGAGATCGTCCTTGAGCGCCTTGGTGTAGGCGAACGGATAGGTCTCGGCGAAGTCCTCGATGAAGAAGTCGAACGGGTTGATCACCTTGAGGTCGGCGATCAGGCCGACCTTGATGGTCAGCTCGCGGGTGCGGCTGGGGAAGACCAGCCGCGCCAGGAAGTTGCCGAACGCGTCCTGCTGCCAGTTGACGAAGTGGTCGGCGGGCTCCACCTCCAGCGAGTACGCCTCGATCGGCGTTCTGCAGTGCGGTGCCGGCCGTAATCGGACGACGTGCGGGTACACCTCGACCAACCGGTCGAAGGAGTAGCTGGTGCGATGCTCCAGCGCGACTTTGATACCCATAGGCCGCCATCCCATCACAACCGAAACGGGAGCGCAGGCCGCACGCGCGGTCGGGTCCGGATCAGCCGGTGATCCTGTGCACAGTCGGCGTCACGGCTGGACCGTTCCGAAGCGCCGCCCACCGTTGGGAAGCAAGGTGGGGTTCGTGTTCTGGCGAGGTGCGAACGTCGCGCTGGGAGTGGGGGTCGCACTGGAACTGGGCGTCGGCGTCGGGCCGGGAGCCTGCGTGGGGACAAAGGTCTGGGTGGGGACGAAGGTCGCCACGGGTGCGGGCGGCTCGGTGGAACTCGGCGGCGGGACCGGCGGCGGTGCAGGAGCGGGCGGCGGAGCCGAAGTAGAAGACGGTGTCACGGCGGCGGGCGCGGGGGCGAGCCACGGTCCAGCCGGAACCGTCGTGCTCGTCGGCGAAGGGGAAACGCGACCTTCGTCGGGAACGGGCGGCTGATAGCGCAACGTCGCGATCGCCAGACCGGCGACCACGACGGTCAGCACCGTCATCACGATCCCGCGAAGCGACACACGTTCTTTCAGCTTCGCGATGCTCGTCATCCACCCCACAGGGGCTAGACACTAGCCCACCTGGCGATGCCGGGTTTCGTGGCGACGCCGCACCGACAGGACCAGCACCCCGGCCAGCGTGATGCCGACCAGGTTGACCAGCAACTGGGCGGCGGACTCGGACGGCGACGTCCCAGTCCCCCACCGAGGCGGCGACGACGGCGAACCCCGCGGCCGGCACCGTGGTCACCGAGATGAACACCCCGACCAGCGCCGCCGACTTCGCCGACACCAGCGACAGCATTCCGGCCGCCCCGGCCAGCAGCGCGACGACGAACGACAGCGGGCCGACCTGGAAGATGAAGTCGACCTCGGTGAGCTGGTCGGTGTTCTGCAACTGGATCCAGCCCAGCGCCTCACCGCCGAGCACGAACGCCGCCGTCACCGCCATGGCCACCGGGAAGCCGACCAGCAGCGCGATCGAGGCGCGACGGGCCAGATCCAGCCGGCGGCGCACCAGCGCGACGGCCAGCGCCGCCAGCGGGCCGAACTCGGGGCCGACGACCATCGCGCCGACGACGGTCACCGGCGAGTTGGTCACCACGCCGACCGCGGCGATCATGCACGCCAGGCACAGGAAGGTCAGGAACGTCACGTTGAACGTGGACTCCTCGCGGGTGCGGGCAACCAGTTCCTCCCACACGATCGCGTCGCCAGGGTCGCCGTCGGCCTCCTTCTCGGCCCGGTAGGCCGCGTTGGACACCACCGTGTCGACGACGTCGAGGGTGATGGCTCCCAGCCGCCGCAGATCCAGCGCCTTGAGATCGTCGACGACCTCGTTGGCGCTCTCCCGGGCGATGTCGGCGGTGATCTCGTCGCCGGGCGGGTCGAGCGCCGCGTCGCGGTGAACGACGATGTGCGTCACCCCGACGTGTCGGCGAAGCACTCCCAGCACCTCGTCGCGCTGGCCCACCGGTGCGATCACCCGCAAATGCAACACAACCGCGAGACTACTTTCGCCGCGGGGCGGCTCCGGTGCGAGAATGCGGACGTGGACCGGCCGAAGGCGCGTTGGGTGCCGAGCCGGCTGCAACCGTGGCTGAGCAAGCGGTGGGTCCAGACCCTGTTGGTGGTGGCGGTCTTCGCGCTGCTCGCGGTGGTGTTCATGCTGACCACCGAACGCAAGGACGCGTCGTACTGGGCCGGCTACACCGACGGTCAGCGCTGGGTTGACGCGGGCGGATATCAGGCCCACGAGGAGTCCATCTCCGCGTACTGCCGCGACCGGGCCGCGGCACAACACCGCACCGGGACGTACGAGCGCGGCTGCGTCGACGGCGCCCACAACGCGATGAAATAAGCGCGCTATTGCGTTGCGGTACTTAGTCTTTCAGGACTGCGTTCGGCGCGGCGACGGGTTCGGTGGCGTCCGTCGCCGGCTGCGGCCACGGGCTGGGCACCGGACGCTGACGCACCCGCTGCGGCCACCAGAACCAGCGGCCCATCAGCGCGGCGATCGACGGCGTCATGAACGAGCGGATCACCAGGGTGTCGACCAGCAGGCCCATGCCGATGGTGGTGCCCACCTGGGCCAGCACGCGCAGCTCGCTGAACACCATCGCCCCCATGGTGACCGCGAACACCAGGCCCGCCGAGGTGACCACCGAGCCGCTGCCGCCCATGGCGCGGATGATGCCGGTGTTGAGCCCGGCGTGGATCTCCTCTTTGAACCGGGAGACCAGCAGCAGGTTGTAGTCCGATCCCACCGCCAGCAGGATGATGACCGACATCACCAGCACCATCCAGTGCAGCGGATGGCCCAGCAGGTCCTGCCAGATCAAGATCGACAGGCCGAACGACGTGCCCAGCGAGAGCAACACGGTGCCCACGATGACCGCCGCGGCCACCACGGCCCTGGTCAGGATCAGCATGATGATGAAGATCAGGCCCAGCGCGGCGATCCCGGCGATCAGCAGGTCGTAGTTGGCGCTGTCCTGCATGTCCTTGTAGCTGGCGGCGGTGCCGGCGAGGTAGATCTTGGAGCCCTCCAGCGGGGTGCCCTTGATGGCCTCGAACGCGGCGTTCTTGATCGACGTTGACGTGGGTGAGGCCCTCCGGCGACATCGGGTCACCCTCGTGAGAGATGATGAACCGCACCGCTTTTCCGTCCGGTGACAGGAACATCTTCATGCCGCGCTTGAAGTCGGGGTTCTCGAACGCCTCGGGCGGCAGGTAGAACGAGTCGTCGTTCTTGGCCTCGTCGAACGCCTTGCCCATCGCGCTCTGGTTGTCCTGCATGGCCGCGATCTGGTCGTACATGCCGGCCTGCGTGCTCTGCATGGTCAGCTGCATCGTGCGCATCGAGCGCATCGTCTCGATCATCGGCGGCATCAGCGTGCGCATCTGGGCGGTCAGCATGTCCAGCTGGTGCAGGCTGGGCACCAGCTGCTGGAAGTCGTCGGTCATCGTGTCGATGCCGTCGAGGGTGTCGAACACCGAGCGGATCGACCAGCACACCGGGATGTCGAAGCAGTGCGGTTCCCAGTAGAAGTAGTTGCGGATCGGCCGGAAGAAGTCGTCGAAGTCGGCGATGTGGTTGCGCAGGGTCTGGATGTCGGCCAGCGTCAGGTCCATCTTGCCGACCATGTCGTGGGTGACGGCGTTGAGCTCGCCCATCAGGTTGTACATCTGCGTCATGGTTTCGATGGAGACGTTCATGTCGTCGCCCATCTTCAGCATGTCCTTCATGCGGTCCTGCAGGTACGACTGGTTCATCGTCTGCGTGGTCCCCTGCATGCCCAGCATGAACGGGATCGAGCTGTGCTCGATCGGGGTGCCCAGCGGCCGGGTGATGGTCTGCACCCGGCCGATACCGGGCTGGTGGAACATGCTCTTGGCCACCCGGTCGATGACCAGGAAGTCCGCGGAGTTGCGCAGATCGTGGTCGCTCTCGATCATCAGCAGCTCAGGGCTCAGCCGCGCCGCGGGGAAATGCCGTTCGGCGGCGGCGAAACCCTCGGCTGGCCGGGATGTCCGGCGGCAGGTAGTGCCGGTCGTTGTAGTCGGTGCGGTACCCGGGCAGCGCGATGAGTCCGATCAGACACAGCATCGTCGTCGCGATCAGGATCGGGCCGGGCCAGCGCACGACCGCGGCGCCGATGCGGCGCCAGAACCGGATCCGCATGGCGCGCTTGGGTTCCAGAGCGCCGAAATGGCTGGCCACGGTGACCACGGCAGGCCCGAGCGTGATCGCGGCGAGCACCACGACGACCATGCCGATGACCAGCGGGATGCCCATCGAGTTGAACATCGGGCTGCGGGTGAAGTGCAGGCAGAACATCGCGCCGGCGATGGTCAGGCCGGAGCCGAGGATGACGTGCGCGGTCCCGTGGAACATCTCGTAGTAGGCGTCCTCCTTGTCCACCCCTTTGCTCCGCGACTCCTGGTAGCGCCCGAACAGGAAGATCACGTAGTCGGTGCCGGCCGCGATCGCCACCATGGTGAGCAGGTTGACCGCGAACGTCGACAGCCCGATCAGGTGGTAGTTGACCCGAGGAAGGCCACCACGCCGCGGGCGACCGCCAGTTCGAGGAAGACCATGAACAGCGCCAGCAGCACGGTGACGATCGAGCGGTAGACGAACAGCAGCATCACCGTGATGACGCCGAACGTCAGCCCGGTGATCAACTTGAGGCTGCGGTCACCGGCGATGTGGGTGTCGGCGATCAGCGCGGAGGGACCGGTGACGTACGCCTTGACGCCCGGGCGGCGCGGGCACGCTGGCGACGATCTGCTTGGCCGCCTCCACCGACTCGTTGGCCAGGCCCTCGCCCATGTTGCCGGCCAGATAGGCCTGGACGTAGGCGGACTTGCCGTCCTCGCTCTGTGAGCCCGCCGCCGTCAGCGGGTCGCTCCAGAAGTCCTGGATGTGCTCGACGTGCTTCTTGTCGGCGTTGAGCTTGCCGACGATCTCGTTGTAGTACTGGTGGGCGGCGTCACCGAGCGGCTGCTGGCCCTCGAGGACGATCATCACCGAGGTGTTGGAGTTGAACTCCTGGAACGTCTTGCCGATCTTGTTCATCGCGATGGTCGACGGCGCGTCCGGCGGCGGCCATCGGGACCGACTGGGCCTGGCCGACGACCTCGACCTGAGGCACCGCGATGTTGGTGAACACCGTCAGCGCCAGCCAGCCCAGGATGATCGGAACCGACAGCCAGCGGATCCAGTGTGCGATGTGTGGTCGGTTGCCGTGCTCGTCGACCTGTGGCCGATCGCCCTTGTTCAGGGTGATCATGCCGACTTGACCAGGCAGAACGTCTGAGCGTTGACGCCGGTGGAGGTCTTCTCGTCCTTGAGTTCGCCGTTGACGGTGATGCGGCAGCCGATGGTGTCACTGTCGCCCTGCGCGACGATGTTCGCCGACGCGGCGGGTGCGGTGGTGGTCAGCGTCGAGCGACCACGGCAGGGTGACGTCGCGGGCGATCTGCGGCGTCGCGTCCAGGTCGAGGTAGTTGATCGTGGCGACGGTTCCGGGCGGGCCGTAGATCTCGTACACCACGGTCTTGGGGTTGAACGGTTTGGTGTCGTTGGCCAGTCCGCTGCCCTGACGGGTGGTCTCGGTCTTGCCGAAGACGCCGTGCAGCCGGTAGACGCCGAATGCGGCGATCGCGACGACGATGATGATGACCAGGGGCAGCCACACCTTGCGCAGCAGCCGCATCGACCAGCCGCGCCTGCTCTTGCGGCGTTTGGTGGCGGGTTTGGCGTCCTGCGCGGCGGGCGATGCCTCGGCCGGTTGGGCCTCGGGTGAGTCGGTGGCGCGGGTCCCACTGTCGAGCGTCACGACCATCCCCCCTTCGCATCGTGCAGGTCAGCCCGTCGAGTTGCCGCCGCCGCAGTTAGCACCGCTACATAGTACGACTAACGGTTGTTTCATCCTAACCCCTGTGATCAGCGTCATGAGTTGGTCAGCGGCGCGCCGGATTCACACCCGAGCCGCTACTCGAAGGTCGCGGTCAAACCGAACTCGTCGAGGGCGCTCCGCACCCAGCCTCGCCAGCTGCTCCCTGGAGTTCGGACCGTCGGGCTGCCATGCCGACACCGTGATCGACACCTTGCCGTTGACCTGCAGCGACGCCAGGAACAGCATGCCGCCGAGGCGGTCGAGGATCTCGGCGGTGATCCGCGACTCGACCTGACGGACGGACATGAACTCGGCGTCGGTGCCGTCGGGCCGGTTGGCCGCCGGGTCGATGCCTGCCCAGGTTCGAGCAGCCGATCGGGGCAGCCGGAACCGAGCGCCATGCGCTCGAGCCGCCGCGCGAGGCGAACGCGGGATCAACGGCGTCAACGCCAGCGGGCCGAGAAGCTCGAATCGGCTCTCGGAGAGCGCGGTCAGGCTTCTTCTTCAGCTCGGCGCGGACGTCGCGCAGGCTGGTCGTGACGTCGGTGGGGTCGATGGTCAGCATCATCCCGGCTGAGCGCATTGCCGCGGGTGTCGCCCTCGGTGCGCTCGCTGACCGGGAAGGACAGCTTGACCATGCCGTCGTGGTCGACGCGGCCCGAGGATCTGCCCGAGCCGCGCGGCGATACCGGCGAACAGCGAATTGCCTGTTCCACCAAGGCTTTCCACCCGGCTGATCCACAGCTCCTCGTCGATGTACACCACGACCGAGGGTGCGGTGACGCAGGCTCGACGCCGTCGAGTTTGTCCGGCGGCGCCGGACCGGCCGGCCGACGCGGTCAGATCGCCGGTGTTGCTGCGGGCCAGCCGCACGGCCGCGGCGACCGCCTTGGCCATCTCCGGGACGTCCGCACCGTCTGCAGCGCGTCCTGGCGCAGCGCCTGTGCCGCGGGTGCGCGTACCCAGGGGCCGGATAGCCCAGGTCCCGGGTCACGCCGTCGGCGGCCTCGGTCGACCGCCAGCGTCAGTGCCAGGCCGTCGACAACGGTGTGGGAGGCCACCAGGGTGACCGCCGTATCCGCCCCCGGTCAGCGGCTGCACGGCCAGCCGCCACGGCGGCCCGTACTCCGGGTCGATCGGGACGCGCATCTGCTCGTCGGACCATGTCGACCACCTCGTCGCGCGGCGCGGACCGTGTCGGACGACCTCGATGTCGGCCGGGCCGCGCCAGGCCACCCAGTGGTGCCGGCCGAACGGCAGGGGCGACTTCTCGATCCGGCGGCCCAGCAGGCCGCGGCCCAGGTTTCGCTGGAACCGGCGCAGCCCGTCGAGATCGACGGGGTGCTCGTAGACCCAGGTGAACTGGGCGAGCGGACCTCGACCGAGCGCCCGCAGACCGAGAAACGAACCCTGGTCGATGTAGGCCAACGTGCTGTCCACACGGGTATGTTAGGCGGCTCGCACGCTAGCCCCAAGCGGACGCTCCCTGCCGCGGCGACGCAGTTCGTCCGGTGGCACGGATACAGCAATTAAGCGCTGGCGGCAAACGTGGCGCTCCGGCGCCGGAACGCCACGCCCAGTTCGTCCGGCGGCACCGGGTGCCCATCGGCGCAGCGAATCTCGACGGTGGCGTCGGCGCCGCAGCCCAGATGGGTCAGCCGCAGCCGGGCGTCGTCGCCGAGATGACGACGGCCCCACTCGAACATCGACCACACCACCGGCATCAGGTCCGTGCCGGCCTCGGTGAGCACGTATTCGTCGCGCACCCGCTGCCCCGGCTCGCGGTACGGGCGGCGGACGAGCAGTCCGGCGTCGACCAGCTCGGTCAGTCGCGCCGAGGTGGCCGCCTTGGTGATGCCGACCCGGCGGGCGAAGTCGTCGAACCGGGTGGTGCCGTAGTACGCCTCCCGCAGGATCAGCATCGCCGACTTGGTCCCGATCACGGCCATCGTCTTCTCGATCGGGCACTTCCCGACGGCCGACCAGCTGTCCCGGTCGACCAGGGGGCCCTGCAGAACTGTCACGGACGTCACCTCACATCTGAGTTGTTCTCAGTATACCCAGGTGGTATAGCTGGGTATATATCGCAATACTCAGATGCGAGTCCAGGAGGACACCATGACCGCTCAATCAGGGCGTGACGCCGTCATCGTGGCGGCGGTCCGCACCCCCGTCGGCAAGGGCAAGCCCGGCGGGGCGTTGCACGGCGTGCTGCCCGCAGACCTGCTGGCGCACAGCCTTTCCGAGTTGGTGTCCAGGGCCGGAGTGGATCCGGCGGACGTCGACGACGTCATCGCCGGGGCCGTGACGCAGGTCGGCGACCAGGCGGTCAACATCGCCCGCAACGCACTGCTGGGCGCCGGCTTCCCGGAGTCGGTGCCGGGGACGACGGTCGACCGCCAGTGCGGCAGCAGCCAGCAGGCCGTCAGCTTCGCCGCGCAGGGCGTGATCGCCGGCGCGTACGACATCGTGATCGCCGCCGGCGTGGAGTCGATGAGCCGCGTACCGATGGGATCGTCGGTACTGCCCGGCAGCGACCCGTTCGGCGTCGGCTTCGCCCACCGGTACGCCGAAGGTCTTGTGCCACAGGGCATCAGCGCCGAGTTGATCGCGGCGCGCTGGAACCTGTCGCGCGCCGAGCTCGACGAGTTCTCCGCGGGCAGCCACGAGAAGGCGGCCCGCGCGACCAAGGACGGGTTGTTCGACAACGAGCTGGCCCCGATCGCGGGACTGGGCACCGACGAGATCATCCGCCCCGGGACGACCGTCGACACCCTGGCCGGGCTCAAGCCGGCGTTCTACAGCGAGGCCGTCGCCGCGCGCTTCCCCCAGATCGGCTGGAACATCACGCCGGGCAACTCCTCACCGCTCTCCGACGGCAGCGCCGCGCTGCTCATCACCAGCAGCGAGGTGGCGCGCAGGCGCGGGTGGCGGCCGCTGGCCCGTATCCACACCACCACCGTGGTGGGCTCCGATCCGCTCTACATGCTGACCGGGGTGATCCCGGCGACCGAGAAGGTGCTCACGCGGGCCGGGCTGTCGCTTGCCGACATCGACCTGTTCGAGGTCAACGAGGCGTTCGCGCCGGTGGTGCTGAGCTGGGCCCGGGAAACCGGGGCCGACCTTGTCGAAGACGAACGTCAACGGCGGCGCGATCGCGATCGGCCACCCGCTGGGCGCCAGCGGCGCGCGGATCATGACCACGCTGGTCAACGCGCTGGAGCAGCGCGGCGGGCGCTACGGCCTGCAGACGATGTGCGAGGGCGGCGGCATGGCCAACGCCACCATCATCGAAAGACTGTGATTCGGGCGCGGTTGCCGTCGGTGGGCGTTGATTAGCGCGCCGAAATCGCAGGGGCTAGGTCCGCTGCAGCTCGAACAGCGGGATGACCCGGCTGGTGTTGGCCTGGTAGTCGCCGAAGGTCGGGGCGATCTCGACGATCTTCGGATAGGTCGCGTCCCGCTCGTCGGCGGGCAGCTCGCGGGCGACCACGTCGTAGGCGTCGGTGCCGACCTCGACGTGCGCTCGCGGGTTGGCCCGCAGGTTGTGCACCCAGTTCGGGTTGGTGTCGGCGCCGGCCTTGGAGCCGATGATGAGCATCTTGCCGTCGATCGTCAGGTAGGCCAGCGGGCTCAGCCGGGGCTGGCCCGACTTGGCGCCGGTGGTGGTCAGCAGCAGCAGCGTCGCGCCCTCGAACGGTCCGCCCACGACGCCGTCGTTGGCGCGGAACTCCTCGATGATGGCGTTGTTGAACGCGTCCAGGGACGCCTTGTCGGTGAAATCGGTCATGACTGCTCAAGCCTCTCGGGTTTGGCGTCTATTCCGGACTCCTTGCGCTGCTGAGCCGTGATCGGCGCCGGCGCATCGGTCAGCGGGTCGACGCCGCCGCCGGACTTCGGGAAGGCGATCACGTCGCGAATGGAGTCCGCGCCGAACAGCAGCGCGGTGATCCGGTCCCACCCGAATGCGATGCCGCCGTGCGGCGGGGCGCCAAAAGTGAAGGCGTCCAACAGGAATCCGAATTTCTCCTGCGCCTCGGCGTGGTCGATGCCCATCACCGCGAACACCTTCTCCTGGATGTCGCGGCGGTGGATACGGATCGAACCGCCACCGATCTCGTGGCCGTTGCAGACGATGTCGTAGGCGTCGGCGAGCACGGCGCCCGGATCGGAGTCGACCGAACCCTGGTACTCGGGCTTGGGTGAGGTGAACGCGTGGTGCACCGCGGTCCACGCCCCCGACCCGACCGCCACGTCGCCGGCGGCCGTCGCGTCGCCGGCCGGTTCGAACAGCGGCGGGTCGACGATCCAGGTGAAGGCCCACGCGTCTGCGTCGATCATGTCCAGCCGCTTGGCGATCTCCCCGCGGGCCGCGCCCAGCAGCGCCCGCGACGTCTTGACCGGACCGGCCGCGAAGAACACACAGTCCCCCGGTTTCGCGCCGACCTGGGCGGCCAGGCCCGTCGCGCTCGGCGTCGGAGAGGTTCTTGGCGACCGGACCCGACAGTTCACCGTCCTCCCCGATCAGCACGTAGGCCAGCCCCTTGGCGCCGCGCTGCTTGGCCCACTCCTGCCAGCCGTCGAGGGTCCGGCGGGGTTGCGACGCGCCGCCGGGCATCACCACCGCGCCGACGTAGGGCGCCTGGAACACCCGGAACGGCGTGTCGGAGAAGTACTCGGTGCACTCGACGAGTTCGAGGCCGAAGCGCAGATCCGGTTTGTCCGAGCCGAAGCGGCGCATCGCGTCGGCGTAGGTCATCCGCGGAATCGGCCGGGGCAGTTCGTATCCGATCAGCGCCCACAGCGCGGCCAGGATCTCCTCGGCGACGGCGATGACGTCGTCGGAGCCGACGAAGCTCATCTCCACGTCGAGCTGGGTGAACTCCGGCTGGCGGTCGGCGCGGAAATCCTCGTCGCGGTAGCAGCGCGCGATCTGGTAGTAGCGCTCCATGCCTGCGACCATGAGCAGCTGTTTGAACAGCTGCGGGCTCTGCGGCAGCGCATAGAAGGAGCCGGGCTGCAACCGGGCGGGAACCAGGAAGTCGCGGGCGCCCTCCGGGGTCGAGCGGGTCAGCGTCGGCGTCTCGATCTCGACGAAGTCGTGGCCGGCCAGCACCGAGCGGGCGGCGGCATTGACCTTCGACCGCAGCCGGATCGCGTCCCCGGGACCGCCCTCGCGGCGCATGTCGAGGTAGCGGTACTTCAGGCGGGCTTCCTCACCGGCGGGCTCGTCGAGCTGGAACGGCAGCGGCCGCGCTCTCCCCCAGCACCGTCAGCGAGGTGGCGTTGACCTCGATCTCGCCGGTGGCGATCTCCGCGTTGGCGTTGCCCTCCGGGCGGATCTCGACCACACCCTCGACGGCGACGCAGAACTCCGCACGCAACCGGTGCGCCTGAGCCAGGACTTGACTCTCCAAGGCGTCGCGGAACACCACCTGGGCCACACCGGACGCGTCGCGCAGGTCGATGAAGATCACGCCGCCGTGGTCACGGCGCCGCGCCACCCACCCGGCCAGGGTGACCCTCTGCCCGGCGTCGGTGGCACGCAACGAACCGGCGGCATGACTGCGCAGCACTGGAAGACTCCTGGGGATTGAAGATTCGGGAACGCTCAGTCTATGAGGTCGGCCCGATCGCAGCGCCGACGCCTCGATGTATGGTCGGCGCGGAGGTGACCCGATGACCACGATGTATCCCTGCGAGCGTGTCGATGAGAGTTTCATCCAGTCCGCGCCGTTCCGCTTCTCCAACAGCGTCGACCTCGCGATCACACCGAAGCAGCTCTTCGAGGTGCTCGCCGACGCCGACTCGTGGCCGCGGTGGGCCAAGGTCATCACGAAGGTCACCTGGACCAGTCCCGAGCCCTACGGGGTGGGCACCACCCGCACGGTCGACATGCTCGGCGGACTGACCGGCGACGAGGAGTTCCTGGCCTGGGAGCCGTACACGTATCTGGCGTTCCGCTTCAACAGCTGTACGAACAAGGCGGTCGCCGCGTTCGCCGAGGAGTACCGGGTGGTCGAGACGCCCGGCGGTTGCCGGCTGACGTGGACGATGGCGCAGAAGCCGAACGGGTCGGCCCGGTGGGGCCTGGTCCTCGGCGGCCCGCTGATGAACCTGTCGTTCAAGTGGTTCCTGGCCAACCTGCGCCGCTACACCGACAAGCAGTACGCCTGATCTCCTACAGTGCGGCCCACGCCGCGCGGCGGACGGCGTCCGGGTCGTCGACCGAGACGTCGCGCGATGATCCGATGACGCGGGTGGCCCGGCGCGCGCTGTCGTAGCGGGGCCAGTCCTCGAGTCCCGGCCCGGTGGCGAAGTCCAGCCAGGTGCGCTGCATGCGGCGGCCCACCGACGGCAGCACGCGGCGGCCCAGCGGATGCAGCTTGCGCCCGATGTAGGAGCCGTAGCTGTGCTGGATGTGCACGATCTCGCTGCCGTGCGTGGCGCCCAGCCCCAGCGCACGCAGATGCCAGGCGGCGTGGTCGAAACGGTAGACGTGGGTGGGTGCGTGTGCGCTGTAGGCATCGGCGAACGACCACGTCGGCGCGCCGAACATGACATCGGAGCCCACCGCGATCAGGGCCCGACGGCGGGGATAGTCCGGATAGGCGGCCAGCACACGGTCACGCGCCTCGGGTGCCACCCGGTCGAAGTAGTCGTCGATGCCGGCGACGGTGGTCGGCAGCATCGGCGGCTTCGAGAAGGCGAACATCGACGCCTCGTGGCTGTTGGTGCCGACGATCAGCGGGACCGCGTTCACCGCGCCGGCGCGGGCGGCCTCGATCGGGTGCATCGGCAGCAGGTCCACCCCGTAGGTCAGCCCGTAGGCCAGCATCGGGCGACTCCGCGGCGCTGCGGCGCTGGATCTCACCGGCGGCGCGGCGCAGCACGCGCTGCGGCAGGCCCTTGAGTTCGGCGGGCGGGGCCCCGACGAGGTCGACGAACTCGCGCGCCCGCCGGGCCCGGGTGTCGCGGTCGGCGATCAGCGGAAGCGCGGGGCTCTGCGCGATCGCGCGGGCGAACAGGCCCCGCGCCGCCGGGCTGGCCAGCAATGCCAGCACCGAGGTCGCACCGGCCGATTCGCCGAAGATGGTGACGCGCCGCGGATCTCCGCCGAACGCCGCGATGTTGTCCTGCACCCAGGCCAGCGCGGCGAGCTGGTCGCGCAGGCACAGGTTGTCGGCGAACCCGGGGCCCAGATCGCCGAGTTCGAAGCCGCCGAACACGCCCAGCCGGTAGGTCACGTTGACCACCACGACATCACCGTTGGCGGCCAGCCGTGACCCGTTGTAGAGCTGCAACTGGCCGGCGCCGTAGACGAACGCGCCGCCGGGGATCCAGACCATCACCGGCAGCAGCGATCCGGCTTCGCGGGGCGGCGACCACACCGTGACGGTCAGGCAGGCCTCGTCGCGGATCTTCGGGTCGTCGCGACCGCCGCCGACGAAGGAGCGGCCCTGCGGCGGCACCGGGCCGTGTTCGATCGCGTCGCGCACTCCGGCCCAGGGTTGCGGTGGCACCGGCGCCTGGAACCGGCGGTCGCCGACGGGCTGCTCGGCATAGGGGACGCCCCGCCACACCCTGACCCCGCCTTCGGTGGCTCCGCGCAGTGCGCCCAGCGACGTGTGAGCCACGGTCGGCGGATCCACGACGACGGGCACGATCGGAATCGTAGTGTGGCAAGCTGAACGACGCCGATCACCAGCGGCGACGGGTCAATGCAAGGAGCGGTGATGACCTTCAACGAAGGTATGCAGATCGACACCAGCACCACCTCCACCAGCAGCGGCGGTGGCGGCGGGCGAGGCATCGCCATCGGAGGCGGTGTCGGCGGTCTGGTGATCGTGCTGCTGGCCCTGTTCCTCGGCGTCGACCCGGGCCAGGTGGCCATCCGCAGCAGGTGCCCGCACAGTCCGGCCCCGGCGTCGACATCTCGACAAGTGCAAGACCGGTGCGGACGCCAACAAGTACGTCGAGTGCCGGGTGGTGGCCACCGGCAACTCCGTCGACGGGGTGTGGGAGCAGCTGCTGCGCGGCTACAAGCGGCCGAACCTGCGCCTGTTCACCGGGTCGGTGCAGACCGGCTGCGGACCGGCCACCAGCGACGTGGGGCCGTTCTACTGCCCGGTCGACCGCACCGCGTACTTCGACACCGACTTCTTCAAGACGCTGGTGGACCAATTCGGTTCCAGCGGTGGGCCGTTGGCGCAGGAGTACGTCGTGGCCCACGAGTACGGCCACCACGTCCAGAACCTGCTCGGCGTGCTCGGCCGCGCGCAGCAGGGCGCGCAGGGCGCCACCGGCAACGGCGTGCGCACCGAATTGCAGGCCGACTGCTACGCCGGAGTGTGGGCCCACTACGCCGCGATCACCAAGCAGCCCGGTACCGACGTGACCTATCTGGAACCGTTGAGCGACAAGGACATTGCCGACGCGCTGTCGGCCGCGGCATCGGTGGGTGACGACCGGATCCAGAAGCAGGCCACCGGCCGGATCAACCCCGAGCAGTGGACCCACGGCTCGTCGGCCGAGCGGCAGAAGTGGTTCACCATCGGCTACCAGACCGGTGACCCGAATCAGTGCGACACGTTCAAGGCCCGCGAGCTGGGTTAGAGCCGGGCTTCGACGGCGATCGCGGTGTCGGTGGTGCGCATCGGGCGGATCATCGCGTCCTGGCTGAACGAGGCGATCAGCTCGCCGTCCTCGGTGTGGACGGCTCCGCGGATGTAGGACATTCCGGCGCCGACCTGGGTGCTCTCGTGGCTGTAGAGCAGCCAGCCGCTCCATCTCACCGGCTCGTGGAAGCTCACCGTGACCGTCATCGGCGCGGTCGACACGGTGATGTGCGACAGCGCCGTGCCGATGCCCTCGTGCGGGCGCATGCTCGTCGAGATGCCCAGATGTCCGGTGAAGTAGGCGATCAGCGCCTTGGCGAGGTCGTCGCGGGTCGGGATCGGCTCGTAGTGCAGCCAGGCGTACACCTCCGGCGGGCCGACCTCGTCCGGGCTGTTGATGTCGACGACGTCGACGAGCTTGACTTGCCTTCCCGCCATGGCCATTTCGCACACGTTGGCGTCGTCCGGGCCTGCGACGTCCGGCTTGGGCAGGTGGTGGCGGATCACGTCCGGCGTCGGTACGTCGGTGAACACCGTGAAGGTCATGCACCTCTTGTCGTTCTGCGAGGCGGTGATGATCGCCGTCGCGGTGCTGCGCCCCTCGGCCACCACGTCGACGTCGAGCACGATCGGCGGGCCCACCAGAACCGCGCGGGTGAAGACCGAATGCACCGACCGCACCGACTTGTCCGGAAAGCGCTTGGCGGCGGCGACGATCGCCTGAGCCAGCACCTGCGTGCCTTCGACGACCTGGCGCTCATCGGCGCCGCCGGCAAGGCCGGATTTTCCGATGAAGCGATCCTGGCCGTCGGGCTCGACGTCGAACAGGTCGAGCAGAAGGCCGACTGTCCAGTGGGTCGGCTGCGGTTCGGCGGTCATGGGTTCCTCACCTCGTCGGGTCGGCGAACGGCTGATCGGCGGCGCCGCCGGTGCAACACGATGGCGACATCCCCCACGGACGTTCTACCAGAGCGGTAACGTCGTTCTCGCCGGGTAGGTCGAACGATAAGGTAATTCCATGGCCAAGGCCACCGAACAATCTCCGGAGGCTGTCAGCGCCGATCCGGAGTCCCGCGTCAGCCGATTCATGCGCTCTGCGCTGTCGATCCTCGCCGAGACCGGCCGCACCGACTTCACCGTCCTGGAGGTCGTCGAGCGCTCCAAGACGTCGTTGCGGTCCTTCTATCAGCACTTCTCCACCAAGGACGAATTGCTGCTCGCCCTGATCGACACGATCATGACCGAGTCGACCAGGCATTGGCGCGAGGAGGTCGACGCCCTGCCCGCCGCCGAGGCGATCCGCGTGCTGATCGAGCGCATCTGCACGCCGGCCGAGACCACCAAGCAGGACAGCATCAACCGCGGCCTGACCTACTACAACGACCACCTCGCCGAGAGCCTGCCGCTGGAGTACGCCCGCGTGCTCTCGCCGCTGCACCAGCTGATCGGCGAGATCCTCGAGCGCGGCATCGACGAAGGCGTCTTCCGGCCCGATGTCGAGGTCGAGACCACCGCCGCGCTGCATCATGCAGGCGGTGCTCGGCGCGATGCGGCTGCGCAGCCTCGGCGTCGAGCTCAACGGGGTGCCCATCGACGGTGAGCACATATACGACTTCTGCGTGCGCGGCCTGCTGCCCGGTCCCGCGAACTGAGTTCGTGCAGGTAGAAGCACGGCTGAGGCGACCCGAAAACGGCGGGTGTTTTCCCTGCTAACCGCGTGGTAACGTCATTACCGCAATCGCAAATCAGACTACTCAGGAGGCGGCATGCCCTCGCGCGAGCTTCCCTATCCGGTGTTCGACGCCGACAACCACTTCTACGAGCCCAAAGAAGCGCTCACCCAGTTCCTGCCCGACAACCGCAAGGGCGTCATCGACTACATCGACATCAACGGGCGCACCAAGATCGTCGTGCGCAAGCGGATCACCGACTACATCCCGAACCCGACCTTCGAGGTGGTCGCCCGCCCCGGCGCCCAGGAGGAGTACTTCCGCTCCGGCGCACACGGCAAGTCCTACCGCGAGGTGATGGGCAAGCCGATCAAGTCCATCCCGGCGTTCCGCAATCCCGAAGCGCGCCTCGAGGTGATGGACGGGCTGGCTCTCGACTACACCATCATGTTCCCGACGCTGGCCAGCCTGGTCGAAGAGCGGATGAAGGACGATCCCGAGCTGATCCTCGACATGATCCACACGCTCAACCAGTGGATGTACGAGACGTGGCGGTTCGACTACGAGGGCCGGATCTTCTCCACGCCGGTGATCAACCTGAGCATCGTCGACCGTGCGCTCGAGGAGCTCGAGTGGTGTCTGGAGCGCGGCGCCAAGACCGTGCTGGTGCGCCCGGCCCCGGTTCCGGGCTTCCGCGGCACCCGCTCGATGGGCCTGCCCGAGTTCGACCCGTTCTGGCAAGCCTGCGTGAAGGCCGGCATCCCGGTGTGCATGCACGCCTCCGACAGCGGCTACGCCCAGTACCTCGACGACTGGGAGCCCGCCGACGAGTACTTGCCGTTCAAGCCCACCGCCTTCCGGATGGTCGCGATGGGCAAGCGGCCCATCGAGGACACCATGGCGGCGATGGTCTGCCACGGCGCGCTGCACCGCAATCCGGATCTGCGCGTCCTGTCCGTCGAGAACGGCGCGTCCTGGGTGCCTTACCTGCTGCACCAGTTCTCCGACGTCTACGCGAAGCTGCCGACCGAGTTCCACGGCGATCCCGTCGCCGACTTCAAGCGCGGGGTGTACGTCGCACCGTTCTGGGAGGACAACTTCAAGAAGATGTCCGACCTGATCGGCGTCGACCGGGTGATCTTCGGCTCGGACTGGCCGCATCCGGAAGGCCTGGCCAACCCGGTCAACCTGGTCGACGACCTGGCAGCCCACGGCCTGAACGAAGAAGAGCAGCGAAAGGTGATGGGCGGCAACCTGGTTGACCTGTTCAAGGTCCCCAACGTGTCGGTGCACAAGCCCGACGTGCCCGCGCTGGTCTTCGCTTGACCCGATCCGACAGTCATGATGGACGTGCGCGCCGGGACACCGGCGCGCACGTCCGCCGTTTAACGAAAGCGAGGACGGCGCCATGACCGCGGCTGCCTCTCCCGAAGTGCTGCTGTTCGTCTCGACCACACAGTCCTTCCTGGACAAGGAGGTGCCGCTGAGCCGGGTGCGCGAACTCCACCAGGCGGGCACCTCCTTCGATCGCGGGTGGTGGCAACGCGCAGCGGAACTGGGCTGGGTGAGTCTGCTGGTGCCCGAGGAACTCGGCGGCGGCAGCGTGTCCGGCAACGGCGTCGAAGACCTGGCCCTGGTGGCCGAGCAGACCGGCAGGACGGTGGCGCCCGGCCCGCTGCATCCGGTCAGCACGGTGCTCGCCGGACTGGCCGACGC
The DNA here is from genome assembly GCA_963786695.1 of uncultured Actinomycetota bacterium. Classification (GTDB taxonomy): domain Bacteria; phylum Actinomycetota; class Actinomycetes; order Mycobacteriales; family Mycobacteriaceae; genus Mycobacterium. Next base: position 271,080 of record CAWBAL010000002.1, read on the forward strand.
ACAGGACGGTGACCGGCATGCCGAGGTCGTCGAGGCGCTGATCTCCGGTGAAGCCGTCGCGTCGTGGGCGGTCTACGAGCCGGGCCAACAGTGGAATCCCCTGCAGCCCAACGTGACCGCGACACCGACGGCAACCGGGTTCCGGATCGACGGCGTCAAGGACCGAGTCGAGGCGGGCGCCGACAGCGACCTGCTGCTGGTGGTCGCGAGCGTCGACGGCAGCCCCAGGCAATTCCTCGTCCGCACCGACGCACCGGGCGTCGGGGTGGAGGTTCAGCGCTCGGTTGACCTGGTGAAGACCTACGCCCGCATCACGTTCAGCGGCGTCGAGGTGGACGAGTCGGCCGCGGTGGGCTCGGCCGAGCAGACTCCTGAACTGATCGCGCGGCAGACCCAGGTCGCTCTGGTGCTGCAGTGCGCCGAGACCGTCGGCATCCTGGACACCGTCTTCGACATGACGGTGCAGTGGGGCTTCGACCGGCACTCGTTCGGCCGTCCCCTGGTCTCCTACCAGGCGCTGAAGCACAAGTACGCGGACCTGAAGATCTGGCTGGAGGCCTGCCGGGCGACGACGAAGGCGGCAGTGGCCAAGGTCGAGACCCGCGCGGCCGACGCCGATCTGGCTGTCAGCATCGCGAAATCCTATGTGTCCGAACATGCCCCGGACATGGTGCAGCTGTGCGTGCAGCTGCACGGTGGTATCGGGGTGACCTGGGAACACGACCTGCATCTGTACCTGCGGCGGGTCACGCTGTACCGCTCGATGTACGGCACCCCCGAAGAGCACAACCTGCTGGTGTACCGGATGACCAAGGAGCTGGAGTCCGCCTGATGCCTCAAACCGCCTCCACAGCAACACAAACCGAATCGGTCCAGGAGTTCGCCGCCCGCGCCCGCAAGTGGCTGGCCGAGAACATGCCGTCGATCGACCCGAACGACCCGCCGGATGCCGACCGCGGCGAGGAAGCTCCGTGGCTGCGGGCGCGTGAACTGCAGCGCAAACTCTGGGACGGTGGGTTCGCCGGCATCTGCTTCCCGATCGAGTACGGCGGACTGGGTCTGCCCATCGAATATCAGCGGGCCTTCGACATCGAGTCCCGCTGCTACGAGATGCCGATCATCCTCAACACCCCGACGTTCACCATCTGCGCGGCAACGATTCTCGACATGGGCAGCGAGGACCAGAAGCGCACGCACATCGCGGGCGCGCTGCGTGGCGACGAGGTCCTTGTCCAGCTGCTCTCCGAACCCAGCGGCGGATCCGACCTGGCCGGTGTCATCACCCGCGCCGACCGGCGCGGCGACAAGTGGATCGTCAACGGCGCGAAGACCTGGAGCACAAGTGCTTTCGCGGCCGACTACGGACTGATGCTGGCCCGCACCAACTGGGACGTGCCCAAGCACGAGGGGCTGACCATGTTCCTGGTCCCGATCAACGCCCCCGGTATCACCCTGCGCCGCATCAAGCAGGTCAACGGCTCCGTCGAGTTCTGCGAAGAGTTCTTCGACGGTCTCGAACTCGGCGACGACACCGTGGTCGGCGAGGTCAACGACGGCTGGGCGGTGGCGTCGCGCCAGCTCTACCACGAGCGCCGCGCGGTCGGCGGCGGCTCGGAGTTCTCCAGCGGCATCGGCGCGGAGGGCAAGACCGACAAGCCGACCGACTACGTCGCGCTCCTGGAGCGGGTGGGCCAGGCCGACAACGAGCGGCTGCAGCAGATGGCCGGTCGCGCCCTGGTGCACCGGGCCGTGCAGGAGCAACTGGTCGACCACGTCTATCACGGCGTCAACGACGGCTCCCTGCCACCGACGGCGGGCACCATCATCCGCATCTCGCACGCGGAGAACATCAACGTCGAGCTCGACACCACCCTGGCCATCACCGGCAGCGCCGGAGTGGTCGACACCGGTGACGATCTGTTCGCCATCGGAGAGCGCTATCTGTCCCGCCAGACCGCGTCCCTCGGCGGCGGCACCACCGAGGTGGGGCGCAACGTGATCGGCGAGCGGGTGCTGGGCTTCCCGCGCGAGCTCGCCGCCGACAAGGGCGTGCCGTTCAACCAGGTCAAGCGCGGCCGCGGCTAGAACAAGCTGAGCTGCGGTTCGGCGGCCGGCAGGGCGGGGGCGGGTGCGGCCGAGGCGAAGGGCCGATGGTCCCCGGCGAGCCGGTGCTTGGCCACCAGCGGTGCGGCCCGCCGGCGCAGCATCTCGCGGTAGTCGGCAGGCAGGTAGGCGCCGCGGCCGTACAGCTGCCGGTAGGTGGCGACGAGTTCGGGATGCGAGCGGGCCAGCCAGCCCATGAACCAGCCCCGGGTCGAGCCGCGCAGGTGCAGACCGAACACGGTGACCCCGGTGGCGCCCGCCGCCGCGATCTGCCCGAGCAGGTGGTCGAGGTGGTCGACCGAGTCGGTCAGGTGCGGCAACACCGGAGCGACCATGACGTGGCAGTCCAGGCCGGCGTCGCGGACCGCGGTGATCAGGCCGAGGCGGGCCTGCGGGGACGGGGTGCCCGGCTCGACGTCGCGGTGCAGTTCGGGATCGCCGACGGCCAGCGAGATCGCGATCGACAGCGGAACCTGTTGTGCTGCATCGGAAATCAATGGCAGGTCGCGGCGCAGGAGCGTGCCCTTGGTGAGGATCGACAGCGGGGTGCCGGATTCGGCGAGCGCGCCGACGATGCCCGGCATCAGCTCGTAGCGACCCTCGGCGCGCTGATACGGGTCGGTGTTGGTGCCCAGCGCGACGGTCTCTCGCTGCCAGGACGGGCGGGCCAGTTCACGGCGCAACACCTCGACGAGGTTGGTCTTGACCACGATCTGGCTGTCGAAGTCGGTCCCGGGATCGAACTCGAGATACTCGTGAGTGGGCCGGGCGAAGCAGTAGCGGCACGCGTGCGCGCAGCCGCGGTAGCCGTTGACGGTGAACCGGAACGGCAGCATCGCCGCGGCGGGAATCTTGTTCAGCGCGGACTTGCACAGCACCTCGTGGAAGGTGATGCCCTCGAACTGCGGGGTGCGGACGGTCCGCACGAAGCCGATGCGCTGCAACCCGGGCAGCGCTCCGTCGTCGACCCGTATCCCCTGATCCGACCACCGCATCCACCAATTCGAACGCATGTTCGACGAACTGTCAATGGGATTCAGTCGTCGAGTTCCCCGGCGATGCCCCGCTCGAGGGCGGCCCTGGTCCGGTCGGGAAGGACGACCAGCCCGTCGAGTTCACCGCGGGCCAGATCGTAGGCGTGTTCGCGCTCCTGCTGGGTGGCGCCGTGGTCGGCGGCGACCCGCAGCAGGCTCTGGGCGCGGGCCAGTCGCTGCTGGTCCGCCCGGCTGAAATCGCTCCGCCGGCGGCGCGCCGCCTCGGCCTCGGCGGCGTTGAACGCCGTCGCATAGGCCTCCACCGCGTCGAGGTACTCGTGAGCGGCCTGCGGATCGTCGAGCAGATCCTCGGCTTTGCCGGGCCGCAGCAGATCGGCGCGCAGCTTGGCCCGGTGGAACGCCACCGTCAGCGGATCGCGCATATCGGTCATCGCCGGGAAGTCGAGCAGCTTGGCGGGATCGAGCTCGTAGTCCAGCCAGCGGGACGTCGGTGCGGCTGTGCTCGTCGAGCACGCGGGTGATTGTGCGCCATTGCGCGGCTTGGCTTTTCGGCTCGTCGCGGCGGGCTGGTTCGGTGACGGGTTCGGCGTCGTTCTTCCCCTGGCGTCGGGACATCGCCGAGATTCCTCGCACGGCGGCGTAGATCGCGCCGGCCAGCGGCACCAGCACGAGCAACAGCTCGACCAGCCGGAAGATCATGCCCACACAGCCAGCATGCCATCAGGTGGTGTTGGCATGATGGCCGTCATGGCGGACACCGAGCTGCTGTTCTCCTACGGAACGCTGCGCCAGCCCGAGGTCCAGCTGACCACGTTCGGCCGGCTGCTCGAGGGCCGTCCCGACGCCATCGTCGGTTACGACCTCGATTACGTGACGATCACCGACCCGCACGTCATCGCCACCAGCGGCAGCGACCGCCACCCCGTCTTGAAACCGGGAGCGGCGACGGCGGCGGTCGAGGGCACGGTCTTCGCCATCAGCGAAGCCGAGTTGGTGGCGGCCGACGCCTACGAGGTCGACGACTACGTGCGCGTCGCTGTTCCGCTGCGCTCAGGGCAGACGGCGTGGGTGTATGTGTTCGCCGGGCAGAACTAGCCGGTCACCACTGGGACAGGAAGCACTGCGGGCTGTACGGCGCGTCCTGCGAGGTGGCCACCTGGCCGTCGATGGTGATCTCGCAGTGCGCGTTGGGAGCGGCCTGCCCGCCGTGCGTGGTGCTACCGACCTGAAGGAACGCCCACTGCGGGTCGGCGAACGTGGTGGTGAACGTCCACGGCGCGTCCGGTGAGACGTTGATCGTCTCCCGCTTCATGTAGGTGTACGAGTCGGCGTTGTAGGCGGCCTTGCTCGGCGGCTGGGCGGTCAGGTAGGTCACGGTGAAGTCCGAGGCACCACCGGTGCTGAGGGTGTAGGTGACCTGGTGCGGGGCTGCCGGATCGGCGCTCGGATCGGCGCTCGAAACGGCGTGTGTGGCCGCAACACCGGCGGCCGCCATCACCAGCGCCGCCGCAACCCTTGCTGTGACTAGTCGCATGTGAGCCATATCGACGACGCTACCGACCGCGTTACTGGGCAGGCGGGCCCAACGATGGCGACCTGCGCCACAGTGAGGCAGACTCGCCGCCATGTCCGGAGTCGAACCGCGCATCCTGCGCGAGGTCGGCGGTCTGGTGATCGCCGAGGCCGGCCCGCTCGTGCTGGTCGTTGACCGGGGCAACGGTCCGCCCGCGATCCTGGCCTTCGTCGCAGGCGTCCTGGCGCTGGTGTTCGGCGGGTTCGGGGCGGTGACCCTGGCCGCCGTCGCGGCCGGCCACGATACGATCTGCCGGTCGGGTTGTCGGCCGGGATGCTCGCAGTCGGCCTGGCGGCAGCGGCTGTCGCGGTGGCGACGGTCCGTCGCATCCGCCGTACGCGAACGATCGCCGGTGAGCGGCTTTCGGCCGGTCGCGGTGTTCGACCGGGCGGCCCGGGTCTATCTCGACGGCGACGGCCGCGCGGTGGCCCCGCTGGACGCGGTCACCTTCCAGCGCCGCATGCAGATCGGCTCGAGCTCGCCCAAGCTGGTGGCCCAGACGCCGACCGGTAGCCATGTGCTGCTCCGCGGCAATCCCTTCACCGGCGGGCTCGGGGACCTCGACACGGTGCTGACAACCGCCGTCCACGGCGTGCGGCACTGAGGCATCATGGCGGCATGCGACTGATCGCCGCTGGCCTGCTGGCCGCGGGCATGCTTCTCGCCGGTCCCGGCGGGCCGGCCGGCGCCTGCGCGTGCGGCGGGATCGTCAGCCCCGACCTCGACGCGAAGGTGACCGGAGAGCAGGCGCTGGTCGCCCTCGACGCAGGCACCGAGACGATCGTCATGCGCCTGGACGTGCACTCGGTGGCCGACAACGCCGCGCTGATCGTCCCCACACCGACGCCGGCGACGGCCACCTCGGCCGAGCAGGGCCTGTTCGGCGAGCTCGAACGGCTGACCGCGCCGCGTCTGGACCACGCCGGCTCGGCGCGCACCGACCTCGACGAAGCGGGTGCGGTGCCCGGTGGCGCCCCGACCGTCGTCGCGCAGGTCCAGCTCGGCCCCCTGGAGGCGACCACTCTCACCGGGGGCGATCTGAGCGGTGTGCGCCGGTGGCTGGATTCACACGGCTACACGATGCGGCCGGAGGTCAGTGCCCAGCTCGAGCCCGTATCTGCGGCAGGGCTGGTCGTTCGTGGCGATGCGGCTGACGGGCCGGGAGCCACTCACCGGGCAACTCGACCCGGTGCGGCTGGACTTCGCCTCCGATCAGCTGGTGTACCCGATGCGAATGTCGGCGGCCGCCAAGGACATTCAGCACGTCGTCGTGTACACGCTGGGCCGGCACCGGATGCAGCGCACCGACGCCGACGCCGCCACGCAGGACGTCGCCGTGGACTACGCGGGCCCCATCGGCGGGCGCACCAACGACGAGACGCTCACGGAACTGACCCGGCACAACCCGTATCTGACCCGGATCTCGACCACCATCACCGACCCCGCTTCGATCGCAACGGATTTCACGTTCGGCCCCGCACCGACCGACGACCCGTATCAGCGCGTCATCCGGGGCGCCGAGCCTGCCGACGACGGCGCAGTGCTGGCGGCGATAGCCGCGTCGGCGATCGTCGTGGTGCTGGCCGCCGTGGTCCTGACCGTGCTGCTCGTCCGCCACCGCAGATCGTGACGCTCAGCCCGCGTCGAGCAGGTGCTCCCCGTCCGGCTGCGCCCTGACCGAGGCCTTCATCCGGCCGAACAGGTCGATCGACGATTGGATGGTCGCATCGACGAATGTGCCGAAATCGGTGCCGGCCGAATCGGTGTAGCGGCTCTCGGCGGCGACCCCCACCAGCCGGGGATCCGACGACTGAAAGACGACGGCCCGCGCAGGCGGCGCGGCCTGGTTCCACTGGGCCGCCAGCGCCGCCACCCTGGTGCCGGAGGAGGCCGGGTAGTAACGCTCGGCGGTCGCGGTGACCTTGACCATCTCGCGATCCTCGCCGCACGGTTCGAGGTGCACGTGCAGCCGACCGTGGTAGGCGTTGACGAGAAAGAAGAACTCGTCGTCGTGGTGGCCGCGGAAATACCGCACATGCCGGGTGCGCAGATAGCGCTCGATCAGATCGGCGCCGGACTCGGTGGTCATGACAGAGAAACGGATCGAAACCGCGGTCCGGTTCCCGTAACTGCCCTGCTCTAGCCAAGAATCTGGTGAGAATTCGATAAGCAACGATTCGGTCACGCGCTCCGGACTCAGGCCAGCCTCGAAATCACCTCGGCAACAACGGAGTCCGCGGGGGTATCGACCTGCTCGCCGGTCGACAGGTCCTTGACGCCGATAGTTCCCGCCTCGATGTCGCGGTCGCCGGCGACCAGTGCGATGCGGGCACCCGAGCGGTCGGCAGCGCGCATCGCGCCCTTGATGCCCTTGTCGCCGTAGGCCAGGTCGACCCGCACGCCGGCTGCCCGTAGCGTCGCCGCCACCTTGGCCAGCTCGAGCTTGGCCGCCTCCCCCAGCGGCACCCCGAACACCTCGCAGCGGCTGGGGTTACCCGCCGTCTTGCCCTCTGCCCGCAGCGCCAGCACCGTGCGGTCCACGCCGAGGCCGAAGCCGATTCCCGACAGGTTCTGGCCGCCGAGCTGGCTCATCAACCCGTCGTAGCGGCCTCCGCCGCCGATGCCCGACTGCGCGCCCAGGCCGTCGTGGACGAACTCGAACGTGGTCTTGGTGTAGTAGTCCAGCCCACGCACCATCCGCGGGTTGATCACGTAGGGCACCGCCAAGCGCGTCGAGGTGGGCAAGCACCGTCTCGAAGTGTTGTTTGGCGACATCGGAGAGGTGGTCGAGCATGACCGGCGCCGTCTGCGGTGAGCTCGCGCATGTGCGGGCGCTTGTCGTCGAGCACCCGCAGCGGGTTGAGCTCGGCGCGCTGGCGGGTCGGCTCGTCGAGGTCGAGACCGAACAGGAATTCCTGCAGCAGCTCGCGGTACTGCGGCCGGCAGGTGTCGTCGCCCAGCGAGGTGATCTCGAGCCGGAAGCCGTCGAGCCCCAGCGAGCGGTAACCGGCGTCGGCGATGGCGATCACCTCGGCGTCCAGGGCGGGGTCGTCGACCCCGATGGCCTCCACGCCGACCTGCTGGAGCTGCCGGTAGCGGCCCGCCTGCGGGCGCTCGTAGCGGAAGAACGGGCCGGCGTAGCAGAGCTTGACCGGCAGGGCGCCGCGGTCCAGGCCGTGCTCGATGACCGCGCGCATGACTCCCGCGGTGCCCTCGGGGCGCAGCGTCACCGACCGGTCGCCGCGGTCGGCGAAGGTGTACATCTCCTTGGAGACCACGTCGGTGGACTCGCCGACCCCGCGGGCGAACAACGCGGTGTCCTCGAAGATCGGCAGCTCGACGTCGCCGTAGCCGGCCCGCCGGGCGGCGGTCAGCAGACCGTCGCGGACGGCGACGAATTCGGCCGACTCGGGCGGCAGGTAATCGGGGACACCCTTGGGTGCCTGGAATTCGCTCACAGCGTCAGACCTTCGAGGAACGGGTTGGTGCGGCGCTCGAGACCGATGGTGCTCGATTCACCGTGCCCCGGTAATACCAGGGTGTCGTCGTCGAGCACCAACAGTTTTTCGACGATCGAGCTCAGCAGCGCGTTGCCGCTGCCGCCGGGCAGGTCGGTGCGCCCCACCGACTGCTTGAACAGGGTGTCACCGGTGAACGCCAGCCATCCCGGGTCGCTGCGTCCAGCCGCCGGCATCCACGCGGAACACCACCGATCCGCGGGTGTGGCCAGGGGTGTGGTCGACGGTGACGGCGAGGCCGCCGAAGTCGAGCACGGCGCCGTCGCGGTCGAGTTCGACCACCTGCTTGGGCTCGCGGAACAGCGTGCTCAGCGCGAGCTGGCCCAGCCGGGGGCCGAGGCCCCGGATGGGGTCGGCCAGCATGTGGCGGTCCTCGGGATGGATGAACGCCGGGCAGCCGTAGGTGTCGGCGACCTTCTGCGCCGACCAGATGTGGTCGATGTGGCCGTGGGTCAACAACACCGCCGCCGGCGTGAGCCGGTTCTCGTCGAGGATGCGCCGCAACGTCCCCATCGCGCGCTGACCGGGGTCGACGACGATGGCGTCCGACCCTTTGCGCGGGGCCAGCACGTAGCAGTTGCACGCCAACATGCCGGCCGGGAACCCGGTGAGCAACACGTCATCCAGTCTCCCATCCCCTGTTCGTGTGGGTCGCGGCCCCTCGCCTCAGGATCAGCTGGCACACTCGGTGCCGACTCAACCCGACTCACTGCAGGACACGGAGGCTCAGCGCGGTGCCCACCAACGAACAGCGACGCGAAACGGCCAAGCGCAAACTCGAGCGGCAGCTGGAACGCCGCGAGCAACAGGCCAAGCGACGCCGCCTGCTGGCCATCATCGGCGGACTCGTGGCGGTCGCCGCGGCCGTGGCGTTGGTCGTCACGTTCGTCCTGACCGACAAGGACAAGGACAAGTCCGGCACGGCCGCCTCGTCGACCACCAGTGCCGCGCCCTCGGCGTCCGCCGGACCCACCTCCGCTCCCCCGGCCAACGGGCAGCTGCCGCCGTTCAAAGCCTCGGCGGACCTCGGCGCGAACTGCCAGTACCCGGCCTCGCCGGAGCCGGCCAGCAAGCAGGTCGCCGCGCCCAACAGCGGCAAGGTGCCCACCGACCCGGCCACCGTGAGCGTCAGCATGAGCACCAACCAGGGCAACCTCGGTCTGATCCTGGACAACGCCAAGGCGCCCTGCACCGTCAACAGCTTCGCCAGCCTGGCCCAGAAGGGCTTCTTCGACGACACGCCCTGCCACCGGCTGACCACCTCACCGTCGCTGGCAGTGCTGCAGTGCGGTGACCCGACCGGCAGCGGTTCGGGCGGTCCGGGCTACCAGTTCGCCAACGAGTACCCGACCGACCAGTACCCCAAGGGCGATCCCGGCCTGGATGCGCCGATCACCTATCCGCGCGGCACGCTCGCCATGGCCAATGCCGGTCCCGACACCAACGGCAGCCAGTTCTTCCTGGTCTACAAGGACTCGCAGCTGCCGCCGAACTACACCGCGTTCGGCACCATCGACGCGACGGGCCTGGCGACACTGGACAAGATCGCCGCCGGCGGCGTGGCAGGCGGCGGTCAGGACGGCAAGCCGGCGACCGACGTGCGGATCAAGTCGGTGCTCCTTGACTGACCGGCGATGACCGAGCCGCCGTACTACCCGCCTCCGCCGCCGTACGGCGCGCCGCCGCCGTACGGCTCGCCGTACGGTCCCGGGCCCTACCCGTACCCGCCGCCGGCGCAGACCAACGGCATGGCGGTCGCGTCACTGATCTGTGCGTTCGTCTTCGCGCCGCTGGGCATCGTGTTCGGCCACATCTCGCTGTCGCAGATCAAACGCACCGGCGAGGAAGGCCGCGGCCTGGCGGTGGCGGGGCTGGTGATCAGCTACCTGGTGACGGTGTTGACGATCGTGGCGGTGGTGGCCGGCGTGGTGATGTTCTCCTGGATGGCCCAAGTGCTCAAGGAGGACTCCTTGCGTAACGGCGGTGCGGGCATCCCGCGCACGATTCCCGACTCGGCAGCGACGAGCTGCCGGCGTTCAACCCGCCGGCCGGCCTGGGCGCCAACTGCACCTACCCCGCGACGGTCACACCGGCCGACAAGGCCGCCAAGCCGCCGCGCCCGGGCAAGGTGCCCACCGTCCCGGCGACCGTGAACGCCGACGATGGTGACCATCGACGGCGACATCGGCCTGCAGCTGGACAACGCCAAGGCGCCGTGCACGGTCAACAGCTTCGTCAGCCTGGCTCAGCAGGGCTACTTCGACGACACCCCGTGCCACCGGCTCACCGCGTCGGCGGCCCTGGCGGTGTTGCAGTGCGGCGACCCGACCGGAACCGGCCGCGGCGGGCCGGGCTACCGCTTCGCCAACGAGTACCCCACCAACCAGTTCCGGCCGTTCGATCCGGCGCTGCAGCAGGCCGTGCGGTACCCGCGCGGCACACTGGCGATGGCCAATGCCGGACCGGACTCCAACGGCAGCCAGTTCTTCATCATCTACCGCGACTCGATGCTGCCGCCCACCTACACGGTGTTCGGCACGGTGGACGACACCGGCTTGGCCACCGTCGACAAGATCGCCGCGGCAGGAATCACCGGCGACCCCGACGACGGCAAGCCCAAGAACCCGGTGACCGTCACCTCGATCCGGCTGGATTGAGCCACGTCGTTCACGCGGGGCCACGGGCTCCGCGCGAGCAGACGCAGAGTCGCACGCCTCGGCGTCCACCGACGCGAGTCTGCGTCTGCTCGTGCACGGTCTCAGCGTCGGTGGGTCACGCGGCGCGCCGTCCTCAGCCGGTCAGTCGAGGCCGGCGGCAGTCGACGCGGCGATACCCGGGTGCAGGATCGCGACCGGACACTGGGCATGGGCCAGCAGCTTCTGGCCGACCGAGCCGATGACGAGTCCAGAGAAACCCCCCTTGCCCCGGCTGCCCACTACGAGCAACTCGGCGCCGATCGCCTCGGACAGCAGGACCTCGGCGGGGCGTCCCGTTCCCGCGACGAACGACACCGGGACATCGGGAAAGGACTCAGCGGTGATGATGACCGGTGAACTGAAGGCGCCGGTGTCCGAACCGGGGGCGGCCTTCGTGGGGTCCACCTCGCGAGACTCAGGCTCGCCGCGGCCGGGCTCGACGGTTACCACGACCACTCCGCAGCCGAGGCAGCGGCGTGCCGGAACGGAGCCGCAGAACGGCTAGCAGGCGAGCCGGTCGGCGGAGGACGACCCGTTCCCGCGCCGCCTCGGATTTCACCGCCCCCGCCGACGGCCACCCCGACAACGTGTTCGGTGCGCTTGCCGAACCGGTGATGGGCAACCCCTGGAACCTGTTCTTGTTCCTGGCGGTACTGGCCTCGAGCACGGCGAGCCTGATCACCACCTTCCTGCCGACCTCGCGCACCATGCTCGGAATGGCCACCTACAAGGCCCTGCCCGCGCGCTTCGCGACAATCCACCCGCGTTACTCTGACGCCGTCGTACGCGACGGTGGTTGCCGGGGTTAGGCGCGGGGATCTTCTACACGGTGCTCACGTTCCTCGAGCGAGAACGTGCTGACCGACACGATCTACTCGCTGGGCATCATGATCTGCTTCTACTACGGGCTGACCGCGTTCGCCTGCATCTGGTTCTTCCGCAACGAACTGTTCGAAAGCGCCTCGAGCATCGTCTTCAAGCTGCTCTTCCCGCTGCTCGGAGGGATCGGCCTGTTCGGGGTACTGGCCGTCACGCTCAGGGACAGCGCCTCGCCCGACTACGGCAGTGGCGCAAGCATCTTCGGGGTCGGTCTGGTACTCGTCCTGGGACTCGGCCTGATCCTGGTGGGGCTGGTGCTGATGCTGGTGTGGCGTTCGGCGGCAGCCCGCGTACTTCCGCGGCGAGACGCTGCGCACGGACACCCCGGTGCTGATCGACTAGTCAGGTGTGGCAGGCACCCGCCTCGCCCTTTCGGCGTCGGCGGGGCGTCGATCGACGGGTTCTGGTCGAAGAAGCCGGAGGGCTTGAGCCAGAACGACACCGTGTCGACCGACATGATCGGCCACTCCTCCATCCGGGTGATGTGGTGGATGCCGAAGACGTACCACAGGACCACGTCGGTGTTCTCCAGTGGCGCATCGTCCTTGACCCACTCGCTCATCCCGGTGTCAACCGTCGGACTGGGTCGGGTAGTCGCCGGCCGGCCACCGCTCGTCGGCGCTGTTCTTGGTCACCCACAGGGTGTGCCCGATCACCGGAGCGCGCAAGATACTGCGGCGTCGACGGGATCCATCATGGCCGGGAAGCAGGCGCCCGGGACCAGCTTGTAGGACACGTGGGTGCCGTGCTTGTTGACTCTTGTTGGGGTTGACGACCTTCCACGACCGCTGGGTCGACCAGTCGAAGTCGCGCGCCGGCCTCGGCTTCGGATCGGATCGGTGTCGAGCGGGTGACCAGCGCCAGCCCGTAGGGGTTGTCCGGCGACACCGGCGGCGCCACCGAGTCGACCTCCATCACGGTGTTCTGCTCGCCGTCGACGTCGAGGTCGAGGCGGGCGACCAGGAAATGCTGGTGGAACGGGGCGTAGGTGTTCTTGTCGACGACGGTGCCGTACGGCGGCGGCTCCGCTCCCTCGGGGAACGGGGTGGTGACCATGATGCCGGTGGCCCGGATCTCGCACTCGATGTTGCCGTCCTGGTAGAACCGCCAGTAGACGAGGTACTCGTAGTTCGCCACGGTCGCGTGGCAGGAGATCGACCATCCGGCGCTGCCGACGCACCTCGGCCCCGGTCTTGTGGTCGACGTGCTTCCACAGGACGGCGTTGTCCTCCTCGTGCAGGCAGACCGCGTTCTTGACGGTGTAGGGCTCGCCCTTGGTGTCGGGCAGCGACGGCGTCGACGTAGACGATCTCGCCGAGGCAGTCGCAGCCCAGTTCCAGCGAGGTGGTCATGAACCCCAGTCCCCACTCGCCGATGTCGTAGGCGGTGCGCCGGTAGTGGTCGAACGTCGGGTCGCGGTAGGGCACCACCATCTCGGCGAAGCGACATCCGGTAGGCGACCTCGCGTTTGGTGCCGTCGATCGTCGAAGGCCACCTGGTAGATGCACCGGGCCCTTCGCGGTAGTTGAACCCCAGCCGGATGCGTCCAGTTCTGCCACGTCAGCTCGGTGCCCGTCGAGCGTGAACGACGTGCCCTCGGGCTGGGTGATGTGCAGCGGCTTGAGGTCGGTGCGCACGTCGGATGCCCCGGACCGACGGAACGTACTCGCAGTCGACCTCGGGATGCCCGTAGTCGTGGTGTCTGCTCGATCTCGAGCAGTTCGAGGGTGTTCATGTCCACCAGCAGCTTCAGCCCTGAGATGGGGTGGCCGTAGGGGTTGCCCTCGGGGGTCTCGCGCGCCCACAGGTCGCACCAGCCGAGCCGGCGGTGCGCGGTGCTCCTCGGGCATCAGCGCCTTGCCGTAGGTCCACACGTCGATCGAGGATCAGATCCATGTCGGTGAACCCGCGCTCGGCCAGTGCGGCGATCACATCGGGGTGGTTGCGCATCGCCTCGTCGACGTCGTGGAACTCGTCGACGGTGAAGTTCGGCATGACGCCGGGGATGTGCTCGAAGGAGATCGACCGAGTCGCCGGTGAGGTCGACGGTGGCCTCGTAGGTCTTGTTCTCGGCGCGGTCCAACACCACCGCGAACGACGTTCTCGGCACGGCCTGCCCGGGCAGCCATGCCTTCACCTCGGGCTTGGGCGGCTCCTTCAGTTCGATCGAGGTGAAGCGGAAGCCGTCGGTCGACGTGTCCCTCGCGGCGAAGGATGGCGGCGGTCTGCCGGAACTCCTCTGCTGTCAATGGTTCAAGAGGGTGCTGTGCCATCGGTGCCTCCTCGTCCGACCGTGTCTAGTCAACCGTTTCTAGGTCATCGTTTGTCTGCGCTCATGCGACAATTCGCCGCGAGGCAGATGTGAGCGACCGTCAGAGCTTGATATCCAGAGGTGTTCGGATCCCGCGGACTGAAGGGGATCTCGGAGATCCGGACGTTCTTCCGGACCAACGAGCAGCCGATCTTCTTCGTCGGTCCCACGGCGTTCAACCTGCTCGGAATCGACCGCTGGGTCCGCGGCTTCGAGTACATCGTCTACTACGACTCCTGGGATCGGCGCCACCCCAGGGTGTTCACTCCCGGCCAGCAAGCCGTTCGTGGAGTTCAACAGCAGCGAGGAGATCAACAACTACCTGCTGCGCGATCCCGAGGTGCAGGCGTTCATCGAGTCGCGTTGCGCGGCGCACAGGGTCCGCCCGATGGTCGCGATGGTCTTCTTCGACGAGGAGACCGAGCAGATCTGCGCCGACCTCGACTACAACCTGATCCTGCCGCCGGACTCGCTGCGCCGCCACCTCGACTCCAAGATCGTCACGACGAAACTCGGCGAGGAGGCCGGCGCGCCGTCGGTGCCCAATGTGCTCGGCCGTGCGGACACCTACGCGCGAGCTCACCGCGCTGGCCACGAAGGCCGGGCCTGGGATCGGATCTGGTGGTCCAGACGCCCTACGGCGACTCGGGCAAGACGACGTTCTTCATCACCTGCCGAGGCCGAGTGGGATCGCGACAGCGAGAACATCATCGGCCAGGACCTGAAGATCATGAAGCGGATCAACAACCACGCGGTCGCGGTCGAGGCCGTCAACACCCGGCACGGCACGGTCGTCGGTCCGTTCATGACCGACCTCACCGGCTACCCCGAACTCACCCCCTACCGCGGCGGCTGGTGCGGCAACGACCTTTTCCCCGAAGCGCTTTCGGAGGCGCACCGCAGCACCGCGATCGGTCATGTGCAGCGGCTCGGTGACCGGCTCCGCAAGGAGGGGTACAAGGGCTTCTTCGAAGTCGACGTCCTGGTCGACCTCGACTCCGACGACGTCTACCTCGGCGAGCTGAACCCGCGGATCTCCGGGGCGTCGTCGATCACCAACGTCACCGCCGGCGCCTACTCGGACATCCCGCTGTTCCTGTTCCACCTGCTGGAGTTCATGGACGTCGACTACACCGTCGACGTCGACGAGATCAACGAGCGCTGGCGCGAACTGGCGGCCGTCGACGTGTGGGCCCAGCTGATCATGAAGGAGCCCAACGACGCGCGTGGAGCGCATCCTCGCCGCGCCCCGCACCGGCCGTTACCGGCTGAACGAGGACGGCAACCTGGGCTTCGTCGGGGTCACCAACGACTGGCACGACGTCACCCACGAGGACGAATGCTTCTACATGCGGGTCTACGGACCCGGCGACTACCGGTTCAAAGGTGCCGACCTCGGCATCCTGGTCACCAAGGGCCGGATGCAGACCGCCGACGGACTGACCAAACGGTGCCGCAGTTACATCGACGGAATCCGCTCGATGTATCAGAGCGAGCCACTGCCGGAGCCACCGACGGTCGTGCCGATCGGCTACGTCAAGTAGCCGCGCACCTCAGCTGTGCCCGCGCTCGCGGCCCTCGACGATGCCGATCGGTCCGGTCAGGTGCGGCCGGTCGCGGGCGGCGCGCTCGGCCAGCCCGGCCGCGTGCTGTCCGGCCGCGACGAACGCCCGGATGGTGTCGAGCAGGTGGACCGGTTCCTGGGCGGCCGGCCATGACGAGAACTTCACCGACACGGTGCGGGTCGCCCGGTCCACGAGCACCATCTGGCCGTGGATACCCAGGCACACCTGCAGGTCGCCCAGCACCCCGGGCAGGAACCAGAACTGGTTGCGATACCAGCCGCCGGTCAGGAACGGCTCGGAGTCCGAGGACGCGAACGCCGCCCTGATGTCCGGGTCGATGGTGCGCGCCTGAGTCAGCCACTGCTTCGGCACCACGGATACGTCGGCGACGACTCCGTCGTCGAGCAGCAGCTGGCCGAATCGCGCCAGATCGCGGGCCCGAGCCGACATGCCGCCGTCGTGGATCGCCGAACCGACTCCGTCGCAGGTGATCTCGGCGTCGAACTCGGCACCGATGGGCTGCCAGATCAACGTCGAGATCAGCTCGGCCATCCGCGTTCCCGCAGCGCGTTCACACACCCAGCCGAGCATGTCGGTGTCCGCCGAGCGGTACACGAACGGACCGCCGTGCGCGGAGCCCGCGGCCAGCGTGGTCATGTAGGCGTACATCCCGCGAATCTCGTCGGCGCCGGCGCCCGGCCGCCAACCCATGTACCGCTCCATGACCCGCACCTCGGCCTGCGGATTGGTGTACTCCTCGCTGAACGCGACACCGGTGCGCATGTCGAGCAGATTCCGGACGGTGGCCCCGCCGTAGCCGGAGCCGGTGACCTCCGGCACGTAGCGTACTGACCTGCTCCTCGGGATCCAAGCTGCCGTGCTCGACCAGGATTCCGGCGACACATCCGACGACCGACTTCGTCACCGACATCATGATGTGCGGGCGTGTCGGGCGCCATACCGTTGGCGTAGCTCTCCAGCACGATCCGGCCGTCGTGCACGATCACCACCGCATCGGTCCACGTTTCGGCCAGGACATCGGCGAGGGTCGAGGACCCGCCCTCGAGTCGGTGCACGACGACCGCGTCCGGCGCCAGGGGATGAGGGTGCTGCGCCAGCGGCCGCACCGGACCCCGGCCCCGGGAGATGCGGTGGGTGGGGATCACCTCGCGCAGGTGCTGGAACGCCCAGCGGTTGAACGGTGGGTCCTGCCAGTTCGCCAACGTCACCTGCAACGCTTCAGCCGGCGGGAAACCGGACATCAGTGGCACATCCGACATGGCTTCGACCCTACAGGGGGGCGATCGGAGGATCGGCGGTCAGGCGACGTCGAAGAACTCGGTGTCGGTGGCGCCGGGGCACACCGCCAGCACGCGGATGCCGTGCGGTCGCTCCTCCGCCCGCAGCGCCTCGCTGAACGACAGCACGAACGCCTTCGTCGCGCCGTAGACGGCCGTGTGCGGCACCGGCTGGAAACCCGCGGTGTCAGGCCGCGCTCGTGACGCGGTAGACGTCGTAGACGCCCTCGACGTTGCGGACGGCGTTGAGCACGTGGCCGAGGTGCTTGGGGTCGCCCATCTCGAAGGTGAACCGGCTGATGGCCACCCGGTCGTTGGAGGTGGTCACCGACGCCGACAGGATGTTCACCCGCTCGTCGGCCAGCACGCGGGTGACGTCGGACAGCAGCCGGTGCCGGTCGAGCGCCTCGACCTGGATGGCGACCAGGAACACCGACGTCGGCGACGGCGCCCACGTCACCTCGATGATGCGTTCGGACTGCTGCTGCAGCGATCCGGCGTTCGTGCAGTCGGTGCGGTGCACGCTGACCCCGCCGCCGCGGGTGACGAACCCCATGATGTTGTCGCCGGGCACCGGCGTGCAGCACTTGGCCAGCTTGGTCAGCACGCCCGGCGCACCGGGCACCGCGACACCGGTGTCGTCGGTGCTGCGCTGGCGCATCGGCATGGTGGCCGGCGTATACCGTTCGGCCAGTTCGTCTTCGGCGCTGTCGGCACCGCCGAGCTGGGCCAGCAGCCGCTGCACGACGTGCCGGGGCGAGACGTGGCCCTCGCCGACGGCGGTGTAGAGCGACGACACGTCGGTGTAGCGCAGTTCCTGCGCCAGCGCGGACATCGCCTCGCCGTTGACCAGGCGCTGCAACGGAAGTCCGCCGCGGCGCACCTCGCGGGCGATCGAGTCCTTGCCCGCCTCCAGCGCCTCCTCGCGGCGCTCCTTGGCGAACCACTGCCGGATCTTGGCCTTGGCGCGCGGTGACACCACGAAGGTCTGCCAGTCCCGCGACGGGCCGGCGTTGGGCGCCTTGGAGGTGAAAACCTCGACCACTTCCCCGTTTTCGAGCTTGCGTTCCAGCGCCACCAGCCGGCCGTTGACCCGGGCGCCGATGCAGCGGTGGCCGACCTCGGTGTGCACGGCGTAGGCGAAGTCCACCGGCGTCGACCCGGCAGGCAGCGTGATCACGTCACCCTTCGGGGTGAACACGAAGATCTCCTGGACGGCAAGGTCGTAGCGCAGCGACTCGAGGAACTCGCCGGGGTCGGCGGCCTCCCGCTGCCAGTCCAGCAGCTGGCGCATCCACGCCATGTCGTCGATCTCGGCCGCCGCTTGCGGATGCGGAATACCGTTGCGGCCCTTGACTTCCTTGTAGCGCCAGTGCGCGGCGATGCCGTACTCGGCGGTGCGGTGCATGTCGCGGGTGCGGATCTGCACCTCCAGCGGCTTGCCCTCCGGGCCCACCACGGTGGTGTGCAGCGACTGGTAGACCCCGAAGCGGGGCTGGGCGATGTAGTCCTTGAACCGGCCCGGCATCGGCTGCCACAGCGAATGCACCACGCCCACAGCGGCATAGCAGTCGCGGATCTCGTCGCACAGGATGCGCACGCCGACCAGGTCGTGGATGTCGTCGAAGTCGCGGCCCTTGACGATCATCTTCTGGTAGATCGACCAGTAGTGCTTGGGCCTGCCCTCGACGGCGGCGTTGATCTTCATCCCGCCCAGCGCGGCGTTGATCTCGGCGCGCACCTTGGCCAGATAGGTGTCGCGCGACGGCGCCCGGTCGGCGACCAGCCGGACGATCTCGTCGTAGCTCTTCGGGTGCAGGATCGCGAAGGACAGGTCCTCGAGCTCCCACTTGACGGTGGCCATGCCCAGCCGATGAGCAAGCGGCGCAATGACTTCCAGGGTCTCGCGGGCCTTGCGGGCCTGCTTCTCCGGCGGCAGGAAGCGCATGGTGCGCATGTTGTGCAGGCGGTCGGCCACCTTGATGACCAGCACCCGGGGATCGCGGGCCATCGCGATGATCATCTTGCGGATGGTCTCGCCCTCGGCGGCGCTGCCCAGCACGACCTTGTCGAGCTTGGTGACACCGTCGACGAGGTGGCCGACCTCCTCACCGAAGTCGGCGGTCAGCGCGTCGAGCGTGTAGCCGGTGTCCTCGACGGTGTCGTGCAGCAGCGCGGCGACCAGCGTGGTGGTGTCCATACCCAGCTCGGCCAGGATGTTGGCCACCGCCAGCGGATGGGTGATGTAGGGGTCGCCGGAGCGGCGCATCTGGTCGGCGTGCTTGGTCTCGGCCACCTCGTAGGCGCGCTGCAGGATCGCCAGGTCGGCCTTCGGGTAGACCTCGCGGTGCACCGCGACCAGCGGTTCGAGCACCGGGTTCATCGTGCTGCGCTGGGCGGTCATCCGGCGCGCCAGCCGGGCGCG
This sequence comes from uncultured Actinomycetota bacterium, assembly GCA_963786695.1. Taxonomy (GTDB): domain Bacteria; phylum Actinomycetota; class Actinomycetes; order Mycobacteriales; family Mycobacteriaceae; genus Mycobacterium. Next base: position 290,443 of record CAWBAL010000002.1, read on the forward strand.
TACCCGCCGCGACGCGCTGCTGGTGGTCTTCGGGGTTTCCGCTCGCGGCTCGGCAGGCGGGATCTCGGCGACCGGCATCGGCGCCGTGCTGCTGCCCGGTTCCTCCGCCATCGTCACCTCCTAGCCCGTAACGCGAGGATATCGCCTCTAGATGATGTGCAGGCTGCGTCACCGGCAGTGGCGCGACCTTGGCGCGCCCGCCGAGCGCCGACAGCTCGAGCACCACCGCCGCCACCGGGACCTCGGCGCCGCCGGTGACCAGCAGGTCGCGTGCGGCGGCGACGGTGCCGCCGGTGGCCAGGACGTCGTCGATGATGACGATCCGGCGACCGGCGAGGTCGATGCCGTCGGCCGGGATCTCCAACGTCGCCGTGCCGTACTCCAGGGCGTAGGTCTGGCTGTGCACCGGCGGGGGCAGCTTGCCGCCCTTGCGGATGGCCAGCACGCCGATGCCCAGCCGGTGGGCCACCGCACCGCCGAGCAGGAAACCCCTGGCGTCGATACCGGCCACCAGGTCGGCGCCCTCGGCGATCTCGGCCAGCGCCGCGGTGACCATGGCGAAACCGTGGGTGTCGGCCAGCACGGGCGTGAGGTCCTTGAACTGGATACCGGGCTCGGGGAAGTCGGGGACCTCGCGGGTCAGCGCCGCGATGACGTCGGAGACGCGATTCGCCAGGCTCGGTACGTCACCGCTCGAACACCCATCGGTCCATGTTCCAGCCCGCGCCCCACTTGGTCGGATTGCCTTCCACGGCATACATCTTCTTCGCCGCGATCACCGTGCGCTGCTGACGGTACAGCGGCAGCGTCGGCATGTCGCCCCACAGGATCGGCGAGCTGTCGCCGAGCAGACGGGCCTGTTCCTTGGGATCGGTGGTGATCGCCAGCGCGGCGATGATCCCGTCGATCTGCGGGTTGGAGTAGCCGGGCAGGTTGTTGCCGTTGCCGGTGTGCAGCGCGTAGGCGTCCATCGCCGAGGACCCGGTCGAGCCGCTGCCGGTCGCGCCGCCGGTGCTGGCGAGCAGGACGTCGATCTGGCCGTCGCGCAGCGTCTGCGGACCGGTGGCGCCGGAGGTCGCGTCGACGACGGTGATGCCGGCGGGCGCGCAGGCCTTCGTGATCGCGCCGACGGTGGCGGCCAGCCGGGGGTTGGGCGCCTGGTAGCCGATGCGCACCGTGAGGGGCTGGCCGTTGATCGAGGCGCGCGCCGCGTCGGGATTGGCCGCCCCGAACTGGTCGCCGGTGCCGATGCCCTCGACGCCGCTGAAGGCGTCGTCGCTGGCCGGGTTGAGGCGCACGTTGGTGATCGGGGCCTCGGCGTTGAGCGCGATCAGATCGCGCGGGGTGCACAGCGCCACCGCGCGCCGCGCGGGCGGCGCGGCCAGCGGGCCCTGGGCGGCGAAGATCAGCTGCTCGACACCCCCGGACGGGAACTCGAAGCGCTGGTAGTCGTCGGGGGTGGTCAGCGTGCCCGACGAGCCGGTGGCCACGTCGACGACCTGGAAGCTGCCGTTGTTGAGGCGGTCCTGCACGTCGACGCCGCGCGGCCACACCGTGATCCGCTTGGTGATGGGCTTGGCGCCCCACCAGCGGTCGTTGGCGGTCAGGACGACGCCGCCCTCGGGCAGCACCGAATCGATCTTGTACGGGCCCGACGACGGGAACTTCTTCAGGTCCGCGCCCCTCATCCCGGGCTTGAGGTCCCAGGTGGTGTTCCAGGCCTGCGCGATGCGGTCGACGGCGGCCGGGTCACCGGACAGCAGCGCCTGGGTCACGTCGATACCGAGCTCGTCGGCCAGCACGTGCGAGGGCATCATCGACGTCGCGGTGAACAGCTGCATGTAGTCGGTGACGGCGCGCCCGGGGGCGTAGCTCACCCGGGCCTTCTTCTGGCCCGGCTGGCAGTCGATACCCGCGATGTCGACATAGCCGCCGTAGCTGGCCGACGCGAAGGCCGGGAACCGGCCGGACTGGGCCGCCCACGCCAGCACCATGTCGTCGCACGTCACCGGTTTGCCGTCGGAGTACACCGCGTTGTCGGCGATCTGGTAGTCGAGGACCAGGGGCTCGCGGCCGACCACCGCCACCGAGCCGAAGTCGTGGTCGGCCAGCGTCTGCCCGTCGGGACCGTGGAAGGTGAAACCGGTCAGCACCCTGGCGAAGGCCTGCGGGCCTGCCGAGGCCGCGCCGGTCACCGTGTTGGTGTTGTAGGTCGTCAGCGTGCCGTCCACGGCGTAGTTGACCTGCTCGGCGGCGCTACCCGTACAAGCGGTCAACGGGAGCGAGCACGCTCAGGACGGCCGCCACTGCGACAGCGGCGGCGCGCCGGCGCCTGACAACCATGGCTCGCTATCGTTCGCGGGGGCTGCGCTTGCCCGTCGGCCTGCCGGTGCGCGAACCCGACGGCCGGACCGGGCGGGCACCCGGCGCCGGCTTGTTGCCGACCGCTACCGGGACCGCCTCGTCGGCATCCCCGGCGGTCGCCTCGGCGGCTTCGGTCGCCGCTGCCGCCGGCTTGCGGCGGTTGAGCACCCGGCGGGTGTGGGTGCGCACCTTGTCGGTGCGCTCCCGCAGGGTCACCAGCAGCGGTGTGGCGAAGAAGATCGACGAGTAGGTGCCGACGATGACGCCGACGAGCTGCACCAGAGCCAGGTCCATCAGCGTGCCGACACCGAGCAGCCAGACCGCCACCACGATCAGCGCCAGGATCGGCAGCACCGAGATCAGGCTGGTGTTGATCGAACGCATGAAGGTCTGGTTGATGGCCAGGTTGGCCTGCTCGGCGAAGGTGCGCCGGGTGGTGTGCTCGAACCCGTGGGTGTTCTCCTCGACCTTGTCGAACACGATGACCGTGTCGTAGAGCGAGAAGCCCAGAATGGTGAGCAGACCGATCACCGTCGCCGGCGTCACCTCGAAGCCGACGATCGAGTACACCCCGGCGGTCACGACGAGGTCGAACACCAGCGTCGTCAACGCCGAGATCGCCATGTACTTCTCGTAGCGGATGGTGATGTAGATCGCGGCCAGGACCAGGAACACCACCAGCGCGATGAGCGCCTTCTTGGTGATCTGGTCACCCCAGGTCTCCGACACCGCGGAGTCACTGATGGCCGTCACGCTGGGCTGCCCGTCGGAACCCTTGGTCTGGAACCTGTCGAACAGCGCCGTGCGCAACTGCGCGGTCTGCTCGTTGGTCAGCGTCTCCGAGCGGATCTGGACGGTCGCCGAGGAGCCGTTGCCGACCTGCACCACCGCTTCGGGACTCTTGCCCAGCGTCTTGCTGAACACGTCCTCCACCTGCTGGGTGGTGGCGGTCCCGGACGCACCGGCCACCGGCAACGACACCTTGGTGCCGCCTTCGAAGTCGATGCCGAAGGTGAAGCCCCTGAGCACGATGCTGGCCACCGCGATGGCCACGATCAAACCGCTGATCGCGTACCACATCTTGCGCCTGCCGATGACCTCGAAGGCACCGGTGCCGGTGTAGAGACGGACGAAGAAGTTGTGCCTGGGCGCGGCGGCATCGAGAGTGGGCGCCTCGACGGCGGTGGTCTCGGTGTCGTCGGTGGTGTCTTTGGTTGTATCCCGGGCCATGTGATTACTCCCGTCCCGTCACAGAAGCGGCAGCGCGACGTTCCCGGGCGATCTGCTGCACCGCCCCGAGACCGTTGAGCGCCGGTTTCGCCATCGTCGGCGACTTGGACGCCAGGTAGATCAGCGGCCAGGTGACCAGGAACACCACGACCACGTCGAGGATCGTCGTCAGGCCGAGGGTGAACGCGAAGCCCTTCACCTGACCGACGGCCAGGAAGTACAGCACCGCGGCGGCGAGGAAGGTGACGGCGTTGCCGGACAGGATCGTCTTGCGCGCCCGCGCCCAACCGCGCGGCACCGCCGAGCGGAACGAGCGGCCTTCTCGGATCTCGTCCTTGATGCGTTCGAAGAACACCACGAACGAGTCCGCCGTCGTGCCGATACCGATGATCAGACCGGCGATACCGGCGAGGTCCAGCGTGTAGTTGATGTATCTGCCGAGCAGCACCAGGATCCCGAACACCATGGCGCCCGAAGCCACCAGCGACAGCGCGGTCAGCACGCCCAGCACCCGGTAGTAGAGCAGCGAGTACACCAGCACCAGCGCCAGGCCGATGGCACCTGCGATCAGGCCGGCCCGAAGCGACGCCAATCCCAGTGTCGCCGAGACGGTTTCGGCCTCCGAGGACTCGAACGACAGCGGCAGCGAGCCGTACTTGAGCACGTTGGCCAGCTGCTTGGAGGTGTCGGCGGTGAATGCCGGGTTGCCGCCACTGATCTGGGTGCGCCCACCCGGGATGGCCTCCCGGATCTGCGGGGCACTGACCACCTGCGAGTCGAGCGTGAACGCCGTCTGGGTGCCGATGTTGGCGGCGGTGAAGTCGGCCCACGTGGTGGCGGCCTGGTCCTTGAACTCCACGTCGACGACGTAGGCGCCGCTCTGCTGGTCGAAGCCCGACGAGGCGTTCTTGATCTGGTCGCCGCTGATGATCGACTTGTCCAGCACGTAGACGTACTTGTGGTCCTGCGAGCAGGTCACCAGCGGCAGGTTCGGGTCGTCGTTACCGGCGAGCACGTCCTCCTGGTCGCACTTGCCCGCCATGTACTGCACGGCCAGCAGGAGCAGGTTCTGGTTGCTGCTCTGCCGCAGTTCCTTCTCGAACTTGATCCGCGCGGCGAGGTCCTTGCGCGGGTCCGGCGGTCCGGGGGGCGGGGCCGGCTGGCCGGGTGCCTGCGGCGCGGGGGCCGCGGTCGGCGGAGCCTGGCCACCCGGGCCGGGCGCCGGGCGCCGGGGTGGGCTCACCCGGATTGGGCGTCGGCTCCAGCGGATACGGACGCGGCTGCGGAGCCGGGGTGGCCGGGTTCTCCGGCGCGGGTGCCGCGGGCGCGCTCGGCCGGAGGTGCGCCGGGCGCGCCGGCGGGTGGAGCGCCCGGGGGCGCGCCGGGCGGTGGGCCACCGGGGCGCGCCCCGCTGGCCGGCGGCCTTCTGCTCCTGCTGCTTGATCGCCTCGACCGGAATGGGCTGGCCGATCACCGGGCGGATGAACAGCCGCGCGGTCTGGCCCAGGTTGCGGGCCTCGTTGCCGTCGTTGCCGGGAACGGTGATCACCAGGTTGTCGCCGTCGATGACGACTTCCGAGCCCGACACACCGAGACCGTTCACGCGGGCGCTGATGATCTGCTGCGCCTGGTTGAGCGCGTCGCGGGTGGGCTTGGAACCGTCCGGGGTGCGCGCGGTCAGCGTGACGCGGGTGCCGCCCTGCAGGTCGATACCCAGTTTGGGCTTGCGCGTGCTTGTCTCCGGTCAGGAAGACGAGCAGATAGACCCCGATGAGCAGGACCAGGAACAGCGCCAGATAGCGGTACGGATGCACCGGCGCCGAAGACGATGCCACGTTGTTGTCTCTCCTAGGTGTGTGCCGCGATCCGCTCCGCAAGATACGTGCGAGATCCGCCGTCGGTTCTCGCTAGAGGGTACGGGGCGAGACTGGCGATCAGTCTTTGGTCAGGCGGTCCGCGTCGCTTTCGGTGATTTCAGTGCAGCGACGGCCGCAGGCGACGACGAAGCGGGCGCCGACTCCTCGATCTCCGGGGTCTCCGGCTCGATGCGGTCGCGGACGGCCAGCTTCATCCAGGTGGTCACCACGCCGGGGGCGATCTCCAGGTCGACGGTGTCGTCGTGTGATGCCGGTGATGGTGGCCTGCAGGCCGGAGGTGGTGTGCACGCGGTCGCCGACCCGCAGCGACTCGTGCAGGTCGATGGTGGCCTGCATGGCCTTGCGCTGCCGGCGCGAGGCGAACCACATGAACGCGCCCATGATGATGATCAGGGGCAGGAAGATGACTAGATCCATGACAGCACTTTCATATCGGGTGCGGGGACAACGCTCCGCGACCGGCAGGTCGCGGGCCTCATAGCTGACCAGTCTGCCATTGGCGGCCCCGGCGCCGACCGGCACGTGTCGGTCCCGCCGGTCGCCCGGCCGGCCCCCGGCCGGTGGAAGATGGTCCTCATGGATCTGATCGAGACGCTGCGCAGCACCGGCACGGTGCGCGAGTTCACCGACGAACCGGTCGACGACGCCGTGCTGGCCCGCGTCCTGGACACCGCCCGGTTCGCGCCGAGCGGCGCCAATGCCCAGGCCTGGCGGGTGGTCGTGGTCAAGGATCCGCGCGATCCGGACCCGCCTGCGTGACCTCTACCTTCCGGGCTGGACCGAGTACCTGGCGATGAGCGCCGCCGGGCTGCGGCCCTGGTCGCCCGTCAACGACCCCGCCGCCGAAGCGCGACGCTCTGGCCGGTGTCGGCGAGCAGGTGGTCGACGCGGCCGCGCAGGGATTGGCCGGGCACCTCGACGAGGCGCCGGTGCTGCTGGCGGTGTTCGCCGACCTGGCGCAGCTGGCCGCGGTGGACCGCGACCTGCGAGCGGTATTCGTTCGCCGGCGGCGCGTCGGTCTACCCGTTCGCCTGGAACGTTCTGCTGGCCGCGCGCGCCGAAGGCCTCGGCGGTGTGCTGACCACGATGCTGATCCGGCAGGAGGACGAGGTGAAGCGGCTGCTCGGGGCGGACGGCGCGCTGGCGCTGGCCGCGGTGATCGCGCTGGGCCACCCGGTCCACCAGCCGCGCAGGCTGCGCCGCAACCCGGTCGAGTCGTTCACCACGGTGGACCGCGTCGACGGAGCGCCCTTTCCCAACTGAGGGCAACCGATTACGTCGATAATGGGTACCTCAACGACGTAATCCATTACGGGCGACTCCCCCGACCCGGGTTTTCAGTTGCGTCCAATCGCCGCCCGACTAGGCTCTGATCGCCCGCTATTCCAGCGCCCGTCGTCTAGGAGAACAGTCGTGACCACCCTCGAGCAGAGCCGCAAACTCCTCACCGAGATCCCCGGACCCGGGTCCATCGAACTTGGCAAGCGCCGCGTCGCCGCGGTGTCGCACGCTGTCGGTGTGACGATGCCGGTCTACGCCGCGCGGGCCGGCGGCGGCATCATCGAGGACGTCGACGGCAACCGGCTCATCGATCTGGGCTCCGGTATCGCGGTGACGACGATCGGCAACTCCTCGCCCCGGGTGATCGACGCGGTGCGCGCGCAGGTCGCCGACTTCACCCACACCTGTTTCATGGTGACGCCCTACGAGGAGTACATCGCCGTCGCCGAGCACCTCAACCGGCTCACCCCGGGTTCGTACGAGAAGCGCTCGGCGTTGTTCAACTCCGGCGCCGAGGCGGTGGAGAACGCGATCAAGATCGCCCGGGCCTACACCCGCAAGACGGCGGTGGTGGCCTTCGACCACGCCTACCACGGCCGGACCAACCTCACGATGGCGCTGACCGCCAAGTCGATGCCCTACAAGAGCGGGTTCGGCCCGTTCGCGCCGGAGGTCTACCGCGCGCCGATGTCCTACCCCTACCGCGACGGCCTGATCGACAAGGAGTGGGCCACCGACGGCGAGCTGGCCGCCGAGCGGGCGCTGACGGTCATCGACAAGCAGATCGGCGCCGCCAACCTGGCCGCGGTCATCATCGAGCCGATCCAGGGCGAGGGCGGGTTCATCGTTCCGGCACCCGGCTTCCTGCCGACGCTGCGCGCGTGGTGCGCGGACAACGACGTGGTGTTCATCGCCGACGAGGTGCAGTCCGGGTTCGCCCGCACCGGTGCGATGTTCGCCTGCGAGGACGAGGGCATCGAGCCGGACCTGATCGTCACCGCGAAGGGCATCGCCGACGGTCTGCCGCTGGCCGCGGTGACCGGCCGCGCCGAGATCATGGACGCCCCGCACGTCGAGCGGTCTCGGCGGCACCTACGGCGGCAACCCGGTGGCGTGCGCGGCGGCGCTGGCCACCATCGAGACCATCGAGCTCGACGGGCTGCTCGACCGGGCCAAGCACATCGAGACGCTGATGAAGGACAAGCTCGGCCGGATGCAGGCCGACGACGACCGCATCGGCGACGTCCGCGGCCGCGGCGCCATGATCGCCGTGGAGCTGGTGAAGTCAGGGAGCGCCGACCCGGATGCCGACCTGGCCAAAACCCTTGCCGCCAAGGCGCATTCCCAGGGCGTGCTGGTGCTGACCTGCGGCACGTTCGGCAACATCCTGCGCTTCCTGCCGCCGCTGACCATCAGCGACGAACTGCTGCTGGAAGGGCTCGACGTCCTCGCCGGAATCCTCGCCGAGATCTGAAGGGACGGCCGATGACCACCGTGAAGAACTTCATCGGAGGCGAACTCGTCGACTCCGTCAGCGGCGCGACCATGCCGATCGTCGACCCGTCGACCGGTGAAAAGTACGGCACCGCACCGATTTCCAACGAGCAGGACATCGACAACGCCTACGCCGCGGCGGCCACGGCGTTCGCCGACTGGAAGCGGACCACCCCCTCGCAGCGGCAGAAGGCGCTGCTGGGGTTCGCCGACGACGTTGAAAAGGCGGCCGCCGACCTGGTGGCCGCCGAGGGCCGCAACACCGGCAAGCCCAACCACGTGACGCTGGCCGAAGAGATCCCGCCGATGCTCGACCAGATCCGGTTCTTCGCCGGTGCGGCGCGGATTCTGGAGGGCAAGTCCGCCGGGGAGTACATGGCGAACCACACGTCGTGGATCCGCCGCGAACCGGTCGGCGTGATCGGCCAGGTGGCGCCGTGGAACTACCCGATGATGATGGCGATCTGGAAGTTCTGTCCGGCGATCGCCGCGGGAAACACGGTGGTGCTCAAGCCCAGTGACACCACGCCGGTGTCCACCGTGATGCTGGCCGAGATCGCCGCCAAGCACTTTCCGCCGGGCGTGCTGAACGTGGTCTGCGGCGACCGGGTCACCGGCGCGGGCGTCGTCGCGCACCCGACCCCGCAGATGGTGTCGATCACCGGATCGGTGGCCGCGGGCCGCGCCGTGGCGGTCAGCGCGGGCGGCCATCTCAAGCGCACCCATCTCGAGCTCGGCGGCAAGGCACCGGTGATCGTGTTCGACGACGCCGACATCGCCGCCGCCGCAGAGGGAATCGCCGTCGCCGGCTACTTCAACGCCGGGCAGGACTGCACCGCCGCCACCCGGGTGCTGGCCCGCGCCGGGGTGGCCGAGGAGCTGACCGCCGCGCTGGCCGAGCAGGCCAAGGGCGCGGCGACCACGTTCGGTCGGGCCGCCGACGACGAGGACGCCTGGGTGCCGCCGGTCAACAACGCCGGCCAGCTCGAGCGGATCCTCGGCTTCCTGTCCGACGTGCCGTCGCACGCGACGGTCGCCGCCGGCGGAAACCGTCAGGGCGACAAGGGCTTCTACATCGAGCCGACGGTCATCGGCGGCCTGCTGCAGGACGACCGCCACATCCAGGAGGAGATCTTCGGCCCGGTGATCACCGTGCAGTCGTTCGCCGACGAGGACGAGGCCATCGCCTGGGCCAACGGGGTCGAGTACGGCTTGGCGTCCTCGGTCTGGACCAAGGACGTGTCACGGGCCCTGCGGGTCTCGGCCGCGCTGGACTTCGGCTGCGTGTGGATCAACACCCACATCCCGCTGGTCGCCGAGATGCCGCACGGCGGTTACAAGGCCTCCGGTCACGGCAAGGACCTGTCGATGTACGGCCTCGAGGACTACACCCGCATCAAGCACGTGATGGCCTACACCGGGGGCTGACCCCCCTTGCGCCCAAACCGACGAACGGGCGCGAAAGTTCGAGTGTGACGCCGCCAAAACGTCGATCTCGACGCGGCCGCTCACCGGGAGTAGCGTCACGGCAAGGCCGTCGCCGAATGTGGGGTGCATCATGGCGGACGTCGATTGTTGTGTGGTCGGGGCCGGATTCGCCGGGCTCGCGGCGGCGCTGCGGCTCAAACAGGCGGGGCGTTCGGTGGCCGTCCTGGAGGCCCGGGACCGCATCGGCGGGCGCACCTTCACCGAAGTGCGTGACGACGGTGTGTGGATCGATCGTGGCGGCGCCTGGATCGGGCCGGGCCAGGACCGGATCTATGCGCTGATGTCCGAGTTCAACGTGCCTTCGTACAAGCAGTACGTCGACGGTGACGCGATGATGTTCATCGACGGCAAGAAGTACCGCTACAAGGGCACGATTCCGTTGTCGATGAGCCCGTGGGCGGTCGCGAACATCGGCGGTGTCTTTCTCGAGCTCACGCAGATGTGCAAGTCGATCCCGCTGGATGCCCCGTGGCAGGCACCCAAGGCCCGCAAGTGGGATCAACTCAGCTACGCGCAGTGGCTGGACAGGAACACGTTGTCCAAGCCGGCCCACCAGCTCCTGGAATCAGCCATCGCCGGGCTGTACACCTCGGCAGCCTCGGAGGTGTCGCTGCTTTTCGTTCTGTACCAAATGGCCTCGGCCGGCGGACCGAGTTTCGTGCTGGGGGTCAAGGACGCCGCGGAGGATGCCCGGCCTGTGGGCGGCATGGGTGCAATCCACCGTGCGCTCGCCGCGGAACTCGGCGACACGATCCACCTGTCGCAGCCGGTCCGAAGCGTCGCCCAGGACGCCGACGGGGTCACGGTCCGCTCCGACGACATGGCACTGCGCGCGCGCCGCGTCATCGTTACTGTGCCGATCGCGATCGCCGGGCAGATCCACTACGAGCCGATGCTGCCGGTCGATCGATCGTTTCTGCACCAGCGAATGCCGCTCGGCGCGGTCTTCAAAATCGCTCTGGTGTACGACACTCCGTTCTGGCGAGCCGATGGACTGTCGGGCCAGTCGTTCGCACCGGGCTCGGCGGCGAACCTCACCATCGACTCCTGCACGGACACAGCAACTCCCGGAATCCTCACCGTCATCACCGAGGGGCCGGAGGCGCGCCGGATCGGCCGGCTCACTGCAGCCGAGCGCAGGGAGGCGGTCCTCCAGGGTGTCGCCGAAAGGTTTGGGGCGAAAGCGAAGTCACCCGTCGAGTACCTCGAACAGGACTGGGCTGCCGAACGCTACTCGGGCGGCGGCATGATCTCGCACACCCCACCCGGCGTGCTCACCGAGTTCGGCCCCGCGCTGCGCGAACCGTGCGGTCGCATCCACTGGGCGGGAACCGAAACCTCGGCTGTCATGTACGGATTCATCGACGGCGCAATCCGTTCGGGCGAGCGGGCCGCCGGCGAGGTGCTGGCGGCCTGATCGCTCAGTGCGAGACCGGAGTCCGCCGCCGCGAGCCGGTGAGCCGGTGCCGCCAACCGCGCCGGGGTTCGGGCTCCTCGGCCTCAGGTACGGTCACCGGCTCCGAGGTCATCGCCGACGGCGCGGGCGTGACGACCGGCTGGGCCACCGGCCGCTGCGCGTAGCGCACATCGCGAAGGCTGCGCACCGACAACCGGCCCAGCGCGGTCGCGCCGAAGAAGATGATCAGCGACGCCCAGCCCGGTGAAGAACGTCAACTCCAAGGCCATCTGCCCGGCCAGCGTGTCGGCGACCGGCGCACCGAAATCGCCCAGACCCCAGGGCGCGGCGAACAGCCGTCCCACCACGAACCAGGCGCCGGCGATCACGGCGAGCCAGCCACCGAGCATGGCGGTCGCCCGATTGCCCGACGTGAGCAGGAGCAAGCCCCCCGAGCACGGTGAGCACGCCCGGCAGCACCTCCAGCCAGCCACGGCCCGGGGTCCACGTCCACGGGGTGTTCGGGTCGTAGGCGAAGTTGAAGTAGGGGCCGATGAACGGGATGAGCGCTCCCCACAGACCCAGCAAGATCAGAAGAAACCCGCTTGGCTGCACCGCGGCTGCGCGGGATGGCGAAGCGGCCGGCACGCGTGTCTACGTCGTTCATGACGCCTCCTGTCGTCGAGCAGCGCGTGGTGCGCTGACCGTGATGGCGGTGGCATACCCGCGCGGCGGCGCGTCGTAACCGGTGCTGCTATTCGCGCTGCCTTCGTCACTCCGCGATGTCGGCGATTGCGGCCGCGGCGTCCAGGTCGCCGTAGGCGACCGCGTAGCGCTGAGCCAGGGTGACGGCGACTTCGGCGCGTTGCCACAGTCCCCCGTCGGCGCTGGCCGTGCACAGCCACAGGGTCAAGCCATGGGCTACCGACGCCCGGTAGCGCAAGAAGAGTTCGTCGGCGGAGGGCATCTCGTCGCGGGGCAGCGCGAGGGCGTCACGGTACTCCTCGAGAAGGGCGCGTTCGTGGCGGCGCCGATCCTCAATTGTCAACGCGCCCTGCAGGAAATAGCCGAGGTCCAGTGACCAGTTACCGCGGCGTGCCATCTGCCAATCGAGGAAGCCGAGGGTGTCGTCGGGCGTGACGTAGGTGTTGCCGATGTGGGGATCGCCGTGCAACAAGGTCTGCGGTGACGTGGTCAGCGACCGAATGTAGGGCTTCCACACCGACTCGACGAGGTCGTCGATGGTCAGCGACATCACTTCCGCAGGGGTGTCGGCGTCGAGGCGCTCCAGGGCCGACGGCAGCGGTGCGTACTGCAGTCCGTCGAAGGGAAGGAACGGCTCGAGCCACTCGAGCCGTGGATTCTGCAGCACACGGGAACCCCAGTACCGGCCGTGCAGTCGGCCCAGGGCACGCACGCCTGAAGCGGCCTGTTCCACGGACAGCGGCCGCAGCGAGTCACGGGGATCGGCGCCGCGCGCGTTGAGATCCTCCATGACCAGAACGAAGTCGTAGGCGTCCTCATCGATCGCAGCGCGGTAGACCACGGGGTGTTCGACCGGTAATTCGACTCGCGACATGAACAGTCGCGGCTCGTGGAACATCCCGCTGGTCATGCGGATCAGCTCCTTGTGCGCCGGATCGGCGGCCTTCACGAAGACGGTCGCCGGACCGCTGCCTGCCGAATAGCTCAGCGCCAACCGGGCCCGCCGGTTGGTGCCGTCGTCGCGCAGTTCGACGGCCACCTCGTCCACGACGGCATCAGGATGGTGCTCGGCCAGAGCCGCCGACATCCATGCCGGCGTGATCTCATCCCAGCTCGTGGGCACCGACAACGGCAGCGCGCTCATCCAGAGTCCTTCCGTATCGACGACACATGAATCCCAGTAACGACACGGATCGTGTCGTTACTGCTGACGGCACGTTACCGCACGCAGCCGACCCTTCGGAAGGGTTCGGCACGCTCTAGGCTCGCACCATGCTTCAGGCGAGGGGCGGCAGGCCACGCGACGCGCAGCTGCACGCGCTGATCCTCGAGGCGACGCGAGAACTGCTGGCAGTCAGCAGCTACGGCGAGCTGTCGATGGACAGCATCGCCGCCCACGCCCACGTGGGAAAGAAGACCCTCTACCGGCGATGGCCATCGAAAGCGCCGCTGGTCGCCGAGGCCGTGCTCGACGCCTACGGCCGCGGCGGCTCCTTCACGGCCCCCGACACCGGTGACATCCGAGCCGATCTGCGCGCATGGCTGCGTCGAGCACGCCGAGTTCATCGCCGACCCGCCGAACACCGCGCTGATTCGCGCGCTCATCGCCGCTGCCGCCGCGAGCCCGGCCGACAACGACGCGCTTTACGAACAACTCAGCGTCCCGCAACACGCCGGACTCATCACACGCCTGCGCCGAGCCGTCGACGACGGCCACCTGAATGCCGACGCTGATCTCGACGCGATCGCCGACGCCCTGATCGGCACCCTGCTGCTTCAGGTGTTGACGCGCACTCCCCCAAGGACAAAGGGCACGAACGGATTCGACGGAATCCTCGACGCGATTCTCGACGGCGTCGCCCGCTGACACAGCTATTGCGTCAGTCCCGGGTGATCGTCTTGCGCTAGACGAGCGCGATCACCAGCAGCACGACGGCGATCAGCGGGAAGGTGCCCTGGGTGACGGCGGCGCGCGCCTTGTCCGGCGACGAGGCCAGCAGCACCACCGCGGCGGCCAGCATGGAGCCGACGCCGGCGAACACCAGCGCGGCACCGATCTGCTTGTGCCCCATGGCGATCAGCCGCGATGCCGACCGCCGTGACGATCGCCAGGAACAGGTTGTAGAACCCCTGGTTGAACGCCAGCAGCTTGGTGGTCTCGGCCTCTTCGGCGCTGGTGCCGAACACCGTGCGGGTGCGCGGCGTGGTCCAGGTCAGCGACTCCATGACGAAGATGTACACGTGCAGCAGCGCGGCGAGCGCGGCGAAAACCAGCGCGGCGACGATCATTCGAACAAGTCCTCGCCTGGCCGAGCCCGCTGGCGCGCGGCGGCGGCGTCATGCCGAGGTGCGTCCAGGCTAGCGGGGTGGCGACCCGGCCGCGCGGGTGTTCGCGCGATCATGCCCGCGCGCACCAGGAACGGCTCGCAGACCTCCTCGACGGTGGTCGGCCTCCTCCCCGACCGCGACCGCCAGCGTGGACACCCCGACCGGGCCGCCGCCGAAGCTGCGGGTCAGCGCCGACGAGCACCGCGCGGTCGAGCCGGTCGAGGCCGAGCTCGTCGACGTCGTAGACGGCCAGCGCGGCCTTGGCGATGTCGCGGGTGATGACGCCGTCGGCGCGCACCTCGGCGTAGTCGCGCACCCGGCGCAGCAGCCGGTTGGCGATGCGCGGGGTGCCCCGCGACCGGCGGGCGATCTCGGCGCCGGCGTCGGCGCCCAGCTCGATGCCGAGGATGCCCGCCGAGCGGACCAGCACCCGCTCCAGCTCGGCGGGCTCGTAGAAGTCCATGTGCGCGGTGAACCCGAACCGGTCGCGCAGCGGCCCGGTCAGCGCGCCGGACCGGGTGGTCGCACCGACCAGGGTGAACGGTGCGACCTCCAGCGGAATCGACGTCGCCCCAGGGCCTTTGCCGACGACGACGTCGACCCGGAAGTCCTCCATCGCCAGGTACAGCATCTCCTCGGCGGGCCGGGCGATGCGGTGGATCTCGTCGATGAACAGCACGTCGCCCTCGACGAGGTTGGACAGCATCGCGGCCAGATCGCCGGCCCGCTCCAGCGCCGGGCCCGAGGTGACCCGCAGCGACGTGCCCAGTTCGGCGGCGATGATCATCGCCAGCGACGTCTTGCCCAGCCCGGGCGGCCCGGACAGCAGGATGTGATCCGGTGTGCCGCCGCGGTTCTTGGCGCCCTCGAGCACCAGCTGCAGCTGTTCGCGCACCCGCGGCTGGCCGATGAACTCCTGCAGCGAGCGCGGCCGCAGGCTGGCGTCGATGTCGCCTTCGCCGACCGTCAGCGCCGGCGAGACGTCGCGTTCGGCGACCTCGTCTCGACGTCGTCGTCGCTCGAACCGGCTCATCACTTGGTCTTGCCCAGCAGCGACAGCGCCGCCCGCAGCGCACTCGACGTGGTGGCCTCGGGATCGTCGGCCAGCACCTTGTCGGTGGCCTCCTCGGCCTGCTTGGCCGCAAAGCCAAGTCCGACAAGGGCTTCCACGACCGGTCCGCGGACCGCATGCCCGGACGCCGCGGCCACGCCGGCCGACCGTGGCCGACCGCGCCGATCTTGTCGCGCAGTTCCAGCACCATCCGCTCGGCACCGCGCTTGCCGATCCCGGGCACCCGGGTCAGCGCGGTGACGTCGCCGTCGGCCAGCGCCTGGCGCAGCGCGGTCGCGTCGTAGACCGCCAGCGTGGCCAGCGCGATCTTCGGGCCCGACCCCGGACACCCCGAGCAGCGTGAGGAACAGGTCGCGGGCGTCGGCGTCGGCGAACCCGTACAGCGTCTGCGAGTCCTCGCGCACGATCATCGCGGTGATCAGCCGCGCCTCGGGCCGCGGCGCAGCGTGGCCAGCGTCGACGGGGTGGCCATCACCTTGTAGCCGACGCCGGCGGCCTCGATCGACGGCGTGGTCGAGGGCGATGTCGAGGACCTCGCCGCGCACCGAGGCGATCATCGTCGCCCGCCTTCGAGCTTCGGGCCTGATAGCGCCCGCTTCTGCTCGGCGGCCATCGCCTCGGCCTGCGCCATCCGGGCGATCATCGGCGCGCGCCAGCAGTGGCAGATCGCCAGCGCCAGCGCGTCGGCGGCGTCGGCGGGCGTCGGTTTCTGCTGCAGCTGCAGGATCCTGGTGACCATCGCGGTGACCTGCGCCTTGTCCGCCCGGCCGTTGCCGGTGACGGCGGCCTTGACCTCGCTGGGGGTGTGGAAGTGCACGTCGATGTCGCGGCGGGCGGCGGCCAGGGCGATCACGCCGCCGGCCTGGGCGGTGCCCATCGCGGTGTTGGCGTTCTGGTTGGCGAACACCCGCTCGATCGCGAGCACGTCGGGCACGGTGGGTGTCCAGCCAGTGCTCGACGGTGTCGCTGATGGTGAGCAGCCGGTTCTGCAGCGGCTGGTCGGCCGGCGTGCGGACGACGTCGACGTCCAGCGCGATGACCTGGCGGCCGCCGCCGGCTCTCGATGACCGACAGACCGCAGCGCGTCAGCCCTGGGTCGACTCCCATCACCCGCACAGCTCGCCTCTCGCCGGTCGTAGAACAGCTGTTCGATACCTTAGCGGCTGCCGGGGACAGCGTGGTGTAGCGACATACCGCGAGAGAACGCGCCGTAAGCACTACTGTGCATCCATGGTCCGGGGCTGGCACATCCTCGACCGCCCAGCGCAGGACCGAGTTATCCGCACCGCGCTGAGTGGCGAGGAGGGCGGCGGTGTCGTGGTGGTGGGCGCCGCGGGAGTGGGCAAGACGACCCTCGCGCGGGCGGTGACGGCCACCCTGCCCGCCGCAACGGTGCACTGGGTGGCCTGTACCGACTCCTCCCGCAACATTCCGCTGGGCGCGTTCGCGCAGTGGGTCGGCGACAGCGCCGCGGACAATCCGGCCGGCCAGATCGCCGCCGCCCGCCGCGCCCTGCTCGCCGACGGGAACGTCGTGGTCGGTGTCGACGACGCCCACCTGCTCGATCCGCTCTCGGCGACCCTGCTGCACAACATCGCGATCGACCGGTCCGCGCGCATCGTGGCCACCGTCCGCAACACCGAACAGGTGCCCGAGATCCTGATGTCGCTGTGGAAGGACGGCTACCTGCAGTGGCTCGAGGTGCAGCCGCTCACCCGGCAGGAGACCACCACACTGCTGGAGTCGGTGCTGGGCGGCACGGTCGAGGAGCTCAGCGCCGACTTCATCTGGGAGTCCTCCGAGGGCAATCCCGCTGTTCCTGCGGCATCTGGTCGGCGGGGCACTGGAAGCGGGCACGTTGCGCGAAGCCGACGGTGTGTGGCAGCTCCGCGGGCGCGCTCAGGTATCGGCCGGCCTGGCCGCCCTCCTGGACACCCGTCTCGACGGTGCCGGCGCGCCCGCGCTCAGTGTGCTCAAGCTGCTGGCGCTGTGTGAGCCGCTGGATCTCGACGCCGTCGTCGATCTCGCCGGCGTCGATGCGGTCGACGCCGCCGAACAGGCTGACCTGATCCGGATCGCCGACGACGGCGGAGCGCTGCGGGTCCGGATCGCCCATCCGCTCTACGGCGACGTGATGCGGCGCCGGATCGGCACCGCGTCGGCGCGCGAATCCCGGGGCCGGATCGCCGAGGTGCTGCGCACCCGCGACATCAGTTCGGCGGCGCGCCGTATCCAGCTGGCACAGCTGTACGCCGACAGCGACCAGGACGCCGACGTGGTCCTCCTGCTCACCGCCGGTCAGGACGCGCTGTCGGTGGCCGACCTCCCGTTGGCCGAGCGGCTTGCCGGCGCGGCGTTGCGGCAGGCCGAGAAGATGCCGCGCCGCCCAGCGGGGACCGTTCGTGCTGGGAGCCCGGCTGATGCTGTTCCGGTCGGTGATGCTGCAGGGCAGGGCGGTCGAGGCCAAGGCGATCGTCGACGCGATGACACCGGAGGACCCCGACGACGACGTGCAACTGGTGCGGTGGTGGGGAGCGCCGCTGATGGGCATCAGGTTCTTCGCGACGGGCGAGGTGGCCGAGGCTCATCAGGTACTGGAGACGCTGCGCGGCCGCGTCACCGACCCGGCGATGAAGGCGATCCTCGAGGGGTACGACGCCGTGTTCGCGGTGCAGGAGAACGAGCTCGAGCGGGGTGTGCTGGCCGCCGAGGCGGTGCTGTCGAACCCCGACGCTCCCCCGCTGGCCATCGAGGCGGCATCCTTCGCCGCCGGACAGGCCATGCCGATGATGGGCCGCGGCAAGGACTTCGAGCCCATCGCGCAGCGGGTCCGCGCCACCGAGAACCCGGAGGCGATGGTCGGGATTCTCGCCCGCTACACCGACGTGCTGGCGCTGAGCATGGCCGGCGAGCTGGACGCTGCCGAGCAGCAGGCCGCCGCCTACGCGCAGTTCTCCAGCCCCGGGCAGTACGTCGGGTGGGCACTGACCAAGGTGATGGCGGCGGTGGTCGCCAACTACCGGGGAAAGTTCGTCGACGTGATCTCCCCGATCGAGCAGGCGCTGGCCGCACTGGTCGGCGAGGACACCCTGCCCTGGCAGCTGCCGGCGCAGTTGCTCCTGGCCCGCGCACACGCGGCGCTGGGCCGGCCTGACAAGGCCGACGAGGTGATGGTCGAAGCGGCCCGCCACACCGGTCGGCACATGGCTATCTACGGTCCGCAGGTGATCTTGGCCAACGCCTGGGTGGCCGCCGCACGCGGCGGGGACAAGACCGCAATCACGTTGGCGCGCAAGGCCAGCCACGCCGCGCACGAGTCAGGCCAGTACGCGGTGGCGGCCGAGGCGCTGCACGACGCCGCCCGGTTCGGCGACCGATCCGTCAGCGCCAGGTTGAGCTCGCTGGCCGGCCGGTACAGGGCCGGCCGGCGCAGTTGTATGCCCGTCATGCGGCCGCACTGGCCGACGGAGACGGCACCGCACTCGACGCGGCCGGTGAGCAGTTCGAGCGGGCCGGGATGCTGCTGTCAGCGGCCGACGCCGCCGCACAGGCCGCCCTCCTGCACGACCGGGACGGCCAGCGCAGGCGCAGCGCCGAATCGGCCGCCCGCGCAGCCCGATTGGCCGAAAGCGGCGGCGGGTTCCTCACACCGGCCATCGTGGCGACCGCCCGGCCGTTGCCGCTGAGTTCGCGGGAACGCGAGATCGCCGCCCTGATCAGTGCGGGATTGACCAATCGTCAGATCGCCGAACGCCTTTCGGTGTCCGTTCGCACCGTCGAGGGACACATCTATCGCGGCTGCACCAAACTCGACGCCGGTGACCGCGAGGAATTCGCCGCGATCGTCCGGCAGAGCGGCACCGGATAGCGCTACGGTTCCCGATATGCCGGAGTCTGCAGGTACGGACGGTCCGAAGCTTCTGCCGAGTCTGCCAATCGGTGTGCGGCATCCTGGTCGACGTCGAGGGTGACCGGGTGGTCCGCGTGCGCGGCGACCGCGACCATCCGGTGTCGGCGGGCTACACCTGCCCGAAGGGCCGGGCGCTGCCCGAGTTGCACCACCACCCGGACCGCCTCGACCACCCCCAGATCCGCATCGACGACGGTCTGCGGGACACCACCTGGGACGCCGCCCTGGACGATCTGGCCGCACGCCTGAAAACGGTGATCGACCGGCACGGGCCGCAGTCGGTGGGAATCTTCTTCGGCTCCGGGATCGGCATGGACGCGGCCGGCTACCGGATGGCCGAGGCACTGCACACCGCGATCGGCACACCGGCGAAGTTCAGCCCGCTGACCATCGACGGCACGGCCAAACCACTGGTGGCCGACCTGATGGGCGGTTTCGTCGGACTCAGTTGCCGGGCCGACTACGCAGGCGCCGAGTTCCTGCTGTGCATCGGCAGCAACCCGGTGGTGTCGCACGGCCATGCCCTGGCCATGCCCAACCCGACCGGCATCATCCGCGACATCACCGGCCGCGGCCAGGTGTGGGTGATCGATCCGCGGCGCACCGAAACGGCAAGGCTGGCAACAGCTCACATCGCACCGCGGCCCGGAACGGACTACGCGGTACTCGCCTATCTGGTGGCCGAGTTGCTCGCCGACGGGGCCGACCCGGCCATCCTGGCGGGCCGGGTCGCCGACGCCGACCGGCTCTGCGAAGCCGTCGCCCCGTTCACGCTGCAGCACGCGGCCCGGTTGGCCGACGTCGATCCGGACGTCCTCGTCCGCCTGCGTGACGCGATCCGCGGCGCGGGCCGCATCGCCGTCGAAACCGGCACCGGCGTCACGATGGCCCGCAGCGCCAACGTCACCCAGTGGCTGGCCTGGGCGCTGATGATTCTCACCGACTCGATGAACCGTCCGGGCGGTGCGTGGTTCCACCCCGGCTTCACCTATCAGCTCGAGGCCTTCCCGCAGCTTCCGCTGTCGGGCCCGGCGGGATCATTCGGCCCGGGACCGGCCAGCCGCCCGGAGACCCGATCGTTCCTCGGCGAATGGCCCTGTGCGGCATTGGCGGACGAGATCGGTGCGGGCAACATCCGCGCCCTGCTGAACCTGGGCGGTGGCCTGCTGACCGCCTTCCCCAACGCCGACGTGCTCGCGGATGCGCTGCAGGGCCTCGACGTTCTGGCCACCCTGGAGATCATGCCCACCGAGATCACCGCGATCTCGACTCACGTGCTTGCCGGCCAAGGATCAGCTCGAACGGGCCGACGTGACGCTGTGGGACATCCTGAGCACCCGGGTGTCGGCGCAGTACACCCCGGCCGTGGTGAGCCCGGCCGGCGAACGGCGCTCGACGTGGTGGATCCTGGCCGAACTGGGCCGCCGTCTGGGGTATTCGCTGGCCGACACCGCCGACCCCGACGATGACGACCGCATGCTGGCGCAGATGATGGGCAGAGCCCGAGGCACTTTCGCGGAGTTGGTCACCGACGGCTACGTCGAAGCCCCCCGCGAGTTGCCCGCCGCGTGGGTGGAGGCGCACCTCGATCGGCTGGGCGGCTGGCGGCTGGCTCCGCAGGCGTTGATCGACCAGCTCGATGCCCTGACCGCACCCGAGCCGCTCGTGCTGGTGCCGCGGCGACAGAAGCGACACCTGAACTCGCAGCTCACCTTCCTCGGCGACCGCGTCGAGGTCCTGCGTGCATCCCGACGACGCCGCGGCGGCGGGCATCGGCGACGGGCAGCCGATCACGGTCCGGAACGGGCTCGGGACGGTGACCGGGATCGCCTGTCTCACAACGGATATCCGTCCCGGTGCGGTGTCGGTGCCGCACGGCTACGCCGCGGCCAACGTCAACCGGATGACCGACCACACCGACGTCGACCCGCTGACCGGGATGACCCGCTATTCGGGCCTGCCGGTGAGTATCACGCCGGGGTGATTTCGGCGCGCTTGTCAACGCTGAGCGACGATTAACGCGCCGAATCCGCGAGGTCAGTCCTCGTCGAGTTGCGCCGCGACGTCGTCGGGAATGTCGATGTTGGTGTAGACGTCCTGGACGTCGTCGCTGTCCTCGAGCGCGTCGATCAGCTTGAGCACCTTGCGGGCGCCCTCGAGGTCGACGGCAACGGTCACCGACGGCTGGAAGCTGGCCTCGGCGGAGTCGTAGTCGATGCCGGCGTCCTGCAGTGCGGTCCGCACGGCCACCAGGTCGGTCGGCTCGCAGATGATCTCGAAGCCGTCGCCGAGGTCGTTGACCTCCTCGGCACCCGCCTCCAGGACGGCCAGCAGGACGTCGTCCTCGGTCAGGCCGTTCTTCTCCAGGGTGACCACGCCCTTGCGGGCGAACAGGTAGGCCACCGAGCCCGGGTCGGCCATGTTGCCGCCGTTGCGGGTCATCGCGACCCGCACCTCGCCGGCGGCACGGTTGCGGTTGTCGGTGAGGCACTCGATGAGGACCGCGACGCCGTTGGGGCCGTAGCCCTCGTAGGTGATGTTCTGCCAGTCGGCGCCACCGGCCTCTTCGCCGGCGCCGCGCTTGCGGGCGCGCTCGATGTTGTCGTTGGGCACCGAGGACTTCTTGGCCTTGGCGATGGCGTCCCACAGCGTGGGGTTGCCGTCCGGGTCACCGCCGCCGATGCGCGCGGCCACTTCGATGTTCTTGATCAGCTTGGCGAACATCTTGCTGCGCTTGGCGTCGACGACGGCCTTCTTGTGCTTGGTGGTGGCCCATTTGGAATGGCCGCTCATCGTGGTACTTCCTCTTCCTTGCCGAATACCGTGCCGAAACACCTCGTAACCCGACGAGTCTACGTGGTGGGGTCGTCGGTCCATACGATGTGACCTGTCTCGACACTGCGTGGAACAGGAGCCCGACATGGCATCGACGACCACCGTCTCCGGCACCGAGCCGGGCCAGCGGCAGCTCAACGGCCCGCAGACCACCGGACGCACCTACCGCAACCTCAGCGACGCCGCACTACCGGATCCGCCAGCGACGTCAACGTCGCCGTCGCCGATGCGCGACGGCGTCACGCTGCTGGCCGACGTGCACCGACCCGACGACGACGGCCGCTTCCCGGCGCTGATCGCGGCCTCGCCCTACCCGCGGCAGATCCAGGACCTCGGCGCGCCGATGGGCTTCATCGAGGCCGGCGCGACCGACTTCTGGGTGCCGCGCGGCTACGTGCACGTGATCGCCAACCTGCGCGGCACCGGCGGATCGGGCGGCGACGTTCGGCTTCTTCGACGCCCAGGAGCGCCGCGACATGTACGACCTCGTCGAGTGGGCGGCCGCGCAGCCGTGGTGCGACGGCAACGTCGGCATGATCGGGATCAGCTACTTCGCGATGACCCAGCTGGAGGCCGCCGTCGAGCGGCCGCCGCACCTCAAGGCGATCTTCCCGGTCGCCGTCACCGCCGACCTGTACGAGGCCGCCGGCCACCACGGCCTGTTCAGCTGCGTCGTTCGTCACGCCGTTCCTGTCGATGATCGGGATGACCTCCGAGCGCAGCGACGAGTTCTGGCGCAGCCGGCTGCTCGAGCGCGGCCCGCAGGGTGCTGCAACACTCCGCCGGCTGCACCACAAGTTCGCCACGATGAACGGCGAGGCGGCCGTGACGATGCTGCAGCGGCTGCTGCAAGCTGCCGCACGACCCGCATCCGTGGGACGAGCTGTGGCTCGACGCGGCGGTCGAGCATCCCGCTCCGCGACGCGTGGTGGGACGAGCGCAATCTGCTGCCGCTGCTCGAGAACGTCGACATCCCGGTCTACCTCGGCTGCGACTGGCAGAACGTGCCGCTGCATCTGCCGTCGACGTTCACGCGCCTGGCAGCACCTGACCAACAGCCCGTGCGTGCGGGTCGGCATGCTCGACGAGTACGGCCTGACCTGGCCGTGGGAGAGCCTGCACGTCGAGGCGCTGGCCTGGTTCGACCACTGGCTCAAGGGACAGCGACACCGGCATTCTCGACGGCCCGCCGATTCGCTACGTGCTGCCCGGCGAGGGGCAGTGGCACGAGGCCGAAACCTGGCCTCCGCAGAGCACGTTCACGCGAGCTGGCGCTGCGCGCCGACGGCGCGCTGGGCGCCGACGAAGGCGCGCCGGGCGGCCGCGCACGTTCATGGTGCTCGGCGCCGGCTTGAACCGGGCCAAGCCGAGCCCGATCGATCCGCCGTCACAGCTGACCTGGACCAGCGCTGCCCTGCCCGAGGCGCTCGACATCGTCGGCGACATCGAGCTGCGGCTGGAGGCCGTCCGCGACGGCCATCGACACGGCCTGGATCGTCACGCTGTCCGACGTGGCGCCGGACGGCACGACGACACCGGTCACCGCGGGCTGGCTGCGGGCCTCGTCTGCGCGAGGTCGACGAGACCGCGAGCCGCACCGGCGCACCGGTACTGCCCTGCCGCCGCGCCGCGGCGGTGCCCGTCGGCGAGGACGTGCAGTACCGAATTCCGTTGGTGCCCAACGCGCGCCGGTTCGCCGCGGGTCATCGGATCGCGCTCGACCATCACCAGTGACGACCAGGATCCGGCCGCGCCGGCGATCATGAACTTCCGGCACGCCAGCGTCGGCACCAGCAGTGTCAACACGGTGCTGTCCTCGTCGCGGCTGGTGCTGCCGGTGGTCTAGAGCGCCCGCCACCAGGCGATCGGCCGGACCGCGGCGTCGAACTGGACGGCCGGGCGCCACACGGCGTCCGTCGCCGCGCCGGTCATCTGCTCGGTGTCACGTTCGCGGCGAAGATGCCGCCTCACCCACCGTGGGATCATCATGACCTCCAGCCCTTCACGCCACGCTCCCCCAGACAAGTATGGGAAATGCAGCTGGCAGAACGCGACTGCCCGCATTGACGTCAGGTAAACGTCAATCGACGAATTCGGATCAGACCGCGCCCAGGACGATGTCGACGAACAGCTTGTGCACGCGCCGATCGCCGGTCATCTCGGGGTGAAACGCGGTGGCCAGCACGGCGCCCTGGCGCACCGCGACGATGTGCTCGTCGGCGCGGGCCAGCACCTGTACCTCCGGCCCGACGCGCTCCACCCACGGCGCGCGGATGAAGACCGCGTGCGCCGGCCCGTCGAGCCCGTCGAACTCGATGTCGCCCTCGAACGAGTCGACCTGGCGGCCGAAAGCGTTGCGCCGCACCGTCATGTCGATGGCGCCCAGCGGCACGGCCTCCCGGCCGGGGGCACCGGCGTCGAGGATCTCGCTGGCCAGCAGGATCATCCCCGCACACGAGCCGTAGGCGGGCATGCCCGCGGCCAGGCGGTCGCGCAGCGGCTCGAGCAGGTCGAACGCGCGCAGCAGGTGGCTCATCGTGGTGGACTCCCCGCCCGGAATCACCAGGGCATCGACCGCATCGAGTTCACCGCGCCGCCGCACCGTGCGAGGCCTCGGCGCCGGCCTCGCGCAGCGCGGCCAGGTGCTCGCGGGTGTCGCCCTGCAGGGCCAGCACCCCGACGCGGACGCTCATGGCTCGGCGGTGTAGCCGCGTTGGTAGCGGGTCAGCCCCTCCTGCACGACGGTCGCCACCATCTCGCCGTACCGGTTGAAGATCCGGCCCTGGGTCAGCGCGCGGCCACCGCACGCCGACGGCGAGGACTGGTCGTAGAGCAACCACTCGTCGGCGCGGAACGGCCGCATGAACCACATCGCGTGGTCCAGCGAGGCCACCATCAGATGCTTGCGTTCCTCGATGTGGTTGACCTGTGCCGAGCCGAGCAGGGTCAGGTCGCTCATGTAGGCCAGCGCGCAGATGTGCAGCACGTGGTCGTCGGGCAGCGGGTCCTTGTGCTTGAACCACACCTGCTGCTGGGAGGCCTTGCCCGGGAGCAGCGTCACCTGGTCGCGCGGGACGATGCGGACGTCCCACTCGGCGAACTGCGAGAACCCGGCGTCGTCGAACACCCCGCCCCGGAGATGAACCCGGGCAGGTCGTCGGGCGGCGGCGCCTCGGGCATCGCGTCCTGGTGCTCGATACCGCTCTGGTCGGTCTGAAACGACGCCGACATCGAGAAGATCGTCTCGCCGTGCTGGATCGCGTTGACCCGCCGGGTGACGAACGATCCGCCGTCGCGCAGGCGCTCGACGAGGTAGACGGTGGGCTTGGTGGCGTCGCCGGGGCGCAGGAAGTAGCCGTGCAGCGAGTGCACCTGGAACTTCGGGATCCACGGTGCGCACCGCCGACACCAGCGACTGGCCGGCGACGTGACCGCCGAAAGTGCGCTGCAGGAAACCGGATTCGGGGCTGAAGACGCCACCGCGATAGATGTTGACCTCGAGCTGCTCCAGATCGAGGATCTCTTCGATCGCCATTTATCTCTGTTCGTCTGGGACTTGGGCGCGCTTGTCGTCGCTGACCGACGATAAGCGCGCCGAAATCGCTTGCTACCAGCCGCGCTCGGCGAGTCGGTGCGGCTCCGCGATGTCCTCCACGTTGATCCCGACCATCGCCTCGCCCAGCCCGCGCGACACCTTCGCCAGGACGTCGGGGTCGTCGTAGAAGGTGGTGGCCTTGACGATGGCGGCCGCGCGCTCGGCCGGGTTGCCGGACTTGAAGATGCCGGAGCCGACGAACACGCCCTCGGCGCCGAGCTGCATCATCATCGCGGCGTCGGCCGGGGTGGCGATACCGCCGGCGGTGAACAGCGTCACCGGCAGCTTGCCCGCCCTGGCCACCTCGACCACCAGGTCGTAGGGAGCCTGCAGGTCCTTGGCCGCGACGTAGAGCTCGTCCTCCGACAGCGACGACAGCCGCCGGATCTCACCGCCGATGGTGCGCATGTGGGTGGTGGCGTTGGACACGTCGCCGGTGCCGGCCTCACCCTTGGAGCGGATCATCGCCGCGCCCTCGGTGATGCGGCGCAGCGCCTCGCCCAGGTTGGTCGCGCCGCACACGAACGGGACGGTGAACTTCCACTTGTCGATGTGGTGGGTGTAGTCGGCCGGGGTGAGCACCTCGGATTCGTCGACGTAGTCCACGCCGAGGCTCTGCAGGATCTGCGCCTCGACGAAGTGCCCGATGCGGGCCTTGGCCATCACCGGGATGGTGACCGCCGAGATGATGCCCTCGATCAGGTCGGGGTCGCTCATCCGGGCCACGCCGCCCTGGGCGCGGATGTCGGCGGGGACGCGTTCCAGAGCCATGACCGCCACCGCGCCGGCGCCTTCGGCGATGCGCGCCTGTTCCGGGGTGACGACGTCCATGATCACGCCGCCCTTGAGCATCTCCGCCATGCCGCGCTTGACCCGGGCCGTACCGGTCTGCGCGGGGCTGCCCGAGCCGTTGCAGTCGGATGCGGTAGCTCCGTTTTCCACAGTCGGTCCCTTCGTATTGATACGGATCCAGTGTAAAGGGCGCCTTCAAACTGAATAATTCCGCTGTTCAGCGGATCGGTTGCAACTCTGCCGGCGGGCCGCCGCCGCGATCGTCGGCCACCACGTTCGCCTCGGCGAGCAGCTCACCGAGCTGCAGCGGGTACACCGTCTCGCCGCCCGCGGCCAGCTTCTCGATCGCGGCGGAATCACACCAGCGATGGCCGTGAATGTACCGCAGTTCCAGGGCGGTGCGCCCGGCCGCGGTCGGCTCGAACCGGCCGGTGCGGTGCACGAAGTAGAACTCCTGGCTCTGGATCACGGTGCCGTTGAAGTCGATCACGCGAGTCGCGCCGCCACACCGGGCCCGACCATCTCGGCCGGCTCGACGTGCAGTCCGGTTTCCTCGGCGATCTCCCGCACGGCGGTGTCGACCAGCCGCTCACCGGGATGGGCCTGTCCGCCGACGGTGAACCACCACCGCGGTGCGGTGCCGTCGGTGATCGCCGGATCGGAACCGCAGAACAGCAGCACCGCGCCGTCGTCGTCGAGCAGGATCACCCGCGCCGAGGTGCGCCGGTCCACCAGGCCTTCCTCGGGCGGGGCCACCGCGGCGTGGGTCCGGCCCGCTCGGCGATCTCGAAATAGCTCGGCAGCGGGGCGGTTCCGCCCAGCCGCAGCCACCGGACCGGGCGGCGTTCGCGCAGCGCGAGGGTGTCGCGCACGGCGTCGTTGTGGAACCGGCGGGCCAGCAGCACCCGGGCCTCGGCGTCGGCCAGCTCGGCTACCAGGGCCACCGGGATCGCCGACGGGTCGACCATCGCCAGCGCCGCCGACAGCTCGTTCTCGGCCGCCTCGCGGCCGGCGCGGGGCGCGCGTTCGGCGGCGTCGGCCAGCGCGGCCAGCCGTCGGCCCTCGGGACGGTGGCGGTAGGCGTCGGCGGCCACCGCGCGGGCCACCACCGCGCGGCGGGCCAGCGCGGCGTCCAGCGCCTGCCAGGACAGGTCGTAGCGGACGTGCAGGCGGTCCAGCCGGGTGGCGGTCTGGTAGGCCCAGACGCGCGATCAACAGCAGCACCGACGACCAGTACCGCGGTCAACGACCAGTACAACGGCCCCGCGGTCATCGTACGCCGGCCACCCGCACCTTGGCGCCCGCACCCGGCGACCGTCTCGTAGACCCGCATGATCTGGTCGGCGACCACCGACCAGTCGTAGCGCCGCACGGCCGCCGCGGCGGCCTCGACGTAGCCGCGCCCGCAGTTCGTCGTCGTCGAGCACGGCGATGAGCGCCTCGGCCAGCGCGTCGGAGTCGTCGACGGGCACCAGCCGGCCGGCCTTGCCGTCGAGCAGCACCCGCCGGAACGCGTCGAGGTCACTGGCCACCACCGGCGTGCCGGCAGCCATCGCCTCGACGAGCACGATGCCGAAGCTCTCCCCGCCGGTGTTCGGGGCGCAGTAGACGTCGGCGCTGCGCATGGCCGACGCCTTGGTCGCGTCGTCGACCTGACCGAGGAAACGCAGGTGTCCGGCCAGGTCGCCGACCTCCTCGCGCAGTTCGTCCTCGTCGCCGCGGCCGACGATCAGGATCTCGATGTCGGGGAACCGCTTCACCAGGGCGGGCAGCGCGCCCAGCAGCACCGCCATCCCCTTGCGCGGCTCGTCGTAGCGGCCGAGGAACAGCACCGACCCGCCGGGCCGCGGATAGCCGTCGAGCCGGGGCGCGCCGGCGAACGAGGCGACGTCCACACCGTTGGGGATCTCGACGGCGTCGGAGCCCAGCGCCTCCATCTGCCAGCGCCGCGCCAGGTCGGAGACGGCGATGCGGCCGACGATCTTCTCGTGATAGGGCCGCAGGATGCCCTGAAACACGCTGAGCGTCAACGACTTCGTGGTCGAGGTGTGAAACGTCGCGACGATCGGGCCCTCGGCGGCCTGCAGCGCCAGCATCGACAGGCTCGGCGCGTTGGGCTCGTGCAGGTGCAGCACGTCGAAATCGCCGTCCGCCGAGCCACCTCTTGACCTTGCGGTGGGTGGCCGGGCCGAACCGCAGGCGCGCCACCGAGCCGTTGTACGGGATCGGCACGGCCTTGCCGCCGGAGACGACGTAGTCGGGCAGCTCGACATGCGGCGAGAACGGTGCCAGCACGCTGACCTCGTGCCCGCGTTCGCGCATCACCTCGGCGAGTTGCAGCACGTGCGACTGCACCCCGCCGGGCACGTCGAACGAGTACGGGCACACCATGCCGATCCGCATCAGGTGCCCTCGATTCGGGCGCGCCTTTCGTCGGACAGGTCGGCCAGCCACTGCGGCTGCAGCATGTGCCAGTCCTCGGGATGGGCAGCGATGTTCGTCGCCGAACTGGTCGGCCAGCGCCTGGGTGATGACGCCGACGTCGCCGCTCGAGCAGTCCAGCGGCGGGAAGAGATCGATCACGCAGTCCTCGCCCTCGGTAGTAGACGTGCGGCGGGCAGCAGCGCGGCACCGGTCTCGATCGCCAGCTTCGCCGGGCCGGCCGGCATTCGGGTGGGCTCGCCGAAGAGGTCCACCTGCACACCGGATTTCGTCAGGTCACGCTCGGCCATCAGGCACACCGCCCGGTTGGCCCGCAGCCGTTCGGCGAGCACCTCGATCGGCGGGCGTCCCCTGTCCGATGTCGCCGCCCGCGGCTCCGGTGAGCGGCAGCACCTCGAAGCCGAGGCTTTCCCGGTAGTCCAGGAACCGGCGGTACAGCGACTCGGGCTTGAGCCGCTCGGCGACGGTGGTGAAGGTGCCGCTGTGGTGGACCAGCCACACCCCGGCCATGTCCCAGTTCCCGCTGTGCGGAAGGGCCAGGATGACGCCACGGCCGGCGGCGTAGGCGGCGTCGACGTTCTCCTTGCCGATGACGACCTCGTCGAGGCGCAGCGCGACGGCTGTCGAGGTCCATCGTGGGCAATCGGAACGCCTCCCGCCAGTATCGGGCGTAGGAGGCCAGCGAAGCACGGATCAGCGAGTCCGGCACCTCGGCGGGGGTGGTGCCGATCACCCGGGCCAGGTTCTTGCGCAGCTGCTCGGGCCCGCCGCCCAGCGCCGCGTAGCGGGCGCCGGCGCCGAAGGCGTTGCGGGCGAAGAACTCCGGCACGGTGCGGACCACCCGCCAGCCCGCGGCATATCCCCAGTCGGCGAGATTGTCCCCCGACGGCAGCCGCTTGCGGCCCGCCGTCCACAGCCCCGCCGGCGTGGTGATCACGGCTCGGTCGTTTCCCGGCTCGGCGGCCGGCTCGATCTTGTCCATGGCCCCCGGCGAGCTGCGCACGCTGTGCACGCGCTGGCCCACGGTCACCAGGCTGGCCACCGCCAGCAGCCACATCGCGATGGGCAGCAGCATCGGCACCGGGAACAACGGGAAGTCCGAGAGCCCGGCCCCGAGCCAGCACGATGACCAGCCGCTCGGGGCGTTCGATGAGACCGCCGCCGCCGTGCAGGCCGCTGGCCTCGGCGCGGGCCTTGACGTAGGAGATCACCTGGGAGGTCACCAGACAGATCAGCGTGGCCACCATCAGCGACGAGCTGTGCAGGCCGAACGCCGCCCACCACAGCAGGCCGCAGAACACCGCGCCGTCACTGATCCGGTCGCAGGTGGCGTCGAGCACCGCCCCGAACCGGGTGCCGCCGCCCCGTTGCCGGGCCATCGCACCGTCGAGCATGTCGGCGAGCACGAAGAAGAACACGGCCACCGCACCCCACCACAGCTGTCCGATCGGGAACAGCGTCAGCGCGGCCAGCACCGAGCCGGCGGTGCCGATGATCGTGACGATGTCGGGGGTCAGCCCGATCTTCAACGCCGCCTTGGCAACCGGCGTACTGAGCTTGGTGTACGCCGCGCGGGTCATCAGGTAGAAGTCGCTCACGGCTGATTGGCCCATTCGGTGGCGAGCAGCGTGCGGGTGTCGCGCAGCAGCTGCGGGATGACCTTGGTCTCACCGACGATCGTGATGAAGTTGGCGTCGCCGGACCAGCGCGGCACGACGTGCATGTGCAGGTGTTCGGCCAGCGAGCCGCCCGCCGACCTGCCCAGGTTGAGCCCGACGTTGAAACCGTCCGGACTCGAGACGGCCTTCATGACGCGAATCGCCTTCTGCGTGAACGCCATCAGCTCGGCGCTCTCGGCTTCGGTGAGGTCCTCCAACTCCGAGACCCGCCGATAGGGCACCACCATCAGGTGGCCCGGGTTGTACGGGTAGAGGTTGAGCACCACGTACACCTGCTCACCGCGCGCGACCACCAGGCCGTCCTCGTCGGGCAGGGTGGGGATGTCGGTGAAGGGCCGCGACGGCTCCGAGGACTTCTTCTGTCGGGACCTCGACGATGTAGTTCATCCGGTGCGGGGTCCACAGCCGCTGCAGCCGGTCGGGCTCGCCCGACGCCCCGATCGGTCAGCGAGTCCCGTTCGTCAGTCACCGTCGACCTTCACCAATTCCGCTGACGGGCGCGTCATTCTCGCGATCGGCGATCCACTTGCGGATCGCGGCCACCGCCTGCTGGCGGGGTACGCCGTTGATCTGGGTGCGGTCACCGAACCGGAACGACACCGCCCCGGCCTCCACGTCGCGGTCACCCGCGAGCAGCATGAACGGCACCTTCTGGTTGGTGTGGTTGACGATCTTCTTGGCCATCCGGTCGTCGCTGGCGTCGACCTCGACCCGCACGCCGTGCGACCGCAGTTCGGCGGCGACGTCCTGCAGGTACGGCACGTGGTCGTCGGCCACCGGGATGCCCACCACCTGCACCGGGGCCAGCCACGCCGGGAAGGCCCCGGCGTAGTGCTCGGTGAGGATGCCGAAGAACCGCTCGATGGAGCCGAACAGCGCACGGTGGATCAGCACCGGGCGCTGGCGGGTGCCGTCGGCCGCGGTGTACTCGAGCTCGAAGCGCTCGGGCATGTTGAAGTCGAGCTGGATGGTCGACATCTGCCAGCTGCGGCCCAGCGCGTCGCGCACCTGAACCGAGATCTTCGGCCCGTAGAACGCCGCGCCGCCCGGGTCGGGCACCAGATCCAGTCCGGAGGCCTCGGCGACTTCACGCAGCGTCTCGGTGGCCTCGTCCCACACCTCGTCGGAGCCGACGTACTTCTCCGGGTCCTTGGTGGAGAGCTCGAGATAGAAGTCGTCGAGGCCGTAGTCGGCGAGCAGGTCGAGCACGAAGCGCAGCAGCGAGGCCAGCTCGTCGCGCATCTGCTCGCGGGTGCAGTAGATGTGCGAGTCGTCCTGGGTCATGCCGCGCACCCGGGTCAGGCCGTGGATCACACCGGACTTCTCGTAGCGGTACACCGTGCCGAACTCGAAGAGCCGCAACGGAAGTTCGCGATACGAACGGCCCCGCGACCGGAAGATCAGGTGGTGCATCGGGCAGTTCATCGGCTTGAGGTAGTAGTCCTGGCCGGGCTTGCGCAGCGTGCCGTCCTCGTCGTACTCGGCGTCGATGTGCATCGGCGGGAACATGCCGTCGGCGTACCACTCCAGGTGACCGGAGGTGATGTACAGCTGCTCCTTGGTGATGTGCGGGGTGTTGACGAACTCGTAGCCGGCCTCGATGTGCTTGCGCCGCGAGTACTCCTCGAGCTCCCGGCGCACGATGCCGCCCTTGGGGTGGAAAACCGGCAGGCCTGAACCGATTTCGTCGGGGAAGCTGAACAGGTCGAGCTCGACGCCGAGCTTGCGGTGGTCGCGGCGCTGCGCCTCCTCGATGCAGCTCGAGGTGACGGTCCAGCGCCTCCTGCGACTCCCACGCGGTGCCGTAGATGCGCTGCAGGCTGGCGTTGTTCTGGTTGCCGCGCCAGTACGCCGCCGAGCTTCGGGTCAGCTTGAACGCGGGGATGTACTTGGTGGTCGGGATGTGCGGTCCGCGGCACAGGTCACCCCAAACCCGTTCGCGGGTGCGGGGATTGAGGTTGTCGTAGGCGGTCAGCTCGTCGCCGCCGACCTCCATGACGTCGGCGTCGCCGGACTTGTCGTCGACCAGTTCGAGCTTGTAGGGCTCGCCGGCCAGTTCGGCGCGGGCCTGGTCCTTGGACTCGTAGACCCGGCGGTCGAACAGCTGGCCTTCCTTGACGATCTGGCGCATCCGCTTCTCGAGCGCCTCGAGGTTCTCCGGGGTGAACGCCTCGGGCACGTCGAAGTCGTAGTAGAAGCCGTCGGTGATCGGCGGGCCGATGCCCAGCTTGGCCTGCGGGAAGAGCTCCTGCACCGCCTGCGCCAGGACGTGGGCGGCGGAGTGCCGGATCACGCTGCGGCCCTCGTCGGTGTTGGCGGCCACCGGGACCACCTCGGCGTCGGCGTCCGGCACCCAGCTCAGGTCGCGCAGTTTCCCGTCGGCGTCACGCACCACCACGATGGCGTCGGCTTCCCCGCGACCCGGCAGACCCGCCTCGCGCACGGCCGCGCCCGCGGTAGTCCCGGCAGGAACCCGGATCGGGGCTGCTGGGGCGGTGGTCGCGGGGGCGCTCATCACGGGTTCTCTTTCGACTGACGGGGACGACGGACGACCACCGCGAAGGCTCGCGGTCGGTCGCGACCATGCTATCGGGGCGTTGATCAGGCGCCGAGGCCGATGGGGCTCTCCAAGGCCGGGTGATCCAGGCCGAGCAGCCCGGCCGACCAGCTCCACCGCACCGACCAGCCACAGGGTGGCCACCACCACCGCCGCGGTGAGCACCGCGCCGAGCGCCTGCACCCACCAGCCCTGCCTGCGGAACCACGCCATCGCGCTGTCGTAGTGGCCACGGGTGAAGGTCAGGGTGCGGTGCGCCCAGTAGAACTCGGTGGCCAGGATCGCCAGCCCGAGGAACAGGATCGCCCAGCCCGGGCCCGGGTACGGGATCGCGACGATCCCGATCAGCAGCACGGTCAGGCCCACCACCCCGACCGCGACCCGGTAGACGAAGTCGGCGACCGGGCGGTCACGCAGCCCGTCGCGTTTGCGCGCCCACGCGCGCAGCATAACGCTTCACGGTTGCCCCGGCTTCAGCAACACGAACAGTCCCTCCCCGTCGGCCAGCAGCGTGTCACCGTCGCAGAGTCGGATGTCGACGAAGATCTTGCGGCCCTCGCGGCGCAGCACGCCGGCGTCGACCTGCAGTTCCTTCTCGATGGGCACGATCTTGCGGTAGTTGACGTGCAGATATGCGGTGCGCTGATACGGGCCGCCGGTCAGCAGGAACGAGGTCTTGCCCAGCACCGAGTCGAAGAGGTGGGCGATGATGCCGCCGTGCACCGCGCCGTTGCGGCCGAGGTGGTAGCGGCGGAAGCGGGCCCAGCCGCGCAACCGGCCGTCCTCGCAGGGGTCCGCCTCGTTCGGGATGCTCAGGATGTTGCCGCGCATCGGCAGGTCGGTGCGCCGCCCCGACGGCGTGCTCCATTCGTCGGCGTCGTAGGGCGTCAGCAGCGCCGAGACCCGTTCGAGCAGGTCGGCGGCCTCGGTGATGACGTGGTCGGGCGCGTCGACGGCGCGGGCATGGTCCTGGATGTCTCGGACGGCGTCGATGAATCGGCCGTAGTCCGGGCCGCCCCTGGTGAGTCGGTACCGGCGGGTTGAAGCCGCCACCGGCGTGGGTCTCGCCGAGCACCGTCATGTCGTCTGCCACCTGGTTACCGTATGCCGCCCGCTGCGGGCCCCTGACTACGAAGGTACGTATCGCGGTGGCATGGTGGACCGGTGAAGCTCAGCGACCTCGCCGGCCGGCCGTTCACCTACGCCGAGGTGGGTGCGACGGCGGGCCGCCTTCCCGCGGGTTACCACCACGTCCGGCTGTCGTCGCCGATCGGCACCGGCCGGGGCCGGTTCGAGCAGGCCGGGGCCGCGGTGATGCGCTACGGGATGCTGCGCGGGGCGGGACTGCGGGTGGCCGCGACGACCGAGGTGGCCGAGGTGGGCACCGACGTGCTGGGCAAGCTGGGTCCGTTCGCCGCGCCGTGCCGGGTGGTCTACGTGATCGACGAACCGAACCGGCGCGGGTTCGCCTACGGCAGCCTGCCCGGCCATGCGGTGGCCGGCGAGGAGATGTTCGGCGTGCGCTACGACCCCGCCGACGAGTCGGTGCACGCCGAGGTGGTGGCGTTCTCCCGGCCGGCGACGTGGTGGAGCCAGATCGGCGCGCCCGTCGCGTCGGTGATCCAGCGGGTGGTCACCCGGCGGTATCTGTCGGTGGTGTAGCCGGCGTGACCGCCTCCCGCGTGGCCACGTCCACCTGGTAGGACAGGATCGCCAGGCCGAACAGGCCGATGGACAGGTTGATCAGGGCGGCGAACCCCTCAGTGGCGAAGTCGACCAGGGCGTTGAGGAAGGTGAACAGCAGCGCCGCGTCGCGCAGCAGGCGCAGCGGCCACAGCTTGGTGGTGCGCCGCAGCGCGATCATCGCCGGCAGCGCCATCGCCAGGGTGAGCCCGCCGCTCACCAGCAGGATGATCGTGGCCGGGCTCTTGCCGGCCAGGTGGATCTTGACGTGCTCGTCCTCGTAGAAGTAGTCGCCCAGGGCGATGCCCAGTGCGTGGAAGGACAGGCCGAAGACCGCGCCGGCCACCAGCAACCAGCCCACCCACGGCACCCACCTCGGGCTGCGGAAGAAGTCGGGGATCAACCGCGGCGCCCACTGCTGCAGCCGGTAGAGGCGGTCGCTGGCATGGCCCGCCGACAGCAGCAGTGACCGGACGTGGTCGACGTCGGCGGGCGGCGCTCCCCCGGCGCGGGCCTGCTCGACAAGTCGCAGCCCGACCTCGCGACGGTGGTCGGGCAGCCCGCGGGCCACTCCGTCGGCGGCGATCGCGGCGGCCGACGCCAGGGACTCGTGGGCGGACAGCGGGCGGACCACTCGGATCAGGCGGGCGCCGACGAGAATCAGGCACACCAGGATGTACATGATCTCGGCGGCAGGCCCGTAGAAGTAGTCGTTGTCCTTGGTGACGAACTTGCCGACCTCGTCGAGGAACAAGCCGAACCCGATGCCGCCCATCACCACGGTGAGCACCCGCACGCCGAACCCCAGTGCCATCCAGCCGGTGAGCAGGGCCAGCATCATCAGCGCCCCGCCCCACAGCGCGTGCGCGATGTGCAGATCACCGCCGCCGATCTGGGGGTAACCGGTGAGCTGGAGATAGAGCCGGGTGAACAGGATTGTCGCGATGGCGATGATGACGAAGGCTTCCGCAGCGGTGGGGCCCACGGCGTTGCGGGTAATGGGGCCGCGCCGCGTTCTAGTGTGCTCGTGCATCGAATCTCCCGTCCGACCCTCGTTGAAGGTAGGCGCAGATCACGTCGACCAGCGCCTGCTGCTCGCGAGTGGTGTCCATGGGTCGCCCGGCGACGAGCTGAGAGACCACCAGGCCGCGCATGGTCGCCCAGATCAGGTCGGCGACCGCGGTGGCATGCGGGCTGTCGAGGCCTTCGGCGAGATCACGGCTCAGGTCGGTGATGGCCTGCTGCAGTTGACCGAGATGGCGGGTGGCCCGCTTGTCGCGCATCGCCCGCGTCGCGATCAGGATTTCCAGCGAAGCGCGAGAATCGTCGCTGGAGAACACCTTCCAAGCGGCGTCGACCACCCGGCGCACCCGTTGGTCGCGGGTGATCTGCTCCGCGGCGCGGGCAATGCCCGCAGCACACCGTGTAGCTCGGCCAGCCCCCGGTCCACCACGGCCATCAGCAGACCGTCACGATCACCGAAGTGGTACTGCACCACACCCCAGGTCACCCCGGCCCGCTCGGCGATGTGTTTGGCGCTGGCGGCGGCGAAGCCCTCGTCGATGACGCAACGCACCGTCTCGTCGAGCACCCGTTCGCGGGTGCGCTCAGCGCGTACCTGGCTGCCGCCGGCCGGGCGGCGCGGTGCGATCTTGGGAGCCAATGTCTTTCACCACATCACAGTGTCGGCATGGGTCGCGGGCAGGTCCTTGACCGCCATCAGTCCCGGCGGTGCGGCACACACGTCGTGGATCGCGTTGACGGCGCGGGCAGCGGTGGAGATGACGCCGCCCTGGTTGTGGTCGACCCCGTCGAGGCCGAGGTGGGTGTTGATCTCGACACCCGGATTGCCGCGCACCACCACCCGGTGAACACCGGGCCGCCCGTCCGGCGGAGACGGCCAGTGCGGCGCGGCCGCCGAGGTGAGCCGGTTGACGTGCTCCATGGTGATCACGGGTTCACCGTTGCGCAGGCCCTCGACCCAGAACCGGACCGCGGCCACGCGACCGGGCGGGACCGTCATCATCGTGCACTCGATCTGCTCGGGGGTCACCCAGCTTTCGTGACGCTCGCGAACCTCGTCGAGGGTGACGTCGAGGACGTCGGCCAGTGACCGGACCTGACCGCCCCACAGCGAGGCCAGCACCCCGGGCGCGAACATGATCGGGGTGTGATCGGGCGTGGTGCCGAAACCGAAACTGACACCGGTGAATTCGGCATCGTCATAGCTGCCGTAGTCGCAGATCTCCGACACGGTGACGCTGGTTGCCCGCCCGGCCAGCGTCAGCGCGGTGTAGACCAGGCTGTCGCCGGAGAACCCTGGGTCGACGCCGTTGATGTAGAGCGAGGTGCCACCGGCGTGGCAGGCCTTGGCCAGCGGATCGCGCATCCAGTGGTCGGCCTGGTGCGGGGCCACCAGCCAGACCATCGAGGTGCCGACGACGTTGGTGCCGGCGCGCAGGAACCGGGAGATCTCCTCGATGGCCTGCTGCGGCCGCATCTCGGCCTGCGAGGTGTAGACCACGCAGTCGGCTTCGAGCGCGACCAGTGCCTCGATGTCGTCGGTGGCCAGCACACCGGTCGGCTGGTCCAGACCGCACAACTCCGCGGCGTCGCGGCCGACCTTGTCCGCGCCGTGGGCGTGCAAGCCCACCAGTCGCAGGTCGGGCCGCTCGATGATCATCTGCAGGGCGTGGCGGCCCACGTTGCCGGTGGAGAACTGGATGACGTTTTTCATAGCAGGTCCGTAATGGTCTTGAGGCCCGCCTCGTAGAGGACGCCGGGCAGCATGCCGCCGTCGATCTCGATGGTGGTGCCGTTGATGAAATCGGCTGCGCCACTGCACAGGAACACCGCGGCGCGGCCCACCTCGGCCGGCTCGCCGGCTCGGTGCAGCGGGACGTCGCGGAAGTACTTCTCCCCGCTCGGGTCGTCCTTCGGCAGGACGAAGGACTTGAAGTTGTCGGTCATCGTGGGGCCCAGCGCCAGGCAGTTCACCCGCGCCTTCGGACCCCATTCCTCGGCCAGCGAGCGGGTCATGTGGTTCAGGCCGGACTTGGCCGCGCCGTAGGACACCAGGGTGGGCGAACCGGCCGGATGTCCTGCGCCGCTGGAGATGTTGATGATCGAGCCGGTGCCGTCCTGCTCGCGCATCTGGCGGTATACCCGGATGGCGAACCACAGCGGGCTGATGAGGTTCATCTGAATGGCGAACTGGTGGAACAGAACTGTGCGCTCGAAGTCGTCGGCGGCCCGCGGGGCACCCTGAATGCGCGAGACGAGCTCGGGGACGTCCTCGACGTGCGGTGCGGGGACGGTGCCGCCGGCGTTGTTGACCAGGATGTCGATCCGGCCGTAGTCGGCGACCACCCCGGAGACGAACTCGTCGATCGCGCGGTGGTCGCCCTGGTCGCACACCCGTTGCGACGAGCGCGCCAGCCAGTCCGGGTTGTCGGCCACGCCGGGGATGGTCTCGAGCGGTCCTCGCGAGCACCCGATCACGGTGGCACCGGCCCGAAGCAGTTCATGGGCGATGCCCAGCCCGACGCCTCGGCTGGTGCCGGTGACGATGGCGATCTTGCCGTCCAACGCTGAGACATCGCTCACAATGCTGTGTCCCCTCTCGGTCGCGGATTCTCATTGAGCGCTCAATATGATTACATGCTCAATGTTATTGGGCAATGACTGAAAGGCAGCCGCATGGGTCTTCGCGGAGACGCCGCCATCGTCGGGTACACCGAACTCCCCTCGACCAAGAAGCCGACGGGACCGCTGGAGTTCACCCTCGAGCAGTGGGCCCGGCTCGCGGCCGCCGCACTGGACGACGCGGGCCTGTCGGCCACCGAGGTCGACGGCATCTGCACCGGCCATGTCCAGGAGTCGCAGATCTTCGTCCCGTCGACGGTCATCGAATACCTCGGTGTCAAAGCCAATTTCGCGGAGTTGGTCGACCTCGGCGGCGCCAGCGCGGTGGCGATGGTGTGGCGGGCGGCGGCGGCGATCGAACTCGGCCTCTGCAACGCCGTGCTGTGCGTGGTCCCGGCGACGCCGCTGACGCCGATGACCGAGAAGCGCCCGCCCGACTTCGGCGACCTGCTGTACTTCGGCGCCTCGAGCAACCGGTACGGCTCGCCGCAGGCCGAGTTCGAGATCCCCTACGGCAATCTCGGCCAGAACGGCCCCTACGGACAGGTCGCCACCCGCTACGGGGCCACCTACGGCTACGACGAGCGGGCGATGGCCAAGATCAGCGTCGACCAGCGGATCAACGCCAACCACACGCCGGGCGCGATCTTCTACGACACCCCGATCACCGTCGACGACGTGGTGAACAGCCCCGTCATCGCCGCACCGCTGCACATGCTCGAGATCGTGATGCCGGTGATGGGTGGCGCGGCGGTCCTGGTGACCAATGCCGATCTGGCCCGTCGCTCGCGCAACCGCCCGGTCTGGGTCAAGGGCTTCGGCGAGCGGGTGCCGTACAAGACGCCCACCTACGCCCAGGATCTGCTGCAGACGCCGATGATCAAGGCCGCCGCAGTCGGCGTTCTCGATGGCCGGGCTGACACCGCAGGACATGGACATGGTGTCGATCTATGACTGCTACACCATCACCGCCCTGCTGAGCCTGGAGGACGCCGGGTTCTGCGAGAAGGGCAAGGGCCTGCAGTTCGTCGCCGAGCACGACCTGACATTCCGCGGCGACTTCCCGATGAACACCGCCGGCGGCCAGCTCGGCTACGGCCAGGCGGGACTGGCCGGCGGCATGCACCACGTGTGCGACGCCACCCGCCAGATCATGGGCCGCTCGGGCGCCACCCAGGTGGCCGACTGCAACCGCGCGTTCGTCTCGGGCAACGGCGGGATCTTGTCCGAGCAGACCACTCTCGTGCTGGAAGGAGACTAGGCCATGGGCTTCGACCAAGCCGATGCCGATCCCGACGCCGACGGCCAAGCCGTTCTGGGATGGGTTGGCAGAGCACACGATTCGCATCCAGTACTCGCCCTCGAGCAACCGGTACGTGTTCTATCCGCGGGTGCTGGCGCCGGGCACACTGGCCGATGATCTGGAATGGCGCGAGATCAGCGGGGCGGCGTCGCTCTACACCTACACCGTCGCCTACCGACCGGTGGCGCCGCATTTCGCCG
This sequence comes from uncultured Actinomycetota bacterium, assembly GCA_963786695.1. GTDB lineage: Bacteria > Actinomycetota > Actinomycetes > Mycobacteriales > Mycobacteriaceae > Mycobacterium. The sequence continues at coordinate 330,319 of CAWBAL010000002.1, forward strand.
GCGATGTGCCGCAGATCCTCGCCGTCGTGGAGTGGGACGAAGGTCCGCGGTTCTCCACCGAGATCGTCAACGCCCGACCCGATGAGGTCTCCGTCGGAATGCGGCTGAAGCCGGTGTTCTTCGACTACCCCGACGACGGGGTGACGATGCTGCGCTACGAACCGGCTTGAGCTCAGCCGACTTTGGCGTCGGCGTCCGCTATCGCGTGAACGTTGTCGAACCGCAGACACACGGTGGTGCCAAGGGCCGAGGAGTCGATGGTCACGTCGTCGGCCAGCGCACGCATCAGCGGAATCCCGCGACCACGTGTGCGGCTCGTCTTGGCGGGGTCGGGCTCACGCCAGCAGCCCTGGTCGGTGATGGTCACGGTCAACGTGTGGGCGGCGCGGTCCTGCACCGCCTCCACGTCGATCGTGCCCATCCCGCGCTGTTGCAGGTAGGCGAACTCGGCCGCATTGGCCAGGGCCTCGTTGACCGCGAGCACGACATCGCTGAACCGGACGTCGTCGAGGTCAACGCTGGCCCGTAGCCAACCGGCGAACTCGTCGCGAACCCGCCCGGCGTTGCGCGCATCGGCAGCAACGCCGTCGTCGGCGAACCTGTCGCCATCATCTGGACATGGGTAACTCGGTGTCGTCATGGCGAATGCCGTATACCCACCTCGCCTTGTTTACTCACCCCAGTGCGGCGCGCGCCTCGTCCAATGTGGCATACAGGCCGACGATTTCGGCCAGGCCGACCAGCTTGAGGGGCCGACTGGTGGCCGGTCCGCTGGCGACCACACCGAACCCGATCTCCGGAGATGCCTGGTCACGGGCGGCGACCAGGACACCCATCCCGGCGGAGGCCAGGAAGTCGACATCGGTCAGGTCGACGATGATCGCTGTCGGATTCTTCTCCAGCGATGTGGCGATACTCACTTCGAGCTGTGGCGACGTCAGCATGTCGATGACACCGGACGCCCCCAACACAACGGTACGGCCGAACCATTCTTCGCTGATCACGCAGCCGGTGTTGGCTGTCGTGGTCATGCTGTTGGCGGCTGTGGCTTGTTCGTCCAAGATTCACCTCACTTGCGCGCGCCGAAAAGGCGCGCTCGGAGTTAGGTCATGCCTGCAAGGCTGCCGTCTGAACCTGGCAAGAACTCACTACAGTTCTGCGTCGATCTGCTTGCGACGTCGGGTCTGCGCCCCGTTTACCGGTCGGCGCGACCCTTCCAGGCTAACGCACTTCGTCGGCCGACGGGCGTTCGGCGGTCAACGCCAGCAGGGCGACGTCGTCGTCGGGCCGGAGCTCGGCGACCAGTTCGGCCAGTTCAGAGATCAGCTCGGCGGCCGGCATCCCGGCCCGCTCGGAGAGAAAAACCCGAAGCGCGGACTCGCCGAAAGTTGCGGACCCGTCAGGGCGGGCCTCCACGATGCCGTCGGTGTACAGCAGCAGGGTCTGTCCGGGCGACAGCGACACATCGCAGGATTCGAAGGTGGCATCGGAGATGGCGCCGATGAGCATTCCGCCCGACGACCGGACGGGCCGAATCGACCCGGTGTCGCTGTCGAGAAGTAGCGCAGGCAAATGTCCGCCCGTTGCCAGCGCGATGTGAAACTCGCCGGTGTCGCGGTCGCGGGCGAGTTTCCCGAACAACACCGTGCAGAACTTCTTCTCGTTGGGGTCGCCGACCAGCACGGAGTTGAGTTCGCTCAGACCGTCGGTGGGATCGTCGTGGTGCAGCGCGGCGGCGCGCAGCGTGTAGCGCACCAGCGAGGTGACCGCTGCGGCGGGCGCGCCGTGCCCTTCGACGTCGCCGAGGAAGAACGCCCACCGGTCGGCGCCCAGGCCGAAGACGTCGTAGAAGTCGCCACCGATCTGGCCCGCCGAGGCGGGGTGATAGTGGGCGGCCATCGACATGCCCGGAATGAGGGGCAGCGCCGGCGGCAGCAGGGAGCGTTGCAGCACGGCCGCGTAGTCCTCCACGGTGGCCTGGCTGCGCTGCGCGGTGTCGCGCAGGTCGCGCTCGGCACGCACGGTGGTCAGCGCCGAGAGCCGCAGCTCGAGTTCGTTCATGACGATCGCCGCAAGGTCCTGCGAGGGTGGCGATGTGCGCGTCGGTGGCGTTGCCGGGGCGGGTGTCGAGCACGCTGACCGCGCCCAGGTGATGCCCGTCGGCGGTGGTGATGGGCGCGGCAGCATAGAAGCGGATCCCCAATTCTGCCTGTCACCAAGGGGTTTTCGGCAACATACGGATCGTCGGCGGTGTCGGGCACGACGTAGGCCCGGCTGTCGCGGATGACCAGCGGGGACAACCCGGCGGCACGGTCGACCTGCGAGACGCCCTCCACGCCGTGCACGGCCTTGAACCAGATGCGGTCGCGGTCGACGAAACTGATCGCGGCGATCGGAACGTCCAGCGAGCGCGCCGCCACTCGGACGATCCGGTCGAAGACGTCGTCGGCCGGGGCTGGCTTTCCGCCGTCGAAAGATCGCTTGGGGGCGTTCCTCCGCGCTGCTGGAAGGGGCTCAGACCCGGTTCGCCGTTACCGGCGAGATGACCCAACCCTACCCGCCGACCGCGCCCGTCGACCCACCGAGTCGATGACGATGGCGTCAATAGCCCAGTCCGACATGGCCGTTCGCGTGCTCGCCGAAGTGGCATTCACCGAGGTGAGCGGCCTCGTATCCTGGAGGCATGACCCGCACCGGGGCGGCAGCGCTGCCGCCGGGACCTCGACTGCCACCCGCTGTCCAAGCGGCCCTGATGTGGCGGTACTGGCCGCGCTACGTCGCCGCGTGCCGGCGTCGCTACGGGCCGGTTTTCACCCTGCGCGTGTCGCAGCTGGGCACCATCGTCTACCTGTCCGATCCGGCGGAGATCAAGAAGGTCTTCGCCGGCGATGCTGCGACTTATCATGCGGGCGAAGCCAATTCGATGCTGTCCGGGCTGCTCGGGCCGGCCTCGGTGCTGGTGGTCGACGAGGAGGTGCACCGCGACCGTCGTCGGTTGATGCTCGAGCCGTTCACCCGCGACGCGGTGGCACGCCAGACCGGGATCATGGCGGACATCGCGGCTGCCGACATCGCCGACTGGCCGGTCGGCAAGACCTTCCCGGTGGCCCCTCGGATGTCGAAGATCACCCTCGAGGTGATCCTGCGGACGGTGATCGGCGCCAGCGACCCGGCGCGGCTGGCCGCCCTGCGCGACGTCCTGCCGCGGCTGCTGAACCTGTCGGCGTTCCAGCTGCTGTCCATCACCTCCCCCGACCTGCAGAATCGCCTGCCGTGGCGCGGTGTTCGACGCCGCATCGCCGAAGCCGACCGCCTGCTCTACGCCGAGATCGCCGACCGGCGTGCCGACCCCGATCTGGCGTCGCGCTCTGACGCGCTGGCAATGCTGGTGCGCGCGTCCGTATCAGGACGGGCGCACGATGACCGACTCGGAGCTGCGCGACCAGCTGATGACGTTGCTCGTCGCCGGTCACGACACCACGGCAACCGGCCTGGCCTGGGCGTTGGAGCGGCTGACCCGCCATCCGGCGGTGCTGGCGAAGGCGGTCGAGGCGGCCGAGGCCAGCGCGGCCGGCGATCCGCGGGGCGATGAGTACCTCGACGCGGTCGCCAAGGAGACGTTGCGGATCCGGCCCGTCGTGTTCGATGTCGGGCGGGTCCTGACGCAACCGGTCGACATCGCCGGCTATCACCTGCCCGCCGGGGTGATGGTGGCTCCGGGCGTGGGCCTGGTCCACGCCGACGAGGGCATCTATCCGGATGCCGACCGCTTCGACCCCGACCGCATGGTGGGTGCGACGTTGAGCCCCACCACCTGGCTGCCGTTCGGCGGCGGGGCCCGCCGCTGTCTGGGTGCGACGCTTCGCGATGGCCGAGATGCGGGTGGTGCTCCGTGAGGTGCTGCGCCGCGCCGAGCTGGTGACGACGGCCACCGGCGGGGAACGCCAGCGGGTCAAGCACGTGATCCTGACCCCGGACCGCGGCGGCCTGATCGAGGTGGCGCGGCTTCGTGAGCCGCCGCGCCCCGGTACAACGGATGGCCGAGGCCGCTCTGCTCAGGGGTGGCCGGGCGCCAGTCGCGGACCGCGGTTTGGGGGAACCCGCGTAGCGACGGCACCCGACCACCGCGATGGGCTGCTGCTGCGCAGCACCCTGCTCATCCGACGACCTGAAAGGCCTTCTGACGTTCGCTGGCTTGCAGATGCTGTAGGTAAGTCCGGCTGAGGAAGTCGTCGAAATAGCGCCGTGAAGTGTGCGGCACGGCGCCGCGGAGCATGATTCGCCACGCCCGGGTCAGCCGGGCGAATAGGTCGTCACCCATGGCGTCGGACAGCAGGTGCGACCCGAGAACGCTGACGCAGATGGTTTCGGCGAGGTCGTCGGGGTCGATGTCTCGGAGTGGTCCCGGCTGGGATCGAACCAGCGACCTTCCGCGTGTGAGGCGGACGCTCTCCCGCTGAGCTACGAGACCGTGCGGCGGACACACCATCGAGGTGGCGACCACGCCGAGGAGGAAGACTAGCACGATGGCACCTTCGGCCCGGAATGCGCTTGTCGCCGGAGGTGACCATAGGGATTTGTGTGGCTTCCCTCGCGTCGACTATTGTCGTCCTTCGCACCGGGTGACGATCTCACCCGTGGCACGCGGATGTAGCGCAGTTGGTAGCGCATCACCTTGCCAAGGTGAGGGTCGCGGGTTCGAATCCCGTCATCCGCTCGAAGGTGCAACTGGCATCAAACCCAACGGTGGAGTGGCCGAGTGGTGAGGCAACGGCCTGCAAAGCCGTGCACACGGGTTCGATTCCCGTCTCCACCTCCGAGGGATCTCCGGATCTGACCCCGCGCGATTAGCTCAGCGGGAGAGCGCTTCCCTGACACGGAAGAGGTCACTGGTTCAATCCCAGTATCGCGCACCAGAGTTTGTGCAGTTAAACCGTGTTTGAGCGTCTGCTCACACCGGCACGATCCCGGACGACGAGATCGTGAAGCCCTTCCCATTCGCAGTGCAGGTCATCCCACTCTGCTCTGAATGGCACATGAACGGCCCGATGCCCCTGCTCTGGCCGTAGGCCAGGACCGGTTCGCCGACCGGGCCATTGCTCAAGCAGCTCATGTCGTTGGTGCAGACATCCTGCAGCGTGCCGTCCGGCCCGATGAGTGCGTGCTGCGGTGGATTGATTGACATGCAGTAGGCCCCGTCGGGCACCCCGCTGCGTTGGAAGTCGATTTCACATTCGATGTTGCCCTGACGGGGACTTGAAGAACGCAACGTTGGTGTCGGCTGCCGCTCGAGGTAGGGATACCGCGGGCGCCCACACGAGCGCACCCAGCAACAGCGCCACCGTCATCGTCGCCCGCGCCGGATCACGCCGGCAGGGTTGCATCGCCATGCGGATCCCCCTTCGCGGCGGTTCGCTGAGTGTCACCAGTAGACCTCAACCATCTATCCGGCGACGTTGCTTCGGCAAAGAGCGGCGCGCGGCGGCTGGAGCGGACCGCAGACCGGTTGAATGCAAATCCACCGATCGGGGCACGGCCGGTTAGTAAACTGATCCCCGGCGCTCGCGCCGGACCGGGACGGGGGTTCGCGTGGCAGTACAGCACAGGGCTGAGGTAACCCGGCAGAAGATCATCGACGCCGCCGTCGAGCTGTTCGGGACCGTCGGCTACGGCGAAACCGGACGAGCCGACATCATCAACGGTGCCGACGTGAAGGTCCCGGGCAACGTGTGATGCTCAATTGCGCTGAGCCGCGACGACGAACAGACAGGGGGTGACCGATTGGCGCAGGCACGGTCCGAGGTCACCCGCCAGAAAATCATCGATGCGGCCGTCGAACTCTTCAGTGAAAGAGGTTACGGTGAAACAGGTTTGGCGGACATCCTACAACGCGCCGGGGTGACCAAGGGTGCGTTCTACTATCACTTCGACTCCAAGGACACACTGGCCGTCGCTGTCATCGATCAATTCCAGATCGCCATCCGCGACGCCTTCCGCAGAACCATCGACCCGCCGGCGACGCCCGGCCTCGAGAACATCATCCGCGGGACGTTCGCCGTCGCCCGGCTCATCCAGACGGACGTGGCCGTTCGGGTCGGCAACGAACTGTCACAGTCCCTGGGTCAGGTCAGCGACGCCGGACCCCGGGTGTTTCGCCAGACGTCGGTGGCGTTCGTCGACGAGGTCAAGAAGGCCTTCGCCGCCGGCGACCTCCGCGATGACGCCGACCCGGACGACGTCGGCGAAGTCATCTGGATCGGGGTGATCGGCTGCCAGTTCCTGTCGGCGGCGATCGGCGACGACCTGGTTGCCCGACTCGCGCGCGCCTGGCGCGTGCTGCTGCGTGCGATCGTCCCCGAACCCTCTCTGCCGTTCTTCTACGAGGTGCTCGACCGCAGTGTCCGGGACGCCAACTCCTAATCCCGGGACCACAGGCAGTCACCGGTCATCGTGACGGTGAAGAGTTTCGGGAGCAGCTCCACCGACAGTGGCTGGCCCGGCTCACTCAGCGAATTCTGCGGTGGTGCAAGTACTCCCGCACTCACCACAGTGACCTGCTCTGCGCCACAACTGGTTTCAGGATCAAGCGGGTTGGCAGTCCAGTTCCCCGAGGACAGGTTGGGATTGCGGAAACCCTGCCCGTGCAGGATGATTCCCGGACCATAGCTCAACCACTTGTCGGCCGGATCAAACGGAACTGCCGCCGCGGCCCACAGGTACGACCCGTCCGGCTGCCGCTGGCACACCACGAACTCGCTGCCACCGGGAAGCTGTGTCATCGCGTCGGACAGATACTCCGAGCACGGCGCGCCCGCTTCCGGAACCGGCGTGTCGGCGTGCGCAACCGCCGGGGCGACCAAAGCGGCAGCCAGCACGAGCACCGGACCAAGCTTCATCGACCTCACTCCCCCATCATCGCCTCGACGCACGCTACGGTTACAGACGCTACGATGCCAGCGCACAACCGGATGTGAGGGGCATCGTGTCGTTCTTGAAGCTGCTGTTCTCCTTCGCCCCGTGGATCGCGTTCCTCGTCATCGCCAGGGACACCCTGCTGCGGGTCGAGATCGGCCTGCTGGCCGCACTGGTGGCGTCCGTCGTGATGGCGATCCTCAAACTGCACCGCGGCATCATCATGTGGGTCGGCCTGATCTTCTTCAGCGCCGCGACCATTGCGGTTGTCGGCTTTCACAACATGTGGACCATCCGCCACCTCGGCGTGATGGCCAACGGGGCGCTGGCGCTCGGATCGTGGATCACCCTGATGATCGGCAGGCCGTTCACGCTGGAGTACGCCCGCGCTCACACCGACCCGGCCAAGTGGCACGACCCGCTGTTCATCCGGGTCAACGTGCAGCTGACCGCGGTGTGGGCCGCGGTGTTCACCTTCAACACCGCGGTGGCCTGGGCCCAGATGAAGCATCTGCTGCCCGAATGGGCCTGCCACACCATGAGTTACGCGGCGCTGATCGGCGCGGCCGCGTTCACGTCCTGGTATCCCAACGTCGTGCGCCGCAGGGCGCAGCGCGCGAACCCGCAGTCCGGCTAGACGTACAACTTGTCGAGGTTGTCGTGGAAGTTCTCCACGACGGCCTTGCGCTTGAGCTTGAGGCTCGGCGTCAGATCGCCTGCCTCGACGGTCAATTCGCGGTCGATGATCGTGAAGCGCTTGACCTGTTCCCAGCGGTTGAGGTGCTTGTTGAGCGTGTCGACGTAACCGCCGATCATCTCCTTGGTCTTCTCGTCGCGAGCGATCTCGGAGAAGGACTTGCCCTCCATGCCGTTTCGGTCGGCCCACTCCTGGATGGCCTCGCCGTCGAGGCTGACCAGCGCCACGCAGTACGGCTTGCTCTCGCCGTAGACGATGATCTCGCTGGCGAACGGACACAGCCCCTTGAACGTCGCCGCAATCGCCGACGGTGCGACGTACTTGCCCTGCGAGGTCTTGAACATGTCCTTCTTGCGGTCGGTGATCCGCAGGAAGCCCTCGGCGTCGAGCTCACCGATGTCACCGGTGTGGAACCAGCCGTCGGCGTCGATCGCCTCGGCCGTGGCCTCCGGCAGATCGTGGTAGCCGCTCATCACGCCGGGGCCCTTGAGCAACACCTCGCCGTCGTCGGCGATCTTGACCTCGGTGTTGGGGAACGTCCACCCCACCGTGCCGAACCGGTAGGCATGCGGGCGATTCAGCGACGAGGCCGCCGACGTCTCGGTCAGTCCGTAGCCTTCCAGCACGACGACGCCCACCGCGTCGAACCACTGGGCGACATCGCGGTCCAGCGCCGCCGAACCCGAGATGAAGAAGCGCAGCCGGCCGCCGAACCGCTGGCGGATCGTCGAGAACACCAGCCGGTCGGCGAGCTTGTGCTGCAGCGCGAGCAGCGGGGCCCACCCGGTGGCCGGCCTGCTTGGCCCGCGACACCTCCAGGCCCACGCCGATCGCCCAGTCGAACAGCTGCTTCTTGATCCCGCCCTCTTCGGCGATCGTCTCGGTGATCCGCCCGTGCACCTTCTCGAAGATGCGCGGCACCGCACCCATGATCGTGGGCTTGATGATGGCGAGGTTCTCGACGATCTTGTCGACGCGCCCGTCGATCACCGTCGGGAAGCCGATCACCAGCGGCAGCGCCAGCATCACCTTGCCGAACGAGTGCGCCAGCGGCAGCCAGAGGTAGTTGAGGTCCTTGTCGGTCAGGACGCCCAGCGAGTCCAGCGCCGCCGCGGTGTAGGTCCACGCCTCGTGGGTGAGCCGGACCCCCTTGGGCTTGCCCGTGGTCCCCGAGGTGTAGATCAGCGTCGCGAGCTGTTCGGGCCGGATCGCGTCGACCCGTTCGGTGACCGCGTTGGGTGTGTCGGCCAGCAGCTGCTTGCCCTGCTGCTCGAGATCCTCGAGCGTGATCACCCAGTCGCCGTCGCCCTTGCCGTCGATGATCACCACCTTCTCGACGGCGGGCAGCTCCGCGCGGTGCTCGACCAGCTTGTCCACCTGGGTCTGGTTCTCCGCGACGACGATCCGGCTGCCCGAGTTGGCGACGATGAACGCCACGTCCTCGCCGTTGGTGCTCGGATACACCGTGGTGGTGGCCGCACCGGCGGACAGGATGCCGAAGTCGACGACCACCCACTCGTAGCGGGTGCCCGAGGCCAGCGCGACGCGGTCCTCGGGGTTGATGCCGAGCGAGACCAGCCCCGCGGCGATCAGTTCGACGCGATCACCGGTCTGCTGCCAGGTGACACTGGTCCAGCCGTCGTTGTCGGGATAGCGGAACGCTTCTCCGTTGGGCGTGGCCGCGACGCGATCGAAGAACATCCGCGGCACCGATGACGCCCGGTTCTCGATCTTGCTCATGTCGAGCCGTTCTTGGGATTTGTGCAGGCCTGCCATGCCGCGAGTTTATGAAGGTCCACCCGTCGGCGGTGGCGGAATGGGCAAGGGAGAAAGAATGCGAATCGGACGCTTAGTCGAATTCGTCGGGATCGCGCTGCTCGGCGAGGTTGGCCAGCCGCCAGGTGCATTCCTTGTTGCGCGGCCAGATCCCGGCCAGCTGCACTCGGTCGGGTACGAACCGCATCGGCCCCTCGACGGCCACCTCGGCCATCTCGACGCGACAACCCGTGGGAATATCGCTCAACCGCAACGTGATTCGAGCCGCGCCGAGCGGGCCCAGCCTCGCCAACAACACCAACTCCTGCTGCGGTGTGCAGCTGAGCACCTCGGTCTCGTCGTCGATGACGGCGGGCCAGACTCCGATCGAGTGCAGGATGCGGGTGCCCACCGCGGGCCAGTCGGAATCGACCGCCCGCATCCGGCTGTTGCCCACCACCCACTGCGAGTAGGTCCAGCCGTCGGCCAGCACCTCCCACACCCGGGTGCGTGGCGCAGCGATGTCGCGAGTGACGCTCGTCGGCATTGATCTTCCCGTCCGTCGGTTCCACGCGGGGATACCCGGACGGCGGAGGATCACACGCCAGTTCTCAGATCTGCGGTATCTGCGGCGCTTGTGGAATCTGCGGCGGCGCGGGCGGCGGCACGCCGGGCGGGTTGACGCACAGGCCGGTCTGCCCGTCGTACAGCATGCCGCCGGGGCACTCGTGCACGCACTCCCAGCGGTCCTGATCGCCGGGCAGGTCCCCGCTGGGACATCCGCTTCCCGCGCGCGACTGCATGGGCGGGGCCGCGCCCGCGATCACGGCGGCGACACCCAGCCCGATACGGCCACGGCCATCATCCCCAGCCGCACCCGGCTCGTCGAACCCATCCGCCCTCCCGTCGGCCCCGGAAAGCGTATCGCCGCACCCCTCGCGGTCCCGGTAACGCGACCGGCGCGTCAATCGTCAACCTGGGTTGACGATCGATCGTCAACCTATGGTTGACGCATGGAGCACCCGGCCCGGATCGCCCTCCCGTCCGTCTCGACGACCTCATCGACGCCATCAAGGGCGTCCACACCGAGGCGCTCGACCAGCTGACCGACGCGGTCCTGGCCGCCGAGCAGCTCGGCGAGGTCGCCGACAACCTGATCGGCCATTTCGTCGACCAGGCCCGCCGCTCCGGCGCCTCCTGGAGCGACATCGGCAAGAGCATGGGCGTCACCAAGCAAGCGGCCCAGAAGCGCTTCGTACCCAAGATCGCGAACCTCGGCGTCGTGGATCTCGACCCCGGACAGGGCTTCAGCCGGTTCACCCCGCGGGCCCGTAGCGCGATCGTCGCGGCCCAGAACGCCGCCCACGCCGCCGGCAACGCCGAGATCACCCCGGACCACCTGCTGCTCGGCCTGCTCAACGATCCCGCGGCGCTGGCCACGCCCCTGCTGCGCGCCCAGAACGTCACGGCCGAGGCGGTGCTGGCGGCGGTGACGCTCGCCGCTCCGCGGGCCGAGGAGGTGCCGGCGCTGATCCCGTTCTGCGCGACGGCCCGCAAAGCGCTCGAGCAGACCTTCGCTGAAGCACTTCGATTGGGCCACAACTACATTGACACCGAGCACATGTTGCTGGCCCTGCTCGACACCGAGGACGCCGACGGACCCTTGCATCGGCTGGGCGTCGACAAGACCCGCGTGAGGCTGACCTCGCCGGGATGCTGGCCGCGATCACGTCGCAGGCATAGAACCGCCGGCACGATGTGCCATCATTCCGTGGGGGTGACGCCCGGTGGAACCTCTGATCAACCTTCCGCTCAGCACACTTGGAGATCATGCCCGTCTCGGTCACCGTCGCCGCCGACTCCGATCTCGACGAGCTCGCCGAGGTGGCGGCCACCACCTTCCCCCTGGCCTGCCCGCCGACCTCGCCACCTGAGGACGTCGCCGCCTTCATCGCCGCCAACCTGTCCCGCCGGCGGTTCGCCGACTACCTGGCCGACCCGGCGCGGACCGTGCTGACCGCGCGGGAAGACGGCCGAATCCTCGGCTACGCCATCCTTGTTCGCGGAGTGGGCGCGGACGCCGACGTCGCCCGCGCGGTGACCACCCGTCCCGCCGTGGAACTGTCCAAGATCTACGTTCTGCCCGACCGGCACGGGGCCGGCGTCGCGGCGAGGTTGATGAACGCCGCGGTCCGGTGCGCCGCCGAGACCGGCGCGCAGTGCCTGTGGCTGGGCGTCAATCAGAAAAACACCCGAGCGCAACGGTTCTACCGCAAGAATGGCTTCAGCGTGGCCGGCACCAAGACGTTCCAGCTGGGTACGCACACCGAACACGACTTCGTGATGGTCCGCCTCCTGCTGCGCCGACGTAGGGTGAAGAAGTTGGCTGATCGCGAAGCCGAGTTCGGGGTGGCTCCAGCCCCGGCCCAGGGTGGTTCCTGGCGAAAGGACGCTTGGTGGGAGCATCGGTCTTCGGCGCCGACGACGAGGTCGGGCGCGATCTCGCCGCGGTGAACTGGGCGGCCACTCCGCTCGGCGACCCGGCCGGCTGGCCGCAGAGTCTGCGCACCGCGGTGAGCATCCTGCTGTCGTCGCGGTTCTCGATGTGGATGGCGTGGGGACCGGAGCTGACGTTCTTCTGCAACGCCGCCTACCGCCGCGACACCTTGGGCCACAAGTATCCGTGGGCGCTGGGCCGGCCGGCCCGTGAGGTGTGGGCCGAGATCTGGGACGACATCGGCCCGCGGATCGACCGGGTGCTCGCCACGGCCGAGGCCACCTGGGACGAGGCGCTTCTGCTGTTCCTGGAGCGGTCCGGCTACCCCGAGGAGACCTACCACACCTTCTCCTACAGCCCGCTGCGTGACGACGACGGACAGGTCGTCGGCATGCTCTGCGTGGTCAGCGAGGACACCGACCGGGTGATCGGCGAGCGCCGGATGGCGACGCTGCGCGACCTGGGCTCGGACCCCTCGGTGGTGCGCACCGAGGAGGAGATGCTCGCGTTCGCGGCCCGACAGCTCGCCCGCAACCTTCGCGATCTGCCGTTCACGCTGACCTACCTGTTCGACGAGGACGGCGGCGCACGGCTGGCCGGGCTCAGCGGAATCGACGCCGGCCACCCGGTGGCCCCGCCCGTCCTGGCCGCCGGCGAGTCAGCGGTGTGGCCCGTCGCCGAGCCGGCGCGCGGCGAGCCGGCGCTGGTCCTCCTCGACGGGCCTGCCTTCGCCGGGCTCCCCGACGGGGAATGGCACTCCCCGCCACGCGAGGCGCTCGTGGTGCCCCTGCCGGTGCAGGGCGGATCGCCGTGCGGGTTCCTGGTCGACCGCGCTCAACCGCTACCGACCGCTCGACGACGGAGTACCGCGGTTTCATCAGCCTCGTCGCCGGCCACCTCGCCGCAGGCATCGCCAGCGCCCGCAGCTATCGCACGCAGCAGCGCCGGGCCGAGGAACTCGCCGAACTCGACCGCGCCAAGACGACGTTCTTCTCCAACATCAGCCACGAGTTCCGCACCCCGCTCACGCTGATCCTCGGCCCGGTCGCCGAACTGCGCGGCCGCCCCGAGGGCATCGACGACCACGCCAGGCGCGAGCTGGACGTCATCCACCGCAACGGGTTGCGTCTGGCCAAGCTGGTCAACACGCTGCTGGACTTCTCCCGCATCGAGGCCGGACGGATGCAGGCCCGCTACGAGCCCGTCGACCTGGCCGCAGGTGACCGCGGAGCTGGCCAGCGTGTTCCGGTCGGCGATCGACCGCGCCGGGCTGAGCCTGGTGGTGGACTGCGCCTCCCCTGACGAGCCGGTCTACATCGACCGGGACATGTGGGAGAAGGTCGTCCTCAACCTGCTGTCCAACGCGCTGAAGTTCACCTTCGACGGATCGGTCACGGTGCGGGTCGCCGGCGAGGGCGGCGACGCGGTCTTCAGCGTCACCGACACCGGCATCGGCATCCCGGCTGCCGAGATGCCCCGCCTGTTCGAACGCTTCCACCGGATCGAGAACGCCCAAGCCCGCTCCACCGAGGGCAGCGGCATCGGCCTGGCACTGGTCAAGGAACTCGTCGGGCTGCACGGCGGCACCATCACCGCCGACAGCACCGAAGGCGCCGGCACCACCTTCACCGTCACGGTGCCGCTGGGCGCGGGCCATCTGCCCGCGGACGCGCTGATCGACCCGGGATCCGGGCGGTCGTCCTCCGGGATCGCCGAGCCCTACCTGCAGGAGGCGCTGCGCTGGCTGCCCGGCGACGGCCGGCTGAGCGCGACCGACACCGACACCGACATGCCCAGGGCCACACAGGCGCCCACCGCCGGACGCACCGGCGCGCGTGCTGGTCGCCGACGACAACGCCGACATGCGCGAATACCTGGTCCGGCTGCTGCAAGGCGCCGGCTACCTCGTCGAGGCGGTGACCGACGGCCGCGAGGCACTCGAGGTGATCCGCACCGACCTGCCCGATCTCGTGGTCAGCGACGTGATGATGCCCCGCCTCGACGGCCTGGGACTGGTCGCGGCACTGCGCGCCGAGCCGCGCACCCTGCCGGTGCCGGTGCTGCTGCTGTCGGCCCGTGCCGGGCAGGAGGCCTCCATCGAAGGCCTGCAGGCCGGCGCGGACGACTATCTGGTCAAGCCGTTCGCCGCCGCCGAACTGCTGGCCCGGGTACGGGCCAACATCGAGCTCGCGCGGCTGCGCAACCACCACACCCGTTGGCGCACAGCGTTGGTGGACTCCCTGCAGGAGGCGTTCTTCGTCTGCGACGAAGTCGGCCGGGTGATCGAGATCAACACCGCCTTCACCGAGATCCTCGGCTACGGCCCGGACGGGTTGCCCTACGAACCCGAGCACCCGTGGTGGCCGGACGCGACCGCCGAACCCGAGGCCCACCAGCGGATCGTCGAGGCCTTCACCGGCATGCCCGATCACCCCGACGGCGCCTACACCGTTCCGGTCACCCATCGCGACGGTCACCGGGTGTGGATCACCGCGAGCATCGCCCACGCCGAGGATCCCGACACCGGCCGCAAGGTGCTGGTCGGAACCTTCCGCGATGTCACCGCCGAGCACTACAGCGTGCAACGGCAGGCGGCCCTCGGTGCGCTCAATGCTCAACTGGCACTGGCCGATACGGTCGACGACGCATTGCATGCCGCGATCGACCAGATGCGCGAGCAGTGGTCGGCCCGGTGCGCCCTGGCCGCGCTGTTCCCCGCCCAGCACAGTGTCGCGACCACGAATCCCGATGTCCCGGAACTGATCTCCAACGCCGACGACGCGCACTGGGACGACCTGCCGCCGCAGACCCGTGAATGCATCACCGCACTGGGCCGCAGCGGCGACCTGCTGACGGTCGAGACCGCCGTCGCCGGATCGGCAGGCATCGCGCTGCAGCATCCGCGCGGAACGCTCGTGGTGTGGATCGACCTCCCCGAACAGCGGCCCTTCACCGCCGAGGACCAAACCCTGCTGACCGTGGTCGCCGGCCGCCTCGGCCAAGGTCTGCAGCGGGTACACCAGCTCGACCAACAGCGGGAAACCGCTCTGGCGCTTCAGCATTCGATTCTGGGCCCGGCTGATCTGCCGGCCGGCTTCGCGGTGCGCTACCAGCCCGCCTCACGCCCGCTGCAAGTCGGCGGCGACTGGTATGACGTGGTCGCCCTCGATGACGGGCGCATCGCCCTGGTCGTCGGCGACTGCGTCGGCCACGACCTGGCCGCGGCGACCGTCATGGGTCAGTTGCGCAGCGCCTGCCGGGCGCTGCTTCTGGAACGCACCAGCCCCGCCGCCACGCTGGCCGGCCTGGACCGCTTTGCGGCCCGGCTGCCGGGGGCGCAGTCCACGACGGCGTTCTGCGCGGTTCTCGATCCCGAGACCGGTGTGCTGACCTACGCCAGCGCGGGGCATCCGCCGCCGATCCTGGTCTATGCCGACGGCACCAGCCGTCTGCTCGACGACGGCCATTCGATCTCGCTGGGAATCCGGCCGCAGTGGGAGCGCACCCAGGCCCAGGTGACCCTGCCCGCACAGGCCACCCTGCTGCTCTACACCGACGGGCTGGTCGAACGCCGGCGTCACTCGCTCGACGACGGAATCGCCAGCGCCATAGACGTCCTCACCGGCGACAGTTCGCTGGACCTCGATCCGCTGGCCGACCGGATCATGTCGGCGCTCGCTCCACCCGACGGATACCAGGACGACGTCGCGTTGCTCATCTACCGCCATCCCGCGCCGCTGGAGGTCACCATTCCAGCCGATGCCATCCATCTGGCGCCGGCCCGCGCCGCCCTGCGCGAGTGGCTGACGTCGGCCGGCATCGACTACGACCAGGCGCAGGACGTCCTGGTCGCCGCCGGCGAGGCCGTCACCAACGCCATCGAGCACGGCTACCGGCACACCGACGGCGGCACCATCATCCTGCAGGCAACCTCCGAGGTCGACCTGCTCCGCGTGACCATCACCGACACCGGCTCCTGGAAACCCAAGGACACGAACGGCAATTCGCACCGCGGCCGGGGAATCCAGATCATGCGCGCGCTCATGGAGGAGGTCGCCATCCTTCCCGAACAGCACCGGCACCACAGTCCACATGGCGGCGAGGATTCGCCGATGAGCACACCGCTGAGCGTTCACAGCGAGCACGGCGCCGACGGCGGGCTCGTGCTGCGCGCGGTCGGGGAGGTCGACGCGAGCAACGTCGCCGACTTCGCCAAAGCGCTTCAAGACGGGCTCAACGAGCGGCGGCATGCTGACCGTCGACCTCAGCGCCGTGGATTACCTGGACAGCGCCGGGATCAACGCCCTTGTCCCCCATGCCGAATCGCTGCACATCATCGCCAACCCGATCCTGATGCGCGTGCTTCGGGTCAGCGGCCTGGAGGATCTGGCCACGATTTCGCCCGCGCCGCCGTCACCCTCCTGAGCGAGCCGCGTTCGTCAGCGCCAGCAGGCGCGAGGTGGCGCGAAGGTACTTCTTGCGGTAGCCACCGGCCAGCATCTCCTCGGAGAAGATGGTATCGAGTTTGGCGCCCGATGCCACCACGGGAATACCGGCGTCGTAGAGCCGGTCGGTCAGCGAGACCAGCCGAAGCGCGACGTTCTGGTCGTCGAGCGGGTGGACGCCGGTGATGAACACCGCCGACACTCCCTCGATCAGGGTCAGGTACCGCGACGGGTGCATGGTCGCCAGGTGGGCACACAGCGCGTCGAAGTCGTCCAGGGTGGCGCCGGCGGTGCCCGCCGCCTTCTCGGCGACGTCGTCGTCGGAGAGCGGGTCGGGCGCAGGCGGCAGCCCGCGGTGCCGGTAGTCCGGTCCCTCGATCCGCACGGTCGTGAAAATGCTTGCCAGCGTGTTGATTTCGCGCAGGAAGTCCTGGGCGGCGAAGCGGCCCTCCCCGAGCTGCTCGGGCAGCGTGTTGGAGGTCGCCGCGATGGACACCCCGCGCTCGACGAGCTGGGAGAGCAACCGCGAGATCAAGGTCGTGTTGCCCGGGTCGTCGAGTTCGAACTCGTCGATGCAGACCACCACGTAGTCGGCCAGCAGGTCGATGCACTCGAGGAAGCCGAACACTCCGGCCAGCTGAGTGAGCTCGCCGAACGTCGCGAACGCCCTGGGGTGCTCGGCGGAGTCCGGCAGCTGCCGGTAGGCCGAGGCCAGCAGATGGGTCTTGCCGACCCCGAATCCGCCGTCGAGGTAGAGCCCGACGCCGGGTAGCGCTTCACGGCGGCCGAACAGCTTCTTACGGCCCGCGCGACGGCGCAGCGCCTCCTCGCAGAACTGCCGGCAGGCGGCGAGCGCGGCGGCCTGCGTCGGCTCCGCCGGGTCGGGCCGGTAGGTGTCGAAGCTGACGTCGGCAAAGGTCGGCGGCGGGACCAGCTGGGCGATGAGCCGCTCCGGTGACACGGTGGGGTGCCGGTCGACGAGTCGGTCAAGCCCCGGTACCGAATTGGCTTCGGTGGCGCGACGGTCCATCCGCGAACTGTATCGACGTGCTGCAATCGTTCGTATGGCCAGCCCGAGCGACGACCCGGACGGGACGCCCTTCACGCTGCAGGGCCCCGGCCGCCCCGTCGACGACGACGCGCTCTACGAGCTCTACGCCTACCCGGCCGATCCGCGGCGGTGGGTGCGGGGCAACGCCATCATCAGTCTGGACGGCGGTGCCACCACCGACGGCACCTCGGGCGGTCTGGGCGGCACCGGTGACCGGCGCCTGTTCAACGTCCTGCGGGAGCTTGCCGACGTCGTCGTCGTCGGCGCAGGCACCGCACGCGCCGAGAACTACTCCGGCGCGCAGATGACCGTCGCTCAGCGCCGCAACCGCCAGCACCGCGGCCAGAGCGAGATCCCGCCCATCGCCCTGGTGACCCGCTCGGGCCGCCTCGACCACGACCTTCCGGTGCTGACCCGCACCGAGGTGCCACCCCTGGTGCTGACGTGCGCCGCCGCCGCCGGCGACGCGCGGGCCCGGCTGGGGTCGGCCGCCGAGGTGATCGACTGTTCGGCCGACGACCCCGGCCAGGTCGACCCGGCCGCGCGCGCTGGCGGCCCTGGCCGACCGCGGCCTGCCCCGCATGCTGTGCGAGGGCGGGCCGAGCCTGATGGGCACCTTCCTGGCGGCCGGCCTGCTCGACGAGATGTGCCTGACCACCGCGCCGGTGCTCGTCGGCGGGTCGGCGCCGCGCATCACCGCGGGACCGGGCCAGGTGCTGACCCGGATGCGGCGCGCGCATCTGATCTCCGATGTCGAGGGCTACCTCTACGGGCGCTACACGCGCCTGAGCTGAGCGGCCTGCGCCCAGCGTGTCGCTACTGTGGTGGGCATGCGCGATCGCCGGGTGTTGTCCAGGCAAACAATCGTCAGCGCCGGGACCGCCGCGCTGACGGCTCTGCTGACCGGATGCGCCCCCTGGCTGGCGGCAAACCCGCAGTTCGCCAGCGATTCGGCGCACAACCCCGGCGGCACCCCGGCCACCACCAAGCCGGCCGGCGGCCCGCCGGACATCGCCGTCCCCAAGAACGACCTGGCGTGGCGGGACTGCACGTCGAAGGTGTTCGGCGACGCCGGGACACCGGCCGCGCCCGGCGTGACCCTGGAATGCGCCAACTACGACGCCGACCTCGATCCGATCGCCGGCGCCACCGGCACGCTGAGCATCGGTGTGGTGCGGGCCCGCTCGGTGCAGACCCCGCCGGACGCCGGGCCGCTGGTGTTCACCACCGGAACCGACGTGCCGTCGTCGCTGCAGCTGCCGGTGTGGCTGTCGCGCGCGGGCGCCGACGTCCTCAAGAGCCACCCCATCGTCTCGGTGGACCGCCGCGGCATCGGCATGTCCAGCCCGGTGGACTGCCGCGACGCCTTCGACCGCCAGGAGATGCGCGACCAGGCCCAGTTCGAGTCCGGTGACGACCCGGTGGCCAATCTCGGCGCGATCACCATGACGGCGACCACGGGCTGCACCGACACCATCGCCCCCGGCGACTCGGCCTACGACAACGGCCGCGCCGCCGAGGACCTCGAGCGGCTGCGCAGCACCTGGGATGTGCCGGCACTCGCGCTGATCGGGGTCGGCAACGGCGCACAGATCGCCCTGGCCTACGCCGGTTCACACCCGGACAAGGTGGCCCGGCTGGTCCTCGACTCCCCCGTCCCGGCCGGCGTCAACGCCGAAACGGAGGCCGAGGAACAGGTCAAGGGCCAGCAGGGCGCGCTCGACGCCTTCGCCGCGCAGTGCGTCGCGGTCAACTGCGCGCTCGGCCCCGACCCCAAGGGTGCGGTCGACTCCCTGCTCGCGGCGGCCCGCGCCGGCAAGGGCCCCGGCGGCGTCTCGGTGGCGGTGCTGGCCAACGCGATCGTCACCGCGATGGGCTATCCCAGCGGTGACCGCATCGGCAGCACGGTCAGCCTGGCCAACGTGCTCGCCGCGGCCCGCAGCGGCGACGCCAACCCGCTGAACAACCTGATCAACCAGGCCGAGGCGATGCGCGACAGCGACGGCCAGTTCGTCAACTCCTGCAGCGACGCCCTGAACCGGCCCACCCCCGACCGGGTGCGCGAACTCGTGGTCGCCTGGGGCAAGCTCTACCCGCAGTTCGGCACGGTCGGGGCGCTGAACCTGGTCAAGTGCCTGAACTGGCCCAGCGGCGCCGCACCCAAGGATCCGAAGAACCTGAAGATCAACGTGCTGCTGATGGGTGTGCAGAACGACCCGATCGCCGGCACCCAGGGCGTGCCCGCGTCGGCGGCCACCATCATCAACGCCGGCGCCGCCAGCAAGCGGGTGATGTGGCAGGGCATCGGACACGGCGCCAGCATCTACTCGGCGTGCGCGCTGCCGCCCATGGTCGGTTACCTCGACAGCGGCAAGATGCCGCCCACCGACACCTACTGCCCCGCCTGATCGGCTGACGCATCCGGCCGGTGTACGGTGCGGACGTGGCGGTAGCTGACTCACCGTATATCCGGCCTGCGCAGCTGCGTTCACTCCGCGTACCGGACCCCCCAGCACGGCGACGGTCCTGCGGTCGGCGCTGTGGCCTTTCGCGATCATGTCGATCATCCACCGCAGCTATGTGCTGTCGTCCAACGGCTACATCACCGACGACTTCGGCCCGGTGTACCGCGCGGTGTCGAACTTCCGGCGCGGCCTGGACATCTACAACGAGCACTTCGACCACGTCGACCCGCACTACCTCTACCCGCCGGGCGGCACCCTGCTGATGGCGCCGTTCGGCTACATGCCGGTGTTCGCCTCGCACAACTGGTTCGTGTTCTTCAACACGGTGGCGATGATCGTCGCGGCCTGCCTGCTGGTGCGGCTGTTCAATTTCTCGCTGACCTCGGTGGCGCTGCCCGCACTGCTGCTGGCGATGTTCTGCACCGAGTCGGTGACCAACACGCTGGTGTTCACCAACATCAACGGCTGCATCCTGCTCGCCGAAGTGCTGTTCTTCCGGTGGCTGCTCGACGGGCGGGTCGGGCATCAGTGGTGGGCCGGCGTGGCGATCGGTCTGTCCCTCGTGGTCAAACCGGTGCTGGCCGTGCTGTTGCTGCTGCCGCTGCTCAGCCGCCAGTGGCGCGCACTGGTGACCGCGGTGGCCGTGCCACTGGTGTTCAACGTCGCGGCCTGGCCGCTGGTGGCCGATCCGATGAACTTCGTGCGGCGGACGCTGCCCTACATCTTCTCCACCCGCGACTACTTCAACTCCTCGGTGCTGGGCAACGGCACCTACTACGGCCTGCCGATGTGGCTGATCGTGGCGCTGCGGGTGCTGTTCCTGGCGCTGGCGGTGGCCAGCCTGTGGCTGCTGAACCGCTACTACCGCCAACGCGACCCGCTGTTCTGGATGCTGACCTCCTCGGGCGTGCTGCTGATCTCGTCGTGGCTGGTGCTGTCACTGGCCCAGGGCTACTACTCGATGATGCTGTTCCCGTTCCTGATGACGGTGGTGCTGCCGAACTCGGTGGTGCGCAACTGGCCGGCGTGGCTGGCCACCTACGGGTTCCTGACGATGGATCGCTGGCTGATGTGGCGCTGGCCGACGACCGGGCGGTTCCTGGAGTACATGAAGATCACCTACGGCTGGTCGCTGATGCTGATCGTGGTGTTCTGCGTGCTGTACTTCCGGTATTCCGACGCCAAGGCGAAGGGCCGGCTGGACGACGGCATCGACCCGGAGTGGATGCGCGAGAGCAGAGCCGGCGACGCGCACGCGGTAGCGTAGGAGCATGAGTTCGATTCCCGCTCCCAAGCTCGAACTGACCGACGACGAGTGGCGCAAGCGGCTCACGCCCGCAGGAGTATCACGTCCTTCGCCAGGCGGGTACCGAGCGTCCGTTCACCGGCGAGTACACCGACACCAAAGCCGAGGGCATCTACCAGTGCCGCGCCTGCGGTGCCGAATTGTTCCGCAGCACAGAGAAATTCGAGTCGCACTGCGGCTGGCCGTCGTTCTTCGACCCGTCGCATTCCGATGCGGTGATCCTGCGCCCCGACGACGCACTGGGCATGCACCGGGTGGAGGTGCTGTGCGCGAACTGCCACAGCCACCTGGGCCACGTGTTCAGCGGTGAGGGCTATCCCGACGCCGACCGATCAGCGGTACTGCATCAACTCGATTTCGCTGACGCTGATACCTGACGCCTGAGCAACTCGAGAAGTTCCTCTGAGGTCACCGGCCTGCTGAAGTAGAAGCCCTGCCCCACGTCGCACCCGTACTCGCGCACCCGTGCGGCGGTCTCGGCGTCCTCGACACCTTCGACGACGGTGGTCAGGCCCAGCACGTGACACAGCTTCACCACGGCACGCACGACCGCGTCGGCGCGCTGGTCGACCAGGATCGGCGCGATGAACGAGCGGTCCAGTTTCACCTCGTCGATCGGCAGGTCGCGCAGATACGACAGCGCCGAGTAGCCGCTGCCGAAGTCGTCGATCGCGACGCGAATACCTTTGCGCCGCAAGTCGTTCCAGGACCGCTACGCGTCCGCTCGATGTTGTCGAGGAACAGGTCCTCGGTGATCTCGACGGTGAGGTGGCGGGCGTCAGCCCGCGATCGTCGAGCGCCTGGCGATCTGGCCGGGAAGCCGAGGTCGGCCAGCGACGGCGCGAACAGGTTGACCGCGACCGGCACGTCGAACGAGGCGGCCTGCCATGCCATCGCGTCGTCGAGTGCGCGGTTGATCACGCAGTCGGTGACCGGCCCCATCATGCCGTGCCGGCGCACCAGCGGCAGGAACTCGTCGGGCGTCGAGCACCTCGCCGTCCGGGTGGGGCCAGCGCAGCAGCGCCTCCACGCCCACGATCGCGCGAGGTGGCGCAGGTCGAACTTGCGGTTGGTAGACCAGTGTCAGCTCGTCGTTGGCGATGGCGTGGCGAAGGTCGCCGAGCAGCTCGAATCGCCGCCACTCCGCCGGCTTCGGCCGAAGCCGTGCGACCGGCCGAAGAGTTCGGCGTCGGCGCTCGTCGCGGACTGCCATCTCGGGGTTGTAGGTCTGCACGCCGCGGCTGCGGGCCCGCTTGGCGGCGTACATCGCCGCGTCGGCGCGCCTGAGCAGCTCCTCGGAGCGCCAGTGTCCGGCTCGTCGGGTTCCGCGACGGCCAGCCCGACGCTCGGGCGCATCAGACAACTCGTGACCGTCGAGCGACGAACGGCGCGCTCGAAGGCCTGCACCACCCGGTGGGCGACGAGGTGCGCGTCGTCGGCATCGCCCTCGACCAGCGATCGAGAACTCGTCACCGCCGAGCCGGGCCACGGTATCGCCGGCGCGGACGGAATTCAGCAGCCGCTTGGCGACGCCGACTCAGCAGGTCGTCGCCGACCGGATGGCCGAGGTTGTCGTTGACCAGCTTGAAGTCGTTGAGATCCACCGCGACCACCCCGACCGCGGTGCCATCGCGTTCCGCGCAGATCCATCGCATGGTCGAGCCGCTCGTTGAACAGCGCGCGGTTGGCCAGCCCGGTCAGCGGATCACGCAGCGCCTGTCGGCGACGGTCGCCAGCAGCCGGCGGTTCTCGCTGACCGCGAGGAACTGCCGGGCCAGCACGGCGACCACCAGCAGTCCGGCGATCACCTCCACCGGCTGGGACCGCAGCAGCGCGGGCGGGTTGGCGGCCGCCACGATGCCGGCCAGCAGCAGCGGCGCGTACGGCAACCAGATCGACGCCCAGCCGGGCAGTGCGGGCGCACTCGGAGTCCTGCGTGCGAGGCCTCCCGGCTCGCGGCGGCGGCGACCGTGATCAGCAGGAATCCCGCCGCCCAGCCGATGTCGATCACATCGCCGCTGGCGTACTGGTCCTTGACCGTCAGGTAGGTCCACAGGCTGTCGGACAGCGCGATGCAGGCAACGCCGACGGTCAGCAGGGTCAGCGCGAATCGGTCAGCGACACCCGACCGGACCAGGACGACGCCGGCGACGGTCAGGACCACGAGGTCGGTGACCGGGTAGGCCAGCGAGACGATGAACGTGAACTGGTCGGTTCCGCCCGCGGAGTACAGGGGGCCGAGGATCGTGACCCAGCTGACCAGGAACAGCGAACCGGCGACGATCAGACCGTCGAGAATCACCCGGCCGCGCGACGATCCGGTGTGCTCGATGGGGAACAGCAGCAGGCACGCACAGGCGCCGAACGGGAAGACCAGGTAGGCGGCGTCGGCCGGCGACGGGAACGGAACCTGGTTCAGGAACAGTTCGTAGAAGCTGCCGATGGCCTGGCCGATCCCCCAGCCGAGCGCCCCGACGGTCATCGCCACCCAGGCCAGGCGCAGCCGGCCCGTCGCAGCGCGCGCCGCGAGCGCGGAGAACACGATCGCGGGAAACGTCGAAATCAGGAGCACGGCATCGGAAACCGCCAAGCGGGCGGTCCCCTCCGCCCAGCCGCCGACCACCCAGACGACGAACGCGACGAAGAAAACCCCCGCAACTGCTGCCACATGTGAAACCTTCGGCAACGTCGATCCCCCTCCCCGCTTGCAGCCGCCAACGTTGAATTCAATTGACGGCAGGAGAATGTTAGCCTGCCCGAACCCTGTCCAGCGGGTGAGTTGTGGACGTTTTGCCGAGCCGGGCCGGCCACCAGTGCGAGGAGCCGTTCCGACGGCAGCGGCGGGCTGAGGAAGAATCCCTGCCCCACATCGCAACCATGATCGTGCAGCCATGCCGCGGTCTCAGCATTCTCGATGCCCTCAGCGACGGTGTTGATGCCCAGCCGCTTGGACAGGTCGATGACGGCCTGTACGACAGCCGCTGCCCGGGGATCGCCGAGTATGGGCGCGATGAAATTCTTATCCAGTTTGACCTCGTCGATCGGGAGGTCGCGAAGGTAGGACAACGCCGAGTAGCCGGTACCGAAGTCGTCGATGGCGATCCGAATCCCGTTGTGCCGCAACTCGTCCAGAACGATCCGGGTGCGCTCGATATTGTCGAGTAGCAGATCCTCGGTGATCTCGAGGGTGAGGGCGGCCGGGTTCAGTCCGCGATCTGCCAGCGCGCGGCTGATCTCGCCGGGGAAGCTCAGATTGGCCACCGACGGCGCGAACAGGTTGACCGCAAGCGGCACATCGAACCCGGCGGCCCCCCAGGTCGCGGCGTCGTCGAGCGCGCGGTTGAGCACGAAGTCGGTCACGGACGCCATCAGACCGTGCTGCCGGATCAGCGGTAGGAAATCATCCGGTTCGGCCAGCTCTCCGCCGGCGCGGGGCCAGCGCAACAGCGCCTCCGCCCCCACGATCCGTGAGGTGGCCAGGTCGAACTTGGGTTGATAGAACAGTGCCAGCTCGCCGCCGATGACGGCTTGACGAAGATCACCCAGCAGCTGGATCGCGGCTACCCCGCCACCCCGGGGCGTGGCGCCAGCCCGGGCGAACAGTCGACGATCGAGGCGCTCGGCGACCACTGCCATCTCCGGGTGATAGGTCTGCACGCTGCGCATCCGCGCCCGCTTGGCCGAATACATCGCGGCGTCGGCGCGTCGGAGCAGTTCCTCGGCATCCAGGACTCGGCTCGTCGGACCGGCGATCGCCAGCCCGACACTGGGGCGCACCAGCAGCTCGTGACCGGCGATGCCGGAACGGCCGGTCGAAGGCCTCCACCACCCGATGGGCGACCAGGTGGGCGACGTCGGCGCTGCCCTCGACGAGCACGGAGAACTCGTCACCGCCGAGCCGGGCCACCGTGTCGCCGGCCCGAATCGAGCGCTCAGCAGGCGATTGGCCGACGCCGACCAGCAGTTCGTCGCCGATCGGATGACCGAGGTTGTCGTTGACCAGCTTGAAGTCGTTGAGATCCACGGTGGCGACACCGACCGTGTGCCGTCGCGTTCGCGCAGTTCCATCGCGTGGTCGAGCCGCTCGTTGAACAGCGCGCGGTTGGCCAGTCCGGTCAGCGGGTCGCGCAGCGCCTGGTCGGCGACGGTGGCCAGCAGCCGGCGGTTCTCGCTGACCGCCAGGAACTGCCGGGCCAGCACGGCGAGCACCAGCAGGCCGGCGATGATCTCCACCGGCTGGGAGCGCAGCAGCGCCGGCGGTTTGGCCGCCGCGACGATGCCGGCCAGCAGCAGCGGCGCGTACGGCAACCAGATCGACGCCCAGCCCGGCAGCTCGGGCGCCTCGGAGCTGGCCTGCGTAGTCTGCCTGGCTGGCGGCGGCCGCGACCGCGACCAGCAACAGGCCCGCCGCCCAGCCGATGTCGATCGACGTCCCCGCTGGCGTACTCGTCCTTGGCCGCCAGGTAGGTGAACAGGCTGTCGGACAGGCGATACAGGCCAGTCCGACGGTCAGCAGGGTCAGCGCCAGACGGTGCTCGGCGCTGGCCCGGACCAGCACCACGGCGGCCAATGTCAGGACGACCACGTCGGAGACCGGGTAGGCCAGCGAGACGACGAACCCGCAGCCGGTCGGTGCCGCCGGCGGTGTACAGCGGACCCAGGATCGTCACCCAGCTGACCAGGAACAGCGATCCGGCGACGATCAGGCCGTCCAGGAACACCCGGCTGCGGAACGACTGCGTGTTCTCGCTGGGGAACAGCAGCAGCGCCGCGCACGCGCCGACCGGGAAGACCAGGAAGGCGGCGTCGGCCAGCGATGGGAACGGAACCTCGTTCAAGACCAGTTCGTAGTGGGTCCAGATCGCCTCGCCGATCCCCCAGGCCACCACGCCGACGGTCATCGCCGTCCAGGCCATGCGCAGTCGACCGTGGGCCGATCGCGCGGCGATCGCTGAGAACACGGCGGCCGGCACCGCCAGGACCAGAAGGACGATGTCGTCGATCGCCGCGCGGCTGACCCCGTGGGACACGTCGCTGACGATCCAGATCACGAACGCGAGGAAGACCGCACCCGCGCCGGCGGCCACATGCGCAGCCTTGGGCACACCGCCCCCTCCCCTGGGCCGCCGTGGACAAATTGACGGCAGACGAATTCTAGCCGAGCACACCCCTGCCGGTATGGCCGTCGGAGAACCAATCAGCGCCGCAAGGTCGTCAAGGCGTCGGTTCGAGTTGCCCGGTGCTGCCAACGGCGGAACTGTTGAGCAACGAGAGCAACTCCCCGGCCGGCACCGGCGGGCTCAGGAAGTAGCCCTGACCGATCCGGCAGCCGTGCTCGCTGAGCCAGTTCGCGGTCTCGGCGTTCTCGATGCCTTCCGCGACGGCGGTGAGTCCGAGCGCGGCGGCCAGGTCGACGACAGCGCGCACCACACTGGCGGCGCGTGGGTCGGCCAGTATGGGTTCGATGAACTGCCGGTTGATCTTGACCTCGTCGACCGGCAGGTCTCGCAGGTACGGCAAGGCCGAGTAACCGTTGGCGAAGTCATCGATGGCGATTCGAATACCCTTGGCGCGCAACCCTTCCAAGACAGTGCGGGTGCGCTCGACGTTGTCGAGGAAGATGTCCTCGGTGATCTCGACCGTCAGGGTGGCCGGGTGCAGGTCCCGCTCTGCCAGTGCCTGGCTGAGCTTGGCGGGGATGCCCAGGTTGGTCAGCGAGGCCGCGAACAGGTTGACCGCAACCGGCACGTCGAAGGACGCCGAACGCCACGCCAGTGCGTCGTCGAGCGCCCGGTTGAGAACGAAGTCGGTCACCGCCCCGGTCAGGCCGTGCCGATGGACCAGCGGCAGAAAGTCCTTCGGCCGCACCACCCGGCCGTCCGGGCGATTCCATCGCAACAACGCCTCCACCCCCACGATGCGCAGGGTGACGAGGTCGAACTTCGGTTGGTAGACCAGGGCCAGCTCGGCGTTGGCGATCGCCTGCCGGAAGTCCCCGAGCAGCTCGATGGCGGCGAGTCCACCCACCTCCGACGTCGTCGGCGTCTGCCCGAACATCTGGTCGGAATCCGCAGCGGCCAGCGACATCTGCGGGTCGTAGACCTGCACGCCGCGGTTGCCCGACCGCTTGGCCGCGTACATCGCCGTGTCGGCGCGCTCCAGGAGTTCGTCGGCGAGCAGCGGCTCGCCGGGCTCGGCGATCGCCAGCCCGACGCTGGGCCGCATGGGCAGCTGCTGGCCGGCAACCATGAACGGCTGGTCGAATGACTGCACCACCCGGTCTGCCACCAGGTGAGCGGACTCGGGGCTGCCCGCCACGACGAGGCAGAACTCGTCGCCCCCGGGGCGGGCGACGGTATCGCCGGACCGGATCGAGTACAGCAGGCGGTTGGCGACACCCGTGAGCAGTTCGTCACCGACGTGGTGACCGAGATTGTCGTTGACCAGTTTGAAGTCGTTGAGGTCCAGCGAGATCACACCGACCGAGACACCCTCGTGCTCACGCTGTTCCATGGCGATGGTTCAACCGCTCGGTGAACCGGGCGCGGTTGGCCAGCCCCGTCAGCGGATCCCGCAGCCCCTGCTCGGCCACCGCCGTCACCAACCGCCGGTTCTCGCTCACGGCGAGGAACTGCCGCACGAGCACGCCCACCACCAGCAGAGCCGCGACCCACTGGACGAGCGGATACTGCAGCAGCTCACGGGGATTGGCGGCCGCGGTGATGCTGGCCACCAGCAACGGCACGTAGGGCAACCAGATGGACGCCCAACTCGGCAGCTCCAGCACCACCGGATTCTCGCGGCCGGGCCGCCTGCTGGCCACCGCCCCGCCGGCGATCAGCAGCATGCCTGCCACCCAGCCGATGTCGAGCACCCCGCCACTGTCGTAGGCGTTCTGGGCCGCCAGGTAGGCGAACAGGCTGTCGGACAACGCAATACACGCCACACCCGCCGTCACAAGGGTCAGCGGCAGGCGGTCACCGGACCCCGACCGCACCAGCACCACCGCGGCCATCGTCAACACGACGACGTCGGAGAGCGGGTAGGCCAGCGCGACGGCCAATGCGAGTCGGTCGGTCTCGCCGGCACTGTAGACGGGGCCGAGAATCGTCACCCAGCCGACGACGAACAGCGACGCCGCCACGATCAGCCCGTCGAGCAGTGCACGGCCCCGGAACGGCCCGGCGTCGTCGCCCGGCAAGACCAGCAGAGCCACGCACGACGCAACCGGGAACAACAGGAAAGCGGCGTCCGCCAGGGACGGGAACGGCTCCTGCTTCAGCACCACTTCGTGGTAGGTCCAGATGGCCTCGCCGATCGCCCAGGCGGCAAGCCCGAAGGTCAGCGCCAGCCACGCCAGGCGTACCCGGCCCTGATGCGGATCGAGCCGCCAGCGCGACCAGCCAGATCACCGGCACCGTCAACGCGACCAGCATGATGTCGGACACCGCCGCCACCGTGGTTCCCTGCGACGAGCCGCCAAGCACCCAGGCGGCGAACGCGACGAAGACGGCGGCGACGCCGGCGATCACCCATCTAGCCTTGGGCAATGTTTCAGCCCCCTCCCTGCCGGACGGAGCGGACAGAAATTGACGTCGGCAGAATTTTAGCCGAACGGTGTTTTTCGTCGCGCGCCGTGATCAGCGCGGCCGTGTCGAGCCGACCTCGTCGACGTATTCCAGGCCGGCCACCCGCCGGTTCGCCATGCCGATCAGCTGCCGGGAGGACACCGGCGGACTCAGGAAGAAGCCCTGCCCGATGTGGCAGCCGCGCTCGCGAAGCCATGTCGCGCTCGCGGCGTTCTCGATGCCCTCGGCCACGGTGGACAGGCCCAACTCGCCGGCGAGATCGATGACGGCCCGGACGACGGCCGCCGCCCGAGGGTCGGTCAGCATCGGCGCGATGAACTGCCGGTCCAGCTTCACCTCGTCGACGGTGAGTTCACGCATGTAGGACAGCGCCGAGTAGCCGCTGCCGAAGTCGTCGATGGCGATTCTGACGCCGTGCTCGCGCAGCTGCCGCAGCACGAGCTTGGCCCGTTCCATGTTGTCCAGGAAGAGGTCTTCGGTGATCTCGACGGTCAGCTCGCCGGCGTCCAGGCCGCGCTCGGACAATGCCGCGGCGATGGTGGCGGGCAGCCGCAGGTCGGCCATCGACGGAGCGAAGATGTTGATCGCCACCGGGGCGTGGAACGCCGCGGCGCGCCACTCGAGCACGTCGTCGAGGGCCTTGTTGACCACGAAGTCGTTGACGCGGCCCATCAAGCCGTAACGGCGGACCAGCGGCAGGAACTCGTCCGGTGCGAGCACACCGCGCTCGGGATGTGGCCGCCACATCGGCCCGCTGAGCAGTTCGACGGCGGTGACAATCCGTTCGGCGACGAGGTTGAGCAACTCGTCACCGGCGGGGTGCCCCAAGGTGTCGTTGACCATCTTGAAGTCGTCGAGGTCCATCGCCAGCACCCCGACCGACAGCCCGGCCCGATCACGCATCTGCATGGCGTGGTTGAGGTGGTCGCGAAAGACGATGCGGTTCCCGATACCGGTCAGCGGATCGCGCAGGGCCTGTTCGGCCACCGCCGGCCGCCGGTTCTCATCACCAGCAGTTGGCGAGCCAGGAAGGCGAACGCGAGTATCGCGCTGGGCACGATGATGGGGGCCGAGCGCACCTCCTCGGGAGGCTGTACCAATGCAGCCACGCTCGCCGTCACCACGGGTATGAACGGCAGCCACACCGACGCCCAGGACGGTGGCTGCGCGACAACGGTTCCCCGCACCGAGAAGTCGCGGCCGGTGGCAGCGGCCACGGCCATCAGCAGCATCCCGGCCAGCCATCCGACGTCGACGATGTCTGCGTTGACGTGACGTTGGGTGGCGGCCAGGTAGACGAACACCCCGTCGGAGACGGCGATGCACACCATCGCCAGAGTCAGCAGGGCCAGTGTTCGCCGCTGGCCCGGCTGGGCCCGGGCAAGTACCACCACGGCGATGGTCAGCACCGCGGCGTCGAGAACCGGATAGGCAAGCGAGACAGCAATTTTCAGCTGGTCGCGGGCCGAGGCATCCCACACCTCGTCGAGGACGGCCGCCCAGATGATGATGCTGAACGACGCCGCGACGCACAGCCCGTCCAGGATCAGGCGGGTCCGCGAGGTACGGCTCAGCCCGGTGCTGAGCAACAGCAGGGCGACCCCGGCGGCGATCGGCAGCATCAGGTAGGCGGCGTCGGCCACCGACGGGAACGGGGCCACCCGGCCTGCGACGGCGT
Organism: uncultured Actinomycetota bacterium; assembly: GCA_963786695.1. Taxonomy (GTDB): domain Bacteria; phylum Actinomycetota; class Actinomycetes; order Mycobacteriales; family Mycobacteriaceae; genus Mycobacterium. The sequence goes on from CAWBAL010000002.1 coordinate 360,714, forward strand.
AGTAGAGCCAGATCGCCGCACCCAGGGTGAATCCGGCCAGCCCGACCGTCAGCGACAGCCATGCGCCGCGCACCCGGCCGCGGGTCAGGCGGGCGCTGACGGCCGTGGTGAACGCCGCGCCGGCGGCCACCACCACCATCAGAGTGTCGGTGTCGGCGAAGACCGAGAGGGTTGCAGAACCGGACTGCCCGGCCAGGAGCCAGCCGAAGAAGCCGACCACGGCCAGCGCGAGCAGAGCCGCGCCGTAGCCCGTTTTGAGCGTCGCCCTCGGTTCTCCCACCCGGCCCCCGATCGTCTCGGCAATTCGGTGCGCATATCGACGACACCGAAATGCTAACGACCCGCGGGGGCGAAAATGGGTGGATTGCCCCCAGTCAGCCCGGCAACCTCACGGCAGCCGGGCGACGAGCTCCTCGACACCGACGCGCGGGCCGGTGAAGAACGGGATCTCCTCCCGCACGTGCCGGCGGGCCTCGGTGGCGCGCAGGTCACGCATCAGGTCGACGATGCGGTGAAGCTCGGGAGCCTCGAACGCCAGAATCCACTCGTAGTCGCCGAGCGCGAAGGCCGGCACGGTATTGGCGCGGACGTCCTTGTAGCCGCGGGCGGCCATCCCGTGGTCGGCGAGCATCTTGCGCCGCTCTTCGTCGGGCAGCAGGTACCAGTCCAGCGAGCGCACGAACGGGTAGACGCACACGTAGTTGCCCGGCTCCTCACCGGCCAGAAACGCCGGGACATGGCTCTTGTTGAACTCCGCGGGGCGGTGCAGCGCGACGCTGCTCCACACCGGCCTGGTGGCGCGGCCCAGCGTGGTCGTGCGACGGAAGTCGCTGTAGAGGGCCTGCAGTGACTCCACCCGTTCGGCGTGGGTCCAGAACATGAAGTCGGCGTCGGCGCGCATCCCGGCCACGTCGTAGATGCCCCGCACGACGACGCCGTTGTCCTCCTGCTGCTTGAGGAAGGTGGCGGTCTCGTCGACGACGGCGGCACGGGCGTCGTCGTCGTATCCGAGAGCGCCCTGCTCGACTGCGAACGCCGAGAACATGACGTAGCGGATGGTCGCGTTGAGCTCGTCGTAGTCAAGTCGTGCCATGGCACCCATGGTGCCACGCGCACGTGGCGCTACCGGCGTGTGGTGGCGGCGACGACGGCGGCCGCGGCCCGGTCCGCCACGGCCAGGCAGGCGGGTACCCCGATGCCGTCGAGGTAGTTGCCGGCGATGGCGAGGGTGGGCGGCAGCCCGGCGCGAATATCCGCGGCCAGCTCGCCGTGGCCGGGTCCGTACTGCGGCATCGCGTCCAGCCAGCGGTGCACCAGCACTTCGACGGGGTCGACGTCGATGCCGAAGACCGTCTTCAGGTCGGCCACCGCCCAGGACTGCAGCTGGGTGTCGGAGGTGACGCGAGCCAGGTCATCGCCGAACCGCCCGAACGACATCCGCAGCAGTTCGGCGTTGCCGCGCGCGCCCCACTTCCGGGTGGACAGGGTGATCGCCTTGGTGTGCAGGCGTTCTCCGCTGGCCACCAGCACACCGGACTGCGGCGGCAACGGGGTGCCGCCGGGCACCGCCATCGCCAGCACGGCGGCCGAGGCCACCGGAATCCGCGCGGCCGCCGCGGCCGCCCGCGGTGCGACGTCGCCGACCAGGCCGGCCAGCCGCGGCGCCGGGACGGCGACGACCACCGCGTCGGCGCGCCAGTGTGAGCCCTCGTCGTCGCGCAGCACCCAGCCGGACCCGTCGGCGGAGATGTGTTCGATCGCGGTCTGCACCCACCGCAGTCGGCTGCGCTGCACCAACTCGTTCAGCAGCACCTCGTAGCCGCCCTCGATGGCCCCGAACACCGGACCGCGGGTGCTGGTGGGCAGCGCCCGGCGGGCCGCGTCGGTCAGGCTGGCCGCGCCGGCGTCCAGGGCTGCGGCCACCGTCGGTGCCGCGGCGCGGATGCCGATCGTCGCCGCCGACCCGGCGTACACCCCGGACAGCATCGGGATCGACCGATCGGGCCACCACCTGCTCGCCGAATCGGTCGGCCACCACTGCGCCGACCGAGGGGTCGGCACCGGCCCGCCACTGCAGGCGGCGGTGCGGTTCGGCGGCCATCTGCGCGATCGTGGCGTCGTCGACCAACCCGGTCACCGACGCCGCCGACGTCGGGATGCCGTTGACGGTGTCCGGCGGAAGGGGATGCAGGCGGGCCTGGCTGTAGATCGTCGGGCGCACGCCGGTGGTGCTGATCTGCCGGCCGGCCAGGCCGAGTTCGGCCAGCAGCGCGGGCACCTCGGGCCTGCGCACCACGAACGCCTCGGCGCCGATGTCCATCGGCTGACCGCCGAGCCGTTCGGTGCGCAGGATGCCGCCGAGCCGGTCGGCCGGGTCGAACAGGGTGACGGTGGCGTCGTCGCCGACGGCGGCGCGAATCCGGTATGCGGCCACCAGACCCGAAATGCCGCCCCCGACAACGCAATACGAAAGGCTTGTTCCCCCGGACGTCACAGCGAATGCACCAGGGCCACCAGATCGGTCAGCATGTCCGGGTCGGTGGCCGGCAGCACACCGTGGCCGAGGTTGAAGATGTGCCCGGCGGCCCCGGCGTCGACCGCCAGGCGGCCGTCGTCGACCACGGCCCGCGCCGCCTTCTCGATCACCGGCCAGCCCGCCAGGAGCGCGACCGGGTCGAGGTTGCCCTGCAGCGCCACACCCGGGCCGACCCGGGTCGCCGCGTCGGCCAGCGAGGTGCGCCAGTCCACGCCGACCACGGCCGGGGCGGCGTGTCCGGAGACGGCTTCGGCCATCGCGCCGAGCAGCTCGGCCGTGCCGACGCCGAAGTGGGTCATCGGCACGCCGTAGCCGGCCAGGGTGGTGAACACCCGGGTGCTGTGCGGCAGCACGTGGGTGCGGTAGTCGGCCAGCGACAGCGTGCCCGCCCACGAGTCGAAGACCTGGATGGCGTCCACCCCGGCGTCGAGCTGCACTTTCAGGAAGGCGATGGTCAGGTCGGTGAGCGCACTCATCAGCGCGTGCCACGTCGCCGGCTCGCCGAGCATCATCGCCTTGGTTCGCTCGTGCAGCTTGCTCGGGCCGCCCTCGACCAGATACGAGGCCAGGGTGAACGGCGCACCGGCGAACCCGATCAGGGGCACCTCGCCGAGCTCGCCGACCAGCATTGCCACTGCGTCGGCAACGGCGCCGACCCCTTGCAGCTCAATGCCTTTCATCGCCGCGACATCGGCCTGGGTGCGCACCGGGTGGGCGATCACCGGCCCGACGTCGGGGACGATGTCCAGGTCGATGCCGGCACCGCGCATCGGGACGACGATGTCGGAGAACAGGATCGCCGCGTCGACGTGGTGGCGGCGCACCGGTTGCAGCGTGATCTCGCAGACCAGTTCGGCGTCGAAGCAGGCCTGCATCATCGTGTTCTTGGCCCGCAACGCCCGGTACTCGGGCAGCGACCGGCCGGCCTGCCGCATGAACCAGACCGGGACACGGTTGGGTTTGCTGCCGGTCGCGGCAGCCAGAAACGGCGCCTCGGGCAGTGCACGACGCGTACTCATCGCGTCCATGCTGCCACGAGGCCTCAGGCCCGGAACCGCCCGACGGTAGGAATTCGGCGCGCCTGCTCCCCCGACCTGACCGATGGGGCTAGCGTCAAACGAGTGACCACTGCGGAACCGGCGCAATTCCGCGAGGCGGTGGCGGCCATGAATTCCGCCCAGGTGCGTGCAGAGATCGAACTCGGTCCGATCCGCCCACCTCAGCGTCTCGCGCCGTACAGCTATGCGCTGGGTGCCGAAGTCAAGCATGCCGAGACCGAGATCATCCCCGAACGATCCGAGGGTGACGCCTTCGGCCGGCTCATCCTGCTGCACGACCCCGACGGCTCGGAGGCCTGGGACGGCACCATGCGCCTGGTCGCCTACATCCAGGCCGACCTCGACTCCACCGAGGCCGTCGACCCGCTGCTGCCCGAGGTGGCCTGGAGCTGGCTGGTCGACGCCCTCGATGCCCGTGCCGAGCACGTCACCGCGCTCGGCGGCACCGTCACGGCCACCACATCGGTGCGCTACGGCGACATCTCCGGTCCGCCCCGCGCGCACCAGCTCGAGATGAGGGCGTCGTGGACGGCGACGTCGCTGGAGCTGGGCACCCACGTGCAGGCGTTCTGCGAAGTCCTCGAGCACGCCGCCGGGCTGCCGCCGGCCGGGGTGACCGATCTGAGTTCCCGTTCACGCGCCTGACATGGTCGCGCTCGACGACGGCGACGTGGTGCCCGACACCCCCGGCGAGGAAGCCCCCGAAGCCACCCCGCTGCTGCAGCCCGGCCGAGGGTGTGCCACCGATATCGGTCAGCGTCGGCGAGATCGCCGCGGCCGCCGAGAAACTGGCGGCGGGCAGCGGCCCGTTCGCCGTCGACGCCGAGCGGGCGTCGGGTTTCCGGTACTCCAACCGCGCCTACCTGATCCAGATCCGGCGCGCCGGTGCGGGCACCGTGCTCATCGACCCGGTGAACCACGGCAGCAGCCCCATCGACGTGCTCGAGCCGGTCGCCCAGGTGCTGGCAGAAGACGAGTGGATCCTGCACGCCGCCGATCAGGACCTGCCGTGCCTGGCCGAGGTGGGCCTGCGGCCGCCGTCGCTGTACGACACCGAGCTGGCCAGCCGGCTGGCAGGCTTCGAGCGGGTCAATCTCGCCGCGATGGTGCAGCGCCTGCTCGGGCTGGGCCTGGCCAAGGGCCACGGCGCGGCCGACTGGTCCAAACGCCCGCTGCCGGCGGCCTGGCTGAACTACGCCGCCCTGGACGTCGAGGTGCTGATCGAACTGCGCGAGTCGATCGCCGCAGTGCTGGCCGAGCAGAACAAAACCGATTGGGCCGCCGAGGAATTCGAGTATCTGCGCTGTGCGGAAGCCCAGGTCACGCGGCGCGACCGGTGGCGGCGCACCTCGGGTCTGCACAAGGTCCGCACCCGTGAGGGCCTGGCCGCGGTGCGCGAGCTGTGGACGGTGCGCGACCAGATCGCACGGCGCCGCGACATCGCCCCCGGGCGCATCCTGCCCGACTCGGCCATCGTCGCCGCCGCCCTGGCCGACCCCAAGACCGTCGAGGAACTCACCAAGCTGCCGATCTTCGGCGGCAACAAGCAGCGCCGCAGCGCGCACGTGTGGATGACGGCGCTGGAGGCCGCGCGCAACAACCCCGAGCCGCCGGACACCGCCGAGCCGCAGAACGGCCCGCCGCCGGCGGTGCGCTGGGCCAAACGCAAGCCGGAGGCCGCCGCGCGCCTGGACGCCGCCCGCGCCGCGCTGACCGAACTGTCGGCACGGGTCTCGGTGCCGAGCGAGAACCTGTTGTCGCCGGAGCTGGTGCGACGGCTGTGCTGGGACTGGCAGGACACCGCCGACGCGGCCGGTGCCGTCGATGAGTTCCTGCGCGAGGCCGGGGCGCGCTCGTGGCAGCGCCAACTGGTGGTGCCGGTGCTCTCTGCGGCGCTGACCACTTCCGCCGAGCAGACGTAAAAGTCCCCGACACGCCGGGCTTTCGGAGACATTTGCGTCTGCTCGCGGGAGGTGCCCCAGCTCGGCGGAGCTAGTCGACCTGCTCGCTGACCGACTCGTCGAGCGAGCCCTGGGCGGCGACCCAGCCGGTCACCTGACGGGCGATGTTCTGCTCGGTCAGGCCGACCTCCTCGAGCACCTCACCGCGGGCTGCGTGGTTCAGGAACTGTTGCGGCACACCGACATCGCGGCACGGCACGTCGATCTCGGCGGCACGAAGCGCGGCCGAGACAGCCGATCCGACACCACCGCGAACGCCGTTGTCCTCCACGGTCACCACCAGCTTGTGCGCCTTGGCCAGCGGTTGCAGCGCCTCCGGAACCGGAATGACCCAGCGCGGGTCGACCACCGTCACGCCGATGCCCTGGTTGCGCAGCCGCTCGGCGACCTTGAGCGCCATCGAGGCGAACGAGCCCACCGCGATCAGCAGGACATCGTCGCCGAGGCCCTCGGCGGGGCGGGCCAGAACGTCCAGCCCGGACACCCGCTCGATCGCCGGAATGTCTTCGCCCACAGCGCCTTTCGGGAACCGAATGGCGGTCGGGCCGTCGCTGATCTCGAGCGCTTCGCCGAGTTCCTCACGCAACCGGGCGCCGTCACGCGGTGCGGCGGCGCGCATGCCCGGCACGATGCTCAGCACCGACAGGTCCCACATGCCGTTGTGGCTGGCGCCGTCGTTGCCGGTGATGCCGGCGCGGTCGAGCACCATGGTGACCGGCAGCTTGTGCAGGGCGACGTCCATCATGATCTGGTCGAAGGCCCGGTTGAGGAACGTCGAGTAGATCGCCACCACCGGGTGCAGTCCGCCCATCGCCAGGCCGGCCGCCGAGGTCATCGCGTGCTGCTCGGCGATGCCGACGTCGAACAGCCGGTCCGGGAACCGCTCGCCGAAGGCCGACAGTCCGGTGGGTCCGGGCATCGCCGCGGTGATCGCGACGATGTCGCGGCGCTTGGCGGCATAGGTGATCAGGGCGTCGGAGAACACCGACGGTCCACCCCGGCGCCGAGGCCTGCGTCGCGCGCCCGGTCACCGGGTCGATCACACCGGTGGAGTGCATCTGCTCGGCTTCGTCGTTCTCCGCCGGCGGGTAGCCCATGCCCTTGCGGGTCACGACGTGCACGATCACCGGGGCGTTGAAGCCCCGGGCGTGGCGCAGCGCGTTCTCCACGGCGTGCTCGTCGTGGCCGTCGATCGGCCCGACGTACTTCAGCCCGAGGTCGGTGAACATCGCCTGCGGCGAGAGCGCGTCCTTCAGCCCGGCCTTGACGCTGTGCATGGCCTGGTAGAACGCCTCGCCGACGACCGGCATGCCCCGCACGGCGATGCGGCCGCGCTCGAGCACCCGCTCGTAGGCGGGCTGCAGTCGCAGGCCGGCCAGGTGGTCGGCCAGACCGCCGATGGTGGGCGCGTAGCTGCGGCCGTTGTCGTTGACCACGATGACCACCGGGCGTCGCGCGGCGGCGATGTTGTTCAGCGCCTCCCAGCACATACCGCCGGTCAGCGCGCCGTCACCGACGACGGCCACGACGTGGCGGTTGCGGTGCCCGGTCAGTTCGAAGGCCTTGGCCAGCCCGTCGGCGTAGGACAGCGCCGCTGAGGCGTGACTGGACTCGACCCAGTCGTGCTCGCTCTCGGCGCGCGACGGATAGCCCGACAGGCCGTCCTTCTTGCGCAGCGTGTCGAAGTCCGCGCTGCGACCGGTCAGCATCTTGTGCACGTAGGCCTGGTGGCCGGTGTCGAAGACGATCGGGTCGTGCGGCGAGTCGAAGACGCGGTGCAGGGCAAGCGTCAGTTCGACCACTCCGAGATTGGGCCCCAGATGCCCACCCGTGGCAGCGACTTTGTGGATCAGGAACTGGCGAATCTCGGTGGCCAGTTCGGTCAGCTGCGACTGGGAAAGGTGTTGCAGATCAGCGGGGCCGCGGACCTGTTCCAGCATCAGGCCAGTCTACGCACCGCCGAACCGATCAGTCCTGCCCAGACTCGTAGATGTCGGGCACACCGTCGTGGTCTCGGTCACGTGTCTCCATCAGCCAGACCGACCGGTAATGGCGGTTCCGCAGCCGCAGCAGGATCGCCGCCAGCACGGCAGCCAGCAAACTTCCGGTGAGTACGGCGACCTTGACGACGTCGTCGCGCGCGGAGCCCGAATCGTAGGCCAAATCGCCGATCAGCAGGGATACCGTGAACCCGATGCCGGCCAGCATCGACATGCCGAGCACGTCGATCCAGCGCAGTGCCGCGTCGAGGCTGGCGCGGGTGACCGCGGCGAGCACCCAGGTGGTCCCGAACACCCCGATGGTCTTGCCGACCACCAGTCCGCCGACGATGCCCAGCGCGATCGGATCGCTCAGCGCTGTCACCAATCCGTCATAGCCGCCGAAGGTGACACCGGCCGCGAAGAAGGCGAACACCGGCACGGCGAAACCCGCCGACACCGGCCGCATCAGGTGCTCGAAGTGCTCGGCCAGCCCGGGCCCGGCCTCGGCCCGCCGGCCGCCTCGCTGCGCAGCACGGGCACCGTGAAGCCCAGCAGCACCCCGGCCACCGTGGCGTGCACCCCCGACTCGTGGACGAACACCCAGGTGAGCACCGCCAGCGGGATCAGCAGCCACCACGACTGGATTCGCCGCTGCACGAGGACCGCGAACAGGATCAGCGGGATCAACGCCACCAGCAGCGGCACCAGCTTGATCTTGTCGGTGTAGAAGATGGCGATCACCGTGATGGCCAACAGGTCGTCGACCACCGCCAGGGTCAGCAGGAACGTACGCAGCGCCGACGGCAGGTGGGTGGAGATGACGGCGAGCACGGCCACCGCGAAGGCGATGTCGGTGGCGGTGGGAATCGCCCACCCGCGCGCCGCGCCCTCGCCGGCATTGATGGTGAACGCCACGAAGATCGCCGCGGGCACCACCATGCCGCCGATGGCCGCGGCGATGGGCAGGGCGGCGCGGCCGGGGTCACGGAGGTCTCCGGCGACGAACTCCCGCTTGAGTTCGAGCCCGACGACGAAGAAGAAGATCGCCAGCAGGCCGTCCGCGGCCCAGCCCCCGAGGCTGAGGTCGAGGTGCAGACCGAACCGGTCGGTGCCGACGTGGAAGTTCGTCAGGTTGTGGTACGACGCCGACCACCGCGAGTTGGCCCAGATCAGCGCGACCGCGGCGGCGAACAGCAGCAGCGCCCCGCCGACGGTTTCCTTGCGCAGGATCGTGGTGACGCGCGCGGTCTCCGACCAGGAGCCGCGAGCGAACAACGCACGCTGCAGCAGGGGCTTGCGATCGGCCACGAATCACCTCTGCATCGACGGGGCCATGAGTTTACCGGTGGTGATGTATCTCACCTCGTCAGAAGCGCGACGCATTCGACGTGATGGGTCAGCGGGAACGAGTCGAACACGCGGATCTGCTCGACGCGGTAGCCGTTGCGCTGGTACAGCCCGACGTCGCGGGCGAACGCCGCGGCTTCGCAGCCGACGTGGACCACCCGCGGCACCCCGGCGGCGGCCAGCAGTTCGACCACCTCGCGGCCGGCCCCGGAGCGCGGCGGATCGAGCACCGCGACGTCGGCGCCGCCCTGCTGTGCGTGCAGGGCCCGGCGCACCGATTCGGTGAGGACCTCGACCTGCGGCAGGTCGGCCAGCGCGGCCCGCGCCGCAGCGGGAGGCCGCCCGCGAGGTGTCCACGGTCAGCACCCGTCCGCCGTCACCGACCACGTCGGCGAGCGCGGCGGCGAACACTCCGGCACCGCCGTAGAGATCCCACGCCGTCGTCGCACCGCTGTCCCGGGTCCACTCGGTGACCAGTGCGCTGTACGTCGCCGCGGCGGCGCGATGGGCCTGCCAGAAACCGGTCGACGGCACCCGCCACACCCGCTGGCCGACGTGCTGGACCGTGTCGTTGGCGCCCTCGACCACCCGGGTGCGGCGCGGCTGCCGGCTGGTGGCCACCACGTGGCGGACGCCGTCGTCGTCGAGGACGACATGCACCTGCTCGCCGGCCTGCCACCGCGGGCCGTCGAGCCCGTCGAGCATGCCGTCCGGCAGCTGCCCGCAGCGCAGATCGGTGACCAGCTCGGCGCTGTGGTAGCGGTGGAACCCGGCCCGGCCGTCGGAGCCCACGTCGAGGCGCACCCGGGTGCGCCAGCCCAGCGGCCCCGCCGTCGCCGACCGGTTCGGCCGCACCCTGCCAGGCGAAGTCACCGAGCCGCTCGAGCTGGTTGGCGACCACCTGGCCCTTGAGCTCGCGAGCGGCGCGCGGCTCGGCGAAAGCGAGGTCGCAGCAGCCGGAGCCGTCGACGCCGGCGATCGGGCACAGCGAGTCCACCCGGTCCGGCGACGGCTCGAGAATCTCGAAAGCCTCTGCGTGCCAATAAGATCCGCGATCGCCGGTGATCCGGACGCGCACCTGCTCCCCCGGCAGCGCATAGCGGACGAAGATCACCCGGCCCTCGTGGCGGGCCACGCAGCTGCCGCCGTTGGCCGCGGCACCGGTGCTGACAACCAGTTCGGCGGCGCGTCGAGTCGCCGCCGGCGTCCGCGAGTCGGTCACTCCAGAAAGCCGCGGCGGACGTCGCCGGGCGCGTTCTGCGCCATCAGATCGTTGCACCCGCTCCGACGAATTGAGTTGCCACGGAACCGAAGTCACCATCACGTTCGGGCATGAACAGCAGCCGGGTCTTGAGCCGCAGCGCGCTCTGGTTGTGCAGGATCTGCTCCCACCAGTGCCCGACGACGTACTCCGGGATGAACACCGTGACCACCGTGCGCGGGGCTTCCTTGCTGATCCGCTTGACGTAGTCCAGCACCGGCCGGGTGACTTCCCGGTACGGGGAGGCGACCACCTTCAGCGGCACCGTGACGTCGCTGTCCTCCCACTTGTGCACCAGCTCGCGGGTCTCGGCGTCGTCGACGTTGACGGTGATGGCCTCCAGCACGTCGGGCCGGGTGGCCCGGGCGTAGGCCAGCGCCCGCAGCGTCGGCAGGTGCAGCTTGGAGACCAGCACGACGGCGTGGTTGCGGCTGGGCAGGACGATCTCGCCCTGCTCGGCCTCCTGGGCGGCCAGTTCGCGTGACACCGTGTCGTAGTGCCGGTGGATCGCCTTCATCAGGATGAACAGGCCGCCCATCGCGACGATCGCGATCCAGGCGCCGGCCATGAACTTGGTGACCAGCACGACGATCAGCACCGCGCCGGTGGCGACGAAGCCGATGGTGTTGATCACCCGCGAGCGCATCATCCGGCGCCGCGCCTGCGGGTCGGTCTCGGTGCGCAGGTGCCGCGTCCAGTGCCGCACCATGCCGATCTGGCTGAGCGTGAACGAGATGAACACGCCCACGATGTAGAGCTGGATCAGCGCGGTGACCTCGGCGTTGAAGGCGACCACGAACGCGATGGCGGCGGCCGCCAGGAACAGGATGCCGTTGGAGAACGCCAGCCGGTCGCCGCGGGTGTGCAGCTGGCGCGGCAGGTAGCGGTCCTGGGCCAGGATCGAACCCAGCACCGGGAAGCCGTTGAACGCGGTGTTGGCGGCCAGCACCAGGATCAGCGCGGTGACGCCGGTGATCAGGAACAGACCCGGCGGGAAGTTGTGGAAGATCGAGTCGGCCAGCTGCGCCACCAGCGTCTTCTGCTGGTAGCCCGTCGGGAGCGCCGATGAGCTGTTCGTCGGGGCGTTCGGCGACCTTGACGCCGGTCTCCAGGGTCAGCACGATCATGCCGATGAAGCAGCGTCGACCGCGATGCCGCCCAGCAGGGCCAGCGTGGTGGCGGCGTTCTTCGACTTGGGCTTGCGGAACGCCGGCACCCCGTTGCTGATCGCCTCCACACCGGTCAGCGCCGCGCAGCCCGAGGAGAACGACCGGGCGACCAGGAACACCAGCGCCAACCCCAGCACGTCGCCGTGTTCGGAGCGCAGGCCGAAGCCGGCGGACTCGGCCTGCAGGTGGTCGCCCAGGACGTGGATCTGGAAGAAGCCCCACAGCAGCATCACGAACATGGCGATCATGAACGCGTAGGTGGGGATGGCGAACGCGGTGCCGGACTCCCGGATGCCGCGCAGGTTGGCCGCGGTCAGCAGCACGATCGCGATGACGGCGAACAACACCTTGTGGTGGGCGATGAACGGGACCGCCGAGCCGATGTTCGACATCGCCGAGGCCATCGACACCGCGACGGTCAGCACGTAGTCGACCAGCAGCGCGCTGGCCACCGTCAGGCCGGCGGTGGGGCCCAGGTTGGTGGTCACCACCTCGTAGTCGCCGCCGCCGGACGGGTAGGCGTGCACGTTCTGCCGGTAGGACGCGACCACCACGAGCATCACCAGCGCGACCGCCACGCCGATCCAGGGCGCCATCGAGTAGGCGGCCAGGCCCGGCAACCGAGAGCACCAGGAAGATCTCCTCGGGCGCGTAGGCCACCGACGACATCGCGTCGGAGGCGAACACCGGCAGGGCGATCCGCTTGGGCAGCAGCGTGTGACTCAGCTTGTCGCTGCGGAAGGGCTGCCCCAGGACCAGCCGGCGCGCGGCGGTCGAAAGCTTAGACACGAGTGCCAAGACTAAGCCCATGACCGTTTGGCTGTAGCGTTCCGGATACGGTCGGTGTCCGCACGGGTCGGTCAGCCACGTTTCGGCCCCGGTTCAGGCGGGCCGACGCACGACGTGACCGAGAGGATGTCAGGTGCGGGTAGTGGTGATGGGGTGCGGCCGGGTGGGCGCCTCGCTGGCCGACGCGCTGTCCCGGATCGGGCATGACGTGGCGATCATCGACCGCGACGCGACCGCATTCAACCGGCTGTCCGCCGGAGTTCTCCGGCGAGCGGGTGCTCGGGATGGGCTTCGACCGGGAAGTGCTGCTGCGCGCGGGGATTCAGAACGCCGACGCCTTCGCGGCGGTGTCCTCCGGCGACAACTCGAACATCATCTCCGCCCGGGTGGCGCGCGAGACCTTCGGCGTCGGAGCGGGTGGTGGCCCGCATCTACGACGCCAAGCGCGCCGCGGTCTACGAACGGCTGGGCATCCCGACGGTGGCCACCGTGCCGTGGACCACCGACCGGCTGCTCAACGCGCTCGTCCGCGACACCGAGACCACCAAGTGGCGCGACCCCACCGGCACCGTGGCGGTCGCCGAGGCGTCGCTGCACGAGGGCTGGGTCGGCCACCGGGTCACCGACCTGGAGGAGGTCACCGGCGCGCGGGTGGCCTTCGTCATCCGGTTCGGCACCGGGATCCTGCCCGAGCCCAAGACCGTCGTCCAGGCCGGCGATCAGGTCTACATCGCGGCGGTGTCCGGGCGGGCCGCCGAGGCGCTGGCGATCGCCGCGCTACCGCCGGGCCCGGACGTCGGAGAGGGGCACTGAGATGGGCGAGAAGCGCCTGAAGGTCGCGATCGCCGGGGCCGGCGCGGTCGGCAGGTCGATCGCCCGCGAGCTGGTGGACAACGCGCACGACGTCACCCTGATCGAGCGCAACGCCGACCACGTCGACGTCGACGCCATTCCGGCGGCGCACTGGCGCCTCGGCGACGCCTGCGAGCTGAGCCTGCTGGAGTCGGTGCACCTCGAGGAGTTCGACGTGGTGATCGCCGCCACCGGCGACGACAAGGCCAACGTGGTGCTCTCGCTGCTGGCCAAGACGGAGTTCGCGGTCTCGCGGGTGGTGGCGCGGGTCAACGACCCGCGCAACGAGTGGCTGTTCGACGAGCGCCTGGGGCGTCGACGTCGCGGTGTCCACGCCGCGGATGCTGGCCTCCCTGGTCGAGGAGGCGGTGGCGGTCGGCGATCTGGTGCGCCTGATGCAGTTCCGCCAGGGCCACGCCAACCTGGTCGAGATCACCCTGCCCGACGACACCCCGTGGGGCGGCCGGCCGGTGCGCAAGCTGTCGCTGCCCCGCGACGCCGCGCTGGTGACGATCCTGCGCGGTCCGCGGGTGATCGTTCCCGAGCCCGACGAGCCGCTCGAAGGAGGCGACGAGTTGTTGTTCGTCGCGGCCCCCGAGGTCGAGGACGAGTTGCGCTCGACGGTGTTGTCCGCCGAGAACTAGCGATCAGTCGCCGGCCGGCGTGACGTCGGTCTCGGTCTCGTGCGCGTGGGCTTGGTGCACCGCGCGCTGAGCGGTGCGGATCGCCAGATAGGTGACCAGGGCGGCGACCGCGGTCAGCGGCCAGCCCATCGCGATGCGGGCCACCCCCAGCCAGCCGGTCTTGTCCATGTCGTAGAGGCGGTGCTGCACCACGAACCGGGCACCGAACACCAGCACCCAGGTCAGGGTGGCGATGTCGAATGCCAGCACGGCACGCCGGACGGTGCGCCAGGTGCGGTCGTGGCCGTTGGCCCAGCTCCAGACGTAGCCGACCACCGGCCGGCGGATCAGGATCGACACCGCGAACACCGCCGCCCACAGCAGCGAGGTCCAGATGCCGAGCAGGAAGTATCCCTTGGAGGCGCCGACCATCCAGGCGATCAGGGCGCTGATGCCGACACCGATGAACCCGGACACCGCGGGCTGTACGGAGTCGCGGCGGATCAGCCGCCACACCAGGATCAGCGCGGCCACCCCCAGCGCGGCGCCGATGGCGGGCACCAGACCGTAGACGCTGTTCACCGGGACCAGGACGGCGACGGGCAGCGCCGAATAGATCAGGCCGCTGATGCCGCCCATCTGGGCAAGCAGCGCCTGGGCTGGAGTTTTCTTGGGGTCTTGGTCCACGGGTCCGGGGGTGTCGGCGTCGGCCGCATCACTGACCGGTTGGGTCAACGCTGAATCTCGTAGTGCGGGTTGTAGATGGCCTTGCTGCCGTTCTCCAGCGTGCCGAGACGCCCGCGCACCCGCAGGGTGCGGCCGGACTCGATGCCGGGGATACGGCGCTGACCCAGCCAGACGAGGGTGACGCTGTCGGTGCCGTCGAAGAACTCGGCGCGCACACCGCCGGCACAGCCCTTGGCGTTGGCTTCGACGCTGCGAAGAGTGCCGACCATGGTGACTTCCTGGCCGCGCTGGCAGTCCACCGCGCGCTGGGCGCCGGTGCTGTCGGACTCACCGGTGAGCTCTTGGGCGTCGCGCTGCTCGAGGATCCTCCGTCAGTCGACGGGTGATGCGGCGAACAAAACCTTCGGCCGTAGCCATGGCCTCTCCTGATCTTCGATCACACTGCCAACGCAACGGTAGACCTGTTGGTTCCCTGATGCCACGCGGCATACCCGGAGTCGTTGTGGTTATTCAGACACAGGGCACGATCAGGATATGGCGATCACACTGCGGGGCGTTCCGACGGTTCTGCTACCCGGAACCGGCTCGGACGACGACTACGTCTATCGCGCGTTCGCCGGTCCGCTGCACGAGCTGGGCGCGGTGGTGATCGCCGCCCCGCCGCAGCCGGGCCGGCTGGTCGACGGCTATCTGCAAGCGCTCGAGGAAGCCTCGCGGGACGGCGCGATCGCGGTCGGCGGGGTGTCCATCGGTGCGGCGGTGGCGGCGGCGTGGGCGCTGGCCCATCCCCGGCAGGCCGTCGCGGTGCTGGCCGCGCTGCCGCCGTGGACCGGCGAGCCGCACGCCGCACCGGCCGCGCTGTCCGCTCGGCACACCGCCCATCAGCTGCGCACCGAGGGACTGGCGGCCACCACGTCGCAGATGCAGGCCTCGAGCCCGGCCTGGCTGGCCGACGAGCTGACCCGCAGCTGGCTGGCCCAGTGGCCGGACCTGCCCGCCGCGATGGAGGAAGCGGCGAGCTACGTGTCGCCGTCGAGTGCCGAACTGGAGCGGTTGAGCGTGCCGATGGGCGTCGTGGCGGCCACCGACGACCCGATCCATCCGCTGGAGGTGGCGTTGGAGTGGGTGTCGGCCGCACCGCGCGCGGCGCTGCGGACGGTCACGCTCGAAGAGTTCGGGCCCGATCCCTCGGTGCTGGGCGCGGCCTGCGTGGCCGCGCTGCAGGACGCCTGCGGCTAGCCGCCGGTGCTGCTGCTGCGCAGCTGCTGCATGGCCGAACCGGAGGCGCTGCGCCGCTCGGTGGGCTGCTGGCCCTGCGCCTGCTGCTGCTGAATCAGCGCCTGCTGGGCGGCGGCCATCTGCGCCTGCTGCGCGGCGGCCTGGCGCAGCTGCTCGGCCATCGGCTCGGGCAGCTGGACGGGCAGCGGTGTGCGCACCGGCATCGGAGTGTCGCCGCGACGAACGACGGTGTCCGCCAAGGCTTCTCGCGCCTCGGCCGTCAGCCGGTCCATCGACTCGGGCGCCCCGTTGACCACGCAGCGGATCATCCAGCGGTAGCCGTCGACACCGATGAAACGCACCACACCGGCGCCGGTGCCGACGACCTCGCGGCCCCACGGCCCGTCCTCGATGGAGACGCTGGCGTTGTCCTTGCGCAGCGAGTCGGCCAGCTCGCCGGCCACCTCACGCCACAGTCCCGGCGATTTGGGCGCAGCGTAGGCCGCGATGGTGAACCGCCCGTTGGGGGTGACCACCCACACCGCGCTGGGCGCACCGATCTCGTTCATCTCGACCTGAACCTGGCCGGCGGCCGGCATCGGAACCAGCACCGAGCCCAGATCGAGGCGGGCCAGCGCGGCGTCGTCGGGGTTGTCGAAGTCCTCGATGTCGAAAGGGCCACCCTCGTCGGTCGGTGTCGACCTCGTCGCGCTCCGGCTCCGCCGGTTCGGGGGCCACCGGGGTGCCGGAGGTCTCGTCGTTGTCGTCGTCGTTCTTACGTCTGCCGAATGCCATCACAAACTCGCATGTCCGCCGGAGGATCCGTGGCCGCCCCGACCACGGGTGGTGTCAGCCAGCCCGGCCTCGTCGAACGAGGCCACCTCGACCAGCTCAGGTAGTTCGACCCGCTGGACCAGTAACTGGGCGATACGGTCGCCGCGCCGAATCACGATCGGCGTGGCGGGGTCGAGGTTGATCAGTGCCACCTTGATTTCGCCGCGGTAGCCGGCGTCGATCGTGCCGGGGCTGTTGACGATCGAAAGTCCAACGCGCGCAGCCAAACCGGAGCGCGGATGGACCAGTCCGACCATGCCGTGCGGAATGGCCACAGCGATGCCGGTACCGACGAGTGCACGGTGGCCGGGGGCCAGTTCGACATCTTCCGCGCTGCACAGATCGACGCCCGCATCACCGTCGTGAGCGCGGCTGGGCATCGGGAGATCGCGGTCCAAACGAACCACCGCAAGACTGGTGGGCACGATGCCACAGACTACCCTTGGCCTCGTGTCTGGTTCGCGTGTGACCTCGCAAACCGTGCGGTACCGCGAGCGGCTGTGGGTGCCCTGGTGGTGGTGGCCGCTCGGTCTCGGGGTGGCCGCGCTGATCGCCAAGGAAGTCAACATGGGAGTCCGGACGCTACCGCCATGGCTGCCGTACGTGGTGCTGGGCGCGGTGGCCGTCGGCGTGTTGCTCTGGTTGGGCCGCGCCGAGGTTCGGGTGATCCAGACCGGTCCCGACGTCGAACTGTGGGCCGGGCAGGCGCATCTGCCCGCTTCTGTGGTCAGCCGCTCGGCGGAGATCCCGCGCACCGCGAAGTCGGCGGCCCTGGGCCGCCAGCTCGACCCGGCCGCATTCGTCCTGCACCGGGGCTGGGTGGGTCCCCTGGTTCTGCTCGTCCTGGACGACCCCGATGATCCGACGCCGTACTGGCTGGTCAGTGCCCGGCACCCGGACCGGGTGCTGTCGGCACTCAGGAGCTGATGTCCCGCTCCTCCGTCGCGCGACGGAAGCTAGGCCGCGCAGTCGGTGCAGATCATCACGCCGTTCTTGTCGCTGGCCAGCCGGCTGCGGTGATGCACCAGAAAGCAGCTCGAACAGGTGAACTCGTCGGCCTGTTTGGGGACCACCCGCACCGACAGTTCCTCGCCGGACAGATCCGCGCCCGGCAGCTCGAAGTTCTCGGCGGTCTCTGATTCGTCGACGTCGACCACTGCCGACTGCGCTTCATTGCGCCGTGCCTTCAGCTCCTCGAGCGAATCTTCGGACACGTCGTCGGTCTCTGTACGCCGTGGGGCGTCGTAGTCGGTAGCCATCGTCTTCCCCTCGTAACCTCAGCATGGCTTTGTATCAGCGTCGAACGCATCCACCAAACGATTCGTGCCCAGATCACACCGCGTTGAAGTGTGATTTACCTCACATCGGTTGATCTGCGGCGTCGGGCGTGTTCCACCGGCGCCCACACCGTAGCTCTAGAGTGCATCCGTGGTCGCTCAAATTACCGAGGGCACGGCCTTCGACAAGAATGGTCGCCCGTTTCGCCGCCGCAACTATCTGCCCGGCTTGATCGCCGTCGGCGTGCTGTTCGCGATCACCGCTCTGGTGTGGGCCATCGTGCTCACCCGGCCGGTGGACGTGCGCGAGGCGGCCGCCTGCCCGGCACCGCCCGCCGCGGCCGACCCCAACGCCCCCAAACTCGGCGACCAGGTGTCGCGCTCGACGCTCATCGACGTCGCCCCGGCAAAGCTCGCCGACACGAAGATCCGCGTGCTCAACGCCAGCGGCCAGGGCGGACAGGCCGGCGAGGTGGCCGGCGCCCTGCGCGATCTCGGGTTCGCCGCGCCCACCGCGGCCAACGACCCGGTCTACGCCAACGCCCGGCTGACCTGCCAGGGTCAGATCCGGTTCGGCGCCAACGGCAAGGCCGGCGCAGCCGCGGTGTGGCTGGTGGCCCCCTGCGTCGAGCTCTACCAGGACGACCGCAAGGACGACACGGTCGATCTGGCCATCGGCACCGACTTCACCACGCTGGCCCACAGCGACGACATCGACGCGGTGCTGGCCGGCCTGCGCCCGGACGCCACCGAGCCGGCGGACTCGGCGTTGATCGCCAAGATCCACAACGGCACCTGCTGAGTCCGCTCACGCCAGCGGGCGCAGGCCGCCGAATCGGTCCAGCGCGTCGATGAGTTGCGCCGCGACGCCCGGCGCCGCGGCGACCAGCAGTCCGGCCTCGCCGTCGCCGTCGCCGTCGGGCAGGCGCACCAGCGCGCCGGCCTCGGCGGCCACCAGCGCCCCCGCCGCCCAGTCCCACACGTGCAGGCCGTGCTCGTAGTGCGCGTCGAGCCGGCCCTCGGCGACCATGCACAGATCCAGTGCCGCCGAACCGATCCGGCGGACGTCGCGGACCAGCGGCAGAATCCCGGCCAGCAGCGCCGCCTGCTCGGCGCGCCGCCGCGGGGCATAGCCGAACCCGGTGCCGACCAACGCCATCGCGAGCTCGTCGGCGGTGGTGCACCGCAGCGGCCGTCGCTCGCCGCCGCGCAGCACGTGGGCGCCGTGGCCCAGTGCGGCCGAGTACACGTCGCCGGATGCCACGTCGGCGACCGCCCCGGCCATCGACACCCCGTCGATCTGGGCGGCCACCGACACCGAGTAGGCGGGAATGCCGTAGACGAAGTTCACGGTCCCGTCGATGGGATCGACCACCCAGCGCACGCCGCCGTCGGCGGCGGCTGCCGAGCCGCCGCCCTCCTCACCGAGGATCGGCTCACCCGGGCGCAGCGCGTCGAGCCGATCGCGCAGCAGCCGTTCGGTTTCGGTGTCGGCGATCGTCACCGGGTCGGTCGGGGTGCTCTTGGACTGAACCGAACCGGCCGGCGTCGAGTCGGCTCCGGCCCCGAAGATCTCGGCGCGGCGGCGACGGGCGAACGCGGCCGCCTCTCCTGCCAACTGCTCGGCGACGGCACGCAATAGGTCGGGCCGGTTGTCACTCACACCGCTATCGCAGCACACACCCGAAGACCCGGACACAAAGAGGCCCGCACGCACTAGTGTGTGGATCGCGCCGACACCCCGCCTCGCCGAGGAGCAGCCATGACCGGAACCGAACCCAGCGCCGCAGGAACGAACCGAGGATTCGGGGTCGACGTCGGCGGCAGCGGGGTCAAGGGCGGCATGGTCGATCTCGACACCGGCCAACTCATCGGTGAGCGCTTCAAGCTGCTCGACCCCGCAGCCCGCCACACCGGAGGCCATCGCCGAGACCGTCGCCGAGGTGGTCCGGCACTTCGACTGGACCGGTCCGCTGGGCGTCACCTACCCCGGTGTGGTCGTCAACGGTGTGGTGCAGACCGCCGCCAACGTCGACAAGGCGTGGATCGGGACCGACGCCGACGACGTCATCAGCGCAGCCCTCGGCGGCCAGCGGGTGACCGTCCTCAACGACGCCGACGCCGCCGGCCTGGCCGAGGAGCGCTACGGCGCCGGGCGCACCGAGAGCGGCGTGGTGGTGCTGCTGACCTTCGGCACCGGAATCGGCTCGGCGGTGATCCACAAGGGCGTGCTGCTGCCCAACACCGAGTTCGGGCATCTCGAGGTCGGCGGCAAGGAGGCCGAGCACCGGGCGGCGTCCTCGGTCAAGGAGCGCAAGGACTGGAGCTACGAGCGGTGGAGCGAGGAGGTCACCAAGGTGCTCGTCGCGATCGAGAACCTGATCTGGCCCGATCTGTTCATCGCCGGCGGCGGCATCAGCCGCAAGTCCGAGAAATGGATCCCGCTGCTGAAGAACCGCACCCCGGTGGTGGCGGCCGAACTGCTCAACGAGGCGGGCATCGTCGGGGCCGCGATGGCCGCGTCGCCCGACGTCACGTACTGATTTTCCGCTGCTGGCGCGGTGCAGGTCCATCTAGTCGTTACAATGGTCGACGGCGGCCGCCTACCGGATAGCGGCAAGTGTCCCCCACGAGATCCACGCCGATATTCCTGATAGCCGACGCTTTCGGTCGGGTGCGCCCACGCCCACCGACAGCCAGCACGATCGAAAGGGTGTACGTGGCAGCGACGAAGGCAAGCCCGGCAACCGAAGAGCCGGTGAAGCGCACCGCCACCAAGACTCCCGCGAAGAAGCCGGCGGCCAAGCCCGCCAACGGTTCCGCGCCGGCCAAGCGGGCCGCCAAGGCCCCCGCCGCCCGCGTCACCAAGGCCGTTGCCGGTGACGCCGAGGCGGCGCCCAAGACCACGGCAGCCACCAAGGCCGCTCCCGCCAAGAAGGCCACCAAGGCGCCCGCCCGTGCCGCCAAGACCACTGCGGACGCTCCGGCGACGCGCGGCCGCGCCAAGAAGGCCGCCGCCGAGGCGGTCGCGGCACCCGGCGGCGACGTCGTCGCCGAGGATCTGGACACCGACCTCGAGACCGAGCCCGAACTCGACGTCGCCGAGGACGAAATCGTGCTCGACGATCTCGAAGAAGTCGCGGTCGACGAAGTCGAGGTAGTCGCCGAGGAGCCCGACGAGGAAGCCGCCGAGAGGCTGCCCCCGTCGCCGAGGCCGAGACCGCCGACGAGGACGATGTCTCGGAGCCATCCGAGAAGGACAAGGCCTCCGGGGACTTCGTGTGGGACGAGGAAGAGTCCGAGGCGCTTCGGCAGGCCCGTAAGGACGCCGAGCTCACCGCCTCAGCCGACTCGGTTCGCGCCTACCTCAAGCAGATCGGCAAGGTCGCGCTGCTCAACGCCGAGGAAGAGGTGGAGCTGGCCAAGCGCATCGAGGCCGGCCTGTATGCCACCCAGAAGCTGGCGGAGCTGGTCGAGAAGGGTGAGAAGCTGCCGGTCCAGCAGCGTCGCGACATGCAGTGGATCTGCCGCGACGGCGACCGCGCCAAGAACCATCTGCTCGAGGCGAACCTGCGCCTGGTGGTGTCGCTGGCCAAGCGCTACACCGGGCGCGGCATGGCGTTCCTGGACCTGATCCAGGAGGGCAACCTGGGTCTGATCCGCGCGGTCGAGAAGTTCGACTACACCAAGGGCTACAAGTTCTCCACCTACGCCACCTGGTGGATCCGTCAGGCGATCACCCGCGCGATGGCCGACCAGGCCCGCACCATCCGCATCCCGGTGCACATGGTCGAGGTGATCAACAAACTCGGCCGCATCCAGCGCGAACTGCTGCAGGACCTCGGCCGCGAGCCCACTCCCGAAGAGCTCGCCAAGGAGATGGACATCACGCCGGAGAAGGTGCTGGAGATCCAGCAGTACGCGCGTGAGCCGATCTCGCTGGACCAGACCATCGGCGACGAGGGCGACTCCCAGCTCGGCGACTTCATCGAGGACACCGAGGCCGTAGTGGCCGTCGACGCGGTCTCGTTCACGCTGCTTCAGGATCAGCTGCAGTCGGTACTCGAGACGCTCTCCGAGCGCGAGGCCGGTGTGGTCCGGTTGCGGTTCGGCCTGACCGACGGCCAGCCGCGCACCCTCGACGAGATCGGCCAGGTCTACGGCGTCACTCGGGAGCGCATCCGGCAGATCGAGTCCAAGACGATGTCCAAGCTGCGCCACCCGAGCCGCTCACAGGTGCTGCGCGACTACCTGGACTAGGCCTGCTCGGGCCGGTCGTACTGCGCGGCGATGCGGGCCAGGAACTCCTGGAAGTAGGACACCGACTCGCTCGGAACGAGCGCGACGATCAGGACTCGCCAGGCCCGGGCCAGTCGGCTGCAGACGTCGTCGCCGATCGCATCGGACAGCAATTGTGCACCCAGCACACTTGCGCACACCGTCTCACCTGCCTCGGCTGGATCAACGCCATCGCTCAAATCTCCCTGTGCGGCAACGTTTTTGAGATATGTGGTGAACACCTGGAGCCAGTCCGGGTACAGCCCCTGGCCGGCGCTGCCGATTTGGCTCAACGCTTGGACGAGCAGGTTTCCAGTCCCCACCAACTTGTCGGTGCGCATCAGGCGTGCGACGCCGAACGTCGCCAGGATGAGGTTCTGGAGCGCCGACGACGACTGGTCGGCGTCGAGGAACACGTTCCGTAGCCGGATGTTGCCTTCGGCGATGATGGCGTCGGCGACGGCTTCCTTGGAGTCGAAGTGGTAGTAGAACGCGCCTTTGGTGACGCTGGCCTGCCTGACGATGGCGGCCAGGTCGGTGTCGCCGTAGCCCGCGTCGGTGAACAAGTCGACAGCGGCGTCGATGATCTTGGCGCGGGTCGCCTCCGCCCTGGCCTGCCGTGCCACCCGGTCACCCCACTCATGTCGATGCCCGAGATTTATCGTATTCGTCAATACCTGCCCGCGGCTCGAAAACCGAGTGCACCGGACGGTCGCGCCGCCCTACCCTGAACCGGGTGTTCACCCGAACGAACCTGTTCTCGGAGTCCGTCTACGAGCCCGAGGTGGGCTACTCGCGCGCCGTGCGAACCGGACCGCTGATCGCCGTCGCGGGCACCACCGGCCACGGCGACGGCATCGAAGAACAGACCCGAAACGCGCTGCGCCGTATCGAATCAGCGCTACACGATCTGGGCGCGGCCCGCTCCGACGTGATCCGCACCCGCATCTTCGTCACCGACATCTCCCAGTGGCGGGCGGTCGGCGCGGTGCACGCCGAGTTCTTCGGCGAGATTCGGCCCGCGGCCACGATGGTCGAAGTCACCGCCCTGATCGAGCCCGGCCTGCTGGTGGAGATCGAAGCCGACGCCTACGTGGAGAGCCCGAACTCCGGGAATCGGCCGTCGAGCCCGGGCGGATAGGACGTGACATCGATCACGGCGTCCACCGGAAGCGGGCCGTACAGATGCGGGAACAGCATCGACTCCGGATCGGTCGCAACGCCCGGTTCCCAGCGCACGGGTGAGCCGAGCGCACGCGGGTCGACGTGCAGCAGGACCAGATCGGTTCGGCCTGCGAAGAGCCGGTTCGCCGGAAGGTGAACCTGATGCGGCGCCGACAGGTGGACGAATCCGGCCTCGGTCAACGACTGGGGGCAAAGTTCGCCGACGGCCTTGGCCTCGTCCCAGTCGCGTCGTCCACACAGGTGGAGTAAGAAATCCGGATTCGGGTACATACGACCACACTGCAACACCCGCAACACGAGGGGGCGTGAGACACGACACAACGCTAAACCCCCGGGGAACAAGGCCGGAACGCAAAACGTCTGAGACAGTAGATACACGCGGCGGCGGCGCCGAACCGCCGGCGCATTGAGCACCTTACGGAGGAGCCCATGAACGCAACCCTGACCAGTCCCGAATTGACGCGGGCTGATCGCTGCGACCGCTGCGGTGCAGCGGCCCGGGTGCGCGCCAAGCTCCCATCCGGTGCCGAACTGCTGTTCTGCCAGCATCACGCCAACGAACACCAGGCCAAGTTGGTCGAGTTGGCTGCCGTGCTCGAAGTGAGCGCGTCGGACTCCTAGCGGGACCCGACGGCCGGGTTGCTGGGCAGGACCGCCGTCGTCGTGAATGCTGGACTGGTCATGACCGACCAGCCAGCCAAGCCATCCCGCCATCACGTGTGGCGCATCATCCGGCGCACCATCTCCAAGAGCTGGGACGACTCGATCTTTTCCGAGTCGGCTCAGGCCGGGTTCTGGTCGGTGCTGTCGCTGCCCCCGCTGCTGCTCGGGATGCTCGGCAGCCTCGCCTACATCGCGCCGCTGTTCGGGCCGGACACGCTGCAGCGCATCCAGGACCAGCTGATCAGCACCGCCAACAGCTTCTTCTCCAAGAACGTCGTCACCGAGATCATCGAACCGACCGTCCACGACATCGTGGTAGGTGCCCGCGGCGAGGTGGTCTCGGTCGGATTCGTGATCAGCCTGTGGGCCGGGTCCTCGGCCATCTCGGCGTTCGTGGACTCGGTGGTCGAAGCCCACGACCAGACCCCGCTGAGGCATCCGGTTCGGCAGCGGTTCTTCGCGCTGGGCCTCTACGTGGTGATGCTGGTGTTCGTCATCGCAGCAGCGCCACTGGTGGCGCTGGGCCCGCGCAAGATCGGCGAGTACATCCCGGACAGCTGGGACAGCTTTCTGCGCTACGGCTATTTCCCCGCCCTGATCCTGGGTCTGGTGGTGGCGGTGACGATCCTCTACCGGGTGTCGCTGCCCAGGCCGCTGCCCACGCACCGGCTGCTGTGGGGGGCGGTGCTGGCGGTCATCGTGTTCGTGGTGGCCACCTTGGGCCTGAAGTTCTACCTGACCTGGATCACCAGCACCGGCTACACGTACGGCGCGCTGGCCACCCCGATCGCGTTCCTGCTGTTCGCGTTCTTCCTGGGTTTCGCGGTCATGATCGGCGCCGAACTCAACGCCGCGATCCAGGAGGAGTTCCCGGCGCCGTTGCCGCGCGGGCACCAGGTCCGAACCTGGTTGGAACGCAAGGCCCGCTCCAGGGGCGAGACCGACGCCAAAGCCGAGCCGCCGGCGGCCAGCGAGGAGCCCCGGCCCGAGCCGGTCAGCCCTTCTTGAGGCTCTCGTAGACCTTCTTGCAGTCGGGGCAGACCGGGGATCCGGGCTTGGCTGCGCGGGTCACCGGGAAAACCTCGCCGCACAACGCCACGACATGGGTGCCCATGACGGCGCTCTCGGCGATCTTCTCCTTCTTGACGTAGTGGAAGACCTTGGGGCGGTCGTCGTCAGTCCCGTCGTCGACGCGTTCGTCGGTGTCGGTGCGTTCGATCGTCTGGGTCTGCATACGGCCATTGTGCCCGGTTAGACAGCCGTAAGAAACCGGCCCGTTCAACGGTGCCGAAATGTGGAACAGTGGAGGTATGAAACGCGAGCTGGGCTTCGACGACGACGGTCGGCCCGTGCTCATCACCGCCGCGGCCCCCGCCTACGAGGAGCAGCACCGCGCGCGGGTTCGTAAGTACTTGACCATCATGTCTTTTCGCATCCCCGCTCTGATGCTCGCCGCCGTCGCCTACGGGATCTGGCACAACGGCCTGGTCTCGCTGGCGATCATCGCGCTGTCGCTGCCGCTGCCGTGGATCGCGGTGCTGATCGCCAATGACCGGCCGCCGCGGCGGGCCGAGGAGCCGCGCCGGTACAACGACATGCCCCACCGCACGCAGCTGTTCCCGCGGCCGGAACGTCGTGCGATCGAGAGCGGTCTGACGCCCACGGCGCAACCACACGCGGCCGGTCCGGCCGACACCGGTTCCCGCTGAGCGCCGGCGCGCCCCTTTCTCAGCACATTCTCAGGACGTCGCCGCATCTCTGCACTTCAGAGGGTGTGAGATGGCGACCTCGCGGGAACTCTAGGCACCTGTCGGACGTTGGACCACTTGACAGACGGAGCCGATCAGGAGGCCACCATGGCAAATGCCACCACAAGCCGGGTTGACAGCGATTTGGACGCACAGAGTCCAGCAGCCGACCTCGTGCGGGTGTATCTGAACGGCATCGGCAAGACCGCACTGCTCAGCGCTGAGGACGAGGTCGAGTTGGCCAAGCGCATCGAAGCCGGGCTCTACGCCCAGCACCTGCTCGAGACCCGCAAGCGGCTCAGCGAGAACCGGAAGCGCGATCTGGCCATCGTGGTTCGCGACGGCCGGGCCGCCCGCAGTCACCTGCTGGAGGCGAACCTGCGTCTGGTGGTGTCGCTGGCCAAGCGCTACACCGGACGCGGCATGCCGCTGCTGGATCTCATCCAGGAAGGCAACCTCGGTCTGATCCGCGCGATGGAAAAGTTCGACTACACCAAGGGATTCAAGTTCTCCACGTATGCCACCTGGTGGATCCGTCAGGCGATCACGCGCGGCATGGCCGACCAGAGCCGCACCATCCGGCTGCCCGTCCACCTGGTCGAGCAGGTCAACAAGCTGGCCCGGATCAAGCGGGAGATGCACCAGAACCTGGGCCGCGAGGCCACCGACGACGAGCTGGCCGAAGAGTCCGGCATCCCGGTGGAGAAGATCAACGATCTGCTCGAGCACAGCCGTGATCCGGTCAGCCTCGACATGCCGGTCGGCAGCGACGAGGAAGCGCCCCTGGGCGACTTCATCGAGGACGCCGAGGCCATGTCGGCCGAGAACGCGGTGATCTCCGAGCTGCTGCACACCGACATCCGCAGCGTGCTGGCCACCCTCGACGAGCGTGAGCACCAGGTGATCCGCCTGCGGTTCGGCCTCGACGACGGCCAGCCCCGCACCCTCGACCAGATCGGCAAGCTGTTCGGCCTGTCGCGCGAGCGGGTCCGCCAGATCGAGCGCGAGGTGATGGCCAAACTCCGCAACGGCGAGCGTGCCGACCGGTTGCGGTCCTACGCCAGCTGACCAACCCCCTCCTGTATGCCCGTCGGCCCGTCCGGCGGGCATACAGCTGTCTGCCTGGTGTTGTGCGCCAAACCGTCCAGCTGCGCAAGTAGACTCGACGGCGAAGAAGGGTGACCTAATGAACGAACTGGTCGATACCACCGAGATGTATCTGCGCACGATCTACGACCTCGAGGAAGAGGGCGTGACCCCGCTGCGCGCACGCATCGCGGAGCGGCTGGAGCAGAGTGGCCCCACGGTCAGCCAGACCGTGTCCCGCATGGAGCGCGACGGCCTGCTGCACGTGGCGGGCGATCGCCATCTCGAGCTGACCGAGAAGGGCCGCGCGCTGGCGGTGTCGGTGATGCGCAAGCACCGGCTGGCCGAGCGTCTGCTCGTCGACGTCATCGGCCTGCCGTGGGAGGAAGTCCACGCCGAGGCTTGCCGGTGGGAGCACGTGATGAGCGAGGACGTCGAGCGCCGCCTGGTCAAGGTGCTCGACGATCCGACCGTCTCCCCCTTCGGCAACCCGATCCCCGGACTTTCCCTGCTCGGCCTGGACACCTTCACCCAGCGCCACGAGGCCAACTTGGTCCGGCTGACCGAGCTCCCCGCCGGCTCACCGGTTGCGGTGGTGGTTCGCCAGCTCACCGAGCACGTCCAGGGCGACGTCGGACTGATCAGCCGGCTCAAGGACGCCGGGGTGGTGCCCAACGCCCGCGTTCAGGTGGAGAACACCCCGACGGGTGCGGTGACGGTCATGGTCAGCGGCCACGAGAGCGTCGACCTGCCGCACGAGATGGCCCATGCCGTGAAGGTGGAGAAGGTCTAACCGCACTAGACCGCCCGCCGGCCGAACGCCCGCCGCGGCGGGAGCCGCACCCCCAGCCGCTTGGCCAGCCGGTATCCGGTTCCGGCGAGTTCCCTGATCTGTTCGGGCCGCATTCCCGCCTGCAGCGCGGTGTCGAGCATGCTCGCCATCCGATGGTCGGGATCGCCGCGCAGCGCCGCCTCCAGCGATATCCCCGCCAGCGGGCCGTCGCCGCGCGCATAGGCCGAAAAGGCCAGCAACACAAGCGCTTCGGCGCGCCACGGATCCGGCAGCGTGCGCGCCAGCAGCGCCCACAACGTCTCAGCCGGCCCGGCACCCGACCCGACCGCCAGCGCGTAGAGGGTGTCCCGGACCGCGACGTCGGTGAGCGCGCACGCCAGCGTCGCCACCTCCGCGTCGTCGAGCGTCGCTCCCCCGGACACCCTGCCCGCCGCGGCGATCGCCGCCTCCACCTCGCGGCGCCCACAGCCGTCGGGATCCTCCCGCCACTCGGCCTCCCGCGCTGCGGCCCGCTCGCGGATGGACGCCACCAGCGAATCGGTATGCCCGGGGTCGGTCACCGCGATCACCGCCTTGAGGTCCTCGCGCGTGCCGTAGAGCCGCCTGCCGTCGAGAACCGCGGCGGCGGCCAGCGGAGAGGCGG
Source organism: uncultured Actinomycetota bacterium (assembly GCA_963786695.1). Classification (GTDB taxonomy): domain Bacteria; phylum Actinomycetota; class Actinomycetes; order Mycobacteriales; family Mycobacteriaceae; genus Mycobacterium. Next base: position 388,704 of record CAWBAL010000002.1, read on the forward strand.
CCGGGTCGTCGACGGTCCCGCTGGCTCCGCAGCCGTCGACGCAGTGCCAGGTGCCGCCGGCCTCGACGCGGTCGACGACGTGCGCGGCGTCCAAGGTCACGTCGTGCTCGCCGAGGGCAGCGGTCAGCGCGTCGCACAGCTCCCGGTAGTCGTCGTTGCACATCGGGCACAGGGCGCCCTCGGCGTCGACGATCACCGCCACGACGGTGTCGGCGCCCGAAGAGCTCGCGACCTCGGCGAGGTGGCGGACCTCTCCGGCCAGTGCGAGCGACAGGTCGACGCGCATGACGGCACCCATCTCGCCGCGCTCGAGTGAGACGAGGACGAGCGACTTCTCCGGCACGAAGCCGAGAACGGCGGGCAAGGCGGCGATCAGCGAGCCGGGACGGGTGAAGCGGTAGTCAGGTCGGTGTGTGGTCATGACCGAGACGCTGTCAACCCAGACCGTCAGAACCGGTCCGGCACCGGCCGTCCGCGCCTTGGCTGTTGATGAAGTCCGGTCTGTGGATTGTTCACGCCCTGTTGACACCGTCGGCATGCGAGATCGGGTAAACCGGCGTACACCTTTTCCTTGTGAGTGTGGAATACGACCTCGTCGTCATCGGATCGGGCCCCGGCGGCCAGAAGGCGGCCATCGCCGCGGCCAAGCTGGGCAAGTCGGTGGCCATCATCGAGCGTGGCCGCATGCTCGGCGGCGTCTGCGTCAACACCGGCACCATTCCGTCCAAGACCCTGCGCGAGGCCGTCCTGTACCTGACCGGCATGAGCCAGCGCGAGCTCTACGGCGCCAGCTACCGGGTCAAGGACAAGATCACTCCGGCCGACCTGCTCGCCCGCACCCAGCACGTCATCGGCAAGGAAGTCGATGTGGTGCGAAACCAGTTGATGCGCAACGGAATTCAGCTCTACGAAGGCCACGGCCGGTTTCTCGACGAACACACCATCCTGGTCGAGGACCCCGCGCACGCCGAACGCATCACCGTCAGCGGCCGTTACGTCATCCTCGCCACCGGCACCACGCCGGCACGGCCGGCCGGGGTGGAGTTCGACGAGAACCGGGTGCTGGACTCCGACGGGATCCTGGACCTCAAGTCGATCCCCGGCTCGATGGTCGTCGTCGGCGCCGGCGTCATCGGCATCGAATACGCCTCGATGTTCGCCGCGCTGGGCACCAAGGTCACCGTCGTGGAGAAGCGCGACACGATGCTGGAGTTCTGCGACCCCGAGATCGTCGAAGCGCTGCGCTTCCACCTGCGCGACCTCGCGGTGACCTTCCGCTTCGGCGAGGAGGTGACCGGTGTCGACGTCGGCTCGGCCGGGACCGTCACCACCCTGCGCAGCGGCAAGCAGATCCCGGCCGAGACGGTCATGTACTCGGCGGGCCGCCAGGGCCAGACCGCGCGCCTGGACCTGGTCAACGCCGGCCTGGAGGCCGACAACCGCGGGCGGATCTTCGTCGACGACAAGACCTTCCAGACCAAGGTCGACCACATCTACGCCGTCGGCGACGTCATCGGCTTCCCCGCGCTGGCCGCGACGTCGATGGAACAGGGCCGGCTGGCCGCCTACCACGCCTTCGGCGAGGCGACGGCGGGCATGACCGCGCTGCAACCGATCGGCATCTACTCGATTCCCGAGGTGTCCTACGTCGGCGCCACCGAGGTGGATCTGACCAAGGACTCCGTCCCCTACGAGGTCGGCGTGTCGCGCTACCGCGAGCTGGCCCGCGGCCAGATCGCCGGTGACTCCTACGGCATGCTCAAGCTGCTGGTGTCCACCGAGGACCTCAAGCTGCTGGGCGTCCACATCTTCGGCACCGGGGCGACCGAGCTGGTGCACATCGGCCAGGCCGTGATGGGCTGCGGCGGCACGGTCGAGTACCTGGTCGACGCCGTCTTCAACTACCCGACGTTCTCGGAGGCCTACAAGGTCGCCGCGCTGGACGTGATGAACAAGTTGCGGGCGCTGAGCCAGTTCCGCAACTAGCCCCCGCAGTGGCTGTCGAACGTGTTCGGCGCCGCGTCACCGGGCCCGCCGCCCTCGGCGCGGGTCAGTAGCGCGGCCGTCGCGGCGTCGAAGCGCGCCGAGTAGGACACGCTGTCCTTGCAGCCACCGCCGTCGCGGCCACCGATCACGCCGATGATCTCCCGGCCTCGGATCCACGGGGCGCCGCTGGTGCCGTCGACCAGACCGCCGCACTGCAGCGACTGGAACCCGCCCGAATCCAGGCCCGCGATGGTGTCGCAGCCGATCGGACCGCCACCGACGCCCAGCGGATAACCGATCACCGTCACACCGCTGAAATCAGCGGGCGTGAAGCCCAGCGACGGCGGCGTGCCGGCGACGGCCTCGATCGCGCCACCGCCGGGCCGGCTGACCCGCAGGAACGCGTAGTCGGCCTGCGGATCCTGGGTGGCCACCCAGCGGGGGTCGAGATAGACCGCGTCGACGGTCCAGACGTTGTCGGGGGCCGCCTTGGTGTCGAAGCCGGGCACGAACGTGGCCGGATAGCCCTGGGCCAGGCAGTGCGCGGCGGTCACCACGAGGTTGCGCGACCGCGACCGCACCACCGCCCCGGTGCAGGTGTGGGTGTCGGTGGCACCGAGGAAGAGCGCGCCCACCGCGGGCATGGGCGGCATCGGCTGCGCGGCGATGGCGACGTCCTCGGGCGCGGTGACGTCGGCGGCCTTGGCCGGCGGCGATTCGTCCGACTGCTGGCAGCCGGCTACCACGAGGGCGCAGGCCGCGATACCCAACGCTGCGACTGTCCGCATGGTCCGATCATGCCTGACGCGGTCGCAAACGACGCACGGGAACGGTCGGCAGTCGGGCTGCGTTGTCGTCAACATGAGTGCCGACCACGGCACCAGCCCGAATCTGAGAGACACTAGGTGTCACGGTACGAGGGCGGCGACGACCCGCCCAGGCACCGCGAGGAGGCGGAAAGCGATGGCTGAAGACCAGGCACAGAACTACCAACCCGAGCAGACCGGGATGTATGAGCTGGAGTTCCCGGCTCCGCAACTGGCGTCTTCCGACGGCCGGGGGCCGGTGCTCATCCACGCCCTGGAAGGATTCTCCGACGCCGGCCATGCGATCCGACTGGCCGCCGAGCATCTGCGCAACACCCTGGACACCGAGCTGGTGGCGTCGTTCGCCATCGACGAACTGCTCGACTACCGCTCGCGCCGCCCGCTGATGACCTTCAAGACCGACCACTTCACCGACTATGACGACCCGCAGCTGAACCTGTACGCCCTGCACGACAGCCTCGGCACACCGTTTCTGCTGCTGGCCGGGCTCGAGCCGGATCTCAAGTGGGAGCGGTTCGTCACCGCCGTGCGGCTTCTCGCCGAACGGCTCGGGGTCCGTCAGACCATCGGCCTGGGCACCATTCCGATGGCGGTGCCGCACACCAGGCCGGTGTCGATGACCGCGCATTCCAACAATCGTGAGCTGATCAGCGACCACCAGCCGTGGGTCGGCGAGGTGCAGGTGCCCGGCAGCGCGTCCAACCTGCTGGAGTACCGGATGGCCCAGCACGGCCACGAGGTGCTCGGCTTCACCGTCCACGTGCCGCACTATCTGGCCCAGACCGACTACCCGGCCGCCGCGGAGGCGCTGCTCGAACAGGTGGCCAAGACGGCCTCGCTGGCGGTTCCCCTGCGCGCGCTGACCGATGCGGGGGCGACGATCCGGACCAAGATCGACGAGCAGGTCGAGGCCAGCGCCGAGGTCGCTCAAGTGGTGAGTGCACTGGAGCGCCAGTACGATGCATTCGTTGCCGCTCAGGAGAACCGGTCGCTGTTGGCACACGACGAGGAACTCCCCAGCGGAGAGGAATTGGCCGGGGAGTTCGAGCGGTTCCTGGCCCAGCAAGCCGAGGACTTCAAAGACGGTTTCAACGGCGACGACGAGACCTGACGGAGGGCTTCGCACCGACGACAAGGTTGGACATGACGCAGCGAAAGCCCAATCTGCAGCCGGTGCGAGAGCTGACACCGACCCTGCATTTCCGGACCATCCACGGCTATCGCCGGGCCTTCCGCGTGGCCGGTTCGGGTCCGGTGCTGCTGCTGATCCACGGCATCGGGGACAACTCGACGACCTGGCATTCCGTGCACAGCAAGCTGGCCCAGCGGTTCACGGTGATCGCGCCCGACCTGCTGGGTCACGGGCAGTCCGACAAGCCGCGGGCCGACTACTCGGTGGCGGCCTATGCCAACGGAATGCGCGATCTGCTCAGCGTGCTCGACATCGACAAGGTCACGGTGGTGGGCCATTCGCTCGGCGGCGGTGTGGCCATGCAGTTCGCCTACCAGTTCCCGCAATTGGTGGAGCGGCTGATCCTGATCGGCGCCGGCGGCGTCACCAAGGAGGTCAACATCGCTCTGCGGTTTGCCTCGCTTCCGCTCGGCGGTGAGGCGCTGGCGCTGCTGCGACTGCCGATGGTGCTGCCCGTGCTGCAGGTTGCCGGCCGGGCGATCGGCGCGGTGTTCGGGTCCACCGGCCTGGGGCGCGACATTCCCGATGCGCTGCGCATCCTGACCGACCTGCCCGAGCCCACCGCGTCCTCGGCGTTCACCCGCACGCTGCGTTCGGTGGTGGACTGGCGCGGACAGGTGGTGACGATGCTGGACCGATGTTATTTGACCGAATCGGTACCCGTGCAACTGATCTGGGGCGAGCAGGATGCCGTCATCCCGGTCAGCCATGCCCATATGGCGCACTCCGCCATGCCCGGTTCGCAGCTGGAGATCTTCGCCCGCTCCGGGCACTTCCCCTTCCACGACGACCCCGACCGTTTCGTCGAGCTGGTCGAACGATTCATCGATTCCACCGCCCCAGCCGAGTACGACCAGGCCGTACTGCGTGAACTGCTGCGCACCGGCATCAGCGAGCGTCTGGTCACCGGGTCGCTCGACACCCGGGTGGCGGTGTTCGACGCGATGGAGACCGACGAACGCAGCGCCACCTGACCGCTGCCGCCGGCCGCACGCCCGACGTAGAGTCGATTCATGGCCGTCGATGTGACCGTCTTGAGGGTGTTCACCGATTCGCAGGGCAATTTCGGCAATCCGCTCGGCGTGGTCGATGCCGCGTCCGTGCCTGCCGGTGAGCGCCAGCGTTTGGCAACCGAATTGGGTTACAGCGAAACGATATTCATCGACCTGCCGGAGCAGGGGTCGACGACGGCGCACGCGCGGATCTTCACTCCGGCCACCGAGCTGCCGTTCGCCGGACATCCGACGGTCGGCGCCGCGTGGTGGTTGCGCGACCGGGGCACACCCGTCCACACCCTGCAGGTACCTGCGGGCATCGTCGCAGGTCACACATGACGGCGAGCTCACCGTCGTGCGCGCCCGAGCCGACTGGTCCCCGGAGTTCGTCATCCAGCAGCTGCCCTCGGTGGACGAGCTGCTGGCGGCCGACCCGGCCGACTATCCCGACGACGTCTACCACTATCTGTGGACCTGGCTGGACCGGGACAACGGGCAGATCCGGTCCCGGATGTTCGCCAACGAGCTCGGCGTCGCCGAGGACGAGGCCACCGGCTCGGCGGCGGCGCGGATGACCGACTTCCTGAGCCGGGACCTGGAGATCACCCAGGGCGAGGGATCGAAGATCTACACCACGTGGAGTCCGGAGGGCTGGGTGCTGGTCGCCGGCCGAGTGGTCGACGACGGAGTGCGTCAGCTGGGCTGAGGCGAGCTCAGCCCGAGGTGCCGACCGCGCGGTGGGCGCGCAGCGCCTCGATCTCGCGTTCGAAGTCCTCGGCAGAGCTGAACGACCGGTAGACCGACGCGAAGCGCAGGTAGGCGACCTCGTCGAGCTCGCGCAGCGGACCCAGGATGGCCAGGCCCACCTCATTGCTGGGGACCTCGGGCGAACCGGCCGCCCGCACGGTGTCCTCGACCTGCTGGGCCAGCAGGTTGAGCGCGTCGTCGTCGACCTGGCGGCCCTGGCACGCCCGGCGAACGCCGCTGATCACCTTCTCCCGGCTGAACGGCTCGGTCACACCGCTGCGTTTGACCACCGCCAGCACCGCGGTCTCGACGGTGGTGAACCGTCGTCCGCACTCCGGGCACGATCGGCGGCGCCGGATCGCCTGACCTTCGTCGGTCTCCCGGGAATCGACGACACGGGAATCGGGATGGCGGCAAAACGGACAGTGCATGACCGCTCCTTCGCCGCTACAGCCCGATGATGTGAACCACCCAGAGCCTACCTGCGACGTCCACCGGGGGGCCTCATCGCCGCCCATGGCCGGGTGCGGTTCAGCCGATCGGAGCGATGAGGGTCTGGCCGGCGTCCAGCGCCGCCGAATCGAGCTTGTTCAGGTCGCGGATGCGCTCGACGACCTGACTCACCGGCGCATCCGGCGCCACCCGGGCGGCCACCTGTTGCAGCGATTCCCCGGCCTGGACCTGGACGACGGCGAGCTGGTCCGGAAGCTGAGCCGGCGCCGACCGCGCCCGCGCTGAAGTGCGCCAACGACCCCAACCACACGGTGATCAGCGCAGCCAGCGCGGCCAGCGCGATGGTGACCGCGGTGCTGACGGGCCTGCGGCCGTGCGCGGCCTGCGAGACCGGGACACCGGTACCCCGATAGCGCATCGGCGCGACTGCGGGGCGTGACGGGCCGGGCCGCCGGCGAGCCGGCGTTCGGGCCGGCCGGAAACCCGAGGGGGCGACGGGCCGCATCGCATCCCGTCGATACTCCGACGGCCACGAAACCACCTGTCGATCGTCGATGACTGTCATGTCCGCTCCTTCCGCCGAGGCGCCGGTTGTTCGCTCTTGTGTTCGAAATATACTCGATCATGTGTTCGATACCCGAACATGTGAGCGAGCGTGTCGAAAGAATAAATCGGGCCACCGACAGGTTTTCGCCCCGCGCGATCGGCGCCGAGGACACGAGGCGACACGCTCGAACAAATGTTTGATTATCGCCGCGACTGCGACTACATTCGGCGCCATGAGCGACCGCAGCGAGACAACCCCCGACCCCGGACTGACCGAGCGGCAGCGAACCATCCTCGACGTCATTCGCGCCTCGGTCACCACCCGTGGCTATCCCCCGAGCATCCGTGAGATCGGCGACGCAGTCGGGCTCACCTCGACCTCGTCGGTGGCCCACCAACTGCGCACCCTGGAGCGCAAGGGGTACCTGCGCCGCGACCCGAACCGGCCGCGGGCGGTCGACGTGCGCGGCACCGCCGACAGCCCGGCGCCGACGGTCACCGAGGTCGCCGGATCCGATTCCCTGCCCGAGCCGACGTTCGTTCCGGTCCTCGGCCGGATCGCGGCAGGCGGTCCCATTCTTGCCGAGCAGGCCGTCGAGGACGTCTTCCCGCTACCTCGCGTGCTCGTCGGCGAGGGCTCGCTGTTCCTGCTCAAGGTCGTCGGTGAGTCCATGGTGGACGCCGCGATCTGCGACGGCGACTGGGTGGTTGTCCGCCAGCAGAACGTGGCCGACAACGGCGACATCGTCGCGGCCATGATCGACGGCGAAGCCACCGTGAAGACCTTCAAGCGCACCGGCGGTCAGGTCTGGCTGATGCCGCACAACCCGGCCTTCGACCCGATTCCCGGCAACGACGCCGCCATCCTGGGCAAGGTCGTCACCGTCATCCGCAAGATCTAGCGGAGTCGGCGGACGCGGTCCGCCGGGATCTATTCGGCCTTGATGAAACCGTTCGCCTGTGCGAGTTCCTCACTGGCGAACCACACTTCGGGAACGGTGTGGTCGTAGAGCGCGCATTCCGGTGTGTAGTACAGCCCGGAATGGGTGTTCGCCTTGATCGACATAGCCGTCCGGCGCCTGATAGGGGTCGGCCAGCGGCAAGTGGATCGCCGGCTTCGCCGCGGTCGGCGTGTCGTCGTCCTCGGAGTAGTCGCTCTCCTCCGGCCGGTCATAGTCCTCCGGCTCGACGACCACGTCCTCGTCGGGAGCCTCGGGCACCAACGGCTCGACCGGCTCCTCGGCGGCGCGACGACGGCGCGGCGCCCCGATCTCGTCCATGTCGAGGGTCCACATCGACTGTGACTCTTCGAGGTTCACCGCGGCGTGCCGCCCGGAGTCGCTCGCCTCGTCGTCGGTTTCCTCGATCTCGGCGTACTCGAACTGCTCTGCCGGTTCATCGTGCGACTCGAGCGACGTCGACCAGTTCAGCGGCCGTCTCCGCTTCGGCGGGAATGCGGGTCGGCGTGGTGTCGATCGAATCCTGGTCGCCGTCGAAAACGTCGTCGGGTCCCGGCATCGTCTTGGTAGTTCCGCCCGGGCCCGACCAGCTGAAGCCCGACGACGAATCCTGCCCCTCGACATCCGAGTAGCGCGACGGTTCCGCGCCCCCGGGCCACCGGTCGTCGTCGTCGTAGTCGGCGTCGTCGAAGTCCTCGTCGTCCTCGATGTCGGCCGCACGCCGGCGCTGCAGCCACATCAGACCGAGTGCGATCACACCGATCGAGCAGCAGCGCCGGGATGATCACCAGCAGCCACCACCAGTGCCAGCTGAACCCCTTGCCCGACTTGCCGTCCGCGGCAGGCGCCCCCGGCGCGGTGCCGCTGGGCACCTCCATCCCCGACAGCGATCCGGCCAGTTCCGGCGGCTTGGTGCTGAAGGAGTTGGTGGCCTTGTTGAACGAGATCTCGCCGCCGCTGAAGGTCTGCGTGACGGTGTCGCCGTCGACCTTCTGCCTCGCCGGTTGGCACGCCGAGTGTGCCGGTCGCCCCGCCGAGCTTGGCCCAGGCGGCGTTGATGGCACCGCGCACCACGATCGGCGCCGTTGTCGGGTGTCCAGAAGATGACCGGCTTGTCGGGGGCGCTGAAGGCGCTGACCCGGCTGTTGGGGGCGCCGCCGTCGGCCTCGGTGCCGATCGGCAGGCCGAGGTCGCTCTTGGGTCCGCCCAACGCGTCGTACTTGGACAGGATCGCCCCGGTCACCGCGTGGGCGCCGGTGGCCGGCGAGTAGAAGATCTTGCCGCGCGGCGTAGTCCTGCGCGGCGCCGTTGTCGCCGACGGCGTACTGCGCGCCCTGCCGCGCTCCCAGCTCGCCGTTCAGGCCGCCCGCTGCCCGCCACGCCTGGTTGATCGCCGTCGTCGCGTCAGACGGGAACCTCCACACCGGCGAGGTTGGCGGCCAGGTCGGGCGGGTCGGTGGTGAACGCCTTGGTGGCGTTGTTGTACGACACCGAGCCGCCGGTGAACTTCTGGCTGATGACGTCGCCGTCATACGTCTCGTCGCCGGTCGGGCACGCCGAGGGTTCCCCCGGAGCCGCCGAGCTTGTCCCAGGCGGCATTGATCGCCCCGCGCACCACCCACGCGCCGGTGTCCGGCGTCCAGAAGATGGCCGGCTTGTCGCTGGCGCTGAACGTGCTGACCCGGCTGTCGGGTCCGAGCAGGCCTGTCACCTCGTCGATGGTGGGCCAGCCGAGATCGCTGTCGGCCGGGCCGCCGAGGTCCTGGTACTTGTCCAGGATCGCGCCGTAGATCAGATGGGCGCCGGTGCCCGGGGTGAAGAAGATCTTGCCGCTGCTGAAGTTCTGACCGAAGCCGTCGCCGACCTGCGAAGACGTCGCCGTCCTTGGTGCCCACCGGCGAGCCGTCGCCGCCGGCGGCCTGCCAGGCCTGATTGATCGCATCGTTCGCTGCGTCGCTCTCGGGTGACGCCACCGCCGCGGGAGCGAGCAGTACCGCTGCCGCGGCCGTCGCGAACACGCCGAGCGCCATCCGCCCGGCGCCTCTACTGAGACGACTTCCAAGCCACGTCATGCACGCTCCCCGCGTTCCGGTCAAGATGCCTCTAGTCATAGTCCGCGTCAACTCTGCGTCAGCAGAACACGACACGCGGCTATATCCGCGATACGGCACGCAGAAACGCCCAAATCGCCGGAAAACTGGTACCGAGACCCTGGATTCCCGCGTTTCGAGGCCGTCGAACCACGAATCTGGCCGGATCTAGACGCCCAGGCTGCGCCCGATGATCTCCTTCATGATCTCGGTCGTGCCGCCGTAGATGGTCTGCACCCGGGCGTCCAGGTACGCCCGGGCCACCGGGTATTCGCGCATGTAGCCGTAGCCGCCGTGCAGCTGCAGGCAGCGGTCGATCAGCTTGACCTGGGCCTCGGTGGTGTACCACTTGGCCATCGCCGCCTGCTCGGCGGTCAGCTTCTCGTCCAGGTGCAGCCGGATGAACTCGTCGACCATGATCCGCACCGCGGTGGCCTCGGTGGCCAGCTCGGCAAGCACGAAGCGGGTGTTCTGGAACGAGCCGATCGGCTTGCCGAACGCCTTGCGCTCCTTGGTGTACTGCACCGTCTGCTCGAGCACGGCCTCCATGGCGGCGACGGCCATGATGGCGATCGAGATGCGTTCCTGCGGCAGGTTCTCCATCAGGTAGATGAAGCCCTTGCCCTCTTCGCCGAGCAGGTTCTCGACGGGCACCTTCACGTCGGTGAACGACAGTTCCGCGGTGTCCTGGGCGTCCAGGCCGATCTTGTCGAGGTGACGGCCGCGCTCGAAGCCCTCCATGCCGCGCTCGACGACCAGCAGCGAGAAGCCCAGCGCGCCCTTCTCGGGATCGGTCTGCGCCACCACGATCACCAGGTCGGAGTTGATGCCGTTGGTGATGAAGGTCTTCGATCCGTTGAGGATGTAGTGGTCGCCCTGCTTGACCGCGCGGGTCTTGATGCCCTGCAGGTCACTGCCGGTGCCCGGCTCGGTCATGGCGATCGCGGTGATCAGTTCGCCCGTGCAGAACCCCGGCAGCCAGCGCTGCTTCTGCTCCTCGGTGGTCAGCCGCAGCAGGTACGGCGCGACGACGTCGTTGTGCAGCGAGAAGCCCAGTCCGCTGTAGCGGCCCGCGACGGTCTCCTCCACGACGATGGTGTTGTAGCGGAAGTCGGGGTTGCCGCCGCCGCCGTACTCCTCGGGCACCGCCATGCCCAGGAAGCCCTGCTTGCCGGCCTCGAGCCACACCCCGCGGTCGACGATCTTGTCCTTCTCCCACTGGTCGTGGTACGGCGCGACGTGGCGCTCGAGGAAGGCCCGGTAGGACTCGCGGAACAGGTCGTGCTCCGGCTCGAACAGGGTCCGCTCGTACTTGATGGCACTGCTCATGGATCAAACCCTCCAGGAATCGCTGAAATGGCGGTGCGTTCTTGCCACGAGAATAGACCAACCGGATGGTTGGTTGGACATCGGCTGATCCTCCTGGCGCACAGTGTTCGCGCGGAGTTCGGACGACGCAGCCACCTACACTGCTTCCATGGGCCAGGGCCACACCAGCCTCACCCACTGGGGTGCCTTCACCGCCGAGGTCGCCGACGGCGACATCACCTCGGTGACCCCGTTCCCCGGCGACACCGACCCCTCTCCCCTGCTGGGCAACCTGCCCGGGTTCGCTGCGCCACGAATCGCGCATCACCGCCCCGGCCGTCCGCCGGGGCTGGCTGCGCGACGGGCCGGGACCCACCACCGAGCGCGGCGCCGACGAGTTCGTCGCCGTCGGCTGGGATGAACTGCTCGACATGCTCGCCGCCGAACTGCGCCGCGTGGTCGACACCTACGGCAACGAAGCCCTCTACGGCGGCTCGTACGGCTGGGCCAGCGCCGGCCGATTCCACCACGCCCAGAGCCAGGTGCACCGCTTCCTGAAGATGCTCGGCGGCTACACCTTCTCGAAGCACTCCTACAGCCTGGGCGCCACCGGCGTGATCATGCCCCGCGTCGTCGGCACCCACGACGACCTGTTCCAGCGCGCGACGCAATGGGATGTCATCGTCGAACACACCGACCTGCTGGTGTGCTTCGGCGGGGTGAACCTGAAGAACACCGGCATCAACTGCGGCGGCACCACCGGTCATCCGGCCCGCGAGGCTCTCGAGCAGTTCCGCGACAAGGGCGGCGCGATCGTGTCGATCAGCCCGCTGCGCGGTGACGTCGACGGCGACGCCGAGTGGCTGCCCGCCGTCCCCGGCACCGACGTGGCGATCATGCTGGCGCTGGCCCACGTGCTGGCCACCGAAGGCCTCGCCGACCGCGAGTTCCTGGCCACCTACTGCACCGGCTACGAGCGCTTCGAGCGCTATCTGCTCGGCGCCGACGACGGCGTGCCCAAGTCGCCGCAGTGGGCGGCGGCGATCTGCGGCCTGGACGCCGAGGCGCTGACCTCGCTGGCCCGGCGGATGGCCGCGTGCCGCACGATCGTCACCGTCAGCTGGTCGCTGCAGCGCCAGCGCCACGGCGAGCAGGCCCCGTGGATGGGGCTGACGCTGGCGGCGATGCTCGGCCAGATCGGTCTTCCCGGAGGCGGATTCGGCCACGGCTACGGCTCGATGAACGAGCCGGGCCTGCCTCCGCTGCGCTTCCGGCTGCCCTCTCTGCCCCAAGGCCCCAACCCGGTGCACACGTTCATCCCGGTCGCGGCGATCAGCGACATGCTGCTGCACCCCGGCGAGACGTTCACCTACAACGGCCTCACGCCTGACCTATCCGGACATCAAGTGCGTGTACTGGGCCGGCGGCAACCCCTTTCACCACCACCAGAACCTGCCCCGGCTGCGGCGCGCACTCGGCCGCGTCGACACCGTCGTGGTGCACGACCCGTACTGGACGCCGATGGCCCGCCACGCCGACATCGTCGTCCCGTCGACCACGGCCTTCGAACGCGACGACTTCTCCGGATCGCGCAACGATCCGCTGCTCGTGGCGATGCCGGCGCTCGCCGCGCCCTACGCGCAGTCGCGCGACGACTACACGACCTTCGCCGAGCTGGCCGACCGCCTCGGTTTCGGCGAGCAGTTCACCGAAGGCCGCAGCGCCCGCGAGTGGCTGGTGCACCTGTACGAGAAGTGGTCGGCCGAAATCGATTTCGCCGTTCCCGACTTCGACCGGTTCTGGGCCGACGGCGTGGTGCGCCTCCCGGTGGAAACCGGGCTGACGCTGCTTGCCGACTTCCGCGCCGACCCGCGGACCCATCGGCTTGCCACACCGAGCGGGCGGATCGAGATCTTCTCGGAGACCATCGACGGACTTCGGCTACCCGGACTGCGCCGGACATCCGCGGTGGTATGCCCCCACCGAGTGGCTGGGCGGCGAGCGGGCCCAGCGCTACCCGCTGCATCTGATCGCCAACCAGCCGGCCAGCAGGCTGCACAGCCAACTCGACGGCGGCGCGACCAGCCGGGCGACGAAAGTGCATGGGCGCGAGCCGATTCGGATGCATCCCGCGGATGCAGCGGCACGGGATCTGGCCGACGGCGACGTGGTGCGGGTGTTCAACGACCGCGGTTCGTGCCTGGCCGGCGTGGTGGTCGACGAGAGTCTGCGCCCTCAGGTGGTGCAGCTGTCCACCGGCGCCTGGTACGACCCGCTGGATCCCTCGGACCCCGATTCGATGTGCGTGCACGGCAATCCGAACGTGCTCACCGACGACGTCGGCACCTCGTCGCTGGCCCGCGGATGTACCGGCGCCGCCGTCCTGGTCGAGATCGAGAAGTTCACCGGCGCACTGCCTGAGGTGCGCGCGCACCGACCACCCGTGATCCGATGACCGAGACGATCGCCGTCACCGAACGCCGGCGAGAGCTCACGTTCGGCTTCGAGGACATGAACCGCTACCACGGCGGCGGTTCGCCCGCCGGTGTGGCGACCGCGTTCAAAGTTCTGCAGCGGGCGTTCGCCGTGCTGTCCCCCGACCGGCCCCCGGACCGGCGATCCGTGGTGATCCGCACGGCATTTCGCGGGCCGGGTGCCCGCGACGGCTTCGAGGCGGTGACCCGGGCGGTCAGCGACGACCGCTTCGCCGTCGACCGCACGCTGGTTCGCCCGGACCTGGGCCGCCTGCGCGAGGACTTCGTGTTCGCCGTGAGTATCGGCAGCGCGTCGGTCACGCTGGCACTGCGAGACGGCTTCGTCACCGAGGAGTTCATCGACCTGGCCCGCACCCCGGACCGAACCGCCGACCAGGAGTCCCGCCTGGACATCTTGAAAGCACAGCTGGCCAAGCACTCCTGTCGACACCGGCCGACCAGCTCTACGACGTCGTCTAGGTCGCGTACTGGCGCAGGCCGGCGGCCAGCGCCGCGGGCACCCGGGCCTTGAGCCGAGTGCCTGCCTCGGTGTGCTCGGTCGCGTCGACGTGACCCACCTCGTGCAGGCGCGCCACCAGATCGCCCCGGTCGTACGGGATCGTCACGTCCACGGCGATCTCCCGCGGCTCGACGAGTTCGCCCAGCCGGGTGCGCAGCCGCGTCGAGGCCGTCACCGGTGTGCGCCGAGACGAACACCGCGCCGGGCAGCGCGCGCCGCAACTGGGCCAGCGTCAGGTCGGCTGCGGCGTCGATCTTGTTGACCACCAACAGTTCCGGCGCGGGGGCGGCGTGGTGGTCGTTCTGCACTTCGCGGATGACCTGGCGCACCGCCTCGATCTGTGCCATCGGGTTGGTGTCCGACCCGTCGACGACGTGCACCAGCAGGTCGGCGTCGACGACCTCTTCCAGGGTGGAGCGGAAGGCCTCGACGAGCTGGGTCGGCAGGTGCCGGACGAAGCCCGACGGTGTCGGTCAGCACGACCGGCCGTCCGTCGTCGAATTCCCCACGGCGCGTGGTGGGTTCGAGGGTGGCGAACAGCGCGTTCTGCACCAGCACCCCGGCGCCGGTGAGCGCGTTGAGCAGGCTGGACTTGCCGGCGTTGGTGTAGCCGACGATCGCGATCGACGGCACATCGCTGTTCAACCGGCGGCTGCGCCGGGTGTCGCGGGCCTGCTTCATGTCCTTGATCTCGCGGCGCAGCTTGGACATCCGCTCGCGGATGCGGCGGCGGTCGGTCTCGATCTTGGTCTCACCGGGCCCGCGGGTGCCCACACCGCCGCCGCTGCCGCCCGCGCCGCCGCCCTGCCGCGACATCGACTCGCCCCAGCCGCGCAGCCGCGGCAGCATGTACTGCATCTGGGCCAGCTCGACCTGGGCTTTGCCCTCCCGACTGGTGGCGTGCTGGGCGAAGATGTCCAGGATCAGCGCGGTCCGGTCGACGACCTTGACCTTGACCACCTTCTCCAGCGCGTTCAGCTGTGCGGGACTCAGCTCGCCGTCGCAGATGACGGTGTCGGCGCCGGTGGCGATGACGATCTGGCGCAACTCCTGGGCCTTGCCCGACCCGATGTAGGTGGACGGGTCCGGCTTGTCGCGGCGCTGGATCATGCCCTCGAGCACCTCGGAGCCGGCGGTCTCGGCCAGCGCGGCCAGCTCGGCCAGGCTGTCGTCGGCGTCGGCGGCGCTGCCTTCGGTCCAGACGCCGACCAGCACGACACGCTCCAGGCGCAGCTGCCGGTACTCGACCTCGGAGACGTCGGCGAGTTCGGTGGACAGCCCGGCGACGCGCCGCAGTGCGGCGCGGTCCTCGAGGGCCAGTTCGCCCTGGCTCGGTTCGGGGGTGTTCGATTCGGATTCATTCATGAGCGGTACTGATCGTGTCACGCACCGCCAACGCCGTGCATTCGAATAACGTCCCCGCGGTCGTGATCAGTGCTGTGCCGCCCACCACGTGTCGGCGATCTCGCCGTGTGCCACCAGCACCGACGGGCCGCGCAGGTAGCTGGTGGTGTCGCCGATCTCGACGCTGACCTCCCCGCCGGGGATGCGCACCCGCAGCGTGCCGGTCGACGCGCCCAGGTGGGTCAGCGCGGCGACCGCGGCGGCCACGGTGCCGGTGCCGCAGGAGCGGGTCTCGCCGACGCCGCGTTCGTGCACCCGCATCGATGACCGCGCCGTCGACCGGCGACGGTCAGCGACCTCGACGTTGACGCCGTCGGGGAACTGGCCGTGGTCGAACTCGACCGGGGCGCCGACGTCGAGGGCGGCCAGCGCGGCCTCGGTGAGCTCGGGGTCCAGGCAGGCCAGATGCGGGTTGCCGACGTCGACGCCGATGCCGCTGAACTGCCGTCCGCCGACGGTGGCGGTCCCGGTTCCGAGCCGGTTGACCTTGCCCATCTCGACGGTGACCTCGGCGTCCACGGGGTCGACGTGGTGCACCACGACCGGCCGCGGACCGGCCAGCGAGCCGACCACGAACTCGTCGCGCTCCTCGAGCCCGCTGGCCCGCAGGTAGTGGGCGAACACCCGCACTCCGTTGCCGCACATCTGGGCGAGCGAGCCGTCGGCGTTGCGGTAGTCCATGTACCAGTCGCCGGCCTCGACGCCTTCCGGCAGCCGGTCGAGCACGCCGGCGTCGACGACCGCCCCGGCGGTGGTGACCCGCAGCACGCCGTCGGCGCCCAGACCGCGGCGGCGGTCGCACAGCGCGGCCACCGCGGCCGGCGCCAGCTCCAGCTGCGCGTGCAGGTCGGGCAGCAGCACGAAGTCGTTCTGCGTGCCGTGGCCCTTGGCGAAGATCACCTGTTCAGGATACGTGGCGCCATCGTGCGATCACGGCGTCGGCGAGACCGGGCGCCGACCCGTCGAGCCAGACGATGCGGTGGTCGCGGCGAAACCAGGATCGCTGGCGGCGCACGTAGCGGCGGGTGCCGATGAACGTCAGCTCGTGGGCCTCGGCCAGTTGTTCGGCGGTGCCGCCGGCGTCGAGCGCGGCGATCACCTGCGCGTAGCCGAGCGCGCGGGCGGCGGTGACGCCCTCGCGAAGTCCGCAGTCCAGCAGCGAGCTGCACTTCGTCGACCAGGCCGGCGTCGAACATCGCATCGGTGCGCTGCGCCAGCCGCTCGTCGAGAATCGCTGTGTCCCAATCCAACCCGACGATGACGGTGTCCCATCGGGGCGCGCCGATCTGCGGGGCCGACGCGGCGAACGGCTGGCCGGTCAGCTCGACCACCTCCAGTGCGCGCACGATGCGGCGGCCGTCGGTGGCCAGGATCGCCGCCGCGGCGGCCGGATCGCGGTCGGCCAGTTCGGCGTGCAGGGCGGCCACGCCGATCTCGGCCAGGCGCAGCTCCCAGCGGGCCCGCACCTCGGGGTCGGTGGCCGGGAAGGCCCAGTCGTCGAGCAGCGACTGGATGTACATCATCGAGCCGCCCACGATGACCGGCACCGCGCCGCGCGCCGCGATGGCCTCGACGTCGGCGACGGCAGCCTGCTGGTAGCGCGCGACGGTCGCGGTCTCGGTGACGTCGAGGACGTCGAGCTGGTGGTGCGGGATGCCGCGGCGTTCGCCGGCGCTGAGCTTGGCGGTGCCGATGTCCATGCCGCGGTACTGCTGCATGGCGTCGGCGTTGACGATCTCGCCGCCGAGCCGTTCGGCGACCTCCAGGGCCAGCTGCGATTTGCCGGTGCCGGTCGGCCCGATGACCGCGATCGGTCTGGCCATTCCCGAGTCGCTTCGCTCCAGCCCGCCGGTCACGGCGCCCAGACGCCGACGAAGTACCCGACCCCGTAGGGCGCTCCGCGCGCCAGTTCCTTGGCCGCGCGCGGGCCGGGTCCGGCCAGTCCGGCCAGCACCTGGTAGGCGACCCGGCCGACGACGTAGTCCGGCAGCCGCGGCCAGCGCGGCGGTGTCGCCGGTGGCCAGCGCGTCGTCGAGGGCGGCCTGCACCGGCTCGGCATCGGGGTCGTAGCCGCCGGGCGCGGGCGGGGTCAGGGTGTTGGCTCCGTCGGCGACCACCAGCACACCGACCGGCTCGGCGGCCCGTCGATCTCGGCGCGCAACGCCCGGCCCGTGCCAGCGCCGCCTCGGCGTCGTGGTCGGCGCGAGTACACCCGCACCTCGGCGCTGGCCGCCGGGTTGACCTGCCCGCGCAGCCAGCCGGCGAACAGCGCGCACAGCGGCAGCGCGGTCACCGTCGTCGGGCGCATCCGGCGGACAGGGCGACGGGGACGTCGACCCCGTATCCGGCGAACGTGCCCGCGGTGTCCGGGCCGATGACCTGCATCCGATGCGCCGACGCCGACGACGATCCACCGGTCGGGCAGTCCGGCCGCGGCCGTCACCGCGGCGTCCCGGAACGCAGCGACCTCGGCGGCGGCCGTACCGGCGAGCTCGGGCACCAGAACCGGCGCCGACGGGGTCAGGGCGATGGCCGTCAACACGCCACACACGCTAGCCGCCCGGGCGTCACCCCGGCGCCGGTGCGGGCTGCTCGGCGGTGACCTCCCCGCGGGCCAGCGCCACCGTCGCGGCGATCATCACCGCCACGGCCAGGATCAGCACGAACCAGCCCGCTTCGCCGGGGCGCAGCGTCTCACCGAGGACGAAGACACCCAGGATCGAGCCGACCATCGGCTCGCTGACCGTGACCGCGGGCAGCGACGCCGCCAGCGAACCGGCCCGGAACGCCGATTGCTCCAGGCCGTGGCCGCCACCGCGACCACCACCCACGCGTAGAGCTCCGGGGTCTTCAGCAGCGCCCAGATCCCATCGCCAAGCCGGTCGACGACACCCTTGGTGAGCACCGCGAACAATCCCCACAGCGAGCCGGACACCAGCGCCAGCAGCACCGCGGCGGCCGGCTTGCCGGCGAAGACGCGCGATCCGATCAGGCACAGCACCAGCGCCGGCCCCAAGACGACGATCACCCAGGTCCACACCTCCAGGCCCGCCCGGGACTGGCCTTCGGTGGGGTTGCCGACGGTCACGATCACCGCGACCGCCCCGGCCAGCAGCGCGGCCCACATCCACTGCCAGCGGGTGACCCGGCGGCCGGCGTAGCGGGCGCTGATCGGCAGCGCGAAGAGCAGCGAGGTGACCATCAGCGCCTGCACCAGCAGCACCGAGCCGAATCCGAGCGCGGCGGCCTGGAAGCCGAAGCCGGCCGCGGCGACCAGGCTGCCCAGCCACCACTGCCAGTCCTTGAGCAGCCGGACGAACAGCGCGACGTGGCCGACCGGTTCGTCGGTGACGTCGTGGGCCGAGCGCTGCTGGATGACGTCGCCGATCGCGACGAACAGCGCCGCGCACAGGGCGAGAACGGTGGCGATGTCCGTGTGGCCCATGGTCTCCCTCTCCGCGCGCGCCAGGAGTGGTCAGACTGCCCACCGATCGGTGCTCTGTGCAACCCGGACAGCCCAACCCTGGCGCACATGGGGTGGCGACCTGGTTCAATACGTTCGAGGACGTCCGTCCGAGTCTGTTGGACGTCTTCGAGCATGCAGGGTTGGCGCCGCGTTGCGCGGCAGGGGCGCGGGAGCACCGCGCGGAGGATTAGGTGAGGCGAGCCATGACGATCGACGAACCGCACGCAGGTGAACCGCCCAAGCCGGCACCCCGACCGGGTCCGCCCCGTCCCGTTCCGCGGCCACATCCGCCCGCCACGCCCGTGGTCGCGCCGCCGTCGAGTGACCCGCACCGGTTCGGCCGGGTCGACGAGGACGGCACGGTGTGGCTGATCACCTCCTCCGGTGAGCGTTCCATCGGGTCGTGGCAGGCCGGCGACACCGAGGCCGCGTACGCCCACTTCGGGCGGCGCTTCGAGGACCTGGCCACCGAGATCACGCTGATGGAGACCCGGCTGGCGTCGGGCACCGGTGATGCCCGCAAGATCAAGGCCGCTGCTGCCGCGCTGGCCGAGACTCTGCCCACCGCAAGCGTTCTCGGTGACGTCGACGCGCTGGCCGACCGGCTGGCCGCGATCCGCGATCACGCCGAGGAGACCGCGGCCGCCGACCGGGCCCGCCGCGACGAGCACCGCGCCGCGCAGACCGCCCGCAAGGAGACGCTGGCCGCCGAGGCCGAGGAGCTGGCCGCCAACGCCACCCAGTGGAAGAACGCCGGCGACCGGCTGCGGGCGATCCTCGACGAGTGGCGGACCATCACCGGGTTGGACCGCAAGACCGACGACGCGCTGTGGAAGCGCTATTCGGCGGCGCGGGAGACGTTCAACCGGCGGCGCGGCTCGCACTTCGCCGAACTGGACCGCGAACGCGCCGGGGCCAAACAGGCCAAGGAGAAGCTGTGCGAGCGCGCCGAGGAGCTGTCGGGTTCCACCGACTGGGCCGGCACCGCCGCGGCGTTCCGTGACCTGCTGGCGGAGTGGAAGGCCGCGGGCCGGGCGGCCAAGGACGTCGACGACACGCTGTGGCACCGCTTCAAGGCCGCCCAGGACACCTTCTTCACCGCCCGCAACGCGGTCAGCGCCGAGCGTGACGCCGAGTTCACGGCCAACGCCGCCGCCAAGGAGGCGCTGCTGGCCGAGGCGGAGAAGATCGACGTCGGCAATGCCGACGCGGCCCGCTCAGCGCTGCGGGCGATCGCCGACAAATGGGACGCGATCGGCAAGGTGCCCCGCGAGCGGCAGGCCGATCTGGAGCGGCGGCTGCGCGCGGTGGAGAAGAAGGTGCGCGACGCCGCCGATGCCGGCCGGGTCGATCCGCAGGCTCGGGCGCGCGCCGAACAGTTTCAGGCCCGCGTCGAGCAGTTCGAGCGGCAGGCCGAGAAGGCCGAGGCGGCCGGGCGCACCAAGGAGGCCGCCGAGGCCAGGGCCAGCGCCGAGCAGTGGCGACAGTGGGCCGAGGCGGCGACGCAGTCGCTGGGCCGCCGCGGCTGAGCCGCGATCAGGCCGGAGCGGCTGAGCCGCCTTCACGACTTCACCCAGGCTGTCGTTATCGCGCAAAGACACGACGAACCAGCACGATAACGACAGCCTCGCGGTAACTAGCGGCGGGCGCGCAGCTTGAACGCGAGCCCGACAGCGGGCCGAGCACGACCAGGGCCAGCCAGCACCACTTGGCGTTGCCGGGGCCGAACCGGTAGGCCACCGGGATCGAGATCAGGAACATCGCGGCGACCAGCAGCGCGCCCGGCGATCTGCTCAGATCAGCGGCTCGTCGGCGGTGTCGGTGAGCCCACGCAACCGGGCCAGCGATGCTCAGCGCGAGGCTGACCAAGCACCACGGCGGCGACGTTGGCGGCGTACAGGGCGGTGGGTAGCGGAAGACCGGCGGGTTGGGATCGCTGATCGCCTTGGTGGTGAACGGAATGAACACCACCAGCGCCACGAGATAGATGAGGACCCGCACGGTGGCGGCGTCGAGCGCGTGGAAGGTGCGCGATCAGCTGGTGGTTGCTGCGCCAGAACCCGGCCACCACGGCGAAGCTGATCACGAAGGCCAGCAGCTGATCGCCCAGGCCGCTGTCGAGCAGCGAGCCCAGACTCTGCCACGCCTCGGCAGGCGGCACGTCGAGGGTGGTGACCAGCAGGGTGACCGAGAACCCGAAGATCGCGTCGATGAAACTCAGGGCCCGGTCGAATTCGGCTGTGCCGCGTTCGAAGACGCCGCGAACGCTTACCACTCACGCCGAACACCATGCCATTGCGCGGCGGTACGCACCCGCCGGATCCGGGTTGTCGGCCCTACGGGGTGCCCTCGGCGGGCGGGTTGCCCTCGCGGCGGTCGACGTCGTCGAGCAGCGAGCGGGACTGGCGTTCGGACGCCTCGCGGCGGCGCTGCTCCTCGGCGGCCAGCTGCACGGCGGTCCTGGTCCACACCACTCGGGCCCAGTGGAAGGTCAGCAGGATGACCGTGATCCAGCCGATGATCAGGCCGATGCCGGGTCCGGGATGACCGTGCGCGGCGGTCTGGCGCGACCAGACGGCGAGCATGCCGGTCGCGCTGGCCAGCCCGGAGCCGGCCAGGGCGATCCAGGCCAGCACCCAGCGCCGGGTGAGCAGCGCCAGCATCGAGAACCCGACGCCGAACACCAACGCCAGCCAGCTGAAAATCCTTGACGGCAGGGCGATTCCGACGCTGATGGCCTTGTTGTCGCCCATCAGGACGTCGACGCCGCGCGCGCCGCCGGTGTGCGGCAGGATCAGCGACACCAGAAGTACGAACACCAGGATCGCCACGACCATGGCGCGTCCGCCGGGCTGGATCTCGCCGGCCACTTTCCGCTCGGCTGCCTCGATCTCGGCCCGGTAGGCCTCGAAATCGCTCATCGCGCACATCCCGTCGTGACTTGGTCGTCGGTGGTCGGCACGCCGATCGCGGGCAGGCCCAGCCCGACGGTGCGGGGCCGCTGTCCGGCGGCGTGCGCGTCGCCGGCGCGGGTGCGCCGGTGGGTCAGCAGGGGCGCGTCGGCGATCAGGTGGTGCGGGGCCGCGCCGGTGACGGTGGTGGTGACGACGTCACCGGGTCGCACCGCGGCGTCACCCGGTGTGAAGTGCACCAGCCGGCCGTCGCGGGCGCGCCCGCTCATCCGGGCGGTGCTGGCGTCCTTGCGGCCCTCGCCGGTGGCCACCAGCAGTTCGACCTGCGTGCCGATCTGCGCGGCGTTCTCCTCGACGGAGATCTGCTCCTGCACCTCCAGCAGCCGCATATAGCGTTCCTGCACAACGGCTTTGGGCAGCTGGCCGTCGAGTTCGGCGGCCGGGGTGCCGGGGCGCTTGGAGTACTGGAAGGTGAACGCGGTGGCGAAGCGGGCCGGCCCGCACCACGTCGAGGGTGGCGGCGAAGTCGTCCTCGGTCTCCCCCGGGAAGCCGACGATGATGTCGGTGGTGATCGCGGCGTGCGGCATCGCGGCGCGCACCCGCTCGATGATGCCGAGGTACTTCTCGGCGCGATAGGACCGTCGCATCGCCCGCAGCATGCGGTCGGATCCGGACTGCAGCGGCATGTGCAGGGCCGGGCAGACGTTGGGCGGTCTGCGCCATCGCCTCGATGACGTCGTCGGTGAACTCGGCCGGGTGCGGCGAGGTGAACCGCACCCGTTCCAGCCCGTCGATGTCGCCGCAGCTGCGCAGCAGCGCGGCGAACGCACCGCGGTCGCGCTGCGACGCCCGGGTCGGCGAACGACACCCCGTAGGCGTTGACGTTCTGGCCGAGCAGGGTGACCTCGAGGACGCCCTGGTCGACCAGCGAGCTGCACCTCGGCGAGGATGTCGCCGGGGCGGCGGTCGACCTCCTTGCCGCGCAGCGACGGCACGATGCAGAACGTGCAGGTGTTGTTGCAGCCGACCGAGATGGAAACCCATGCGGCGTAGGCGGATTCGCGAGCGGCGGGCAGCGTCGAGGGGAATTCCCGCAGCGACTCGGCGATCTCGACCTGGGCCACGCGGTTGTGCCGGGCCCGTTCCAGCAGGGCGGGCAGCGATCCGATGTTGTGGGTGCCGAAGACCACGTCGACCCACGGCGCCTTGCGCAGCAGGCTCGTCGCGGTCCTTCTGGGCCAGGCAGCCGCCGACGGCGATCTGCATGTCCGGGTCGGCCTGCTTGCGCGGCACCAGGTGGCTGATGTTGCCGTAGAGCTTGTTGTCGGCGTTCTCCCGCACCGCGCAGGTGTTGAACACCACCACGTCGGCGTCGGCGCCCTCGGGTGCGCGGCGGTAGCCGGCGGCTTCCAGCAGTCCGGCGAGCCGCTCGGAGTCGTGGACGTTCATCTGGCAGCCGTAGGTGCGGACCTGATAGGTGCGACCGGCCGCCGAGCGGGGCGAATCGCCCGCCTGGTAGCCCTGGGTCAGCACCGACGTCACGCACCTCATCGTACGGAGGGGGTGCTGGCCCGGAGAAATCGCGGCGAAGTGCCCGGCAAGGTGAGGATTACCTGGGTAGGGTCTGTGACGATGGAGAGCAGCGGCGGGGTGCCGATGATCTCGATTCAGGGTGTGAACAAGCACTTCGGTGACCTGCACGTGCTCAAGGACATCAACCTCGACGTCGACCGCGGCCAGGTCGTCGTGGTGTTCGGTCCCTCCGGGTCCGGGCAAGTCGACCCTGTGTCGAACGATCAACCGGCTCGAGACCATCGACTCGGGAACGATCGCGATCGACGGCGAGACGCTGCCGACGGAGGGACGCAAGCTGGCACAGCTGCGCTCCGACGTCGGCATGGTGTTCCAGTCGTTCAACCTCTTCGCCCACAAGACGATCCTCCAGAACGTCATGCTGGCGCCGATGAAGGTTCGCAAGGTCGCCAAGGCACAAGGCCCACGACCGGGCCATGACGCTGCTGGAGCGGGTCGGCGTCGCCAACCAGGCCGACAAGTACCCGGCGCAGCTCTCCGGCGGTCAGCAGCAGCGCGTGGCCATCGCGCGCTCGCTGGCGATGGACCCGAAGGTGATGCTGTTCGACGAGCCGACCAGCGCCCTGGACCCCGAGATGATCAACGAGGTGCTCGCGGTGATGACCTCGCTGGCCGGCGAGGGCATGACCATGGTGGTGGTGACCCACGAGATGGGCTTCGCCCGCCGCGCCGCCAATCGGGTGGTGTTCATGGCCGACGGCGCGATCGTCGAGGACGCAGAGCCGGGCGAGTTCTTCGACAATCCGAAGTCCGACCGGGCCAAGGACTTCCTCGGCAAGATCCTCAACCACTAAGGGCGAAAGGAAAACCCTGTTATGCCGTCATTCTCATTGCGCTTGGCCGCCGCCGCCGTGCTGGCCGTCGCGCTGCCCTTCACCGCGACCGCGTGCGGCGGTGGCGGTGCCGGCGACAAGCTGGTCATCGGCACCAAGTTCGATCAGCCCGGCCTGGGTTTGAAGAACCCCGACGGGACGATGAGCGGGTTCGACGTCGACGTGGCCAAGTACGTGGCCAAGGAACTCGGCTACGCCGAGGACAAGATCGAGTGGAAGGAATCGCCGTCGGGCCAGCGCGAGACGCTGATCCAGAACGATCAGGTCAAGTACATCGTCGCGACCTACTCGATCACCGACTCGCGCAAGGAGAAGGTCGAGCTTCGCCGGGCCGTACCTGGTCACCGGGCAGAGCCTGCTGGTGCGGGCCGACAACACCGACATCACCGGCCCGGAGTCGCTGCAGAACAACAAGAAGCTGTGCTCGGTGTCCGGTTCGACGCCGGCTCAGCGCATCAAGGACAAGTACCCGGGTGTTCAGCTGCAGCAGTACGACACCTACTCGGCGTGCGTGGAAGCACTCAAGAACGGCGCCATCGACGCGGTGACCACCGATGAGGTGATCCTGGCCGGATACGCCGCGCAGACCCCGGGCGCGTTCAAGATCGTCGGCAAGCCGTTCTCGGAGGAGAACTACGGCATCGGGCTGAAGAAGGGTGACACCGAGTTGTGCACCAAGATCACCGATGCGCTGAAGAAGATGGAAGCCGACGGCGCCTGGAAGGCGGCGTTCGACAAGAACCTCGGTCCGGCCGGCATCGCCACACCCGCGCCGCCCGCACCTGCCGCCTGCTGAGTTCGTACCGAGGTGGAGGTCTTCAGCGAGTACCGCGGCCAGATCTTCGAGGCGTTCTGGACCACGATCCAGCTCACGGTGTTCTCGGCGATCGGTGCGCTGATCCTCGGCACGGCGCTGGCCGCGATGCGGCTGGCGCCGGTGCCGATGCTCAACTGGCTGGGCACCGCGTATGTCAACGTCGTGCGCAACACTCCGCTGACGCTGATCATCCTGTTCTGCTCGTTCGGGCTGGCGCAGACGCTGGGGATCACCCTGGTCGACCCGAAGTCGCTGACGTCGATCGAGGACAGCAACTTCCGGCTGGCGATGCTCGGATTGACCGTCTACACCGCGTCGTTCGTGTGTGAGACCGTGCGCTCGGGGGTCAACACCGTGCCGCTGGGGCAGGCCGAGGCCGCCCGGTCGCTGGGCTTCACATTCGGGCAGAACCTGCGGATGGTGTTGCTGCCCCAGGCGTTTCGGGCGGTGCTCATCCCGCTGGGGTCGGTGCTGATCGCGTTGACGAAGAACACGACGATCGCCTCGGCCATCGGGGTGGCCGAGGCGGCGCTGTTGATGAAGGAGATGATCGAGAACACCGCGGCGCTGCTGGCGGTCGGCACCATCTTCGCGGTGGGCTTCATCATCCTGACCCTGCCGCTGGGCCTGTTGTTCGGCTGGCTCGGCAAGCGGCTGGCGGTGGCGAAGATGAGCTTCGGCCTCGGTGCTTTTCGACGCGCCCGGTCCCCGCGCGCGGGTGCGCAACCGGGTGATCTCGGTGGTCACCCTGGTGATCGCCGCACTGGTGGTGTGGGTGGTGGTGGCCAGACTGGCCGCCAAGGGTCAGCTCACGGCGCAGAAGTGGCAGCCGTTCCTGACGTCGGGGCTCTGGAAGACCTATGTGCTGCCGGGGATCGAGGGCACGCTGACGGCGGCGGCACTGTCGATCGTGCTGGCCGGGATACTCGGCTTCCTGCTGGGTGTGGGACGGCTCTCGCACCTCGCCGCCGTCCGGGTGCCGTGCGCGGTGATCGTCGAGTTCTTCCGGGCCGTGCCGGTGCTGATCATGATGATCTTCGCCTACTTCCTCTACGCGCAGTACGACGTCTTTCCGTCCAAACACCTGGCTCTGGCCGGTGTGGTGACCGGGCTGACGCTGTACAACGGCGCCGTGATCGCCGAGATCGTCCGGGCCGGGGTTCGGGCGCTTCCGAGGGGCCAGTCCGAGGCGGCCTCCGCCCTGGGCATGAGCTGGGGTCAGACGATGCGGTCGATCCTGCTGCCCCAGGCGGTCACATCGATGCTGCCGGTGCTGGTCTCCCAGCTGGTCGTCGTGCTCAAGGACACCGCGATCGGCTACCAGATCACCTTCGTCGAGATGGTGCGCCAGGGCACGGTCGTCGGGTCGTCCTACGGGAACTACGTCCCGGCGCTCATCGTCATCGCGGTGTTGATGATCAGCATCAACTTCGCGCTGTCGGCGGCGGCGACCAAACTCGAGCGCCGGCTGCGACGGTCGGGCCGGGCCACACCGTTGGAGGCCGAAGCAATCGAGCAGGGCGGCGCCCCCGGCGCCCGCTTGGAGCCCGGCGACTAAAGGCGGTGACCGGGCCTGACGGCCTATCGCAGTGCCGCGCAGCGTTGCAGCAGTTGAACATCCGGCGGCTGGTAGAACGACAGCACCGCGTGCTCACATCCCAGCTCCGCGAACTGCGGGAGCAGGCCGAGTTGTTCGCTGACCTGCTCGGGGTCGCGAGGGTGCAGGAACAGTTGCACCGAACGACGGACCTGCGCCGGGTCGCGGCCGACCTCGGCGCAGGCCTCGTTGAGCCGGGTGTTGGCCTCGCCCCATTCCTGCGGGTCCTGGTGACTGGGCATGTTCCACTCGTCGGCGTGGCGGGCGATGACCCGCAGCATCTTGGGTTTCGAGCCGCCGACGACGATCGGCGGATGCGGACGCTGAATCGGCTTGGGTTCGCAGATCGCGTCCTGCAGCGTGTAGAACCGGCCCTCGAAGCTCACCGACTCCTCGGTCCACAGCCGGCGGATCACCGTCAGCGCCTCGTCGAGCATCGCGACACGTGTTCCCGCGCTGGGGAACTCGATGCCGTAGCCGCGGTGCTCGGCTTCGTGCCATCCGGCACCGATACCGAAGTCGAGGCGTCCGCCGGAGATGTGGTCCACCGTGACCGCCATCTTCGCCAGGATCGCCGGGTTGCGGTAGGTGACGCCGGTGACCATGCAACCCACCCGCGCATTGCGGATCACCACGGCCATCGCCGCCAGCGTGGTCCAGCCCTCGTGGGTGAGCTTGGAGTTGTCGACCAGGCCGTAGAAGTGGTCGTAGTTCCACACCGCTTCGAAGCCGAGGTCGTCGGCGGCCCGCCAGAACTGCTCGAGTTCGGGATAGTCGAACGTGGGCGCCAGCTTGACCGAGATCCGCATGATGCGGAGCCTAGCCCGGCCGGGGCCGCCGCGGCGTCACCGCACGCTCGGCCGCCGGACCAGTGCGATCGACGTGCCGAGGTACCACAACGTGAGCGAGGCGGCAGGTGCCCAGGCCGAGAAACCGCCCTCCATCGAGAAGGCTCCCGTCCTGACGAAGACGCCGACGGTACCGGCGAGGTTGACCGCCAGTGCCACGAACGCGAGATAGCCGGTCCACCGTGGCGCGACGTCGAACCGGAAGACACAGAATGCGTAGGCGAACGCCGTGAGGGCCACGATGAAGCCCGACAGGCCGACCAGCACCGTCCCGAAATGCGCGCCGAGCGCGTAGACCAGATTCGTCTCGAGCCGGTCAGCGGACTGTGCGAACGCGATCTGCATCGACATCGCGACCACCAGCAGTGCCGCCACGGCTGTCGTACCGATGAGGAACAGTTCGCTGAGATAGCCTGCGGCCGAGGCGGTTTGCAGCACCTTGCGCACGGCCGCGGCGAACATCAGCATCAGCGGGGCGGCGAGCGCATACATCCAAGCCTGGACGACCAATGACTCCTGATGGGCGATGAAGTAGTTCTGGAAGGTGATCGCTCGTCCGTCCGCCGGCGGCGGGGCGCCCGGAAGCGCTGCGGCGACGAGTGCGATGACGACGTAGAGAAGGCCGGCCAGCCCGCCGGCACGAATCCACCTCACGTCCGCCGACGTCGCCGAGCCGGTCGACATGTAGTCAGGCAACATGGGGCTTGATCTCCTCGATCACCCATTGCGAATAGTCGAGATATTCGGCGACGCCGCTCACCGGTGGGATGGGAACGCTGGTCATGGTCACCCCCAGTTCGGCGAAGCGGTAGAGCCGATCGATGATCTCCGGTGCGCTCATGCCGGGCTGTTGGGTCGGGTCGTCGATAACCTCGTGCCCCTGGGTCAGCGCCTTGAGTTCCATCGTGTGCGGCAGCACGAACGCGAATTTCATCGAACATCCCCTTCACACCGGCGACCCCTGCGAGTGTGCGGGCGCCGGTCGGCGGGGTCACGAGTAACCGGCTACTCGATTGCGCGGCGCATCTCACTCACTCGTCGAGTGGTCCGCGACCTAGCCGAGCAGCGCGACGAGCTCCTCGCGGCTGTTGGTTCCGGCCCGCTGGGAGGCGCGGTAGAGGTGTCCTTCGACGGTGCGGACCGACATGCACAGCTCGTCGGCGATTCGCCGGTTCGACATGACATGCCCCGGGCGACAAGGTGAATGATCTCGCGCTCCCGAGCAGTGAGCGGTAGTGGTTGACGGGCCTCGCGGAGCGCCGGACTCACCACGCCGCCGCATGTCTCAGCGAGTCGCTGAGCACGCGTCGCGGCGGTGATGGCGGTGCCACGCAGTCCGGCAGCGCGTAGTACGACGGCGGCGTGGGCGGCAGCGTCGGCCGCGGCCAGCAGGTCGCCCATGTCCTCGAATCCGTCCGAGGCGTTTCTCAGCGCGGTGCCGTCGGCGGCGGCAAGAGCGCAGGCGAACGCGGTCGCCACTCCGACCCTCGGACCCTCCACGATCTCGCACAGTTCGAAAAGCCGGGTTGCGGTGTCGGTGTCGCCGAAGTGTGTGGCGGCTTGCAGGGCGATGACCTCATGCGCGTATTGTTTTCTGCTACAGGCTATTTGAGCAGCTCTCATGGCGCCGGCACGCGCCGTGCTGACCGCTCCCCGGGCAGCGTCGAACCATGCCATGGCCACCAGACGATCCGGCTCGAGCATTGTCAGTTCGGGATGCAGCGGCGGACGGAGTTCCCCGGCGATGGCCTGCGCGGCATCGAGGTCATCGAGCCGGGCCATGACTTCCAGATGGGCGATTGCGAACCTGCCGCGAAGTTTTCCTCCCGCAGAACCGGCCCTGAGCATGCGAGCCATGGCGTCGAACGAGTCGCGCGCCGCACCGAGCTCGCCCGCGCC
The DNA here is from genome assembly GCA_963786695.1 of uncultured Actinomycetota bacterium. Taxonomy (GTDB): domain Bacteria; phylum Actinomycetota; class Actinomycetes; order Mycobacteriales; family Mycobacteriaceae; genus Mycobacterium. The sequence goes on from CAWBAL010000002.1 coordinate 418,171, forward strand.
GAGTTGGGCCAGCCCCGCTATGCCGCGAGCCATCGCACCGATCCCGCCGGGGACGTCGGCGCACTGCTCGGCGGCCCTCTCGGCGACGTTGGCCGCTTCGGGGATAGCGCCGGCCATCACGAGGGCGCGGACATGGAACTCTGCCACGCTGATTCCGATGAAGGCCGCGTCGACCGTGTGTTGGGCCAGGCGGTAGGTGGCCTCGGCCAACTCCTCGACCTCCGCCAGTCTGCCGAGGTCACCCAGAGCGACGACCTGTCCACCCAGCAGGTTTCCCTGGGCGAACCCGTTGACGGGGGTTTGGAGTATCGATTGCGCCTCGGCGAGCGCGTCACCCGGACGGCCCACAGCGGCCAGGTTGTAGCAGTTCATGGCGCGCGCGGCGGTCACCACCGCGGGCCGACTGCTGCAAAACGCTCGGTGTAGTGACGCCACCGCCTCCTCAGGCCGGTTCGACGGCCCCCACAGTGTGCCGAACCGCAGGGTCGTTGCAGCCACCGCGTCGTGGTCGTCAATCGTGGCGAGATCGAGGCCGTCGAGCACCTGCACGGCCTCGTCGCCCCGGCCCATCAGGCCCAGCGCCTGAATCCGCAGCAAGAGCGCACTCGGAGTCGCACTCGCTGCTGTGAGTCTTTCCACCAGCGCGAGGTCGAAGCGGTGGAACGCGATGCGCGCCGCCTCCAGCAGCAGCTCAGGATTCGGCGGCAGATCGGACTCCAGCCAGAGCGCCGCGACACGCAGTAGATCGTTGTCGTCGAGCTGCGCCATTCCGGCCAAAGCCTCGGCCACGCGTCCACGAAGTCGGCGCAACCGCATCGATCCGGCCCGGTTGCGCCGGATCTCCCCGTACAGCGGATGACCGACCCGGACCGCGAGGTCGCCATCGATGCCGGGAGTCAGTGTCAACAAACCGCGCCGCTCTGCTTCCTCCACCGCAGAGCGGTCCACCATGGCCGTAACCAAGTTCACACTCAACGGCTCCGCCACGGCGGCCAAGTCCACGACGTCGAGGACGGCATCCGAAACCGCGCCGACTTGGGCGTCGATGAGGTCGACGAGCGCGCTGGAGACGTCCGGATCCCCGCGCCAACACCACCGATCACCGTCGAGGATGAGCCGACCGGCACTGAGTTCCTGATCCACCAGATGACGTAGCTGCAGGACGTTGCCGTTCGTCAGTCGCCACATCCGGTCGAAGGAGTGCGAATCTAGCGGGCCCCGTAACGCTTCCGCCAAGAGGGTCTCGGATTCGTTGCGGGACAACGGCTGAAGTCGCAGCAACCGTAGATGCTCGTCCTTCCACAGCGACGTGATGGCATCGGCGGCCGGTTCGCCGCTGCGGACGGTGAGGATGCAACTGGCAAGCCGGCGAACCACCAACTGGTGCAACATGAACGCGGAGATGCCGTCAAGCAGATGAGCATCGTCGACCGTCACGAGAACACGGCGTCCCCGCGTGGTCGCGGTCAGGTTGTCGATTGCGGCGCTCACCGCCTGCAACGGGCGAGGGTCGGCACTGTGGGCCCATTCAGCGAAGGCTCCCAACGGAATAGCCTGTGCGCTCTGGGTTGCGACCGCATTGCGCACCACCCAGCCGTTGCGGGCCGCCAGCGCACCGGCCTCCCTGGCGAGCCTGCTCTTGCCTACACCGGCCGGGCCGATGATCGCGATACCGGCGTGGGAATCCTGATTGGCCAGTACGTCGGCGATCAGGCCGATCTCCTCGGCGCGGCCGGTCAGCGGCCACGCTTGCGGGCTCTCCACACGGACCTCCCCGGCAGCGGTCACGAGGCCCGCAGCGTAGCCCCGGGCGACCAGACCGGTCAATGAAGAGCCCTGGCGGCGGCGAGCTTCGCCTCCGCCAGGCGCAGCAAGGTGTCGACGGCTTCAGGCTCGATACCCAGCCCCCGCCCGATGTCGTGCCACGTCATGCCAGCGGCGCGCAACCGCAACGCCTCCGCGTACACGCTCGGCAGTTCTTCGACCCCGGCGGTGTCTTTCGACTCATCTACGGCTCATGCCGCCACTGTGGTGGGCATGCGACGCTGCGAGTGGGGTAGCCCACTACCCCACTTTCGCGTTCCGAGCCGTTCCGGCCTGCGGCGGTAACCCTCCGACGCGAGGCCGGAATGGGGTAGCGCGCTACCCCACCTCGCAGTCGTGCGGCAGATCAGACTGAAATTCCACGGCGCCGACTCTCCTCATCGGAGAATCGACAGCAACAGGAGGAACCATGCTCGAGACGACTTCGGCCCGGCCGGCAAGCGCGCTACCTTTGGCGCCGCTCAACCCCCTGCCGTACCGGCGGCGTCTTGGCGCCGCGCGCGCACTGGCCACCGGACAGCAGCTTCTCCGGGATTCCGGCGGCCCGGTAACCCGGGTCGTATTGGGCCCTGAATGGCTAGTACCGGAGATGGTGTTCGTCTCATCGCCCCAGGGTGCTCACGACGTGCTGATGCGGCGCGACTCGGATGCCGATCGCGCGAGCCTGCCGATGATGGTCGAGCTACGGAAACTGCTCGGCGGCAACCTGCTCAACCTGGCCCACGAGCCGTGGCTGCCCAGACGCCGGGCGCTACAGCCGATCTTCAGCAAGCAACGCGTCACCCGGATGACGGAACCGATCATCGAAGCCGCCCAGCGGGCGTGTCGGCGGTGGCCGGACCGAGGCACGATCGACCTCGACGACGAGATTCGCGGGCTCACGATCAGAGCGTTGAGCACATCCTTTCTCGGTCTCGACCTCGGCGCTGAAGCCGACTCCGTCGAGTTCGTCCATGCACGACGCCTTCTCCTGGCTGGCGGGCCGCTCGGTCACTCCGGTGCGGACTCCGATGTGGCTACCCACCCCGGGGCAGCGGCGTGCGCGTCGCGGTGCCGCCGTGCTGCACCACCATGCGAGGACCGTCCTGCAAGCCTGCCGAACAGACCCCACCCGCGATGCACCGGCGTTGCGCGCCTTGATGGAAGCTCATGACCCGGAATCCGGAATCACCCTGTCGGACAACGAGATCTGCGATGAGTTGGTGATGTTCATGTTCGGCGGTCACGACACGATCTCCACCACACTCACATATACACTTTGGGCGCTTGGACGCCATCCGGGAATCCAGGAGCGCGTTGCAGCCGAGGTCAGCGCCATCGGCGATCGTCCGCTGACGTCCGATGACATCCCGCAGCTCGGCTACACCGTTCAGGTGCTGCACGAGGCACTTCGGCTGTTCCCGCCAGGACCGGCGATACCACGCATGGTGCGCAACGACATCGAGGTAGACGGCTATCTGGTCAAGGCCGGAACCTCCGTCATCGTCTCCGTCTACGCACTCCACCGCGACCCCACGTTGTGGGACGACCCGCTGGTGTTCGACCCGGATCGATTCGACTCTCAGCGGTCGCAGGCGATCGATCGCTGGCAGTACCTGCCGTTCAGCGCCGGCCAACACTCCTGCATGGGCGATCATTTCGCCATGCTGGAGGCGACATTGGCGTTGGCGACGATCGTGCGCGACGTCGCGGTCACCTCGGTCGGTGACCAGTTCCCCACCGCCATGACGCTGACGATGGTCGCCGACGGACCCATCCGCGCTCAGGTCCGCGCACGGAGGGCGCTAGACCCGCCGGCGCTCCCGTTCGGCGGCCAGCCCGTCGCTGACCACCGCGACGGCCATGCTCTGGCTGTAGCCGCGGCGGGCGAGCATGCCGACCAGCCTGCGCATCACCTTGGTGTCGTCGGCGTCGGCCAGCGTCTCTCGCCGCAGCTTCTGCTCCACCAGTTGCTCGGCACGTTCCCGTTCGGCAGCCGCGTCGATACCGTCGAGCGCGGCAGCGATCACGTCGGCGTCGACACCCTTGGTGCGCAGCTCGGCGGCCAACGCGCGCTTGCCTTTTCCGGCCCGCGCCCGTCGCGACCGCACCCACTGCTCGGCGAAGTCCGCGTCATCGATCAGGCCGACGGCCACCAGCCGGCTCAGTACCGTCTCGGCGACGTCGTCGGGATATCCGCGCTTGGCCAAGTGGCCGGACAGCTCGGATCGGGTCCGCGACCGCGCGGTGAGCAGGCGCAGGCACAGCTCGTGCGCCTGCTCCTCGCGCTTGTCAGAAGTCGACTGGGGCGGGCAGAACGTCATCGATCAGCTCATCGGTGATCACCGCGCCGATACCGAGCTTCTCCTTGATCTTCTTCTCGATCTCGTTGGCCACGTCGGGGTTCTCCATGAGGAAGGTGCGGGCGTTCTCCTTGCCCTGCCCCAACTGCTCGCCCTCGTAGGTGAACCACGACCCGGACTTGCGGATGAAGCCCTGATCGACGCCCATGTCGATGAGCGAGCCCTCGCGGCTGATGCCCTTGCCGTAGAGGATGTCGAACTCGGCCTGCTTGAACGGCGGCGACACCTTGTTCTTGACCACCTTGCAGCGGGTGCGGTTGCCCACCGCGTCGGTGCCGTCCTTGAGCGTCTCGATCCGCCGCACGTCCAGGCGCACCGAGGCGTAGAACTTCAATGCCTTACCGCCCGTCGTCGTTTCTGGACACCCGAACATCACGCCGATCTTCTCGCGCAGCTGGTTGATGAAGATCGCGGTGGTGCCCGAGTTGCTCAGCGCGCCGGTCATCTTGCGCAGCGCCTGGCTCATCAGCCGGGCCTGCAGGCCGACGTGGCTGTCACCCATCTCGCCCTCGATCTCGGCACGCGGCACCAGCGCGGCCACCGAGTCGATGACCAGGATGTCGATGGCTCCCGAGCGGACCAGCATGTCGGCGATCTCCAGCGCCTGCTCGCCGGTGTCGGGCTGGCTGACCAGCAGCGCGTCGGTATCCACGCCCAGGTTCTTGGCGTACTCGGGGTCCAGCGCGTGCTCGGCGTCGATGAACGCCGCGATACCGCCGGCCGCCTGCGCGTTGGCCACCGCGTGCAGGGCGACGGTGGTCTTGCCCGAGGACTCCGGGCCGTAGATCTCGACGATGCGGCCGCGGGGCAGCCCGCCGATGCCCAGCGCCACGTCCAGGGCGATGGAGCCGGTCGGGATGACCGAGATCGGCTGGCGGACCTCGTCGCCGAGGCGCATCACCGCGCCTTTTCCGTGGTTCTTCTCGATCTGCGCGAGCGCGAGCTCGAGAGACTTCTCGCGATCGGGGGCTTGCTGCGCCATGGGGGCTCCGTTCTCTCCGGTATTCGGTTGACCGGTGTTGGTCAGTTGGCCGTGACGCTAGGACAAGGCACCGACAAAACTGGGACGGTCGAACACCGCCCACAATAACGAACATGTGTTCGATGGCAAGCGAGGCGCGCCGCCGCGTGTCGGCGTGGCAGCGGCGGGCTAGCGGGTCACCACTGGTCGCGGGGCACGTCGAAGTCGGCGCACAGCGCCCGCCACACGTCGCGGGGTTCGAGGCCGGCCTCGATGGCCTGCGCGGCGGTCCGCCCACCCAGCTTGGTCAGCACGTGGTCGACCAGCAGGGAGGTACCACGAACCGAGCCGAACTGCGCTTCGACGAGTTCGTGGAATTCGGTCAGCCGCACGCCACCAACTTACCCAGCCGGCTGCATCGCCTCGTGGCACACCCGTACCGGATCGGCGACCTCGGCGATGCTCTGCCCCGCCCGCCGAGCCGCCTCCCGGTACCGCGGCGAGGAGAGCACCTCGGCCACTCCGGCGACCAGGGCGTCGGCGGTCAGCGGCCGGATCAGTCGCGCACTGCCTTGGCGCACAACACGATTCGCCAGCTCCCACTGATCACCGCCGCCGGGCACGACGACCAGCGGCACCCCGGCCATCAACGTCTTCGACAGCATCCCGTGGCCGCCGCCGCAGACCACCAGATCGGCGTGGGCGAGCAACTCGTCCTGACGGCCCAGCCCGACACTCGCCCACGGCGGCATGGGCAGGTCATCGCCGCCGAGCCGGGAGATCACCACCCGCGATCCCGCCGGCAGGGTCTCACCGGGCACCAGGTGTTCCAGGGCCAGTTCGACCACGCCCTCGGCCCCGGTGGTGGCCGTCGACGGCGCGACCAGGATCACCGGCCCCTGCCCCGGCGGTATCGGCAGCACCGCGGTGGTCGGTTCGAAGTGCAGTGGGCCGACGACGACGGCCTCGGCCGGCCAGTCCGGTCGGGGCACCTCGAGGGCGGGCAGGGTGGCGATCAGCCGGCGTAGCGGCCCGGGGTCGTGGGCCGGCAGACCGATCTGCACCCGCGCCGCGGAGCGCTGGCGCAGGCCCTCCCGCCACGAGCGCGCGGTCAGGGCCCGCATGACCACGTCGCGCAGCCGACCGCGGATACCGGTGCCGGGCGCCAGGCCACTGCCCAGCGGCGGCAGGCCCTTGGACGGCAGGTACAGCGGATGCGGTGTCAGCTCGATCCACGGGATGCCCATGCAGTTCGGCCGCCATCCCGCCGCACGCGGTGATCACGTCGGAGACCACCAGGTCGGGCGCCAGCGCGCGCAGCACCGGGACGTTGAGCACCGCCATCCGCGCGGCACGCTGGTGAATCTTGGCCCCGGCGTCGGTGTCGTCGTCCTCGTCGGTGGGATCGAGCCCGACCAGTTCGACGGCCTCGATCCCGGCCGCGCGGGCGGTGTCCAGCCACTCGGTACCGGTCAGGAGCACCGGGTCGTCGCCCGGCGGCGGCGAACCGCAGGCACAGCGCGATCGCGGGAAATGCATGACCCGGATCCGGGCCTGCTACCACCGCGACTCGCACTCGCCTACCCTGCCACAGACGTCGCGCCTACCCTGGCGTACATGACCGAGCAGACCGCCAATGTGAGCACCGACGTCGACAACGCCCATACCGTCGAGGTTTTCCTGTCCGCCCTGCAGAACCAGGATCTCGACACCGCCGCCGCGCAGCTGGACGACAACCTGGTGTACGAGAACGTCGGCTTCCCCACCATCCGCGGCCGCGCCCGGGCGATGAAGCTGTTCCGCGGCATGCAACGGCCGAACCTGGGCTTCGAGGTCAAGATCCACCGCATCGCGGTCAACGGCGCCTCGGTGCTGACCGAGCGCACCGACGTCACTGGTCATCGGGCCGGTACGGATGCAGTTCTGGGTGTGCGGCGTCTTCGAAGTTCACAACGGCCGAATCACGTTGTGGCGGGACTACTTCGACATGTTCGACATGCTCAAGGGCGACGGTCCGCGGCTCGTCGGCGCGGTGGTGCCCGCACTACGCCCCACGCTGTGATTTCGGCGCGGTTGTCGTCGACAGGCGACGATTAGCGCGCCGAAGTCGCGGGGTCAGGCCCGGCGGAGCTGGCCCAGCTCGTCGAACGCCTGCGACCAGCCCAGCAGCCGATCGGTCGCGTCGGACAGCTCGTTGCGATAACGCTGCTGCGACATCGGTGAGCTGGACATCGACCCCGAGTTGGTGGCGGACACCAGTTGCGCTGCGGCGGTGACCATTTCGTTGTACTGCCGCACACCGGTGTTGAGCTGGGCGGTGAACGCGTTGATGGTCGGCGTCAGATACGCCTGCGAGTTCGGCGTCTCGAGCGCCGCGCGCTCCATCGACACCACCTCGGCGGCGGTGGCCGCCATGGTCGCCGCACTCCGGTTGGCCGCAGCGGTCAGCTCACTGATCTCCTGCGGCGGCAACATGTTTCCGCGCTCCAGCACACCGAGCAGCGAATGCAGCCCACGCTCGGAGGCTCCCAGCGCCGACATCGACGGCCGCGCCGCCGACCCGTACGGCGGCAGCCGACGTCCGCTGACCTGGCGCTGCGGCGGCAGCGGCTCGCCGCGCAGGAACCGGTAGCGCAGCAGGAACAACGTGGCCGGCACCGCGGCGCCCGCGGCGATGATGCCGGTGATCAGCAGCGCCCACACCGGGACGCTCCACGTCGCCAGAAGCCCGGTGACGCACACCCACAACACCGTCGCGAAGGAGAAGAAGACACCCAGCCGCAGGGCCCAGCGCCGCTTGCGCAGCAGCCGGGCGCGGGGATCGGAGGCCGCGGACAGCCTCTGCGCCGCCACGTCGGCGTACTCGCTGGCGGTGTCGATACCGCGCTGGAGCGCCGAGCGCCACTGGCGCGAGACGAATCCCGGCTTGTCGGGTTTGACCGCCATCGCGACGTTCGCCTCCTACTGGCCTAGAGGTTTTTCGGGCTCGGGTGTGCTCGCCGGGGTGGCCGGCGTGGCCGGGGCGGCGGCGCCGCCGGACGGAAGCGCCTCACCGCGCATGGACGCCTTGATCTGCTCGAGGCGGGAGTGACCGGCCATCTGCACGCTGGCCTGCTGCACTTCCATCATCCGGCCCTGCACCGAGTTCTGGGCCAGCTCGGCCTCGCCCATCGCGTTGGCGTAGCGCCGTTCGATCTTGTCGCGAACCTCGTCGAGGCTGGGGGTGTTGCCCGGGGCGGCGATCTCGCTCATCGACCGCAGCGAGGCGCTGACCTGCTCCTGCATCTTGGCCTGCTCGAGCTGGCTGAGCAGCTTGGTGCGTTCGGCGATCTTGGTCTGCAGCATCATCGCGTTCTGCTCGACGGCCTTCTTGGCCTGCGCGGCGGCCTGCAGCGCCTGGTCGTGCAGCGCCTTGAGGTCCTCGACGCTCTGCTCGGCGGTGACCAGCTGCGCGGCGAACGCCTCGGCCGCGTTGTTGTACTCGGTGGCCTTGGCGGCGTCACCGTTGGCCACCGCCTGGTCGGCCAGCGTGAGCGCCTGGCGCACGTTGACCTGGAGCTTCTCGATGTCGGCGAGCTGACGGTTGAGCCGCATCTCGAGCTGACGCTGATTGCCGATCACCTGGGCGGCCTGCTGGGTCAGCGCCTGGTGGGTGCGCTGAGCCTCCTCGATGGCCTGCTGGATCTGTACCTTCGGGTCGGCGTACTCGTCGACCTTGGAGCTGAACAGCGCCATCAGGTACTTCCACGCCTTGACGAACGGATTGGCCATCAGTCCCGCCTTCGTATTTGTTCGCATTCGGTGGTCGTGCCCCAATTTAGTGGTTCGCGATGCCCGACCACAGCCTTACGGCATGTCGGTCGGTCAACGGATCAGGCCACGGCCATCGCAACAGGGTGCGGAATGACAACCTTCGTGGTGACGTCGATCGGGAAGGCGGCCTCGCGCGGCACGGCCACGAGGGTCGCGATCCGCTCCTGGTCTGCCATCTTCTCGCCGGCATCGGTCAGTACCCGCGACAGCGGGACCTCCAGTGCGGTGCAGATGGCGCTCAGCAGCTCGCTGGACGCTTCTTTACGGCCACGTTCGACCTCGGAGAGGTAGCCGAGGCTCACTCGGGCCGTGTCGGAGACCTCACGAAGGGTGCGTCCCTGCGAGGTCCGGGCATCGCGAAGTACGTCGCCGATCACCTCGCGCAGCAGTACCGCCATCAGGCTGTCCTCCTTGGTCGATTGCAGCCACTAGTGCAACGCCGGGGACGACCCGGTTGGTTCCCGAAACGTCAGCGTTCTCCGAGCAGCGTCCGCAGCGCGCGGACCGCGTGGTGGACGGCGGCCAGCCGGATGTCCCAGCGCGAACCGTCGAGATGCAGTTCGACGGCCTCGGATCGGCCGCGTCCGGCCAGACCGAGAAAAACGGTCCCCACCTGGTGACCGCCGTGCGGTTCGGGTCCGGCCACGCCGGTCAGACCGACGCCCCAGGTGGCGCCGCAGCGGTCCCGGGCGCCCTCGGCCAGGGCCACCGCCGTCGGCGCCGCGACAGGTCCGACGTCGTCGAGCAGGTCGCGCGGCACACCGGCCAGTGTGATCTTCGTCTCCACGGTGTAGGTGACGAGGCCGCCCCGCAGCACCAGGCTCGCGCCGGGAACGCCGGCCAGCGTGGCGGCCAGCAGGCCCGCGGTCAGCGACTCGGCGGTGGCCACGGTCTCGCCGCGGGCGGTGAGGTCGGCGATCAGGCCACGGGCGTCGTCATCGACCAGCGGATCGATCACGGGAGTCCTTGACCGCCGACACCACGTAGTCGATTCCGGTGACCACGGTGAGCACGATCGCTGCCCACATCACCACCCACGCGACGGTGAGCCAGGCGGCGGGCCAGTTGTGCAGCGGCAGCACGAACAGCCCGATCGCCACGGCCTGCACCAGGGTCTTGAGCTTGCCGCCGCGGCTGGCCGGAACGACCCCGTGGCGCAGCACCGCGAAGCGCAGCACGGTGATGCCGACCTCGCGGATCAGGATCACCACCGTCACCCACCACGGCAGGTCACCGAGCATGGACAGCCCGATCAGGGCGGCCCCGATGAGCATCTTGTCGGCGATCGGGTCGGCCAGCTTGCCGAATTCGGTGACCATCCCGTAGGTGCGGGCCAGCGAACCATCGAGCCGGTCGGTGATGACCGCGACGGCAAAGATCACGAATGCGGTTATCCGGCTTGCCGATTCATGACCGTCACCGGCGAACAGGAAGAGCAGGAAGACCGGGACCAGGACAAGCCGGATCCCGGTGAGGAAGTTGGCGAGGTTGGCGACCCGCACACGCGGCACCACTGGACCGCTGGGGGGTTGTGCCGACACGGCAAACAGAATATCGGTTGGCAGTCAGCGGCCTTGCGCCCGATACTCTGCACCCGTGACCGCTCGACCGGATGACTGCCCGCCCGAGGGCTCGCGGCTGGACCAGCCGAGCATTCCCGGCGTCGCCATCCGTCGTGCCCGCACCTCCGATGTCGCCGACATCAAGCGCCTGGTCGACACCTACGCCGGCAAGATTCTGCTGGAGAAGAACCTGGTCACGCTGTACGAGGCGGTGCAGGAGTTCTGGGTCGCGGAGGTCGGCGGCGAGGTGGTGGGCTGCGGGGCGCTGCACGTGCTGTGGTCCGATCTCGGCGAGGTCCGCACCGTCGCCGTCGATCCCAAGGTCAAGGGCCACGGTGTCGGGCACGCGATCGTCGACCGCCTGCTGCAGGTCGCGCGCGAGTTGCAGCTCGAGCGGTTGTTCGTGCTGACGTTCGAGACCGAGTTCTTCGGCAGGCACGGTTTCACCGAGATCGAGGGCACGCCGGTCACCGCGGAGGTCTACGAGGAGATGTGCCGCTCCTACGACATCGGTGTGGCCGAGTTCCTCGACCTGTCCTATGTGAAGCCCAACATCCTCGGCAACACCCGGATGCTGCTGATCCTCTGATCGGGACGTTTCCGAGGGCGCTTGGGCGAGAGATGATCTCAGCCGAGGCGCACCCGGGTGCCGGCCGATCCGGTCACGATCGTGTCGATGTCGGCCAGTGAGCCGATGACGGCCTCGTTCTTGGTCGCCGAGGCGAACTCGCATGCCGCGGCGACCTTGGGTCCCATCGATCCGGCAGGCAGGTTCATCTCGACGATCTCGTCGACGGTCACCGAACCGAGCTTGGCCTGCTCGGGAGTGCCCCAGCCGGTGTAGACGCCGTCGACGTCGGTGGCGATCACCAGCAGGTCCGCGTCGAGCTGTTCGGCCAGCAGCGCCGTCGCCAGGTCCTTGTCGATGACGGCTTCGACGCCGTGCAGCTTGCCGTCCTTGCCGTACATGGTCGGGATTCCGCCACCGCCGGCGCAGATGACGATCACTCCCTGCTCGACGAGCATCCGGATCGGGCGGATCTCGAAGATCCGTTGCGGCTTCGGGCTCGCCACCACCCGCCGGTACTTGTCGCCGTCGGGCGCGATCGCCCAGCCGTGCTCGGCGGCGAGGCGTTCGGCGGTCGCCTTGTCGTAGACCGGTCCGATCGGTTTGGTCGGGTGTGCGAACGCGGGGTCGTCGGCGTCGACCTCGATCATCGTCAGCACGGTCGCGAACGGCTGCTCGAACGGCAGCAGGTTGCCCAGCTCCTGTTCGATGACGTAGCCGATCATCGCCTCGGTCTCCGCACCCAGCACGTCGAGCGGGTAGGGGTCGACCGACTCGTAGGCGAGGTCCTGCAGCGCCAGCAGCCCGACCTGGGGCCCGTTGCCGTGCGCGATGACGATCTCGTTGCCGGGGGCGATCGACGCGATCCGTTCGGCCGCCAACCGGATGTTGGCCCGCTGGTTCTCCGCGGTCATCGGCTGGCCGCGCTGCAGCAGCGCGTTGCCGCCGAGGGCGATGACGATTCTCATGCGAGTGAGGCCACCAGGACCGCCTTGATGGTGTGCATCCGGTTCTCGGCCTGTTCGAAGGCGATGTTCACCGGACTTTCGAAGACGTCGTCGGTGACCTCGATGCCGTTCTCGAGCTTCGGATACTGCGCGGCGATCTGGGCGCCGACCTTGGTCTCGGAGTTGTGGAACGCCGGCAGGCAGTGCATGAACCGCACCCGCGGATTGCCAGCTGCCGCAATCAGTTTCGAATTGACCTGGAATGGCATCAGCTCATCGATGCGCTCGCCCCAGCTCTCGATCGGCTCGCCCATCGACACCCAGACGTCGGTGTGGATGAAGTCCACACCCTTGACGGCCTTCTTCGGGTCGTCGGTGATGGTGATGCGGGCGCCGGACTCCTTGGCGAAGTCCTCGCACATCTTGATGTGTTCCTTGGTCGGCCACAGATCCTTGGGCGCGCCGATCCGCACGTCCATCCCCAGCTTGGCGCCGACGAGCAGCAGCGAGTTGGCCATGTTGTTGCGGCCGTCGCCGACGTAGGCATAGGCGATGTCGTGCAACGGTTTTGAACAGTGCTCGGTCATGGTGAGCACGTCGGCGAGCATCTGGGTGGGGTGGTACTCGTCGGTCAGCCCGTTGAACACCGGTACGCCGGCATAGGCTGCCAGCTCCTCGACGATCCCCTGACCCGCGCCGCGGTACTCGATGGCGTCGTACATCCGGCCCAGCACCCGGGCAGTGTCCTTCATCGACTCCTTGTGCCCGATCTGCGACGAGCTCGGGTCGATGTAGGTGACGTGCGCCCCCTCGTCGTGGGCGGCCACCTCGAACGCGCAGCGGGTGCGGGTGGAGGTCTTCTCGAAGATCAGCGCGATGTTCTTGCCTTTGAGGCTGTCGCGGGTGTCACCGGAGTACTTGGCCCGCTTGAGGTCTCGGGCCAGGTCGATCAGGTACAGCAGGTCACGCTCGCTGTGATGGACCAGGCTCAGCAGGTCGCGGTTCTGCAGGTTGAAGGCCATGGTTGATCTCCTTCTAGTCGTAGGCGGGATCGCGAAGGATCGGGCAGGTCATGCAGCGGCCACCGCCGCGGCCGCGGCCGAGCTCGCTGGCATCGATGGTGATGACCTCGATGCCGGCCTTGCGTAATGCGGTGTTGGTCAAGGTGTTTCGGTCGTAGCCGATCACCACGCCGGGTTCGACGGCGACGACGTTGTTGGCGTCGTTCCACTGCTCGCGCTGGACACCGTAGATGTCCCCGGCGGTGTCGACCACCCGGAACGTCACGCCCAGGGCATCCCCGACCACTTCCACCAGGCTCTTGTTCTCCATCTCGATGCTCAGGCCCGCAGGCGCTTTGGGGTCTGGGCGCAGACTGACCGGTACGACGTTGTCGATGACGGGGGCATACGCCGTCAGCACGTCGCGATCGCAGAACGTGAAGACGGTGTCCAGGTGCATCGCGGCACGGCTCTTGGGCAGTCCGGCGATGATGACCCGTTCGGCCGCCCCGGCTTTGAAGAGATTCTGGGCGACCTTGACGATGGCCTGCCGCGAGGACCGCTCCCCCATCCCGATGAGCACGGTGCCCTTGCCGATCGGCATGACGTCACCGCCCTCGAGGGTCATCGCACCGTAGTCGCGCGGCTCACCGTCGGGATCGCCGAGCCACACCTCGTAGTCCGCGCCGGCGAAGGCGGGATGGAACTTGTACACCGCGGTGGTCAGCAGGGTCTCCTGGCGGCGGGCCGGCCAGTACATCGGGTTCAGCGTGACGCCGTTGAACACCCACGACGAGTTGTCGCGCATGAACTGGGTGTTGGGCAGCGGCTTGATGACGAAACCGGTGTGGCTCATCTCGCCGAAGGCGGAGGTGAACGGGCCGGCGATCTCCTTGGGCACCTCGTGGAACGGGATGCCGCCGATGAGTAACTCGGCGAGGTCGCCGGCTGCCATCTCCTCGAGCCAGGGCCGAACCTCTTTGGCCACGCCCGCACCGACCTGGTCGTCGGTGATCTTGCGATCCAGCACCCAGGCGCGGGCCTTGTCGTCGGCCATCACGTCGGCGAGCAGGTCCTGCAGGTCGAGCACCTCGACGCCGCGATCCTCCATCTTGGTCACGAAGTCGAAGTGGTCTCGGCGGGCCTGCTGCACCCAGAGCACATCGTCGTAGAGCAACTCGGCGGCCGAGTCGGGGGTCAGCCGCTCGTGCGCCAGGCCCGGCGGGCACACCAGCACTCGTCGTAGCTTGCCGATCTCCGACCACACCCCCACCCGGGCTTCTTTGTCGGTCATTTCGCTCCCTCTCCGATTGGGGGGTCAGAAGACTTGAATGTCGCCGGTGACGATCCCGTAGAGGCCGAACGCGGCGGCGACCGCGACGACCGCGAAGATGATCCACTCCGCCTTGGTGAAGACCGGTAGCCCCTTCTCCCGGCGGGCCCACACGAACAGGATGCTGCCGACGAAGTAGGCCACCGCACCGGTCAGCAGGTATTCCAGGCCGCCGGCGTAGACCAGCCAGATCGCGTAGATCAGGGAGACGGCGCCGATCACCAGGTCCTTGGTGCGGCCCTGGCCGTCGCCGTAGGTCTCGCCGCGCACGGCGAGCAGCAACTGGTAGGCCGCAGACCACAGGTACGGCAGCAGGATCAGCGAGGTGGCCAGCAGGACCAGTCCCAGGTAGGTGCTGCTGGCGAACAGCGTCAGGATCAAGACCACCTGCACGCATCCGTTGGTCAGCCACAGCGCCGCGGCGGGCGAACCGTGGGCATTCTCCCGCCCGAACACCGTCGGGCATCACGGCGTCCTGGGCGGGTATGCGCAGAATCTCGGCGCACAGCAGCACCCAGGCGAGGAGGGCGCCCAGCAGCGAGATGATCAGGCCGATCGAGATGAATCCGGCTCCCCAGCTGCCGACCTGCTGCTCCATCAGGCCGGCCATGGAGGGATCCTCCAGACCAGCCAGCTTGGCCTGTTCCATCAGGCCGTAGGACAGGAAGTTCACCGCCAGCAGCAGCGCCAGAACGCCGAGGAAGCCGACCACCGTCGCCCGGCCGACGTCCTTGCGCTTCTTGGCGCGCTGCGAGTACACCGCCGCGCCTTCGATGCCGATGAACACCCAGACGGTGACCAGCATCATGTTCTTGACCTGATCCGTGGTGCTGCCCAACGGGTTTCCGTCGATCTCGGTGCGATGTCCCCAGAAGTCCGCGGTGAACACGCCGGCCTTGAAGCCCACGATCGCGATGCCGATGAACGTCAGGATCGGCACGATCTTGGCGATGGTGACGACCACGTTGACGAAGGCGGCGGTCTGCACGCCGCGCAGGGTCAGGAAGTGAACGATCCACAACAGGATGGAGGCGCCGATGATGGCCGGCCCTGTGGTGCCGCCCTCGAACGCCGGGAAGAAGTAGCCCAGCGTGGAGAACAGCAGAACCAGGTAGGCGACGTTGCCCATCCACGCCGAAGCCCAGTAGCCGAAGGCCGACGTGTAGCCGATGTAGTTGCCGAACCCGGCGCGGGCGTAGCCGTAGACACCGCCGTCGACCTCGGGCTTTCGCTGGGCCAGCGTCTGAAACACGAAGGCCAGCATCAGCATTCCGACGCCGGTGATCACCCAGCCGATGAGCAGCGGCCCGGGAGCCGCGCTGCCGGCCATCTGCGAGGGCAGTGCGAAGATGCCACTGCCGATCATCGAGCCGACCACGATGGCGATCAGGGCGGCCAGCCCCAGACCGGCCTGCGGCACTGACGGCGGGGTTGCCGATGTTCTCAACTGGGTCTCGGACATAGCACTGCCTCCACCTGACGCGTCGTTGCGCTTCAGTGATCAGCGTCACGCCCCGGCTATCCCCTTAACTAGGGAAGAAAGTCACCGGACTGGGGTCACAAGTCGTCGCCGTCGTCATCGGAGTCCTCGGAGCCCCCGCCGCGGATCGCCATCAGCGTCGCGGCGAGTTCGTCGGGCTTGACCAGGACCTCGCGCGCCTTGGAGCCCTCCGACGGCCCGACGATGCTGCGGGTCTCCATCAGGTCCATCAGGCGCCCGGCCTTGGCGAAGCCGACCCGCAGCTTGCGCTGCAGCATCGAGGTGGAGCCGAACTGGCTGGACACCACCAGTTCGACGGCCTGCAGGAAGACGTCCATGTCGTCGCCGATGTCGGGGTCGACGTCGGTGCGCTCACCGGAGGGCTTGGCGGCGGTGACGCCGTCGGTGTACTCCGGCTCGGCCTGGTCCTTGCAGGCCTGTACGACGGCCTGGATCTCCTCGTCACTGATGTAGGCGCCCTGCAACCGGATCGGCTTGCTGGTCCCCATCGGCAGGAACAGTCCGTCGCCCATGCCGATCAGCTTCTCCGCGCCCGGCTGGTCGAGGATCACGCGGCTGTCGGTGAGCGACGAGGTGGCGAACGACAACCGGGACGGCACGTTGGTCTTGATCAGACCGGTGACGACGTCGACCGACGGGCGCTGGGTGGCCAGCACGAGGTGAATGCCTGCGGCACGGGCCTTCTGGGTGATCCGCACGATGGCGTCCTCGACGTCACGCGGTGCGGTCATCATCAGGTCGGCGAGCTCGTCGACGATCGCGATGATGTAGGGATACGGCTTGTACACCCGCTGGCTGCCCAGCGGCGTGGTGATCTCACCCGAGCGCACCTTGGCGTTGAAGTCGTCGATGTGGCGCACCCGGGAGGCCTGCATGTCCTGGTAGCGCTGTTCCATCTCCTCGACCAGCCAGGCCAGGGCGGCCGCGGCCTTCTTGGGCTGGGTGATGATCGGCGTGATCAGGTGCGGAATGCCTTCATACGGCGTCAGTTCCACCATCTTCGGGTCGATGAGGATCATCCGCACCTCGTCGGGTGTGGCCCGCGCGAGCAGCGAGACCAGCATCGAGTTGACGAAGCTGGACTTGCCCGAGCCGGTGGAGCCGGCCACCAGCAGGTGCGGCATCTTGGCGAGGTTGGCCGAGATGAAGTCGCCCTCGATGTCCTTGCCCAGCCCGATCACCAGCGGATGGTGGTCGCGGCGGGTGGACGACGCGGTGAGAACGTCTGCCAGGCGCACCATTTCGCGGTCGGTGTTGGGCACCTCGATGCCCACCGCGGACTTGCCGGGGATCGGCGCCAGCATGCGCACGCTCTCGGTGGCCACCGCGTAGGCGATGTTGCGTTGCAGCGCAGTGATCTTCTCGACCTTGACGCCGGGGCCGAGTTCCACCTCGTAGCGGGTGACGGTCGGTCCCCTGGTGCACCCGGTGACGGCGGCGTCGACCTTGAACTGGTCGAGCACCGACGAAATCGCATCCACCATCAGGTCATTGGCGGCACTGCGGCGCTTGGGCGGGTCACCGGCGACCAGCAGCTCCAGCGACGGCAGCGTGTAGGGGCCTTCCACGACGCGGTCGAGCGCCTTGGTGTCCTGCTTGGGGGCGGCCTTCTTGCGCCGCGCCTTCGCCGGCTCCGGGACCGTCGGTGCGTCCTCCTCGAGCGGATAGTTGTCATACGGCGTGCCAACGGGTTTCGGGGTGCCCGGCCAGGACGGGGCTTCCTCTTCGTAGGCACGCGGGTCGTCGTAGTAGCCGTCGGAGAAGTCGTCGGGCTCGGCCTGCCCGCGGTCGGCCGGCTCGTCGTAGTCGTCGTCGTACTCGTCGTCGGCGTAGCGGGTGCGGGTGCTGAACATCGCGTACAGGGTGTCGGGCACCTCGCGGATGGTGATGCCCGAGAGCAGCAGCACGCCGAACAGGGCGGCGATGATCAGCAGCGGTGTGGCGATCCACGGGGTCACGCCGTCGGACAGCGGGCCGCCGATCGCGAAGCCGACGAAGCCCGCGGCGCGCTGACGGGCGGCGGGATCCATCGGCGCACCCGACCACAGATGCCACAGGCCGAGCACGGGCAGCGCGACCATGGTGGCCCCGAGGATCAGCCGCGGCCGCGCCTCGGGGTTGGGTTCGGTGCGCATCAGCAGCACGGCGATGACGGCGAAGACCAGGGGCAGCAGGACCACCGCGCCGCCGACGAAGGTGCGCAGCACCGAGTCGATCCAGGCGCCGACCGGCCGGGCGGCGTCGAACCAGGAACTGGCGGCGATCACGACGGCGACCGCCAGCAGGCCGAGTGCGATGCCGTCGCGGCGGTGGTGCGGTTCGATGTCGCGGGCGCGGCCCACCGAGCGCGCGGTGGAGCCCGCGCCCTTGGCCACCATCAGCCAGGTCGCCCGCGCGGCGCGGCCGCTGGCCGCCGCGGCCGTCGCCACCGGCGAGGCGGTGCGCTTCTTGGCCGGGGGCTTGCGACGGGGTGCGGCCGCCTTCGCCGGCTTCGTGGCACCCTTTGACCTGGTCGTTCGCGCGCCAGAGCGAGCGGCCGTCTTGTTCGCCATGTCGGCAAGACTAGTCGCAACTGCCCCATCTGCACCATCCGCCACACTAGTTTCACGGCGGCTGTTGCCAGACTGCGATCAACTGCGATTTGGGCGCGAATATCGTCGCGCAGCGACGGAAACCGCGCCCGAATCGCAAGACTTAAGGGTCAGCGGGGAAAAGCAGTCCGCAGCGCGTCCCGGCGCGCCCTGGCCGCCGCGAACCGCTCCCGTTCGATGTCGGTCCCCGGCGTCAGGGTGGGAACGGGCACCGGCGTGCCGGCTTCGTCCACCGCGACCATCGTGAAATACGAGCTGTTGGCGTGCCTGCGGCTGCCGTCGCGGATGTTCTCGGTGTCGACCCGGATGCCGACTTCCAGCGACGTGCGGCCGGTGTAGTTGACGGTCGCGGAGAACGACACCAGTTCGCCGACGTGGATGGGCCCGTGGAACAGCACGCGGTCCACCGACAGGGTGACGACGTAGGTTCCCGCATACCGGCTGGCGCAGGAGTAGGCGACCTGATCGAGCAGCTTGAGCAGCGTGCCGCCGTGCACGTTGCCGGCGAAGTTGGCCATGTCGGGCGTCATCAGCACCGTCATGTACAGCGACTTGTGGTCCCTGGACTCATCCATGCCTGCATCCTCGTCGGCGGCGGAGAATCCGACCAGCATCGTGCCGCAATATGAAGCCCGTCTAATGTAAGCGCGGTCACACACCCGTCTCAGCGAGGAGCCCTCATGCCCGTCGTCGTCGTTGCCAGCTTCACCGCCAAGCCCGAATCCGTCGACGCCGTGCGCGCGGCCTGCAAGAAGGCCATCGCCGCCGTCCACGACGAGCCCGGCTGCCAGCTGTACTCCCTGCACGAGACCGACCGCACCTTCGTGTTCGTCGAGCAGTGGGCCGACGCCGACGCGCTCAAGACGCACAGCACCGCACCCGGCGTGACCACGCTGTTCGGCGAGATCGGCGAGCACCTCGACGGCGCGCCCGACATCAAGATGCTCACCCCCATCGTGGCCGGCGACCCGGCCAAGGGTCAGCTGCGGGCCTGACGAGCTCTCGAGCGAGGAAGCGAGGACCGGCGTGGGACAACTCGACGGCAAGGTCGCCTTCATCACCGGCGCCGCCCGCGGCCAGGGCCGCGCGCATGCGGTGAAGCTGGCGTCGGAAGGCGCCAACATCATCGCGGTCGACCTGTGCGACCAGATCGCCAGCGTCCCCTACCCGCTGGCCACTGCCGAGGACATGGCCGCCACGGTCAAGCTCGTCGAGGACACCGGTGCGCGCATCGTGGCCCGCGAAGCCGATGTCCGCGACCGCGCCGCGCTCAAGACCGCGCTGCGCGGAGGGCATCGACGAACTCGGCCGGCTGGACATCGTGATCGCCAACGCGGGCATCGCCCCGATGGCCGACGAGAACGCCTGGCAGGACGTCATCGACGTGAACCTCACCGGGGTCTATCACACCGTCGACGTGGCGATGCGCCCGATGATCAAGCAGGGCGAGGGCGGCTCGATCGTGCTGACCAGTTCGGTGGCCGGCCTGGTGGGCATCGGCGCCCCGGTGGCCGGCTCGCTGGGCTACACGGTCGCCAAGCACGGCGTGGTCGGGCTGATGCGGGCCTACGCGAACTTCCTGGCCGCCTTCAACATTCGGGTGAACTCGATACACCCGGCGGCGGTGAACACACCGATGATCGACAACGAGGCCACCCGCGCGTGGCTGGACGGGCTGGCCCAGCAGAACCTCGGCGGCCCGGACATGAGCAACGCGCTGCCGGTGCAGGCGCTGGAGCCCGAGGACATCGCCAACGCGGCGTTCTACTTGGTGTCCGACGCCGGGCGCTACGTCACCGGGGTCACGCTGCCGGTCGACGCGGGGTACGTCAACAAGCGCTAAGGTCGGCCCCAAATGGCGCCACCTCTGGAGCTCACCAGCGTCCCCCCGTGGGCGGTGGCTCCCCTGCGCCCGGCCGCCGATCTGACCGGCCGGCACTGGACGGTACTGGCCATCGGCGACGACGCCGCCGCCATCGCCGCGCAGTGGACCGACCAGATCGCCGCACAGCGCCCGGACGCACGGCCGCGGGTACATCTGGTCGACGACGCCGAGGCGGCGTCCGAGGCGCTGGAGGCGGACCTCGCCGACGCGGTGGTCGGGTGGCGGCTGCTGCTCGCCGGCCCCGCGCACGCCTGTCTGCGGGTGCGTGCGCATGCCCTCGAACTCGGTGCGGGCGACGACGAGATCACGGTGGCCAGCACCGAGGTGGCCACCCGCGAGATCTTCTGCGCCCATTGCCGAACCGTCACCACCGCGCGCGTCGAACTCACCGGGACGCTGCCCTGCACCGGCTGCGGACGCGAGCTGTTCGTCTACTACCACGTGTCGCGTCGGCTCGGGACCCATCTCGGGTTCGCCAGTGGAGCCGATTACCGGGGAACGCCATGAGCGCGTTGATGCTCGACGTCGTCGCCATCGACGACGCGGTGCCGGGAATCCGCACGATGACGCTGGCACGCCAGGACCGTGGCCCGCTGCCGTCGTTCACCCCGGGCAGCCACCTCGTCATCGAGTACCCCGGCGGCGCGAACGCCTACTCGCTGACCGGTGAGACGGCCGCACCCCGCGAGTACGTGGTGTCGGTGCTGGAATGTGCCGACGGTCGCGGCGGCTCGCGCTGGATCCACCGCGAACTGTCCGTCGGTGACACCGTGTGCGTCCGCGAACCGCGCAGCGCGTTCGCCCCGGTCCTGCGCGCCAGGCGGCATCTGCTGATCGCCGCCGGCATCGGCATCACCCCGATGGTGTCGCACCTGCGCAGCGCGCGGCGCTGGGGCCGCGACGTGCAACTGCTCTACATCCACCGCGAAGGCCGCGGCGCCTACGTCGACGAGATCACCGCGCTGACCGAGCACGCCCGATTCTTCACCGACCGGGCGACGTTCCTCGGCGAATTGGCTGCGACACTGGCCAACTCCCCGTTCGGAACTCACGCCTACATCTGCGGGCCCGGCCCGTTCATCGACGACGTGGTCGCCCTGGCCGTCGACCTCGGCTGGCCGGCGAGCCGGATCCACGTCGAGCACTTCGGTGGCGAACTGGCCCCGGGTGAGCCGTTCGAGGTCGAATTGACAAGCAGCGGTGATACTTTCGTCGTTGAATCGGGTGTGTCTCTGCTGGAGGCGCTGGAAACACATGGCAGGACGGTGCCGAGCATGTGCCGCCAGGGGGTGTGCGGCGAATGCCGGGTGCCGGTGCGCTCGGGCGTGGTGCTGCACCGCGACCTTTACCTGAGCCAGGCCGAACGCGACGCCGGGTGATGCGATGATGGCCTGTGTGTCCCGAGCTGCCGGACGTCTGGAGGTGGACCTGTGAGCGCCCCGGTTTCCGCACCTGACCTGCTGGCGTCGTTCCCGTTCCCCTACGGCGCGGACACCTACCGGTACAGCACCAACCTCGAGCCGGCCGGGACGCCGGTCCGCACCCTGTCCGGTCAGTGGGGCGAATCGGTGCTGCACATCGATAGTGAGTACGCCCATGAACTGGCCGAGCGGCGCCGCATCCTGGCGGCCGACCCCACGCGGCACGCTGTCCTGCCGCACATGCGCACCGCCGCCTGGGACACCATGCTGGCGTTGATGACCGAACTGGCCACCGCCTACCCGGACACCATGTCACTGACCCGCGACGGTGACCGCTGGCACTGGCGCAACGAACTGCTGGGCCTCGAGCAGGATTTCGTGGTCGGCGACGAGTCCAGCCTGCCGTGCGACCCGTTGGCCTACATCGCCGGTCAGGTGCAGGACGACATCGTCCTGCTCGACCAGCGCGACGGTGACCTGTTCGCCGATGCCGGGGTGGTCACCTTCTCCGCGGGCTGGTCCTTCGGGTTCGACGTCGGAATGACGTTCCTGGAGATCCACGGCCCGGTCCCCGGGCTGCGCGAGTCCGGGGTGATCACCCGGGCCCGTGAGTTCCTGATGCGGTTGCAGCCCAACCAGATCTACCGGCGCACCAACTGGTCGATGACGATCGGGCGCACGCTCGACGTGTCGGTCGAGACGCTGGCCGACAGGGTGCACGCCCGGGCCGCGCTGGACAGCATCGACGACGAGACGTTCGGCCGCGTGCTGCATCTGCGCGTCGAGGTGCAGCACCTGATCCGGCTGCCCGAGTCCGGTGCGATCTGCTTTCTGATCCGCACCTACATGCTGCCGCTGGCCGACGTCGCCACCGTCGACGCGTGGCGCATCCGGATGGCGTCCGTGCTGGCCGAGCTTCCCCCCGACATCGCCGGATACAAGGGCATCAGCGGCTATCGCGACCGCGTGGTGTCCTGGCTGCGCTCGCGCGGGTAATCCCAATTCCCCGGCGGAACGAGCTAGATCTCGATGACGGTCGGCACGATCATCGGCTGGCGACGGTAGGTCTCCCCCACCCACTTGCCGACGGTGCGCCGTACCGCCTGCGCGATGCGTTGCGGATCGGTGACATTGTCGGCGGCAAGCCTTTCCAGCTCCGCCTCGACCTTGCGGGTCGCGGGCTCGAGCGCCTTGGGGTCTTCGGAGAACCCGCGGGCATGCAGGTGCGGCGGCGCGGCCGTGCGACCGGTGCCGCGGCGCAGCACGATGGTGATCGCGACGAAACCCGAACTGAGGACCAACCGTTCGCCGAGGGTGGACTCGCCCACGTCCCCGGTGATCAGGCCGTCGACGAACATCTTGCCCACCGGCACCGCACCGGCGATGCTGGCGATGCCGTTGACCAGGTCGACGCTGACGCCGTTCTCGGCCAGCATGATCCGGTCCTCGGGCACGCCGGTGCTGGCGGCCAGTTTGGCGTTGGCCCGCAGCATCCGCCAGGTGCCGTGCACCGGCATCACGTTGCGGGGCCGCACCCCGTTGTAGAGGAACAACAGCTCACCGGAGTAGGCGTGACCCGAAACATGCACCCGCACTTGCGCATTGGTGACCACCCGGGCGCCGATCTTGGCCAGCGAGTCCATGACGCCGTAGACGGCCTCCTCGTTGCCGGGGATCAGCGACGAGGACAGGATGATCAGGTCGTCGGAGGTGATCGTGATGCTGCGGTGCTCGCCGCGCGACATCCGCGACAGCGCCGCCATCGGCTCGCCCTGGGTGCCGGTGGTGATCAGCACCACCTGATCGGGCGCCATCTCCTCGGCGGCGGCGATGTCGACCACGTCGCGGTCTTCGACATGCAGGAAGCCCAGTTCCTTGGCGATGCCCATGTTGCGCACCATCGACCGGCCGACGAAGGACACCCGCCTGCCCAGCGCCACCGCGGCGTCGATGATCTGCTGCACCCGATCGACGTTGGAGGCGAAGCAGG
This sequence comes from uncultured Actinomycetota bacterium, assembly GCA_963786695.1. Classification (GTDB taxonomy): domain Bacteria; phylum Actinomycetota; class Actinomycetes; order Mycobacteriales; family Mycobacteriaceae; genus Mycobacterium. Next base: position 441,910 of record CAWBAL010000002.1, read on the forward strand.
CGACGATCACCCGTCGGCCGTCGGCGCCGCGCATCAGCCGGTGCAGGGTCGGCCCGACCTCGCTCTCCGAGGGCCCCACACCGGGGATCTCGGAGTTGGTGGAGTCGCACAGGAACAGGTCCACGCCGGCGTCGCCGAGGCGCGACATTCCCGGCAGATCGGTCGGGCGGCCGTCCAGCGGAAGCTGGTCGAGCTTGATGTCGCCGGTGTGCAGCACGGTTCCGGCGCCGGTGTGGACCGCGATGGCCAGTGCGTCGGGAATGGAGTGGTTGACCGCGAAGTACTGGCATTCGAAGACGCCGTGGGTGCTTCGAGTGCCCTCGGAGACCTCGACGAGCACCGGATTGATCCGGTGCTCACGGCATTTCGCGGCGACGAGGGCGAGGGTGAACTTCGAGCCGACCACCGGAATGTCGGCGCGCAGCTTCAGCAGGAACGGGATCGCACCGATGTGGTCCTCGTGGGCGTGGGTCAGCACCAGGGCCTCGACGTCGTCGAGGCGGTGCTCGATGTGGCGCAGGTCCGGCAGGATCAGGTCGACCCCGGGCTCGTCGTGCGTGGGGAACAGCACCCCGCAGTCGATGATGAGCAGCCGGCCGAGGTGCTCGAAAACCGCCATGTTGCGGCCGATTTCGCCGACGCCGCCGAGCGCGGTGACCCGAAGACCACCCGGGGTCAGTGGGCCGGGAGGACGCAGCTCGTCGTTCACGACAGCCTCACCGGAGCACGCCCGCTGCGCGCATGTCGGCGGCCAGTTCGTCGAGTTGTTCGGGGGTGGCCGGCATCTGCGGCAGACGTGGGTCGCCGACTTCGACGCCCTGCAGCCGCAGGCCCGCCTTCGCCAGCGTGACACCACCGAGTCGGGTCTGCGCGTCGTTCAACGGGTTCAGCGTCACCGCGATCTTGCGCGCGGTGGCGATGTCGCCGGAGTTGAAGGCGTTCAGCATGTCCCGCAGCTGACCGGCGGCGAGGTGCCCCCAGACGCTGACGAACCCGACCGCGCCCATCGCCAGCCAGGGCAGGTTGAGCGCGTCGTCACCGGAGTAGTAGGCCAGTCCGGTCTCGGCCATGATCTGCGCGGCGCCGGGCAGGTCGGCCTTGGCGTCTTTGACCGCGACGATGTTGGGATGCTGTGCCACCGTGCGCATCGTGTCCCAGGTGATGGGGACCACCGAGCGCGGCGGGATGTCGTAGAGAATCACCGGCAGGTCGGTGGCGTCGGCGATGGTGGTGAAGTGTGCGACCAGACCCGACTGCGGCGGTCGCGAGTAGTACGGCGTGACGACCAGCAGGCCGTGCGCACCGTCGGCAGCGGCGGACTTGGCCAGGTGCACGCTGTGGGCGGTGTCGTAGGTGCCCACGCCGGCGACGATGCGGGCCCGGTCCCCGACCGCCTCGACCACGGCGCGCAGCAGCAGGCTCTTCTCGGCGTCGGTGGTGGTGGGCGACTCACCGGTGGTACCGGAGATGACCAGTCCGTCGCAGCCCGAGTCGACCAGCCGGGTGGCCAGCCGCGCGGCGGCGTCGGTGTCCAGCGAGCCGTCAGGCTTGAACGGCGTCGCCATCGCGGTCAAAACCGTGCCCAGCCGGGCGCTGGCGTCGAAACCGCTGGTGCTCACGGACAGCTAGATTACCCGCTCGGCCTCAGACGTCGGTCGCCAGCGGCGAGGTTGCCACCTCGCTGCCGTCCGCGAGTTCGGTGATCTCGAAGTCGGCGAACACCGCGGGCGCGACCGGCGCCAGCTCACGCAGGCAGGCGATTGCCAGGCGGCGGATCTCGACGTCGGCGTGCTCGCTGGCGCGCATGGCGATGAAGTGTCGCCAGGCGCGGTAGTTGCCGGTGACGACGATGCGGGTTTCGGTGTCGTTGGGCAGGACCGCACGCGCGGCCTGCCGGGCCTGCTTGCGCCGCAGCACCGCGTTGGGCTGGTCGGCGAACTTGGCTTCCAGCTTGTCCAGCAACTCGACGTAGGCGGCTCGGCTGGCGTCGGCCGCCGCGAGCAGGATCTGCTGCAGCTCGGGGTCGTCCTCGAGGCCGGGCGGGATGACCACCTCGGCTTCGTTCTCGGGCACGTAGCGCTGGGAGAGCTGCGAGTAGCTGAAGTGACGGTGGCGGATCAGTTCGTGCGTGCACGAGCGGGAGATGCCGGTGATGTAGAACGACACCGAGGCGTGCTCGAGCACCGAGAAATGACCGACGTCGATGATGTGCTTGAGGTAGGCGGCGTTGGTGGCGGTGCGCGGGTTGGGCTTCGACCAGCTCTGGTAGCAGGCCCGGCCGGCGAACTCCAGCAGCGCCTCGCCGCCGTCGGCGTCGGTGCTCCAGGGCACGTCGGGCGGGGCCAAGAACTCGGTCTTGGCGATCAGTTGCACGCGCAGCGGCGCCGTCTCGGCCACGGGAGAACAGTAGCGCCGGGGCGGTGTCGTCAGTGAACTGACAGGCGCGGACCGCGCTCCTAGACTCGGCCCATGTCCTCGCTGGCGGATCTGGAAGCGCGCGTCGCCGCGCTCGAGGCATCGCAAGCCGACTACCGCGCGGTGCTGGCGGCGGTCAACGCACTCGGGGTCAATCAGCGCGATCAGGCGGAGCGTTTGGGACGGGTCGAGGCTGACCTGACGACCGTGAAATCGACGCTGCACGACACCAATACCCGGGTCCGCTCGCTGGAGGACACCACCATCGAGATCAAGGAACTGCTGATCCGCGCGCTCGACCGGTAGCGCGTCCGACCACCAGCGGCTGGACGATCCGCGGCATTCCCCGCCAGCGATGCTGTTCCAGGCGCCTCGACCTCAAAGCCGTTGTCGCGCAGCGCAGCAGCGGTGTCCCGATTGCAGTGGCAGCCGTAGGCGAAGCGTCGCCAGGGCTCGTGGAGGCGGTCCTGCCAGCGCGCCAGACGGGTCTCGCGGCGCGGACGTGCTCGACGAACAGCAGCTGCCCGCCGGGGGTGAGGACTCGGCCGATCTGCCGCAGGCTGGCCGACAGATCGCCCACGGTGCAGAGCACCAGCGTGCTCACCACCGTGTCGAAGCTGCCGTCGGCGAACGGCAGCTGCTCAGCCGGAGCCTGGACCACCTCGATCTGATGACCAGCGGCGGATGTCCGCCTGTGCAACTGGGCGACCATCGGCGCGTCCGGTTCGGCCAGTAGCGCCCCGAGCGCAGGCGGATACAGCGACAGGTTCAGGCCGGTGCCCGCACCGATCTCCAGGCGCTCGCCCGTGCGCCCCGGCCAGTGTCTGACGGCGAATTCCCGCATGCCCGAGCGCTCCCCCAGAGCCAGGAACGGGTCGTCGATCCGCGCGAAGACGTGGCCGTAGAGCGACATTCGGGAGACTCCATCCGTGAATCGGGTTCATCCGTTGGACGTGTCCCGGCGTCGAATCGTTCAACGGCTACCCAGGCGGCGAAGAGCGCAGCCAGGTCGCCACGCTCGCCGACGCTGACCGTCGCCAGGCCCAGCCACCCCGCCATCGTCCGCCGCTCACCGGCAAGCGCCGACGCCACCCGCGTCGGGTCCTGCCCCGGTTGGCGAATGCCCCCACCACGTTCAGTGCGCCGGCCGCCCGATCGGCCTGAGGTCCACCCGGCCCACCAGCCGACCGTCGGCAGGACGGCCACACGTAGTAGCCGAACTTGCGCTT
>CAWBAL010000003.1:0-9368 GCA_963786695.1 uncultured Actinomycetota bacterium
GCGGGCCCGCAGCGCGCTCGCCCATGCCGCCGAACCACATCCGGTGTCGCACACTGGAAGCACTCGGCGACTCCTGCATATTTCAGGGTCGACCTCGATCAAGCCCACAGCTGGTGGTCTGGCTGGTGAAGGTCGGCCACCGCTCCGGCGAGACCTCTCGAACTGATCGGCCACGTCGGGGCGGTCATGTCGTTGGCGTACGGGGGCCAGGCGGATGCGGCGCGCAGGTATCTCGCCGAGGTTGAGGGCGGTTCGCCCAACGCCACGTCGAGCCCCACCCAGCGGGAACTGGCTCGCTACCTGCACGGCGAAGTGCTGCTCGACGCGCTCGACGACCGCGCTGGCGGAGTTCACTCGGGCCATCGACCTGGCGAGACACAGCGGGCAGACCACTACGTGGGCGGCGTCGCACGGGTGTCGGCGAGTACGCTGCGTCGCGCACGACACCGCTCGTGCTCGCTTCCCGCTGTATGCCGATGCCATCGAACGATCACTTGAGCCGGATCGTGGTCGCATCTGTTGACCACCATGCGCAATCGGTCGCTACTCTGACCGAAGTGGGGCCGACTCCGCGGCGGCACAGGTACTCGGGGCAGTTGCTCGGCCGGACCAAGCCCCCGAGTCGGCCAAGAACTCGAACAGGCTTTCGGCGGCCGAGTCTGTGCTGCGGACCCGGTTCGGTGCTGCCGACTTCGAGCTGCAACGCGCTGTGGGCGGACACTTCGAATTGGCCGCGTCGGTCACGCCCGGTCACAGTCGTTCGGGACCTGCTTGACTCCCTGCACCCGGTGGACCGGAAGAAGTCGTGCTCGATCCCAGCGGTGCCGCCCTCGATCGGGCTGAGCGGGCGTCCAGCCGTTCCGAGGGTCGACGTCGGCCACGGCGAATGCACACGCTCGGCCACGTGCTGGCTCGAGGCATTGCCTTTCGCTGCGGTGATCGACAGTTCGTCGATCTCGTACCGTCGATCTCGCCGGCTCGACAGCACGTACTGGTCGGTTCTACCCTCGTCAGCCGTTGCGCGTGACACGCGAACGCCCTATCGTCGCCACCATGCGACCGGTCATACCAACCCCGGCGCGACGGGCAGCCAGCGCGTTGAGCGCTCGCGACTGGACGAACGTCCTGGCCGAAGTGCCGCGCTGTTCGCCGGCCTCGGCCGCCGCCACCTGAACAAGGTCGCCGCTCTGAGTCGGATCAGGCGCTTCCACGAAGGCGCGACGATCGTCGCGGCCGGCCAGCCGGGCGACATGCTGTATGTCTTGCTCGACGGTGAGGTCTCCGTCCGGCGGCGGAGCCTGCCGACGATCTCCCGCGGCATGCGAAGCTTCTTCGGGGAGATGGCGCTCCTGGACGGCGGTCCGCGCTCGGCGACCGTTGTCGCGAAGGGGCCGGTCGTCTGCCTGACGATCTCCCGGTCGGGATTTCAGAAGCTGCTCCGCAAGGAGCCTGGGATTTCGGCCGCGCTGCTTCAAGAGCTCGCAGCGAGGTTGCGCGCGGCAGACGCGGCCACCCGGAAACAGCCGGTTACAGAGTAGTTCTGCGCCGCTGGCTGGCCCGACCCATCGGGTTGCTCAGCAATTCCCTAGCGGACATGGAGCAGTCGATCAAGAAAGGCTTCGGCACCCGCGTCAACGGTTGGGTGTACACCACCGACGGCATCGGCGTCTACGGGACGGCCTACAAGCACCGCGCATTCATCGCCCTCGGTGGCCTTGGCGCCAACCCGAGGACGCCGTCTATCCCGTCGCCTATGTGGACGGGGATGGCCAACCCCTCAGTCGCACCAAACGCTACGTCGTGCTCTTCGACAAGGGCGAGCTGGTGCCCGCCGACGCCTTCCTACTAGGACCTGGTGACCGACACGCGGGTCGCGCCGAAAGCCGCGTGGAGCTACCGGAACCTCGGCCCGGCCTTCGAGCCGATCGCTGGTGCGGTCGCGGTGATGGCCGCGCAGCTTAACCGCTGCACGGTCAACAGGTCGTCCCGCAACCCGGCGGCTTCTACGGCGGCTCCAGTCTTCAGCGCAAGTCCCGCACCGGGCTGGGCTTCCCGGCGATATGGTTCGGCCGCCGGTACGCGCTGGCCGTCGACTGCGGCGAACTCAGCAGAGGTCAGCCGACGGATCGGCGTCGTCGGTGGAACGGGATGACCGAATGGATTGCGTTCATATGCCGCCGGCGACGGCTGCAGGCAGCCAAGCAGGATGGGCGAGGACGAGCGCGGCATCGGCGATGAGGACAAGTCCGGCCACCGGGACCATCCGCTGACCGCCGGGGCCGGTCTTCTCATAAACCATGAGCGCGGTGAGCGCCGCCATCCAGAGTAGGCTCGCCACTCCGGCGACGAACATCACCAGCATCAGTGCCCAGCAACAGCCCACGCAGAACCACCCGTGGCGGCCCGGACTACCCTCGCGGCTTGATGTTCTGGTTGAGGCGGAACAGGTTGGTCGGGTCGTATTTGGTTTTGAGCGCGACCAGGCGTTCGTAGTTGGCGGCGCCGTAGCTGGTGCGCACCAGCTCCTCGCCCTCCTCGCCGAGGCCTGCGAAGTTGAGGTAGGCACGGCCGTTCGAGTGGTGCTTCATGTCGGCCCAGAAGGCACGCGCCCAGTCGAGGTTTTTCTGGTCGTCGGCCGGATCCTCCCAGACCGCATCGATGCTCAGCATCCAGCCCATGTCGCGATCGCCGAAGGCGGTGGCGTCACCGGCCACGCGGCTGGTCGCGCCGCCCATGTACCAGACCGAGCACAGCGTCCGGTCGGACGGGCGGTCGGCCGCGCGCGGCGCGATCTCGTCTATCATCGCGTCGTCCAAGCCGTTGAGATAAACCGACTTGAAGTAGGCGCGGTGTTCCCCCTTGGGGAACAGCCCGTCGTACAGCTGCTGCACCTCGCAGTAGGGCATCTGGCCCGAGAAGTCGAGCAGGGGGTCGGCCAGGACCCGCAACGGCTGAACCGCCGCCTCGCCCTCGTCCGCCGGCCCGGCCCAGACGCCCGCCAGGGTCATCACCTTCGCGCCCCAAGCGTCCTTCGGGTACTCAGGATCCGCCGGAATGGTCGAGAACTCGACCAGGGTGCCGCCGATCTCGTCCGGCGCGCTTGCCATGAAGTCGCGCCAGCCGCGCATCACCGCGGGCGCGTCCTCGGCCCGGTAGATCGGCGCGAGGAACATCACCGTCGGCCCGATCGGATGCACCTGGAACTCGAAGGAGGTGATGACGCCGAGGTTTCCGCCGCCGCCGCGCACACCCCAGAAGAGCTCGCTGTTCTCGTCCTCGCTGGCGGTGCGCAGGACGCCGTCGGCCGTCACGATGTCTACCGAGACCAGATTGTCGAGGCTGAGACCGTACTTGCCGCGAAGCCAGCCGAGGCCGCCGGCAAGAGTCAGGCCGCCGACGCCGGTCGCCGAAACCACGCCGCCGGGCGTTGCCAGTCCATGGATCTGGGCCTCGCGGTCAAAGTCGCCCCACGTGGCGCCACCCTGGACCCGGGCGCGCCGCGTCTTGGGATCGACGTGGACCGCGTTCATGGCCGACAGATCGATAAGAATGCCGCCGTCGCACGATCCGCTGCCCGAGGAGTTGTGGCCGCCGCAGCGCACTGCCGTCAGCAGTCCGTTCTCGCGGGCGAAATTGACTGCGTCGATGACGTCGGCGGTGCCGCGGCATCGCGCGATGAGCGCCGGCTTCTTGTCGAACATGCCGTTCCAGATCCGCCGCGCACCGTCGTAATCCGCGTCGCCCGGTTGCAGAAGTTCACCACGCAGACCTGACCATAGGCCCGCAATTGCCTCCCCGATGTCCGACTTCGGGGACACCGGAGCTGTGTGTGCCTCCGCCATGTCAGGCTTCCCATCTTGACGCCGCAGCCGATGTGGCCGGCCTTGGCGTCGCCGACTTCATCGAGCTTCAAGAATAGGCCCAGGTTCGACGCCCACGACCGGGGATCGGTCAGTGGTCGCATCGGGGCTAGAGCGTCTGCGACCTCGGCTTCGGGGTGGACAACGTGCGCTGTTCACACCCGGCGATTGAACCCTCGCGAGTGGAGCCGACTTCGGCGGTCCCATAAGCCGCGGGCCGCAGCCAGGTCGGATGGGTCTGACCTCGCGAGCACGCCGCCGAGGTTGTTCATGGCGCCGGTGTCGCCGTCGGCGGAACAGCAGCGCAGCGGTCGGGTCGACCGCGAGGTTGCCGAAACTGTTGAACATGTTGTTGCCCGGGTAGTCCGGGCACTCCACGGTCTCGTGGTCGGCGTACACGAGTCTGCGGGACCCCCGCGGTGTGACGCGTCGTTGCCGCGTTCGGGGTGAGTGGTGCCGAGGAAGAACGGTGTCCGCCGAGCGGATCAGCTCGATGTCGTCCGTGGCGATGTCCACCCCACGACGGATGGGGAAATCCGTTCCAGCGGCGGCATTCTCCGGGTTGATGTGACGTCGCCGAATGTACTGGGGGCAGTTGCCGTATGCCTGGACAACGTCCACTTCGATGGTGCTGCCGATAGGGTCGGGCGATGGGAGGGATGTCGCCGCCGATGGCGCGGCTGCAGCGTGCGCTGCGTGGCCCGGTGCTGGTCCGCGACCACCCTGCCTACGAGGTCGCCCGCACGACGTTCAATGCGATGACCGATCGCCACCCCGCGGTGATCGCGTGCTGCGCCGGCAGCGACGACGTCGCCGCGGCGGTCGCCTGGGCGCAGAACGAGGGTCTCCCGGCGGCGATCCGCGGCGGCGGGCACAGCGTGGCCGGTCACTCGGTGTGCGACGACGGCCTGGTGATCGATCTGCGGCTGCTGGGCGGGGTACAGGTCGATCCCGAGTCGCGGCGCGTCCGGGTCGGCGGCGGAGCGACGTGGCGCAGTGTCGACGCGTCCAGCGCCGCGTATCGGCTGGCGATGCCCGGCGGCACCTACGACACGACCGGGTGTCGCGGGCCTGACCCTGGGCGGCGGGATCGGCCACCTGATGGGCCTGCACGGCCTGACCCTCGACAACCTCGTCTCGGCCGAGGTCGTCCTCGCCGACGGCACCGTGGTGACTGCTTCGGAGACGGCGGAGCCCGAGCTGTTCTGGGCGCTGCGCGGCGGCGGGGGCAACTTCGGCGTCGTGACCGAGTTCGAGTTCGCGCTGCACCCGCTGCCCGCCGTCTGGGGCGGGATCATCGCCTACCCGCGGCCGCACATGCGCGACGCGATCCGGCTCTTCCGCGACGTGATGGCATCCGCGCCCGACGAGCTGACGCTGATGTGTGACCTGGCTCACGAGAAGGTGCCCGAGGGGGCCGCGTTCATCACGGTCTGCTTCGCCGGCGACGCCGAGGCCGCCGAGGAGGCCGTCCGCCCGCTGCGCGAGAGCCTGCCGGTGCTGAGCGACGGCCTCGGCCTCACCAGCTACCTGCAGATCCAGGTGATGCAGGGCGATCTGCCGTTCGGGCTGCGCCACTACTGGAAGAGCCACTTCGTCGACTCGCTGCCCGACGACCTGATCGACGAGATCGTCGACCACTACCTCGCTCACCCGCAGGATGGCGTGGACGAGGTGCTGATCGAGCAGATGCACGGCGCCGCGCTCCGCGTGCCGCCGGACGCCACCGCGTTTAGCCGCAGGGAGAAGAGCTTCAACGTGAGCGCAATGGCCCAGTGGGAGGACGCGCCACAGACGCCGACCACATCGCCTGGGCGCGGCGCACGGCCGCCGCGCTCCAGGAGCGCTCGACGAGCGGCGGCGGCTACCTCAACTACGGAGCTCCGGACGAGCCCATCGAACGCGTGCGCGCGGCCTACGGAGACGCGAACTTCGAGCGGCTGCGGCAGGTGAAGCGGCGCTACGACCCGCACAACCTCTTCCGCTTCAACCACAACATCCCGCCCGCCGAGGCATAGGAAATGCGGGTGGAATCGCTTCTTGGCTCTGTGATCGTCGTCAACATCTAGTAAGCAAACCGCGAAACCAATCAGCAGCCGACCGACAAGCCGAACATAGGGAAATGTCACGAAGAGTGAGACGCCAGCCCGATGAGTTGTCTTGCGATACCCGGTATCTCGCCAGGTCGTAGGTGCCAGATGGACTGAGACCGGACAATGATTGAGTCCGCGACGGAAATGGCGGCGAACACCGGTGCTTGGACTCTCACGTTGTCCTGCAATATGTTTGGCGCTGTCGATGACAGCGATGCCGCCGCCGCGTAACAATTCTCGCTGGCGGGGTATCAGTATCGGCAGCGCGTTGGGCGGGACGGTGTTGGGCGAAGGTTCGCGCCGGTGTTTCAAGGCGGATCGTGCTGACGATGCTCCAGTCCCAGGCCCGTTCGGGGCCGTGCTGGATGACGAGGCTGAGCGCACTGATGTCGATGTCGCATCCGGGCAGCCGCGTGCCGAGCACGTCGATGATGGGCTTGGCGGGCTGGCTAGAGGTGCTGTAGCAGATCGTGATGTGCGGTCTCCAGCGCGCGGGCTGGCCATCCGGGGCGTGCGCCCCGCGACCCGATGGGTTGCCGAGCGCGCGGCGTTGTGACACGACAGTTCAGCGTTGCGAAAGAGGATGTTGCTCAACAGGGATCACCTACCGACGTGCGTATCGGCTTGCGTCGCATGGTGACCCGTGTCCGGCTTGGCCTCCCCGAAGACTCCCGGCGCTTCGGAGATACCGAGCTGAGACAACCGCACCGCACGATGCAGACGATCCTCACAGCTCGGCCAGCTCCTCGGCGTGCGCCACAAGGATGCGGATCTCGGCGATGGCGTCGGCGCGGTCGCGGCGGGTCAACAACCAGGCCCGGTGCGCGGTCTCGGTGGCGCGCTGGTCCCCGACGCACCGCAGCAGCTCCAGCACATACGGGATCTCCTGACGGTCGTGGCGCTTGGTGAACGCCGACAGGACGCGCTTCCACCACAGGGCCTGCAGTTCGTACTCGTTGGTCTCAGCCATCGGAGTCCTCGTCCTCCTCGTCTAGCCGGGCGATTAGTTCATTGAACGCCGCGTCATCGCGGGCCGCTTGTCGGCGTTGGGACAGGTGAAGAACCGGCATGCAACTCGACCATGGACGGCCAGATCAACCGGAGCACGGATTCGAGGTCGTCGCCGTGGTCCTGAGGCGGGCGGCGCCCAGCGGTCAGAATCGAACGCCAACAGCTCGGGCGGCGGTGTCGTGGCCGCCGGTCGCTTGATGCGGTAGGGCCGCTGCGCAGGTCAAAACTCGTCGTCCTCGTCGATGAACTCGGTCGGGTCGTAGGGGTCGTCGTCAGCGTCATCGAAGGAGTCCGTGCCGACGTCGAGCGCCTCCGAATGCTGCTCCAGCTCCTCCAGCTTCTCGACGATCGCCGCCCACATCTCCTGCGGCACCGTGGACTTGACCGCGTCGCAGATCTGCGGCCATCTGGACCTTCATCACCAACAACTCGTGGTCGTAGTCCCTGGAGTCGATCAGCGACTGCAGCCGCCCCGCCGCGACGATGCCGGTGTTCACATCGACCTTGGTGTCCGAGTCGACAAGGGTCTCATAACTTTTCACCATGACGGTCTCGAAGAACGCAATGGGGGTGATCGCGGTGGCCACGCCCTCGACGAAGTCGACGCCGTTCGCCTTTGCCCGGCGTTCGAGGATCTCTCGGTAGGTTGCTTTGGCGACGTTCTGGACTGGGAAGTGGCGCACGGTGTGGTTGCGGACGGAATCGATCGTCACCCGATCACACTTGTCGAGTTCGGCGTTGTCTTCCCCAAGGGCGCGCAAGACCATGGCGTAGCTGGCGCCGGTGGCCAACATGTCGTTGACCTTCTTGCGCAGCACATCGTTTCGGCACACGCGGCATCGCGGCTCCAGATGAAACCCGTTGCGCGGGGCCAACGCCGATCGACTCCACGATCTCGTCGACAGGAGTGGCGAGCGCCTGGGACAGCGTCATGATTCTTCTCCTCGATCCGGCGAAGATGCACCGTGGTCGATGCTTCGTCTTAGTCTCCCAGGGCGAAGACCTGTTGCACAGCAAGAAAGTCAGCGGTAGTTCCAGGGCTTTCTGCGGTACTTCCCTGTACTTCGGTCTCGACACCTACCTCAAAATGTAGGGAAGCCGAGGCATCGGGTCCGGTACGAACAGGAGGTGTTCGCGTTCGCGAAGGACCTCAGCGACAACGTCATCGGTCCGCTAAGTCACGATGACTTGTCCTCGTCGGGCTCGGGGTTCAAGTCCCGGCGACTTTCCTTCAAGGGCATGGGCGCCCAGGTCGCCGCCAAGATGCTGCCCGACGGTACCAAGGTCCTGGCTCCCAGTACCGCCACGGTGGTCGGCCAGGAGTTCGTCCGTGACCCGGTGGCCCTTGGCCAGGTCGCGCAGCCGCTGCTGGACGTGCTGTCGACTAAGCAGCACACCTCGGCGGAATACGCCTATCTGCGGCAGACCACCAGGACCAACAACGCCGCTGTGGTGGCAGAGGGGAGGGTGCGACCAAGCCGACGTCGGTGCTCAGCGTGACCCGCATCGAGCAGTCGCTCGAGGTGGTCGCGCACCTCTCGGAGGGGCATCCCCAGGTATTGGCGCCTCGACTCCAGCGCCTTGGAGATGGCGCGCACGGTCGCCCGGCCTGTGGGCCAACTGGCCGACATGGGCGCTCAGGGGCGGGACGGCGGGGGATGTCCGGTGTGCCTGGGCAGTTTCAGTCCAGCAATGTTGCACGCTATGCGTTGTGGATGATCTCGAGCCACTAACCGACGCGGAGCGAAAGCTGCTGCAAGCCGTTCAAAATAGTGAGCTATGCGACCTGTCCCAGGGCAACGACATCCACCGTACTGTCCGGGCAGCTGTCTTGAAGGCGATCCTATCCGGGGAGGGCGAGGCTTGGGGAATTGGCGCCGGAGCGGCAATTAATCTCCATGGGGCCGTTGTATCTGGTGATCTTGGTGGATTCCGCGGAAGTCGGTTGCCGCCAATCCGATTGACATCCTGCAGGTTCGAGGACAGCGTTGACTTCAGCGGGGCGACCTTCACCGGCGCCGCCAAGTTCGGCGACGTGACCTTCACCGACACCGCCTGGTTCGACAACGCGACCTTCACCTGCGACGCCGAGTTCCACGGGGCGATCTTCACCCGCGACGCCAGGTTCGACGGGGCGATCTTCACCGGCACCGCCAGGTTCGACAAGGCGACCTTCACCGGCGACGCATGGTTCAACAAGGCGACCTTCACCCGCGACGCCAGGTTCAGCGACGCGACCTTCACCGACACCGCCGGGTTCAACGAGGCGCTGGCTCACCGACTGAGCTTTTCGCGCGCGCTATTCTCTGCCCCCGACCCTGGGCCGTGGATCGCATCTACGATTTCACTCGACCGAACGACGTTGGCTGTCCGCAGCCGCATCTCCATTACCGCGACGGAGATG
>CAWBAL010000004.1:0-22130 GCA_963786695.1 uncultured Actinomycetota bacterium
GACGTCGTACTCGGCCACCGACGCCGAGAGCATCGCCGCGCTCTGCTCGGTGCTCGGCCCGTCGGCGCGGAACGCCTCGACGGCCGCCCGGGACTCCCAGCGCTCGAAGATGTTGACGCGACCGGGCTCGGTGAGGTCGGCGCTGATCGCGAAGTCGAGACAGCCGGCCGTCGCGCGAGCCTGGTCGACGACCTCGGCGCAGCTCGGCAAGGTAGGTGTCGCGCTGCCGGGGTTCGAACGACGATGTGTCCTGCAACGATGACCATGACCAGGTAGACACCCCGGGCGCGCGGAACTCATCGCCTGGCCACTCGTCGACATCCGGCGGCGGCGGCGTGATAGTCGACGAGGCCGAATTGAAATGTTGTCTTCAAATCCTGCATCGTATGCGGAGACGAAGACAAACGTGACCGACGAGCAATCCCACCGGCGTGGAAGTAACCCGATGGCGTGGTCCTCCCGCTTTCGATCGCGGAGGTCGCACTGTCCGGCGAGGAGGCGACGACGTCGAACTGCTCGCGGCCTGGGCCATCTGCAGGAGCGCTGACGGCCGGCCTAGCAGCTCGTGGTGTCGAGCCGGTGAACAAGAACCGCGTCGACTTCGCGGCCGGCATGCGCCACCTGATGGTGCTGCTCGCGGTCGGCATCGACATGGCGCTGCGCGTCGATCCCGATCCGGTGCTCGCGGTCAACCGCGCGAGCATGGACGACATCGTCACCTGGGGTCTGGAATGCCCGGACTGCGTGTACATGAACGCGAGCCTGCGCGCAGGCGAGACCTATCGACTGTTCGGCAATCGGGGCACCGCCCGCTACGTCGGCCTGCAGACGATGGACGGGATGGCCGCGACCACCAACGTCCTTGTCGACGATCTCGAGGTGGATGCCGACGGGAACTTCGAGGCGATCCTGTCGGCCGACGAGCACGACGGCAACTGGCTCAAGCTCGCCGGCGATCATCCGACGCTGACGGTGCGAAACTTCCTCTACGACTGGGACACCGAGGTACTCGCGTCGCTGACAGATCGAGCGCATCGGCGACGAGGTCGAGCCGAAGGACCGCTCGGTCGGCCCCCGACGTCTCGGTCGCGCGTCAGCTGCTACGCGCTGGGGGAGTTCGTCTACGACAATCTGAAGTTCTTCCTCGACTTCGGCGCGATGCCGCAGGCCAACGACTTCGTGCCGCCGATGGACATGAGCTCGATGGGTGCGGCCGCCGAGAACCGGCCCGTCATCGGACGATTCGAACTCGAACCCGACGAGGCGCTGATCCTCGAGTTCGAACCGCCCAAGGGCGTCTACTGGAGCATCTCGCTGGGCAATCCGTGGCTGGAGACCATCCACTACGGGCGCCACCAGTCCAGCCTCAACGGTCACCAGGCGGTCGTCGATCCCGACGGGATGGTGCGCTTCGTGCTCGCCGCGCAGGATCCGGGCGTGGCGAACTGGCTCGACACCGCCGGGCACAGCAACGGCGCGATGCTGTTGCGTTGTGTGCGAACCGAAACCGCGCCGGTGCCGAGCTACGCGCGTCGTGAAGGTCGACGAGGTGCTCTCGGCGTTGCCGCGCCGAAACCACGATGACCACTCCCGACGAGCGGGCCAAGGTCATCGAAGCGCGTCGCCGCGCCGTACACGAAAGGTTCTACCGATGAGCTTCTCCGCTGACGAACTCGAAGACGGCGCCCGCGCGGCCACCGGTCTCGACGACTTCGGCTCGTCCTACTACCGCGAGGGTCTGGAGCGCACCGTCGACGGGCTGAACAACGAGGCCGACCTCAACGACCTCGGCCGGGTGATCCAGCACGCCACCATCAGCAACGCGCTGATCCAGCGGCTCAAGATCATCGACACCTACAAGCAGCATCCCGAGATCGCCGACGAGGTCGTCGACGGTCCGGTGGTCATCCTCGGGCTGCCCCGCACCGGCACAACGGCTTTGGGCCAGTTGGTCGCCAACGACCCGCAGTTCCGTTCGCTGCGCACCTGGGAGTCGCAGGCGCCCGACCCGCCGCCGGAGGCCGCGACGCAGTACACCGACCCGCGGATCGCGCAGGCGGCCGAGGGCATCGCGATGATCGACCAGCATGTTCCCGGACTTCCAGGCCATGATGAGCTCGGAGCCCGAGGCCGCCACCGAGTGCCAGGATCTGATGGGCATGAGCTTCCGCACCTATCACTTCGACGGCGTGGTCCGGGTCCCCAGCTACATCGAGTGGCTGCTGGAAACCGACATGCGCGAGACCTACGAGTACCACGAGCAGGTGCTCAAACTGCTGCAGTGGCATTGCAAGCCGAGTCTGTGGCACCTGCGCACACCGGTGCACATGTTCGCCCTCGACGCCTTCGTCGAGGTGTACCCGAACGCCAAATTCCTGTGGAGCCATCGGGATCCGGCGAAGGTGCTGGGTTCGGTGTGCAGCCTGATCTCCTACATCCGCAGCTGGAGCAGCGACCGCAGGGATCCGCACGAACTCGGTGCCGAGCAGCTGGCGTGGTGGGCCAAGGGCATCGGGCGGGCCATGGACTTCCGCAAGAAGTTCGGTGACGACCGCTTCGTCGACGTCTCGTTCGCGGACCTGCAGACCGACTCGGTCAAGACGGTGGCCGACAGCTACGAGCAACTCGGGCTCGAGTTCACCGACGCGGCGCGCGCGAAGGTTCAGGAGTGGGCCGACGGGCACAAGCCCGGCCAGCGCGGCACGCACACCTACGAATTGGCCGACTACGGACTGACCGAGGGACAGGTGCGCGAGGCCTTCAGCGACTATCTCGCGACCTACGACGCGTCGGCCTGATGGAGCGGGTCCGCCAACGCCGGCGGGCGCAAGAAGCTCGAGCCCGACCCACGGGTGCGCATCGCGATTCTGTCCGCCGCCGTCGAAGGTCGTGCGCGAGGACGGGGTCCGCGCGCTGAGCATCGCGCAGGTGCTCAGCCGGGCGCAGTTGAGCACCCGGGCGTTCTACCGCCACTTCGACTCCAAGGACCAACTGGTGTCGGCGCTGTTCCTGGAGATGGCGCGCGTCGAGATGCTGCGGCTGCGGAAGCGGATGGCCGCCGCGCCGGATCCGGTTCGCGCCGTGGCGGCCTGGATCGACGGCCGGCTGGACCTGGCGTTCAACGACGAGATCCGATCGGATCTGCGCCAGATGTCGCTCGAGGCGCAGTCGCAGATGTTCGCCGCACCCGAGCTGGTCGGGCCCGCCTACGGCGAGATCCTGCGCCCGCTCGTCGAACAGCTCGAGCGCGGAAGGGATCTCGGGTTGTTCACCGATATCGATCCCGACAACGAAGCGCTGTCGATTCAGGGTGTGGTGTGGTCGAACGTCGAACGGCAATGGGCCAACGCCGGCTGCGACCTGAGCGAGCTCCGGGAACGCGTGCAACGGTTCTGCCTGCGCGGCCTCGGGGTCGCCGCCGAAACGATCACCGACAGTGCTCGGCGAACGCACCAGAAGCTTGACCGACCGAAAGGAAGACCATGGACCTGGGCTTGGCAGGAGCGACCGCGGTCGTCACCGGCGGAAGCAAGGGCATGGGCCTGGCGATCGCGCAGACCCTGGCCGCCGAGGGCGCACGCGTCGCGGTGATGGCGAGGGGTCGGGCAGCTCTCGACGCGGCGGCCGAGTCCTTGCTGGCGGCCGGCGCGCCCGACGCCGTCGGGATCAGCGTGGACATGACCGACGCCGACTCCATCGCCGCCGGCTTCGACGAGGTCCGGGAACGGTGGGGTGCGCTCAACAGCCTGGTGCACACCATCGGACCCGGCGACGGCTACTTCGAGGAGATGAACGACGCGGAGTGGGACGCCGCGTTCGCACTGGGCACCATGTCGGGGGTGCGTTCGATCCGCGCCGCGCTGCCGATGCTGCGAGCTGCCGACTGGGCTCGCATCGTCACGCTGTCCGCGCATTCGATCCAGCGGCAGAACCCGCGGATCGTCGCCTACACCGCGTCGAAGGCGGCGTTGAGCAGCGTCACCAAGAACCTGTCGAAAAGCCTTGCCAAGGACGGCATCCTGGTGAACTGCGTGTGCCCGGGCACCATCGTCACCGCCAGCTTCACCGAGAACCTCAAGGACATCCTGGCCGCCGACGGCCTGGACGCGACGAATCCGGTCGACGTGATGACGTGGATCGACAACAACTTCCACCAGCCGTGCGACCTCGGCCGCGCCGGCCTGCCCGAGGAGATCGCCTCCATCACGACGTATCTGGCGTCGCGGCGAAACGGCTACGTCACCGGCGCCACCGTCAACGTCGACGGCGGCTCGGACTTCATCTGAGCCGCCAGCCGTCAGGTGCTGGTCGGCCCCAGCGCGTAGGCCCGGTCTCCGGGTGGCGGTACCAGCCGCCAGCGGGCTGGGTGCCGCTGTCGACGTGGATCGTCTGACCGGCGACGAAGCTCGACAGCTCGAGGCGAGAAACACTGCCGCGCGGGCCATCTCGTCGACGCGGCCGGGGCGACCGATCGGAACCGTGAGGCCGAACCGCTGGCCGGCGCCCGGCGGCGCGAGCTCGATCATGCCTCCGGTCAGCGTGAGGTCGGGCGCAGCGCGTTGACCCGGATGCCGCGCGGGGCGAGTTCGAGGGCGGCGGTCTTGGTGTAGTTGATGACGCCGGCCTTCGCCGCGGCGAACGTCGCGTAGCCCGGCGCGGTGCGGACGCCTTCGATCGAGGTGACGCGACACGCTGCGCCGGCAGCTCCTGCTCGACGAGCGGCGGGCCACGCGCTGGGTGCACAGGTAGACGTGGCGCAGGTTCGACTTGTACAGCGCGTCCGAACCGTTTTCGGTGGTCTCGAGGATTCCCGACGAGAAGACCCCGCCCGCGTTGTTCACCAGGACCGTGACCGGGCCGAGTTCGGCGTCGGTGCGCGCGAGCGCGGCATCGACCGCGGCGCTGTCGCGGACGTCGGTGGGGATGCCGAGCGCGCCGATCTCGCCGCGGCCGACGCGCACGATTCGGGTCGCGTTCCCAGATGGCGACTTTCGCGCCGAACGCCGTCAGTCCCGCCGCGATGCCGCGGCCGATGCCCGCGCCGCCGCCGGTGACGACCGCGACCGGTCGTCAGGAGAATGCTCGATGAGTGCAGCGCTCGACCATAGGATAAGTCACTTTTCAGGTGTTACATTCGTTACGCGATTGTTCGTCTGTAAGTGGCCGGAGGAGCGGGATGTCGACCGCCGAACCGCACCGATCGGGCTCAGATCATGGAGATCTGGGCGATCGGATCCTCGATGCGGCCCGGCGGCTGATCTTCCGCACGGGGGCGCGCAAGCTGTCGCTGTCGGATGTGGCGACGCTGGCCGGGGTGTCTCGGCCCACCGTCTACCGGTACTTCGTGTCGAAGGAAGAACTGATCGACGCGCTGGGAAAGCACGAGGTTCGGCGCTTCAACGCGGCGATGGAGAGGGCCATCTCCGGGGTCGCCGGAGTGGCGCGGCTGGAAGCCGCGGTCGACGTCGTCGCGACCTTCGTCGAGGAGCAGCCGCCCGGGCGCTTGCTCGACCTCGAGCCCGGCTTCGCGCACGAGCAGATGGCGCAGGCATTGCCCATGATCACCGAGGCGTTGACGGTGGTCTTGCGGCAGTGCGCCCGCGAGGACGGCTTCGACCCGGCGGTGTCGCCGCGCGACCTTGCGGGGGCGATCGCCCGAACCGCGTTGAGCCACTACATCTTCCCCGATCCTGACCCCACGGCGGCCCGCAGGCAGATTCGCGCCGCCGCCGGGCTGCCCTGCGCGAGCGAAGGGCAAGTCCGATGAAGGTTCCGAATGTCGCTGACCCGGAGTTCTGGCAGGCGCGGACCCGATGACGAGCTCGCCGAGCTTCCGGCGCGGCTGTCCGGTGGCCCTGCAGCCCGACGCCGGGTTCTGGACGGTGGCCGGTCACCGCGAGATCGTCGAGATCAGCAAGGACCCGGCCACCTACAGCTCGGCCAAGGGAGTGCTGATCGGCGATCTCAAGCGGACGGTCGACCGGAGCCGAGTCGATTCTCTACGTCGACCCGCCGCGGCACGTCGCGATGCGGCGCATCGTCAACAAGGGCTTCACGGTGCGCCGTGTCGCGCAGCTGACACCGATCGTCGAGGACATCGTGACCCGCGCGCTCGACGCGATCGACCCGACCGCGCCGATCGACGCCGTCGACGCGATCAGCGCGCCGGTGCCGATCCTGGTGATCGCCCACATGCTGGGTGTGCCGGCCGAAGACCTGCCGACGTTTCGCACCTGGTCGGATGCGATCGCCATCGCCGCGACCGATCCCACCGATCCGCGCGCGATGGCCGCCATCGACTTCTTCGTCTACTTCAACGCCAAGCTCGACGCGCGGGCAAGCGAATCGGACCCGCCGGAGGACCTGCTCACCGCGATCACCGCCGACGCCGAGCTGACCAGGGCCGAACAACTCGGCTTCTGCATGAGCCTGCTGGTCGCGGGCAACGAGACGACGCGCCACCTCATCAGCGGGGGACTGGTCGCGCTGGCCGAACATCCGGAGCAGCGGGCCAGGCTCGCCGACGACGAGTCGCTGATACCGGCCGCGGTCGAGGAGATGCTGCGCTGGGTGACGCCGATCGTCGCGATGGCGCGCACCACGACCTGCCCGGTGGACCTCGGCGGCGTCGACGTCGACGACGGCTCGTATCTGGTGATGCTGTATGCCGCGGCCAACCGGGACGAGACCGTGTTCGGCTCCGACGCAGGCGAATTCGACGCGACGCGCTCGCCCAACCCGCATCTGGCGTTCGGTATCGGTGAGCACTTCTGCCTCGGCGCCCAGCTGGCGCGGTTGGAGGCGAAGATCGTCTTCACCGAGGTGTTGCGACGGTGGCCGCACTACCAGGTGCTCGACGGCGTGCAGATGGGTGCATCGACACTGCTGCGGGAAACCGTGAAGCTGCCGATCCTGTTGCAGCCCAGCAGCTGACCTCGCTACCGCAGGTCGGTGCGGACCGCGTCGGTCAGGTCGTCGAGGATTTCGAGGAGATCGGACTCGTCGGCCGCCAGCAGTGGCCGGACCCGGCGATCCAGGAACTCCACCGTGGCCTCGTTGTCGCCGCGGGCGATGTGTGAGCGCGCCTCGTCGATCGCCGACGTCAGCGCTTCGGAGTCGGCCTCGGCAGCGGCGATCTGCGTCGCCAGCACGTCGATCAGCTCCCAGTCGCGGTACATCGCGATGGTGGCCTCGTAGAGCGCCGTCCCGGTGACCGGCTGACCGCGCATGGTGCCGTGATAGCGGTACGGCCCCTCCATGTACTCGATCGGCAGCGCATGCGCGGGCGCGCGCACCAGCGGCTCGCCGGTCAACTCGAGCTCGAGCGCGGCCGACCGCAGCGTGTGCCGCTCCGGCAGGTACCTGGGCTTCGACGGCGGCCGCATCAGGCTGCGAATCTCGTCGGGCCAGCGCACATAGCCGGTCGTGACCACGTCGAGGTCCTCGACGCACTCGGGGGCGGTGCCGTCGGCGTAGGCCGCGGTGATTCCGGTGAACGGAACCAGCGCGTTGCCGATCCGCCGGTCGAACTGCCGCCACACGCTGAGGTCCACGCCGTTGTCCAGGGTGATGGTGTGCCACTCGTGCGCCTGGCCGCGGGGGTCGCCTCCGGTGCCACCGCCACCGGCGTAGCTCGGGAACCACTGCCGGTCGATGTGGCCCGACTCGCCCGACGACGCGTTCGTCGATGTCGCCCCAGCGCAGCGTGCCGGTCATGTGGGTGCCGGTCTGGAAGTACGAGTAGGTGCCGTCCTGGATGCAGGCGACGATCTTGCCGTTGTGCACCGCCGCCCCGACCGGCACCGGCGGCCGGGTCGGCGTCAGGTGCAGCCGCAATTCCATTGCCGCGCCGGAACTGTCGCGGCCGAACGCGGCGTAGTCGTAGGTGTAGGGGATGAGCTCGCCGGCATCGTCGCGGCACGCCGTCCAGGTGGTCGTCCCCGCGCTGCTCTCGTAGCGCAGGTCCAGGTGGCCCTCGGCGCACGTCAGCTTGGGGCGGGCGCCTGGCTCCATGTTCTTCGGCGGCATGTCGTAGTCGGTGAAGGTGCCGTAGGTGCCGTGGTCGATGTCGAACAGTGCGAAGGTGTGAAAGTCGGCGACCACCTCGCCGCCCGGCCGATTCCGGTTGAAGATCGTGATGAAGGCGAACTGCCGCCCGGACTGCTCGCCGGTGAGGGTGCCGGCGAGATACCAGGTATCGGACTCGTAGTCGGGGTGCACGCCCTCGGCCGCCGGGAAGTCGAGCTGGGAGTCACCCGGCACCAGCTGAAACGGGTACCGCTGCCAGTCGGTGCTGTCCATGTGTGGGTGCCTCGATCTCATTCGTTGACGATGACGGAGCGGATGCCGATTCCGTGGACCAGGTCGTCGAAGGCGCTGTTCACGTCCTCGAGCCCGATGCGGCCGGTGATCAGCTGTTCCAGCGGAAGTCGGCCGGTGCGCCACAGATTCAGCAACAGCGGGAAGTCCCGTCCGGGGACCACCGAGCCGTACTGGCACCCCACCAGGGTCTTGCCGTGCATGTAGAGGTCGTAGGCGGACAGCGATACGCGTTCGTCGACCGGTGCGGCGCCGACGATGCACGTGGTGCCGCCGCGGCGGGTGGCCTCGATCGCCGTCTCGATGGTGGCCTGCCGACCGACCGCTTCGAAGATGTAGTCGGCGCCCCGACGGCCGGTGATCGCGCGGATCTGCGCGACGACGTCGCCGTCGGCCGGGTCCACGGCATGGGTGGCGCCCAGCGCGATCGCCGCGTCCCGGCGCGATGCCACCGGGTCGACCGCGATGATCTCCGCGGCGCCGCGGACCTTCGCGGCCATCAGCGCCGCGAGGCCGACACCGCCGAGCCCGATGACGGCCACCGAGCTGCCGTGTTCGACCGGCGCGGTGTTGAGGGCGGCGCCTGCGCCGGTGGCGACGCCGCAGCCGATCAGCGACGCGATCTCCAGCGGAATGTCGGCGTCGATCGGAACGACGGCGCGGGCCAGGCAGTTCGTGGCGGTCGCGAAGCTCGACACCCCCATCGAGGTGAACAGCGGGGTGTCCGTGGTGTCGGTGGCGTACGGCATCGAGTAGGTGTCGCGGATGGCGTTGCGACACAGGTGAACTTCGCCGCGCTGGCAGAACCAGCATTGGCCGCAGGCCGCCACCCACGCGATCACCACGTGGTCGCCGGGCTTGACGTGGTGCACCTCGGCGCCCACCGCCTCGACGACGCCCGCGCCCTCGTGGCCCAGGACGCACGGTGTGCCTGCCGGCAGTGCACCGGTGGCCTGGGACAGATCGGAGTGGCACACACCGCTGGCGGCGATGCGCACCCGAACCTGGTCGGGTGCCAGCGGTGCGAGCGTGATGTCTTCGATCTGCAGCGGTTCTCCGATGGCTCGGAGAATGGCACCGCGTTCGCTCATCGTGCACCTCGGGTCGCTTGCCAGTTTCGAGCCTGCGGGTATCGTCACTTTCTACCCTCGGTCGAATCATGCCTGAGAGCTTTCTACCATGGGTTGAAATCACGTTGAGGAGGTGGGCGTGCCAGATGGGACCGTGAGCGCTGCGCGCCGGGCATACGGTGATCTCGACCGCGAACAGGTGGTCTCGGCGCTGTACGAGCTGGCCCGCCGGGTCGGCGTCCAGCGCGTGACCATGGCTGCCCTCGCCGATGAGCTCGGTGCCGCGAAACCATCTGTCTACTATCACGTCCCGGGTAAGCAGGCCGCCCTGGACCTGCTCGCAGAAGCGGTACTGGCCACCATCGCCGAGCCCGCACCCGGCCCGTGGGATCAACGACTCCGCCAGCTGTACTGCGCGGCACGGAAAGCACTGCTGGAGGTACCCGGTATCGCGGTTGTGCTGCAAACGAACGGAAACGGCCACACCGCACGTCGGCACGACCGGTTGAGCCGGAACCTGCTGGCCGAAGCCGGCGTCGAGGCCGACGCCGCGTCCGCCGCCCACGCATTGTTGTACACATTTCTGCTCGGCTCGGTGAGCCTCGAGGATTCCCGTCCGGCACCCACGGGCGCACGTGCGCGACGCCGGGCGGACGCCCGATTCGAGCAGGGTCTCGAACTGATCATCGCCGGTATCCGGGCCACCATCACGCAGGCCGGTTGCGCATGACGATGCCGGAAGGTGGGCGTCCGTCCACGGTGGCCGCCATGGTGCGGGCCCGCGCCGACGACGACAACGTCGGCCTGGTCTTCGGGGAGCAGTCGTGGACCTGGCGCGAGGTGGTGGCGGAGGCCGCCATGCGGGCGGCGTGGCTGCGGGCGACGCTCGACCCGGCCCGTCCGCCGCACGTGGGGGTGCTGCTGCCGACGGTGCCGGAGTACGTGTTCCAGATTCTCGGTGCGGCGCTGGCCGGCGCCTGCATCGTCGGGGTGAACGCGACCCGCCGCGGAGCCGAATTGGCTCGCGACATCGAGCACACCGCATGCCAATTCGTCATCTCGGATGCCGCCTACGGCGATCTCGTCGACGACTCCGTCCGGGTCGAGGACGCGCCGTGGTCGGAATTCAACGGTGCCCCGCTACCGGACACCGATCCGCCGCCGTCGACGCTGCTGTTCCTGCTGCTGACCTCCGGTTCGACGTCGGCGCCCAAGGCCGCCAAGTGCAGCCAGGCCCGGCTGGCCGCGGTTGCGGCCGAACTCGGCTTCGGCCCGAAGGCCGTCCTGTACTGCCCGTTGACGCTGGCACACGGGAACGCGCTGAACTCGACACTGTTCCCCGCTCTGGCCAACGGCTGCCGACTGGTCCTGCGCGACCGGTTCTCTGCGACAGCGTGGCTCGACGACGTCCGCAGGCACGGCGTCACGTTCACCACCACCGTCGGCCGCGCACTCGGCTACATCCTGGCGACCCCACCCACCCCGCACGACCGCGACCATCGGCTGCGTGCGGTGCTCGCCCCGGAGGCCTCGCCGCGCGACACCGCCGAATTCCGGGAACGATTCGGCGTCGCCGTACTCAGCGGCTACGGCTCGAGCGAGGGCGGCATCGCGCTGACCCCGGCGCCGGCGAAACCGGGATCGCTCGGCAACGCGCCGGCCGGCGCCGACATCGCCGTCGTCAACGAATCGGGCGTGGAATGTGAGACAGCGCAGTTCGACTCCGACGGCAAGATGACCAACGCCGCCGCCGCGATCGGGGAGTTGGTGCGCCGCGACGCCGCCGGCGGGTTCGAGGGCTACTGGAACAACCCCGACGCGGAGTCCGACCGATTGCGCGGCGGATGGTTCTGGTCCGGCGATCTGGCCTACCGCGACGCCGACGGGGTGTTCTGGTTCGCCGGGCGCGTCGGGGGACTGGCTTCGGGTGGACTCGGAGAACTTCGCGGTCAGCCCGGTGGAACGAATCCTCGGCCGCTTCGCCGACGCGGCGGCGGTCGCCGTCGTCGGGGTGCCGGATCCGCTTGCCGGCGACCAGATTCTGGCCACCGTCGAGCTGCTGCCGGGCCGGTCCTTCGACCCGGACGCCTTCGCCGCATTCCTGGACGCCCAGTCCGACCTCGGTACCAAGTGGGCGCCCCGGTTCGTCCGCATCACGCCCGAGATCCCGGTGATCAGCCAGGGCAAGATCGACAAGAAGCCGCTGCGGCGCGAGGCCTGGCTGTGCGACGGACCCGGTCTGGTGGCGACCGGCCCGATCGGCCGCCTACGTGCCGATGACGAGTGCCGACCGGGAGGCGCTGCGCAAGGAGTTCGACGACCACGGCCGGACCGACGCCCATCCGCAGCCATAGGCCGCCCGAAAAGCTCTGACGCCCAGGAGAAGAGGAAGTCTCGTGCCAGTCCACTACGAACTCGGGGTGCGCCCCGATGCGGAGCACGTCGTGCTGATCACCCTGGATCGTCCGGAGGCCAAGAACGCCTGCGACCTCGAGCACTTTCACCAGCTGGCGCAGGCGTGGAAGCGGTTCGAGGCCGACGACGCGGCCTGGGTGGCGATCTTCACCGGAGTCGGCCGGTCCTTCATGTCCGGCGCCGACCTCAAGACCTACGTTCCGGAGATCACCGCGCTGGCCAAGGAGTTGCAGGCGGGCACGGCCACCTCGGTGAAGGGCTATTCGCTGTCCGACGGCACCGACGCCGTGCTGCGCGGCACCAAGATCTACAAGCCGATCATCGCGGCGGTCAACGGGCCGTGTGTGGCCGGCGGCATGGAGATGCTCGGCGGCGTCGACATCCGAATCGCCGCCGAGCACGCGACGTTCGGCGTGCTGGAGCCCGCCCGGGGTCTGTTCGCCGGTGGTGGCACGACGGTGCGGCTGCCTCGGCAGATCCCCTTCGCGCAGGCCATGGAGTTCCTGCTGTGTGCCGATCTGATCGATGCGCAGCGCGCTTTCCAGATGGGCCTGCTCAACGCCGTGGTTGCCGAGGAAGCGCTGCTGGACAGCGCATTCGAGTACGCGGCCCGGATCACCAAGAACGCCCCGCTGGCGATCCAGGCCACCAAACGCAGCGTCCTGGAGGGCTTGAAGCTCGACATGCGCGAGGCCTACCGCAACGAGGCCCGCATCTCCAGGGAGGTCTTCGCCACCGAGGACGCCAAGGAGGGCCCGCGTGCCTTCGCCGAGAAGCGCCCACCGCGGTGGTCCGGCTCCTGATGGGGTCGGCCGACAGCGCCCGCCAGCTCTGCGTGATCGGCGCGGCCCAGCACACCGTGCGGGACGCCGACGCGCCGGAGCCACTGGTCAGCTGGGAACAGCGGGCCCGGGAAGCGGCTGCGGTCGCCGGCGTGGAAAGCGCTCTGCCGCAGATCGATTCCCTGCAGGTGGTGTACTGCCAGAGCTGGCCCTACGACGACCCCGCCGGACGGTTGGCGGACGCGCTGGGCGCCTCGCCGCGGCATCGGCTCTACTCGGGAATCGGCGGCACCACTCCGCAGGACCTGGTGAACCGCACCGCGGCGGCGATGCAACGCGGGGAGATGGACCTGGCGTTGATCTGCAGCGCCGAGGCGCTGGCCACCGTGCGGGCGGCCAAGAAGAGCGGTGTGCGCCTGCCGTGGAGCCACCGCAAGTCCTCGCCGTTCCCGTGGGAGCCGCCGCACCCCTCCGAGATCGCCCACGAGGTTCTGCAGGCCTGGGAGACGTTCCCGCTGTGGGACACCGCCCGGCGGGCCCGGCTCGGAGCGTCGCTGGCCGACGATGCCGCCGAGGCCGCGGCGATGATGGCCGCGATGAGCGTTGTCGCCGCGGCCAATCCGCACGCCTGGCGGCCGGTCGCACTCGATGCCGCCGAGGTGGGAACTGCCACCGCCGGACAATCGCTACGTCGGCTGGCCCTACACCAAGCGCGAGGTGGCGGTGATGGACGTCGACATGTCCGCGGCGCTGCTGCTGGCGACCCGGGAGAAGGCCGATGCCCTTGGCGTGAGCGAGGATCGGCGCCTCTACCTCGATGGCTGGGCCTACGCCGAGGATCCGGCGAGCATCGCCGAACGCGCCGACATGTCGCGGTCGGTGGCGATGTCCGTCGTGGGCCGGCACGCTCTCGCGGCCGCCGGGGTCGGGCGTCGACGAGATCGACGCGTTCGATCTGTACTCCTGCTTTCCCTCATCGCTCCGGCTGGCCTGCGACGCACTGGGGATCGCCGTCGACGATCCGCGGGGCCTGACGATCACCGGCGGCCTGCCGTACGCGGGCGGTCCGGCCAGCGGTTACGTCACGCACGCCATCGCCAGCGCATTCGACCGACTCGGCCAAGGCCGGGTGCTGATCACCGGCGTCGGCATGCACATGGCCAAACACGTTGCGGCCGTGTGGTCGCCGGAACCCGGGTCGGGCACAACCGCACCGGATGCGGCGGCCCTTCAGGCCGAAGTCGATGCCGCGCAGCCACGCCGCACCCTGCTCACGACATGCTCGGGGCCCGCGACGGTGTGCGCGTACACCGTCGCCCACGGCCGCGACGGCGCCCCGCAGCAGGGCTTGGTGGTGCTGGACACCGAGGACGGCCGGGCGCTGGCCCGGGTGCACGACGCGGACCTGCTCGCCGATGCCGAGTCGCGCGAACTCGTCGGGCAGGCGGTGACAGTCACCACCGACGGCAAGAGCAACGAAGCGCGTTGGTGAGAATTGATCCCTATGAGCGAATCCGGAGAACCCCGATGACAACCATCCATCACGCCGGCGTGTGCGTCCGCGACCTGGACGAGTCCCTGCGGTTCTATCGCGATGCCCTGGGCCTGACCGTCCTCACCGACAAGACGCTCGAAGCGGACCTGGAGATGCTGCTCGGCGTTCGTACCCGGTCGGTGCGCACCGTGTTCCTCGGCGATGCCGAGCAGACCGACTCCGGAATCGTGGAGCTTCTCGACCTCGGGCTCAGCGGCATCGCCGACAGCGCACCCCAGGCGGGTCTGCCCGCCCGCGGTGTCTTCCTGCTGTCGTTCCAAGTCGACGTCCCGGCCGTACTGGCCGCGCTCGAGAAGATGGGTCTTGGCGGTACTCCGCGCGCCATGCCCACCCCTGGCGGCGGATTGGCCGCCACCGTTACCGATCCAGACGGTGTGATGGTCGAGTTGCTGCCGATTGGGAAACTGGCGGTGATGCAGAACTAGCCTCAGCCCCCGCGCGCCTGCACCATCGCCGAGCGGTTGACCTTCGTCGCGGCTGTGCGCGGTATCTCGTCGACGAACTCCACGCTCTTGGGCACCTTGTAGCCGGCGAGCTTGCCTTTCGCATAGGCGATGACCATCTGCTCGGTCGGCGGGTGGGCGACGTCGGCCGGCTGGACCACCGCGTGCACCCGCCTGCCCCACTGCGGGTCGGCCAGCCCGATCACCACGACGTCGGCGATCTCGGGGTGGTCCATGAGGGCGGACTCCACCTCCGCGGGAAACACATTCGCGCCGCCGGTGATGATCATGTCGGTGCGCCGGTCGGCGATGTAGAGATAGCCGTCGGCATCGAGGTATCCGATGTCGCCGGCCGACGCGAAGCCGTCCGGAGTCCTCGGCAGCGGTGGCGCACCACCGATGTAGCGGTACTGGTCGTTCATCGGTGCCCGCAGATAGATCTCGCCCAGCACACTGGGACCCACCTCGTTCCCGTGGTCGTCGACCACACGAATCTCGGTGTCCCGGAATCCCCGTCCGACACTGCCGGGGTGATCCAGCCACTCGTCTCCGCGCAGCGCGGTGAGGCCGAGGTTCTCGGTCATGCCGTAGGCCATGACCACCCGCTCGGGACTGAGCAGTTCGAACCACCGGCGCAGCAGGGTGGGTGGCATCACCGCAGCCCCCTGCAGGATCCACTCGACGCTCGACAGGTCACGGTCCTCGACACCGGGGACGTCGGCGATGCGCGCCAGCATCGTCGGCGTCGCGGTGAAGGTGGTGATCCGGTGTCGCTCGATAGTGTCGAGAACCATTGCGGCGTCGAACTTCTCGAGCACCACCAAGTGATCGCCGCCGAGCAGATAGGTCAGCGTGTTGAACCCGTTGGTGTGGTACATCGGCGCGGGGACCAGGATCGTCTGGGGCTGGCTCACCGGCGCCCACTGCGCCATGAACGGCACGCAGTGGGCCTCAGTCCACGCCGCAGGCGCGGTGTTGAGGATGATCTTGGGCAGGCCGGTGGATCCGGAACTGCAGATGCCGTTGAGCGCGGGCGAGACGACCTCCGGCAGTGCGGTGTCGTCCTCGCCCTGTGCGATCTCGGCCAGAGCCGTCAGATTCTTCTCGCTGATCTCGAGGGCCGGCGTGATGACGGCCAGCAGCCGTTGGTGTTCCCAATCCGGCAGATCCCAGCGCATCGGGATGGGGATGGCACCCACCTTCCACGTGGCCAGGGCGGAAACCACGAGCTCGATGGAGTTGGGAATCGACAGCGCGACCATGTCACCCTGCTGCACCGCTGAGGCCTGCAGGGCGCGTGCCCACCGATTGGCCGCATGCTCGAGGCCGGCCCAGGTCAGGCTCGTCTCGGTGCCGTCGCGGTGTACGACGGTGAGCGCGGCGCCGTCCGGGTCCTGCGAAGCGCGCGCGGTGAGCTGGTGCCCGTACGGGATCGACTCGTCAGCGAGCTCAGGGTCAGGTGTTCGCTGCACGCCGCTGCACCTCCTGAGGTACCACGGGCGGTCGAGCCGACGGCCCGCGGGTGATCGCGTTGAGCCGGATCTCGGGCAGGTCGACAGATCCCGCGACGGTGTCCAGCCACACGACGGCCTCGGCCACATCGCCGACCGTCACGGCGTACATCTCGAACGGAACATCCTGCAGCATTTCGGTTTCCACCGGTCCCGGGGTGACGATGTTGACGTTGATGCCGTCCCTG
Organism: uncultured Actinomycetota bacterium; assembly: GCA_963786695.1. Taxonomy (GTDB): domain Bacteria; phylum Actinomycetota; class Actinomycetes; order Mycobacteriales; family Mycobacteriaceae; genus Mycobacterium. Next base: position 16,284 of record CAWBAL010000004.1, read on the forward strand.
TCGACCTCGAGTGCCAACGCCCGCGCGAACGCGTTCATCCCGGCCTTCGAGGCCGAGTACGCGGTGCGGCCCGGCATCGGCTCGTGCGCGGCGGACGACGAGATGAAGACGAAGCGAGAACCGGGCAGCATCAAGGGCAGAGCGGCCTGAGTCACCACGAAGCAGGAATCGAGGTTGGCGGCCATCATCGTTCGCCACTGCTCGAAGGTCTGTTTGCGTGCATACGTGCCCCCGAGTACGCCGGCCGCGTGAACCAGCAGGTCCACTTGGCTCAGGTCCGCCAGTGCCGCCGTGAAACCGGCAGGATCAGAGGCGTCGGCCGCCACCCATCGCGCTCCGATGTCGTCGGCGGCGGCGCGCAGCGGCGCCTCCCGGCGAGCCGTCAGGATCACGTCGTATCCCCGCTCCACGAGAAGACGGCCGCAAGCCTTTCCGATACCGCCGCTGCCGCCGGTGACGACCGCGTTCCGCCTGCCTGAAGCCATCTAATACCCCACGTCCGGCATTACAAAAATCATCGAAAGTGTCTCATTGCTTATGTTAGCGTCATTGGTGCCCGGCCACGGCAAACCGTGGTTCGCCGGTGGCCAGATCGTCGAGAGGTCGTCTATGCAAGTGCCCTCCTACGACCGGATATTCGTCGGCGGCCGGTGGCAGGCGGCACGCGGCGGCGATCGCATCGACGTCGTCTCGCCACATACCGAAGAAGTGATCGCCCATGCGGCAGCCGGATCGGCGCAGGACGTCGATGCAGCGGTCCGCGCCGCGCGCGAGGCGTTCGACGAAGGCCCCTGGCCGCGGATGAGTCATGCAGAGCGAATCGCGGCGGTGGAGAAGCTGGCCGCGGTGTACGCCACGCACGTCGACGAGATGGCCGACCTGATCACCGCCGAGATGGGGTCACCGGCGAGCTTCAGCCGGCTGGGTCAAGCCGCCGGAGCGGCCACGATGATGCACCTCGCCGTCCAGGCCGCGCGGACGTTCCCGTGGGCGCAGCGGCGCACCGGCCTGCTCGGCGAAGTACACCTGCGCCGGATGCCGATCGGGGTCGTCGGGATCATCATCCCGTGGAATGTGCCGCAGAATCTGTTGATGCCCAAGCTGATTCCCGCGCTCATCGCGGGCTGCACCGTGGTGATCAAGCCTGCGCCTGAGACCCCGCTGGACTCGCTGTGGGTCGCCGAGATGATCGAGCAGATCGGCCTTCCCGAAGGAGTGGTCTCCGTCGTGCCCGGCGGCCGGGAGGTTGGCGAGGAACTCGTGCGACACCCGGGCGTCGACAAGATCGCGTTCACCGGCAACTCCGCCACCGGCCGGCGGATCGCATCGCTGTGCGGTGAGCAGTTGAAGCGCTACAGCCTGGAGCTGGGCGGCAAGTCGGCGGCCATCGTTCTCGACGACGCCCGGATCGACAAGACGGTGGCCGGCCTGAAGATGGCGAGCCTGATGAACAACGGTCAGGCCTGCGTGGCGCAGACCCGGATCCTGGTCAGCGAACGCAGGCACGACGAGTTCGTCGACGCGATGGCCGAGATGATGTCGTCGCTGGCGGTGGGGGACCCGGCAGACCCGGAGACCGACATCGGGCCCCTGGTGTCCCAGCGTCAGCAGCACCGGGTGCAGGACTACATCCGCTCCGGTGTCGCCGAGGGCGCGAAATTGGTTCTCGGCGGCGATGATTCGCCGCATGCCCGAGGCTGGTACGTCCGGCCGACGCTGTTCGCCGAGGCCACCAACGACATGACGATTGCGCGCGAGGAGATCTTCGGGCCCGTGCTGACCGTCATCAAGTACACCGACGAGCATGATGCGATCCGAATCGCCAACGACAGTGACTACGGGCTGGCCGGGTCGGTGTGGACCAAGGACGTCGCGCACGGTCTGGAGATCTCCGGTCAGATCCGAACCGGTACCTACGGCATCAACATGTACATGCTCGACATCTCCAGTCCGTTCGGCGGGTTCAAGCAATCCGGTATCGGACGCGAGTTCGCCGAGGAGGGACTGGCCGAGTACACCGAGCTGCAGTCGGTGGTCAGTGCCGGCAAGCTGCCTGCCTTGGAAGAGGATTGACCGTTGACGAACGAAGACCGCAAGACGATCGACCCGGTGACCGCCAGCGTGATCCGCTCGGCGATGGAGACCATCTGCTTCGAGATGGCCACCTACGTGTCGCGCACCGCGACGACGCCCATTCTCAACCAGTCCAACGAGCGCAACGCCACCATCCTCGACGCCACCGGGCACCTGGCCGCGCTGTCGGTGGGCATCCCGCAGTTCATGCTGTCCTCGACGCTGCCGGTGCGCTTCGCCGCCGAGTTCTTCGACGGTGAGCTCTATCCGGGCGACGTGATCGTCGCCAACGACCCCTACCACGGCGGCGGCCATCTGCCCGACGTCAACGTGTTCTCACCAGTCTTCGGTCCGGACGGCAACCTGGTGCTGTTCGACTCCATCCAGTGCCACCACGGGGACACCGGCGGCGCGATGGCCGGGGGATACAACGTGTTCGCCAAGGACATTTGGAGCGAAGGCGTTCGCTACCCGCTGCTGAAGATCGTCGACGCGGGCCGCGAACGACGCGACGTGGTGCTGACGATGCGCGCGAACAACCGGCTGCCCGGCTTCATCGGAGACCTGCGCTCGCAGGTGGGCGCGGCTCAGCTCGGCGCGCGCCGGCTGACCGACATCATCGCCGAGTACGGTGTCGAGACCGTCGAAGCGGCGGTGCGATGGTCCGTCGACGATGCCACCCGCCGGTTCTCCGCGGAGATCGCGCGGTGGCCCGACGGCACCTACGAGGCCGACGTGTACTGCGACTCCGACCCTGCGGGCAACCAGGACATCCACGTTCACGTCGCGATCACGGTCGACGGTGACCGCCTGCATCATTGACTTCGAGGGCTCCGATACGCGCCCGAACATCAACGCCTGGTCGACGTTCGGCAACACCCGCGGCAACGTCATCGCAGCGCTCGCCAGCCTCGTCGACCCGTCCATTCCGAAGAACGAGGGCTTCTTCAACTGCATCGACCTGCGGGTGCCCGAAGGCTGCTGCCTGAATCCCGCTGAGGGCAAGCCGGTTTCCAGCGGGACCCACCATCCCGGTGTCGAAGTGGGCGACGCGATCGCGATCGCGATGAGCAAGATCATCCCGGACCGGTGCTGCCCGCAGAGTTACAAGTTCGGCAGCCCGCGGCAGATGTGGGGTGACGTCGATCCCCGCACCGGGAAGCCGTTCTTCGACCACGGCGGTGAAGTCAGCGCCGGCTGGGTCAGCGCGGCACGGGGCACCGACGGCTGGGGTGCGCTGTCGGCGTCCAACGGAAACCTCATCAAGGCCAGTGCCGAGATCAACGAGCAACTGTTTCCACACATCCTGCGGGGCCGCAACTATCGCACCGACTCGGGCGGGGCCGGTCAGTGGCGAGGCGGCTGCGGCAGCCACTTCGTCAAAGAAGTTCGGACCCCGACCCTGGTCAACCAGTACGTGGTCAACCAGCGCCACACCCATCCGGGCATCGCCGGCGGACACAACGGCGCCCCAGACCACTGTGTCGTCGGCAGCGAGTGGGTCAATCCCGCGGTCTCCGGCGCGCTGCTGAACACCGGTGAGCGATTGGTCTACGACTTCGGCGGCGGCGGGGGTTGGGGTGACCCGATGGAGCGCGACCCCCAAGCCGTCCTGGACGACGTATGGGACGAATACGTCTCGATCGAAGGCGCGTTGCGCGACTACGGCGTCGTCATCACCGGCTCACTGGACGACATGACGCTGGCACTGGACCACGAGGCCACCGAACTCGAGCGCAAGCAGCGGACATCGTGAGCGCGGTAGGCGATTACCGGATCGGGGTGGACGTCGGTGGCACCTTCACCGACTGTGTCCTTCGCCGACCCGACGGCACGCTGGCGATGGACAAGGTGCCGACCACGCCGCGCGACCAGAGCGAGGGCGTGCTCGCCGGTATCGCCCGGCTGGCCGAGGCGGAGGGTCTGTCCGTCGGCGACCTGCTGTCGCGGACCAGGACCATCGTGCACGGCACCACCACTGCGGACAACGCGATGATCCAGATGACCGGTGCACCAACGGGTTTGATCGTCACGCGCGGGTTCCGTGACGAGATCGAGTTCCGGCGCTGCTACAAGGAGGACATCTGGGACCCGACCCTGCCCGCGCCCAAACCCATCGCCCGGCGCAGGGTGCGCCTGGAAGTCGACGAACGGCTGACCGCCGAGGGTGAGGTCGACACACCGCTGGACGAGGAGCAGGTCCGCAAGGCGGCGGCCCGGCTGCGGGCGTTCGGGGTGACGTCGATCGCGGTGTGCTTCCTGCACTCCTACATCAACCACACCCACGAGGTGCGGGCCCGCGAGATCATCCTCGACGAGTACCCGGACGTCGAGATGATCTCGCTGTCACACGAGGTCATGCCCAAGCCGCCGGAGTTCGAGCGGACGTCGACCACCCTGGTCAACGCCTACGTGGGTCCACCGATCGCCAACTATCTGGGCCGCCTGAGCGCCAACCTCGCCGAAAACGGCTATCGCCGAAGGCTTCTGGTGGCGACGTCGGCCGGCGGCATCGCGACCGCCGAGGCGGCCGCCCGGCGCGCGGTGGCGACCATCGGCTCGGGCCCGACCGGCGGCGTCAGTGCCGCGGCGGGCGCAGCCGGACGCGCGGATATCGGCGACGTGGTCAGCGTCGACATGGGCGGAACCAGCTATGACGTCTGCTTGATCCGCAACGGCAAACCCGAGATCAAAATGGACTGGAACTGGTTCCACCGGTACTGCATCGGGCTGCCCATGATCGACATCCCGTCGGTCGGGGCCGGCGGAGGGTCGATCGCCTGGGAAGAGGGCGGTGTGCTGCACGTCGGGCCGCAGTCGGCGCAGAGCGAACCGGGCCCGGCCTGTTACGGCCGAGGCGGGACCGAACCGACCGTAACCGATGCCGATCTGGTGCTCGGCCGGTTGGCGGCAACGGGATTCAACAACGGCCGGATGACGTTGGACGTCGACGCCGCGCGCGCGGCCATCGCCTCGGTGGGCCGGCTGGTCGGGTCGGGGGTCGAGGAGACCGCGGCGTCGATTGCCCGGCTGGTCGACGCCAACATGACCGATGCGATACGGCGGGTGCTGTCGCTGGCCGGCGCCGACCCGCGCAAACTGTCCCTGGTGGCATTCGGGGGAATGGGTGGTGTGCATGCGACCACCCAGGCCCGGGCGCTGGGGATGCGCACCGTACTGGTTCCGCGGGCGGCGGCAGGTTTGTCGGCGCTGGGGCTGCTGACCGCCAATCATGTCGTCGACGACTCCCGCGGATACATCGCGCCGTGGGCGGAAGTCGACCGCGATCACCTCGGCCGGCTGGCCCGCGAACTCGAGGACAACGCGCGCCGCGAACTCGAGGTGGCAGGTGTGCCCGAGAACCGGATCCGGCTGGAATGGTCGCTGCTGCTTGTCTATCCGGGGCAGACCTTCGACGCCGCCATTGCGGTGTCCGATCCCACCGACGTCGACGGTGCGGTGGCGGAGTTCCACCGGATCAACGCCGAGGCGCGCCTCATCGAGGCCCGCGCCCAAGAGCCCGTTGTTCGTGGAGTTCGGCTGACGGCGGTGGGTGAGGTCGAGCGGCTGGCGCGCACACCCCTGCCGTCGGCCAGTGCGATCACAGCGGTTGAGCGCAGACGCATGTGGGTTGGTGACGCCTGGCACGACGCGGCGGTCTACGACCTCGAGTCGGTGTTACCCGGTGTGACGGTTGACGGGCCTGCGGCCATCGTCAGCCCGTTCACCACGATCATCCTCGGTCCGGGGGAGCGGCACGGTCGACTCCGCCGA
>CAWBAL010000005.1:0-84423 GCA_963786695.1 uncultured Actinomycetota bacterium
GCATGGCCCGCGGCGCGATCCGCAGCGCCAGCCGATCGGGAGTGCCTTCGGCGAGACGGTCGGCGATGTAGCGCGCACGTTCCCAACTCGCGCGCGCCGCGCCGACCTCACGGCTGGCGGCCCAGTTGGCGGCGCGCATGTGCCAGCCGTAGGCGGCGTGATTGTCTCCGGCGGCCTCCAGATGCTCGGCGATCAGGGCCGCGTCCGCATCGGGTGTGCCGCGTGACTCGATCGCGGCGGCCAGCCGCCGGTGCAGCTCCGCCCGATCGGCTTTCAGTTGTGACTCGTAGGCCACCGTGCGGATCAGCGGGTGGTGGAACACATAGACCGGATCTCCGGTGACGTTGATCTGATCCAGGAACTGAGCCGCCCACCAGGTCGTCCAGTACGGGTCATCACCCAAGGTGTCGAGGAGGTTCCGGCTGAATTTCGAGCCGATGACCGCCGCCGCATTCAGTGTGCGTTTCGCGTTGGCGTCCAGGCGGTCGATTCGGGCGGCAATGGTTGCCTGGACTGTGGCGGGCATGCTGACCTCGGCCACATCAACCGTGGACGCGTAGGTGCCGCGGTTGCCGCGCAGGACACCGCGCTCGGCCAACTCCCGCACCATCTCCTCGGCGAAAAACGGGTTCCCTCCGGCCTTCTCGACGATCAGGGTGGCCACCCCGGTGACCGAAGGGTCCGGCCCGACCAGTCCAGTGACCAGTGCTGTGGTCTCGGGGTCACTCAGTGGTGCAAGGGCGATGGTGTGCGCTCCGCGCACCCGGCTGAACGCACCGTGATACTCGGGGCGGTAGTTGATCAGCACCAGCGAGCGGGTCTGCGGGATCACCGTCAGGAAATCGGCGAGCATCGACTCGCTGACCGAGTCGATCCAGTGCACGTCCTCGATGACGTAGACCGCCTGGGCTTGTCGCGCCAACAACGCGGCATTGACCAGGGAAGTCAACCGCCGTCGCCTGGCATCCGGATCAATCGCCGGAAGCGGCATTCGCCGGTTGGCGATGCCCAGCAGGTCCTCGAACAGCACCAGGTCCTCTTGATTTGCGTCCCGAGCTCGGGCCTGGATCTGCGCCCGCGCGGTTGGGGCGTCTAGACCCTGCACGCCGGTGGCCGCTCGCAGCAGCTGCGCCACGGTATGGAAGGGCACCTGGCTGGTGTGCGACTCGCAATGGACCGAGAACACCTCGACACCCTGGGCGGTGGCCAGCGCAACGACCTCGCGTACCACCCGGCTCTTGCCGATACCCGGGTCGCCCACCACCTCGACTACCGCGCCATGTCCACCGAATGTGCCGTCCAACAAGCTCTTCACGGTGGACATCTCCGACCGCCGACCGACCAGACGTGACTCGACGCGCCCGTTATCGCGATGCCTGTCCCGCATGCCCAGCAGCTGACGGGCGGGCACCGGCTACGTCAGTGCCTTTGACGTGGACCGTCTCCGGCTCGCCGAGAACAGTCGCGTCCTCAACGAGTCGCGCGGTGGACACGCTGAGCATCACCCCACCCGGCGGAGCCACCGATTCCATCCGTTGAGCCATCCCTACCTGCTCGCCGATGGCGGTATATCCCGTTGCCGTACTGCCTATCTCGCCGGCGATCACCTGACCTGAATTCAGCCCGATCCGTAGCTGAAGCTCGACGCCATCGCGTCGGGAGACGCTCTTGGCGAGATCCGCGACGGCGCGGTGAATGTCCAGTGCGGCTAGGCACGCTCGCAGTGCGTGATCCTCTAGTGCGATCGGGGCCCCGAACACCGCCATGATCCCGTCGCCGGTGAACTTGTCCACCGTCCCGCCGTATCGCGTCACCACCCCCGCGGCGCAGTCGACCAGCCCGCCCATGATCTCGCGCAACCGCTCCGCACCGACCGCCGCCGCGATATCCATCGAATGCACGACATCGGCGAACAGCACCGTCACCTGCTTGTACTCCGCCGACCGAGCTGATCTGCGTGACCCGTGCACCGCACTCATTGCAGAACTTGGAGTGTGGCGGCAGGTGCGTGCCACAGGACGGGCACGAGACCCCCGCCGTGCTTAGTCCACCGCCACGATCCCCACCGTGGTCCACGCAATAGCGTGTCACCGCTGCTCAGCGATGTCGGCGATTTCGCGGCCAATTTCCGATATCGACCAGGCCGGCCGTACCGCCGATTCGGGACGCGGTCGTCGGTTGAATCGCAACATCGCGGTGGTCATTCGTTGGGGATGAGTGGGCGTCTGGGGATAACTCGGTTGTGCGGCGCTGGGTGCGGCTGATTCTTGTCGGCGCCAGCACTCACGCTGCCTCCATGACGACGTTGACCCGCGGCCAGCTCGGCGCACTCGGCGAGCAGCTGGCTGTTGACCACCTCAGTTCACTGGGACTGCGAATCATGGCGCGCAACTGGCGCTGCCGGTACGGCGAGATCGACGTCATCGCCGAAGATGCCGACCGCACGGTGGTGTTCGTCGAGGTCAAGACCCGCACCGGTGACGGGTTCGGCGGTCTGGCGCAAGCGGTCACACCACAGAAGGTGCGCAGGCTTCGCCGGCTCGCCGGAGTGTGGCTGGCCGGCCAGGAGCAGCGCTGGCCGGCGATCCGCCTCGACGTGATCGGGGTCCGCGTCGGGCGGCGCCGCGAGCCCGAGGTCTTCCACCTGCAGGGTGTCGGCTGATGGCGCTCGGACGGGCCTTCTCGGTGGCGGTGCGCGGCCTGGACGGCCAGATCGTCGAGATCGAGGCCGACATCGCCTCCGGGCTGCCCGGGGTGCATCTGGTGGGACTGCCGGACACGGCCCTGCAGGAATCGCGCGACCGAGTCCGCGCGGCAATCACCAACTGCGGCAGTGACTGGCCGATGTCGCGGCTGACCCTCGCGCTCTCACCGGCCACCTTGCCCAAGACCGGTTCGCTCTACGACATCGCCATCGCGGCCGCCGTGTTGTCCGCGAGTCGCAAGAGGGCCTGGCATCGCCTGGAGAAGACGGTGTTGCTGGGCGAGTTGGCCCTCGACGGCCGGGTGCGCCCGGTGCGAGGCGTGCTGCCCGCGGTGCTGTCAGCCAAGCGCCAGGGCTGGCCCGCGGTGGTGGTTCCGAACGCTAACCTCGCCGAGGCCAGCCTGATCGATGGCATCGAGGTGCTCGGGGTGCGCACCTTGCGTCACTTACAGGCGTGGCTATCCGGCGCCGGGACCCTGGATGGCCGGATCTCGGCGGCGGCCCCTGAGCCCGAACCGGTGGCCGACCTCGCCGACATCGTCGGCCAGACCCAGGCCCGGTTCGCTGTCGAGGTCGCCGCCGCCGGCGCGCACCACCTGATGTTCACCGGGCCGCCAGGAGTCGGGAAAACAATGCTCGCGCAACGACTTCCGGGCCTGTTACCCGACCTGACCGAGAACGAGGCGCTGGAGGTGACGGCCATCCACTCGGTCGCCGGGCTGCTCTCGGAGGACACCCCGCTCATCACGCGCCCGCCGTTCATCGCCCCGCACCACTCGTCGAGCGTGGCCGCACTCGTCGGCGGCGGCTCCGGCATGGCGCGGCCTGGAGCGGTCAGCCGCGCCCATCGCGGCGTGCTGTTCCTCGACGAGTGCGCCGAGATCGGCGTGAGCGCCCTGGAGGCACTGCGAACACCGTTGGAGGACGGCGAGATCCGGCTGGCGCGCCGTGACGGTGTCGCGTGCTACCCGGCCCGCTTCCAGTTGGTGCTGGCCGCCAACCTCTGCCCGTGCGCACCCGCCGATCCGAAGGACTGCATGTGTTCGTCACTGCAACGGCGCCGCTATCTGGGCAAGCTGTCCGGACCGCTGATGGATCGGGTGGACCTGCGCGTCGAGATGTACCGGGTCCGCGCCGGCGCGTTCGCGCCCGAGGCGGCCGAGAGCACCGCCGATGTCCGCCACCGCGTCGCCCGCGCCCGAGCGGCTGCTGCCGAACGGTGGCGCCCGCACGGGTTCACCACGAACGCCGAAGTCGCCGGATCGCTGCTTCGCCGTCGATTTCGCCTCGAGCGAGAAAGCCATGACTCCGCTGCGGACGGCACTGGACCGCGGAATGCTCAGCATCCGCGGCGTCGATCGATCGTTGCGCGTCGCGTGGACGCTGGCCGACCTCGCCGGGCGTACATCACCCTGCGCCGAGGACGTCTCGATCGCGCTGAGCTTCCGGCAGGCGGAGGTCAGCCCATGAGTCACGACGACACCGCGCGCGCCTGGGCCTATCTCTCGCGGGTGGCCGAGCCCCCGTGCGCCGAACTGGTCGGCTTGGTCAGGTCCGTCGGCCCGGTGGAGGCCGCCGAGCGCGTCCGACGTGGCGAGGTCAGCCCGGCGCTCGCCGAGTACACCGTCGCGCGCCGGGAAATAGATTGCGCTGCCGATGATCTCGATGTTCTGCAACGACGCGGGGGCAGGCTCGTCACTCCTGACGACGATGAATGGCCGCTGCTCGCGTTCACCGCATTCGACGGCGCCGCCATCCGCGAGCGTCAGCGAGGCGGACTCCCGCTCGTGCTGTGGGTGACCGGACCGGTCCGTCTCGACGAAGCCGCCCAGCGCGCCGCCGCGGTCGTCGGAACCCGTGCCGCAACCGCGTACGGCCAGCACGTCGCCGCCGATCTTTCGGCCGGCCTGGCCGAGCGCGAGGTCACCGTGATCTCCGGGGGCGCCTACGGCATCGACGGGGCGGCGCATCGCGCGGCACTGGCGATCCGACGGGCAGACCGTCGCGGTACTGGCCGGCGGCATCGACGTGCTGTACCCCGCAGGCCATTCGGCCCTGCTGCACCGTGTCGGCAGTTCGGGCCTGCTGGTGACGGAGTATCCGCCCGGCGTGCGCCCGGCGCGGCACCGCTTCCTGACCCGCAACCGGCTGGTCGCCGCACTGTCGTCGGCCACCATCGTCGTGGAGGCCGGGTTGCGCAGCGGCGCCGCCAACACCGCCGCGTGGGCGCGGGCGCTGGGCCGGGTGGTCTGTGCGGTGCCGGGTCCGGTGACCTCTGCGGCCTCGGCCGGTTGTCACGTGTTGCTGCGCAATGGTGCCGAGCTGGTGACCCGTGCCGACGAGGTCGTCGAAATCGTCGGGCGGGCAGGTGAATTCGCCGAGGAGCAGCCGCACCCCAGCGATCCGCTGGACGGGCTCACCGACGCCGAGCGGCAGGTTTACGAGGCGTTGCCCGCCCGCGGGGCGCGATCGCCGGACGAGATCGCGGTCGGTTCCGGCCTACCGCCGAGCTGCAGTGCTCGCGCCGCTGGCGATGCTGGAGATCGCCGGTCTGGCCCGGCGGCAGGACGGCCGGTGGCGGCTGGTGCAGTCGCCAACGCCGACGGCGACCTCGCCGAGGCCAGTGTCAGCACGCGGAACCGTATAGTCGGTGAGGGTTGGCTAACAATTCTCGTCGGGAGGCGATGTGGCGGGTCGACCACTGCACACGTTCGAAGTCGTCAGCACCGAGCAACTCGCACGCGGCACATGGTGCGGGTGGTGCTCGGCGGCAGCGGTTTCGACACCTTCACGCCCAGCGAGTTCACCGACTCCTACGTCAAGTTCGTCTTCATCCGCCACGACATCGACGTCACGACGCTGCCGCAGCCGTTGACCCTGGACAGCTTCGCCGGCCTGCCGCCGCAACATCAGCCGACCGTGCGCACCTACACCGTGCGCCGCGCTGATCCCGCGGCCCGCCAGATCACCGTCGACTTCGTCGTCCACGGCGAGCACGGCGTGGCCGGCCCGTGGGCGTTGGCGGCACAACCCGGCGACACGGTGCATCTGATGGGCCCCAGCGGCGCGTATGCGCCCGACCCGGCCGCCGACTGGCATCTGTTCGCCGGTGACGAGGCCGGCCTACCGGCGATCAGCGCGGCCCTGGAAGCGTTGCCGCCCAACGCGATCGGCAAAGCTTTCATCGAGGTGGCCGGACCCGAGGACGAACTCGACCTGACCGCACCCGGATGGCGTGCAGCTCATCTGGGTCTACCGCGGTGGCCGCGCCGATGCGGTCGGCGAGGACCGGGCCGGCGACCACGCCCCGCTGGTCGAGGCCGTCACCACCGCCCAGTGGTTACCCGGGCAGGTGCAGGTCTTCATCCACGGCGAGGCCCAGGCCGTCATGCACAACCTGCGGCCCTACATCCGCAAGGTGCGCGGGGTGGACGCCAAGTGGGCGTCGATCTCCGGCTACTGGCGCCGCGGCCGCACCGAGGAGACCTTCCGGCAGTGGAAGAAGGAACTCGCCGCGGCCGAAGCGGGGGACAGTTAGGCCGGGGCCAGCGCCTCGGTGTCCTTGTCGTCGCTTTCGGGCTCGTCGCTCTCCCGCTTGGGCGGAACCGAGCGCATGCGCTCGCTGTAGGCGGGGCGCTGGCGGATTTTCAGCGGCCACCAGAACCACGGACCGAGGATGGCCGCGATCGACGGTGTCATCAGCGATCGCACGATCAGCGTGTCGAGCAACAACCCGATGCCGATGGTCATACCGCCCTGGCCGACGTTGAGCAGGTCGCCGGAGATCATCGAGCCCATCGTGAAGGCGAACACCAGGCCGGCGGCGGTCACCACGGTGCCGGTGCTGCCCATCGAGCGGATGATGCCGGTGTTGATGCCGGCGCCGATCTCCTCCTTGAACCGCGACACCAGTAGCAGGTTGTAGTCGCTGCCGACGGCCATCAGGATGATCACCGCGAACGCGAGCACGATCCAGTTGAGTTCGATTCCGATGATCCGTTCGAAGATGAACACCGAGAGGCCGAACGCGGCGCCCAGTGAGATCACGACGGTCCCGACGATCACCATCGATGCGACCAGTGCGCGCGTGATGATCAGCATCACGATGAAGATCAGCGTCAGCGCGGCGAAGGCGGCGATCATGGTGTCGTACTTGGCGCCGGACTGGATGTCGCGGTAGGTGGCCGCGGTGCCGGCCAGGTAGATGTCCGCGCCGGCCAGCGCGGTGCCCTTGACGGCCTCGTGTGCGGCGGTGAGCTGATCGTCGACGACGGAGATGCCCTCCTCGGAGGAGGGATTCACGTCGTGGGTGATGATCAGCCGGGCCGCCTTGCCGTCCGGTGAGAGGAACAGCTTGAGACCCTTCTGGAAGTCGGGGTTGGCGAACACTTCCGGCGGAAGGTAGAAGTAGTCGTCGCTCTTGGAGGCGTCGAAGGCTTCGCCCATCGCGGTGGCGGTGTCGGTCATCTGCTGCATCTGCTCGATGAGCCCGTCGAAACTGCTGTGGATGGTCTGCAGGGTGTTCTGCATCGTGGTGGCGGTCGCGATGATCGGCGCGAACTGCTCGACCATCTGCGGCACCAGCGCGTCGATGTCGCCCATGCCGTTGACCATCTTGTCCATGCCGTCGACCATCGCGGTCATGTCGGTTTGCAACGGAGGCCATGTTGTCGCTGAACGTGTTCACGCCGTCCAGGGCGTCGAACGCCGACCGCACCCCCCAGCAGGCCGGGATGTTGAAACAGTTCGGGTCCCAGTAGAAGTAGTTGCGCAGCGGTCGAACCGTGTCGTCGAAATCGGCGATGTGATCACGCATCTGGTCGAGGGTGGCCTTCATGGTGTTCATGTCGTCGACGCTGCGGTGCGCGGAGTCCACCATGCCGTTGCGCCGATCCGACGGTGGTGTGCATGGCGTCGGAGAACTTGACCATGAGCGCCTGCATCTGCGTCATCGACGCGATCATGGCGCCCATGTCGTCGGACATCGTGCTGATGTCGCCGACCCGCTGCTTGAGGAACTGCAGGTTCTGGGTGATCGGCACCGAGGACATGCTGACCTGGTAGGGGATCGAACTGTGCGCGATGGGTGAGCCCAGTGGGCGGGTGATGCTCTGCACCATCGCGATGCCCTCGATCCGGAACAGCGCCTTGGCGATCCTGTCCAGCACGATCATGTCGGTGGGGTTGCGCATGTCATGGTCTGACTCGATGGTCATGATGTCCGGGTTGAGCCGGGCTGTGCTGAAGTGCTTTTCGGCCGCGGCGTACCCCACGTTGGCCGGCACGTCTGCGGGGATGTAGCGCCGGTCGTCGTAGCTGGTCTTGTAGCCGATCATGGCCAGCAGGCCGAGCAGCACGACGCTGGTCGCCGCGGCGAGAATGGGCTTGGGCCAACGGACTGTCGCCGTGCCGACCTTGCGCCACCCCCTGGTCTTCATCATGCGCTTCGGATCCAGCAGCCCGAAGCGGCTGCCCACGACCAGGATGGCCGGGGCGACGGTCAGGGCGGCCGCGACGACGATGATCAGCGCCATCGCCGACGGATAGGCCAGCGAGTTGAAGTAGGACAGCCGGGTCAGCCGCAGGGTCAGCATGGCGCCCGCGATGGTCAGCCCCGAGCCGAGGATGACGTGGCCGACCCCGTGAAATGCGGTGTAGTAAGCCGATTCCGGATCCTCGCCGTTCTGGCGGGCTTCGTGATAGCGACCGATCAGGAAGATCGCGTAGTCGGTGCCCGAGGCGATCGCCAGGGCCGTCATCAGCGGGACCGAGAAGGTCGAGAAGTCCATCAGGCCGAGGTGACCGACCACCGCGACCGCCCCGCGGGCAGACGCCCATCTCGATGCCCACGATGGCGAGAATGAGCAGCACGGTGCTGACCGATCGGTAGACCAGCGCCAGCATGATGGTGATGACGATCATCGTGACCACGGTCATCTTGATCATGCCGCGGTCGCTGGCCTCGAGTGAGTCCGTGGTCAGCGGGGCCGGTCCGGTGACATAGGCCTGCAGACCCGCCGGCGGCGGGGTGTCGTGGACGATCTCGCGGACCGCGTCCACCGAGTGGTTGCCCTCGGTGCTGCCCTGGTCGCCGGCGAGGTTGAGCTGGACGTAGGCGGCCTTGCCGTCGCTGCTCTGCACGCCGGCGGCGGTGATCATGTCGCCCCAGAAGTCGTGGACGTGCTCCACGTGCTTCTTGTCGGCTTCGAACTTGTCCGACCAGGGTGTCGTAGTAGCGGTGTGCCGCTTCGCCCAAGGGCTGATCGCCCACGAGCACGACCATCGCGATGCTGTCGGAGGTCGACTCCTGGAACTTCTGTCCCATCCGCTTGGCGGCGATCACCGCGGGCGCGTCCTGGGGTGACATCGACACGGCGTTGGCCATGCCGACCTTCTCGACCTGGGGGACAAGCAGATTCACGCGCGGCGGTGAAGGCCACCCAGACGAGGATGATCGGAACCGCGAGAGCGCGGATGGTGCGGGGGATGCGCGTGCGGGTGTCCTTGGTGTGGGCGCTCATGCGGCTTTGTCCAGACAGAACGCCTGGGCGTCACGGCCTTCGGCGAAATCTTCGGCGACGAGTTTGTCGTCGACCAGGATGCGGCAGCCCAGCGCGGCGGTGTCACCTTGGGCGACCACGTTGGCCAGCACCCCGGGGTCGGTGGTGCTCACCGTCACCGACCACGGCAACTCGGTGAAGCCCGCCTCGATCGTCTTGCCGTTGACGTCGAGGTAGCTGACCCGGCCGGAAGCATTCGGGGGTCCGACGATCTGGTAGGTCACCCGCTTGGTGTTGATCGGCTTGATGTCGTCGGCCGGCTCGAGATGCGCCGATGTAGGGCTTGTCGGAGTCGAAGAACGTCCGCAGTCGGCCCACCACGGAGACCGCGGCGACCAGAGCGACGACGATCGACCGCCACCACCCAGAACCGTTTCAAAAGCCGACCATTGGCGGCATCTCCCTCTCCTAGTGTCCTAGCTCAGGCGTCGCGTCGGACCGGCTTCGGACATCTCCAGTAATACCATAGGGGGTATGGTATACACGAAATGTGCGAACCCCGAAAGTTGATGTCGTGAACGTGCGAGAAGTCAGCAGCCCGCAGTGCGATGCCGCCGTGGCGGCGACCCTGAACCGGCTGCGCCGTGTGCACGGCCAGCTCGGCGGCGTGATCGGGATGATCGAGGACGGCCGCGGCTGCAAGGACGTCGTCACCCAGCTTGCCGCGGTGTCAAAGGCGTTGAACCGCGCGGGATTCACCATCATCGCCACCGGTCTGCGCGACTGCATCGACTCATCCGACGGCACGGGTTCAGGCGCACAGAAGCTGACCATCGAAGAGCTGGAAAAGTTGTTCTTGAGCCTGGCCTGAGGCCGGCTCGCCCATCGAAAGGAACTCACATGTGTCGCGCAGTCCAATGCCGGGTTTGCGGCAAGACCACCTGGGCAGGGTGCGGTTCGCACATCGACGCCGTGCGGCGCAGCGTGCCCGCCGGCCAGTGGTGCTCCGGCCACGCCGCGAGCGAGGTCTCGCGCCGCGGTTCAGCCTGTTCAAGCGCAAGAAGAGATAGCCGCCCGGTAACAGCACGGACACGTCCCCGCGTCGCACGACCACGCCGTGCGCATCGGATGCGACCGTAGGGGAGTGGACGATCCCGGCGACTACGCGGAGATCCTCGACGAGTACGCCCGGCACCTGGAGCTGGAGCGGGGCCGCTCCGAACACACCCGGCGGGCCTACCTCGCCGATCTGCGCTCACTGTTCGCCTTCCTCGACGAGCGCGCCCCCGGCGCCGGGCTGAGCGCCGTGAGCCTGCCGGTGCTGCGCTCCTGGCTGGCCGCACAGGCCGCCGCCGGAACGGCGCGCACCACGCTGGCCCGTCGCACCTCGGCGGTCAAGACCTTCACCGCCTGGGCCACCCGGCGCGGCCTGCTCGCCGACGACCCGGCCGTGCGCCTGCAGCTGCCGAAGGCGCGCCGCACCCTGCCCGCCGTCCTGCGCCAGGACCAGGCAATCGCCGCCATGGCCGCCGCCGACCTCGGCGCCGAGCAGGGCGACCCGCTGGCCCTGCGCGACCGGCTCATCGTCGAACTGCTCTACGCCACCGGAATCCGCGTCAGCGAGCTCTGCGGACTCGACGTCGACGACATCGACACCGGGCGGCGGGTACTGCGCGTCCTGGGCAAGGGCAACAAGCAGCGCACCGTGCCGTTCGGCAGGCCCGCGCTGGCGGCGCTGAACGGCGTGGCTGTCCGACGGCCGGCCCGACGCTGGTCACCGCGGATTCCGGACCGGCGCTGCTGGTGGGGCCGCGCGGCAAGCGGCTCGACCCGCGACAGGCCCGCACCGTCGTGCACCAGACCGTCGGGGCGGTCGACGGCGCGCCCGACATCGGACCGCACGGCCTGCGCCACAGCGCGGCGACGCATCTGCTGGAGGGCGGCGCGGATCTGCGCATCGTCCAGGAGTTGCTGGGCCACTCGAGCCTGGCCACCACCCAGCTCTACACCCACGTGACCGTCGCGCGGCTGCGCGCGGTGCACGACCAGGCCCACCCGCGGGCCTGACGCTACCAACGTCACCGGCGCGAGCGGTTTGAGCGCGGACCGGAGTGCGCGGCCAGCAGCCCGATCGGGTCGACATAGTCCGCCCGGGCCGCCGGACCCCACATCGCGCCCCAGTGCAGGCAGGCCGCCGCCGGACAGCCCGGATGCCCGGCCACCAGCCGGCCCAGCACCGAGGCGTCGTCGACGCGCTGACCCACCACAACCACCGCCTCGACCGGTTCGTAGCTGGTCCGCAGCCCGCCCGCATGCGCCAGCGACACCACCGGGCGACCGGCCAGCTTGCCGGCGAAGACCACCGTCGCGGGCCCGGCCGCATAGACCGGCTGGCCGGGCACCCCGGCCAGGTCCACCCCGCGGTGGCCGCGCTGCCAGTCCGGTGACGGGGCGTCGAACTCGCGGGTCACCGCCGGCGGAGGCCGCAGCGGCCACTGCAGCCGCCCGGGGTCGGCGCCGGCGGGCGCCGCACACGCCAGAACCGTCGCCAGCACCGCCACCAGTCGCATCGTCCCAGTTCAGCGGCTCGAACCTCGCTGCGGAAGAGCTGCCCACCCGGCGCTGGGGACGGCCCCGGCTGTGTGGACAAAGCACCCCTTGCAGGCGTGTAAACTTTGGAACGCAACTCGCGCAAGCGGGTTGACTTCGCGCGTCTGCGGCTCGGACCCATTGGTCCGTCACCTGTATGCCGGGCGGTCCCGCTGAGAGGTCTCCTCGAAACGGGTCCGGCATCGAAGCGGACGCCAGGGTCCGGCTCACCCGATGCCGGACGACAACCGACAAAAGGTAGGGCACAACCATGGCCGTAGTGACCATGAAGCAGCTGCTTGACAGCGGCACCCACTTCGGGCATCAGACCCGTCGCTGGAACCCCAAGATGAAGCGGTTCATCTTCACCGACCGCAACGGCATCTACATCATCGACCTGCAGCAGACGCTGACCTACATCGACCAGGCGTACGAGTTCGTCAAGGAGACCGTCGCCCACGGCGGCAGCGTCCTGTTCGTCGGCACCAAGAAGCAGGCGCAGGAATCCATCGCCGAAGAGGCCACCCGCGTCGGCATGCCGTACGTGAACCAGCGCTGGCTCGGCGGCATGCTCACCAACTTCTCCACCGTGCACAAGCGTCTTCAGCGCATGAAGGAGCTCGAGGGCATGGAGCAGACCGGTGGCTTCGAGGGTCGCACCAAGAAGGAAATCCTGATGCTGACCCGCGAGAAGAACAAGCTCGAGCGCAGCCTCGGCGGTATCCGCGACATGACCAAGGTGCCCTCGGCCATCTGGGTCGTCGACACCAACAAGGAGCACCTGGCGGTCAGCGAGGCCATCAAGCTGGGCATCCCGGTCATCGCGATCCTCGACACCAACTGCGACCCCGATCAGGTCAACTACCCGATCCCGGGCAACGACGACGCGATCCGCTCGGCCGCGCTGCTGACCAAGGTGATCGCCTCCGCGGTCGCCGAAGGCCTGCAGGCTCGTTCCGGCGCCGGCAGTGGCGACAAGCCCGAGGCCGCCGCCGAGCCGCTGGCCGAGTGGGAGCAGGAACTGCTGGCCGGTGCGACGGCGTCGGTGCCCAGCGAGGCCGGCCCGGTCGCCACCGAAACCACCACTGAAGAAATCTCGTAAGGAAAGGCTCTGATGGCTAACTTTTCCGCTGCCGACGTCAAGCGGCTTCGGGAGCTCACCGGCGCGGGCATGCTCGACTGCAAGAACGCCCTGGCCGAGAGTGACGGCGATTTCGACAAGGCCGTCGAGGCGCTGCGCATCAAGGGTGCCAAGGACGTCGGCAAGCGCGCTGAGCGCGCCACCGCCGAGGGCCTGGTGGCCGCCAAGAACGGTGCGCTGATCGAGCTCAACTCCGAGACCGACTTCGTCGCCAAGAACGCCGAGTTCCAGACGCTCGCCGACCAGATCGTCGACGCCGCCCTGGAGTCCAAGGCCAACGACGTCGAGGCCCTGAAGGCTGCTCCTATCTCTTCAGGATCGGGGACTAAGACCGTCGAGCAGGCCATCGCCGAGCTCTCGGCCAAGATCGGCGAGAAGCTGGAACTGCGCCGGGCGCAGTACTTCGACGGCAACGTCGAGGCCTACCTGCACAAGCGTGCCGCCGACCTGCCGCCCGCCGTGGGTGTGCTGGTCGAGTTCACCGGTGACGACAAGAACGCCGCGCACGCGGCCGCCCTGCAGATCGCCGCGCTGAAGGCCAAGTACCTCACCCGCGACGACGTGCCCGCCGACCTGGTGGAGACCGAGCGCCGCGTCGCCGAGGAGACCGCCAAGGCCGAGGGCAAGCCCGAGCAGGCGCTGCCCAAGATCATCGAAGGCCGCCTCACCGGGTTCTTCAAGGACGTCGTGCTGCTCGACCAGCCGTCGGTGTCCGACAGCAAGAAGTCGGTCAAGGCACTGCTCGACGACGCCGGCGTGACCATCACCCGGTTCGTCCGCTTCGAGGTCGGCCAGAACTGAAAGCTCGAGCGGCACACCACGCCGCTCACGGAAAACCCCGCGCCACATCCGGCGATCCCGGAGGCGCGGGGTTTTGCCATTCTGCGGGGCCGCAGCTATTGCACACGTGTCTGCTAGCGTCGGGCCAATGACCCGACACGTGCACGCCTTCGGTGACGACGCGCTCGGCGACCTCGACGCCGTCGCACTGGTCGATGCCCTTCGCACCGGCAAGGTGTCCCGCCCCGAGGTGATCGAGGCGGCCATCGCCCGCACCAAGGCGGTCGACCCCGCCCTCAACGGCCTGGCGCACGAGAACTTCGACCAGGCGCTGGCCCGCGCCTCCGCCGGCACAGCCAGTGGCTACTTCGACGGCGTCCCGACCTTCATCAAGGACAACGTCGACGTCGAAGGCATGCCGACCATGCAGGGCACCGACGCCTGGGAGCCGCAGCCGCGGCCGGCCCACGGCGAGTTCGCGCGCCTGCTTCTTGGCCACCGGGCTGATTCCGGTGGGCAAGACGCAACTCTCGGAGTTCGGGTTCAGCGCGTCGGCCGAGCATCCCAGAATCGGGGCGGTCCGCAATCCCTGGGACACCGACTACTCCGCGGGGGCCTCATCGTCGGGGTCGGGGGCTTTCGTCGCCGCAGGGGTGGTGCCGATCGCGCACGCGAACGACGGTGGCGGATCCATCCGAATTCCGGCCGCCTGCAACGGTCTTGTGGGTCTCAAGCCCTCCCGCGGCCGGTTGCCGCTGGATCGCTGGTTGCTCCAGATGCCGATCAAGATCGTCACCAACGGCGTTCTGACCCGGTCGGTGCGCGACACCGCCGCGTTCTACCGGGAGGCCGAACACATCTGGCGCAACCGTCGGCTGCCCGCCGTCGGCGCGGTCATCGGCCCGAACGCCCATCGGCTGAGGATCGCCGTCGTCACGCAATCGGTGCATCGGGACAGCAGCCCGTCCGTGCGCGATCGGACGCTGCGGACCGCCGAGCTGCTCGAGGGACTCGGCCATCGTGTCCAGTACCTCGACCACAACCCCATACCTAGCTACTTCGTCGACGACTTCGTCTTGTACTGGGCACTTTTGGCGATGACGATCGTGCGCAGCGGCCAGCGGACTCTCGGGCAGCGAATCGACCGCAGCCGTCTGGACAACCTGTACGCTGGGACTCGACCGCCACGCGGCCCGAAACCTGCACCGATTGCCGCTGGCCATCGCCCGGCTGAGCAGGCTGCGCCGGGTCACCGAGCGGTTCTACCGCGACTACGACGTGTTGTTGACACCCACGCTCACCGACGAGACACCCCGCATCGGGCATCTGGATCCCACCGCCGACTACCAGCAGGTCATCGACCGGCTGGCGGACTGGGTCGGGTTCACACCGCTGCAGAACGTGACCGGGGAGCCGGCGATCTCGCTGCCGCTGGCCGAGTCCGCCTCGGGCATGCCGGTCGGCATGATGCTGTCCGCGCCGACGGGCCATGACCGCCGGCTGCTGGAGCTGGCCTACGAACTCGAGGCCGCCAAGCCCTTCCCGAAAATCCAGGCGGCCGTTCGCGCCTAACCTGGTGAGCCCAGTGCCGCAAGAATCCGCCGGAACTCGCGCTGCTGTGCTTCGGTGAGATTTCCGAGCAGCCGCTGTTCGGTGGATTTCACTCCGGAATCGGTGCGCGCCAACAGCTCTCGGCCCCGTCGCGTGAGTGTTGCGGGCAATGAACGACCGGATGCCACCGACGCGGGCCGCGACACCAGTTCGCGCTCTTCGAGGCCGCGCAGCACCATGTTCATCGCCTGCGGGGAGACTCCGGTGTCCCTGGCGAGTTCGGCGTTGGACCGGTCGCCGTACTTCGACAGCACCCGCATGCAGATGTATTGCGGGAACGTCAGCTCCAGCGAATCCAGCACGCTGGAGGTGATCTCGGCGCGCAACGCCGAGGCCACCCGGTGCAGCAGGTAACCGAGCGGCTCGTCCTGCGCTGCACTCATGTCAAGTATATTGACATATATCAATCCAGTTGATATTCCTGAGTCATGACTACTCCTGAGGATATGTTCGATTCGGCCTATCGCGGCCAGGCGCCCGAGTTCGAGGGCTTCCGGCCACCGTGGAGCATCGGCGAGCCGCAGCCGGAAATCGCCTCACTCATCGAGCAGGGCAAGTTCCACGGTGACGTCCTCGATGCCGGTTGTGGCGAGGCGGCGGTGTCGATGTACCTCGCCGAGCGCGGATTCACCACGGTCGGGCTCGACATGTCACCCACTGCGATCGAACTCGCCCGTGCCGAGGCGGCCAGGCGCGGGCTGACCAACGCCACCTTCGACGTCGCCGACATCAGCGACTTCGCCGGCTACGACGGACGATTCGGCACCATCGTCGACTCCACGCTGTTCCACTCGATGCCGGTCGAGGCGCGGGAGGGCTACCAGCGTTCGATCGTGCGGGCAGCCGCGCCCGGAGCGTCCTACTTCGTGCTCGTCTTCAGCTCCGAGGGCATGCCGGCCAACGGACCCGCGCACCCGGTGACCGAGGACGAGTTGCGCGAGGCGGTGGCCAAGTACTGGGTGATCGACGAGATCCGCCCGGCTCGCATCCACGCCAACGTGCCCGACGACTCGCCGATGCTGGAGAACTTCGCCGGCCGCGACCTGCGCGACGAGGGTTCGGGGCGCAAGTCGATGCCGGCCTGGCTGCTCTCGGCACACCTGGGCTGACACCGGGTTGGCCGATTGCGCACGTCGAATGTCGTAGGCTGAGCGCCATGGAGCTACTACGTAACGTAGTCGTGTTGCTGCACCTCATCGGGTTCGCCGTGCTGTTCGGCGCCTGGGTCGCCGAGGCGGCGGCCCGGCGGTTCCAATTCACCCCGGTGATGAACTACGGAATCCTGATCTCCTTCCTGACCGGCGTCACGCTCGCCGCGCCCTGGCCGGCTGGGGAAGTGATCAACTACCCGAAGGTCGGCGTCAAGCTCGTCATCCTGCTCGTCATCGGCGCTCTGCTCGGCATCGGCCTGGCCCGCCAGCGGCGTTCGGATGCACCCGTCGCGCGCCCGGTATTCGTCTCGGTCGGGGTGCTGGCACTCGCTGCGGCGGCTATCGCCGTGCTTTGGTGACGACGCGAGCCCGCGCAGCCCGAGAATTCGTGCACTTCGGCGATGAGGCAGGATGGAAGTGCCGTCCCGGAGGTCGCCGGGATGGCACTCTCATGCCAGGAGTCCGACGAGTCCGAGGAGTCTGATGGGGGAGCCGACAAGCACCAACGGCGCAGAGCCGTCGGTACCTGAGGAACTGCGTCCGCATTACGGGCGCGTCCTGCTCAAGCTCGGCGGTGAGATGTTCGGCGGCGGATCGGTCGGGCTGGATCCCGACGTCGTCGCCCAGGTCGCCCGGCAGATCGCCGAAGTGGTGCGCAGCGGCGTCCAGGTCGCCGTGGTGATCGGCGGCGGCAACTTCTTCCGCGGCGCCCAGCTGCAGCAGCGCGGCATGGAACGCACCCGCTCGGACTACATGGGCATGCTCGGCACGGTGATGAACAGCCTTGCGCTGCAAGACTTCCTGGAGAAGGAAGGCATCGTCACCCGGGTGCAGACCGCCATCACCATGGGTCAGGTCGCCGAGCCCTACATCCCGTTGCGCGCCGTGCGGCACCTCGAGAAGGGCCGCGTGGTCATCTTCGGCGCCGGCATGGGACTGCCGTACTTCTCCACCGACACCACCGCCGCCCAGCGCGCCCTGGAGATCGGCGCGGACGTCGTGCTGATGGCCAAGGCGGTCGACGGCGTGTTCACCGACGATCCCCGGGAGAACCCCGATGCCGAGCTGCTCACCGAGATCAGCCATCGCGAGGTGATCGACCGCGGGCTGCGGGTCGCCGATGCCACCGCGTTCAGCCTGTGCATGGACAACGGAATGCCGATCCTGGTTTTCAACCTGCTGACCAACGGGAATATCGCCCGAGCCGTTGCGGGTGAGAAGATCGGAACTCTGGTCACGACGTGAGGGAGACCAAGTGATTGAAGAGGCTCTCTTCGACGCCGAAGAGAAGATGGAGAAGGCCGTGGCGGTCGCCCGCGACGACCTGTCCTCCATCCGCACCGGACGGGCCAACCCCGGCATGTTCGCGCGCGTCGCCGTGGACTACTACGGCGTCGATGACCCCCATCACCCAGCTGTCGAGCGTCAACGTGCCCGAGGCGCGCATGGTGGTCATCAAGCCCTACGAGGCCTCCCAACTCCGCGCGATCGAGGACGCGATCCGCAACTCCGACCTCGGCGTCAACCCCACCAACGACGGCAACGTCATCCGGGTGTCCATCCCGCAGCTGACCGAGGAGCGCCGCCGCGACCTGGTCAAGCAGGCCAAGGCCAAGGGGGAGGACGCCAAGGTCTCGGTGCGCAACGTGCGCCGGCGGGCCATGGAGGAACTGCACCGCATCCGCAAGGACGGCGAAGCCGGCGAGGACGAGGTCGGCCGCGCGGAGAAGGACCTCGACAAGGCCACCCACACCTACGTCGCGCAGATCGACGAGCTGGTCAAGCACAAGGAAGGCGAGCTGCTGGAGGTCTGATGACCGCCCAGCAACCACCGCCCGTGGCCGACACCGAATCCGGCGCGCCCGGCTCCGCCGCGCCGGAGAAGAAAACTTCCCGGGCCGGACGCAACCTGCCTGCCGCGATCGCGGTCGGGGCGATCCTGGGCGCCATGGCGATCGGCAGCCTGCTGTTCGCACCGAAGTGGTGGTTCCCGCTGCTGGCCGGCGCCATCGCGATCGCCACCCATGAGGTGGTCCGCCGGCTTCGCGAACACGGCTACGCCATGCCGATCGTGCCGCTGCTGGTCGGCGGTCAGGCGATGATCTGGCTGGCCTGGCCGTGGGGCGTCGCGGGCACGCTGGGCGCCTACGGCGGCACGATCGTGGTCGCCATGGTGTGGCGCCTGGTCGGCCAGGGTCTGCGCGAGCAGCCGGTCAACTACCTGCGTGACATCGCCGCAACGGTCCTGCTGGCCACCTGGGTGCCGTTGTTCGCCAGTTTCACCGTGCTGCTGATCGCCCAGGACAACGGCGGCGCCCGGGTCTTCACCGTGATCGCCACCGTCGTCTTCGCCGATATCGGCGGCTACATCGCCGGCGTGCTGTTCGGCAAGCATCTGCTGGCGCCGGCGATCAGCCCCAAGAAGTCGTGGGAGGGCCTGGGCGGCTCACTGCTGTTCGGCGTCACCGCCGCCGTGCTGTCGGTGACGTTCCTGCTGCACAAGCCCGCCTGGGTCGGTGTGCCGCTCGGGTTGATGCTGGTGATCACCGGCGTACTCGGCGACCTGGTCGAGTCCCAGGTCAAACGCGACCTGGGCATCAAGGACATGGGAACGCTGCTGCCGGGCCACGGCGGGATCATGGACCGCATCGACGCGATGCTGCCGTCGGCGGTCGCCGGCTGGATCGTGCTGACGCTGCTGGCCTGAGCCGGGCGTCGGCTCAGCGATACTGGACGTAATGAAACAGGAACTCGTCTTCGAGGCGCCTCGCCGCGCGCTGCCGCCGCGCCATCTCGCCGACCTCGACGCCGAGGGCCGCGCCGCCGCCGTCACCGAACTCGGCCTGCCGGCGTTTCGGGCCAAGCAGCTGGCCCAGCAGTACTACGGCCGGCTGCTGGCCGATCCGCAACAGATGACCGATCTGCCCGCCGCGGTGCGCGACACCGTCGCCGACGCGCTGTTCCCGACGCTGCTGACGGTGGCCAAGGAGATCACCTGCGACGCCGGGGAGACCCGAAAGACGTTGTGGCGCGCCCACGATGGCACCACCTTCGAGTCGGTGCTGATGCGGTACCCCAACCGCAACACCGTCTGCATCTCCTCGCAGGCCGGCTGCGGCATGGCGTGCCCGTTCTGCGCGACCGGCCAGGGCGGGCTGACCCGCAACCTGTCCACCGCCGAGATTCTCGAGCAGGTGCGGGCGGCCGCGGTGACGCTGCGTGACGAGTTCGGCGACCGGCTGTCCAACGTCGTGTTCATGGGGATGGGCGAGCCGCTGGCCAACTACACCCGGGTGGTGGCCGCCGTCCGGCGCATCACCGCCGCCCCGCCCGACGGGTTCGGGATCTCCGCGCGGTCGGTGACGGTGTCGACCGTCGGGCTGGCCCCGGCGATCCGCAAACTGGCCGACGAGCACCTCGGGGTCACCCTGGCGCTGTCCCTGCACACCCCCGACGACGAGCTGCGCGACACCCTGGTGCCGGTGAACAACCGCTGGAAGGTCGGCGAGGCCCTCGACGCGGCCCGCTACTACGCCGAGACGACCGGCAGGCGGGTGTCCATCGAGTACGCGCTCATCCGGGACGTCAACGATCAGGGCTGGCGGGCCGACCAGCTGGGCAAGAAGCTGCACCGGGCGCTGGGGCCGCTGGTGCACGTCAACCTGATCCCGCTCAACCCGACGCCGGGCAGCAAGTGGGACGCCAGCCCGAAGCCGGCCGAGCGCGAGTTCGTGCGGCGGGTACGGGCCCAGGGCGTGTCGTGCACGGTGCGAGACACCCGCGGCCGCGAGATCGCTGCCGCGTGCGGACAATTGGCGGCCAGCGGCGGGTGATCGACACGGCAGTGTCGATCTCGACGGAGCAGAGGTTGGCTAGCGGAGCCAGCCGCGACGGCGGCCCCACCAGTCGCGTCCGATGACGAACGCCACCAGGATCGCGAAGGCGATCAGCACGTAGTCCTCGACGTGGCCCACATGGTTGCCCCGCAGCATCCCCAGCAGGAAGACGACGGTGAAGATGCCGACGGCGTACCAGGTGCGGTAGTTGATCTTGCTCCAGCCCCAGGCGGCCGAGGGTACGTCGGCGACATCGACGTCGTTGTAGCGCTCCACCTCGGTGCTTGGCATTGCGGCTCCTGTCGGACTCAGATCGGCAACTGGGGTCATTCTGGCACACCGACCCCCACCCGGCTCAGCCGATCCGGCCGTAACGCGCCAACGCCTCGGTCCGCTCGGCCGCGTGGTCGACGATCGGCTCCGGATACCCGGCCGGCCGGCCGGCCTTGAACTTGTGCACGTCGGCAACGTCGGCCAGCTCCGGCACCCAGCGCCGCACGTACTCGCCGGCCGGGTCGAACTTCTCGCCCTGGGCCGTGGGGTTGAACACCCGGAAGTACGGCGCGGCGTCGGTGCCCGAGCCCGCACACCACTGCCAGCCGTGCTGATTGCTGGCCATGTCGCCGTCCACCAGCTGCTCGAGGAACCAGCGCGCCCCCCACTGCCACGGCAGGTGCAGGTCTTTGACCAGGAACGACGCCACGATCATGCGGACGCGGTTGTGCATGAAGCCGGTCTCGAGCAGCTGCCGCATGCCGGCGTCGACGATGGGGTAGCCGGTGCGGCCCTGCTTCCACGCCTCGAAGGCCTTCTTCGCCGCCGCGTCGGTGTCGACCTCGATGGTGTCGAAGTTGCGGTTCCAGTTCCACCACGCGCTGGCGGGCCACTCGGCCAGCACCGTGGCGTAGAAGTCGCGGAAGGCCAACTCCCGCAGGTACGCCCCGGGACCGGTCTCGCGGACGTTCAGGTCGGCGACCATCGTGCGCGGGTGGATGGTGCCGAACTTCAGGTGCGCCGACATCCGGCTGGTGCCCGGCTTGTCGGGGCGGTTGCGGTCCTCGGCGTAGTCGGTCAGGCCGGAGTCGGCGAACTCGGCCCACCGGCGCAGCGCCGCGGGTTCCCCGGCCTCGACGTCCATCGCCGCGCCCGGGTCGGGGGCGTCGACCGGCTCGACGCCGGACACCCGAGCGGGGTCGATCCATGTCACCGTCGCGCGCGCGGACTGCGCCGGTGCCCGCCAGCCGATCTCACGCCAGCGGGCGAAGAACGGGGTGAACACCTTGTACGGGGTGCCGTCGTCCTTGGTGACGCGGCCGGGGGAGACCAGGTACGGCGAGCCGGTCGCCTGCAGCGTCACCCCGGCAGCGCTGAGCGCATCGGCGACCAGCGCGTCGCGGCGCTTGCCGAACGGGCTGAAGTCCGCCGAGATGTGCACGGCATTCGCGTCGATCTCCTTGCACAACAGCGGGATTCGCTCCTCGGGACGGCCGCGGGTGATCAGCAGCCGGCCATCGAGCGCCTCGCTCAGCGCGCGCAGCGAGTCGCCGAGGAACTGCATGCGGCGCGGACCCGATGACTTCTCCAGCCGGGGATCGAGGACGAAACAGGCCAGTACGTCGGCCCCGCCGGCGGCCGCCTCCAGCAGCGGGGGCAGGTCGTGCAGGCGCAGATCGCGGCGAAACCACAGCAGTGTGGACGACATGTCCTCCATGCTCCCTTGTCGGTGGGAATGACGAAGGGCCGACCCCGGCGGCGTGAAAGGAGAAGACACGCCGCCGCGGCCGGCCCGATCATCGGTGCGCGCCGCCTAGTTGGCCGGGGGCAGCAGCACCGTGTCGATGAGGTACACCGTGGCGTTGGCGGTCTTGACGCCACCGCAGACCACGTTGGCGCCGTTGACCGTCAGGTGGTTACCCGAGCCGGTGACCGTCAGGTCCGCGCCCTGCACCGTCTTGTGGGTGCCGACGACCTGAGCCGGGGCGGCCTGGCCGGGAACCACGTGGTAGGTCAGGATCGAGGTCAGCAGATCGGAGTTGGTCTTCAGCGTCTCCACGGTCGCCGGATCCAGCTTGGCGAAGGCCGCGTCGGTCGGTGCGAACAGCGTGAACTGACCGCCGTTGAGCGTGTCGACCAGGTTGACGTTCGGGTTGAGCTTGCCCGACACCGCCGCGGTCAGCGTGGTCAGCAGCGGATTGTTCGACGCCGCAACGGCAACCGGCGAGACCGCCATGCCGGCGACCGAGCCCGGTCCGGTGGGCACCTGCTCTGCGTAGGCCGCGCATCCCGGGCCGACCAGGTTGGCGCCGGGATCATCGGCTGCGGCGGTGGGGGATACGGCCACCGACAGGCCGAGCACCGCGGCCGCCGTCAGGCCGGCCATCGCACTTGCCTTCTTGTACACCTTCATCGACATTGTGTGTCCTTCCGTATTGGGTTGCGCCGGAAGAGGTTCGGCGCATCTTCGACATCTGTTATTCGGAGCCGCGTGGTCCGCGGATGGGTCGAATCTGTGGAGCCGGCGCGAAATCGCCCGAATATGCCGGGGAACAGGCGATTTCGCGGCCGGCTCATTCAGGGGGTTACTGGGCGGGCGGCATCAGCACCGTGTCGATGAGGTACACCTGGGCGTTGGTGGTCGCCACGCCGCCGCACACCACGCCGGCGTCGTTGACCTTCAGGTCGGCACCGGAGCCGGTGACGGTCAGCGGCGCGCCCTGCACGGTCTTGTGCTCGCCGACCACCTGCGCGGGCGTGGCCTGGCCGGCCACCACGTGGTAGGTCAGGATCGAGGTCAGCAGATCCTTGTCGGTCTTGAGCTTCTCGATGGTGGCGGGGTCGATCTTGGCGAACGCGTCATCGGTCGGCGCGAACACCGTGAATTCACCGCCATTGAGGGTGTCGACGAGGTTCACGTTCGGGTTGAGCTTGCCCGTGAGCGCCGAGTTGAGGGTGGTCAAGATCGGGTTGTTGGCAGTCGCGGCCGTGACGTTTCCTGCCGCCATCCCGCTGACCGAGCCCGGACCGCTGGGCACCTTCTCGGCATAGCCCGCGCAACCCGGGCCGACCGGCCCTGCGGCGGGGGTGGCCGCCGGGGTGGTGGTGGCCGCGGCCGAGGTCTCCGAGGTGGCCACCGACGAGGCCGAGGACGTCGTCGCGGTTTCGGTCGTCGACGAACACGCCGACATGGTCAGGACTGCGGCGGCGGCCAGACCGGCCGCGGTGATGGTGCTGCGGTAAACCTGCATGCTGTGGACTCCTTTGTCTGCAAAATGGGGCAAGTTTCCGACCGCGTCTTGATCGGCACTTGCGACGTGATTCGGCGTGCGGACGCGTCACGGACCG
Source organism: uncultured Actinomycetota bacterium (assembly GCA_963786695.1). Classification (GTDB taxonomy): domain Bacteria; phylum Actinomycetota; class Actinomycetes; order Mycobacteriales; family Mycobacteriaceae; genus Mycobacterium. The sequence goes on from CAWBAL010000005.1 coordinate 23,655, forward strand.
GTGTGCGGCGGGCTCGGGTCACAAACGCGTCACAGTTGAGCAAGGGCGGCCGCCGCGGGAAAAGGAGCCCGAAGAGGCGGCACAATAGGACGGTGAGCTCCGCCAACCGTCTCCGGGTACTGATCCTGGGCAGCACCGGTTCGATCGGCACCCAGGCGCTCGAGGTCATCGCCGACAACCCGGACAAGTTCGAGGTCGTCGGGCTGGCCGCCGGCGGCGGAAACCCCGACCTGCTGGCCCGCCAGCGTGCCGAGACCTCGGTCACCAACGTCGCCGTCGCCGACCCGGCCGCCGCCGAGAAGGTGGGCGAGGTCACCTACAGCGGGCCCGATGCCGTCACCCGGCTGGTGCAGAACACCGAGGCCGACGTCGTCCTCAACGCCCTGGTCGGAGCGCTGGGACTGGAACCCACCCTGGCCGCGCTGGCCAGCGGCGCGCGACTGGCGCTGGCCAACAAGGAATCGCTGGTGGCGGGCGGCCCGCTGGTGTTGCGGGCCGCGCAACCCGGTCAGATCGTGCCGGTGGACTCCGAGCACTCCGCGCTGGCCCAGTGCCTGCGCTCGGGCAGCGCCGACGAGGTCGCCAAGCTGGTGCTCACCGCCTCCGGCGGCCCGTTCCGCGGCTGGGCGGCCGCCGACCTGGAGTCCGTCACGCCCGAACAGGCCGGCGCGCATCCCACCTGGAACATGGGCCCGATGAACACGCTGAACTCGGCGTCCCTGGTCAACAAGGGTCTCGAGCTCATCGAGACGCACCTGCTGTTCGGCGTGCCCTACGACCGCATCGAGGTCGTGGTGCACCCGCAGTCGATCGTGCACTCGATGGTGACCTTCACCGACGGGTCGACCATCGCCCAGGCCAGCCCGCCGGACATGAAGCTGCCCATCTCGCTGGCGCTGGGCTGGCCGGACCGGGTCGCCGGGCGCGGCCGCCGCCTGCGACTTCAGCACCGCCTCCACCTGGGAGTTCGAGCCACTGGACGCCGCGGTGTTCCCCGCCGTCGACCTGGCCCGCCATGCCGGGCGCACCGGCGGCTGCCTGACCGCGGTCTACAACGCCGCCAACGAGGAGGCCGCCGCGGCGTTCCTGGACGGCAAGATCGGCTTCCCGGCCATTGTGCGAACAATCGCTGACGTACTGCACGCCGCCGACCAGTGGGCCGCAGAACCGGCTACCGTGGAAGAAGTACTTGACGCGCAGCGATGGGCTCGGCAACGCGCTCGTGACGCCGTCACACAGGAGGTCGCTTCAATCCGATGATGTTCGCTATCGGCATCGTGCTGTTCGCACTCGCCATCCTCGTCTCCGTGGCCTTGCACGAGTGCGGTCACATGTGGGTTGCGCGCGCCACCGGTATGAAGGTGCGGCGCTACTTCGTGGGCTTCGGGCCCACCGTGTGGTCGACGCTTCGGCCCAACCGGCTGGGTTACACCGAATACGGTCTGAAGGCCGTGCCTGCCGGTGGGTTCTGCGACATCGCCGGCATGACGTCGGTCGAGGAACTCACGCCCGAAGAATCGCCGTACGCGATGTACAAGCAGAAGACGTGGAAGCGCGTCGCGGTGCTGTTCGCCGGCCCGGCGATGAACTTCGTGATCGGCCTGGTGCTGATCTACGGGATCGCCGTCGCCTGGGGCCTGCCCAATCTGCACCCGCCGACCACGGCCATCGTCGGTGAAACATCCTGTGTCGAAGGCCGAAGTCACCAAGGGCAAGCTCGGCGACTGCACCGGTTACGGCCCCGCGGCGGCGGCCGGCATCCAGGCCGGCGACATCGGTGGTCAAGGTCGGCGGCACCGACGTCAAGAACTTCGACGAGATGGTGGCCGCGGTCCAAAAATCCTCCGGCCCAACGCCGTTCGTCATCGAACGCACGCAGAACGGTGCCACGACGTCGATGACCACCGTCGTCGACGTCACACCCACCCAGCGCTGGGTCGCCAAGAAGGACGGCAGCAAGGAGACCGCCCCCGCCACCGTCGGGGCCATCGGCGTCAGCGCCGCCAGCTTCGGCCCGACGCAGTACAACCCGCTGACCGCCGTCCCGGCGACGTTCACCTTCACCGGCGACCTCGGCCGTCGAGATCGGCAAGTCACTGGCTGTCCATCCCCACCAAGGTCGGCGCACTGGTGCACGCGATCGGCGGCGGCGAACGTGATCCCGAGACGCCCATCAGCGTCGTCGGCGCCAGCATCATCGGCGGAGACACCGTCGACCACGGGTTGTGGGTCGCGTTCTGGTTCTTCCTGGCCCAGCTCAACTTCGTGCTCGGCGCGATCAACCTGGTGCCGCTGCTGCCGTTCGACGGCGGGCACATCGCCATCGCGGTCTTCGAGAAGATCCGCAACATGATCCGGTCGGCCCGCGGCAAGGTCGCCGCGGCGCCGGTGAACTACATGAAGCTGATGCCCGCCACCTACGTCATCCTCGTCGTGGTGGTCGGTTACATGCTGCTGACCGTGACCGCCGACCTGGTCAATCCGATCAGGTTGTTCCAGTAGGAGAGCCGTAGATGACCTCGATCGGTCTGGGCATGCCGGCACCGCCCGCGCCCGTCCTCGCGCCACGGCGCAAGACCCGCCAGCTCATGGTGCGCGACGTCGGGGTGGGCAGCGACTACCCGATCTCGGTGCAGTCGATGTGCACCACCAAGACCCACGACGTCAACACCACCCTGCAGCAGATCGCCGAGCTCACCGCCGCCGGCTGCGACATCGTGCGGGTGGCCTGTCCGCGCCAGGAGGACGCCGACGCGCTCGCCGAGATCGTCCGGCACAGCAACCTTCCGGTGATCGCCGACATCCACTTCCAGCCGAAGTACATCTTCGCCGCGATCGACGCCGGGCTGTGCGGCGGTGCGGGTGAACCCCGGCAACATCAAGGAATTCGACGGCCGGGTCGACGAGGTCGCCAAGGCCGCGGGCGCGGCGGGCATCCCGATCCGCATCGGGGTCAACGCCGGCTCGCTGGACAAGCGGTTCCTGGAGAAGTACGGCAAGGCCACCCCGGAGGCCCTCGTCGAGTCGGCGCTGTGGGAGGCCTCGCTGTTCGAGGAGCACGGCTTCGGCAACATCAAGATCAGCGTCAAGCACAACGACCCCGTCGTGATGGTGGCCGCCTACGAGCTGCTGGCCGAAAAGTGCGACTACCCATTGCATCTCGGCGTCACCGAGGCGGGCCCGGCGTTCCAGGGCACCATCAAGTCCGCCGTCGCGTTCGGCGCACTGCTGTCCCGCGGCATCGGCGACACCATCCGGGTGTCGCTGTCGGCGCCGCCTGTCGAAGAGGTCAAGGTCGGCAACCAGATCCTGGAGTCGCTGAACCTGCGGCCGCGCGGGCTGGAGATCGTGTCCTGCCCGTCCTGCGGGCGCGCCCAGGTCGACGTGTACACCTTGGCCAACGCGGTGTCGGCCGGCCTCGAGGGGCTCGACGTGCCGTTGCGGGTCGCGGTGATGGGCTGCGTCGTCAACGGCCCGGGCGAGGCGCGGGAAGCCGACCTCGGTGTGGCGTCGGGCAACGGCAAGGGCCAGATCTTCGTCAAGGGTGAGGTGATCAAGACCGTGCCCGAGGCCATGATCGTCGAGACGCTGATCGAAGAGGCGATGCGACTCGCCGAGCTGCAGCGCGGCACCGATGCATCTGCCAGCGGTTCTCCTGAGGTGACCGTAAGCTGAGCGGGTAACTCCCCAGCGGTTCGCAGCCGCAGAAAGTCAAGGCCATGTCGGCTCCGCCACTGTTCCAGCCTGGTCGACGAACGACGGGTGTCAGTGGTACGCGATGCCGCGGCCGTGGGCCGAGTCCTCGCCGACGATCCGGTCGGCTCCTGCATGGTGGCGGCCCGGGTCGCCGACCACGGCGTTGACCCGCAGGCGATCGGGGGAGAGCTGTGGACGCGGCGGCGCGCCGAGGAGTCGCTGTGTTACGCCGGCGCCAACCTGATCCCGCTGCGCGGGACGCAGACTGACCTGATTGCGTTCGCGGAGAAGGCGATGAGCACTGCGCGACGGTGTTCGTCACTGGTCGGCCGGGCCGAGATGGTGTTGCCGATGTGGGACCGCTTGCAGCACGCGTGGGGACCGGCGCGCGACGTACGGGACCGTCAGCCGCTGATGGCGATCGGCGGGCCGCCGGCCAGTCCGATCGACCCGGCGGTGCGCCGGGTGCGGGTCGACGAGCTGGACGCCTACCTGGTCGCGGCGATCGACATGTTCATCGGCGAGGTCGGCATCGATCCGCGGGTCGGCGACGGCGGGCGCGGGTACCGGCGCCGGGTGGCCAGCCTCATCGCCGCCGGCCGGGCCTACGCCCGGTTCGAGCACGGCCAGGTTGTCTTCAAAGCCGAGGTCGGATCGCAGTCGCCGGTGGTCGGCCAGATCCAGGGCGTCTGGGTGCATCCGGAATGGCGCGGCCACGGGCTCGGGACGGCCGGAACGGCAGCGGTGGCCGCGGCCGTGGTCAACAGCGGGCGCATCGCCAGCCTGTACGTCAACAGCTTCAACACCGTGGCCCGGGCGGCCTACGCCCGGGTCGGGTTTCACCGAGGTCGGGATGTTCGCGACGGTGCTGCTCGACTGAGCGGGCCTCGCGCAGCCCGACGTTCGGCGGGCCTGGGCACGGTGCGCCTCCGCCGCTTCGGGGTCACGGACTCATAACATCAGCCCCAATGGTTACTTGCACCTCATCAGTAACACGAGTCACAGGGATGGTGTCGATCCTCTCGGTGATCGCCGCGTCGGTCACGCTGTCGGCCTGCACGCCGCGGCCCGACGGCCCGGCACCGGCCGCCCAGCAGTTCCTGGCCGACCTGGCCAAGGGCGACACGTCGGCGGCGGCCCAGCTGTCCGACCGCCCCGCCGACGCGCAGGCCGCCCTCAACGAGGCGTGGGCCGGCCTGCAGGCCACTCACCTGGACGCCCAGATCCTGAGCTCGCGCTACACCGAGGACACCGGCAGCGTGAACTACCGCTTCACCTGGCAGCTGCCGAAGAAGCGGACGTGGACCTACGACGGCGTGCTGCAGATGATCCGCGACGAAGCCGGCTGGCACGTCCGCTGGGCAGCCACCGACCTGCACCCCAAGCTCGGTGAGCACCAGACGTTCGCGCTGCGGGCCGACCCGCCGCGGCGGGCTTCGGTCAACGAGCTCGGCGGCTCAGATGTGCTGGTGCCGGCCAACCTCTACCGCTACCAGCTCGACGCCGCCAAGGCCGGCGGGGATCTGATGTCGACCGCCCGGGTGGTCGCCGACCAGCTGCGCCAGTTCGACAACACACTCGACCCGCAGCGGCTGGCCGAACAGGCCAGCTCGTCGAGCAATCCGCTCGAGCTGATCACGCTCCGCCCGTCCGACCACGACAAGGTCGGCCCGGTGCTCGACGCGCTGCCCGGTGTCGTGGTCACCCCGCAGGCCGACCTGCTGCCCACCGACGACACCTTCGCCCCGGCCATCGTCAACGAGGTCAAGAAGTCGGTGATCGACCAACTCGACGGCGAGGCCGGCTGGCGGATCGTCAGCGTCAACCAGAACGGCGCAGACGTCGACGTCCTCAACGAGGTCGCCGCCCAGCCGGCGCCGTCGGTCTCGATCACCCTGGACCGGTCGGTGCAGAACGCCGCCCAGCACGCCGTCGACACCCAGGGCCGCAAGGCGATGATCGTGGTGATCAAGCCCTCGACCGGCGAGATCCTCGGGGTGGCGCAGAACGCGGCGGCCGACGCCGACGGCCCGGCCGCCACCACCGGCCTCTACCCGCCCGGCTCGACGTTCAAGATCGTCACTGCCGGGGCGGCCATCGACCGCAACATGGCCACCCCCAACACCCTGCTCGGCTGCCCCGGCCAGATCGACATCGGCGACCGCACGATCCCGAACTACGACAAGTTCGACCTCGGCACCGTCCCGATGGCCAAGGCGTTCGCCAACTCGTGCAACACCACCTTCGCGGAGTTGGCCAGCCGGATGCCGCCGACCGCGCTGACGGTCGCCGCCTCCCAGTACGGCATCGGCCCGGACTACACGATCGACGGACTGACCACGGTCACCGGCCAGGTGCCGCCCACGGTCAACCTCGCCGAACGCACCGAGGACGGCTTCGGGCAGGGCAAGGTGCTGGTCACCCCGTTCGGGATGGCGCTGGCCGCCGCGACCGTCGCCGCGGGCAAGACGCCGACGCCGCATCTGATCGTGGGGGCGCAGACCACCGAGACCGGTGATCATCCGCAGATCAGCCCGGCGATGCTCGACGGGCTGCGCGAGATGATGCGGCTGGTGGTCACCAACGGCACCGCCAAGGACATCCTGGGCGCCGGCGACGTGCGCGGTAAGACCGGTGAGGCCGAGTTCGAGGGCGGCTCGCACGCCTGGTTCACCGGCTATCGCGGCGACCTGGCGTTCTCGGCGCTGATCGTCGGGGGCGGCAGCTCGGAGTACGCGGTGCGGATGGTCAAGATGATGTTCGACGAACTGCCCGCCGACTATCTGGCCTGAGCGTTGACCGCAATCACGTACTGCTTGTGCATGCGCGTGACGAACACGCGGAAGTAGGGCAGCGACCGAGCCGGGACGATCCCGCGCAGCACGATCCGCCAGGTTCCGCTCAGGTAGGTGAACACCGCGTCATTGGTATTGCCGAGGATCGCGTGCATGCCGACCACCGCCGCCCGAATCGCGGCGTGGATGATCGTTTCCCGGGTGGCGCGTGCTCTGGCCTGCAGTGCCATCAGCGGCCGTCCTTCCCACAGGAGGATCTGACGATACGTCAGAAATCCCTGGGGAAGCCCCGATTGGCCGATAGCGGTTAAGTCCTGAGCGTCACTCCGCGACGATGAGTCCGCTCTTCACCGTCACCTTGACCGGCTTCAGCGGCTCCATCGCCGGCCCGCGGACCACGGTGCCGTTGAGGGCGAACCGGCTGCCGTGACATGGGCAGATGACGGTGTCGCCCTCGACCCCTGGTAGCACGCAGCCCGCGTGTGTGCAGCGGGCGATGAAGGCGTCGAACACCCCTGGCTGCGGCTGGGTGATCAGAGTGTCGCCGAACACCTTGCCCGAGTTGACCGGGATGTCGGCGGTGCTGGCCAGCGCCTGGCCCGCAACCGGCGGGGTCGCGGGCCTGATCTGTTTGCCTGCGGAAGTGCTGCACGCGGCGAGCGGTCCGACGGCGGCTCCGATGAGCACGGTCCGGCGCGGGAGTTCAGACATGGGGTCAAAGGCTAGTGCAGCTCCGCCGGGCCGCGCGGCGCGCAGGTACCGTGGAATGGCCATGACCGGGATCGAGAACACCCCCGCGCTGCGGGTTTCCGACGCCGACCGCAACGGGACACTGCGGCGGCTGCACAACGCCGTCGCCCTGGGGCTGATCGACATCGGCGAATTCGAGGAACGCTCGGCGCAGGTGTCGGCGGCGCGGATGCGCCCCGAGCTCGACGTCCTGGTCGGCGACCTGCCCGGGCCGGGCGCGATCGTCACCTCCGCGACCGACCGGGTCGAGCTGCGCGGCTGGCTCGGTTCGCTGCGGCGCCACGGCGAGTGGACGGTGCCGACGCGGCTCGCGCTGGTGCGCCGGGTGGGCTCGGTCGAACTCGACCTGACCAACGCCCGCTTCGCCGGTCCCGTCGTGGTGATCGAGCTCGACCTGGTGCGCGGCTCGCTGGACCTGCGGCTGCCCGAGGGCGCCAGCGCGTCGATCGACGACGTCACGGTCTACGGCGGCAGCGCGCGAGACCGCCGCAAGGACCCTCCCGCCGAGGGCAACCCGCACGTCGTCCTCACCGGTCGGGTGGTGATGGGCATGGTCAACGTGCGCGGCCCCAAGCGCCCGATGCTGCGTCGCCGCTAGTCTTGAAACATGCCCGTACGTACTGCTCTCCGCGCCGGAGTGGTTTCGCCGACCCTGCCTGTCCCCAAGTCGATCGAGCGTCCCGAATACGTCGGCAAGTCCACGGCGCAGGAAGGTTCCGAGCCGTGGGTGCAGACGCCCGAGGTGATCGAGAAGATGCGCATCGCCGGACGGATCGCCGCCGGTGCGCTCGCCGAGGCGGGTAAGGCGGTCGCCCCCGGCGTCACCACCGACGAACTCGACCGCATCGCCCACGAGTACATGGTCGACCACGGGGCATACCCGTCGACCCTGGGCTACAAGGGCTATCCCAAGTCGTGCTGCACCTCGCTCAACGAGATCATCTGCCACGGCATCCCGGACTCGACCGTCGTCGAGGACGGCGACATCGTCAACATCGACGTGACCGCCTACATCGACGGGGTGCACGGCGACACCAACGCCACGTTCCTGGCCGGTGACGTCGCCGAGGAGCATCGACTGCTCGTCGAGCGCACCCACGAGGCGACGATGCGTGCCATCAAGGCCGTCAAACCCGGGCGCGCGCTGTCGGTGGTCGGCCGGGTCATCGAGTCCTACGCGAACCGCTTCGGCTACAACGTGGTTCGCGACTTCACCGGGCACGGCATCGGCACCACGTTCCACAACGGCCTGGTGGTGCTGCACTACGACCAGCCCAGCGTGGAGACCATCATCGAGCCCGGGATGACCTTCACCATCGAGCCGATGATCAACCTCGGCGCGCTGGACTACGAGATCTGGGACGACGGCTGGACGGTGGCCACCAAGGACCGCAAGTGGACCGCCCAGTTCGAGCACACGCTGGTGGTCACCGACGACGGCGCCGAGATCCTGACCCTGCCGTGATTTCGGCAAGAACGTGAGCGGCGGCGCACTGCTGATCGCCGGCACCACATCCGATGCCGGCAAGTCGATGGTCGTCGCGGGTCTGTGCCGGCTGCTGGCGCGCAAAGGAATTCGGGTTGCGCCGTTCAAGGCGCAGAACATGAGCAACAACTCCGTGGTGACCGTCGACGGCGGCGAGATCGGCCGCGCCCAGGGCGTGCAGGCCCGCGCCGCCGGGCTGGCGCCCAGCATCGCGGTTCAATCCGGTCCTGCTCAAGCCCGGCAGCGACCGCACCTCGCAACTGGTGGTGCGCGGCCACCCGGTCGGCACGGTCAGCGCGGCCGACTACATCGAGCACCGCGACGCGCTGGCCGGTGTGGTGGCCGACGAACTGGCCGGCCTGCGAGCCGAATTCGACGTGGTGCTGTGCGAGGGCGCCGGTTCGCCGGCCGAAATCAATCTGCGCGCAACCGATTTGGCCAACATGGGACTGGCTCGCGCGGCCAACCTGCCGGTCGTGGTGGTCGGCGACATCGACCGCGGCGGCCTGCTGGCCCACCTGTTCGGCACCGTCGCCGTGCTCTCACCGGAGGACCAGGCCCTGATCGCCGGGTTCGTCGTCAACAAGTTCCGCGGCGACCCGGCCCTGCTGGCACCCGGACTCGACCAGCTCGAGGCGCTCACCGGGCGGCCCACCTACGGAGTGGTGCCCTTCAGCGACGAGCTGTGGCTCGACGCCGAGGACTCGGTGTCGGTGGTGGCCCGCCAGGTGGTCGGCGTGCCGGCCGCACCCGCGCGGCGAGGACTGGCTTCGGGTGGCCGCGATCCGGCTGCCGCGGATCTCCAACTCCACCGACGTCGAGGCGCTGGCGTGCGAACCCGGCGTGCTGGTCCGCTGGGCCACCGACCCCGCCGAGGTGGCCGACGCCGACGTCGTCGTGCTCCCCGGCAGCAAGGCCACCGTCGCCGACCTGCAGTGGTTGCGCGAGCGCGGACTGGCCGACGCCGTGCACGCGCACGCCCGGTCGGGACGCCCGGTGCTCGGCATCTGCGGCGGCTTCCAGATGCTGTGCCGGCGCATCGACGACACCGTCGAGACCCGCAGCGGCGCGGTAGCCGGACTGGGCCTGCTGGATGCCGACATCGAGTTCGCCGCCGAGAAGGTGTTGCGGCACTGGGACAGCCCGCTGGGCGGCTACGAGATCCACCACGGCCGGGTCACGCGCTGTGCCGAGGCCGGCTGGTTCGAGGCGGACGGGTCACCGCAGGGCTTCGCCCGGGGTGCGGTGTACGGCACGCACTGGCACGGCCTGCTGGACAACGACGACTTCCGTCGCGGCTGGCTGCGCGAGGCCGCCGCGGCCGCCGGCCGGCCCGGATTCCGGGTCGCCGACGACGTCAGCGTGCCCGCGCGCCGCGACGCCCAGCTCGACGTCATGGCTGACCTGCTGGCGGCTCACCTCGACCTCGACGCCGTTCTGGGCCTGCTCGACGGCGGGCCGCCGGTGCGCCCCACTGTCACCTCGGCGCTGCGTCGGTAGCCTTACCTCCATGGCGGGTCGGGGTGGGGTCACTGCCGCGCTGGCGGCGACGGTTCTGCTGGTCGCCGGTTGCGGGAGCACGGTCGCGGGCAGCGCGACATGGCCGGGTGCCACCCTGGAAAGGGTCACGCTGAGTGCGGCGGACTTGCCGCCCGGTGTGCAGTTCGACCGGATCGTCGAGCGGCCCGGCCTGCCCGACGGCGCCGGCGCCCCGCCGTCGATGCTGTCGCGTCCGGAAGGCTGCGCCAACGCACTGACCAATGTCATCGCCGAGTCGGCCGAACGCGGCCCGGGCAGTGCGGCGAAGTACTCGGTGGGCTACGACGGCGCGCGCATCGTGATGACGGTGTTGTCGTGGCGGCTGGATCTCGGCAAGCTCGAGGCGGCGGCGGTCCGTTGCGCGAACTTCGACGCGTTCTTCGACGCTCGCGCCCAGGGCATTCCGATCACCACCACCGAACTGGCCGGTGTCGAAAAGGGTGCCCTGGCCTACCAGCAGACGATGCAGTTAAACGGTTCGCCCAGTAGCGTTTACATGGCGTTCATCAACGTGGGCAAATTGGCGCTGTTCGGAATTGCTTTTCCCACACCCGATCCGAGAATCGAAGCGAAAGCGTCACTGCCGCAGACATTCCTGGACGTCGTCGCCAAGCAGGCCGCGAAGATTCGGACTACCTGAGTACCAGCTGAGAGACGCCGCGGAAACCGCACCCCGCGACGCGCTTTCGGAGTAGCGTGGCCAAATGCCTTCGACAATGGTGACTGTCGACGGGATCCCTGTACAGGTCGGTGTGACCGGCCCGGAGAAGGGACCTTACGTCGTCGTGCTGGGTGCTGCCCAGCATGCGCCGGCCGCGTACGACGCGGTCTGTCAGCGGCTGCATACCGCGTCGGTGCGCACGGTCGTCATCGGCCACGACCCCCGGCTGCACCCCAAGGCGGTGGTCGGCCTCCTCGACGCGCTCGACGTCCGGTGGGGTGTGCTGGTCGGCGACCGGGCCGGCGCCGAACTCGCCTGGGAACTTGCGGCCACCCGCCTGGACCGGTTCACCGGCCTGGTCGTGGTCGACCGGGGACATCCGCGGGTGCCCGACCCCAACGGTGTGATCCGCGACGAGGACTGCCCGCCGGTGGAGATCAACACCACGGCTCTGGTCAGCAACCCGGCGGCTCGCGCGATGGCCAAGGCCAGCCAGCGCTACGTCTACAGCGACTACCGGCTGGTGGAGTTCACCGGCAGGCGCAACGCCGCCGAGTCCACCGCACAACTGGCCGCCGAGATCGTCCTGCGCACCAGCACCTGGTGAGTTCACCCCTCCTCGGTCCGGCGCTCCTCGGGGGTCCACGCCTGGGGTAGCCCCGGTTGGCCGGGGAACAGGAAGTCGACGAACGCCTGCGCGGTCGGTTGCGGCTCGTGGTTGGCCAGCCCGGGCCGTTCGTTGGCCTCGATGAACACGTACTCCGTCGCGCGTGACGTCGGGCACGAGCAGGTCGATGCCGGTGACCGGGATGCCGATGGCCTCGGCCGCGACGACCGCCACCCGGCACAGTTCGGGGTGCACCTCGGCGGTCACGTCATGGATGGTGCCGCCCTGGTGCAGGTTGGCGGTCCGGCGAACCCGCAGCCGCTCACCTTCGGGCAGCACGTCGTCGAAGGACCAACCGGCCTCGGCCACGGTCGCCTCGGTGACCTCGATCGATCGGGATGCGCGACTCGCCGCCGGTGGCCGCGGCTCGCCGCCGGCTCTGCGTCTCGATCAGTTCGCGGATGGTGTGCTTGCCGGTGCCGATCACCTCGGCGGGCTTTCGCAGCGCCGCGGCCACCACCTTGCCGTCGATCACCACCAGTCGAAGGTCGTCGCCGGAGGCGCGCTGCTCGATCAGCACCTCGGGATGCTGCTCGCGCGCCCGGGCCAGCGCGGCGTCCAGCGCCTCGGGTCCGTCGACCCCGACGGTGATGCCCTTGCCCTGCTCGCCGCGCGTCGGCTTCACCACCACATCGCCGACCTCGGCGAGGAACGCGTGGTCCTCGGCGTCGAAGGTGGCCAGCCTGCCCTTGGGCACGACGATGCCGGCCTCCGCGACGATCCGGCGGGTGAGCCGCTTGTCGTCGCAGCGGCTCATCGCCACCGCGGAGGTGTACTCGCTCAACGACTCCCGGGTGACCACGCTGCGCCCGCCGTGCGACAGCCGCATCTCGCCGGTTTCGGCGTCGATCACCTCGACGCGGATACCGCGGCGCATGGCTTCGTCGGCGATGATCCGGGCGTAGGGGTTCAGGTCGTCGACGGTCTCCGACTGCGGCGTGAACAGCGGCTCGTTGATCGCGTTCTTGCGCTTGACCGCCAGAACCGGGACGCGCTGGAAGCCGAGCTTCTCGTACAGCGCGATCGCCGCGTCGTTGTCGTAGGTCACCGACAGATCCAGATAGGCACGGCCCCGATCGCGGAAGATCGCGGCGAGCGTGCGGGTCAGCGCGCCGCCGATGCCCGGCAGGCTCGTCGTCGGGTCGACCGCCAGCGTCCACAGGCTCGAGCCGTCCTCGGGGTCGTTGAACAGCCGCTCGTGGTCGACGCCGGTGACCGTGCCGACCACCGAGCCGTCGTCGTCGCGAACGGCGATCAGGTACTCGACGGCGTCGGCGTGCAGATGGTTGTTCCAGATGACCTCGGACGGCGCAGGCACCATGCCGCACCGCACGTACACCCGGTTGATCGCATCGGCCTCGGACTTCTCGCGCAGGGTCCGCACCGAGAACCCGATCGGGGTGGGGGAGTCGGCATCGCCCTCGCTGAGCCGCCAGCCGGTAGGTGTGGCTGGGGTCGATGAACAGCTCGGCCGGCGACTTGGCCACCAGGACGTGCGGACTCGCGGGCATAGATGCAGATGTCGCGGCGGCCGTGGACCTCCTGCTGCAGAACCGCGGCAAGCTTGTCCGGGTCGGCGAACGTCTGCCCGAAAATCAGCCGCCCCCAGCCGAGTTCGAGCACGGTGTCGTCGGACATCTCCTCGACCAGGTGCTGCGGCGACGCGTCGTGCAGGTGCAGCGTGATGGCTTCGGTGTGGTGGGTGGTCATGCGGCAGGCCCGGTGATGCCGTGCTGCTGCAGCCACAGCTCGAGCAGGCCGATCTGCCACAGCTCGTTGCCGCGCAACGGGGTGAGCCGTCCGTTGGGGTCGGCCAGCAGACGTTCGACGGCTTCGGGCCGGAACAGGCCGCGCTCCTTGGCTTGCGGCGCGTAGAGCGCGTCGCGCACCAGGTCGAGGTACGGCCCCTCCAGGTGGGTCAGCGCCGGGACGGGGAAGTACCCCTTGGGGCGGTCGATCACCTCGGCCGGGATCACCTGGCGGGCAGCCTCTTTCAGGACACCCTTGCCGCCGTGCGCGGTCTTGAGCTCGGGTGGGCAGCCGGCTGCCAGTTCGACGAGCTCGTGGTCGAGGAACGGCACCCGGCCCTCCAGGCCCCACGCCATCGTCATGTTGTCGACCCGCTTGACCGGATCGTCGACCAGCATCACGGTGGTGTCCAGCCGCAGCGCGCGGTCCACGCCGGTCTGCGCGCCGGCCCGGGCGAAGTGCTCGGTGACGAACGCGAGACTGTGGTCGCTGCCGCACTGGCGGTCTTCGGACAGCAGCGCGTTGACGCCGCCGTGGTCGCGGTCGAAGAACGCGTCCCGGTAGCGGGCGACGGCGCCGTCGACGTCGGCGGCGTCCGGATGGCTCAGCGGCGGATACCAGTGGTACCCGGCGAACACCTCGTCGGCGCCCTGACCGGACTGCACCACTTTGACGTGGCGCGAAACCTCCTGGCTCAGCAGGTAGAACGCCACGCAGTCGTGGCTGACCATCGGTTCGCTCATCGCGGCGATCGCGCCGTCGAGGGCGGGCAGCATGCGCGCGGTGTCGATGCGGATCTGGTGGTGGTCGGTGGCGAACCGCTCGGCCACGATGTCGGAGTAGACGAACTCGTCGCCCTTGACGCCGCCGACGGACTCGAAGCCGATGGAGAACGTCGACAGTCCGTGCTGGCCCGCCTCGGCGAGCAGTCCGACGATCAGGCTCGAGTCCACCCCGCCCGACAGCAGGCATCCGACCGGCACGTCGGCGACCAGGCGGCGCTTCACGGCAGTGCGCAGCGCGTCGAGAACCGCTTCCTGCCAATCCGTTTCGCTCCAGTCGGCGCGCTCGGCACGCCGGGTGAAGTCCGGACTCCAGTAGGTCGTCGTGGTGCGCGTGCCGTCGGCTTCGATGGCCAAGAGCGTGCCCGGCGCCAGCTTGCGCACGCCGCGCAGGATGGTGTGCGGCGCGGGCACCACGGAGTGGAACGTCAGATAGTGGTGCAGGGCCACCGGGTCGATCCGGGTGTCGACGCCACCACCGGCCAGCAGGGCAGGCAACGAGGAGGCGAAGCGGATCCGATGGGCGTCCTCGCTGATGTACAGCGGCTTGATGCCCAGCCGGTCGCGGCCGAGCAGCACGCGTCCGCTGTCGCGTTCGGCGATGGCGAAGGCGAACATGCCGTGCAGCCGCTCGACGAACCGGTCACCCCAGTGGTGGTAGGCCTTCAGCAGCACCTCGGTGTCGCTGTGCGAGAAGAAGCGGTAGCCGTGGCCGGCCAGCTCGTCGCGCAGCGCCTCGTAGTTGTAGATGCAGCCGTTCCAGCAGATCGTCAGCCCCAGTTCGGCGTCGACCATGGGCTGGGCGCCGGCCTCGGACAGGTCGATGATCTTCAGTCGGCGATGCCCCAGCGCGACCCGGCCCTGCGACCACACCCCGGAACCGTCGGGTCCGCGGCGCGCCATGGTGCCCGCCATGGCGGCAACCGCCGCTACGTCAGGCGCCTGATTGTCGAGCCGGACCTCACCCGTCGCTCCGCACATCGATCCGGTGCATCCCGTCTGTCGCTTATGCCGCAGGTAAGTACCCGCAGAGCGCCGTTTTCAATCCGACGGGAGCGCTTCACACTCTCGTGGCGGCGGTGGCCTCGCTATTTCCCCGCCGACGACGTCAACACGGCGAGGCTCAGCCTGCGCAACGACCGCGACGGCACACCTCGGCGCCGGTACGCCGTTGCCAGCGCCGGAACGCCTCGACGTCGGACGTCGTAGATCGCCGCGGCCGCCGCACCACACAGGAAACCCAACGCGAAGGCCCTGCGCGGCCGTCGTCTCCTTCTGTGCAGGACAACCGCGCTGAAGAAGCCGAATGCGCCGCTGATCATCGCGACGGCGGCGAGCAGCGGAATGAGGGGCATCATTCCGACCGCATGCATTGGCCGATCCAACCGCGGTTTGCCCGGATTGGCAGTACCCGGCGGTGATTCGTTACCGACCCGCCGACGAAGTGTTAGCACGCTGCCACACAAACCGCGCCCCCCGGCCGACAGGCACGGGGGGCGCGGGACCCGCCCGGAGGCGGGCCTGGAAATGCGGTCTCCGCTGTTCAGCTAAGAAACCCCCTCCAGCTCTTCTCCGGTGATGTCGACCTGCTTGATCGGGCCGGTGAACCAGTTCTTCACCGAGGCGTGCCAGTAGATCCACAGCAGGATCAGCACACCGCCCACCACCAGGGGCGTGTAGTTGACGAACTTCCACTCGAAGCTGGCATCCCAGGGCGCGCCACCGATCGAGGTCGGGAACATCGCGATGATCGAGGTGATGATGATCTCGGCCAGCGCCAGCGGCGCCATCCACTTGTGGTGCCCGCGCAGGTTCCATCGTCCGATCGGGAACGAGTCGCCGGCCTTCCAGCGGTAGTAGATCGGCACCGCGAAGCACAGGTACAGCCCCACCACGCCGATCGAGACCACCGCGAAGAAGGCGATCGGCACCGGGGCGCCGTTGATGTCGACCTTCACCAGAGCGGGCAGGGTGAGAAGCGCCGCGATGCCCGCCGTCACCATGACCGCGTTGGCCGGCACCTTCTTGGCGCTGAGCTTGGACCACAGCTGATGGCCGGGCACCGCGCGGTCGCGGCTGAACGCGAACAGCATCCGCGAGGCGCTGGTCTGGCAGGCGGTGGTGCAGAACAGCTGACCGGCCGTCGAGATCAGCAGCACGATCGCGACCCACTTGGAGTCCATCGCCTGGGTGAAGATCGTGGCCACCGCACCGCCGCCCGCCGTCACGCCGTCGACGTCCTGCACGGCGAACAGGAAGGTCAGCAGCAGGATCCAGCCGCCGATCGCGGAGTAGAAGATCGAGCGCCAGATGCCCTTGGCGGCACCGTCGGCCGCGCTCTTGGTCTCCTCGGACAGGTGCGCCGAGGCGTCGTAGCCGGTGATCGTGTACTGGGTCAGGATCGCCGACATCGGTAGCACGAACAACAAGAACATGAAGCCCGATGAAGCCCCGCCGAAGAAGCCGGTGTTGTTGACGGTCGTGGCGAACACCGTCGAGAAGCTGGCGTGCTGTTCGGGGATCAGCCACAGGATCACGATGACGGCCGCGGCGCCGATCACGTGCCACCACACCGAGATGTTGTTGATGACGGCCAGCAGGTGGCTGGAGAAGATGTTGATGGTCGCGACGACGACCAGGATGACGAGGAACATGATGAACGTCCGGGTCAGGCTGTAGCCGGCCAGCCAGCTCTCGCTGAACGTGCCCAGCGTCAGGTCCAGGAACGTCGCGCAGCCGTAGGCCACCGAGGCCAGGATGGCGATCAGGCCGATCAGGTTCAGCCAGCCGGTGTAGAAGCCGGCCTTGGGTCCGCCGAGTTTGGCTGCCCACCAATAGATTCCGCCGGAGGTCGGGAACGCCGACACCAACTCGGACATGCACAGCCCGATGATCAGGATGAAGACCGACAGGATCGGCCAGCCCCACGCGATCGCGGCCGGGCCGCCGTTGTTCCAGCCGAGGCCGAACGAGGTGAAGCAGCCCGCCAGGATCGAGATGATCGAGAACGAGATGGCGAAGTTGGAGAATCCGGACCAGGACCGGTGCAGTTCCTGGGCGTAACCCAGGCTGGCGAGATGTCGTTCGTCCTCGTCGAGTATTTCGTGACCCTCTGGCACAGCGCATCTCCTTGTAGGCGTGGTGGCAGGGAGGCGTCGACCGGCGCGCTCTGAATAGGGACAATAGAGCGCTATTGGTCTGGTGTCCTACCTTTGGAGTGACATTTATGTAAATCTGGTGGGCGAGGCGGCCGGCGAGGCGGCCTCCAATGGTTGACTTTCCGTCGAATCCACGTCAGGTCTACGAGAGGGGGCGCGCATGGCGCCTGATGGTGCTGGCCGCAGGTCCGGGCTGCTGACCCAGGGCGAACTCGAGAGCCTGGTGGCCGCCGGGGACATCGACACCGTGATCGTGGCGTTCACCGACATGCAGGGCCGGCTCACCGGCAAGCGGGTCGCCGCCCGGCTGTTCGTCGAGGAGGTCGCCGCCCA
The DNA here is from genome assembly GCA_963786695.1 of uncultured Actinomycetota bacterium. GTDB lineage: Bacteria > Actinomycetota > Actinomycetes > Mycobacteriales > Mycobacteriaceae > Mycobacterium. Next base: position 41,271 of record CAWBAL010000005.1, read on the forward strand.
CGGCGCCGAATGCTGCAACTACCTGCTGGCCGTCGACGTCGACATGAACACCGTCGACGGGTACGGATGTCCAGCTGGGAGTCCGGCTACGGCGACATGGTGATGACGCCCGACTTCGCCACGCTGCGGCTGCTGCCGTGGCTGCCCGGCACCGCGCTGGTGATGGCCGACCTGTCCTGGGTGCAGGGCGGACCGGTGACGCCCGCGCCGCGAACCATCCTCAACACGCAACTCGAGCGGCTCGCCGACCGCGGCCTGGCGGCCTTCATCGGCACCGAGCTGGAGTTCATGGTGTTCGACGCCACCTACCGCGAGGCGTGGGCGGCCGGGTATCGCGGCCTGACCAAGTCCACCGACTACAACGTCGACTACGCGATCCACGCCTCCACCCGGATGGAGCCGCTGCTGCGCGACATCCGGCTCGGCATGGACGGCGCCGGGATGTACTGCGAGGGCGTCAAGGGGGAGTGCAACTTCGGCCAGCAGGAGATCGCGTTCCGCTACGACGACGCCCTGGTCACCTGCGACAACCACACGATCTACAAGAACGGCGCCAAGGAGATCGCCGACCAGCACGGCAAGAGCCTGACGTTCATGGCGAAATTCGACGAGCGCGAAGGCAACAGCTGCCACATCCACATCTCGCTGCGCGGCACCGACGGCAGCGCGGTGTTCGCCGACCCCGATGAGCCGCTGGGCATGTCGCCGATGTTCCGCAGCTTCATCGCCGGGCAGATCGCCACGATGCGCGAGCTCACGCTGTTCTACGCCCCGAACATCAACTCCTACAAGCGTTTCGTCGAGGGCAGCTTCGCGCCGACGGCGATCGCCTGGGGGATCGACAACCGGACCTGCGCGCTGCGGGTGGTCGGCCAGGGCCATTCGATGCGGATGGAATGCCGCGCGCCCGGCGGCGACGTCAACCAGTACCTGGCGGTCGCGGCGCTGATCGCCGGCGGACTGCACGGCATCGACAACGCGCTGGAACTGCCCGAGGCGTGCGCGGGCAACGCGTACACCGGTGGCGCGGAACGCCTTCCGACCACGCTGGCCGAGGCGGCCGAGCTGTTCGAGGCATCGACGGTGGCCCGCGAGGCGTTCGGCGCCGACGTCGTCGATCACTACCTCAACAACGCCAGTGTCGAGTTGGCGGCGTTCAACTCCGCGGTGACCGACTGGGAGAGGGTGCGCGGATTTGAGCGGCTCTAATTTCCCGGCGAGCAGACGTGAAAGTCCCTCTGAGACCGGCGTGTCGGAGTCTTTTGCGTCTGCTCGGCCACTGATCGGCCTGACCACCTACCTGCAGCAGGCGCAGACCGGCGTGTGGGACGTGCACGCCAGCTTCCTGCCCGGCATCTACATCGAGGGCGTCACGTTGGCCGGCGGCATCGCGACACTGCTGCCGCCGCAACCCGTCGACGCCGAGATCGCCGGGCGGGTGCTCGACGGCCTCGACGGTCTGATCATCACCGGCGGCAAGGACGTCGACCCGGCCGCCTACGGCCACGACCCCCACCCGACCACCGACGAGCCGGCCCGCGACCGCGACGCCTGGGAGTTCGCGCTGCTGGCCGGTGCGCTGCGCAGGCGCATGCCGGTGCTGGGCATCTGCCGCGGGGCGCAGGTCCTCAATGTCGCCCTCGGCGGCACGCTGCACCAGCACCTGCCCGACGTCCTCGGGCACACCCGCCATCAGCAGGGCAACGCGGTGTTCTCCACCTCGACCGTGCGCACCGTCGAGGGCAGCAAGCTGGCCGGGCTGATCGGGGCTACCTCCGACGCGCAGTGCTATCACCACCAGGCCATCGACCGGCTCGGCGACGGGCTGGTGGTCTGCGCCCGCGACACCGACGGGGTGATCGAGGCCGTCGAGATGCCCGGGCACGACTTCGTTCTGGCGGTGCAGTGGCACCCCGAGGAGACGCTGGACGATCTGCGGCTGTTCGCCGGGCTGGTGGAGGCCGCACGCATCTACACGACTGAAAGAGTGAACCTTTGACCTCCACCGAACTGATCAACCCGGCCACCGAGCAGGTGTTGCGCACCGTCGAGCAGACCGACGTGGCCGGTGTCGACGACGCCGTCGCGCGGGCCAAGACCGCCCAGAAGGCCTGGGCCGCCGCGGCACCGGCGGAGCGGGCCGCCGCGCTGCGGGCCTTTGCCGCCGCCGTCGACGCGCACATCGGCGAGTTGGCCGCCCTCGAGGTCGCCAACTCCGGGCATCCGATCGGCGCGGCCGAGTGGGAGGCCGGGCACGTCCGCGACGTGCTGCAGTTCTACTCGGCCAGCCCGGAACGGTTGTCCGGCAAGCAGATTCCGGTGGCCGGTGGTCTCGACGTCACCTTCAACGAGCCGATGGGCGTGATCGGTGTGATCACCCCGTGGAACTTCCCGATGCCGATCGCCGCCTGGGGGTTCGCGCCGGCACTGGCCGCGGGCAACGCGGTGGTGCTCAAGCCGGCCGAGTGGACGCCGCTGACCTCGATACGCCTCGGTGAGCTGGCCGTGGAAGCCGGTCTGCCCGAAGACCTTTTCCAGGTGCTGCCCGGCAAGGGTTCGGTGGTCGGCGAGCGGTTCATCAGCCACCCCGACATCCGCAAGATCGTGTTCACCGGCTCCACCGAGGTCGGCACCAAGGTGATGGCCGGGGCCGCCAACCAGATCAAGCGCGTGACGCTGGAACTCGGCGGCAAGAGCGCCAACGTGATCTTCGCCGACTGCGACCTGGAGAAGGCGGCGGCGACCGCGCCCTACGGCGTGTTCGACAACGCCGGCCAGGACTGCTGCGCGCGCAGCCGGATCCTGGTGCAGCGCAGCGTGTTCGACAAGTTCATGGAACTGCTCGAGCCGGCCGTCAAGGCGCTGGTGGTCGGCGACCCCGCCGCCCGCGACACCGAGATGGGACCGTTGGTGTCGCGCAAGCACTTCGAGTCGGTGGCCGCCTATGTGCCCGACGACGCCCCGGTGGCCTTCCGTGGCTCGGCGCCCGACGGGCCCGGCTACTGGTTCCCGCCGACCGTGCTCACCCCGGGGCGCACCGACCGCACGGTGACCGAGGAGATCTTCGGTCCCGTCGTCACCGTCCTGCCGTTCGAGGACGAGGCCGACGCCATCGCCTTGGCCAACGACTCCGAATACGGCCTGTCCGGCTCGATCTGGACCGACAACCTCTCGCGGGCGCTGCGGGTGTCGCGTGCGATCGAGGCCGGCAACCTCAGCGTGAACTCGCACTCGTCGGTGCGCTACAGCACCCCGTTCGGCGGGTTCAAGCAGTCCGGACTCGGCCGTGAACTCGGCCCCGATGCGCCACTGCATTTCACGGAAACCAAGAACGTCTTCTTTGCATAGACGACGTCGCGATCGGAGAGAACTAGATGGACCTGACCCAACGACTGGCCGGCAAGGTCGCCGTCATCACCGGCGGCGCCAGCGGCATCGGCCTGGCCACCGCCAGGCGGATGCGCGCCGAAGGCGCCACCATCGTGATCGGTGACATCGACCCCAAGACCGGCAAGGACGTCGCCGACGAGCTCGGCGGAATCTTTGTGCCGGTGGATGTTTCGGACGAGATCGCGGTGAACAACCTGTTCGACACCGCCGCGGCGACCTACGGCTCGGTGGACATCGCGTTCAACAACGCCGGGATCTCCCCGCCGGATGACGACCTGATCGAGAACACCGAGCTGCCCGCCTGGCAGAAGGTGCAGGACATCAACCTCAAGTCGGTGTACCTGTGCTGCCGCGCGGCGCTGCGGCACATGGTGCCCGCGCAGAAGGGCTCGATCATCAACACCGCCTCGTTCGTCGCGGTGATGGGCTCGGCCACGTCGCAGATCTCCTACACCGCATCCAAGGGCGGGGTGCTGGCGATGTCACGTGAGCTCGGAGTCCAGTTCGCCCGCCAGGGAATCCGGGTCAACGCGCTGTGCCCGGGACCGGTGAACACCCCGCTGCTGCAGGAGCTGTTCGCCAAGGACCCCGAGCGGGCGGCGCGCCGGCTGGTGCACGTGCCGATGGGCCGGTTCGCCGAGCCGGAGGAACTCGCCGCCGCGGTGGCGTTCCTGGCCAGCGACGACTCGTCGTTCATCACCGGGTCGACCTTCCTGGTCGACGGCGGCATCGCCGGCCACTACGTCACGCCGCTGTAGAGAGGTGCATGCCGGCGGGCAGGAGCGAAGCGACCCGGGATGGCAGGATCCGGAATCAGCAGGGGCTTCCGAGGCCCTGCTGCGTCCGGTGCGGCCCGGCAACGCCTTCGAGGACACCGTCGGCCGGCTGCTGCAGACCATCCGGCTCGGCGTGCTGGCGCCGGGGGACTCGCTGCCACCCGAGCGGGAGCTGGCCGCCAAGCTCGGAGTCAGCCGCGACACCGTGCGCGAGGCCATCAAGTCGCTGGCCGACGCCGGCTACCTGGTGTCGCGCCGTGGCCGCTACGGCGGCACCTTCCTGGCCGACGAACTGCCGCGCCAGTGAGAGCGTGGTGCGGGTCAACCGGGCCGAGATCGACGACGCGCTGCGGCTGCGCGAGATCCTCGAGGTCGGCGCGGCCCGGATGGCCGCCAGCCGCACGCTGACCGCCGCCGAACGCGAGGGCCTGTGGTCGCGGCTGGTCGACGTCCGCAATGCCGACCCGGACGACTACCGCCGGCTGGACTCCCGGCTGCACCTGGCGATCGCCGAGGCGGCCGGATCGCCGTCGCTGGTGCCGCTGGTGGCGGAGAACCGGATGCGGCTCAATGCCCTGCTGGACCAGATCCCGTTGCTGCGGCGCAACATCGCCCACTCCGACGAACAGCACAAGGCCATCGTCATCGCGATCCTGGCCGGCGACGCCGACGGCGCGGCCGCCGCCATGCACGCCCACGTCGCGGGATCGTCGGCGCTGCTGCACGGCTTCCTGGACTGAGCGGGATCACAGCCCGGAGGTGGCGAGCCGGATGTCGGGCTGGGACCGTTCGATCGGCGTGAGGATCACCCGCAGCCACGTCACGGTCAACGCCACCGAACACAGCGCCCCGACCACCATCCAGGCACACGGTCCGGGGCACTGGGCGTTCGGTGTGGTCTGGTGCCACCACACCACACCGAAGCCGACGACCATCCCCAGCCCACCGCCGTACGCGGCAGCAGTGCACCAGCGAAAGCGGCAGCGCAGCAACGCGATCGACGACAGGGCCGTCGTCATCGTGAAGAATGTGAGCGCCACCGCGCAAATCGCGATGCCCGGGGTCGCGGTGACGGACCGGTCGCTGACGTCGGCCCAGCCGAACACCGCGGCGCCAGCCAGGGTTGCGCCGACGGCGCCGGTGAACACCCGCACTCGTCGGCTGATCCAGATGTCGTCGAGCACGCGCCGGCCGATCCGGCGGAGCATCGCCTCGACGTCGTGGTCGCTACTGCTGGGCACATAGAGTGGTCGCATCGGCGGGCCTCGTGGTTCCCGGGCGGTCGGGTTTCGCTCAGCTCGCCTGGTCGTCGCGGGCACGGGCAACGGCAACGTGGAAGCGGGGATCTGGTCGACGACCACCCGGCGCGCGATCGATAGCAGTCAGGTGCGTGCGGAGGACCGACTCGAGAATCTCGACAGCGGCGACCGGGCATATCCCCAGGCTGCCCGGCGGTGCGGTGAAGCTGGTGCGTGTTGTTGGAAGAGGGTTCGTGGGTTAGACCCGAACCAGAGTTTCCTGGCTGTCGGGAACTCGGCGGTGTCGGCGACCGACCAGTCGACGTGGGGGTGGAACTGCGCCCCGGGGAAACGAGGAGGACGATGACGGCATCCGTCGTCGGCTGATATCCCGGCGGTGTGCTATCGCCACGATAAAGTCGGTCCGTCAACCCTTGGACGGTGCGGAAACCGGTGAGATTCCGGTGCGGTCGCGCCACTGTGTCCGGCAGGCATCTCGATGCGCCGCCGGTAGCCAGACCCTCCCGTCCACATAGCTGCTAACGGGGACGCGCAATCCCCAGGAGGTTCGCATGGGAACAGCGGAGGCCGGTGCACTTCGCCGCATCGTCAGGTCGTGGACGCGACGAGACTGGCTCGAGGTCAGCGCCCTGCTCGGGTCGGTCGCGGTGCTGCATGTCGTCGGGTTCGGCGCTCTGATCCTGTTCGTCGCCCCGCACCACTATCAGGTCGGTGCGGAGGTGTTCTCGATCGGCCTCGGGGTCACCGCCTACACCTTCGGCCTGCGGCATGCCTTCGACGCCGACCATATCGCCGCCATCGACAACACCACCCGCAAGCTGACCGCCGACGGCGCGAAACCCAAGTCGGTCGGCTTCTGGTTCGCCCTCGGCCACGCGACGATGGTCGTGGTGCTGGCGCTGCTGGTCATCGCCGCCACCAAGACCGCGGGTGTTCTGCTCGACGATGGGTCCTCGACCCGCCATGCCCTGGGCGTCGCCGGCACGCTGGCCTCGGGTGGGTTCCTGTACCTGATCGGCATCATCAACGTGATCGCGCTGGTCGGCATCTGGCAGGTGTTCACCGCTATGCGGGCGGGTCGGTTCAGCGAGCAGGAACTTGAGGATCAACTGAACAACCGGGGTCTGTTGGCGCGGATCCTTCGCCCGATCATGAAGCGAATCACCCATCCCTCCCAGATGTTCGGCGTCGGGGTGCTCTTCGGGCTGGGCTTCGACACTGCTACCGAGGTGGCGTTGCTGGCGTTGGCCGGGACGGGTGCGGCGGCCGGTCTGCCCTGGTATGCGGTGCTGACGTTGCCGATCCTGTTCGCGGCCGGGATGAGCCTGATGGACACACTCGACGGGCTGTTCATGACGGTCGCCTACGACTGGGCGTTCGCCCACCCGGTCCGCAAGATCTACTACAACATGACGGTCACCGGCTTGTCGGTCGCGGTGGCTCTGCTCATCGGCAGCATCGAGCTCGTCGGCGTGCTGCACGACGATCTGGGCTGGACCAACCCGGTCACCGCGTGGATCAGTTCGATCGACCTCAACAATTTCGGCTTCGTGATCGTCGGCCTATTCGTGGTGACCTGGGCATGCGCCATCGTGTTCTGGCGCTTCAGCGGGATGGAGCGGCGCTGGGCGCCGATACCGCAGAACCCGACCGGCTGAACGGCGAAGCGCCACCGGCATCACCCCGGAGGGGCACAATGATTCCGCGGGTGCGGCCAGAAGGGTCGGCGACCGATATGAAGGCCAAAGTTGTAGTGCGGTGGTGATTTACGAGAAGGTCTACGGTCGCGAGCAGAACGATCACCATCGGGCGCATCGTCACCGTTTACCACGCGCTGATGATGCTCGTGCACGTTCCCACGGTCGACCGCGGCCGTCGGTGGGCTAGTCGCTCTTCAGTGCGTTCGGCCGGCCGCCGCCGTTCACAGCGAACGTCCGGACCTGCTCAGCCAATTGGTCGCGCGACGTGCCGACATGTTCCGTGAAGCAAAAATCAGGCCGCCGAGCCATCGGTGGGGTAGAGGTGCCCGCGGCGGCGTCCGCGCGAGGCGTTGTCGGGCAGCACGACGTCATCGGTGACCGGCCGTGCGTCGGAACGTGGCTGCGGGGCCTGACACTGCCTCGCGGGCGACATCGCAGTCCACGGATCAACAGTCGCCTACCGGGACCGGATTGTTCCAGCCGACCGGAATTCGCGGCCTGCTGAGCTACATTTCTACGCATGGATGGGCCGGGCGACGAGGTCAAGGTCGAACGTGCCTCGTCCGCGCTGGCCGATGTGGACATCAACGGCTGGACCCAGCGCTTCGACCTGTTGTCCGACCCGAACCGGCTGGAGATCCTGCTGTGCCTGCACCGGGCTCCGGGCATCTGTGTTGGTGACCTCGCCACGGCGCTCGGCAGATCGGAAAACGCTGTCTCGCAGGCACTTCGGGTACTCCGGCAGCAGGGTTGGGTGACGTCGACCCGGGTGGGCCGGCTGGTCAGCTACCGCCTGGAAGACCACACCGTGCACGACCTGCTGCACTGGATCGGCGCCGCGCACGACTGAGCCGGACGCGCTTAATTGATTATCTGAACATGTAGACAGATGAGAGCGGTCGACACTAAGCTCGACCCAAGGGGCGGAACTGACACCTCACCGCGAGGAGACACGCTTGAGCGTCCAGGTCACGGCCATGCACATGAGTGACGGACTGGTCAACGCTCCCACCTCGGTGATGTTCGGTGCCCTCGCGATCGCCGCAGTGGCATTCTGCGCCTGGAAGGCGCGGGCAGAGCTCGACGAACGCACGGTTCCGTTAGCCGGGCTCGTCGCCGCCTTCATCTTCGCGGTGCAGATGATCAACTTCCCGATCCTGCCCGGCGTCAGCGGACATCTGCTCGGCGGCGCATTCGCCGCGATCCTGGTCGGCCCCTACACCGGCGTGCTGTGCATCGCGATCGTCCTGGTGGTGCAGTCGCTGCTGTTCGCCGACGGCGGGGTGACCGCACTCGGAATGAACATCACCAACATGGCGCTGATCGGGGTGGCGGCCGGCTACTCGACGGCCGTGGCGCTTGTACGCGCTGGTTCGACGGCGACGCCTCGAACGATCCGTTCCCGCGCTGGGAGTCGTCGGATTCATCTGCCGCGGTGGTCGGAACTGTTTGCGCATCAATGGGATTCGTCATCGAGTATGCGATCGGCGGGTGCCGCGCCGACGTCGCTGAGCACCGTGGCGGCCTACATGCTCGGCACCCACGTGCTCATCGGTATCGGGGAGGGTCTGATCACCGCGGTGACGGTGATGGCCGTGGCCCGGTCGCGGCCCGACCTGGTCTACCTGCTGCGCCGCAGCCGCGACCGAGACGGCGGTGCGCGGCATGAGCGACCGCGCTGAGGCGGCACTGGCGGTTCTGGGCCGGCTTCGCCGTCGCCGTCCTCCTCGATCGCCGGGGTGGTGTCCTACTTCGCCAGCTCGAGCCCCGACGGACTGGATTCGGCAACGCTTGCAGGGATGCCAGGTCGTCGAGACCGCCCAGCGGCGAACAACTGACCGGCAACTGCATCGCCCAGCACGCGACCGAGCACGCCATGTCGGTGTCGCCGCTCGCGGACTACACCGTGTTCGGGCAACCCGGCAAGCGTCGGGCTGGCCGGAATCATCGGCGCTGTCGTCGTGCTTGCCGTCGCGGGCGGGGCGTTCTGGTTGATCGCCCGCAGTCGCCGCATCGAAGGAGCTGAGGACGTGGGTGCGGGGCACTCGCATCCGCTGTACCGCGACGGGAATTCGGTGGTGCACCGCGCGCCCGCGGAGGTGAAGATCGTCGCACTGGTGGTGTTCGTTCTCGCGGTGGTGGCCACACCGCGGGAGATGATCTGGCCGTTCGCGGTCTACGCCGTGATCGTGCTGGTGGTCTGGCGGGTGGCGCGGATTCCGCTGCGGTGGATCCTGCCGCGGATGCTGATCGAGGCGCCGTTCATCGTGCTCGCGGTGCTGCTGCCGTTCGCCGAGGGCGGCGCAGCGGGTCGAGGTCGCGGGCCTGCACCTGTCGGTGACCGGGCTGTGGGCGGCCTGGGGGATCGTCGTCAAGGGCACGCTCGGCGTGGCCGGCGTCGCTGACCGTCGCGGCGACCACCTCGGCGCGGGAGTTGCCGCTGGCGCTGAGCCGGCTCGGCGTGCCCGGTCTGGTGACCTCGATGCTCGTGCTGATGATCCGCTACATCGACCTGCTGTCGGCCGAGGTCGAGCCGGATGCGGATGGCGCGGATCTCCCGCGGCGACTCGCCGCGCGCACTGCATCAGGTCGGTGCGATCGCGAAAGGTGTTGGCGCGCTGTTCCTTCGCTCCTACGAGCGGGGCGAGCGGGTGTACCTGGCGATGACCTCTCGCGGCTTCGACGGCAAGGTCCCGGAGTTGGCGATCGTCGGTGCCGGACCACGGCGCACTGCGCGCGCAGTGGGTCGTCGCGCTGACGCCCGCGGTGGCGGCGGTCGCTGGTGGCGGCGCTCGGCGTGGGTGACTGCGATGACCGCGCCCGCGGTCCGCGTCGAGGGCCTGCGCTACGCCTATCCGGACGGCCGGATCGCGCTCGACGGTGTCGACCTGAGCATCGCCCCCGGTGAGCGGGTCGCCATGCTCGGCCCCAACGGGGCGGGCAAGACCACCCTGATGCTGCACCTCAACGGCGTGCTGACGGCCACGCTCGGGCACCGTCGAGATCAGCGGAATACCGTTGGTCGCGCAAGACTCTTCGCGATATCCGGCGCCGGGTCGGGCTGGTGTTCCAGGACCCCGACGACCAGTTGTTCATGCCGACGCGTCGCCCAGGACGTCGCCTTCGGTCCGGCGAACTTCGGTGTCACCGGCGACGAGCTGGCCGCCCGGGTCAGCGCGTGCGCTGGACATCGTGTCGATGACCGAGCACGCCGACCGTAGCCCGGCGCACCTGTCCGGTGGCCAGCGCAGACGTGCTGCGCTGGCCACGGTCCTGGCGTGCGAGCCGGAGATTCTGGTGCTCGACGAGCCGTCGGCCAACCTCGACCCGGTCGCCCGCCGCGAACTGGCCGAGACGCTGGCCACGCTGCCCGCCACCATGATCATCGTCACCCACGACCTGCCCTATGCCGCGCAGTTGTGCGACCGGGCCGTGGTCATGGACGACGGCGTGGTCGTCGCCGACGACACCGTCACCGCGGTGCTTTCCGACAGCGAGCTGCTGGCCGCCCACCGGCTGGAACTGCCCTGGGGCTTCGTCGTCCCGCGCGCTGATCCTCGCGAGCTGGCGCAAAATCGCACGAATTACGCATTTGCGTGCGATTTCGACTGCTCGCGAGAAACGCTAGTGCCGCTTGGCGGGCGGCCAGGCCGGCTCGCCGCACAGCGCCAGTAGCGCGTTCTCGATCACCTCGGGCAGCGCCGGGTGAATCCAGTACTGGCCGCGGGCCATGTCCTGGCCGGCCAGGCCGAAGCTCATCGCCTGGATCAGCGGCTGGATCAACGACGACGCCTGGTGCCCCATGATGTGCGCGCCCAGGATCGTGCCGGTGTCGCGCTTCGACGATCATCTTGGCGAACCCGGTGGTGTCCTCCATCGCCCAGCCGTAGGCCACGTCGCCGAAGTCCTGGATCTTGACCTTGATGTCGTAACCGGCTGCGCGGGCCTCGTTCTCGGTCAGGCCCACGCATGGCGATCTGCGGGTCGGTGAACACCGCCGAGGGCACGAAGCGGTGATCGGACGGCATCAGCGCCTCGGTGTCGTCCCAGTCCTGCAGCAGGTTGTGCCGACCACCCGGGCCTCGTGGTTGGCGACGTGCTTGAGCTGATACTGCGAGGACACGTCGCCGAGCGCGAAAATGCCTCGCGCCGTTGTCCTCTGGTACTCGTCGACCACCACCCGGCCGTCTGTCGATCTCCACGCCCGACCGACTCCGGCGTCCAGCAGGTCGCCGTTGGGGATCCGGCCGGTGGCCACCAGCACCGCGTCGGCCTGCACCGTCGAGCCGTCGTCGAGTTCGACGACGATCTGCGACGCCGTCGCGATGCGCGCCGACCATGTTGCGGTGACTGCGGATCTCCCACTTCTTGCCGGCGATGTCGGTGAACCGCTCGCAGATGGTGTCGTCGCAGTGCGACAGCATCGCGCCACCGCGGATCACCAGCGTGACCCGGCAGCCCAACGACGGAGAACACGTGCGCGAACTCGGCGGCGACGAACCCGCCGCCGACGATCACCAGATGCTCGGGCAGTTCGGCGATCCGCATGATGGTGTCGCTGGTGTGGAAGTCGACCCCGCAGCCGGCGATCGCCGTCGGGAACCATCGCCCGCGCCCCGGCGGCGATGACCACCTGCTCGGCGGTGAACTCGTCGCCGTTCTCGGTGCGCAGCCGGTAGCCGTTCGTCGGCGCGGCCCGGCGAAGCGTGGTGTGGCTGTCGTACACCGTGACGTTGGGCGAGGAGCGCCGGTAGTGCTCACCGCCCGCCGCCAGCGGGTCGATGCGGCCGAACACCCGCGAGACGATGTCGCTCCAGCGCACCCCGTCGATGTGGGCGTCGACCCCGAAGCGGGCCGCCTCGCGCACGGTCTGGGCCACCTCGGCGGCGTAGACGAACATCTTGGTCGGGATGCAGCCGACGTTCAGGCAGGTGCCGCCGAAGACGCCCTGCTCGCAGATCGCGACCTTCTTGTCGGCGTAGCGCTCGTCGAGAATCGCTGTTGCCCGAACCGGTTCCGATGATCGCGATGTCGAAGTGCTCCACGAAATCCCCTTATCCTCGCCCTGCGGCGGATGCTTCGAGATGGGCGAGATAGAAGTCCAGCCAGTCGGCCAGTTCGCGGTAGGCCGCCGCCCGCGGTTCGGCCAGCGACAGGAACACGTCGTGCTTGGCGTCGCGGATCGGCACGACGGTGCGTGCGGTTGCCGATGCAGCCGGCCCACCGGGCGATCTGGCGTGACGTCGAGCACGGCGTCGCCGCGCTGCATGGTGTCCGGGTCGGTGGTCTCCGGCACGCTGTGATCCGAGCGCAGGATCAGGTTCGGCACGCCCGACGTCCAGCCCGCGGTGCAGCGTGGCCTGACCCCGCCGGATGGCGTGGATCCAGCCGAACGTCACCGGGAAGCCGCCCAGCGGCTTCCACTGCAGGTTGTACTCGAACTCGCCGTGGTACTCGCGGTGCAGGGTCAGCCCGTAGCCGCCCTTGCCGGTGCCGCGCACCACCGAGGTCTTGCGCACCCGCGACAGCGCCCCGATCGCCGTGGACGTCAGCCGGGTCCGCAGGATCGCCGGGCCGTGCAGATCCAGCCACGGGCTGTTGAGCACCAGGCCCGCCAGGGACAGCGCCGCCGTCGCCCGGCGCCGGCGCACGCGGTCCAGCCACAGCGCCACGATCAGCCCGCCCGCCGAATGTCCGTACACCAGCACCCGGGTGCCGGGGTTCTCGGCGGTGATGATCGCCAGTCGCACGCTCCAGCTCGCGGTCGTAGCGGGCCAGGTCGGTGGTGAAGTGCGGGGTCTGGCCGTCGCGCCAGGAGCGGCCGCACTTGTGCTGGTCCAGCGCGTAGAAGCCGAACCCGTGGGCGGTGAAGTGGTCGGCGAACTCGGTGTTGAAGAAGTAGTCGGTGAAACCGTGCACCGCGAGCACGGTGTGCGCGGCCGGGAGCCGAGTCGCTGCGGCGCACCAGGGTGGCGAACAGGTCGCCCTCGCCGTCGGGGTCTGCCCCGAGCGTCAGGCTGGTCTGCTGGTAGCCGGGAAGGACGTCATCAGCCCATTCGGCCCGCGCTGCCGTCACAAGGCTCACCTTAACCGTGGTGTGGTGCTGGTGACTCGACCGAATAGATCCGGGTGGCTCGGGATAACCTGGCATCTACGTACAGCTGTCACAAGAAAAGGACGACGGACCGGTGTCAGATATCAGCCAAGACCGATGTCGTGCTGGTCGGGGCGGGAATCATGAGCGCCACACTCGGCGCCCTGCTGCGGCTAGTCGAACCCGATTGGTCCATCACTCTCGTGGAACGCCTCGACGCCGCCGCCGCCGAGAGCAGCGATCCCTGGAACAACGCGGGCACCGGGCACTCCGCGCTGTGCGAGCTCAACTACACCCCCGAGGGCCCCGACGGCAGCATCGAGATCGCCAAGGCGGTCAACGTCAACGAGCAGTTCCAGGTCACCCGCCAGTTCTGGGCCTACGCCCACGAGCACGGCATCCTGCCCGACGTCCGCAGCTTCCTGAACCCCATCCCGCACGTCAGCTTCGTGCAGGGCGCCGAGAACGTCGACTACCTGCGCCGCCGCCGCGACACCCTGGTGCGCAATCCGCTGTTCGCCAACATGGAGTTCATCGACGGCGCCGACGAGTTCGCCCGCCGGCTGCCGCTGATGGCCGAGGGTCGCGACTTCACCGACCCGGTCGGGCTGAACTGGAGCCAGGACGGCACCGACGTCGACTTCGGCTCGCTGTCGCGCCAACTGCTCGGCTACGGCGCCGAACGCGGAATGACCACCATGTTCGGCCACGAGGTACGCGACCTGCGCAAGGAGTCCGACGGCAGCTGGACGGTCAAGATCGTCAACCGCCGCACCGGCGAGAAGCGCAAGCTGCACGCCAAGTTCGTCTTCGTCGGCGCGGGCGGCGGCGCGCTGCCGCTGCTGCAGAAGTCGGGCATGGAGGAGGCCAAGGGCTTCGGCGGCTTCCCGGTCAGCGGCGAGTGGCTGCGCACCAACAACCCGAATCTGACCGGCGCCCACCACGCCAAGGTGTACGGCCTGCCGCCGCTGGGCGCCCCGCCGATGTCGATGCCGCACCTGGACACCCGAGTGATCAACGGGCAGGGACTGGCTGCTGTTCGGCCCGTTCGCCGGCTGGTCGCCGAAGTTCCTCAAGGCCGGCAAGGTCACCGACCTGCCGCTGTCGGTCAAGCCGAACAACCTCGCCTCGATGATCGGCGTCGGGCTCACCGAGTTGCCGCTGCTGAAGTACCTGATCGGCGAGCTGCTGCAGTCGCGAGGCGGACCGCGTCGACACCCTCCGCGAAGTTCGCCCCGACGGCACAGAGTCAGGACTGGGAGCTCGACATCGCCGGGCAGCGGGTGCAGGTGATCCGCCGCGACAAGAAGAAGCTGCGGTGTGCTCGAGTTCGGCACCACCGTGCTCGCCGCCGCCGACGGGTCCATCGCCGGCCTGCTCGGCGCCTCACCGGGCGCCTCGACCGCGGTGCCGGCGATGCTCGACGTGATGCAGCGCTGCTTCCCCGACCGCTACCGCGGCTGGCAGCCCAAGCTCAGGGAGATGGTGCCGTCGCTGGGCGTGAAGCTCTCGGAGAACCCGGAGCTGTTCGACGAGGTCTGGGACGCACGGCACCAAGGTGCTCGGCCTGGCCAGTGGCGCCGACGCCGGCCGCGCCGGCAGGCCGTCGGCCCCGATTCCACCCCGGCCACCGGTGACCCGGAGCCGGCAGGGGTGGTGTGACGGTCGCACTGCGCCGCTCCTGGGCCAAGGACCTCGACGCGGCCACGCTCTACGAGCTGCTCAAGCTGCGGGTCGAGGTGTTCGTGGTCGAGCAGGCCTGCCCGTATCCCGAACTCGACGGACGTGACCTGCTGGCCGAGACCCGCCACTTCTGGCTCGAGCAGCCCGACGGCAAGGTGATCTCGACGCTGCGGCTGATGGAGGAGCACGCCGGCGGGGAGAAGGCCTTCCGCATCGGACGGGTGTGCACCGGCCGCGCGGCCCGCGGCCAGGGCCACACCACCCGGCTGATGCAGGCCGCGCTGGCCGACGTCGGCGATCACCCGTGCCGGATCAACGCCCAGACCTACCTCGCCGAGATGTACGCCCACCACGGTTTCGTCGTCGACGGCGACGAGTTCGTCGAGGACGGCATCCCGCACGTGCCGATGCTGCGCGGCGGAGCCGCCGGGCCGGCGACAGGGGGCCGGTGAGCACGCCCGCCTATCCGTTCAGCGCGATCGTCGGCCACGACCGGTTGCGACTCGCGCTGGTGCTGTGCGCGGTGCGCCCCGAGATCGGCGGGGTGCTGATCCGCGGCGAGAAGGGCACCGCGAAGTCGACGGCCGTGCGGGCGCTGGCCGCGGTGCTCGCCGATGTCGACCCGGGCTCGCGACTGGTGGAGCTGCCGATCGGCGCCACCGAGGACCGGGTGGTCGGCTCGCTGGATCTGCAGAAGGTGCTGCGCGACGGCGAGCACGCCTTCTCCCCGGGCCTGCTGGCCCGCGCCCACGGCGGCGTGCTCTACGTCGACGAGGTCAACCTGCTGCACGACCACCTCGTCGACATCATGCTCGACGCCGCCGCGATGGGCCGGGTGCACATCGAGCGCGACGGGGTGTCGCACTCCCACGACGCCCGGTTCGTGTTGATCGGCACCATGAATCCCGAAGAGGGCGAACTGCGCCCGCAGTTGCTCGACCGGTTCGGGCTGACCGTCGACGTGCACGCCTCCCGCGACGTGCCGCGTGCGCAGCGAGGTGATCCGCCAGCGGCTGGCCTACGAGGCCGACCCGGGCGGATTCGCCGCGCGCTACGCCGAGCAGGACCGCGACCTGGCACGGCGGATCGCCGCGGCCCGCGCGCGGGTCGGCGAGGTGACGCTGCCGGACGCCGAGGTGAACCGCATCGCCGCGCTGTGCGCGGCGTTCGACGTCGACGGCATGCGCGCGGATCTGGTGCTGGCCCGCACCGCCGTGGCCCACGCGGCGTGGCGCGGCGCGGATACCGTTGCCGAAGAAGACATTCGGGTGGCCGCCGAACTGGCGCTGCCGCACCGGCGTCGCCGCGACCCGTTCGACGATCCGGGCATCGACCCGGCCCAGCTCGACGAAGCGCTGGCCGCCACCGCCGACGGCGGTCCCGAGCCGGAGCCCGAACCCGACCCGCCCGGCGGCGGCCAGCCGACCGACGGTGACTCGGGACAGTCTGCGCCGCAACAGAATTCGTCGTCCAGTACCGCGTCCGTCCGCCCCGCCCGCGCCGAGCTTCCGCACCCGGGCGCTCACCGTGCCCGGCGTCGGCGAGGGCACCCCGGGCCGCCGGTCGCGCGCCCGCAACCGATCCGGTGCCGTCGTCACCGCCACCGACGATCCCGAGGCCGGCCACGGCCTGCACCTGTTCGCGACCGTGCTCGCTGCCGCGGGTAACGGCAGGCTGTCGTCCGGACGCCGACGACATCCGCCGAGCGGTGCGCGTCGGCCGGGAGGGCAACCTGGTGATCTTCGTCGTCGACGCCTCCGGGTCGATGGCGGCCCGCGACCGCATGTCCGCGGTCACCGGAGCTGCGCTGTCCCTGCTGCGCGACGCCTATCAGCGCCGGGACAAGGTCGCGGTCGTCACCTTCCGCGGCGACGACGCCCGCGTGCTGCTGCCGCCGACCACGTCGGCGCACATCGCCTCGCGGCGGCTGACCCGCTTCGACACCGGCGGCACCACGCCGCTGGCCAAGGGACTGCTGGCCGCCCGTGACCTCGTGGTGCGCGAACGGGTGCGCGACCGCACGCGTCGCGCGCTGGTGGTGGTGCTCACCGACGGCCGCGCCACCGGTGGCCCGGACCCGTTGGGGCGCAGTCGCTCCGCGGCTGGACTGCTGGTGGCCGAAGGTGCGGCCGCGGTGGTGGTGGACTGCGAGACGTCCTACGTCCGGCTGGGCCTTGCCGGTGAACTGGCGCAGCAGCTCAAAGCCCCGGTACTGCGGCTCGAGCAGTTGCGCGCAGACTATTTGGCGCGGGCCGTACGCAGCGCCGCCTGAACCCGTCTGAGCCGGAAAGGGGATCGTCGATGCCGCAGGGGCGTCCGCTCGTCGTGCCCGACGACGGCCTGACCACCAGAGCCCGGCGCAACGCCCCGGTGCTCGCCGTGCACACCGGTGCGGGCAAGGGCAAGTCCACGGCCGCGTTCGGAATGGCGTTGCGGGCCTGGAACGCCGGGATGAGCGTGGCGGTCTTCCAGTTCGTCAAGAGCGCCAAGTGGAAGGTCGGCGAGGAGTCGGCGTTCGCGGCGCTGGGCCGGCTGCACGACGAGACCGGCGCGGGCGGGCAGGTGGAGTGGCACAAGATGGGGTCGGGCTGGTCCTGGTCCCGCAAGACCGGTTCGCGACGACGACCACGCCGCGGCCGCCGCCGACGGCTGGGCCGAGATCGCCCGCCGGATCGGCGAACAACGCCACGACTTCTACGTCCTCGACGAGTTCACCTACCCGCTGAAGTGGGGCTGGGTCGCCGTCGACGACGTGGTCGAGGTGCTGCGCTCGCGGCCGAGCGGCCACGTCGTGATCACCGGACGCGACGCACCGCAGCAGCTGCTCGATGCCGCCGATCTGGTGACCGAGATGACCAAGGTCAAGCATCCGATGGACGCCGGCCGCAAGGGTCAGCGCGGCATCGAATGGTGAGCAGCGTACCGGCCCTGGTCATCGCCGCACCCGTCGTCGGGCAGCGGAAAGACCACCATCGCAACGGGTTTGATCGGTGCCCTGCGGCAGGCCGGTCACCGGGTGGCGCCGTTCAAGGTGGGACCGGACTTCATCGACCCCGGCTATCACGCGCTGGCCGCGGGCAGGCCCGGCCGCAACCTGGACCCCGTGCTGGTCTCCGAGGAGCTGATCGGGCCGCTGTACCGGCACGGCTCGCGGGACGCCGACATCGCCGTGGTCGAAGGCGTGATGGGCCTCTTCGACGGCCGCATCGACGACCAGGCGATCACCCCGGCGCGCGGGTCCACCGCCCAGGTCGCCGAACTTCTGGGCGCCCCGGTGGTCCTGGTGGTCGACGCCCGCGGCCAGAGCCAGAGCATCGGCGCTGTGCTGCAGGGGTTTTCGACCTTCCACAGCGGTGTGCACGTCGCCGGTGTGATCCTCAACCGGGTCGGCTCGCCACGCCACGAACAGGTGCTGCGCCAGGCCTGCGACGGCGCCGGGGTGCCGGTGCTGGGCGCGATCCCGCGCCACGACGAGCTGTCGGTGCCGTCGCGGCATCTGGGTCTGGTGACCGCCGTCGAGCACGGCGAGGCGGCGCACGCGGCGGTCGCGGCGATGACGGCGCTGATCGCCCGCCACGTCGACCTCGCCGCCGTGGTGGCGCTGGCCGGCTCGCGAGTCCAGGCGCCGAGCCGTGGGCGCCCGAGGACGCCGTGGGCGAACCCGTCCCGGGCGCCCCGGTCGTGGCGGTGGCCGCAGGCCGGGCGTTCAGCTTCGGCTACGCCGAGCACGCCGAGCTGCTGCGCGCCGCCGGCGCGCGAGGTCGTCGAGTTCGACCCGCTCGGCGCAGGGACTGCCCCCGCAGACCGCCGCGCTGGTGCTGCCGGGCGGATTTCCCGAGCAGTACCTGACCGAACTGTCGGCCAACGCCGAGCTTCGCGCCCAGATCCGGGAACTGGCCCGGCAGGCCCCGGTGCAGGCCGAGTGCGGCGGCCTGGCCTACCTGATGACCGATCTGGACGGCCATCCGATGTGCGGGGTGCTGCCCGGCTCGGCCCGCTTCACCCCGCGGCTCACCCTGGGCTATCGCGACGCGGTGGCCGTGGCCGACTCGTCGCTGTACCGGGCGGGGGAGCGGGTCGTCGGTCACGAATTCCACCGCACGACAGTCGAATTCGGCCGAGAGTGTGAGCCCGCCTGGGTGTTCCGCCGGGCCGGTGCCGAGCCGGTGCGCGACGGCGCGATCCGCGCCGGGGTGCACGCGTCGTATCTGCACACCCATGCCGCCGCCCAACCGCGCGCGGTCGCTCGGTTTGTCAGCCATGCGGCCGCACTAACTAAAATCGCCCGGTGACCGAGAACGCCTACCTCGTCGGCCTGCGACTGGCCGGCAAGAAGGCCGTCGTGGTCGGCGGCGGGACGGTGGCGCAGCGGCGGGTGCCGATACTGCATCGGCGCCGGCGCCGACGTCCACGTCATCGCCCGGGCGGCGACCCCCGCGGTGGAGGCGCTGGCCGATCAGGAGCCGGGCATCACCCTGCAGCTGCGCGACTATCGCGACGGTGACCTCGAGGGCGCCTGGTATGCCATCGCCGCCACCGACGATCCGGCCGTCAACGCCGCGGTCGTCGCCGAGGCGGAGAGCCGCCACATCTTCTGCGTGCGCGCCGACTCGGCCCGCGACGGCACCGCGGTCACACCCGCGTCGTTCGACCACGACGGGCTGCTGGTGGGTGTGCTGGCCGGCGGTGAGCACCGCCGCTCGGCGGCCATCCGCTCGGCCATCCGCGAAGCCTTCCAGCGGGGCGTGATCAACCCGGACACCTCCGATGTCATGCGGGGCGGTGTGCGCCCTGGTCGGCGGCGGGCCCGGGGACCCCGAGCTGATCACGGTGCGCGGCCGCCGTCTGCTGGCCAGGGCCGACGTCGTCGTCGCCGACCGGCTCGCACCTCCCGAACTGCTCGCCGAGCTCGGAGCCGCACGTCGAGGTCATCGACGCCGCGAAGATCCCGTACGGCCGCGCGATGGCCCAGGACGCCATCAACGACGTCCTGATCGAACGGGCCCGCGCCGGGCAGTTCGTGGTCCGCCTCAAGGGTGGCGACCCGTTCGTGTTCGCCCGCGGCTACGAGGAGGTCCTCGCGTGCGCCGAGGCTGGGATTCCCGTCACAGTCGTGCCCGGTGTGACCAGCGCCATAAGCGTGCCGGCAATGGCCGGAGTTCCGGTCACCCATCGCGGCGTGAATCACGAGTTCGTGGTGGTCAGCGGCCATTTGGCACCCGACCATCCGGAATCGTTAGTGAATTGGAATGCGCTCGCCCAATTGTCCGGAACGTTAGTTCTGTTGATGGCCGTCGAACGCATCGAATTGTTCGCCGACGCGCTTGATCAAAGGCGGTAGACCTGCGCAAACGCCGGTTCTCGTGGTGCAACACGGCACGACGGCGGCAGAACGAATCGTGCACACGACTCTCGCTGACGCGCCGGGGCAGAATTCGCGCCGACGCCATTCGACCTCCGGCGATCATCGTGATCGGCCCGGTCGCGGCATTCGCGGCTTAAGGTTCTCTTAAAATTACTGTAGGGTAGCCATCTATGACGGCTCTCAACGATGCGGAGCGTGCGATGCGTCGCGACGCCGACAGCAGTTCAGAGCGCGCCCTCCCCATGCGCTTCGAGCCGGGAGACCTGCAGCGGAGCAAGTTCTATCCGGCCTGGCTGCCGTCGCGGCGGTTCATCGCCGCAGTGATCGCCATCGGCGGTATGCAGCTGCTGGCCACGATGGACAGCACCGTGGCGATCGTGGCGCTGCCGAAGATCCAGGACGAGCTCAGCCTGTCCGACGCCGGCCGCAGCTGGGTCATCACCGCCTACGTGCTGACCTTCGGCGGTCTGATGCTGCTCGGCGGCCGCCTGGGCGACACGATCGGGCGCAAGCGCACCTTCATCGTCGGCGTCGCACTGTTCACCATCGCCTCGGTGCTGTGCGGTATCGCCTGGGACGAAACGCACGCTGGTGATCGCCCGGCTGTTGCAGGGCGTCGGTGCGGCGATCGCCTCGCCGACCGGCCTGGCGCTGATCGCCACCACGTTCCCCAAGGGCCCGGCGCGCAATGCCGCAACCGCGGTGTTCGCCGCGATGACCGGTGTCGGCTCGGTGATGGGCCTGGTGGTCGGTGGCGCGCTGGTCGAGGTGTCCTGGCGGCTGGCGTTCCTGGTGAACGTCCCGATCGGCCTGCTGATGATCTACCTGGCCCGCACGACGCTGCGGGAGACCCAGCGCGAGCGGATGAAGCTCGACGCGGGCGGCGCGCTGCTGGCGACCGTGGCGTGTACCGCGGCGGTGTTCGGCTTCGCGCAGGCGCCCGGAGAACGGTTGGCGTTCGATGGTGAGTCTCGCCTCGGGCGCGATCGCCACGCTGGCCTTCATCGCGTTCGTGTTCGTCGAGCGCCGGGCGGTCAACCCGGTGGTTCCGTTCACCCTGTTCAAGGACCGCAACCGGCTGGCGACCTTCGCCGCGGTGTTCCTGGCCGGCGGCGTGATGTTCACGCTGACC
This sequence comes from uncultured Actinomycetota bacterium, assembly GCA_963786695.1. Taxonomy (GTDB): domain Bacteria; phylum Actinomycetota; class Actinomycetes; order Mycobacteriales; family Mycobacteriaceae; genus Mycobacterium. The sequence goes on from CAWBAL010000005.1 coordinate 62,670, forward strand.
GTGCTGATCGGCCTGTACGTGCAGGACATCATGGGCTACAGCGCGCTGCGCGCCGGGATCGGCTTCATCCCGTTCGTCATCGCGCTGGGCGTCGGCCTGGGCCTGTCGTCACAGCTGGTGTCGCAGCTTCCCGCCGCGCCTGCTGGTGATCGCCGGCGGCGTGCTGGTGCTGGGCGCCATGATCTACGGCTCCACCCTCAACGGCGGCATCCCGTACTTCCCGAACCTGGTCATCCCGATCACCGTCGGCGGCTATGGGCATCGGCATGATCGTCGTGCCGCTGACCGTCTCGGCCATCGCCGGCGTGGGCTTCGACCAGATCGGCCCGGTGTCGGCGATCGCGCTGATGCTGCAGAACCTCGGCGGCCCGGTGGTGCTGGCCATCATCCAGGCCGTCATCACCTCGCGGACGCTGTACCTCGGCGGCACCACCGGCCCGGTGAAGAAGATGAACCCCGCGCAGCTGCACGCCCTGGACCAGGGCTACACCTACGGCCTGCTGTGGGTGGCCGCGGTGGCGGTGATCGTGGGCGTGGTGGCGCTGTTCATCGGCTACACCTCCGAACAGGTGGCGCACGCGCAGGAAGTCAAGGACGCGATCGACGCCGGAGAGCTGTAGAGCTCGAGTCGCATTTCGGCGCGGTTTCGTGCGGTGTGCGCCTGTAAGCGCGCCGAAATCGCCTGGGTAGGGTAGCTACCCATGTCTGGCGTCAGCGGTTCAGCACCCGCTGCCAGACCGCTTTCCTCCAGCGTGCTCGGGGTCGCGATCGTCGCGATCACCGGCATGCAGCTGATGTCCACCCTGGACGGCACCATCGTGGTCGTCGCGCTGCCGCGCATGCAGGCCGAACTGGATCTGTCCGACGCCGGCAAGAGCTGGGTGATCACCGCCTACGTGCTGACCTTCGGCGGCCTGCTGCTGCTCGGCGGGCGCGTCGGCGACGCGATCGGACACAAGCGGGCCTTCATCTCCGGCGTCGGCGTGTTCACCATCGCCTCGGCCGCCTGCGGACTGGCCACCGACGGGCCGCTGCTCATCGCCGCTCGCGCGGTACAGGGCATCGGCGCCGCCGTCGCCGCCCCGACCGGGCTGGCGCTGATCGCCACCACCTACGCCGTCGGGCACGCCCGCAACCGGGCCATGGCGATCTCGGCGGCCATGCAGGGCATCGGGTCGGTGCTCGGCCTGGTGCTCGGCGGTGCGCTGACCGTCATCTCGTGGCGGCTGGCGTTCCTGATCAACCTGCCCATCGGCATCCTCATCATCGCGATCGCGCTCACCCGTCTCGAGGAGACCCGCCACGAACGGCTCAAGCTCGACGTCACCGGCGCGCTGCTGGCCACCCTGGCCTGTACCGCCGGTGTGCTGGTGTTCACCCAGGGCCCGCCGCGCGGCTGGGCCGATCCGTGGGTGATCGGTGCCGGCGCCGCGGCGGTGGTCTTGCTGGGGTCGTTCCTGGTCGTCGAACGCAACGCCGACCATCCGCTGGTGCCGCTGTCGCTGTTCCGGCGAACGCAACCGGGTGATGACGTTCACCTCGCTGTTCCTGGCCGGGGGAGTGCTGCTGGCGCTGACGGTGATGATCGGCCTGTACGTGCAGGACGTGCTGGGCTACAGCGCCCTGCGGGCCGGCATCTGGTTCATCCCGTTCGCGGTCGCCCTGGGACTGGGCAACGTGCTGGCCGCCCGCGCAGCCCCGCACGTCGCTCCGCGCTGGCTGATCATCGGCGGCGGCATCTTCGTGCTGGGCGCCATGCTGCTACGGCTCGACGCTGACCCGCACCATCCCGTACTTTCCCGACCTCGTCGTGCCGATCGTGGTCGGGCGGGTTCGGAATCGGCGTCAGCTCGGTGATCCTGCCGCTGTGCGCGGTCGCCGACGTGGGCGCCGCGCGAGATCGGGCCGGTCTCGGCGATCACGTTGATGGTGCAAAACCTCGGTGGCCCTTTGGTTCTGGTGGTCATCCAGGCGGTGCAGACCTCCCGCACGCTCTACCTCGGCGGCACCACCGGCCCGGTGGCGCAGATGACGCCCAGCCAGCTCGACGCGCTCGACGCCGGCTACACCTACTCGCTGCTGTGGGTGGCGGCGGTGGCCGTACTGGTCGGCATCAGCGCGTTCTTCATCGGCTTCTCCGCACGGCAGATCGCCACCGCCCAGCACACCCGCGAAGCGGTCGAGGCCGGCGAACTCTAGGCGCGGCGCGCTCGGACCAGCCGATAGCCACCGTAAACCGCCGCTGCCACAAGGAAATTCACGAAGTACGCCAGATCCGCGCCGTGCAGTGCGGTCGCCACCGGCCCGACGATCAGATTGGTGTGCATGAACGGCACCGCCGCGGCGAAAGCGACCAAGAACGTCAGCAGCGCCACGATGGCATCGCGGCGGGGCGTGGTCTCCTCGGCGGGGTTGACCACGTCGCGGCCCGCGCTGCGGTAGCGCCAGTCGATGGCCACGATCGCGACGAACGCCGGAATCCAGTAGCTGACGAACAACAGCACACCTTGGAAACGGGCCGCCATGTCACCGGAGTGCAGCCACATGATGAGGGCGAACGCGATGATCACCACCACCACCGCCGACACCGGCCTGCGCACCCGCACGCCGACGGTCTGCAGCGCCAGCGACCCGCTGTAGTCGTTCATCGCGTTGGAGGCCACCGATCCCAGCGCGATCACCAGCAGCGCCAGCGCGCCCAGCACGCCACCGCCCATGATCTGGCGAACACCGGCCGCGGTCTGGTCGGTCAGCTCCCCGGCGGCGGCCACGCCGATGGCCTGCACGGCGATGTAGGCCACCGCCAGCCCGGCGAACGTGTACCCGAACACCGCGGCGCGTGAGGTGTGGACCGGAAGGTAGCGGCTGTAGTCCGAGGCGTAGCTGGCCCAGGAGATCGCCAGGCTCAGCGCGATCGTCACCTCCAGGACGAAGGCGCCGCCGAGGTCCGCACCGGAGACGGTGGGCAGCGAGATCACCTGATGCCCGCCGATCAGCTTCCAGGCGAACACCGCGAACGTGATGATCAGCACGACGGTCATCACCGCTTGCACCCGGTGGATCACCTCGTACCCGAAAACCCCCACCACACCCTGAGCCGCCAGCACGATCACCACGGCCAGCCAGAACGGCATGCCGAGCAACTCGGCCAGTGCCTCACCGCCGAACAACCCGACCAGCCCGTCCCACGCGATCGACGACAGCCACTGGATCACCGCCACCACGGCGACTGTGCCGCCAAAAGCCATGCGCGCGTTGGGAAGTTGAGCGGTGCCGGTGCGCGGACCCCAGGTGGACAGGTACCCGACGGCCAGGCAGCCCAGGACCGTCCCGATCACCATCGCGAGCATGCCCAGCCAGAAACCCAGACCCAGCACCACCGCCAGCGCGCCGGTGAACACCACGGTCATGTTGACCTGGGGTGCGAACCACACGGTGAACAGTCGCCGTGCATTCCCGTACCGGTTGCCGGCCGGAACGGGGGCGATGCCGTGCGTCTCGACCGCCATGTCACCGGCGTGCGTCGGCATCCGTCCGGAGTAGGTTTGGCCCGCCAAGGCAGAACCGACGGGCGATGATTCAGCTGTCACCCAACCACCCTAGACGCCGGCGAGGGCCAAGCCCCGCCGGAGGAAGATGATCCGAATGGCCAACAAGCATGTCGCCCTAGAGGCGCCCGAGACGCTGCAGGACCGCTTCCGCGACGCGATCGCGCCACGCACGCTCGCGCTCGGTCTCGGCGTGCTGCTGTTGCAACTCGGCTTCATCCTGTCCTACCTCGGGGCGTTCCATTCCCCGACGCCGCACCGCATCCCGGTCGAGGTCGTCGCACCCGCGCAGGCGGCCGGCCAGATCGTCGACAAGCTCAACGGCCTGCCCGGCGAGCCGATCACCGCCACCGCGGCCGGCGGCGCCTACCAGCCCTCGGTGCTGCCTCCGTTCTGGCGGGCGATCAGCAGCTTCCTGCCCAACGGGGCGGGCACCGAGGCCATCCGGCGCATCGTGTACTTCGACGGCCACGGCATCACACATCCGGTGGTCGTACTTGTCTGCTGGATCGCCGGCGGTGTGCTGGTGACGCTGCTGGGCGCCGCCGCCCTGCACCGCAAGGTCGCAGAAGCGTGACAACGGGCAACGGCCGGCCCAGCCGTGCAGAGGTCTCCGAGGCGGTCGACCAGCTGGGTTGGCGACTGATACTGGGAGCGCTGTACGCCGAGGTTTCGGTCACCTCGCTGACGCAGGCGAGTGAGGTTGCGGCACTTGTTGTCGGCGCAGTCGGTGCCGACGGTGACGGTCACCTCAATGTCGATGTCCGGTCCGACCGCGCCGTGTTGCGGTTGCAGTCGGCCGTCGACGGCGGGGTGACCGGCGTGGATCTCGCACTGGCGCGCTCGGTGGCGACGGCGCTGGCCGGACGCGGACTGCGGCTGGTCCCGGGAGCGGTGCAGGCGCTGGAGATCGCGATCGACGCACTCGACATACCCGCCGTCCGCCCGTTCTGGAAAGCGATCACCGGCTATGTCGACGAGCCGCAACCGTCCGATCTCAACGAGGGGCTGATCGATCCGGTGGGCCGGGGGCCTGCCATCTGGTTCCAGCAGATGGACGCTCCACGGTCCCAACGCAACCGAATTCACCTCGATATCGACGTACCCCATGACGTCGCCGCCGGTCGCATCGACGCGGCACTTGCCGCGGGCGGTCGGCTGCTCTCCGATTCGCGGGCGCCGGCCTTCTGGGTCCTGGCCGACCCGGAGGGCAACGAGGCCTGCATTTGCACCTGGCAGGGCCGCGACTAACGACATCGCTAGGCTGGCCCACTGTGATCACCCGCATGTCCGAGCTGTTCTTGCGCACTCTGCGCGACGACCCGGCCGACGCCGAAGTGCCCAGCCACAAACTGCTGATCCGGGCGGGGTACGTCCGCCCGATCGCGCCCGGCCTCTACAGCTGGCTGCCGCTGGGCCTGCGGGTGCTGCACAAGATCGAGAAGATCGTGCGCGAGGAGATGGTCGCCATCGGCGGCCAGGAGATCCTGTTCCCGGCGCTGCTGCCCAAGGCGCCCTATGAGACCACCAACCGCTGGACCGAGTACGGCGACGGGGTGTTCCGCCTGAAGGACCGCCGCGACAACGACTACATGCTCGGTCCCACCCACGAGGAGTTCTTCACCCTCACGGTGAAGGGGGAGTACTCGTCGTACAAGGACTTTCCGCTGCTGCTGTTCCAAATCCAGACCAAGTACCGCGACGAGGCCCGGCCGAGGGCCGGCATCCTGCGCGGGCGCGAGTTCGTGATGAAGGACTCGTACTCCTTCGACATCGACGAGGCCGGGCTGAAGAACGCCTATCACGCGCACCGCGAGGCCTATCAGCGGATGTTCGACCGGATGTCGGTGCGTTACGTGATCGTCTCGGCGGTGTCCGGCGCCATGGGCGGCAGCGCGTCCGAGGAGTTCCTGGCCGAAAGCGAGGTCGGCGAGGACACCTTCGTGCGCTGCCTGCAGTCCGGATACGCCGCCAACGTCGAGGCGGTGACCACCGCTGTGCCCGACCCGCTGCCGTTCGACGGGCTGCCCGAGCCGACCGTGCACGACACCGGGGACACCCCGACCATCGCCACTCTGGTCGAGTGGGCCAACTCCGCGGGGCTGGGCCGCGAGATCACCGCAGCCGACACCCTGAAGAACGTGTTGCTCAAGGTCCGCCAGCCCGGCGGTGACTGGGAGCTGCTGGCGATCGGGCTGCCCGGTGACCGCGAAGTCGACGACAAACGGCTTGGCGCCGCGCTCGAGCCGGCCGACTACGCGATGCTCGACGACGCCGACTTCGCCAGGTACCCGTTCCTGAAGAAGGGGTACATCGGACCGAAAGGCTTGCTGGCCAACGGTGTTCGCTACCTGATCGATCCGCGCGTGGCGGACGGGACGTCGTGGATCACCGGCGCCGACGAGACCGGCAAGCATGTGGTCGGGCTGGTGGCCGGCCGCGACTTCGTCGCCGACGGAACCATCGAGGCGGCCGAGGTGCGCGACGGCGACCCGTCACCCGACGGGGCGGGCCCGCTGGTGTCGGCGCGCGGCATCGAGATCGGCCACATCTTCCAGCTGGGCCGCAAGTACACCGACGCGTTCTCCGCCGATGTGCTCGGCGAGGACGGCAAGCCGGTGCGGCTGACCATGGGCTCCTACGGCGTCGGGGTGTCGCGGATGGTCGCGGTGATCGCCGAGCAGCATCACGACGGGCTCGGCCTGCGCTGGCCGTCGTCGGTGTCGCCGTTCGACGTGCACGTGGTGATCGCCAACAAGGATCCCGAGGCCCGCACCGGCGCCGAGGAGTTGGCCGCCGACCTCGACCGGCTGGGCCTGGAGGTGCTGCTCGACGACCGCACGGCCTCGCCGGGGGTGAAGTTCAAGGACGCCGAACTGCTCGGCGTGCCGTGGATCGTGGTGGTCGGCCGCGGCTGGGCCGACGGAGTCGTGGAACTGCGCAACCGGTTCAGCCACGACAGCCGAGAGGTGGCCGCCGCGACGGCGGTGGCCGAGATCGCCGCCGCGACCACCGAGCCGCAGCCCTAGCCTCCGGCGAGCAGTCGCATACGCCGATCGCCTGATTCGGCGATGTTGCGCCTGCTGCGCGGGCGAGGTGGGCGCTACTCGCTGCCGCCGGGGAAGGCAGAAGTCACCGGCCACACGCCGAGCACCTGATTCCACCGGGCGGCCAGCACCGCCGACTCGGTCAGCGCCGTGACACCGAACGCCCGGTCCTGCTCCGAGCCGGCCTGCTCGATCACCGCGCGCCACGCCACCGCGCAGTCGTTCTCCATCCGAACCGCCAGCTTCGCCGGCGTCGACCGGGGTGGTGACCGGGAACGGCAACTGGTAGCCGACGGCGGGCAGCGGAGCCTTGGCCGAGCGCTCGGACAGCATCGCGATCGCCGCCTCGCGTCGCTCGCGGTGCTCGGCCAGCGCCTGCGGACACCAGGTCGTTCTCGTCCGGTGAGCTGTGCGCCGACACGATCCCGTACCCGTAGATCGCGGCGTGCTCGGTGGCGACGGCGTCGAACAAGGCCGCCTTGTCGGCCTCGGCGGGCCGATCCGGGGTCGGCGTCGGCGAGGTCACTGGGGCCGGCCCTTCGACGGCAGCGCCACCGAGTACAGCGTCGTGCAGGACGCCGCGATCGACCCCAGCAGACCGGCGCGATACCCCGACAGGGTCGGTGCCAGCTTGGTGGCGCTCTCGGCGGAGCTGCGCAGCGTGGCGACGACGTCGTCGACGCTCGGCGGTGGCGCCGGCGGCCGCCGACGTGGTGGTCGGCGAGGCGGACTCGCTCGACGTGGGGGTCGGCTTGCGGGCCGCGCGCGCGATCTCCTCGATCAGCGCGGTCGCGTGGCGGCTGCGCTCGGCGGCCACCTCGGTCAGCGCGCGGGCCAGCGCCGGGCGGCGCGGCCTTGGCGGCCGCGGTGGCCAGATCGCTGTCGTGGCGGGCCAGCTCCAGCTGCTGCTCGAGTGGATCGGGACCGTCGGGCATGTCCGACCCGCACGCGGTGACCGATCGCGCCGAGTAAGCCCAGCAACATCAGCCCCCGACCGCCGTCGAGGAGGACCCGTCGCCGGGTGAGGGCCGGAACGACACCGGGATCTGGGCTCAGCACGCCAACATCCTGCCATTACGGTGGCCGGGCCTGGCGTATCGTTGGGAGCTGATCAGGACAATTCAAGATGAGGAGCTCGCCGTGACTGGCCGGTCTACGGGATTACCGACCCCCGAGCAGGTGATCGAGCTACTCGATGGTGAGTTCGCGCGCGCCGGTTACGAGATCGAAGACGTCACGATCAACTCCAACACCCGGCCGCCGCGCATCACCGTCATCGCAGACGGCGACACCCCCTTGGACCTGGAAACCGTCGCCGAACTGTCCCGCTCCGCCTCGGCCCTCCTCGACGGGCTGGACACCGGCAACCGGGCTTACGTCCTGGAAGTCACCTCGCCCGGTGTGGACCGGCCGCTGACCGACGAGAAGCACTTCCGCCGCGCGCACGGCCGGCTGGTCGACGTCGAACTCGCCGACGACGGCACCCTCACGGGCCGGCTCGGGGCGGTGGCCGACGGCGCCGTGCAGCTGGTGGTCCGCGCTCGCGGCGACTGGTCGGTGCGAGCAATCCCGCTCGCCGACATTCGCAAAGCCGTTGTCCAGGTTGAATTTTCACCGCCGAGCCCGCGAGAGCTGGAGCTGGCCGGGGTTGCTGGAACGGAGGCCGGAACATGAACATCGACATGGGTGCGCTGCACGCGATCGAGATCGACCGCGGTATCTCGGTCGACGAACTGCTGGACACCATCAAGTCGGCCCTGTTGACCGCCTACCGGCACACCGAGGGCCACCAGCCCGACGCGCGCATCGAGATCGACCGCAAGAGCGGCGCGGTGCAGGTGATCGCCAGGGAGACCGACGAGGACGGCAACCTCATCAGCGAGTGGGACGACACCCCCGACGGCTTCGGCCGGGTCGCGGCCACCACCGCCCGCCAGGTGATGCTGCAGCGGTTCCGCGACGCCGAGAACGAACGCAGCTACGGCGAGTTCTCCGCCCGCGAGGGCGACATCGTCGCCGGGGTCATCCAGCGCGACGCCCGCGCCAATGCGCGCGGCCTGGTGGTCGTGCGGCTCGGCAGCGAGACCAAGGGCGCCGAAGGCGTCATCCCGGCCGCCGAGCAGGTCCCCGGCGAGCGCTACGAGCACGGCGAACGGCTGCGCTGCTACGTCGTCGGGGTCAGCCGCGGCGCCCGCGAGCCGGTGATCACGCTGTCGCGCACCCACCCCAACCTGGTGCGCAAGCTGTTCTCGCTGGAGGTCCCCGAGATCGCCGACGGCTCGGTGGAGATCGTCGCGGTGGCCCGCGAGGCCGGGCACCGCTCCAAGATCGCGGTGCGCTCGCGGGTGTCCGGGACTCAACGCCAAGGGCGCGTGCATCGGACCGATGGGGCAGCGGGTCCGCAACGTGATGAGCGAGCTGGCCGGCGAGAAGATCGACATCATCGACTTCGACGAGGATCCGGCCCGTTTCGTCGCCAACGCGCTGTCACCGGCCAAGGTGGTGTCGGTGGCGGTCGTCGATGCCACCGCCCGCGCGGCCCGCGTCGTGGTGCCCGACTTCCAGCTGTCGCTGGCGATCGGCAAGGAAGGCCAGAACGCCCGGCTGGCGGCCCGGCTGACCGGCTGGCGCATCGACATCCGCAGCGACGCGGCGGCGCCGGACGAGGGCGCGCATCCGGGGGCGGCGCACGACGACTAGGGGACAGACGGCCCAAGGGTGGTTCTGAGCAGTGCCGCGGTGACGGTAGACTGTGCCGTGATCCAGCGCGAGACTCCGGACCCCGATAACCGGCATCGCCGCACCGAAGGACCAGTGCGGACATGTATCGGGTGCCGAAGGCGAGAGTTGGCCGTCGATCTGCTCCGAGTGGTGGCTGTGTCGAACGGGAACGGTCAATGGGCCGCGACCGTTGACGAGGCAGGTAATCTCCCGGGGCGGGGTGCCTGGTTGCACCCCGAGGACCGGTGCCTACAGGCAGCGGTTCGGCGGCGAGCTTTTGCGCGAGCGTTGCGCATCACCGGTTCACCGGACACCACCGCGGTAGACGAGTACCTCTCGCTCCGCCCCGGCCCATGAGGACAGGTAGCGAAGAACATGAGCACACCGTGAAGTTCCGACGATGACCATGCGTCGTAGCTAAACCCGAGGCGCGGCCTACCACCGCTGTCGCCTCTTGAGTAGGAGATGTAGTGGCAGGTAAGGCCCGTGTACACGAGTTGGCCAAAGAACTCGGTGTCACCAGTAAGGAAGTTCTCGCCCGCCTGAGCGAACAGGGCGAATTCGTCAAGTCAGCGTCGTCGACGGTGGAAGCACCCGTCGCCCGGCGGCTGCGTGAGTCGTTCGGCGGCGCCAAGGCCCCCGCAGCGGAGAAGCCCGCCCCGGCCAAGGCCGTGGGCAACGGCGCACCGGCCAAGGCACCCGTCGATGCCGGCTCCGTCGCCGCCGCGCCGCCCCAGGCGCCCGCACCCAAGCCGGCTGCACCTGCACCCGCACCCGCCCCGGCGGCACCCGCGCCGGCTGCGCCCGCCCCGGCGGCCCCCGCAGCCACTGCCCCTGCGGCTCCGGCGGCCCCGCAAACCGGTGCACCGACCCCCGGGGCTCCGCGGCCGGTCCCCGGTGGGCCCAAGCCCGGCCTGCCGCGCCCGCCGCGCGTCGGCAACAACCCGTTCTCCAGCGCACAGCCGGTCGAGCGTCCGATCCCGCGTCCGCAGGGTCCGCGTCCCGGTCCCGGCGCAGCCAGGACCCGCGTCCCGGTGCACCCCGTCCCGGTGGTGCCACACCGGGCAACATGCCGCCGCGCCCCGGTGGCGGTGCAGCCCGTCCGGCACGTCCCGGCGCTCCGCGCCCCGGCGGTGGTCCGCGTCCCGGTGGTCCTGGCGGCCAGGGTGGCGGCGGTCGTCCCGGTGGTGGCGGCGGTGGCGGTAACTACCGCACCGGCGGTCCCGGCGGTGCCGGCGGCGGTGCAGGCGCAGGCGGAGCGGCTGCTGGAGGTTTCCGCGGTCGTCCCGGCGGTGGTGGCGGCGGTGGCCGTCCCGGTCAGCGCGGTGGCGCAGCCGGCGCGTTCGGCCGTCCCGGCGGCGCCCCGCGCCGCGGCCGCAAGTCGAAGCGGGCGAAACGCGCCGAGTACGAGAACATGCAGGCCCCGGTCGTCGGTGGCGTGCGGTTGCCGCACGGCAACGGCGAGACCATCCGGCTGGCCCGCGGCGCGTCGCTGAGCGACTTCGCCGAGAAGATCGACGCCAACCCGGCCTCGCTGGTGCAGGCGCTGTTCAACCTCGGCGAGATGGTGACCGCCACCCAGTCGGTGGGTGACGAGACCCTCGAGCTGCTCGGCAGCGAGATGAACTACGTCGTGCAGGTCGTCTCGCCCGAGGACGAGGACCGCGAGCTGCTGGAGTCCTTCGACCTCACCTACGGCGAGGACGAGGGCGACGAGGAGGACCTCGAGCACCGGCCGCCGGTGGTCACCGTCATGGGCCACGTCGATCACGGCAAGACCCGACTGCTGGACACCATCCGTCAGGCCAGCGTCCGCGAGGGCGAGGCCGGCGGCATCACCCAGCACATCGGTGCCTACCAGGTGGCCGTCGAGCACGACGGTCTCGAGCGCCTGATCACCTTCATCGACACCCCGGGTCACGAGGCGTTCACCGCCATGCGTGCCCGCGGTGCGAAGGCCACCGACATCGCCATCCTGGTGGTGGCCGCCGACGACGGTGTCATGCCGCAGACGGTGGAGGCCATCAACCACGCGCAGGCGGCCGACGTGCCGATCGTGGTCGCGGTCAACAAGATCGACAAGGAAGGCGCCGATCCGGCAGAAGATCCGGTCGCAGCTGACCGAGTACGGCCTGGTTGCCGAGGACTTCGGCGGCGACACCATGTTCGTCGACATCTCGGCGAAGAACGGCACCAACATCAAGGCGCTGGAGGAAGCGGTGCTGCTGACCGCCGACGCGGCACTGGACCTGCGGGCCAACCCCGACATGGAAGCCCAGGGTGTGGCCATCGAGGCGCACCTGGACCGCGGCCGCGGCCCGGTGGCCACCGTGCTGATCACCCGCGGAACGCTGCGGGTCGGCGACTCGGTGGTGGCCGGCGACGCCTACGGCCGAGTCCGCCGGATGGTCGACGAGCACGGCGAGGACGTCGAAGAGGCGTACCCGTCGCGGCCGGTTCAGGTCATCGGCTTCACGTCGGTGCCCGGCGCCGGCGACAACTTCCTGGTTGTCGACGAAGACCGCATCGCCCGCCAGATCGCCGACCGGCGCAGCGCCCGCAAGCGCAACGCGCTGGCGGCCCGGGCACGCAAGCGGATCAGCCTGGAGGACCTGGAGTCGGCGCTGAAGGAAACCAGCCAGCTGAACCTGATCCTCAAGGGCGACAACGCCGGTACGGTCGAGGCGCTCGAGGAGGCCCTGCTGGGCATCCAGGTCGACGACGAGGTGGAGCTGCGGGTCATCGACCGCGGTGTCGGTGGCATCACCGAGACCAACGTCAACCTGGCGTCGGCTTCGGATGCGATCATCATCGGCTTCAACGTCCGCGCCGAGGGCAAGGCCACCGAACTGGCCAACCGCGAGGGTGTGGAGATCCGCTACTACTCGGTGATCTACCAGGCGATCGACGAGATCGAGAAGGCCCTCAAGGGCATGCTCAAGCCGATCTACGAGGAGAAGGAGCTCGGCCGCGCCGAGATCCGGGCGATCTTCCGGTCGTCGAAGGTCGGCAACATCGCCGGTTGCCTCGTGCAGTCCGGCATCATGCGGCGCAACGCCAAGGCGCGGTTGCTGCGTGACAACGTCGTGGTGGCCGAGAACCTCACCGTCTCGTCGCTCAAGCGCGAGAAGGACGACGCCACCGAGGTCCGCGAGGGCTACGAATGCGGTCTGACGCTGACGTACGGCGACATCAAGGAAGGCGACGTCATCGAGACCTACGAGTTGGTCGAGAAGGCGCGGGTCTAGATGACGCCTGATCGAAGTGAGAGCGCGAGTGAAGCAGTCGAATGGCCGACCCCGCACGGGCGAAGCGACTCTCCAAGCGCATCGCCACCATCGTCGCCTCGGCGATCGAGTACGAGATCAAGGATCCGCCGCTCGCGTTCGTGACGGTCACCGACACCAAGGTCACCGGTGACCTTCACGACGCGACCGTGTACTACACGGTGCGCGGCAACACCCTCGATGAGGAGCCGGACTATGCGGGCGCGGCGGCGGCGCTCGAACGCGCCAAAGGCACGCTGCGCACCAAGGTGGGTGCCGGCACCGGCGTGCGGTTCACCCCGACCCTGTCGTTCGTGTCTGGACAAGGTGCCCGACACCGCGCAGAAGATGGAGGAGCTGCTGGCTCGGGCTCGCGCGGCCGACGCCGACGTGGCCCGGATCCGGGCCGGCGCCACTCCTGCGGGAGACGCGCAGCCCTACCGTGTGGTAGGAGAAGAGGGGCAACAACCGGGCAAGACGACCAGGACACCGGTGACCGCGATCGACACGACGACTGAGATCACTCGCCTCGACAGGCGGGTGGACGCGCATGGCGCGGCCGCGGTACTGGCCGCTGCCCGGTCGGTCAGTGTGATCTGTCACGTCCATCCAGACGCCGACAGCGTGGGTGCCGGCCTGGCACTGGCGCTGGTGCTGTCCCGCGCGGGCACCGACGTCCAGGTGAGCTTCGCGACCCCGTCGACACTGCCCGAGTCGTTGCGCATGCTGCCCGGCCGGCCAGCTTCTGGTCGCCCCTGGGGACATGCGTCGCGATGCCGATCTGGTGGTGACGGTCGACGCCCCCAGCGTCAACCGGCTCGGCGGCCTGGCCGAGTTGATCGTGCCCGGCCGCGAGGTCCTGGTGATCGACCACCACAGGTCCAACAGCTTGTTCGGCAGCGCCAATTACGTTGACGCGACGGCGGATTCGACCACCATGTTGGTCGCCGAGTTGCTCGACGCCTGGGGCAAGACCATCGACTGCGACGTGGCGTCGCTGCCTGTACGCCGGGCTCACCATCGACACCGGCTCGTTCCGGTGGGCCACGCCGCGGGGACTGCGCCTGGCGGCCCGGCTGGTGGAACTCGGTGTCGACAACGCCGCGATCAGCCGCGAGCTGTTCGACACCCACCCGTTCGTCTGGCTGCCGCTGCTGTCGCGGGTGCTGGCAGGCGCGCGGCTGCTGCCGGACGCGGCCGGCGGGGGTGGACTGGTCTACGTGGCGGTCAGCCACCAGGACTGGATGACCAACCGCTCCGAAGAGATCGAGAGCATCGTCGACATCGTGCGCACCACCCACGAGGCCGAGGTCGCGGCGGTGTTCAAGGAGATCGAGCCGCGGCACTGGTCGGTGTCGATGCGCGCCAAGAGCTACGACCTGGCCAAGGTCGCGACGAGCCTCGGCGGCGGCGGCCACAAACTGGCCGCCGGGTATTCGGCCGCCGGACCGATCGACGACGTGGTGGCTGAGTTGGCCGCCGCCCTCGGCTGAGGGTTTGACCGAACCCGGCGCCGACGCTGCCTCCCCGCGGCGCATCGCGGCACTGGCGTTTCCGGCGCTGGGGGTGCTGGCCGCCGAGCCGGTCTATCTGTTGTTCGACATCGCCATCGTCGGCCGGCTGGGCGCCCTGGCCCTGGCCGGCCTGGCGATCGGCGGGCTGATCCTGTCGGTGGTCAGCTCGCAGCTGACCTTCCTGTCCTACGGCACCACCGCCCGTTCGGCGCGCTTCTACGGTGCCGGTGATCGCGCCTCAGCGGTCGGCGAGGGCGTGCAGGCCACCTGGCTGGCGCTGGGCCTCGGCGTGGCCATCGTCGCGGTGGTGCAGTTGGCCGCGGTTCCGCTGGTGTCGGTGATCGCGGGCACGGCCTCCGGCGGCGGGCATCGCCGCCGCCGCGATGCCGTGGCTGCGCATCGCGATCCTCGGTGTGCCGGCCATCCTGATGTCGGCGGCCGGCAACGGCTGGATGCGCGGGGTGCAGGACACCATGCGGCCGCTGCGCTACGTGCTGATCGGGTTCGGCATCTCGGCGGTGCTGTGTCCCGCTGCTGGTCTACGGCTGGCTGGGTCTGCCGCGGCTGGAGCTGGCCGGTTCGGCGGTGGCCAATCTGGTGGGGCAGTGGCTGGCCGCGGTGCTGTTCTGCCGCGCGCTTCTGGTCGAGAAGGTTCCGCTGCGGCTCGACCTCTCGGTGCTGCGGGCGCAGGTCGTGATGGGCCGCGATCTGGTGTTGCGCACCATGGCCTTTCAGGCCTGCTTCGTGTCGGCGGCTGCGGTGGCCGCGCGGTTCGGTGCCGCGGCGGTGGCCGCCCACCAGGTGGTGCTGCAGCTGTGGAACTTCCTTGCGCTGGTGCTGGATTCACTGGCCATCGCTGCGCAGTCGTTGGTCGGTGCCGCGCTGGGTGCGGGTCGGACCGGCGCACGCCAAGTCGGTGGCGTGGCGAGTCACGGTGTTCTCGACGATCGCCGCGGTGGTCCTGGCGGTCGTGTTCGCGGTGGGCGCCTCGGTGCTGCCGTCGCTGTTCACCGACGACCGCTCGGTGCTCGACGCGATCGGGGTGCCGTGGTGGTTCATGGTGGCGCAGTTGCCGATTGCCGGCATCGTCTTCGCGCTCGACGGTGTGCTGCTCGGTGCCGGGGATGCCGCCTTCATGCGCAGCGCGACGTTGATCAGCGCGCTGATCGGCTTCCTGCCGCTGATCTGGCTGTCGCTGGCCTTCGGCTGGGGCCTGCTCGGCATCTGGGCCGGGCTGAGCAGCGTTCATGGTGCTGCGGCTCGGTGTTCGTCGGCTGGCGGGCCTTCTCCGGCCGCTGGCTGGTTTCGGGCACCGGTTAGGTCGCGCACCAGATGGTCTCGGCCAGCATGCGCCGAAGCCAGGAGCGGTAGCGGGGCATGCTCCAGCCGTCGCGGCGTGTCACGCGCAGGAACGTGTCGACCCCCGACAGCACGGCGGACCGTCGCGACGAGCTCGTCGAACGGCACGTCGTCACGTAGCCATCCGCGGTCGCGGCAGACGGTCAGTATTCGACGGTTCTGGGCCGTGACGCCGGCGAACAGTTCGTCGAGGTAGCGGTCCAACTCGGCGTCGGATGCCGCCGCTCCGATCAGGGCCTGCGAAAGGCCGGCGCTGCGTTGGTGCACCTCCGTCTGCTTCGACACCAGGTAATCGATGGCGTCGTCTCGGTCGTCGATGTCGAGGAACCGGCGGCCGATCTCCAGGTCGAGGATGTTCTCCTCACCGGAGACCCCGAACGTCGACGTACTCGACGGCCGCCACCATCAGTGCCGCCTTCGGGCCGTGCGTCTGAACGGTTTCGGTGGAGACACCTGCCGCGGCGGCGATCTTCGCCAGCGTGGTGCGCGCGTAGCCCTCGGCGGCGAACAGTTCGGCTGCGGCGGCGACGATGCGTTCCCGGGTCTGCTCGGCCTGCTGCCTGCGCAGCTCGGATCGGTAGCGGCGGGTCTGCTCTGAACTCTTGCCAATATTTGGCTTTGGTGCCATAGTAACGAATACTAACACTACCGTAATCAAAGCCGTGGGGGTGCCAGGTGTCGTCGATCATCATCGCCAGCGTGCCGGTGCACGGTCACGTCACGCCGCTGCTGGCCGTCGCGCGGCGCTTCGTCGACCGCGGGGACGACGTCCGGTTCATCACCGGTGCGCGATTCGCCGAACGCGGTGACGGCCACCGGCGCCACCCACGTCCCGCTGCCCGCCGAAGCCGATTACGACGAGCAGATCTTCGAGCAGTTCCCCGAACGCGCCCACCTGAAGGGCGCCAAGGCGATCGCCTTCGACGTCGAGCACGTCTTCGCCAAACCGGCGAAGGCCCAGTACCACGCGCTGCTGGACGCGCACCGGCAACGCCCCGCCGACGCGGTGCTCTCCGACCCCGCGTTCTCGGCGCCGCGTTCATGTTGGCGCACCACGTGCCGACCCGCCCGGCGGTGGTGATGTGCGGTGTCCTTCCGCTGCCCGTCGACAGCCGCGACACCGCACCGTTCGGCATGGGCCTGCCGCCCGCTCGCTGGCTCAACCGCCCGCGCAACGCAGCGCTGGCAGTCCTCGAACCGGCGCGTGCTGGCCGGCGCCAATCGGATGGTGGACGACTTCCATCGCGAGGTGCATGGCACGGATGCCTGCGGACCGTCGAATTGGGCGCGCCGCGCCGACGCGATCGTCCAGTTCACCGTCGAGGCGTTCGAGTATCCGCGTTCCGACGCGCCGCCACAGTTGCATTTCGTCGGTCCGCTGTCGGCCACCGGTTCACAGGCGCCGCTGCCGCCGTGGTGGGACGAACTGGACGGGACACGGCCGGTCGTCCATGTCACCCAGGGCACGGTCGCCAACACCGACTACGAGCAGCTGATCGCGCCGACGCTGCGGGCGCTCGCCGACGACGACGTCCTGGTGGTCGTCACGACCGGGGGCCGCCCGTTGGACACCTTGCCGCCACTACCTGCCAACGCCCGCGCTGCAACCTTTCTGCCGTACGACGAATTGCTGCCTCGCACAGCCGTTTACGTCACCAACGGCGGCTACGGCGGTGTCCAGTACGCACTACGTTACGGCGTGCCGATCGTCGCGACCGGCGGCAAGGAGGACAAGCCGGAGGTCGGCGCTCGAGTCGCGTGGTCGGGCGTCGGTCGCCGAATCAGGTCGGAGAATCCGAAGCCGGCTGCAACTGCGAACCGCCATCCACGACGTGTTGAACAGCCCGAAGTACCGCGAGGCCAGTCGGCGCATCGCGACAGATCTTGCTGCAGCGCCGGGCTTTTCCGGATTGGCCGCTGTCGTCGATCAGCTGACGGGTCAGCGCGTTGAGTCAGAAGCGGTGCAGACGAAGTTCGAGTAAGCCACTGCCAGATGTCTGACTCAACGCCGTCTAGTTGACTTGGGCGCGGCCGCGTTCGATCACCGAGGCGCGGCTGGCGGCGATGTCGTCACCGCTGGCCTGTGCCATCCACTTACGCGCGGAGGCCGCTTCGATCCACAGTCCCGAGCTGGTCTGGTCCTCGTCGATGCGATGGTAGGAGGCCAGCAGCGCGCGGACCGCCTTCTGGTTGTTGCCGACGATCGAGGACGCCATCGCGCGCGCGACCGGAAGCAGGTCATCGTGCGGCACCACCTGGGTGACCAGACCGGCCCGTAGAGCGTCCTCTGCCGACAGGTAGTCGCCGGTCAGGCTCATCCGGCGAGCCATGCCGACGCCCACCTTCTGCGGCAACCGCACGCTCAAGCCCCATGTCGGCAGCAGTCCCGACCCGGGCGTGCGTGTCGGCGAAGCGCGCCCGCTCGGAGGCGATCAGGATGTCGCAGTACAGCGCCAGTTCCAGTCCACCGGTCACCGCCGCGCCGTTGATCGCACCGATGACGGGCTTGGTCATCGGCGGCCACTTCGGCGAGATGTCGGGCAGTTCGGTGGTGTCGCCGAGTTCCTTGAGGTCGAGGCCCGCGCAGAACACCGGGTCCGCGCCGGTGACGATCACCACGTCGACGTCGCTCGTCAGCGTCGGCGTCGCGCAGGGCGGCGAAGAACTGCTTGCGCAGCGCCGCGGAGAGCGCGTTGCGCGAGCCCGGTCGATTGAACGTGATGGTTCGTACCCGGTCGGTGGTCTCGATGAGCAGAATATCTTCGCTGGTCATAGCGACACCGTAGCCACCGATACAGAAGGGCCTGGCTCGGGGGGACAGCCAGGCCCTTCTTTCGTCCCCGATCCGGTGGGAGGGGACCATTGGGGACGTCACGACGATATCGAAGGACCCTATGCGTCAGCTTTGAAGTGCGCGGCGGTGAGCGAACGGCTCACGGCCGGGGGTGGCTCGCCTTCGACCCCGGAAGGTGGCTCGACCAGTGTCGGACCCGGAAGAACCAGTGCCGGAACCAGAGTCGGTCGCCGAGTCTGCCGGTCGCCCGTGTCGGTCCCGGAGCCTGAACCGGTACCGGGACCGCCGGCCGCGGGCAGCGGGACCGGGAGGTCCGTCGGCAGGGTGATCACGAGAACGCGGCAGGGTGCCATTGTTGGAGCGCGACGGCCCGGGCTGGCCACCGCCGGAAATGGCGGTGACGGTCGGAGTGGCTGGCACAACGCGTCGCGCCGGAGGCGGGACCTGTTGCGGCGCAGGGCGACTGCGCGGACCGCGATGGCTGGGGAAGGCCGGCATCTTCGAGAGGCATCCCGCACGCGACTCGGTGAGAGCGACATCGATCACCGGCGTGACCGGTGGGGTCTGATCCGGCGTGGGCGCTGTGGTCGACCGCGACTGGATCGGCAGTGGGGCCGGCGCGCCGCAGGTGTCGAGTTTGGATTGCAGCCGCGACTGCAGCGTCGAGACGCCGTCACCGGTGCGGTCGGCCACGGTCTGGACCGCCGCCGCGGGCGCTTGCGCGCAGCCGCCGATCTTCACCACGCCGCCGTAAGCCGGTGCCCCGCCGGTGAAGGTCGGGAGGTACCAGGCCAGCCACATCGGGCGCGCCGACACCGCGTCGCTCGCTGTGATGACCTTGGACAAGTCCTGCTCGGCGGTGGCGGGGTCGTGCGCCACCACCTCCAACGCCTCGAGTCCGGCGCCATCGAGCCGCAGCCCCACCACGTCGGCCGGGATGGTGTTGACGAAGTTGAAGACCGCCGTCTGCTGCTGCGGCGTCGAGCGGGAAGTTGACCATCATCTGCGGGGTCTGCCGCGAGACGGCCACCGGTGAGACCGACACGCTGAGCCCGGTACCGCCCACCGCGGTGCGCACCGCGTCGAGGATGGCGGTGCCTGCCCTGTCGGTCTGGCTGAACGCCAGTTGGTTGACGGTGCCGTCGTCGCTGCGGAACCAGTCGATCCGGCCGTCGGTGCCGGTGGCGATCTGGCGAAGCCGTTCGGTGTCGTCGGCGATCTGGGCGGGGTCGAGCTGGTTGTGCCGCTGGAGTGTGACGGCGCGGTCGGGGGTGACCCAGAACTGGACGTTCTGGGCGTAGTTCGCGATCAGGCCGAATCGGGTGGCGTCGATGCGGTCGGCGACGTCGGCGATCTGCTCACGAGTTGCGGTCGAGACGTCGACCGCGATGTTCACGGCCACTCCCTGGGCATAGCTCTCGTCGTGGTAGACCCACGCATCGCTCACCCCGGGCATCGAGGCCAGCGTGGTCTGCAGGGCATCGGCGGCCTGGGCGATGTTTGCCGGCGAGCCGCAGCCCGGCGCCACCGCGGTGATGCCGGCCAGGACGGCAATCGCGGAAAGGGTTCGCGTCAGACGCCGACGGCTTGGACAAGCCGGGGCGTCAAACGACGGTCCCTTTGCCGCACACACGAATTTCGCCTCCAGCCCCTCGTGTTGGCGCGGTCACGGCGGTGCGAACGCACACCGGAACCCCGCAGATCAGAGAGTCGAGAGTAAATCTACACGCGCGACAGATAAACGGGTGGCACCTTGCCGGACTCGAAGAGATAAAGATTCCGCCAGCAAAGGCTCAAGAGGGCCCAAGAGGACCCGGGAGAGGCGTTAGAAGAGGTCGGCGGCCGCGGCCATGGCGGGCAAGGTCGCCGCCGTCATGACCCAGCGGCCGACGATTCGGGCCGCCAGTCGTTCAGCGCTGCGATCCGGAGACACCGAGGTCACGCCGTCGCAGTTTGCGGAGGACGCGTCTTTGCACAACTGCTTGACCTCGTCGGCGATGTCGGTGATGCGGGGTGCGACCTCGGCGAGCCGGTTCGTCTGGGCCAGCGAGGTGCCCAGCAGCGCGCTGGCCCAGCGGACCTCGGCGTCGGATTCCTGCTCATCGAGGAAGTCGTCGACGGTGTCGGGGGACGGCGGTGAGCAGGCCCACGGAGCCATGACGATCTCGTGCGCCCGGTCCAGGGCGGCCTGGTAGAGGGGAGTCTTGCCGGCAAAGTAGTGATGCACGGCGGGCCGGGTGATGTCGGCGAGGTCGGCGACATCTTTCAGCGTGGCCGCGTCGAAGCCGCGGCAGGCGAACACCCGGATGGCTGCCGACACCAGAGTGCGGCGGCGCGCCTCGCTGTCGGAGCCGGGCGGTCGACCCACCCGTCTGGCCTCGTGAGATGGGACAGCACGAAGATTGGGCCTCGCCCGCCGCTCGAGCGGCGTGTGCGGTGCGTCAGCCAAAGCGAGCCGGGAGGACATAACGCTGAAGCTATGGCGCGAACTTGTGAATCACATGTGTGTGCCATAGCAATCCCATCAGAGGGGCAAATGCGCTGGTGCGGCGGCCAAAGTAGTCGGCTGCGACACGCCCGGCCGTGACCGGGCGCCCGAAGGCGGGCATGCTGGATTTCATGTGCCGGAACATCACCGAGCTGCGCGGTCTGGAGCCGGCGGCCACCCATGAGGAGATAGCCGCGGCGGCGCGCCAGTACGTCCGCAAGGTCAGCGGCATCACCAGGCCCACCGACGCGGTGGCCGATGCGTTCGAGGCCGCGGTCGCAGAGGTGGCCGCCACCACCACGCGCCTGCTGTCCGAGCTGCCGCCGCGCCGTCAGCCGCCGAAGACCATTCCGCCGCTGCGCCGTCCAGAGGTTCGGGCGCGGCTCTCGCGATGACCGCCGCACTGAAGGAGTGGGCCGCGGCGGTGTATGCACTGCTCGACGGCAGGCAGACCGTGCTGTTGCGCAAGGGCGGCATCGGGGAGAAGCGGTTCGCCGTCGAATCCGACGAGTTCCTGCTGTTCCCGACGGTCGCCCACAGCCACGCCGAGCGGGTTCGTCCTGAGCACCGCGACCTGCTGGACGCGGCCGCACCAGACAGCGCCGACGACCATCTGGTCATCCGGGCGGCCGCGAAAGTGGTTGCCGCCGTCGGTGTTCAACGTGATGGCGGCCTCAACGAGATCGAAGACCTACACATCTGGACTGCCGAGTCGGTGCGCACCGACCGGCTCGACTTCCGGCCCCGCCACCGGCTGACGGTGCTGGTGGTACAGGCCGTGCCGCTGACCGAGCCGATCAGGCTGCCCCGCGAAGCGCGGTACGGCGGCTGCACCAGCTGGGTGCAGCTCCCGGTGAGTGCGGAACTCGGTGAGCCGGTCCACGACGCCGCGGCGTTAGCCGCGATCGCCGGGCGGGTCCGCGCGGCCGTCTCGTGACGACGGCGGCTGGTCTGACGCGGGCAGGATCAGCTTCGACACGCCACCCGCCCCGTGATGGACGGTGTGTGACGACGGCA
>CAWBAL010000006.1:0-183722 GCA_963786695.1 uncultured Actinomycetota bacterium
CAAACAGGCCATGGCGGGTCCTCCGGAGGGGAGGGGATCGGCCATGGTTCTTTTGGTGCCCGGCCCGCGACGTCCCCGGCGACCCGCCGGGCTACGGCTGCGCCTTGAGAACCACCATCGCGCGTGACTCGACACGCACCGGCCCGCCGGCCTTGACCGTGGCCGACTCCGCCGTTTCGCCTGGTCCGGCCGCTGTATCGACGACGATGTCCCACGCCTTGCCGAACTCGGCCGGCGGCAGCGTGAACTCGATCGGCTCGTGGTGGGCGTTGAAGCACATCACGAACGAGTCGTCGACCACCCGCTGGCCGCGGGCGTCCAGGTCGGGAATGCCCTGCCCGTTGAGGTACACCGCCACCGACTTGCCGAAGCCGGAGTCCCAGTCCTCGTCGTTCATCTCCGAGCCGTCCGGGCGGAACCAGGAGATGTCCGGCAGGCCTTCGCTGCCCCGCTGCCGGACCGGGCGGCCGTCGAAGAACCGGCGGCGGCGGAACATCGGGTGCGCGGCCCGCAGCGCCGACACCGCGGCGGTGAACTCGAGCAGCGCCGCGTCGGCGTTCGCCCAGTCGATCCAGGTGATCTCGTTGTCCTGGCAGTAGCCGTTGTTGTTGCCGCCCTGGGTGCGGCCCAGCTCGTCGCCGTGGCAGATCATCGGCACGCCCTGCGACAGCAGCGGTCGTGGCGAGGAAGTTGCGCTGCTGGCGGGCCCGCAGCGCGTTGATCTCCGGGTCGTCGGTCGGGCCCTTCGACCCCGCAGTTCCACGACCGGTTGTTGCTCTCGCCGTCGTTGTTGTCCTCGCCGTTGGCCTCGTTGTGCTTCTCGTTGTAGGACACCAGGTCGCGCAGCGTGAAGCCGTCGTGCGCGGTGACGAAGTTGATCGACGCCACCGGGCGCCGCGCGGTGTGCTCGTAGAGGTCGGCCGACCCGGTCAGCCGGGAGGCGAACTCGCCGAGGCTGGCGTCCTCGCCGCGCCAGAAGTCGCGCACGGTGTCGCGGTACTTGCCGTTCCACTCCGTCCACTGCGGCGGGAAGTTGCCCACCTGGTAGCCGCCGGGGCCGACGTCCCACGGCTCGGCGATCAGCTTCACCTGGCTGACGATCGGATCCTGCTGCACCAGTTCGAAGAACGTGGACAGCCGGTCGACGTCGTAGAACTCGCGGGCCAGCGTGGCGGCCAGGTCGAAGCGGAAACCGTCGACGTGCATCTCGGTGACCCAGTAGCGCAGCGAGTCCATGATGCAGCTGCAGCGAGTGCGGGTGGCCGACGTTGAGGCTGTTGCCGGTGCCGGTGTAGTCCATGTAGTACTGCTTGTCGTCGTCGACCAGCCGGTAGTAGGCGGCGTTGTCGATGCCGCGGAAGCGACAGCGTCGGGCCCATGTGGTTGCCCTCGGCGGTGTGGTTGTAGACCACGTCGAGGATCACCTCGATGCCGGCCTCGTGCAGTGCGCGCACCATGGCCTTGAACTCCTGCACCTGACCGCCGGGCGTGGTGCTGGCCGAGTACTTGCTGTCGGGGGCGAAGAAGCCGATCGTGTTGTAGCCCCAGTAGTTCGACAGGCCCTTGTCGATCAGCGTGGAGTCGTTGACGAAGTGGTGCACCGGCATGAGCTCGATCGCGGTGACGCCCAACGACTTCAGGTGGTCGATGATCACCGGGTGGGCGATCGCGGAGTAGGTGCCGCGGCTGCGCCTCCGGGATGTCGGGGTGCGTCTCGGTCAGGCCCTTGACGTGCGCCTCGTAGATGACGCTGTCGGCGTACTCGCGCTGCGGCGGACGGTCGACGCCCCAGTCGAAGTACGGGTTGATGACGACGGACTTGGGCATGTGGGCCGCGGAGTCGTCGTCGTTGCGGCTGTCGGGATCACCGAAGTTGTAGCCGAACAGCGACTGGTTCCAGTCGAAGTGGCCGTCGATCGCCTTGGCGTACGGGTCGAGCAGCAGCTTGTTGGGATTGCAGCGGTGGCCCTGTGCCGGGTCGTGCGGTCCGTGCACCCGGTAGCCGTAGCGCTGTCCCGGCTCGATACCGGGCAGGTAGCCGTGCCAGACGAAGCCGTCGACCTCCGGCATCACGACGCGGCGTTCGGTGCCGTCGTCGTCGAACAGGCACAGCTCGACGCGCTCGGCGACCTCGCTGAACAACGCGAAGTTGGTGCCGAAGCCGTCGTAGGTGGCGCCGAGCGGATAGGCCTTACCCGGCCACACCTCAGAAGCGGCTGCGTTGGTCACGTCGGGACTCCCTCGAATCGGCGGGCGGAATGTGGCGAATACCCCGGATGGGGCACGGTTCAACCACCGTGTGACTGGCGCAATACGGCGGCATCACGGTGTCGCTTCGTGGCCGGGGCGGCCGCTGGTGCGGCGCCGTTCCTTCATCTCCGCCTCGAACACGTGCCGCTGACCGGCCATCAGCTTGTCCCGGACGGCGCGCTCGTGGTCGCGCAGCACCGTCCAGTAGTTGTCGTCGAACTCCTCGACCACCTGGAACGTCCACCGGCCGTGGAGAACGTTGCGACCCACCATGTCGGTGGCCAGCGTGTCGGCGATATCCCCGTGGCCGGCCGATCGCAGCTTGTCGCACGTCTCGCCCAGCAGCAGGTCGGCGTGGCCCATCAACTGGTGGAAGGAGTAGAGGTGGCCGCGTGCCCGCTCGACGTACTCCAGCGCCTCGGACAGCGATCCGACCGCCTCGACGGTGTCGTCGTCGACTCCGTCCGGGCGCCGCTGCAACAGTTCCTCGGATTCATTCATGGCTGCGCTCTCCTTCGAGGGACCGGACGTATCTGAGGTAGACGTAGTGGTCGACGACCACGGCATGGCCCAGCGTCATCCGGGTGGGGACGGCCAGTGCCGGTGCGCCCGGCCGGGAGCCGATCGGGGTGGCGGCCAGGGTGGGGGAGACGGTCAGGCACATCTCGTCGACGAGGTCGCCTGCCACCAGTTCGTCGAGCAGCGTGGGGCCGCCCTCGCAGAGGATCCGGCGCAACCCCTTGGCGCGCAGGGTGTGCACGGCGGACTCGAGGTCGACGGCGGTGTCTCCGGCGATCAGGAGGTCGGCGTGCCGGCCCAGCTCCGGCCTGGACTGGGCAAGGCGGGCGGTGGTCACCAGGATCGGTCGCTGCCCCTCAGCGAACAACGATGCCGGTACGTCGCCGGTGCTGGGTGACCACGGCGATCGGCGGGGGCGACGCGACGCCCCAGCGCTGTTGACGCTCGGCGATCCGGGCGGGTCGAGCCGCACCGGGCCGTAGCCCTCGGCGCGCACCGTGCCGGCGCCGACCAGGATCACGTCGGCGTAGCCGCGCAGTGTGAGCAGCAGGTTCTGGTCGGTGGGATCCGACAGCGGACCGGCCACGCCGTCGAAGAACGCCGCACCGTCCAGCGAGGTGATCATGTTCACCCGCACCCCGTCCGGCGGCTCCCGGTACAGCGCGGCGAGGTCGGCGGGCGCGGCCGTGGCGGGCAGCTGCTGCACCGGCCGAATCATGGGCAGTCTCTACCCGAAGCCGATCCCGGCAAAACCTGGTTCAGCGAAGCGTCACGATCGGGCTGTCGCCGAAGTGGGCCAGCAGGTCTTCGGCGTTGTCGAAAACCGCTGCCGCTCCGGCATCTTCGAGCTCGCCGCGGGAGACCCCGCCCGACAGCACTCCGATGCAGGCCACCCCGGCGCGCTTCGCGGCCTCGACATCCCACACGGTGTCACCGACGAACACCGCTTCCGTCGCCGTCACCCCGGCCTTGTCCAGGGCCACTTCGACGATGTCGGGGCGCGGCTTGGCCTCCTCCACGTCCTGCCGAGGACGTGATCGCCGAGACGAGGTCGTCGCAGTCGAGTGTCGAGCGCAGCAGGGCGAGTTCGTTGTCCGGTGCCGACGTGGCCAGCACCACCTGCAGGTCCGAGTCCGCGACACGCTGCAGCAGCGGTCGCGCTCCCGGAAGGGTGGTCAGCAGCGCGCTCGAGGCCTCGTAGTAGCGGGTGTGCAGGTCTTTGAGGCGCTTCTGCACGTCCTCGGCCGCGTGGTCGGACAACTCGTCGACCAGGGCGGAGCCGTCCATCCCGATCGAGCGGTGGATTCGCCAGGCCTCGACCGGCAGGCCGACTTCGGTGAATGCCCGCTGCCAGGCGTGGACGTGCAGATAGTTGGAGTCGACCAGCGTGCCGTCGATGTCGAACAGCACGGCGGGACGTGAGGTTGCCATGCTGATCTGTTCCCGCTGACGCGAAATTGAAGCCGGCGCTACTCGGCACTTTCCTGCTTGAGGGCGATCGGGTGCACGTCGGCCACCTCGCGGTCGGGTTTGCTTCGCCACCCGGCAACGCCCACGCTGATCATCCTGCAGCTGTTTGACCGCCGTGTGCTTGATCTCCTCGAGCGCGGCGGGGTCGTTGGCCTCTTCGATGGCCTCGGCGATGATGATCATCGAGTTGACGAACAGGCTCGCCAGGATGTTGAGATCCTCGGTGCTCCAGGTGTTCTGGCCGGGGAAGCGGGCGAGGTCGGTGGCCAGCTCCGAGGTGATCAGCCTGATCTCGGTTCGGATCGCATAGCGCAGCACGGTCACGCCGCTGGACCGCTCGCGGGAGATGAACCGCCAGTGCTCACGCTGTTCGGTGACACCGGCGACCAGGATCTCCACCGTGGACTCGATCACCCGGTTCGGGTCGAGCTTGCCGGCGCGGGCGCTGCGCAGCATCTCGCGCAGCGAGCGGAACGACTCGTCGATGAGCACCAGACCGAGGGCGTCCATCGAATCGAAGTGGCGATAGAACGCCGCGGGCACGATGCCGGCCTCACGGGTCACCTCGCGCAGGCTCAGCCCGCTGAAGCTGCGCTCTTCGAGCAGCTTGAGCGCGGCGTCGATGATCGCCCGGCGGGTGGCCTCCTTGCGCTCCTCACGGGAGGGCGTCTCCCTGGAACGGGTGCGGCCAGGACGCTCGTGGCGTGACTTCGGCGTACGACTGTTCACTGGTGTGAACCGTACCACAGACTGCACGAATCCCTTGACGACATGCGGTTTCACCAGACACGGTGTACATATGTTCACTCAAACTTTGACCAAGAAGGTGCTTCGCTCGCCGCTGGTCGATCTGCTCACCGGACCGCACGGTGTGGACCGGTACACCGAGCTCGTGGACCAGACCTGGACGACCGACGCGCGCGCCAAGGTGGTCGACGTGCGGCGGTCCACACCCCGCAGTGTCACGCTCGTTCTCGAGCCGAACGCCGCCGTCGTCGGCCATCGAGCCGGCCAGCACGTCAACCTGACCGTGGAGATCGACGGCCGCCGGCACACCCGGTGCTACTCACCGGCCAACGCCGAGGGCTCCCCGCTGCTCGAGCTGACGGTCGGCTGCCACGACGGCGGCCTGGTGTCCGAGCATCTGTACCGGCACGCGCATCCCGGAATGGTGGTGGGCCTGTCGGCCCCGGCCGGTGACTTCGTCATCCCCGAACCGCGACCGACTCGCATCCTGTTCGTCTCCGGCGGGAGCGGCATCACCCCGGTGATGTCGATGCTGCGCACACTGGTGGCCCAGGGCCACGCCGGCGAGATCGCCTTCGTGCACTACGCGCGCACGCCGGAAGAGGCCTGCTACCGCGCCGAGCTGGCGGCCATGCCGGTCCGGGTCCTGCACGGCTACACCCGCTCACCCGGCGGTGAGCTGACGGGCCACTTCGATGCCGATCATCTGCGGGCCGCGATGCCCGAACCGGACGCCGTGTTCGTCTGCGGTCCGCCGGCACTCGTCGACGCCGTCCGCGCGGTCTGCGACAACGTCAGCTCGGAGAGCTTCGTCCCCACCCCGTTCGTCGTCCCGGACGCACCATCGGGCGGGCGGATCACCTTCCGCGACAGCGCAATCGAAAGCACCGACGACGGCCGACCGCTGCTCGAGCAGGCCGAGGCCGCCGGGCTGACTCCGAAGAACGGATGCCGCATGGGCATCTGCCACACCTGCACCCGTCGCAAGCATCGCGGCGCGGTGCGCAACCTGACCACCGGAGCGGTGTCGACCGCCGACGAGGAGGACGTGCAGATCTGCGTGTCCGTGCCCGTCGGTGACGTCGACATCGCGCTGTGAACCGAAAGGGCAAAACCATGACCCAGCAACACATCACACTGACACCGGAGCAGGCCGACGCATTCGGCCGCGAACTCGACGCCATCCGCGATCGCGTGATCGCCGACCTCGGCCAGGCCGACGTCGACTACATCCGGCGGGTCATCAAGGCCCAGCGCTCCATGGAAGTCACCGGACGGGCACTGTTGTTCGCCGGCATCTTCCCGCCGGCCTGGCTGGCCGGCACCGCACTGCTGGCGGCGTCGAAGATCCTCGACAACATGGAGATCGGCCACAACGTCATGCACGGCCAGTACGAGTGGACCGGCGACCCCGCCCTGTGCGGCAGGACCTTCGAGTGGGACACCGCATGCCCCGCCGACCAGTGGCGGCACTCGCACAACTTCTCCCACCACACCTACACCAACATCGTCGGAATGGACCGCGACGTCGGCTACGGCATCCTGCGGATGAGCGACGACCAGCCCTGGCGGCCGTACTTCCTGGGCAACCCGGTCTACGCCTTCCTGCTCATGGTGCTGTTCCAGTACGGAGTGGCCCTGCACGAGTTGGAGACCGAACGCATTCGCGCCGGTGAGATCTCACTGTCCGACAAACGCGAAGTGCTGCAGGAGATCTGGCGCAAGACCCGCCGTCAGGTGGCCAAGGACTACGTCGCCTTCCCGCTGCTGGCCGGGCCGTTCGCGCCGTTCGTCTTCGCCGGCAACATGACGGCGAACCTGATCCGCAACGTGTGGTCCTACGCGATCATCTTCTGCGGGCACTTCCCCGACGGCACCCAGGAATTCTCGGTGGAGGAGACCCGCGACGAGTCGCGCGGCCAGTGGTACTTCCGCCAGGTGCTCGGCTCGGCGAACCTGACCGGCGGCAGGCTGTTCCACATCCTGTCCGGCAATCTGTCCTTCCAGATCGAGCACCACCTGTTCCCCGATCTGCCGGCCCGGCGCTACGCCGAGATCGCGCCGCAGGTCCGAGAGGTGTGCCAGCGCTACGGAATTCCCTACAACGCGGGACCGCTGCCCAAGCAGTTCGCGACCGTGGTGCGCAAGATCGTCAGGCTGGCGCTGCCGGATCGTATCCGCAGTGTCCGCCCGGTCCAGGCCGCTCTGGCGGCCTAGGGCGCCGAATCGGCTACGGCTGCACCACGATCCGGATCGGGTTGCCCTCGGCGTGCTCGAGCATCCGAATGCCCTCGTGAATGTCCTCGAGTGGGATGATCTGGCTGATCGAGCGGGACAGGTCGAGACGGCCGCGCGACACCAGCGCGGCCAACGTCTCGATGTCGGAGTTCTCGTAGCCCAGGTGGCCCAGCGCCTGCTTGCGGGTCACGCCGAACATCGACGTGGGGCCCACCGTCGGGGACTCCGCACTCATGCCCACCCCGACCAGCCGTCCGCCGACCGTCAGCGAGTCCAGTGCCTGCTCGAAGGTCACCTTCAGTCCGACGGCGTCGAAGGCCACGTCGAGCATGCGTCCGCCGGTGGCCTCGGCGAGCTTGTCCCGGAGGTCCTCGTCGCGCGAGTCGAAGGCGTAGTCGGCGCCCAGTTCGAGCGCCCGCTCCCGCACCACCGGGTTGATGTCGAGGGCGATCACCGGAACCGCCCCGACCAGCCGGGCCAGCTGGACGATGTGGGTGCCGACCCCGCCGACACCCCACACCCCGACCGACTCGCCGACGGTGACCTTGCCGGTGTGCACCACCGCGCCGAACGGTGTCGACACCGCGTCGGCCAGGATCGCGGCCTGGTCCATCGGCACGTTGTCGGGTACCCGGGTCAGCCCGTTTGCCTGCGCCACGGTGTACTCCGCCCACGCGCCGTCGTAGGCGAACGCCATGATCTGCATCGCCATGCAATGCGCCAGATCGCCACGGCGGCAGTTCAGGCACTGCTGGCATGGCCGGCCTGCGGCGACGATCACCCTGTCGCCCTCGGACCACCCCGTCACTCCCGGGCCGAGTTTGGCAATGGTCCCGGACGCCTCGTGGCCCTGGGTCACGACCGGAAGCTGGGCGGGGAACGTGCCGTTGATCAGACTGAGGTCCGAATGGCAGATGCCGCAGAAGGCGACCTTGACCAGAACCTCGCCCTCGCCGGGCTCTGGGATCGGAACATCCTCCAGTACAACCGTTTTCGTGTCGGCGTAGAAACGCTCAGCGCGCATCGTCGCGGCCATGTGCAGTCCTCCCTCGGGTCGAGAGATAAAGGTACGCCGATCCGCCGCCGCCGTGGATAGAGTGGCTGTCATGGCCCGTAAGTACGCGACGGCCGACGCCGTCGGCCACGACCAGCTGCTGGAGTTCGCGCGGCCGCGCCACCGCATGGTGCTGACCACGTTCCGCGCCGACGGATCGCTGCAGTCCTCGCCGGTCACCGGCGGCGTCGACGAGCAGGGCCGGCTGGTGATCGCCAGCTATCCACGACGGGCCAAAGCGGTCAACATCCGTCGCACCGGGCGCGCCAGCGTCGTGGTGCTGTCCGACGAGTTCAACGGGCCCTATGTGCAGATCGACGGGACCGCGGAGGTGATCGACCTGCCCGAGGCCGTCGAACCACTGGTGGACTATTTCCGGGCGGTCGCCGGCGAGCATTCGGACTGGGCCGAATACCGGCAGGCCATGGTCGACCAGGGCAAGTGCCTGATCAGGGTCACTCCGCAGACCTGGGGCCCGGTGGCCACCGGCGGCTTCCCGCCGCAAGGCTGACCATGTGGCCCCGGCAGCGCGACGGCGTCACGTGCGGTCCCAGCGTGGCGGTGATGGCCGGTGCGCTGCTCGACGACGACTACGGCGCGCCGCTCCGATCCGGTCGCAGCCAACAGTGGTTCGACTCCGAACAGGTCCGCGTGCACCGCGCGGTCAACCGGGTATGGCCCAGGGCGCTCGGCACCACCCCGGCCGGGATCGCGCGAGCCCTGACCAAGCACAGCATCGGCCGCGGTGTGCGCTACCGGTGGCGGCCCGCCCGCCCGGGCGACTCGCTGGCCGACGTGCTCGACGCGATCGCCGCCGGATGGCCGGTGGCGATGCTGGTCGGTTCGGTGCTGCCGCGGCACTGGGTCCTGCTCACCGAACTCGACGGTGTGACGCTGCGCTGCTACGAACCGTCGAGCGGTGGGCGTGGTGGGGGTGCCGATCGACGACATTCGCACCGGTCGGCTGTCCGGCCTCGGCTTCCCGCGGCCGTTCGCGTTCGTGCTGGCCCAGGTTTGAGGTACTTCCGAACGGGCATGCGGCCCTTGACGCTATTCGAGGAGGATCCGCATGCGAGCAGTGACCTGGCACGGCCGCCGTAACGTTTCGGTGGACACCGTGGGGCGTTCATGTCGCCCGGCGACATCCTGGGCCACGAGGCCATGGGTGTGGTCGAGGAGGTCGGCGGCGAGGTCGATCAGCTGAAGGTGGGCGACCGGGTGGTGATTCCGTTCAACATCTCCTGCGGACACTGCTTCATGTGTGACCAGGGTCTGCAAAGTCAGTGTGAGACAACACAGAACAGGGACCAGGGCACGGCGGGCGGCGTGTTCGGCTACTCCAAGCTGTACGGCGAGGTGGCCGGCGGGCAGGCGGAATATCCTGCGGGTGCCGCAGGCCAACTACACCCACATCAAGGTGCCGGTGAACGGTCCCGACGACCGGCTACGTGTACCTGTCCGACGTGCTGCCCACCGCGTGGCAGGGACTCGAGTACGCCGAGGTGGCCGCGACGGCGGAATATCTGGTGGTGCTCGGACTGGGCCGACTAGGCCGGGTCGATGGCCTGCCGAATTGCGGTCAGCGCAACAAGTATCGGGTCATCGGTGTGGACCTGGTCCCGGAGCGGCTGGATCGCGCCGGCCCTACTGCGACGACGTCATCGACATTCGCAGCGGCGACCTCGTCGACCGGGTACTCGCCCAGACCGACGGCCGCGGCGCCGATGCGGTGATCGACGCCGTCGGGATGGAGGCACACGGCTCGCCGGTCGCCGAATTCGCGCCAGACCGCAGCGGGTTACCTGCCGTCACCGGTGGGACGGGCGGTGATGCGCAACGCCGGGATGGACCGGCTGGCCGCGCTGCACACCGCGATCGAGCTGGTTCGCCGCGGCGGACCATCTCGCTGTCCGGTGTGTACGGCGGGGCCGCCGACCCGATCAACATGATGGTGTTGTTCGACAAGCAGATCCAGCTGCGCATGGGGCAGGCCAACGTCAAACGCTGGGTGCCCGACATCATGCCGCTGCTCAGCGACGACGATCCGCTGGGGGTGGACACGTTCGCCACCCACCGGTTACCGCTGGAGGCGGCGCCGCACGCCTACGAGAGCTTCCAGAAGAAGGAAGACGGGATGGTGAAAGTAGTTCTCAGGCCGTAGTTTTCGGCCCGAGGATGGCCGTGGCGACGGCCACCGCGGGTTCGATGATGTCGGTGACCGGGTCGCCGTCCTCCATCGTCTGGGCGGTGAGCTCACGCAGTCCACCCACCAGGATCACCGCCGCGGCGCGCGAGATCGGCGGGATGCCGGCTTCCCGGAAGCTGTTGTTGCCGCTGAGGTCGACGATCATGGCGACAAGGCGGCCGAAGCCCCGGCGCAGCGTCGGCCGGGCGCTTTCGCCGAGGGCGGGCAGCTCGCGAATCCAGCTCAGGGTGATCGCGGTGCGCGCCTCGATGGTGGCCACGTAGGCGGCGACGGCCTGACGGACCTGATCGCGCCACGGCGCGTCCGGGTCGACCGCTCCCCGGACCCGGGCCACGATCTCCTCGGCGTTGGCCGTCAGCAGTTCGGCGAAGCACGCCTCCTTGGTGGAGAACTGGTCGTAGAAGGTGCGCTTGGAGGTTCGGGCGTGCCTGACGATGTCGGCCACGGTGGTGTCGCGGTAGCCGCGCTCGTCGATGGAGGCGGCCAGTCCGTCGAGCAGACGGCGGCGGAAGGCGCCGTCGCTCGGGGCGGCCTGCGCCGCAACCGTCGTGGTCACCCGGCCCCTTCTCGACGTCGGCCCCTTGTCAGGGCTGGTACTGAAGAGTACCGTACCTCGCAATCCAGTGGTACAGCGCGGTACCACGCTCTCGCCAGGGAAGGCCAGTCACTGATGACCGAAGCGCCAACCGTCGACGTCCCGGCCACCGTCGGCCCCAAGCTGCCGCCCCACGTGTCCAACGCGCTGGTGCGGATGGCGTTCCTGGTGGCGCGACGTGAGGCCACCGCTCGGCTCACCCGGCGCTACGGCCGCGTCTTCGCCCTGCCGATGCCGGTGTTCGGCGACACCGTCGTGGTCTCCGATCCCGCGCTGACCAAGCAGATCTTCACCACGAGTCCCGACGTGCTCTACAACATCCAGCCGAATCTGAGCCGACTGCTCGGGCAGGGCTCGGTCTTCGCCCTCGACGGCCGCGAGCATCGGGCCCGCCGCAAGCTGCTCACCCCGCCGTTTCACGGCAAGAGCATCAAGGCCTACGAGCAGATCGTGGAGGAGGAGACCCTCCGCCAGATCGCAACGTGGCCCGAGGGCCGGGAGTTCGCCACCCTCGAGCCGATGATGCACATCACGCTCAACATCATCCTGCGGACCATCTTCGGCGCCGACGGGGCGGAGTTGCGCGGGCTTCGCGAGCTGATCCCGAAGTGGGTGACCCTGGGCTCTCGGCTGGCGGTCCTGCCGTCCCCGAAGCGCGAACTGCGCTGGGGGCCGTGGGCCAAGCTCACCGAATACCGGGCACAGTACGAGGGATTCGTCGACACGCTGATCACCCGGGCACGCCTGGACCCGCACTTCGAGGACCGCACCGACGTGCTGACGCTGTTCCTGCGCAGCACGTATGAGGACGGCTCGGCGATGACCCGGCGCGACCTCGGCGACGAACTGCTGACCCTGCTGGCGGCCGGCCACGAGACGACGGCGTCCACGCTGGGGTGGGCTTTCGAGCGGATCTCCCGCCATCCCGACGTGCTCGCCCGGCTGGTGGCCGAAGCCGACACCGACGACAACACCTACCGGCAGGCCACGATCTTCGAGGTCCAGCGCAACCGCACCGTGATCGACTTCATCGGCCGCCGCGTCGAGGCGCCGAGCTACCAGCTGGGTGAATGGGTTGTCCCGCACGGCTATTCGATCATGGTCAGCCTGTCGCAGCTGCACGAGAACCCGGACATCTTCCCCGATCCGGAGCGGTTCGACCCCCAGCGCTTCATCGACGCCAAGCCCAACACGTTCGCCTGGGTTCCCTTCGGTGGCGGCACCCGGCGCTGCGTCGGTGCGGCGTTCGCCAACATGGAGATGGACATCGTGCTGCGAACCGTCCTGCGGCACTTCACCATCCAGACGACCGACGCACCGGGGAGAAGTGTCATTTCCGCGGGGTGGCGTACACCCCGAAGAAGGGCGGCCGAGTGGTGATGTACCGCCGCTGACGCCGGCGTGAAGCGCTACACCTCGGCGCGCTTGGGCAGCTTCCAGCCCGGCCGCGGGAAGTGGCAGGTGTAGCCGTTGGGGTAGTGCTCCAGGTAGTCCTGGTGCTCGGGCTCGGCCTCCCAGAACTCGGCGGCCGGTGTCACCTCGGTGACCACCTTGCCCGGCCACAGCCCGGAAGCGTCGACGTCGGCGATGGTGTCCACCGCGACTCGCTTCTGCTCGTCGTCGAGGTAGAAGATCGCCGAGCGGTAGCTGCTGCCGACGTCGTTGCCCTGGCGGTTCTTGGTGCTCGGGTCGTGGATCTGGAAGAAGAACTCCAGCAGCGCCCGGAAGTCGGTCACCGCCGGGTCGTAGACGATCTCGATCGCCTCGGCGTGGCCCGGATGCTTGCGGTAGGTCGGATGCGAGTTCTCGCCGCCGGTGTAGCCGACGCGGGTGGACACCACACCGGGCTGCTTGCGGATGAGGTCCTGCATTCCCCAGAAGCAGCCGCCGGCCAGGATCGCCTTCTTGTAGCTCGCTCACGTCGTCTCCTTCCTCAGTGGCGGTACCGAACAGCCGCCGGTATTCGCCGTAGCCCTGCGCCTCGAGGTCGTCGAGGTGGATGAATCTCAGCGAAGCCGAGTTGATGCAGTAGCGCAACCCGCCTTCGTGAACGCGGGCCGTCCTTGAAGACGTGCCCGAGGTGGCTGTCGCCGTGGGCCGAACGCACCTCGGTGCGGGGCACCAACATCTTGAAGTCTCGCTTGGAGATCACGTTGGCCTGCTCGATCGGCCTGGTGAAGCTCGGCCAGCCGGTGCCGCTGTCGAACTTGTCGACCGATGCGAACAGCGGCTCGCCGGAAACCACGTCGACGTAGATGCCGGGCTCGTGGTTGTCCCAGTACTCGCCGGTGAAGGCCCGCTCGGTGCCGTTGCGCTGCGTCACCTGGTACTGCTCGGGTGACAGCGCATCGAGGGCCGCAGGATTCTTGTGATAGTTGTGCGCCATAGTCCCTTCCCAGTGTGCGTCAGCTTCAACCCCGGGTGCCGCTCGGAAAGTCCCGCGTCAGGGACTGGTCAGAATCGATAGAACGTGTTCTAGTTTGGAGCTGTGCCGCGATTCTCCCGTGAGGAACTGACCCAAGCCTTCGCCACCTTCGAGGCCACCGTCGCCGACGCGGCCCGAACCCGCGACTGGAACACCTGGGTGGGCCACTACACCCCCGACGTCGACTACATCGAGCACGCGATGGGCACGATGAAGGGCCGCGACGAGGTGCGGGCCTGGATCACCCGGACCATGGGCACCTTTCCGGGCAGCTACATGACGGAGTTTCCGTCGCTGTGGTCGGTGATCGACGAGGACACCGGCCGGGTCATCTGCGAGCTGGACAACCCGATGCGCGACCCCGGTGACGGCACCATCATCACCGCCACCAACATCTCGATCGTCACCTACGCCGGCGACGGCCTGTGGTCGCGGCAGGAGGACATCTACAACCCGATGAAGTTCCTGCAGGCCGGCGTCGCAGTGGTGCAAGAAGGCCAGGGAACTGGGCACCCTCGACGACGAGGCCGCCGCGTGGCTGCGCCAGTTCGAAGGACAGAAGTGAGCGACCAGCAGGCTCCCAAGCTGGTCATCGGCGCCAACGGCTTCCTGGGCTCACACGTCACCCGGCAACTGGTCGCCGACGGTCACCAGGTGCGGGTGATGGTGCGCGAGAACGCCAACACCATCTCCATCGACGATCTCGACGTGCAGCGGTACGTCGGCGACATCTGGGACGACGACACACTGCGCGCGGCGATGGCCGGCTGCGACGACGTCTACTACTGCGTCGTGGACGCCCGCGGCTGGCTGCGCGACCCCGCACCGCTGTTCCGCACCAACGTCGAGGGCACCCGCAACGTGCTCGACGTCGCCGTCGCAGAGGCAGTCGCCGGCACGCCTGCACCGCTTCATCTTCACCAGCAGCTACGTCACCGTCCGCCGCCGCCGCGGCAAGACGACCAGCGAGACCGACATCATCTCCGACCGAGGCCTCACGCCCTACGTGCGCTCCCGGGTACAGGCCGAGGAACTGGTGCTGCGCTACGCGCGCGAGAAGGGCCTGCCCGCCATCGCGATGTGCGTGTCGACGACCTACGGCAGCGGCGACTGGGGACGCACCCCGCACGGCGCGATCATCGCCGGCGCCGCCTTCGGGAAGCTGCCGTTCGTGATGTCCGGCATCGACCTGGAAGCCGTCGGGGTCGACGACGCCGCCCGCGCGATGATCCTGGCCGCCGAACGCGGCCGAGTCGGGGAGCGCTACCTGATCTCGGAGAAGATGATCAGCAACGCCGAGGTCGCCCGGATCGCCGCGGAGACAGCCGGCGTGGCCCCGCCCGCCAAGGCGATCCCGCTGCCGATGTCCTACGCGCTGGCGACCATGGGCACGCTCAAGGCACGGCTGCGCCGTACCGACGAGCGGCTCTCGCTGGACTCGCTGCGGCTGATGCGCGCCGAAGGCCCGCTCGACCACGGCAAGGCCGTGCGGGAGTTGGGCTGGCAGCCGCGGCCGGTCGAGGAGTCCATCCGGGAGGCCGCCCGGTTCTGGGTCGGGCTGCGCGCCGCGAAGAAGCAGGCGAAGGCGGCGTCAGAATGAACCGGCATGTCCGTCAATTCGTGTACGGGCTATGACACGTCTCATCGCACTTGCGTTCGCCACCCTGCTGTTCGTGACCGGTTGCTCGTCGGGAACCACCACCACAGCGTCTTCGGAGAGCCCCTCGGCTGCGTCCTCCACCGCCGCATCCGCCACCGCCACCGCGGCCGGCCCCACGATCACCATCGCTGACATGAAGTTCAGCGCGCCGCTGACCGTCACCCCGGGTGCCACCGTGACCGTCGTCAACACCGACGGGCCCGAGCACAGCGTCACCGCGGACGACGGCAACGCGTTCAACGTCGACGTGGACGGCAACGGAACCGCCACGTTCACCGCACCGACGCAGCCCGGTACGTACGCCTACCACTGCACCTATCACCCGATGATGCACGGCCAGTTGATCGTTCAGTGAGCGCACGGATCGATTGCCGGCGGCGCGGTAAAGACGATTAGGCGTCCGACAGGTCGGGCTGCCAAGATTCTCCCCATGGCCACGATCAACGGCGCCGTCTCGCACTGGTTCACCGAACTCCCGCAACCGCGTCCCGCTCTGCCCGGTGACCGCGACGCCGACGTCTGCATCGTCGGCGCCGGCTACACCGGACTGTGGACGGCCTACTACCTGAAGAAGGCCGACCCGTCGCTGCGGATCACGGTGCTGGAGGCGCGTTTCGCCGGGTTCGGCGCGTCCGGGCGAAACGGCGGCTGGCTGTCCGGGCTGGCGCCCGGCCACCGCGGACTGATGGCCAAGAAGTACGGCCGCGACAACGTGGTGGCCTGGCAGCGCACCCTCAACGAGGCCGTCGACGAGGTCATCGAGGTCGCGGCCCGCGAGGACATCCAGGCCGACATCGTCAAGGGCGGCAATCTCGAGGTCGCCCGCAACGCCGCGCAGGCCCGCCGGCTGCGTGCCGAGGCCGACGAGGACCGCGAGTGGGGCACCGACGGCATCGAGATGCTGACCGCCGCCGAGGCCGCCGAGCGGATCCGCGTCGATCAGCCTGGTGCTCGGCTCGTTCAACCCGCACTGCGCCCGGATCCAGCCGGCCAAGCTCGCCCGCGGCCTGGCCGACGTGGTGGAGCGCCTCGGCGTCACGATCTACGAGCAGACCCCGGTGACGTCGATCAGCCCGGGCCGGGCCGAGACCTCGCAGGGCGTGGTCCGCGCGCCGATCGTGCTGCGGGCCACCGAGGGATTCACCGCGCGGATGCCCGGACTGCGGCGGCGCTGGCTGCCGATGAACAGCGCGATGATCGCCACCGAGCCGATGTCCGACGACATCTGGAAGACGATCGGCTGGACGGGCTACGAGACGATGGGCGACCTGGCGCACGGCTTCTTCTACGCCCAGCGCACCGCCGACAACCGCATCGCCATCGGCGGCCGCGCGGTGCCCTACCGCTACGCCTCGCGCATCGACAACGACGGCGCCGTCGGCGAGAGCACCATCACCTACCTGACCGGAGTGCTCAACACCGTGCTGCCGCAGACCCGCGGCGTGCCGATCGCACACGGCTGGTGCGGTGTGCTGGCGGTGCCCCGGGACTGGTCGGCCGGGGTCAACCTCGACCCGGCCACCGGGCTGGGCGAGGCCGGCGGCTACGTCGGCCACGGCGTGACGGCCACCAACCTGGCCGGGCGCACGCTGACCGACCTGGTGCTCAAACGCTCCACCCCGCTGACCGCCCTGCCCTGGGTCGGCCACCACTCCCAGACCTGG
This sequence comes from uncultured Actinomycetota bacterium, assembly GCA_963786695.1. Classification (GTDB taxonomy): domain Bacteria; phylum Actinomycetota; class Actinomycetes; order Mycobacteriales; family Mycobacteriaceae; genus Mycobacterium. Next base: position 16,829 of record CAWBAL010000006.1, read on the forward strand.
GAGCCCGAGCCGTTGCGCTGGATCGGTGTGCGCGGCATGTACACCGCCTACAAGGTGGCCGACCGCCACGAGGAGAGCGGGCGGTCCACGACCTCGCCGATCGCGGTGGTCGCCGACGCGATCGCGCGCCGGCCCTAGCGCGGGAATCATGGGTGGGGTGCGGTGTTGCACCCGAGCACACCCACTGCGAGGAGAACCGACGATGACCACGCGCGAAGTCAAGCAGCCCACCGACGCACATCCGATCACGATCACGCCGACCGGCGGCCGGGTTCAGGTGCGGGTCAACGGCGAACTGGTCGCCGACACCCGCGCCGCCCTCGGTCTGCAGGAGGCGACGTATCCCGTCGTGCAGTACATCCCGATCGGCGATGTGGACCCGAAGGTGTTGAGCCGCAGCCAAACTCACACCTACTGCCCCTACAAGGGCGAGGCCGGCTACTTTCATGTCTCCGTCGGAGGGGCGACCGTCGAGGACGCGATCTGGGCCTACGACGAGCCGTACCCGGCCGTCGCGGCGATCGCCGGACACGTCGCCTTCTACCCGACCAAAGCCGACATCACCGTCGAGCCGGACTGACCCGGTGCCCGTCGAGCGCACGGTGGAGTTCCCAGGCCCGGTCAGCCCGGGGCTGACGCTCGCGCCGCAACGCCGCGGGCCGGGTGACCCCTGCTACCAGCTCGACGCGGACCGTGCGATCTGGCGGACCAGCCTGCAGCACACCGGTGCGGTCACCGCCCGCATCTCGCGTAGCGCGCCCGACGCGGTGACGTGCCAGGCCTGGGGTGAGGGCGCCGAGGAGTTCCTCGAAGCACTACCGGCGCTGCTCGGTGCCGACGACGACGCCGCCGACTTCCGGCCGGTGCACCCGGTCATCGCGGCCGCGGCCAAGCGGGTGCCGCATCTGCGGCTGGGGCGCACCGGACGCGTCCTCGAGGCGTTGATCCCCGCGGTGATCGAGCAACGGGTGCCGGGCGCCGACGCGTTCCGGGCGTGGCGGCTGCTGGTCACCAAGTTCGGCAGCCCCGCACCCGGGCCTGCGCCCGTCGCGGATGCGGGTGCCGCCGTCGGCGCAGGTGTGGCGGCGGATCCCGTCCTGGGAGTTCCACCGCGCCAACGTCGACCCGGGTCGCGCCCGCACCGTCGTCGGCTGTGCGCAGCGGGCGGACGCGCTGGAGCGGTTGGCCGGCCGCCCGGCTGCCGAGGCCCGCGAGGCGCTGACCGTCCTTCCCGGTGTCGGTGTGTGGACGGCGGCCGAGACGGCGCAGCGGGCCTTCGGTGACGCCGATGCGCTGTCGGTCGGTGACTACCACGTGCCCAAGATGATCGGCTGGACGCTGATCGGGCGGCCGGTCGACGACGCCGGGATGATCGAGCTGCTCGAACCCGAGCGTCCGCACCGCTACCGCGCGGTGCGACTGTTGGAGGCCAGCGGACTGGCCTACGAGCCGCGCCGTGGCGCGCGCCTGCCGGTGCAGCAGATCAGCAAAATGTGACGCCGCTTCCGGTGCTGATTACCGGCCCGCCGACCCGGGTATGCGTGGCTCCGACAGCGAGATGCGAAGGAGCGACTGATGGGTTCGAAGTTCACCGTCCCCGGTATGACCCAAGACCAGGCCCGCAAGGTGGCCGACCTGCTGCAGAAGCAGCTCAGCACCTACAACGACCTGCACCTGACCCTCAAGCACGTGCACTGGAACGTGGTGGGCCCCAACTTCATCGGCGTGCACGAGATGATCGACCCGCAGGTGGAGCTGGTCCGCGGCTACGCCGACGAGGTCGCCGAACGGATTGCGACGCTTGGCTTTTCGCCGCAGGGCACACCGGGTGCGATCCTCAAGGACCGCACCTGGGACGACTACTCGGTGGGCCGCGACACCGTGCAGGCGCACCTGGCGGCCCTGGATCTGGTCTACGACGGGGTGATCGAGGACGTCCGCAAGGCGATCGACCGTCACCGAGGAACTCGACCCGGTGACCCAGGACATCCTCATCGGCCAGGCCGCGGAGCTGGAGAAGTTCCAGTGGTTCGTCCGGGCGCACCTCGAGAACGCCGGCGGCGCGCTGACCCACGAGGGGTCGTCGACGGAGAAGGGCGCCGCCAAGAAGGCGCGCTGACCCTCAGCTCTCCAGCGCGGCGTCGCGCACCGGACGGTCGGCCAGTTCCTCGTCCCTGCCGAACAGCAGCGGGTAGACGACGCCGGCGATGGCGGCGCCGACCAGCGGGGCCAGCCAGAACACCCACAGCTGTGCGGGTGCGCCGTCGCCGTTGAAGAACGCGACACCGGTCGAGCGGGCCGGGTTCACCGACGTGTTCGAGATCGGGATCGAGATCAGGTGGATCAGCGTGAGCGTCAGGCCGATCGCCAGACCCGGCGAACCCCTTCGGGGCGCGGTCGTCGGTGGCGCCGAGGATCACCAGCAGGAAGATGAAGGTGAGCAGGATCTCGGCGATCACCACAGCAGCCAGCGAGTAGTTGAACGGCGAATGCGCGCCGTAGCCGTTGGCCGCCATGTGGCCGGTCGCCGTGAAGCCGGGCTTGCCCTTGGCGATCAGATAGATCAGCCGCGCCGGCGACCAGGCCGCCGATGACCTGGGTGATCCAGTAGGCGGGCAGCGCCTTCCACTCCACGCGCTTGGCCAGCGCCGCACCGAGCGTCACCGCCGGGTTGAAGTGCCCGCCGGAGATCACACCGAACGCGTACACGCCGGCGAGCACCGTGAGGCCGAACGCCAGCGACACCCCGAGGAAGCCGATTCCGACCGACTTGTCCTCGGCCGGGTCAGCCGCGAAAACCGCTGCGCCGCAACCACCGAAGACCAACAAGAATGTGCCGACGAACTCGGCTGCCAGCCGGTGCGCCATCGTTGGAGCTGACATTTCGGATCCCCTCGCCATTGAATGAGGAGAGAAGGGTCGCACGCCGGTCCTGCTCAGCGCATCGCCCTTTGCTGAATCGTGTCGAGAAGGTGACCTAGGTCCCCGCGATCAGGCCTCACCCATGGCGTGCTCGTCCACCGGGTTGTTGCGGGTCACGATCAGCGGGTCGGCGTTGGTGAACGGGAAGTTCGGCAGGTCGTCGATGTGCACGTTGAACGTCGCGGCCAGCACCTCCCGCGAGTAGGCGCTGATCGAGGCGCGGTAGCCGATGTCACCGGGGGTCGGCTGGTCGAAGAAGATCAGAAAGTGCATGTCGGGGGAGTCGACGACCTCGATGTGGTGCGGATAGGCCCGCGGGACGAAGTAGACGTCGCCCTGCTCGAGGTACCAGGTGTCCAGTGTGCCGTCGGGATCCATCACCGTCATCCGCGCCGATCCCCGTTGCACGTAGCCCATCTCCGCGGTGATCGGATGCCAGTGCGGCTCGCGCATCCCGTCCTCGCGGATTCGCAGCGAGTACATCGACAGATCCTTCAGCGCTCGCCCAGAACTGCACACGAGCGAGGTTCGCCGAACCGACCGCGAGGCTGATCGCCGGTGACTGCGCCTCGACGGAGAACTTGTGCGGGTCGCCGAAGTACGCCGTCGGCGGCACCTCCGGATCGCCGGTGCGCTTGGCCAGCAACCGGTCGGTGGTGCTGCGGCGGATCTTGGTGAAGTCCGCGGCGTCCAGGTCGTAGGTGTTGCCCAGCACCGCGTCGGTCATCGCGCCGAACGCGGCGAAAAGCCCGAAGTCTTCCGGCCTTTCGCTGCGGAAAGCGATGATGAACTCGGCGACGTCCTCGCCGATGTTCTCGATGTGATGCAGTGAGCCCGAGTCGATGTGGAACATGTCGCCGGCGCTCACCACGAACGAAGAGAACTGGCTGTAGGTGTCGAGAACCGAGACCAGCGCGGTGCCCGACACGCAGTAGGTCAGCTCGTTGGCATTGGCATGCCAGTGCGGAGTGCGCATGGCGCCGGGGTTGATCACCACCCGCTTGACGGACATCCCGCGCAGAATCGGAAAGTTGTCGGCCGTGACCCGCCGGATCGAACCGAGGTCGGACTCCTCGACGATCTCACCTTCGGTGAGTGAAATCGCATGGAGGCTGGGGGATTTCGGCATTGCGGCCGCCTTTCTGATGTCAGGTGCGGGGTTCGTCGTCGTCGGGAGTCGCGAGGATCTCCGGGGCCGGCACGGTCACCCGTTCGGCCGCGGCCGTCTCACGGTTGAGGCGCTGCGCCTGGTAGATCGACACGCTGCTGCGGCAGATGATCAGATACGCCACTCCGACGGCGATCATCGCGCCGGGGATGACGGAGAAGGACCCCGTCATCTCGGCGACCATGATCATCACGGCCAGTGGCGCATGGGCCACGCTGCCGAAGCACGCCATCATCGCGGCGATGACGAAGACGCCCGGTCCCGCGGGCAGTGCCGGTGCGCCGGCGAGGTCAGCCAGCCGCCAGATCGCCGCGCCGACGAACGCGCCGATGACGATGCCCGGCCCGAAGATGCCGCCGGACCCGCCGGTGCCGATCGACAGTGATGTCGCAACGATTTTCGCGACCGGCAGGATGAGGACGATCCACAGCGGGATGGTCATCAGTCCTTCGCGGGTGGTGGCGATCTGGACCCAGCCGTACCCGCTGGACAGCACCTGGGGGATCACCAGTGCGAGCAGGCCGACCATCAGACCGCCGAGGGCAGGCTTGATGATCTTGCCGCCCGGCAGCCGGTGAGTCAGGTCGACCGTTCCGTAGAACACCCGCGCATACAGGTAACCGACTGCCGCGGAGACGATCCCGATCACCAGGAACCAGCACCAGTTGGGCCGGGTCGAAGCGGTAGTCGGGTTCGACGAAACCGAACATCGGCGCAAAGCCCATGATCGAGCCGTAGACCGCGTAGGCGGTCCCCGACGTCAGGAAGCCGGGCACCAGCGCCTTGTAGTCGAAATCCTCGCGATAGATGATCGAGGCGGCGAGTACCGCCCCGCCGAGCGGCGCACCGAAGATCGCGCCGATCCCGGACCCGATGCCCAGTGATACCGCGACGCGCCCGTCGGCGTCCGCCAGGTTGAACACACGAGTCAGCAGTGAGCCGAATCCCGCGGAGATCTGCGCGGTCGGGCCTTCCCGGCCACCGGAGCCGCCCGACCCGATGGTCAGCGCGCTGGAGAGCATCTTGACCACGACCGCGCGACCGCGGATCGACCGCGGATCGGTGTGGACGGCCTCGATGGCGCTGTCGGTGCCGTGGCCTTCGGCCTCGGGTGCGAACCGGGCCACCAGCGTGGCCGAGACCAGGGCGCCGCCGAAGACGATGAGCGGGATCGCCCACGGCCGCACGAACCCGGCCGACCCGGTTCCGCCGCCGGATTCCTTGGCCTCGGGCATGTCGTAGCCGCCGAGATAGCCGATCAGGAACTTGCCGGTGTAGTCGAGGGCGAGGTAGAAGACGACGGCGCCGAGCCCGGCGATGATGCCGATGGCGACGCCCAGGATGAGCCACTTGCGCAGATAGCCCGAGTCGCGGATGAAGGCGCCCACCCGCCCGACCGCCGTGTTGCCACTGGTCGGGGTCGGCTCGGGCATAGCGGGCATGCTAGCAGCGCAAACGCCGATATTTCAGGGTTGCCTCACCTCTTACCCCTGCCGTGCTGGTGATGGGCCGGAGTCACCGCCACCGCACGTACCCCAGGGGGTATGTGACATCACACTTGCGCATACCCCCATAGGTATCTATGGTGAGTGTATGGATATACCCCCAGTGGTATGTCGACGAGATCAAATTCGAGGGAGGTAACCGGCCGTGATCACCCTGGCAATCGTCCTGGCGGTCTTCGTGGGCGTCTCCCTCGGACTGCTCGGCGGCGGCGGATCGATCCTCACGGTTCCCCTGCTGGCCTATGTGGCCGGTATGGACGCCAAGCAGGCCATCGCCACCTCGCTGCTGGTCGTCGGAACCACCAGTGCGGTCGGCGCCATCTCACACGCGCGCGCCGGCCGGGTGCAGTGGCGGACCGCGTTGCTGTTCGGCGCGACCACGATGGCAGGGGCCTACGCCGGCGGCCACCTGGCGAAGTTCATCCCCGGCACGGTGTTGCTCATCGGCTTCGCGGTGATGATGGTCGTCACCGCGATCGCGATGCTGCGCGGCCGCAAGAACACCGCGGCCGGTGCTGACCAGTCCCACCAACTGCCGCTTGTGAAGATAGCCGTCGTCGGCGTCTCGGTGGGCATGGTGACCGGGTTGATCGGCGCCGGAGGCGGATTCCTGTTGGTGCCCGCGCTGGTCCTGCTCGGCGGCCTGCCCATGCCGATCGCCGTCGGCACGTCGTTGGTGATCATCGCGATGAACTCCTTCGCCGGGCTGATCGGCTACCTGTCCAGCGTGCGGATCGACTGGTCCCTCGGCGCGGCGCTGACCGCGGCGGCGGTGGTCGGCGCCTGATCGGCGCGCGGTTCGCGGGCAAGGTCAACCCGGAGACGCTGCGCAAGGGATTCGGCTGGTTCGTGTTGATCATGGCCTCGGTGATCCTCGGCGAGGAGATTCACCCCGCGCTCGGATTCACCGGCGCCGCGCTGACCGTCGTCGCGGGCGCAATGACCTTCGCGTGCAGCCACTACGCGGCATGCCCGCTGCGACGGCTCACGCAGCCGCTCCACAACGACGGCGGCCGCAGCGTGAGCGACACCGAGAACACCAAGGAGACAACCATGGTCGTCGACGAGAACTCCATCGAGGTACTGCACCGGCTGCGCCGGGCGCAAGGCCAACTGGCCGGCGTGATCTCGATGATCGAACAGGGCCGCGACTGCCGGGACATCGTGATCCAGCTCGCCGCCGCATCGAAGGCCCTCGACCGCGCCGGATTCAAGATGGTGGCGACCGGACTGCGCGAATGCGCGACCGGCGCCGACTCCCCGGACAAGACCCCACTGACCGAGGCCGAGCTCGAGAAGCTGTTTCTCGCGCTCGCCTGACCCGACAACTCGAAACCCCATGGAAGGAAACCGGAAATGAAGTTCAACCAGTACTACCTGGACTGCCTGTCACACGCGTCGTACCTGATCGGCGACGAGACCACCGGGCGCGCCGTCGTGGTCGACCCGCAGCGCGATGTGTCCGAATACATCGCGGATGCAAAGGAACTCGGTATGACGATCGAGCTCGTCATCGAGACCCACTTCCACGCCGACTTCCTGTCCGGTCATCTGGAGCTGGCCGAAGGCGACCGGGGCGAAGATCGTCTACTCGTCGGTGGCCAAGCCGGAGTTCGACTACATGCCCGTCGAGGACGGCGAACGCTACTCGCTGGGTGACGTGCAGCTGGAGTTCCGGCACACCCCCGGGCACACCCCCGAGTCGCTGAGCATCGTGATCTACGAGCACGCCGACGACACCGAGCCGTACGGCGTGCTGACCGGTGACACCCTGTTCATCGGCGACGTGGGCCGGCCCGACCTGCTGGCCTCGATCGGCTTCACCCGCGAGGAACTGGCCGACAAGCTGTACGACTCGCTGCACGACAAGCTGATGACCCTGCCGGATGCGACCCGGGTCTACCCGGCGCACGGTGCCGGCTCGGCGTGCGGCAAGAACCTCTCGACCGATCTGTGGTCGACGATGGGTGAGCAGCGCAAGACCAACTACGCGCTGCGCGCCTCGGACAAGGCGACCTTCATGGAACTCGTCACCGAGGGCCAGCCGCCGGCACCCGGCTACTTCGTCTACAACGCGATCCTCAACCGCAAGGACCGCGAGCTGCTCGACGAGACCAAGATGCCGCAGGCCATGACCTACGCCGACGTGCGCAAGGCGATGCGAGGCGGGCGCGATGCTGGTCGACGGGCGCAGCCCGGAGGACTTCGCGCTGGGTCACCTGCGCGGCGCCGATCAACATCGGCCTCGAGGGCCGCTACGCGGAGTTCGCCGGATCGGTGGTCAAGCCCGACGTCGACATCGTGCTGATGACCGAGCCGGGTCTGGAGCTGGAGGGCAAGAACCGTTTGGCGCGAATCGGTTTCGATCGCGTCATCGGCTACCTCAACGAGCCCTACCAGGTGATGTTCACCAACCGCGACGATGTCGAGGTCGCCTCGCGGCTGACCAGCAACGCGATGGGCGAGCGGATCGCCGACGTCCCCGAGCTCCAGATCGTCGACGTGCGCAACCCGGGCGAAGCGGCGGCCGGCATGATCCCGGGCGCGGTCAACATCCCGGTCGGCCAGTTGCCGGATCGGACTCGACGAACTCGACCCGCGCAAGCCGACCGTCGTCTACTGCGCCGGTGGCTACCGCTCGTCGGTGGCCGCGAGCCTGCTGCGGCAGCGCGGCTTCGCCGATGTCAGTGACGTCCTGGGCGGCTACGGCGCCTGGGAAGAAGCCGTCCAGAACGCCTGAACCACAACGAGTTAGCGAGAAGCGATGAACACCACTGCCAAACACCAGGTCCTGATCGTCGGCGGCGGCACGGCCGGCATCACGGTCGCCGCGCGCCTGCTGCGCAAGGGCTACACCGACGTCGCGGTCATCGAACCGTCGGACAAGCACTACTACCAGCCGTTGTGGACACTCGTCGGCGGCGGCCAGGCCAAGTCCTCGACGACCGAACGGCCGGAGTCATCGGTGATGCCCAAGGGCGCCAAATGGATTCGCAAGGCCGCCGACGGCTTCGACCCGGAGAACAACACCGTCACGTGCTCGGACGGCTCGACTTACGGCTACGACGTACTGGTGGTTGCTCCCGGCATCCAGATCGACTGGAACGCCTACGAGGGGCTCGAGCCCACACTCGGTAAGAACGGCGTGTCCTCGAACTATCGGTTCGACCTTGCGCCGCGCACGTGGGAGTTCATTCGCGACACGCGTTCGGGCACCGCGGTGTTCACCATGCCGACCGGCGGTGTGAAGTGTGCCGGGGCCGGGCAGAAGATCGCCTACCTGGCGTCGGACTACTGGCGCAAACAGGGCGTGCTCAAGGACATCGACGTGCACCTCGTGGTGCCCGGCGCGCGGATCTTCGGAATCCCGGCGATCGCCGACAGCCTGGACAAGGTGATCGCGAACTACGGCATCACCTTGCACACCGAGTCGGAGATGACGGCGGTGGACGCCGACGCACGCAAGGTTGCGATCTCCTCGGTCGGGCCCAGCGGCAGTGACCTGATGCTGCCCTACGACGTGCTCCACGTCGTACCGCGCCAATCGGCGCCGGACTGGATCAAGCGCAGCCCGCTGTCCACCGGTGACGCGGCCGGCTACGTCGAGGTGGACAAGCACACGATGCAGCATGTGCGCTATCCCAACGTGTTCGCGCTCGGGGACGCCGCCTCGTCGCCCAACGCCAAGACCGGTGCGGCGGTGCGCAAGCAGGCACCGGTGGTGGTCGAGAACATCGACGCCTACCTCGAGCGCCGGCCGCTGACCGCCTCCTACGACGGCTACTCGTCGTGCCCGATCGTGACGTCGTCGCATGACATGTTGCTTGCCGAGTTCGACTACGACCTCAACCTCGAGCCGTCGTTCCCGATGCTGGATCCGACCAAGCCGCACCGCGCGTACTGGTATCTGAAGAAGTACGGGCTGCCGTTCCTCTACTGGAACCTGATGCTCAAGGGCCTGCTGGCCTGCGATCGGCGCGCGAGTCCGTCACGGGTGGCGCGCCGCCCGATGGGCGCGCTCGGGAAGCCAAGGGCGGGGGTGACCAGCCGTGGCCTCGGCCCGGGTCGCCCGCGGCCGCGCACGGACACCACGTCAGCGGCCAGGACGGTCGCGATCACCAGCCCGCCGAGCGAGGCCACCGGCAGCGCGACGCGCCACTTCAGCGCGATCAGCGACTCGCACTCCGACGCGTAGTCACTCGGGTGGTACTGCGGACCGACCAGAACGTTGAGTTGCTGGTTGAGGGAGTCCTCGTGCCGCGCGGTGCTTAGATCTTCGCGCAGCGGACTGCCGCATGTGATCGCCGATCCGGTGCGGTCGGCGGCGCTGAGGCTCACCGGCATGTTCAGTGCGATGATCGCGCCGAACATGGCCGCTACGCCGAGTGGAACCAGCCACCATCTCACGGTCTCGCCCATCGACAACTCGGATACTGACGTTGAATTCAATACCCAGGGGTGGGCCGGCTTAACCAAAACTGGGAATGGCGAAAGGCCCGAGCCGGCGCGCTGCCGACCCGGGCGGTTTCGACTCAGCTCAGGCGTCGAGGTCCTGCTGGACCAGTTCGGCGATGGTCTTGCAGGCCGCCTCGTCCTCGGAGGCGACGGTGACCGCGCGCCGTTGCCGGCGCCCAGCGTCATGATCATCAGCGCCGAGCCGGCGTCCACCGGCTCACCGCCGTCGAGCGACAGCGTCACCGGGACACCGGCCTTGACGACGGCTTCGGAGATGATCGCCGCGGGCCGGGCGTGCAGTCCGATCGCCGAGCCGACGATGACGGTCTTGGTGTGCATTGTGGCTCCTTCTGTTGGTGTCGAACTCGACGTTATGGAGATGTTTACTCGACCGCCGCGCCAAACGGCGGTTCGGGCGGTTCGGCGGCGGCTGGCGGCTTGGCGCTCGGCTGATGAACTGCTTGGCGGCGATCACGGCCAGCGGCGCCCACCACGGTGCCCGCGGCCAGGGCCACCAGGAACCAGAGCAGGTTGCCGATCGCGAAGAACACGAAGATGCCGCCGTGCGGCGCCTTCAGCGTGACGTCGAAGGCCATGATCAGCGCGCCGGTGACCGCGCCGCCGGCCATCATCGACGGGATCACCCGCAGCGGGTCGGCCGCGGCGAACGGGATCGCGCCCTCGGAGATGAACGAGGCACCGAGCAGCCAGGCGGCCCTGCCGTTCTCCCGCTCCGGCTCGGTGAACAGCCCGGGCCGGACCGTGGTGGCCAGCGCCATCGCCAGCGGCGGCACCATGCCGGCGGCCATCACCGCGGCCATGATGCGCAGCGACGCCGGGTCGGCGACGTTGAGGCCCGCGGTGGCGAAGGCGTAGGCGGCCTTGTTGACCGGGCCGCCGAGGTCGAAGCACATCATCAGGCCCAGGATGACGCCGAGCAGGATGACCGAGCTGCCGGTGAGGCCGTTGAGCCAGTTCGTCAGGCCGGAGGTGATCGCGCGCCAGCGGACGGCCGAGCAGCAGGAACATCAGCAGGCCGACGATCAGCGAGGCGAACAGCGGGATGATCGACCACCGGCATCAGGCCGCGGAACCACTGCGGCACCTTCGAGCCTGCTGATCCACAGCGCCGCGAAGCCGGCGATCAGGCCGCCGACGATGCCGCCGATGAAGCCGCCGCCGACGAACACCGCGACCGCGCCGGCGGTGAAGCCCGGTGCGATACCGGGCCGGTCGGCGATCGCGAACGAGATGTAGCCGGCCAGCGCGGGGACCAGGAAGCCGAAGGCCAGGCCGCCGAGGGTGAACAGCACCGCGCCCAGGTACTGGGTGAAGCCGCCCGCTGGGCAGGTTGGTCAGCGAGTTGGTGGTGGCGATGATGTTGCCCAGCGACTCGGTCTCGCCCTCGGGCGTGTTGGCGATGTCGTAGCCGGCGAACAGGAAGCCCAGCGCGATCAGCAGACCGCCTGCGGCCACGAACGGGATCATGTAGCTCACGCCGGTCAGCAGGATCTGCCGGATCCGGGTGCCCCAGCCGACGCCGCCGGCCGGCGCACCCGATTCGGCGGCCGCCGCGGTGCCCTCCACCCGCGCGGCGTTCGGATTGCTCGACGCGGCAACGGCTTCGGCGATCATCTTGTCGGGCTCGTTGATCGCCCGCTTGACGCCGGAGGCGACCACCGGCTTGCCGGCGAAGCGCTGCCGGTCCTTGACGCCGACGTCGGTGGCGAAGATGACGGCGTCGGCGCCGGCGATCGTCGTCGGCGCTCACCGGCGTGCTGCCCGAGGAGCCCTGGGTCTCCACCGTCAGGTTCACCCCGGCGCGCTCGGCGGCCAGCTTCAGCGCGTCGGCGGCCATGTAGGTGTGGGCGATGCCGGTCGGGCAGGCGGTGATCGCGATGATCGACTTCGATTCGGCCGCTGGCGCTTTCGGGCTCGGCGCGGCCGCGGGCTGCGGCGCCGTCCGGGGTTGACCACGCCGTCGACCAGGCCGACGACCTCGTCGGCGGACTGCGCGCGTCCCGCAGCGACTGCGACGAAGTCCGGCCGCACCAGCGCGCGCGCCAGGCTGGACAGCAGCTTCATGTGCTCGGAGCCGGCGCCGTCCGGTGCGGCGATCAGGAACACCAGATCGGCCGGGCCGTCGGGTGCGCCGAAGTCGACCTTCGGCGACAGCCGGGCGAACCCGATCGACGGGGTCGACACCGCAGCCGACCGGCAGTGCGGAATGGCGATGCCGCCGGGCAAGTCCGGTGGCCGACTGCGCCTCGCGGGCCAGTCGCCGCGGCTGTCAGGCCGTCGCGGTCGGTCGACCCGTCCGCTCTCGGCGAGCCGGCCGGCGAGCCGGTCGATCACCGACTCCTTGTCGGCGCCTGCGTCGACGTCGAGGAGCACCAGATCGGTGCTGATGATGGACACGGGGTTCGTCATGGGTGAACTCTTTCGTGTGTCAGGGACGGGTGGGCGAGGCGGGATAGGGCGAAATCGATCGTGACCGCGAACGTCATCGAGGTCGATCTGCGCGGGCGACGGCAGCGCCGAACCGGGCAGTGCCGCGGCGCGCGCTGCCGTAGGCGACCGCCATCTGCAGCCGTTGCGGCGCTTCGGCACCGCCGACGTCGGCGCGCACGTAACCCGCGAGGGAGGAGTCACCGGCGCCGACGGTGCTCTTGGGCTTGATCGGGGGAGGGGTGGCCAGCCAGCTGCCGGTCTCGTTGACCAGCACCGCACCCGCGGCACCGAGGGTGGCCAGCACGGTGCGGGCGCCGCGCTCGATCAGCTGCCGGGCCGCGTCGACGACCGGGTCCGGATTACCTTGCGCCAGAGCCGTTTCCAGCTCCTCGGCGATCGACGCCGGCCAGGCCGGCGAGCTCCTCGGAGTTGGGCTTGATCAGATCCGGTGCGGCCCGGCCGAACCCGGCCGCCAGCGCGGCCAGCGGCGCATCGGAGGTGTCGACGGCCACCTTGCAGTCGTAGGGCTGCAGCTGCGCGACCACGTCGGCGTACCAGCTGTCGGGCATGCCGGGCGGCAGCGATCCGGACAGCACCACCCAGCGCGCCGATGCCGCGCGGTCGAGGATCGCCGCGGTCAGCGCGGACAGGGCGGCCTCGTCGATCACCGCCCCGGGTTCGTTGATCTTCGTTGTGGTGCCGTCGGATTCGGTGATCGTCAGGTTGGTGCGCACCGCGCCGTCGATGGGCACCGCGTAGAACGGCACGCCGTAGGACAGCAGCGGCGGACAGAATCGGGTCGCGTTCGCGCCGCCGGCAGCACGGCGACGGTGTCGAGTCCGGCGAGCGTCAGCGCGCGGGCGACGTTGACCCCCTTGCCGCCCGGCTCGGTCGACACCGACTGCACCCGGTGGACCGCGCCGCGCACCAGCTGCGCGGGCAGCGTGACCGTGCGGTCGATGCTCGGGTTGGGAGTGACGGTGACGATCATGCTTCCCCTCCTGCCAGGACGACCTCGACGCCGTGTTCGGCCAGTTGCTTGCGGTCGGCCGCGCTGAGTCTCGGCGTCGGTGACCAGTGCGTCGACGCGGTCGATCGGGGCGAAGCTGACGAACTCCTCGCGGCCGACCTTGGACGAGTCGGCGACGACCACGACGTAGTTGGCGCAGCGCACCATGGCGCGCTTGACGGCCGCCTCGTCGCTGTCCGGGGTGGACAGGCCGTGCCGCACGCTGATGCCGTTGGTGCCGATGAACGCGATGTCCACCCGCAGGGTGTCCAGCAGTGCGCAGCACCTGCTCGCCGACGGCGGCCTGGGTGAGGCCGCGGACCCGTCCACCGAGCAGTTGCAGTGTCACCGACGGCATGGTGGCCAGCCGCGCGGCGATGGGCACCGAGTTGGTCACCACGACGAGCTTCGCGGTCCGGCGGCAGCATCGCCGGCCACCCGCGCGGTGGTGGTGCCGGCGTCGAACAGCACGCTCGCGCCGGACAGCGGCAGGAACTCGGTGGCGGCCCGGGCGATGGCTTCCTTGTGGTCGGCGCGGGTGATCTCGCGTTCGTCGACCCCGGGTTCGACCACGTGCAGGGCCCGCACCGGCACCGCGCCGCCGTGCACCCGGCGCACCAGACCGGCCCGGTCGAGCACGGCCAGGTCGCGGCGCACCGTCTCGGTGGTGACGTCGTAGGCCTGGGCCAGCTCGGCCACCGACGCCCGGCCCTGGGACAGGACCTGCGCGGCGATCGCCTGCTGACGCTCTTCCGGGTACACGGTTCTCCGTTTGTGTGGGTTCTCGCCCGCTTTGAATGTTGCTTTGTGTTGTTTTACTCCCGTTCGTGTTGACCTGTCAACATTTTGTTGTAATCTGGTTCACATGTCCGCTGCTTCCACGTCTACCTCACTCGGCGCCGAGACCGGCACCGTCCTCACCGGGGTGCCGGTGGTTCCCGGCGTCCGGTACGCACCCGTCATCCGCCCCGGCCGGCTTCCCGACCTCGACGAGCTCGACCCCGGCGGCGAGGTGCCCGAGGCGGACCGCGACGCGGAGGCCGCACGGTTCACCGCCGCGTCGGCCGCCGTCGCCGAGCGGCTGCGCGCGCGTGCCGGCCAGCGCCACCGGTTCGGCCTCGGAGGTCCTGGCCGCCACCGCGACGCTCGCGCAGGACCGGGCCTGGCTGGGCGCCGCCGAGAAGCGCATCAAGGAAGGCATGCCCGCCGTGCGGGCCACCGCCGAGGCGGTCGCCCAGTTCGTCGACCTCTTCACCCAGATCGGCGGACTGATGGCCGAACGGGTGACCGACCTGCGCGACATCCGCGACCGGGTGGTCGCCGAACTCAGCGGACTGGCCGAGCCCGGTGTGCCGGTGCCGTCCCGAGCCGTCGATTCTGTGCGCCGAGGACCTCGCGCCGGCCGACACCGCCGGACTGGACCCGGCGCTGGTCGTCGGCCTGGCCACCACCCTGGGCGGCCCGACCAGCCACACCGCGATCATCGCCCGCCAGCTCGGGATTCCCGTGCGTGGTCGCGGTGAGCGGACTCGACGACATCGCACCCGGCACCGACGTCCTGATCGACGGCACCCGCGGCACCGTGACCGTCTCGCCCGACGCGGCGGAGGCCACCGCGGCGGTGGAGACCGCCGATGCGGCCGCCGCGGCGATGGCCGGCTGGGCCGGGCCCGGCGCGACGGCCGACGGCCACCTGGTGGCGATCCTGGCCAACGTCCAGGACGGCTCGGCGGCCCGCTCGGCTCGCGAGACCCCGGCCGAGGGCATCGGACTGTTCCGCACCGAACTGTGCTTCCTCAACCGCGACACCGAGCCCACCGTCGACGAGCAGGCCGCGATCTACGGCGAGGTGCTCGACGCGTTCGCCGGCTGCAAGGTCGTCATCCGCACCCTCGACGCCGGCTCGGACAAGCCGCTGAAGTTCGTCGGCCACCCCGACGAGGCGAACCCCGCCCTCGGCGTGCGCGGCATCCGGATCGAGGCCATCCATCCCGAGGTGCTCGAGCGCCAGCTCGACGCCATCGCCGCGGCGGCGTCGAACACCGGCAACCCGCCCTGGGTGATGGCACCGATGATCGCCACGCCGGACGAGGCCAAGCGCTTCGCCGAGCGGGCTCGCGCGCGAAACCTGGTGCCCGGCGTGATGATCGAGATTCCCGCCGCCGCCCTGCTGGCCCACCGGATCCTCGAGCACGTCGAGTTCCTCTCGATCGGCACCAACGACCTCGCCCAGTACACGATGGCGGCTGACCGGATGTCGGCCGAACTGGCCACGCTGACCGATCCGTGGCAGCCCGGCGTCCTCGCTCTCGTCGCGCAGACCGCCACGGCCGGCGTGGCAGCCGGCAAGCCGGTCGGGGTGTGCGGCGAAGCTGCCGCCGACCCGCTGCTGGCCTGTGTGCTGACCGGGCTGGGCGTGACGTCGTTGTCGGCGGCCGCCGCCGCGGTGACCGGTGTCGGCGCCAAGCTGGCCTCGGTGACGCTGCAGCAGTGCCGCGACGCCGCCGAGGCGGTGCTGACCACAGCCAGCGCGGCCGAGGCGCGCGCCGCTGCGCTTGAAGTGTTGGGCTGAAAGGACTTTCGGGCCGTCGAGTCGACGACGCCGCCCGCAACGCGGCGGAGGAGGAGCGAGCAGTCGGGCTAGGTGTGAGCAGGCTCGGCGGCAACGGCCGGTGGATAGGTGAGTTCGAGTTCACCGACGTTGGCCGCGGCGGTCACCAGCGGTAGCGCCGCGGAGACGGCCAGTTCACCCGCGCCGGCCTCGGCGCGCAGGGCGGGCACCAACGCGTCGCTGATCGGGGGGAGCGACGCGTTGGGGTCGCTGCCGTCCAGTCGCGCGCACACCGCCGCGGTGTGGGTCTCGAGCACCTCGCGGGCCTGCGGGTAAACCCCCAGTGGCGGCGGGACGATGTCGGCGATGAGGTCGGCCGCCGCGCGCAGCCGCATCGCCCTGTTGGACGCCCGCACCACCGGAGCCCGCGAGTCGATGGGTCCGCTGCTCTCTGAAAGATATTGACGCACAGCATCATCCAGCGTTCGCGATGCGGTCAGCGCATCGTGACTCAGGGCGTTGACCTGGTTCTCGGCCTGCTCGAACGCGCCGCGGGTGACCCGGTGCACCGCCGCCCGCAGATACCTCGACCCGACTTCGCAGGACGCGTCGATGGCCCGCTGCACCGACGTCTTGGCACCACGCGGCCACAGCAGAAGCGACACGACGACGCCGACGCAGGCCCCGACCACCACGTCCTCGACCCGGATCAGTCCGACCTTCCACCCGGTCGGGACGATCAGGTTGAACACGATCAGCACCATCATGGTGAACGCTGCCTGGCTGGCTGTGAACGAGCCGATCTCCGGCACGTAGGCCGAGCCGAACGCCACCAACGGAAGCAGTACCCACATCACGACGGGATCGATGCCGAGCAGCTCGATGACCACCGCCCCGATGACGAACCCGATCACGGTGCCGGTGATCGCGCGCACCACGTTCGTCCCGGTCGTCAGCGCGCTGCTGCGCAGCACCGACAGAGCGCCGAGCACCACCCACAGCCCGTGCTCGACGGGGAACACGAAGGTGACCAGCACGGCCAGGGCGAGTCCGATACCGGTACGCAGGCTGTTGCGTACGGTGACCGCGCGGGTCACCAGATATCCGGTGGTCAGCGCCGTCACCGCGGTGGCTTCGGAGTAAACCCGATCGGCCACACCGGTTTCCGGCAGCTGCCTGCCCAGCACCCGGGCCCACACCGGCCGGGCGTCGGCGGCTGCGGCGCTGGCGATCAGCCGGCCGGTGACGCCGATCGTCGCGCCGATGGTGCGCCGGCTCAGCAGCGTGCGACCCAACTCGACGGCGGCGGCATCGTCGGGCTCGGCGAGGATGTCGACGATGTCGTCGCGGTAGGTGGTGACCGCAATCAGCCGGTTGACGGCGATGGCCCGGTCGAGATCGGCGCGGGCCGCGGCGCGATCGGCCGGCCGGGAGATGCTCAGGACTTCGGCGCAGCTGTGCAGCACCGCCACCGACGGCTCGGCGATCGGGCCGAGTAGGCGGCCGGTGTCGCCGGCGACCCGGTCGCACAGCCACTGCAGGTCGTCGACGACGCGAACCAGCGCTCGACTGCCCGCGGTCAGGGCGACCGGCCGGTAGGCGGTGCCGAGAAAGTTGGCGCGCAGTGCGTCCATGGCGGCGGTGAGGTCGGCGGCGGTTGCGGTGCCCTCGATCCGGGCGCCCAGCACTCTGCACACCGCTGCGGCGTGACGGCGCAGTTCGCCGTGGTGGCGCGGCGGGAACAGGAACAGCGCCGCGGGCACACAGATGGCCAACGCGATGGCCCAGCCCAGCAGCCGTTCTCCGAGCGAGGCCGCGGGGGTGCAGACGGGAAGGACGAAGGTCAGCAGCGTCGCGCGCTGACCCGCCGCGACGATCTCGCTGAGCACGCCGGAGAAACTCACCAGCACCCCGAGGACGAAGGTCAGCGACACCGCCAGCCACGGAATGGGCGCGGCCAGGGTCCCCAGACTGATCAACACCGCCCCGTTGACGCCCAGACCGCCGTAGGCCAGCGCCCGGGCGTTCATGTTGCCGGGGAAGTCGACCACGATCAGCAGCGCGATCGAGCCGAAGATCGCGAACAGCGGTGTCTGCGAACCGCCGCCGACGGTGAAGCTGACCGCCGCCGCGATGGGGATGACGATGGCTGCCCGCAGGGCGCGGCGGGCACCGTCATGGTCGGGGTCGCGGGTACGGATCCGATTGGCCGCCCGGCGCCACAGGCCAGCCGGCGTCAGCATTGCTGGATCGTAGAACAGTCGCGCGATCAGTGTGCGAGCATCTTGATCACCAGCACGACAGCGCCGAACGACGCCAGGATCAGAACCGTCAAAAGCTTTTGCCACCAACGCAATTGGGTCTTGCGAACAGCGAACAGCGCGATCAGGCCGAGTTCGGCGACCAGCGCCCACATCGCCACCCACATCGCGGTGTAGGTCTTCAACAGCCCGAACCCCGCGGCGGCCAGCAGCGCGGCGGGGATGACGGCGGCCTGCAGGATCTGTCCGGAGGCCTGCAGCATCGCGCCGACCTCCCGCCGGTGCGGCCGCGTGCCGTAGACCCCGAGGTGCGCGACGAAGTCGGCGAACAGGCTCGCCGCCCACAGGCCGCCGGTGGCGACGGCTACGTCGAGCAGGCGGGACCAGGCGCTGGTGTCCTCGGTGGTGTAGCGGGCCAGCACGGCCAGTGTCGCCAGGCAGGAGATCGCGCCGTAGAGCCGCTCGCGCAGGACGGCGAACACATGCTCGCCTGCTGCGTCGCCGGGGTGTTGGACCGGCTCGGTCTGGGTCACCGGCGAACTCACCGCTGCGGCACGCTGGCGAAGCGCCCCGCCTCGAGAGCATCGAGCATCTGGGTGCTGATCCACGCGAACATTCCGGGCTCTCGCGGCAGCGTCGCCTGCTCGTAGCCGACGAAGACGTACACCGCCCACGCCGCGTACACCTCGGCCTGGCGCGGGTCCTTGACGATCTCCAGGGCCGAGTCGTAGAGGATGTCGAACCGCTGCTGGTCAACCTCGCGCTGCACCGAGAGCACGTGCGGGTCCACCGAACTCCAGGACCGGATGGCGGCTTCGGCGCCGTGCGGCAGCGACAGCGCGATCTGGATGATCACTTCGATGCGCCGGCGGGGGTCGGCTTCCTCGCGCAGCGCATCGATCAACCGGATCGTGCGGTCCTGCACCCAGTGCGCCACCAGGTCGCGGGTGTAGGCCGGCCAGCTGGAGAAGTAGTGGTAGAACGACCCGGTCGTGACGCCGAGCCGGTTGCACACCTCGGCCAGCTTCAGCCCGCCGTAGCCCAGATCGGCGAGTACTTCGAGGCCGGTCTCGAAGTACGCCTCGCGGGTGGCGACGGTGGCCATATCTGAAGACCATAGTTCCCAGACGTCGGCGGATGGCCGTGACGTGCGGCGATCCACAGCCACTTGGCACTACCGGGGGTGTCGCTGCGCGCCGGTGATGCGGCAAGCTGGAGATCAGCAGACCGATCGAGGAGTTCCCATGACTGTCCAGATCACGAGTGATCAGGCCACGGAGGGTGGCGCTACCGGAGTGCTGGCCGATGTGCGCCGCGTCTTCAACAGCGGACGCACCCGGCCGCTGTCGTGGCGGTCCGAGCAGCTGCGTGCCATCGAGCGGATGTGTCGACGAGCGCGAGCCGGAGATCGCCGAGGCGCTCGGCAAGGACCTCGGCCGTTCCGCGTTCGAGGCGTGGCTCGGCGACGTCGGCTCCACCAAGGCCGAGGCGGCGTTCGCGCGCAAGCATCTGAAGAAGTGGGTGAAGCCGAAGCGGCAGGGCCTGCCGCTGGCGCAGCTGCCGGGCCGCGCCTGGGTGCAGTACGACCCGCTGGGCGTCGTCCTGGTGATCGGGCCGTGGAACTACCCGTTCTATCTGTGCATGGCGCCGCTGGTGGCCGCGGTCGCCGCCGGCAACGCGGCGGTGATCAAGCCGTCGGAGCTGGCACCGGCAACGTCGGCCGTGATCGCCCGCCTGGTTCCGCAGTACCTCGACTCCGACGCCATCCGGGTGGTCGAGGGCGATGCCTCGACGACCCAGGACCTGCTGGCCCAGGGCTTCGACCACGCCCTGTTCACCGGCGGCACCGAGATCGGCCGCAAGATCATGGCCGCGGCCGCGCCGACGCTGACGCCGGTGACCCTGGAACTGGGCGGCAAGAGTCCGGTCGTGGTGCTGGCCGACGCCGACCTGGACGTCACGGCCCGCCGGATCGCGTGGACCAAGCTGCTGAACTCCGGGCAGACCTGTATCGCGCCGGACTACGTCCTGGCCGACCGCACCATCGCCGCCCCGCTCGCGGAGAAGATCGTGGCGACGATCGCCAAGTTCCGGGCCGGCGAGCAGGATCCCTCGCTGCGCATCGTCAACGAGCGGCAGTTCGACCGGCTGGTGTCGCTGATCAGCGCCACCAGCGGCAAGGTCGTCACCGGCGGCGGATCTGACCGGTCGACGCTGCGGATCGAGCCCACCGTGATCGTCGACCCCGCCGCGGACGATCCGGTGATGTCCGACGAGATCTTCGGCCCGATCCTGCCGATCATCACCGTCGACTCGCCGGATGCGGCGGTGCAGTTCGTCAACTCGCGGCCCAAGCCGCTGGCGCTGTACGTCTTCACCGTCCGACCAGCAGCGGGCCCGCGCACTCATCGACCGGATGCCCTCGGGCGGCGCCGTCATCAACCATGTCGCGCTGCACTGCCTGGTGCCGCAGCTGCCGTTCGGCGGTGTCGGCGCCAGCGGGATGGGTGCCTACCACGGCAAGTGGGGCTTCGAGGCGCTCAGCCACCGCCGCGCCGTGCTGGCCAAGCCGACCAAACCGGACCCGAGCCTGATGTACCCGCCCTACACCGACCGGGCGATGAAGCTCATCCGCCGAGTCTTCTGAAACACGCTGCCGGGAACCCCTGCCAGCAAACTTTGTTGGACCGGTCGGGGTCGCCTTGATCCGGTGCCGCCGGTGCCCTCACGGCGGCCAGGCGAATTCTGGTATCGCGTCCGATTTGCCGGATGTAGCGGGCAGTTATCCGGATTGCGAAACGCCGGTTTTGCCTCTGTGTCATGCGCTGACAGTCAAAAATCAAGCGTTTCAATCTGCTTTCGAGTGGGTAATCTGAAATGCCCCTAAAGCCCAAAATGTGAAAGACATAAGCAAATGACGCCCACCGTCAAATTGCCCGGTTAGTTGTGGCACAATTTAACTGTGCCGCATACAGCAAGTCGGGGTCCAGGACGACCGCCCGCAGCTAAGGCGGCGGAAACGCGCGAGCGCATCCTGCGCGCCGCCCGTGAGGTGTTCAGCGAACTCGGGTATGACGCCGCCACCTTCCAGGCAATCGCCATCCGCGCCGACCTGACCCGCCCCGCCATCAATCACTACTTCGCCAGTAAACGGCTGCTCTATCAAGAGGTCGTCGAGCAGACCAACGGTCGGCTCATCGAGTCGGCCGTTCAGCACTCGCAGCGCGAGAGCACCCTGGCGGGACGGATGCGCGCCTTCATCCGTGCAGCCGTCGAGGCCCAGGGGGAGGACCGCTCGGTGGCCGCCTTCCTGGTGACGTCGGTTCTCGAGTCACAGCGCCATCCCGACCTCAACCCGGACGACAACGAATCGCTGAACTTCACCCGCGGTTTCGTGACCTCGGCGATCAAGGATGCTGTCGAGGCCGGCGAGATCAGGCCCGACGTCGACGTCGACGCCGCCGCCGAGATGTTGATGGCGGTGATGTGGGGTCTGGGCTTCTATGCCGGGTTCGTCGGCGACCAGGAGCGACTCATCACCATCACCGATCAGTTTCTGCAGTTGCTCAACGGCCAGATGTGGCGAGCATCTGACTCTGCGTGAGGTGCGCCACAGCACCCCATAGATTGGCTAAGCGTTTCGGTAGCATTGCTTACGACCCGGTATGAACTGGGTGAATGCACACCGACTCGAGAGACCATTCGCTATGAGCACCCTGCGTACCCACGACGACACCTGGGATATCGCGACGAGCGTCGGATCGACCGCCGTGATGGTGGCCGCCGCGCGCGCCGGCGAGACCGACCGCCCCGACGCACTGATCCGCGACCCGTACGCCCGGATCCTCGTCGACGGAGCCGGCACCGGCATGTGGGAGTCCATGCTCGACGAGTCCATGGCCGACCGGGTGGCCGCGGCCGATCCGGAGGCCGCCGCGATCTTCGCCCACATGAACAACTACCAGGCGGTGCGCACCCACTTCTTCGACGCCTACTTCGCCGGTGCCGTCGCCGCGGGCATCCGCCAGATCGTGATCCTGGCGTCGGGTCTGGACTCGCGCGCCTACCGGCTGGACTGGCCGGCCGGCACCCACGTCTACGAGATCGACCAGCCCAAGGTTCTGGAGTACAAGGCCGCGACGCTGGCGGCCCACGGGGCCGGTCCCGCCGCGGCGCTGCACGAGGTGCCGATCGATCTGCGCCAGGACTGGCCGGCGGCGCTGCGGGAGCACGGCTTCGACCCCTCCCAACCCACCGCGTGGCTCGCTGAAGGCCTGCTGATGTATCTGCCGGCCGACGCCCAGGACCGGCTCTTCGAGCAGATCACCGAACTGAGCGCCCCGGGGAGCCGAGTCTCGGCGGAGGCCGTCGGTCACCAGGACGAGAGCCGCCGAGCGGAGTTGCGGGCGCGCTTCGAGAAGTTCGCCGACCAACTCGGCATCGAGCGCACGATCGACATCGGCGATCTCACCTACAACGACCCCGACCGGGCCGAACGTCACCGAGTGGCTCAACGCGCACGGCTGGACGGCCACCGGAACCCCGTCGGCCGAGGAGATGCGCCGACTCGGCCGGTGGATCGAGGTCCCGATGGCCGACGATCCAGAACGCTTTCGCCACCTTCGTCGTCGGCGAGCGCACCGCCACCGGGTAGCACCCGGACCGGCATGACTGCCCAACCGGCTGGTTGGCTACGATTGCCTGCGCCGGGTGGCGTCGCATGACCCGCCCATCCAAAGGCCGGAGAAAGGAAACTCATGCCCGGAGTTGCAGGATCGTGTCATCGTCGTCACCGGTGCCGGAGGTGGTCTGGGCCGCGAGTACGCCCTGACTCTGGCCCGTGAGGGCGCCAGCGTCGTGGTCAACGACCTCGGCGGCTCCCGTGACGGCACCGGCGCCGGCCATTCGATGGCCGACCAGGTGGTCACCGAGATCAAGGAGGCCGGCGGTCGCGCGGTCGCCAACTACGACAGCGTCGCCGAGCCCGAGGGCGCCGCCAACATCATCAAGACCGCGCATCGACGAGTTCGGCAAGGTCGACGGCGTGGTGAGCAACGCCGGCATCCTGCGTGACGGAACCTTCCACAAGATGCCGTTCGAGAACTGGGACTCGGTGCTCAAGGTCCACCTCTACGGCGGCTACAACGTGATCCGCGCCGCCTGGCCGCACTTCCGCGAGCAGAGCTACGGCCGCATCGTGGTCGCCACCTCCACCAGCGGACTGTTCGGCAACTTCGGGCAGGCCAACTACAGCGCCGCCAAGCTCGGCCTGGTCGGCCTGATCAACACGCTGGCCCAGGAAGGCGCCAAGTACAACATCAAGGCCAACGCGCTGGCCCCGATCGCGGCCACCCGCATGACCGAGGACATCCTGCCGCCCGAGGTGTTCAAGAAGCTCACCCCGGAGTACGTCGCACCGGTGGTCGCCTACCTGTGCACCGAAGAGGTGCCCGACACCGCATCGGTGTTCATCGTCGGCGGCGGCAAGGTGCAGCGCGCGGCGCTGTTCCAGAACGAGGGCGTCACCTTCGACCACGTGCCGACCGTCGACGACGTCGCCGCACAGTGGTCGACAGATCGACGACCTGTCGGCGGCCAAGCAGGCGAACTTCACGCTCGGCTGAGCGCCGACGCTTTCGACTGCGAGCCGTCGGTAGGTTCGATCAAGTGAGTACCGGCGGCGTTCTCCTGGTGGCGCTGGCCATCGCCGTCGGTCTGGTCGGCATCCTCGTGCCGCTGCTGCCCGGGACCCTGTTGGTCTACGCCGCGATCGCGGTGTGGGCGGTGCTCGAGCACACCGTGGTGTCCTGGGTGGTGCTCGGCGTGGTCACCGCGATCATCGGCGCCAGCCTGCTGGTCAAGTACGTCTGGCCGGTGCGCCGGATGCGTGCCGCCGAGGTCGGCGGGTGGAGCCTGACCGCCGGTGCGGTGCTGGGCGTGATCGGCTTCTTCGTGATACCGGTCGCCGGTCTGATCCTCGGCTTCGTGCTCGGCGTCTACCTGGCCGAGCTGGTGCACCGGCGAGATCAGCGGCGCGCCTGGGCGTCGACGGTGCACGCGGTCAAGGGTGCCGCGCTGTCGGTCGGTGTCGAACTGGCCGGCGGCCTGCTCGCGACCGGGTGTGGGTAGTCGGGCTGGTGCTAACCCAGTAGCTCAGCGCGTAACCGCTTCGACGTCCTCGGCGCTGACGTCGGCGGCCTCGCAGGTAGCCACTCAGGCCGCCGTAGTTCTCGTCGATACCTCGCCGCGCGGTCGCCAGGTACTCCTCGCGCACGCCGAGCACCCCGTCGGTCAGCCGCGCCTCGGCGAACGTCACCACTTCTGGGGTTACGCCCTCCCGGTTGCGCATCGACTCGCAGGATGCGCTCTCGCAACGCGGCCGACCGACGTCGTTGCTGCGCAGGAAGTCGGCCAGGATGGCGTCGCGGCGGCACCCCGATCGGCCTCCAGCACCACCGCCACGGCGAAGCCGGTGCGGTCCTTGCCCGCGAAGCAGTGCGTCAGCACCGGCCGTCCCGCGCCCAGCAGGGTCACGATCTGGCGCACCGCACGCCGGGCACCGCCGAGGGTCGGGAACCGCTCGTACTCCTCGGTCATGAACCGTTCGCGCCGCGGCCATCGACGTCGTCGTCGTCGGGCTTCTCGGTCATCATCTTCTGCCAAGCGGTCTCGTGCGGTGCCTCGCCGTCGGCGTGTTGGACAGATCCGGGAACGGCAGCAGGTG
Organism: uncultured Actinomycetota bacterium; assembly: GCA_963786695.1. GTDB lineage: Bacteria > Actinomycetota > Actinomycetes > Mycobacteriales > Mycobacteriaceae > Mycobacterium. The sequence continues at coordinate 41,875 of CAWBAL010000006.1, forward strand.
GACGTCGACCCCGTCCGGAACGGCGCCCGGCCCGCGGCGTTCCACCTCCTGCGGCGAGCGCAGGTCGGCGACGTCGGTGATGCCCAGCTGCGGCACCGCGTCGCCGGCCGGCCTCGTCGAGACCGCTGAGCTCACTGGACCGGAAGAACCGGCCGGGCCGCACGCCCGGTGCGTCTCGGCGACGTCGCGAAAGTTCCACGCGCCCGACAGTTGCCGCCGTCGCGTCACCGCTCGGGTCACCGCCGCCGCGAAAGCGCTTGGCTCCCGGCCGATTTCGGCGCGGGCGATGCTGCGGATGTGGACCTCGTCGGGTCCGTCGAAGATGCGCATCGCGCGCTGCCAGCCGTACATCCGGGCCAGCGGGAAGTCGTCGCTGACGCCCGGCGCCGCCGTGCACCTGGATGGCCCGGTCGATGACGTTGCAGGACATCTGCGGTGCGACGGCCTTGATCTGGGCGACCAGATTGCGGGCCTCTTTGTTGCCGTGCTGGTCGATGGTCCAGGCGGCCTTCTCGCACAGCAGCCGGGCCTGGTCGATCTCGTTGCGCGACAACGCGATCTGCGTGCTGGACCATGCCCTGCTCGGCCAGCGGCTTGCCGAACGCGATGCGGGTGCGGGCGCGCTCGACCATCAGCGCCAGCGCCCGCTCGGCCACGCCGATCGCGCGCATGCAGTGGTGGATGCGGCCCGGGCCCAGCCGGGCCTGGGCGATCGCGAACCCCATGCCCTCCTCGGCCAGCAGGTTCGAGGCCGGGCACGCGGACGTTGTCGTAGATCGACCTCGGCGTGGCCGTGCTGGTCCTGCCAGCCGAACACCGACGTGGAACGCACGAGGGTGACCCCTGGTGTGTCGACGGGCACCAGGATCATCGACTGCTGTTGATGGGAGGCCGCGTCCGGATTGGTGCGGCCCATCACGATCAGGATCTTGCAGCGCGGGTCGTTGGCGCCCGAGGTCCACCACTTGCGGCCGTTGATGATGTAGTCGTCGCCGTCGCGGGTGATCGCGGTCTGGATGTTGCGGGCGTCGCTGGAGGCCACCGCCGGCTCGGTCATCGAGAACGCGCTGCGGATCTCGCCGGCCAGCAGCGGCTCGAGCCACTGCTTGCGCTGCTCCTCGGTGGCGAACAGGTGCAGGGTCTCCATGTTGCCGGTGTCGGGAGCCGCGCAGTTGAGCGCCTCGGGCGCGATCTCGGTGCTCCAGCCGGTCAGCTCGGCCAGCGGCGCGTACTCGAGGTTGGTCAGCCCGGACTCCGGCGGCAGGAACAGGTTCCACAGGCCGCGCGACCTGGCCAGCTTCTTGAGTTCCTCGACCACCGGCGGCACGGTGAAGTCGTTCGGCCCGGCCGCCGCCCGGTACTCGTCGTAGGACTTCTCGGCGGGAAACACCTGCTCGACCATGAACTCGGTCAGCCGCTTGTGGTAGTCAGCCGCCTTCGCGGACATGGCGAAATCCATGCCGTCACGATATGACACCCGTCCAAACAACAGCGAGGCCCTCCCTTATGACCGAAGGGAGGGCCTCGCAGGCATGTGGACGAACAGGGTTATCAACCAGTGGCCTCCTCACTGCCGCGCGCGGTGGGTACTCGTTGCCGCCGTTGTGCTGGTGCTCGACGCCTTGGCTCTGGGCGTGCTCCATGCCGATCTGTGCGGTGTCACTGGCGCCGTAGTCGGCGAGGTTGTGTGACGGTTCGAGCCGAGCAGGAATGCCCCGGTGAAGATTCCGCACGCCGCGACGGGTGCGGCGAGGAACGTTGCGAGGCGGACGCGGGTGCGGGTGCTGCGATTCATGGTGTGCGCTCCAGTTCGGATCAGATGGTGACGGGGATCAAGGTCGCCGGGGGAGGCGGTGCCGGAGGCCGCGACGCTGATGCCCATGGTGTCGGCCGCAGCGGGGGTGTCGAGGATGAGCGTGCCGGCGAGCACGCCGACCGCGATCGTGGATCCCGACAGTGCGGTGGTGAAGCGGCGAGCGAATGTGTGGTCCATGTCTGTCTCCTTGGCGTCCTGGCCGAAGGTTCTCGGCCGTGATTCGACTATGGCGCGCAGCGGACCTCGCGTCTGTCCGCCGAGCGGACGGTTGCGGGGATGAAGTGTTTGTCCCCCGATCGGCGGACGCCTGTGCGAAGCTCACGCCATGCCCGAGAACCGCAAGGTGCGCGTCGTCGTCGGCGATGACCATCCGTTGTTTCGCGACGGCCTGATCAGGGCGCTGACCGGCAGCGGTGAGGTCGAGGTGGTCGCCGAGGCCGAGGACGGCCCGTCGGCGCTCGCACTGATCAAGGAGCACGCGCCCGACGTCGCGCTGCTGGACTACCAGATGCCCGGGATGGACGGCGGCGAGGTTGCCGCGGCGGTGATCCGCGACGAGCTGGCGACCAGGGTGCTGCTGGTGTCCGCGCACGATGACGCCGAGATCGTCTACCACGCGCTGCAGCAGGGCGCCGCGGGCTTTCTGCCCAAGGACTCCACCCGATCGGAGATCGTCAACGCCGTCCTGGACTGCGCCAAGGGCCGCGACGTCCTGGCTCCCCGGCTCGCGTCGGGACTCGCCGTCGAAATCCGGCGCCGCGCCGAGCCGTCCGGGCCGTCGCTGAGTGCCCGGGAGCGGGAAGTCCTCGGCATGATCGCCCACGGCAGCAGCATCCCGTCGATCGCCCAGTCGCTGTTCCTGGCGCCGTCGACGGTGAAGACCCACGTCCAGCGCCTCTACGAGAAGCTCGGGGTCAGCGACCGGGCCGCCGCCGTCGCCGAGGCCATGCGCCGGGGACTGCTGGAGTAGTTCAGAAGTGCCCCGGCCGACCAACCACACCCTCGACTACCTGACCACCGAGCCGGTCCGGGTCGCCGCGGTCCTGCGGCTTCCGCTGATCGTGCTGATCGCCCTGCTGGTCTACATCCAGGACGTCGAACACTGGCTGCCCGGTGTCTACGGCGCCGTGCTGCTGCTCTACGCCGCCTTCGCGGTGGTATGGCTGGTGATCGTCGTCCGCAACCCGGTCCGCTGGTGGTTCGGCGTGGCCTCGACCGGGATGGACGTGCTCGCGGTGCTGGTGCTGTGCCTGGCCTCGGGCGGGGCGACGGTGTGGCTGCTGCCGATCTTCTTCTTGGTGCCGATCACGGTGGCGTTCCTGGACCGCCCCGAACTGACCGCGGCGCTGGGACTGAGCGCCGCCGGCGGGTATCTCGTCGCCTGGATCGTCTACTCCAAGCGCGACGACACCGTGGGTCTGCCCAACGTGGTCTACGTCCAGGTCGGTTGCCTGCTGTGGCTCGCGGCGGCCACCACCGCGCTGTGCTACGTACTGTCACGCCGCCGCGCGCGGGTCCGGGCGCTGCTCGACGTGCGGCGGCGGCTGGTCGCCGAATCCATGCAGGCCGACGAGCGCAACAACCGCCAGCTCTCCGAGCAGCTGCACGACGGCCCGCTGCAGAACCTGCTGGCGGCCCGGCTGGACCTGGAGGATCTGCGCGAGCGGCCCACCGACGAGGCGTTCGACCGGATGGACGCCGCCCTGCGCGACACCGTCGCTCTGCTGCGCACCACCGTGACGACCCTGCATCCGCAGGTCCTCGCCCAGGTCGGTCTGGGTCCCGCGGTGCGCGAGCTGGTCGGCCAGTACCGGCAGCGCTGGAACGTCACCTTCGACTGCGACGTCGACGAGGTGGGCAAACCTGCTTCGCAGGCGTTGGTGTACCGGGCTGCGCGCGAGCTGTTGGCCAACGCGCACAAGCACTCTCGCGCGACCCGCGTGCAGGTCGATCTGCATCGCGCGGGTGAGGACGTGGTGCTGCGCGTCGTCGACGACGGCATCGGCTTCGACCCCGCCGTCCTGGACCGCAAGGTCGCCGACGGGCACATCGGGCTGGCCTCGCTGGTGGTCGGCATCGAGGAGATGGGCGGCGCGGTCCGATTCGCCCGAACGCCCGGCGGAGGTGCGACGACCGTGGTCACCATGCCCGTGCGACAGCCCGGCGCCGCAGCCCGCCTGACCCGCCTCCCCCGTTAGGGGGAACTGTATCGATGAGGCGGCTTCCGGCTTGGGGAGTTACTGGCGGTAGCGGTTAGGGTGTCACGAGCACAGGGGTCTTTCCCCGACGAAATCCACGCTAGGAAGCGAACGCACGGTTCATGACTGATACGCAGACGGATCAGTGTCGCCGCCGGTGCGGCTACCGATCAGATGTCGCCGCCGCCGCGGCACCGATCTGATGTCGCCGCGTGCGGCTCCGGTGGTGGCGTCGTCGCCGAATCCGGTGCCGACGAGCGCCGGGTGGCGCTGGTCCCCAAGGCGGTGTCGGCGCTGGTCAGACAGTGGTGTGTCGGTGGTGGTGGAGTCCGGCGCCGGGCAGCGCGCACTGCTGCCCGACGAGCTCTACACCGAGGCCGGGGCGACGATCGGCGACGCATGGGCGGCCGACGTGGTGGTCAAGGTCGCACCGCCGACCGCCGAGGAGGTGGCGCGGCTGCGCTCCGGTCAGACGCTGATCGGCTTCTTGGCTCCGCGTAACGCCGACAACCAGATCGGGGCGCTGAAGGAGCGCGGGGTGCAGGCCTTCGCGGTGGAGGCGATCCCGCGGATCTCCCGCGCGCAGGTGATGGACGCGCTGTCCTCGCAGGCCAACGTGGCCGGCTACAAGGCAGTGGTGCTGGCTGCCAGCGAGTCGACCCGGTTCTTCCCGATGCTGACCACGGCGGCGGGCACCGTGAAGCCGGCCAGTGTGCTGGTGCTCGGCGTCGGCGTGGCCGGCCTGCAGGCACTGGCCACCGCCAAACGGCTGGGCGGGCGCACCACCGGTTACGACGTCCGCCCGGAGGTGGCCGACCAGGTCCGCTCCGTCGGTGCGCAGTGGCTCGATCTGGGCATCGAGGCGGCCGGGCTCGGGCGGCTACGCCCGCGAGCTGACCGAGGAGGAGCGCGCCCAGCAGCAGAAGAAGCTCGAGGAGGCCATCGGCGGCTTCGACGTGGTGATCACCACCGCCCTGGTGCCGGGCCGTCCCGCGCCGCGGCTGGTGACCGCCGCCGCGGTGGAGGGCATGAAGCCCGGCAGCGTGGTGGTCGACCTGGCCGGCGAGACCGGCGGCAACTGCGAGCTCACCGAGCCGGGCCAGACCGTCGTCAAGCACGGGGTGACGATCGCCTCGCCGCTGAACCTGCCCGCCACCATGCCCGAGCACGCCAGCGAGCTGTACTCGAAGAACCTCACCTCGCTGCTGGAACTTCTGATCAAAGACGGCGCGCTGGCGCCGGACTTCTCCGACGAGGTCGTCGCGGCCTCCTGCGTCACGCGCGAAGAGAAGGCTGAGTGATGTACGACCAGCTGCTGGCCAACCTCGCGATCCTGGTGCTGGCCGGGTTCGTCGGGTTCGCCGTCATCTCCAAGGTGCCCAACACCCTGCACACCCCGCTGATGTCGGGCACCAACGCCATCCACGGCATCGTCGTGCTCGGCGCGCTGCTGGTGCTGGGCAACCTGCCCGCCGACGCCGGACTGGGGCGTGCGGATCATCGCCTTCGTCGCGCTGGTGTTCGGCACGCTCAACGTGATCGGCGGCTTCCTGGTCACCGACCGGATGCTGGGCATGTTCAAGGGCAGCAAGAAGCCCGAGGCGGACAAGGCTGGGGCGACGCAAGTGAACTACCTCGTCAACGTCCTCTACATCGTCGCCTTCGGACTGTTCATCCTCGGTCTGTCGGGTCTGACCGGGCCCAAGACCGCGGTGCGCGGCAACTGGATCGCCGCCACCGGCATGGGTATCGCCGTGGTCGCCACCCTGATCAAGGTGCGCGACACCGCGTCGATCAACTGGATCCTGATCGTCGCCGGCCTGGTGATCGGCGTCGTGCTCGGTGTGCCGCCGGCCAAGAAGACCAAGATGACCGCGATGCCGCAGCTGGTCGCGCTGTTCAACGGCGTCGGCGGTGGCACGGTCGCGCTCATCGCGTGGGCGGAATTCATTGAGACAGATGGCTTCTCGCGCTTCAAGCCCGACCAGTCGCCCACGGTCGCGCTGGTCGTCGGGCTCGCTGTTCGCGGCGATCATCGGCTCGGTGTCGTTCTGGGGTTCGCTGGTCGCGTTCGCCAAACTGCAGGAGTCGATCCCGAAGAACGTCGAGAAGAAGCTGGTGGCCGGCGCGAAGTTCTTCCAGGCCGCCAACATCGTGCTGCTGATCGGTGCGGTCGCCGCCGCGGTGTTCATCGGCCTGCAACGCCCACCCGGCCAGGGCAGCGCGATGTGGTTGATCGTGCTGGTGCTGGTGCTGGCCGGTGTGATGGGGCTGTTCGTGGTGTTCCCCATCGGCGGCGCCGACATGCCGGTGGTCATCTCGCTGCTCAACGCGCTGACCGGATTGTCCGCTGCCGCAGCCGGTTTGGCGCTCAACAACACCGCCATGATCGTCGCGGGCATGATCGTCGGTGCGTCGGGTTCGATCCTGACCAACCTGATGGCCGTCGCGATGAACCGCTCCATCCCGGCGATCGTGTTCGGCTCGTTCGGCGGCGGGGACACCGTCGGGCGGACCGGCCGGCGGCGAGCAGGGCACCGTCAAGGCCACCTCGGCCGCCGACGCGGCCATCCAGATGGCCTACGCCAACCAGGTGATCGTGGTGCCCGGCTACGGCCTGGCCGTCGCGCAGGCCCAGCACGCCGTCAAGGAGTTGGCCGAGATCCTGGAGAGCAAGGGTGTCGAGGTCAAGTACGCCATCCATCCGGTGGCCGGCCGCATGCCCGGGCACATGAACGTGCTGCTGGCCGAGGCCGACGTCGAGTACGACGCGATGAAGGAAATGGACGACATCAACGGCGAATTCGCGCGCACCGACGTGACTTTGGTGATCGGCGCCAACGACGTCACCAACCCGGCGGCGCGCAACGACTCGTCCAGCCCGATCTACGGCATGCCGATCCTCAACGTCGACCAGTCCCGCTCGGTGATCGTGCTCAAGCGCTCGATGTCGTCGGGCTACGCCGGCATCGAGAACCCGCTGTTCTTCGGCGAGCACACCTCGATGCTGTTCGGCGACGCCAAGAAGTCGGTGGGCGAGGTCATCGAGGAGCTCAAAGCCCTGTAGCGCCAAACGACGTCGAGCGGCGAACCGTGATCTCGCAAGAGCCGCGCGGGCCGTCGTCGGATAGCGGGACCGGGCCGTCGTCGTCCAGCAGCACCAGCACGGTGTCGCAGACGCCGATGCAGCTGCCCTCGATGAACAGTCCGGTCGACGCCACGAACGAGGTGCGACCGATCCGCCCGACGCCGGCACCGGTGCTGATCAGTGCCGGCCAGTGCGCCTCGGCCAGGAAGTGGACGGCGTTCTGTGAGGTGACCAGGCGCAGCCGGCGGGTGGCCACGTCGTAGATGTCGGGAAACAGGCGTGCGGTTCATCGTCGCCCGGGCGTTCTCGTGCAACGACTCCAGCGCGAGGTTGTTGAGGTGGCCGTTGGCGTCCATGTCGCCGTAGCGGGCCTGCACGACGTCGACCACGGGGTAGGTGTCCAGGCGCAGTCGCGATTCGTGGGGGCGCGCGGCGGTGGTGGTCCAGTCGGTCACAAGTTCCGCAGCCTAATGGTTTTCGGCCGCGTGCCGCCAACTGACCAGCGCTGCCGCAGCGACCATCACCACGGCCGCACCCAGCAGCGGGTAGGGCAGCACCGCGGTGGCCACCAGTGCGGCGGCGAGCACCACCGTGCCGACGGCCTGGATGGTGTCGCGGCGCACCGCGTCGAGCACCAGCCACGTCGCGACCACGAACACCGCGAGCGGGATCGTCAGCGTCAGGCCGGCGACGGTGTGCTGCAGATGACTCTCGTGTAGTCGCACCGCGATCGCGACTTCCACACCGGCCGAGAACGCCGCCGCCGACGCGAAGATGAAGTAGTGCAGGTAGCCCCAGAAGTATGCGCGTGGCCGGGTGATCGTCTGGTCGTGCTGCGGACGGTCGAAATAGATCCACCACATCGCCGCCACGATCACCAGCGAGCACACCGCGATGAGGATCAGCCCGGTGCGCTCGCCGGCGTCGGACATGCTCCCGATGATCGAATTCGCCACTGCCAGAATCGATTCGCCGAGCACGATCAACGTGAACAAGCCATAGCGCTCGGCGATGTGATGGCGATGAAAGGCCGTGCCGCGGTGCCGCTCGGCGAACGGCGAGACCGACAGGTCCACCACCGCCAGGATCGGGAACAGCCACACCGGACCGTGGGTCAGCCACCAGGTCACCCACAGCAGTTGGACGACCACGATGCCCACGGCGTAGCGCACGCAGGTGCCCCGGTGTTCGGGATCGCTGATCGCGGCGCGCGTCCACTGCGAGGCCATCGCCACCCGCATGATGACGTAGCCGATGACGATGGCCCGAAAGTCGCTGTCCAGCATCGCCCGTTGCGCACCCGCGGCGATGGTCAGCGCCCCGGCCATCTGGACGAACGTCATCAGCCGGTACAGCCAGTCGTCGGTGTCGTAGGCGCTGGCGAACCAGGTGAAGTTCAGCCACGCATTGAAGATGGCGAAGAACACCATCGCGTAGGCGGCCAGGCCCGCGGCGAAGTGCTGTTCTTCCCACAGGTGATGCAATGCGCCGGAGGCCTGCGACACGGCGACGACGAACACGAGGTCGAACAGGAGTTCCAGCGAGCTTGCCGCGCGGTGCGGCTCATCGGGATCGCGGGCGAGCATCGCCCGCAGGCCGGCCGTCAACTAAAGACGGTGTCGGATCAACAGGGCGTCGTTACACCGGGGGATAGGCGGGCGGCGGGTAGACCCCACGCAGCGCCCATGGCAGCCAGCTGAAGAAGTACTCGACCTCATCGGTCGCGTCATAGTCCGGATTCGGATCCATACCCATCCCTTCAACGCCGCCTGTACCCGGAGTCTAGCCCGGCGGTACGCACCGCAACATCGATCCCGGGCATTGCCTAAACTATCCAACCAGTTGATAGAGAGCCGGCTCCGGTCGGAGTACGACGAGCGAGGAGACCATGCCACCCGAGAACGGGATGACCCGGCGCGAAGAGCTGCTGGCCGTCGCCACCAAGCTGTTCGCTGCCAGGGGTTATCACGGCACCCGGATGGATGACGTCGCCGACGTGGTCGGCCTGAACAAGGCGACCGTGTACCACTACTACGCCAGCAAGTCGCTGATCCTGTTCGACATCTACCAGCGCGCGGCGCAGCGCACCCTGGCCGCGGTGCACGACGACCCCTCCTGGACCGCCCGCGAGGCGCTCTACCAGTACACCGTCCGGCTGTTGACCAACATCGCCAAGGACCCCGAGGGTGCCGCGGTGTACTTCCAGGAGCAGCCCTACATCTCCGAATGGTTCACCGACGAGCAGGTCACCGAGGTCCGGGAGAAGGAGACCCAGGTCTACGAGCACGTGACCGGGCTCATCGACCGCGGGATCGCCAGCGGCGAGTTCTACGAGTGCGACTCGCACGTGGTGGCCCTCGGCTACATCGGCATGACGCTGGGCGCCTACCGCTGGTTGCGTCCCGACGGGCGGCGTAGCGCCAAGGAGATCGCCGCGGAGTTCAGCACCGCGCTGCTGCGCGGCCTGATCCGCGACGAGAAGACCCGCGTCGAGTCACCGCTGGGCGCCGCGATGGGCAAGAAGGCGCACGCCTGACCGCTGGATATGATCGGCCGATGCCGCTCGTATCCAAGACCCTCGAGGTCAACGCCGACGCCAAGTCGATCCTCGACATCGTCGCCGACTTCGAGTCGTACCCGGAGTGGAACGACGAGGTCAAGGCGGTCTACATCCTGGCCCGCTACGACGACGGCCGGCCCAGTCAGTTGCGCATCGACACCGTGATCCAGGGCCACGAGAGCACCTTCATCCAGGCGGTGTACTACCCGGGCGACAGCCAGATCCAGACCGTGCTGCAGCAGGGCGACGTCTTCACCAAGCAGGATCAGCTGTTCTCGGTGGTCGGGATGGGCCCGTCGACTCTGCTGACCGTGGACCTGGAAGTCGAGACCGCGATGGCGGTGCCCAGCCTGATGGTCAAGAAGCTGGCCGGCGACGTGCTCGAGCACCTGGCGAACAACCTCAAGAACCGCGCCGAACACCTCGGCGCCAGCTCCTGAAAGTCAGCTCCACATCCCGTTTTGCTCGAGCTGGTCGATCAGCCGCTGGGCGCCGTCGGCGAACTCCTCGTCGACGATCCGGATCAGCGCGTCCCGGTCGCGGCGCCGCAGCGCGTCGATCAGGCGCCGGTGGCTGTCCACCGTGGCCTGGCCCCACGAGATGTCGGTGACGTAGATCAGCGGGGGCATGTAGCGCGCGACGTGCAGCAGAAACCACGACAGCTTGACCCGTCCGGTCGCCCGGTTGAACAGCCGGTGGAACCCGAACTCGGCGGCCGTGATGGTCGCGGGGTCACCGTCGACGACGGCACGGGCCAGCTCGTCGTTGGCGTGTTCGAGCTCGTCGATCTGTGCGTCGGACAGGCGCTCGATCGCGGAGATGGCGAGTTCCTTGGCCATCGTGGCCTGCAGCCAGTAGATGTCGGCGATGTCCTGCCTGCTCATCGGCACCACGACGTAGCCGCGCCGCGGCTCGAGCTGCACCATGCCCTCACCCCGCAAGGTCAGCAGGGCCTCACGCACCGGGGTGATGCTCACCCCGAGTTGGGCGGCGGTCTCGTCGAGCCGGATGAACGTTCCCGGACGCAGCGTGCCGGTCATGATCGCCTCGCGAAGATGCTGTGCCACTTCGTCCGAGAGCTGCGAACGGCGCCGTTCCCGGGGCGCCGCGGTCCGTGCGGAAGTCGGTGCGTTCACGTGACCTCCGAGGACTTGTGTGGGCGGCGGCGAGGCAATAGTGTGACCCGGGCGACACCAGATTTGATCAAATATAACGATGCCCCGGTTCTTCGGTGTCGAGTTCACACAAGGTTCATTCGAGTGAAGTTCACAGCGGACGGAACAGAGGACGAGGTGACCGCACAGCTGACTACGGCTACCGAGCAGCCGTATCTGTCGCGCCGCCAGAACTGGAGCAATCAGCTCTCCCGCCACGCCCTGATGCAGCCGGGCGCGACCGCCATCCGGTTCATGGGACGGACGACGACGTGGGCGGAGTTCGACCACCGCGTCACCAAGCTGGCCGACGCGTTCACCCGGCGCGGGGTGCGGTTCGGCGACCGCGTCATGATCCTGATGCTCAACCGGCCCGAGTTCGTCGAGGCCACCGTGGCCGCCACCCGGATCGGGGCGATCGCGGTTCCGGTGAACTTCCGGCTGACCCCGCCCGAGCTCGCGTTCCTGGTCGAGGACTGCCAGGCCGCGGTGATGGTCACCGAGCCGGTGCTCGCCGACGTGGCGAGGGCGGTCCGCGACATCGCGCCGGCGCTGTCCACCGTCATCGTGGCCGCCGCGCCCACCGATGCGGACGTGCTCGGCTACGAGGACCTGCTGGTCGAGGACGGCACCGCCCACGAGCCGGTTGACGTCCCCAACGACAGCCCGGCCCTGATCATGTACACCTCGGGCACCACCGGGCGGCCCAAGGGCGCGGTGCTCACCCATGCCAACCTGGCCGCACAGGCGATGACCGCGATGTACACCACGGGGCCCGACATCAACAACGACGTCGGCTTCATCGGGGTCCCGCTGTTCCACATCGCCGGCATCGGCAACATGCTCGGCGGGCTGCTGCTGGGCACCCCGACCGTCATCCATCCCCTCGGCGGGTTCGACCCGGGTGAGTTGCTCGACGTGCTGGAGGCCGAGAAGGTCACCGGCATCTTCCTGGTGCCCGCGCAATGGCAGGCCGTGTGCGCCGCGCAGCAGGCCAAGCCGCGCGACATCCGGCTGCGGGCGCTGTCCTGGGGCGCGGCACCGGCGACCGACACCCTGCTGCGCCAGATGTCCGAGACGTTCCCGAGCAGCAAGATCCTGGCGGCCTTCGGCCAGACCGAGATGTCCCCGGTCACCTGCATGCTGCTCGGCGAGGACGCGATCCGGAAGCGCGGCTCGGTCGGCAAGGTGATCCCCACCGTCGCGGCCCGGGTGGTCGACGAGAACATGAACGACGTACCCGTCGGCGACGTCGGTGAAATCGTCTACCGCGCACCGACTTTGATGGCCGGTTACTGGAACAACCCGCAGGCCACCGCCGAGGCGTTCGCGGGCGGCTGGTTCCACTCCGGGGATCTGGTCCGCACCGACGAGGACGGCTACGTCTGGGTCGTCGACCGCAAGAAGGACATGATCATCTCCGGCGGGGAGAACATCTACTGCGCCGAGGTGGAGAACGTTCTGGCCGCCCACCCGGCGATCGTCGAGGTCGCGGTCATCGGGCGTCCGCACCCGAAGTGGGGCGAGGTGCCGGTGGCGGTGGCCGCGATCGCCGAGGCCGAACTGCGACTCGAGGATCTCGATGGATTCCTCGACGAGAGGCTGGCCCGGTACAAGCACCCGAAGGGGCTGGAGATCGTCGACGCGTTGCCCCGCAATCCTGCCGGCAAAGTCCTCAAGACCGAGTTGCGCATTCGCTTCGGCACCCTCGTCAATACCGGCGAGGGCGGCCAAACAGCTTCCGATACAGCCGATCCCGACTAGCCTCCGATGCCTTTGCCCATGGGAAAATTTACAGAAATGACGATGGAGGGTTAATAGTGCAGATGCGGTGCACCGCCCGTATGCCATCGGGTACATTCCTGTGGTCCGCCTTACTACCGAACGGTAAGGAGACGCCGGTCACACAGTGCGGGTCGGGGCGAGGAGGGTATGTGCCACACGGGCTGCCGATGGGCCGCGACGACGAGCGCGGTCCCCTCCTGCGGGTGCCTCGGTGACTGCGGCGACCGGGGTGTCCGGTTACGTCCAGGACAAGATGCGCGCACCGCTGACCGCCGTCGGCGGCTTCTTCCGCATGTGCGTGCTGACCGCGAAGGCCACCACCAAATGGCCGTTCGAGTTCCGTGAGTTCGTCATCCAGGGCTGGTTCCAGTTCCGGGTGACGTTCCTGCCGACCATCGCCGTTGCGATTCCCGACACGGTTCTGATCATCTTCACCATCAACATCCTGCTGGTCGAGTTCGGCGCCGCCGACGTCTCCGGCGCGGGCGCGGCCCTGGCCGCCGTGACGCAGCTCGGTCCGATCGTGACCGTGCTGGTGGTCGCCGGCGCCGGGTCGACGGCCATCTGCGCCGACCTCGGCGCCCGCACCATCCGCGAGGAGATCGACGCGCTCGAGGTGCTCGGCATCGACCCCATCCACCGCCTCGTCCTGCCCCGGGTGGTCGCGTCGACGTTCGTGGCCGTGCTGCTCAACGGCGCCGTCATCACCATCGGCCTGGTCGGCGGATTCATCTTCGGCGTCTACGGGCAGAACGTCTCGGCCGGCGCCTACGTCTCGACGCTGACGCTGGTCACCGGCCTCCCCGAGGTCGTCATCTCGATCATCAAGGCGCTCACCTTCGGGCTCATCGCCGGCCTGGTCGGCTGCTACCGCGGCCTGACGGTGTCCGGCGGCGCCAAGGGCCTCGGCACGGCGGTGAACGAGACGCTGGTACTTTCCGTTGTCGCCCTGTTCGCGGTGAACGTCGTGCTGACGACCATCGGTGTTCGGTTCGGAACGGGGCACTGACATGAGCTACTTCGACAGTTCTGCGCAGCCGATATCCCCGGGCGTACTCCACGGCCACCAAGTTGGCCGGCGCGCCGGCACGGTTCGTCGAGCAGCGTCGGTCGACGTCGCGTGGTTCACCGTCACCGCCGTCGGGCAGATCCCGCACGCGCTGCGCTACTACCGCCGGGCGACTCTGCGGCTGATCGCCGAGATCGGGATGGGCACCGGGGCGATGGCCGTCATCGGCGGCACCATCGCCATCGTCGGCTTCGTGACGCTGTCCGGCGGCTCGCTCATCGCGATCCAGGGCTACGCCTCACTGGGCAACATCGGTGTGGAGGCGTTCACCGGTTTCGTCGCCGCTCTGGTCAACGTCCGCGTCGTGGCGCCCCTGGTGTCCGGGCACGCGCTGGCGGCGACGGTCGGCGCCGGCGCCACCGCCGAGCTGGGCGCCATGCGCATCAGCGAGGAGATCGACGCCCTCGAGGTGATGGGCATCAAGTCGATCAGCTACCTGGTGTCGACGCGCATCCTCGCCGGCATCGTGGTGATCGTCCCGCTGTACGCCATGGCGCTGCTGCTGTCGTTCCTGGCCGCGCAGCTCACCACGACCGTGTTCTACGGGCAGTCGACAGGCACCTACGACCACTACTTCCGCACGTTCCTGCGGCCCGACGACGTGTTCTGGTCCTTCGTCGTCGCGATCATCATCGCCCTCTTCGTGATGATCAACCACTGCTACTTCGGCTACAACGCCAGCGGCGGTCCGGTCGGCGTCGGCGAGGCGGTCGGGATGTCGATGCGCGCGTCGCTGGTCGCGGTCGCGATGGTGGTCCTGCTCGGCGTCGTTGGCGCTGTACGGCACCAATCCAAACTTCAACCTCACGGTATAGCGGCATGCCCACGCATCCGGAGAACGCGTCTCGGCGACCCCCGCTCAAGCTGGCGGGGGTGGTGTTCCTGATCCTTGCCGCCCTGGTGGCGGCGCTGGTCTATGCGCAGTGGCGCGGCAAGCTGACGCCGAAGACCAGCCTGACCATGGTCTCCGACCGCGCCGGCCTGGTGATGGACCCCGGCTCGAAGGTGACCTACAACGGCGTCGAGATCGGCCGGGTCAAGACCGTCTCGGCGCTCAACCGCGACGGCAAGCAGATGGCCCAGCTCGACCTCGAGGTCCAGCCCCGCTTCGTCGATCTGATCCCGGCCAATGTCGACGCCCAGATCAAGGCCAGCACGGTGTTCGGCAACAAGTACGTTTCGTTCACCAGCCCGAAGAACCCGACCAAGACCCGTATCTCCAGCGCCGACGTCATCGACGCCTCCCACGTGACGACCGAGTTCAACACGTTGTTCGAGACGCTGACCTCGATCTCGGAGAAGGTCGACCCGGTCAAGCTGAACCTCACGCTGTCGGCCGCCGCCGAGGCGCTCAACGGCCTGGGCACCAAGTTCGGGCAGTCGGTCGTCAACGCCAACGTCGTCCTCGACGACATCAACCCGCAGATGCCGCAGCTCCGCTACAACATCAAGCAGCTGGCGAACCTGGCCGACATCTACACCAAGGCCAGCCCCGACTTCTGGAGCTTCCTGGACCACGCGGTCGACCACCGCCAGCACCCTCAACCAGCAGCAGGGCGATCTGGATGCGGCGCTGCTCGCCGCGACCGGCTTCGGCAACACCGGCGCCGACGTGTTCGAGGCGGGCGCCCCGTACTTCATCGCCGGCCAGCGCGACCTGGTGCCCACCTCCCGGGTCCTGGACACGTACAGCCCCGAGCTGTTCTGCATGATCCGCAACTACGCCCAGGCAAATCCGCTGGCACTGGGTTCCTTTGGCGGCAACGGGTATTCGCTCGACACCGTCACCGAGTTCCTCGGCGCCCCGAACCCGTACGTGTACCCGGACAACCTGCCGCGCGTCAACGGCCGCGGCGGCCCCGGCGGCGCACCGGGCTGCTGGCAAGAGGTGACCCGCAACTTCTGGCCGGCCCCGCACCTGGTGGTCGACGACGGTGCCTCGCTGGCCCCGTACAACCACTTCGAACTGGGCCAGCCGATCCTCACCGAGTACGTCTGGGGACGCCAAATCGGGGAGAACACGATCAACCCATGAAAATCACCGGCACCGCAATCAAATTGGGAGCATTCTCGTTCGTGCTGCTGCTCTTCACGGCGATCATCGTCATCGTCTTCGGGCAGTTCCGGTTCGACCGGACCACCGCCTACACCGCGGAATTCAGCAATGCCAGCGGGCTGCGCGACGGTGAGTTCGTCCGGGCCGGCGGCGTGGAGGTCGGCAAGGTCTCGAACCTGAAGCTGGTCGACAACGGCCGCCGCGTTCAGGTGACACTCAACGTGGACAGGACGCTGCCGCTGTACCAGTCGACCACCGCGCAGATCCGTTACCAGGACCTGATCGGCAACCGCTTCGTCAACCTCGAACGCGGCACCGGCGAGGGCGCCGACCGGGTGCTGCCGCCGGGCGGGTTCATCCCGATGTCGCGCACCCAGCCCGCCCTCGACCTCGACGCGCTCATCGGTGGCTTCAAGCCGCTGTTCAAGGCGCTGGATCCGGAGAAGGTCAACACGATCGCGTCGTCGTTGGTCACCGTGCTCCAGGGCCAGGGCGGCACCATCAACGACATCCTGGACCAGACAGCGCAATTGACCTCGACTCTGGCCGACCGTGACCAGGCGATCGGCGAGGTGATCACGAACCTCAACACGGTGCTCGCCACCACGGTCAAGCACGAGAAGGAGTTCGACCAGACGGTCAACAACCTCGAGGTGCTCATCACCGGACTGCGTAACCGGGCCGACCCGCTGGCCAACGCCGTCGCCGACATCAGCAACGCCGCAGGCACACTCGGCGACCTGCTGGCCGACGACCGTCCGCTCCTCAAGGACACCATCGCCAAGCTGGAGACCCTTCAGCAGCCACTGGTCGACGGTCAGAGCCAAGCTGGACGACCTGCTGACCAAGCTGCCCGAGGCCATCAAGATCATCGGCCGCGCCGGTGGTATCTACGGCGACTTCTTCAACTTCTATCTCTGCGACATCAACTTGAAGCTCAACGGCCTGCAGCCAGGCGGACCGGTCCGCACCGTGAAGATCACCCAGCAGCCGACGGGTAGGTGCACCCCGCAATGAGGACACTCCAGACGGACAACCGGGTCAAGAACGGCCTGGCCGGCATCGTGATCGTGGTGCTGGTCATCGCCGTGGGTCAGAGCTTCTCGGACATTCCTCAGCTGTTCGCGCAGCCCACCTACTACGGCGCGTTCGCCGACTCGGCGGGCATCAATACGGGTGACAAGGTGCGGATCGCCGGTATGGAGGTCGGTCGAGTCAAGTCGCTGGAGATCGAGGGCGACCACGTGCTGGTCGGATTCTCGTTGGCCGGCAGGGAGATCGGCACGGACAGCCGGATGGCCATCCGCACCGAGACGATCTTGGGCAGGCGTGCCGTCGAGATCGAGCCGCGCGGCGAGAAGGTCCTCAAGCCCCGCGGCGTCCTGCCCGTCGGTCAGACCACCACGCCGTATCAGCTCTACGACGCCGTCTTCGACCTCACCAAGGCCTCTCAGGGCTGGGACCTCGACACGGTCAAGCAATCCCTGAACGTGTTGTCGGAGACCATCGATCAGACCTATCCGCACCTGAGCGCCGCCCTCGACGGTGTGGCCCGCTTCTCCGACACCATCGGCAAGCGCGACGATCAGGTCAAGAAGCTGCTGGCCAACGCCAACAAGGTCGCCGCCGTGCTGGGTAACCGCAGCGAGCAGATCAACCGCCTTGCGGTGAATGCCCAGACATTGCTGGCCGCGATCAACGACCGCGGCCGCGCGATCGACTACCTGCTGCAGAACGTCTCGGAGATCTCCCAGCAGTTCGCCGGATTCATCGACGACAACCCGAACCTGAATCACGTTCTCGAGCAGCTGCGTACGATCAGCGACGAGCTGGTCAAGCACAAGGTCGACCTCGCGGACTCGTTCATCACGGCGTCGAAGTTCATGGGCGCGCTGGCCGAGGCCATCGGCTCCGGCCCGTACTTCAAGACCCTGGTGGTGAACCTGGTTCCCTACCAGATCCTGCAGCCGTGGGTGGACGCCGCGTTCAAGAAGCGCGGTATCGACCCCGAGGAGTTCTGGCGTAACGCGGGTCTGCCGGCCTTCCGGTTCCCCGATCCCAACGGCGCAGCGCCAGGCCAACGGCGCGCCGCCGCCCGGGCCGCAGATTCTCGAGGGCACCCCGGATCATCCGGGTCCCGCCGTCGGGCCCGGCTCGCCGTGCTCGTACACGCCACCGGCGGACGGCATTCCGTCTCCGGGCAATCCGCTTCCTTGCGCAGGGCTCACTCAGGGCCCGTTCGGCGGGCCGGCGTACCCCGGCGCCGACATCGCGATCTCGTCGCCGAACCCGGCCGCGGTCGGCGGCCCGGGTGTGCCGAGTGCGGCCTTCCCCGGCGAGTTGTCGCCGAACGTGCAAGGTGTGCCTGCCGCGCCGCTGGCGCCCGGCCCGCCGGGAGCACGCACCGTGCCGGTCGCCCCGACACCGGGACCGGCCACCGACATTCCGGGATACGCCCCGCCGCCGAACGCGCTTGTCGGACCGATCCCGCCACCGGGACCGGGTCCGCAGGTTCCGCCGGTCGGTGACCTGGCGCCCATCGATCAGGGAGGGGGAGCCTAACCGATGGCGAATGTGCGCAATCTGGGCTTGCCGAAGATGTCGCGGATGTCCGTGATCATCGGCACGCTGGCCGTGATCCTCGGACTGATCGCGGCGCTGGTCGGCTACCAGCTGTACAAGAAGGCGACCACCAACACTGTGGTCGCCTACTTCTCCGAGGCGCTTGCCCTCTATCCCGGTGACCGGATCCAGATCATGGGCGTCAGGGTCGGCAACATCGACAAGATCGAACCGGCCGGCGACAAGATGAAGGTCACCTTCCACTACGCCAGCAAGTACAAGGTTCCCGCCGACGCGATTGCGACGATCCTCAACCCGAGTCTGGTCGCCTCCCGCGTGATCCAGCTGTCGCCGGCCTACACCGGCGGCCCGGTGCTGGCCGACAACGCCGTCATTCCGATCGAACGCACCCAGGTGCCGGTGGAGTGGGACGACCTGCGCAACCAGATTGCCGAACTGCTCACCACACTCGGCCCCACCCCCGAACAGCCCAAGGGTCCGTTCGGCGACGCGCTGGAGTCCCTGGCCAACGGCCTGGAGGGCAAGGGCGAGCAGATCAACACGACCTTCCGCGCCCTGTCCGACGCGGTGACCGCGCTCGACGAAGGCCGCGGTGACCTGTTCGGGGTGCTCAAGAGCCTGGCGCTGTTCGTCAACGCACTGCACAAGAGCGATCAGCAGCTCGTCTCGCTGAACACCAACCTGGCAACCCTGACCAACTCGTTCACCAACTCCGACCAGGAAGTGGCGAACGCGGTGCGGGACCTCAACACTCTGTTGACCACATCGCGCAAGTTCATCGACGACAACGGCTCGGTTCTGACCAAGGACATCAAGAACCTCGCCGAGGTCACCAACCAGTTGATGCAGCCCGACGCCCGCAACGGCATCGAGACGGTGCTGCACGTCTACCCGACTCTTGCGGCCAACCTGCAGAACATCTACCACCCGACGCACGGCGCCCTGGTCGCCATCCCGGTGGTCGCCAGCTGCGCCAACCCGATGCAGTTCCTCTGCAGCGCGATCCAGGCCGGCAGTCGGCTGGGTTACCAGGACTCGGCGGAGCTGTGCGCGCAGTACCTGGCGCCGATCCTCGACGCGATTAAGTTCAACTTCCCGCCGTTCGGTCTCAACCAGTTCTCGACGGCGGAGACGCTGCCCAAGTACGTCGCCTACTCCGAGCCGCGGCTGCAGCCGCCGCCCGGGTACAAGGACACGACGGTGCCCGGCATCTGGTCGCGCGACACGCTGTTCTCGCACGGCAACTCCTCCAACGTCCCCTGGCATGCCGGCTTCGGGCCGCCGGACTGGATCGTGGCGCCCGGCATGCAGGGTGTCGAAGTGCAGGCGTTCACCGCCAACATGCTGACCCCGGATTCGCTCGCCGCGTTGATGGGCGGCCCTGACCCGGTCTCCGTCCCGCCTGCCGGCCCGCCCGGAGGCGCGCCGTCGAACGCCTACGACCAGAACAACCCGCTTCCGCCGCCGTGGTATCCGGGAGCGATTCCGCCGCCGGCGCCCGGGCCCGACGTGGTCCCAGGTCCGTTGCCGGTGTCGCAGCAGATCAACGGCGGCGCACCCGGACCCGCTCCGGCGGCACCGGCCCCGGCCGGCCCGGCGCTGCCCGCTGAGATGGGAAGTGGCCAGTGAGCGCCGTCATGAGCAGTGCGCGCCGGTTCGGCTGGCGCGGGCTGGTGCTGGTCGTCACCGCGATGGTGCTGACCTCCTGCGGCTGGCGCGGTATCGCCAACGTGCCGCTGCCCGGTGGCCCGGGTAGCGGCAGGGACAAGATGACGATCTACGTCCAGATGCCGGATACGTTGGCGCTCAACGTCAACAGCCGGGTCCGGGTCGCCGACGTGTACGTCGGGTCGGTCAAGAAGATCGAGCTGAAGAACTGGGTCCCGACGCTGACGCTGGACCTGCAGCCCGGAATCAAGTTGCCGGCCAACGCTATTGCGCGCATCGGGCAGACCAGCATCCTCGGCACCCAGCACGTCGAACTGGATCCGCCGCCGGATCCGTCGTCGGAGCCGCTGCGCAACGGCGCGACGATTCCGCTGAAGAACTCGCAGTCGTTCCCGACCACCGAGCGCACCCTGGCCAGCATCGCCACCGTGCTGCGCGGCGGCGGCATCTCGAACCTGGAAGTGATCCAGACCGAGGTCACCAACATCCTGTCCGGCAACGCCGAACAGATCCGCGACTTCCTCGGCAAGCTGGACACCTTCACCGACCAGCTCAACCAGCAGCGTGAGGATCTGACCCGCGCGATCGACTCCACCAACGAGTTGCTGAAGATCGTCGCGGCCAACGACAACACCCTTGACCGGGTGCTCACCGAGTTGCCGCCGCTGGCGACGTATTTGGCGAAATCACGGGACAAGCTCACCGGTGCCGTGGAGGCGCTGGGCCGGTTCGGCAATGTCACGGCCACCACGCTGTCGACGGCGCGTGCGGATCTCGACACGAACCTGCAGCTGCTGCAGCGTCCGCTCAAGCAGCTGGGCAAGGCAGGGCCCTACCTGATCGACGCCCTCAAGCTGGTGATCACGGCGCCCTACCCGGTGGACAACATCCCGAAGGTGATCCGCGGTGACTACATCAACACGTCGGCGACCTTCGACCTGACGCTGAGCTCGATCGACAACGCATTCCTGACCGGAACCGGTGTCTCCGGAATGCTGCGCGCCCTCGAGCAGGCATGGGGTCGGGACCCGCAGACGATGATCCCGGATGTGCGGTTCACGCCTCACCCGAACATGACCGACGGCGGCGGTCCGTACGTCGAGCGCGCGACAGACTGAAGGGTGACGGCTAAATGTTGACCCGCTTCATCAAGACGCAGCTCGTCGTGTTCGGCGTGCTGACCGTGATCGCACTGCTGGTGCTCGGGGTGTACTTCATGCGCCTGCCGACGCTGGCCGGCCTCGGCCAGTACACGCTGAAGGCCGACCTGCCGTCCTCGGGCGGGCTGTACCGCACCGCAAACGTGACCTACCGCGGTGTGACGATCGGGCGGGTGACCGCCGTCGAGCCCACCGAAACCGGGGTGCGGGCCACGATGAGCATCGGTGACCAGTTCAAGATCCCGGTCGACGCCAGCGCCAACGTGCACTCGGTGTCCGCGGTCGGCGAGCAGTATCTGGACCTGGTGTCCGACGGCAATCCCGGCAAGTACTTCGCCGCCGGGCAGACCATCACCAAGAGCACTGTGCCCAGTGAGATCGGGCCGGCGCTGGATGCTGCCAACAACGGCCTGGCGGCGCTGCCGGCGGACAAGATTCCGGTCCTGCTCAACGAAACCGCCTTGGCGGTAGGTGGTTTGGGTCCGTCGCTGCAGCGGTTGGTCAACGGCACCCAGAATCTCGTGGGTGACTTGAAGACCAACATCAACGACGTCAACGACATCATCCAGAACTCCGCGCCCGTCGTCGACAGCCAGGTCAACTCCGGGGATGCGATTGCGCGCTGGGCGGCGAACCTGAATTCCATCACGTCGCAGACCGCTGCCCAGGATCAGGCACTGCGCAGCGGACTCAGCCAGGCGGCACCGACCGCCGACGCGGTCACCGCGGTGTTCAGCGACGTCCGTGAGGCACTGCCGCAGACGCTGGCGAACCTCGAAATCATCATCGACATGCTCAAGCGCTACAACAAGGGCGTCGAGCAGTCACTGGTGCTGCTGCCGCAGGGCGCCTCGGTCGCCCAGGCCGTCTCGGCGCCCTACCCACGCCAGGCGGCGCTGGACTTCGCGCTGTCGATCAACCAGCCGCCACCGTGCCTGACCGGCTTCCTGCCCGCCAGCCAGTGGCGGGCGCCGGCCGATACGTCGCGCAAGCCGGTGGAGAACGGGCTGTACTGCAAGATCCCCAAGGACACCCCGGCCAACGTGGTTCGTGGCGCCCGCAACTTCCCCTGCGTCGACATCCCGGGCAAGCGGGCCGCCACACCGATGGAATGCCGCAGCAACGAGCCGTACACGCCGCTGGGCACCAACCCGTGGTTCGGTGACCCCAACCAGGTGCTGACCTGCCCGGCGCCCGCGGCTCGATGCGACCAGCCGGTCAACCCCGGTACGGTGATACCGGCACCGTCGATCAACAACGGGATGAACCCGTTGCCGGCGGACCTGCTGCCGCCGCCCACGCCGCCGACGAGTGACGACCTGAGCCCGCCGGGGACGGGGTCGGTCCAGTGCAACGGACAGCAACCCAATCCGTGCACGTACACTCCGGCAGCAAGCAATACAGCGGTCTACAACCCGCAGAGCGGGCAGTTGGTTGGCCCTGACGGTGTGAAGTACAGCGTCACGACCTCGAGCAGTACAGGAGACGACGGATGGAAGGAGATGCTGGCTCCGGCCGGCTGAACCCGACCCCGCCCGACGACGACGACGCCGAACGCAGTTTGGCTGAAGAGTCGGTGAATCAGACCCCCCCGGTCGACGATGACCCGTCAGTTGACGAAGCCCAACCTGGTGATGTGCCAGAGGCTGCGACCGACGCGGTCGTCGACGAGGCCGCGCCGCAGCGCTCCCGTCTGAGCGGCCGCTGGTTGGCCGGCGTCTGCGCGGCACTGCTGGTCGTCGCACTCGCGGTGGGAGCCGGCGGCTATCTCGCGCTTCGTTCGAATCAGAAGAGCGAGGCCACCGCGCGGGCGGAGGCCGCCGCTCTGGCCGCGGCCAAGGACTGCGTCACCGCCACCCAGGCGCCCGATGCCAGTGCCATGGAGGCCAGCCAGCGCAAGATCATCGAATGCGCGACCGGCGGCTTCGGCGCGCAGGCCGCCCTCTACAGCGGGCTGCTGGTGGAGGCCTATCAGGCGGCCAAGGTGCAGGTGCAGGTCTCCGACATGCGCGCGGCCGTGGAACGGCACAATGACGACGGCTCGATGGACGTCCTGGTGGCGATGCGGGTGAAGGTGTCCAACTCCGAGGCCCAGGGTCAGGAGCAGGGCTACCGATTGCGGGTCAAGATGATGCCCGACGCCGGCACCTACAAGATCGCCGACCTCGCCCAGGTGAGCAAGTGACGGTAGCCGCAACAGGCGCTGTCGGCGATTCTGACATCGAGGCCACCAGCCTCGTCGACGAACCGGCTGCGCCGAAGGCGAGTTGGCGCGCGCGGGCCGGGGCCTTCGCGATCGACGTCCTGGCCGGGGTCGGTGTTCTGGCCACGCTCATGTTGGTGGCATGGGCGGCGCCGCTGCGTGGCTGGCTGTGGTGGGTGATGGTCGGTGTGGCCGTGGTGGTGTTCCTGGCGATGGCCGTCAACAGATGGGTGTTGCCGTCGGTCATCGGCTGGACGCTGGGGCGGTCGGTGTTCGGCATCACCGTCGTGGGCCGCGGCGGCGAATCCGTCGGGCCGTGGCGGCTGCTGCTGCGTGACATCGCGCACCTGCTCGACACCGCGCCGCTGTTCATCGGCTGGTTGTGGCCGCTGTGGGACTCGCGCGGCCGGACGTTCGCCGACCTGATCGCCCGCACCGAGGTGCGACCTGTCGACGGAGAGCGTCCCGACCGTCGCCGGCTGGCCGGAGCGGTCCTGGCATCGGCCGCGGCGCTGGCCGTGGCAGCGGCCGGCCTGGGATACGTGACCGTCTACCGCCACGAGCAGGCCATCGAACAGACCCGCCAGCAGATCGCCGTGCAGGGTCCGGGGATCGTCGCGAACAGCCTGAGCTACAGCGTCGCCGACATCGACGCCGACTTCGCCCGGGCCCGGTCACTGGTGACCGACGGCTATCGTCCGCAACTGATCGCCCAGCAGGACGCCGTGCGCAAGGCGGGCCCCGTCGACAACGAATACTGGGTGACCAACAGTGCGGTGCTGACGAACTCGACCGACCAGGCCAAGATGCTGTTGCTCATGCAGGGTCAGCGCGGTGCCGCACCGAAGCAACGACTGATCACCGCAACGGTGGAGGCCGATTTCGAGAAGTCGGCAAAGGGCGAGTGGCAGATCTCCAATCTCGCGGTGCTCGCGAAGCCGATCCCGGCGAGGCAGGGCGGATGAGCCCCCTCCGCAAGGTCGAACCGGGCAGCGAGGACATCTTCCGGATGCCCGAGCCGCAGCCGCGCCGCTGGGTGCTGCCGCTGGTTGCCGGGCTGGCCGCTGTGGCCGTTCTCGCCGCGGTCGCGGTCAGCGCGCTGGTTCTGGTCAAACGGGAGACCGAGCGCCGCGATTCGTTCCGCGATGCCGCTGTGCTGCAAACAGTGAGCGGCTTCATGGCCCAGTACACCTCCCCGGATCCGTTCCACGCCAACGACTATGCCAACAAGATCTTGGCTCAGGGCACCGGCCAGTTCGCCAAGCTCTACCAGGAAAAGATGAACGAGATCGTCATCCAGGTGGCCCAGGCCGAGCCCACCAAGGGCTCCGTGCAAGCGGTCGGCATCGAACGCTGGAACCCCGATGGCAGCGCCGACGTCGTGGTCGCCGCGACCACCAACGCCAAGATGCCGGACGGAAAGACCATCGCCAGCGGAAGCCGGTGGGTGGTCACCACGATCAAGGAAGGGGAGCAGTGGAAGATCAGCAACCTGCTGCAGGTGATCTGACCGTCGCCGCGCCCGATGAGCAGGCACCGGAAGACACCGCACCGGAAGACACCGCATCGAGGACACCGCACCCGAGACCGAGGAGCCGGCCTCAGCCGCTGCCGAGGCGGAGACCGAACCCTGCGCCACGGCGAAACTGGTTCAGCCGCAACAAGGTTGCGCTCGGGGTCGGAACGTCGGCCGCGCTGTTCGTCGCTGCCGCAGCCTTCGCGGGCGCCACGGTTCAGCCCTATCTGATGGACCGCGCCGCCGTGGCGACCAAGCTGGACATCGCCCGCACCGCGGCCGACGCGATCGCCACACTGTGGACCTACACCCCCGAGGACATGGACAAGCTGCCGGACCGTTCGGCGAAGTACCTGTCCGGTGACTTCGAGGATCAGTACCGCAAGTACGTCGACGCCATCGTGCCGACCAACCGGCAGGCCAAGGTCACCAACAACACTCAGGTGGTCGGTACCGCGGTCGAGTCGCTGAACGGCTCGGAGGCCACCGCGATCGTGTACACCAACACGACGTCCACCAGCCCGCTGACCAAGAACATCCCGGCGATGAAGTATCTGTCCTACCGCCTGCAACTCAAACGCGACGACGGCGACTGGCTGGTGACCAAGATGACCACGGTGACCTCGCTGGACCTCACACCGCAGTTGTGACAGCGGCATTGGCGATACTTGCCCCATGGCCGTCGCATCGCCCGTCTCCGAACGACTCACCGTCGTCGCACTGCTGCTGCTGACGTTCGCCACCGGACTGGTGGATGCGATCAGCGTGCTCGTGCTCGGGCACGTCTTCGTCGCCAACATGACCGGCAACGTGATCTTCCTGGGCTTCTGGTTCGTTCCGCACTCCGGGGTGGACATGACGGCGGCCGTGATCGCCTTCATCAGCTTTCTGATCGGGACGGTCATCGGCGGTCGCTTCGCCCGACACCTCGACTACGAGGTGCGGCGCTGGCTCACCGCGGCCCTGGGGACCGAGGTGCTGCTGCTGACCGTGCTGGCCGTCCTGGCCGGAACCGGTGTCGTGTCCTATCACGACAACGGCAAGCTGATCCTGATCGCGGGTCTGGCCGTCACCTTCGGCGCGCAGAACGCGGCCGCACGGCAGTTCGGAGTCCAGGAGCTCAGCACGACGGTGCTGACGTCGACCATCGTCGGGATCGGCGTCGACAGCCGGCTCGCCGGTGGCAGCGGCGAGCGGGAAAAGTTGCGCTACACCGTGGTTGTGACGATGCTCGCCGGAGCCGCCGTGGGGGCGACGATGTCGCGCTTCATGGTCGCACCGGTCATCGGCCTGGCCGCGGCGGTCGTGGCAACCAGCCTCGCGATCTTCCGATACGGGCCGCATCCGGCGGAGAAGTGAACCGGCATGGCCGAGTTCGTCAAACGCAACGCGAACGCCCCGCGCGGCTTCTTCGCCTGTGAGGCAGCCGGTTTGGCGTGGCTGGGCGGCGTCACCGGCGGTGTGCCGTGCGCGCGGGTACTGCGCCACGACGAGACCAGCCTCACCCTGCGAGCGCCTGCGCAACGCACCGCCCGATGTGGAGGCGGCCCGGGCGTTCGGCCGGCGGCTGGCCGTTACTCACGACGCCGGAGCGCCCGGTTTCGGGGCACCGCCGCACGGCTGGGACGGCCCCGGGTTCTTCGGCCCGCTGAGCCGGCCGCTGCCGATGAGCCTGACCGCACACCACAGTTGGGGGCGCTTCTACGCCCAGGAGCGGCTGGTTCCGATGCTCGAGCACGCCGCGGCCGGGTTGGACCGGACCGCCAGGGCCGACGTCGACCACGTGGTAACACGTTGCGCGCGTGGTGATTTCGATGACGAGGACCGTCCGGCGCGGCTGCACGGCGATCTGTGGAGCGGCAACGTGATGTGGACCGAGGCCGGAGCGGTGCTCATCGACCCGGCCGCGCACGGCGGACACCGCGAGACCGATCTGGCGATGCTCGCGCTGTTCGGCTGCCCGCACCTGGGCGCGGTCCTCGACGGCTATCACGGCGTGCACCCACTGCGTAGCGGCTGGCGGGATCGCATTGCGCTGCACCAGCTGTATCCGCTGCTGGCACACGTCGCGCTGTTCGGGGCCGGTTACGCGCACCAGACCGCCGCCGCCGCGCGCGCCGCCGCGGCTCTCTAGTTGAAGGCCAACCAGGCCGGCAGGGCACGTTCATGCGAGTCGCACAGCACCTGCATGGTGTCGCAGGAGCCCTTGGGCACACCCGCGCCCGCCCACATCCCACCGGTGTCGCGGCGCAGCACGATCGCCGAGGAACCGCCTCCGTCGAGGAGGATCGCGGTGTCGCTGCCCAGGCCCCGGAACAGGTCCTGGATCTGGTCGGGCGTGTAGCTGCCGCCCTGGAAGACGTACATCTCGTCCTTGTCCCTGGCGTAGGCCAGCGCCGTGCGGGCCGCGCTGGGGCCGGGATCGTTCATCTGCCCGGTGTCGCCCGGGGCCAACAGCTTCAGCCCGCTGACGGCTGCGAATCGGGTGCCCTTGTCCAGCAGGCCCTGGACGACGGGGGAGGCGGCGTCGTAGTCGTCGGGGGACTTGGGCGTCACCACGAACGGCGCACCGGCCACCGGCAGGACCATCGTCGACAGCGCCGTCCACACCTCGTCGCCACCGGACAGTGCCTGCTTGCCCGCGTAGGCCAGCGTGCCCGTCACGGCAGCGTTGGCACGGCCCTGCCCGCGGGTGTTGTCGACGTAGGCCCCCAGCGGGGAACTGCAGCCGGTCGACTTCCACGAGCCGCCCTGCTGCGGGCGTACGTCGAAGAAGTTGGCGTTGATCGCGATGGTCGGCTGGCCGAGCACCTGCCACGCCTGTAGCGGGGTGTAGGTCTCCGAGGCCTGCACCAGACCTTCCCGGGTGCGTGCCCCCGGTGTCTGCTCGCAGCGGGCCTGGTAGCCGGTGTGGGTGTCGACCAGCAGCCGCGGGCGTCAGGCGCTGCGAGGCGGACTTGATGATCATCAAGTGTCCGCCGCTGGTCATCTCGTACCAGTTGCCCGCCGCGTTGAGCATCGGCGCGGGGTAGCCGCCGCCGAAGTTGTAGACCAGATAGCTTCCCCGGGTGGTCGCGATCGCCTGTGCCAGCTGATCGCGGCCGTCAGCGACCGCCACGGGCGCACCGGCGGTGGCGGCCAGGGTCAGGCCGGCGATCACCGCCATGCAGCTCGCGGCAACTCGGCGGAGCGTCGCGATTCGGGTTGGCACAGTGGCCCTTTCGGTGTGAAGCCGCAGTTCTAGCAACCTTCACAATAACCACAGCAACCACACAGTCAACTTTCGTAACAAAGCCATGACGGTACGGCCCCAGCGCAGTCACAACTGCGCCGAAGGTATTTGCAACAGAGCCAATTTCGGCTGTAGCCGGTTATCGGCGCCCGGTTGGGGGAACAACACCTCTGCGCGGATCCCGCCCGGGACCGCCGGAACACGAGGAGCAGCAATGATCGGAACGATTATCGGAGCGATCGTCGTCGGCCTGATCGTCGGGGCTTTGGCGCGACTGGTGATGCCCGGCAAGCAGAACATCGGCGTCATCATGACGATCCTGCTGGGTGTGGTCGGCTCCTTCCTGGGTTCGTGGATCTCCTACCAGGTCGGATACTCCAACTCCAACGGCGGGTTCGCCATCATTCCGTTCGTGGTCGGTGTCGTCGTCGCGGTGATCCTGATCGCGATCTACGTCGCGGTCACCGGACGTCGGGATCAGGTGCACCGCTAGACGGTCAGCGGCCCGGCGGCGCGAGCCGGTACACCGCACCGGCGTAATCGTCGGTGATGTACACCGCGCCGTCCGGGCCGGCCACCGCGGCCACCGGCCGCCCCCACCGGGTGCCGTCCTCGGCCTGGAACCCGCCGACGAAGGTCTGCTGCGGGCCCAAAGATCCGTCGCGCCAGGCAAAGAACGACACTTCCGGCGCTCGCGGGGGTGTCCGGTTCCACGAACCGTGAACTCCCAGAAGCGCCCCGCGGGTGAACGGCTCAGGCAGGGCGCCGTCGGTGAAGCTCAAGCCCAGAGGAGCCGAGTGGGCTCCCAGCGTCTGTTCCACCGGCGGCAGTGCCGCACAGTCGAGTTCGGATCCGCTGGCATTGGTCTGCACATCGCGGACAAATCCATCAGCCTCGGGATTGCAATAGGGCCAACCCAATTCGCGTCCCGCCGTCAGCCGGGCGATGACCTCCGGCGGGTGCTCGTTGACGTAGTCGGTGACCTTGCCGTAGGACGGACCGGGGCGCGGATCGGCGACGTCGTCGCGGTTGTTGACCGCCGTCCACACCGAGCCGTCCGGGGCGATCGCCAAACCGGTGCCGTTGCGCACCCCGGTGCTGAACGGTGCCGGGGTACCCCCGCCCGGCGGTATCCGCATGATGGTGGCGCGCGGCGGGTTCGCCGTTCGGTCGGCAGCCGAGATGTTGCCGGTGGAGCCGATGGAGAAGTACACCGCACCGTCGGGCGCGACCGCCACACTCTTCAATGCGTGCGCGTAGGCACCGCCCAGCTCGGGGCTGCGGGCGTCGGGCAGGCCCGCCGCGATGACCCGCCGTTCGGTGGCTGTGCCGTCGTCGTAGCGAAAGGTGTTGATCTGATTGCTTTCCGCCACGTAGAGCGTCGATCCGTCGAGGGCCAGTCCGTGCGGTTGGACCAGCCCGTCGAGTAGCACGGTGGTCCGGGCCTGCTGCCCGTCGGGAATCAGACGAAGGACCTGCCCGGAATCGGGAACCGACACCAGCAGCGCGCCGTCCGGGGCCCACAGCGCGAGTCGGGCACCCGGAACGCGGGCCCACACCGACATCGTCCAGCCCGGCGGCACGAGCGCCTGGCGCGGCGCGTCCAAGGGCGTCTGGCCCATGCCCGCGGGCACGGTGACGGTGACCGGCGCCAGCCCCGCCGGTGCGGAGGCACTCGGCGCGGGGGGTTCCGGGTGGCCGCACGCCGCCGTCGCCAGCACGACGGCGGCGCAGCCGACCCTAGCCCGCCAGCCCGGCATGCATCTCCCACACCAGAATCTCGGCCGGCGCCGTCGCGGTGACCCGCTGACCGCCGGAGGACGTGAACCGCACCGCGTCGCCCTCGTGGAGCTCGCCCGCGCCCTCCAGGGTCACCTCGCCGCGGGGCACGAACAGATGCAGGTAGGGCGCGTCGGGAAGTTCCACGGTGTCGCCGGGTTGGAGCCGGGCACCGTGCAACGCCGCGTAGCGGTTGCGGATGTTGATCGCCGTCTCGTTGCGGTGCTCGGGCATTCCGGACGCGATCGTCACCAGGCCACCGCGCAGCAACTCGTCGTCGATCTCCAGCTGCTGATAGCCGGGGGTGACGCCGGACTCGTCGGGGACCACCCACATCTGCACGAAATGCACGGGCTCACTGTGGGTTTGCTCGCCGGTGAGGGTCCACGCATCGTTCTTCTCCGAGTGCAGGATGCCCCGGCCCGCCGACATCCGCTGGGCCAGGCCCGGGTAGATCACCCCGGAGTGGCCCGTGGAGTCCTGGTGAACCAGTGACCCGCGCAGCACCCACGTGACGATCTCCATGTCACGGTGCGGGTGGGTATCAAAGCCGGTTCCGGGCTTCACGATGTCGTCGTTGTTCACCAGCAGAAGGCCATGGTGGGTGTTGGCCGGGTCGTAGTGGTGGCTGAACGAGAACGAGTGCTTGGAATCCAGCCAGTCGATCTTCGTCGCAGCACGGTCGGCGGCACGTCTGATGTCGACGGTTGCGGCCATGTCATCACCCCTCGGGTCCTTGCCAGCCTAGGTGGCCGGCGCTGACCGCGACAACATAGATGACGTGTCATGTATTCCGCTATGCTCGGCGGCATGGCGCAACGCTGGTTGACCGATCGCCAACAGCGGGTCTGGCGGAACTACTTGTCGATGGTCACGCGCCTGCAGGCCGCGATGAACCGCCAGCTTCAAGCCGACTGCGGCCTGTCGTTGGCCGACTACGACGTAATGGTCACCCTCTCCGAGCAGGGTGAGCTGCGCGTGTACGAGCTCGCCGACGAACTCGGCTGGGAGCAGAGCCGGCTGTCCCATCAGCTGGGCCGCATGCGAACGCGGGGCCTGGTCAGCCGGCGCGGCAGCGAGCACGACAAGCGGGGTGCCACCGTCGAGATCACGACGGCCGGAGCCGCCGCGCTGAGCGCCGCCGCCCCCGGCCACGTCGCACTGGTGCGCTCGGTGCTCTTCGACGGGATGACCGCCGATCAGCTGCGCGCGTTCGAGGAGCTGACCGGCGCGGCGCTGGCCCGGCTGGAGGACTGACGAGTCCGCCGCCACAGCCGAAGCCGTGGCGGCGGATCGCGGTCGGACGAACTAGCCGGCCATGAACTGGTCATAGGCCGACGAGCAGATCCGCCGGCAACACCGAAACGTTGCACTGGCGCTGGACATCGCCGATCGGAGCCAGGATCCCGCGCAGGTCGTAGTACTCCGCCGGGTTGGCGGTGAAGTACCCGCGCACGTTGGCCTCGGCCTGCGGGCGCGGCTGGTTGACGGCCGCCGACAGAACCTGTCCGGCACCGGGGTGGTTGGCCAGGTACTGACGCGCCGAGCCGGTCACCGAGCTGACGGTGTTGGCAACAGTGGCACCGCTGCAGTCCGGCGCTGCGGAAGCCGACGGCGCACCAAGGGTCGCCACCGCCAGTCCCCCCACCAGCAAGCCGGTACACACCGTCGCGGCCTTCCTGACCGGCGCAATACCGTTGAACATCATGATCACTTCTTTCTCTGATTTGTGAATCAGTAACTTGTCCCCCGTCCTGAAAACCAAAGTACCCGTGAGGTTTTCCAGCAAAATCTGGTGCCGCGGCCGACGTTATCGCTCGCCGCGGCGTTACATTCGCACGGCGTGATCTTCGGCTCAATTGCGCGAATCGGGTTTCGTCGCAAGGGCACCGCATTCGGATCCGGTTGAGACTCCTTAGCAATCGCCGCGATCCCTTAAGTAATCGTGATGTCAGCCGTAATTCATTTGTGACCAACGGCAAACACGAATACGGATCGCAGCGATCGGGTAGACGGGGGGCAGGTGCAAACCCCGCGCCGACATGATCCAGTCAACGCAAAAGGGAAACCCAACAAGTGACTACACCTGAAACAACCCTGCTCGCGCAGTTGCGGGCGATACTCGACCTGACCAACACCGAGATCCAGATCGCCGAGACCCGGGTGGCGCAAGCCCGCACCGAGGCGGTGCGACGTGAGCTCACCCAGAACGCCGCGAACGGTCGCGAGCGGGCCGAGGCCATCGAGAACGCCATCCGCGATCTCGGCGGCTTCCCCGACCTCATCGGCCCGTTCTTCGGACGTGCGGCCGCCGCGGTCAAGGCATTGACCGAACAGGCCCAGCCCTTCGACGAGGCGCTGCTCGGCGACCTCGCGCTGGAAGGCCAGCTGCTCGACCGCGCCCGCTACATCAAGGCGCTCGCGGTCGCGGCCAAGCGCTCGGAGGTCGAAAGCCTGGCCAATCGGCTCATCACCGCGCACTCGGCGACCGTCGACTGGATCACCACCGTGCTGGCCGAGGACGCCCTCGGCGGGCCGGCCGCGCTGCGCCGCACGCCGCTGCAGGTCGTGACCGGCCTGGCGGTGCGGATGGCCAACTGGCCGCTGATCTACTCGGCCCGCGGTGTCGACCGGGCGCTCAACACGTTGCGCGACACCCGCCCGGCGGTGAACGAGCTGATCAACCGCGGTGCGCACGTCGGTGAGGTGGCCGTCAAGGCCGCCGCCGCCTCGCGCGACGCCGCACTCGAGACGGCCGAGCGGGTGACCCGGCGTGAGGGCGCCGACGGCGCGGCCGACGCGCTGCACACATGCGCACCGCCACCGGAGTGCTCGAGCCCGAGGAACTGCCGATCGCCGGCTACGACGAGCTCAACCTCAACGAGGCCGTCGCGGCGGTGAAGGACCTCGACCGACCCGGCTGACATCCGCGCCATCATCGCGTACGAAGAGGCGCACAAGGCCCGGCAGCGGGTGGTCTCGGCCGCGCAGACCCGGGTGGCGGCGATCGCGCAGGAGATCGTCGGCATCGACTGAGACGGTTCGCGACACCCCACCATCATGTGACGGATGATGGTGGGGTGTCCGATCTCAGTGCAGCCAAGGTCTCGATCATCGGAGTCGGCAGCGTAGGCACCGCCATCGCCTACGCCTGCCTCATCCGCGGCTCGGCCAGCGCGCTGGCGCTGTACGACACCAACACCAAGAAGGTCCGGGCGGAGGTGCTCGACCTCAACCACGGCAGCCAGTTCGTCCCGCACTGCACGGTGACGGGTTCGGATCAGATCGACGTCACCGCCGGGTCGTCCATCGTCGTCGTTACCGCCGGTGCCAAGCAACATCCGGGACAGAGCCGGCTGGAGTTGGCCGCCACGAATGTGGCTATGGCTCAACAGCTCACACCACAGCTGGTGGAACACTCGCCGCGCGCGGTCATCATCTTCGTCACCAACCCGGTCGACATCGTCACCTACGCCGCCGTCAAGTCCGTCGACGCCCCGCCGGGGCGCATCTTCGGATCCGGAACGGTGTTGGACTCCGGGCGTTTTCGGTTCCTGATCGGACAGCGCGCCGGTGTGGCCGTCGGCAATGTGCACGGCGCGATCGTCGGTGAGCACGGCGACTCCGAGATTCCGCTGTGGTCCAGTGTGTCGATCGGCGGGGTGCCCGCCGAGCAGTTCCGCGCCGACGGCGCACTGGTTTTCGACGAGCAGACCCGTGCCGAGATCTCGGCCGACGTGGTCAACGCCGCCTACGAGATCATCGAAGGCAAGGGTGCGACCAACCTCGCGATCGGGCTGTCCACCGCGCGGATCATCGAGGCGGTGCTGGGCAATCAGCACCGGGTGCTGCCGGTGTCGACGCGTGCAGGACGGCGCCTACGAAATCACCGATGTCGCATTGTCGTTGCCGACACTGGTGTCGTCGGCAGGGGCGGGTGAGGTGCTGGAGGCGCCGCTGTCGGTGAGCGAACTGCTGGGCCTGCAGGCCTCGGCGGCCACGCTGCGCAAGGCGCAGGCGTCGCTGAGCTTGTGAACTCCCCGCTCGGCAGGGATCGCTAAAGCGCTTCGGGCAGGCCGAATTTCGCGAACAGGCTGGTGTCGAGGAACGCCACCACATGCGAGACGCCGGACGGGCTGACGTCGAGCACGTGCAACTGGAACGGCACGTGGCGGCCGCCGGTCTCGGGCAGGCGCATGTACATCGCCGCGGCGGGCTGGCCGTTGGCGGTCAGCGGCAGCATGCCGCATGTCACCGGCGTGAGTCGGCCGGGCAGTTGTGATGGATGAGCGTCGACGATCGCCGGGCCGCCCTGATACCAGCCGATGAACGGCGGCATCTCCCAGACCGCTTCCGCGGTGAACATCTCCACCAGCCGCTCGATGTCGTAGTCCTCGAACGCCGAGATGTAGCGGGCCAACTGGTCGCGGGCCTCCGGGGAGTCCGGCGCGGACAGCTGGTCGTCCTGGCTGGGACCGACCGCGTCCAGCTGTGCCCGCGCCCGCTGCAGCAGGCTGTTGACCGCCGCGGTGGAGGTGCCGATCGCGTCGGCGACTTCGGCGGCCCGCCACTGCAGGACGTCACGCAGGACCAGCACGGCCCGCTGCCGCGGCGACAGGTGCTGCAACGCCGCGACGAACGCCAGCCGGATGGACTCCCGCGAGCCGACGATCACCGACGGATCGGCCGGATCGTCGTGCAGCGTGTCGGGCAGCGGCTCCAGCCACGGCACCTCGGTGCGTTCGACGAGTTCGTCGGTGGGTTTGGAACTCGGCGCCCCCAGCCCCGTCGGCAACGGTCGGCGTTGCCGGCCCTCCAGCGCCGTCAGGCAGGTGTTGGTGGCGATGCGGTGCAACCAGGTCCGCACCGACGACTTGCCCTCGAAGCGGTCGTAGGCCTTCCAGGCCCGCAGGAACGTCTCCTGCACCAGGTCCTCGGCGTCGTGCAGGGACCCGGTCATCCGGTAGCAGTGCGCCAGCAATTCCCGGCGGTACGGCTCGGCCTGGGCCAGGAAGTCGTCGTTTCCCTCGTCAAGACTTCGTGCGAGCACGCTCACCCAACCGAGCTTACGCACGGCCACCGACACGCAGGGGCGCTCCGCTAGGCTCGCCTGATGGTCACAACCCGCACCGAGCGGACGTTCGACGGGGTCGGTGGCGTCCGCATCGTCTACGACGTGTGGACACCGGACGCCGAACCGCGTGGCGTGGTGGTGCTCTCGCACGGACTCGGCGAGCACGCCCGCCGCTACGACCACGTCGCCGAGCGCTTCGGCGAGGCCGGCCTGGTCACCTACGCACTCGATCACCGCGGGCACGGGCGATCCGGCGGCAAGCGCGTGCAGGTCCGCAAGATCGACGAGTACACCGGCGACTTCGACACCCTGGTCAAGATCGCGAACTCCGAGTACCCGGGTCTCAAGCGCATCGTGCTCGGGCACAGCATGGGCGGTGGCATCGTGTTCGCCTACGGTGTCGAGCACGCCGGCGAGTACGACCTGATGGTGCTGTCCGGGCCCGCCGTCGCCGCGCACACCGGGGTGCCCGCGCTCCAAGGCGCTGCTCGGCAAGACCGTGGGCTCGTTGCTGCCGAACCTGCCGGTCGAGCAGCTCGACGCCAACGCGGTCTCGCGCGACCCCGAGGTGGTGGCCGCCTACAACGCCGACCCGCTGGTCCATCACGGCAAGATCCCCGCCGG
Source organism: uncultured Actinomycetota bacterium (assembly GCA_963786695.1). GTDB lineage: Bacteria > Actinomycetota > Actinomycetes > Mycobacteriales > Mycobacteriaceae > Mycobacterium. The sequence continues at coordinate 77,440 of CAWBAL010000006.1, forward strand.
CATCGCCAAGGCGCTGCTCAAGGTGGGGGAGACCATGCCGCAGCGGGCCCGCAGCCTCACCGCGCCGCTGCTGGTGGTGCATGGCGCCGAGGACCGCCTGGTTCCTGCCGCCGGCAGTGAGCGCCTGGTGGAGTGCGTCGCCTCGCACCGACGTCCACCTCAAGATCTATCCGGAGCTGTACCACGAGGTCTTCAACGAGCCCGAGCGCGACCGGGTGCTCGACGACGTGACCGCGTGGATCGAGGCCAGGCTGTGAGACTGCGCCATCGCATCGCCCTGGCGGCGATGGCCCTGACGCTGGTCGCCGGCTGCTCGTCGAACGACACCCAGCGCGCCTGGGTCGAGGACGAGGTGACGTTCGTCGCCGACGGGCTGACGATCCACGGCACCTACCGTCATCAGCACGGCGCAGGCGCCGGCCCGGCCGCGCTGCTGATCTCCGAGAGCGGCCGCACCGACCGCAACGGCGACAACAACGTCGCCGGACCGATCGGCAACATGCGCCAGCTCGCCGAGTACCTGTCCGACCACGGGGTGGCGTCGCTGCGCTACGACAAGGTCGGCACCGGGCAGACCGGTCTCGGGCCCTACGCCGGACGGCCCGCCGACGTCGGCAGCGCCATCTACACCGGCGGCGCCAAAGCCGCCGTGCGGTTCCTGGCCGGCCAGTCCGGCACCGACAAGAACCGCATCTCGGTCTACGGCCTCGGCGAGGGCACGATCCACGCGATGTCACTGGCCGACGACACCGGCGCCGACGCACCCAAGATCCACTCGCTGGGACTGCTGCAACCGCTCGGCGGCCGCTACCTCGACCTGATCACCGACCGCGTCAAGGGCGACATGGCCGCCGCGGTCAAGGGCGGACAGAAGAACCAGCAGCAGGCCGACCAGGTGATCGCCGCGTGGAACGCCGCGGTCGAGCCAGGCCCGCACCGCCGGCACCGTGCCGGACAAGCTGCCCGAGGGACTCAGCGCGATCCTCAACCCCGGCAACGTCAAAGCCGTCGTCGAGGCCGACGCCATCGACCCGCTGGCGCTGGCGGCCCGCATCCCCGACGGCACGCCGGTGCTGCTGACCTGTTCGGATTCCGACGGCCAGGCCGACTGTGCGGACATGAAGCCGCTGGCCGACGCGCTGGCCCACACCGCGCTGCAGTTCGTCCAACTCAAGGGCGTCAACCACGTGCTGCGCGACGACCCGAGCGACAACGTCGGCAACTACGCCAAGAAGGCCCCGCTCTCGCCGCAGCTGACCGCGGCGCTGGACCAGTTCGTCACCAAATAGCGCACTAGTGTTGTAGCTCGTGACGAGAACCGTGGTGGCCGCCGCCTATGGCGGACCGGAAGTGCTTGCCGTTCAAGACGTCGAGGTGCCTGCGCCCGCCGATGGTCAGGTACTCATCGATGTCCGCGCCGCGGGCGCCAACCCGATCGACTACAAGCTGTACAGCGGTGAGATGGGCCGCGATCCGGCTGCCCTGCCGATGCCGATCGGCCTGGAGGTCTCCGGTGTGGTGGCCGCGGTGGGTTCGGGCGCGACCGGATACACCGGGGCGCTGTCGGTGGGTGACGAGGTGGTCGCGACGGGGATGCGCGGCGGCTACGCCGAGCAGGTGATCGTCGACGCCAAGGATGTCGGCCACAAACCCGACTCGCTGTCCTTCGAACAGGCCGCCGGGCTGCTGCTCGTCGGCGGCACCGCCTGGCACCTGTTGACGAATACCGGTGTGGGGATGGGCGACACCGTGCTGATCCACGGAGCGGCCGGCGGGGTCGGGCTGCTCGCGGTGCAGCTGGCCGTCGCCCGCGGCGCCTCGGTGATCGGCACCGCCAGCCCCGCCCGGCACGATGAGCTGCGGAAATACGGTGCGACGCCGGTCGCCTACGGCCCCGGGCTGGCCGACCGGGTCCGGGCCATCGGACCGGTGGACGCCGCGCTGGACCTGGTGGGCACCGACGAGGCGCTGGACACTTCGGTCGAGCTGGTGGCCGACCGGTCCCGGATCGCGACGATCGCCGGTTTCGGCCGGGCCGCCGAACTCGGCATTGCGGCCCTGACCGGGGCAGACGGGGGCCAGGCCATCCGCGACGCCGCCCGCCCCGAACTGCTGGCGCTGGCCCGCGACGGCAAGCTCGAGGTCACCGTCGACCGGGCGTTTCCGCTCGACGACGCGGCGGAGGCGCACCGCTATCTGCAGACCGGGCATGCGCGCGGGAAAGTCGTCGTCCTCCCTTAAGTTGCCAACCATGACAGACGACAAGATGCTCGCGCGGATCGCGGCCCTGCTGCGCCAGGCCGAAGGCACCGACAACGCCCACGAGGCCGAGGCGTTCATGGCCGCCGCGCAACGGCTGGCCACCGCGACGTCGATCGACCTCGCGGTGGCCCGGTCACACTCGGCGACCAGGACAGCCGCCCAGGAGCCGACACAACGGACCATCACCATCGGTGATCCGGGCACCCGAGGTCTGCGCACCTACGTGCAGTTGTTCGCCGGCATCGCCTCGGCCAACGACGTGCGCTGCGACGTGGCGTCGAACTCGACGTTCGTCTACGCCTACGGATTTCCCGAGGACATCGACGCCAGCCACGCGCTGTACGCCAGCCTGGTGGTGCAGATGGTGCGGTCGTGTGACGCCTATCTGGCCACCGGTGCACACCGTCCCACCCCGACGATCACCGCCAGGCTCAACTTCCAGCTGGCCTTCGGCGCCCGGGTCGGCCAGCGGCTGGCCGAGGCCCGCGACGAGGCCAAGCAGGAGGCCACCAGGGACCGCAGAACCGCGCCCGGCACCGCACTTGCGTTGCGCAACAAGGAAGTCGAGCTGCGTGACCACTACCGGCAGAGCTCCCAGGCGCGCGGCACCTGGCAGGCCGCCCGGGCCTCGGCGGGCTACTCGTCGGCGGCGCGGCGCGCCGGTGACCGCGCCGGACGCCAGGCGCGGCTGGGTGCCAGCCCCGAGTTGCCGGGTGCGCGCACGCCGGCTGAAGAGGTGACGGTCCGCGACAGCCAGCGCTCCCGGGTGTATGCCGCCGAGGAGTTCGTCCGGACACTGTTCGACCGCGCCGCCCAACACAGTTCGCGTTCCATCGACTTCTTCGGCACGAAGCTGACACTTCCGCCGGAGGCCCGGTTCGGCTCGATGGAGTCGGTGCAACGCTATGTCGACGACGTCCTCGCACTACCGGCGGTGACGTCGCGGTGGACCTCGCCGGGACCGCTGACCGTCAGGTCCCGCCGCGCGGCGACGGCGGCGCACTACGAAAACCGCGGCGGCACAGGCGTTATCGCCGTCCCCGACCGCGACACCGCCGACTGGGCGATGCGCGAGTTGGTGGTCCTGCACGAGGTGGCCCACCATCTCGACGACGGTGCCGGTGCCTGCGCACGGACCGGGATTCGTGGCGACCTTCTGCGACCTGGCCGCGTTGGTGATGGGTCCCGAGGTCGGCCATGTGCTGCGCGTGGTCTACGCCAAAGAGGGCGTGCGCTGAGGTGGTGCCCACGGTTACGGTGATGCGGTGAGCGAAACGATCGGCCCCACGGATTGGCAGCCCGTCGACGCCCTGCTGGACCGGGCGCTGCTCGGCGAGGACGCCGCACTGGCCGCCGCACTTGCGGATTCGGCCGCGGCCGGTCTCCCGCCGATCGAGGTCTCACCGCAGAGCGCGCAGTTGCTCTACCTGCTCACCAGGATCAGCGGGGCGCGCCGGGTCCTCGAGATCGGCACACTGGGCGGCTACAGCACCATCTGCCTGGCCCGCGGGGTCGGCGCCGAGGGCAGCGTCGTCACGCTGGAGTACGAACCGCGCCACGCCGAGGTCGCCCGCGGTGAACCTGCAGCGCGCGGGCGTCGCCGACCGGGTGGAGATCGTCGTCGGCGCGGCACTGGACACCCTGCCCGGCCTGACCGGTGACTTCGATCTGGTGTTCATCGACGCCGACAAGGAGAACAACAGCGCCTACGTACAGTGGGCCATCGACCTCGGCCGGCCGGGCACCGTCATCGTGGTGGACAACGTGGTTCGCAATGGTCGCATCCTCGACCCCGCAGCCGACGACCACCAGGCTCGCGCCGTGCGCGAGATGCTCGAGATGATCGGCGCCCACCCGCATCTGGATGCCGCGGCCATCCAGACTCTCGGGCTGAAGGGTTGGGACGGCTTCGCCGTGGCCCTGGTGAAATAGCGTCAGCCGGCCGGGGCGACCTCGACCGGCAGCGGCGTTGAGCACCGCGGTGCCCGACAGCGGGTCCAGCAGCGTGCCGTCGTTGAGGCTGTTGACGTTGACGCCGGGATGCTCGGCGGCAACCCGCATCCGGGTGCCCGGCTCGGTGTGGCCCCAGCCGTGCGGCAGCGACACCACACCCGGGCGGATCGCGTCGGTGATCTCCATCGGCACTTCGAGCTTGCCGCCGGGTCCGGTCACCAGTGCGATCTCGTCCAAGCCCAGCCGGGCGGCGTCGTCGGGATGGATCTGCAGCGTGCAGCGGTTGGTGCCGCCGGACAGCGCGGGAACGTTGTGCATCCAGCTGTTGTTCGACCGCAGGTGGCGACGGCCGATCAGCAGGAATCCCGACTCCGCGCCCAATGACGCGTGCAGCCGGGGAACGTCGGCCAGGATGGTTTCGGGAGCCAATTCCACTGTGCCCGAGGGGGTTCGAAGAATCTCGGGAATGCGCTCGGCGAGCGGGCCCAGGTCCACGCCGTGCGGGTTCGTCCTTCAGCCGCTGCAGTGTCAGGCCGTCGGGCTTGGTGCCGAACCCGTCGCCGAACGGCCCGAGCCGCAGCATCATGTCCAGCCGGCGTTCGTAGCCGGGTCCGTCGGGCAGCATCGCGGTGAGTTCCTCCACCGACCGGCCGGCGACCGGAGAGTCCGGATCGTTGACCTCCTTGCCCAGGGTGGAGGCGATCACCTGGTCGTCGACCAGTTTCGGGTCGGCGTCGGCACCCATGCCCAGAACGATCAAGGCGAGCCGGGACAGGATCTCGCACTCCTCGGGCCGACCGTCGGGCAGTGGCAGCACCGGCGGGGAGTAGCGGGCGTTGTTGCGGACCACCGCGGCGCTGAGCGCGACGTCGAAATGCGCTGCGCGCGAAGGCGGCGGCGGCGGCAGGATGACGTCGGCGTGCCGGGTCGTCTCGTTGAGGTAGGGGTCCACCGACACCATGAAGTCGACGGTGTCGAGGGCGTCGCTGAGCCGGGCGCCGTCGGGTGCGGACAGCACCGGATTGCCCGCGATCGTGACCACGGCCTTCACCTGGCCGTCGCCGGCCGTCTCGATCTCCTCGGCCAACGCGACGGTGGGCATCTCCGAGAGCGCTTCGGGATGCTCGGAAACCCTGCTGCGCCAACGGCCCGTCTTGAACCCCCGGCCGGCGCGGGCGGGTCGCGGCGCCGAGCCGATGGGCGGGCTGGCGAACATCACCCCGCCGGGGCGGTCCAGGTTTCCGGTCAGGATGTTGACGACGTCGACCAGCCAGCTGGTCACGGTGCCGAACTCGACAGTCGATGTCCCGATGCGGCCGTAGACCGCCGCGCTGGGCGCCGCGGCGATTTCGCGTGCCAGCGTGCGGATTTCGTCGGCCGCTACCCCGCAGTGCTCGGCGACCGCCTCGGGTGGGAAGTCCGCGGCCGCCGCGCGGACCCGCTCCACACCGGTGACGTGTTCGGCCAGCCGGCCGAGGTCCACCAGGTCCTCGTCGAACAGCACGTTCACGATCGCGAACGAGCAGCGCCGCGTCGGTCCCCGGCCGGGGTGCGATGTGCCGGTCGGCCAACTCCGCGGTCCGGGTGCGGGACGGGTCGATGACCACCAGACGGCCGCCGCGCTTACGCAACGCCTTGAGCTTGCCGGGGAAGTCGGCCGCGGTGGCCAGACTTCCGTTGGACACCAACGGGTTTCCGCCGATGATGACCAGGTAGTCGGTGCGGTCGAGATCCGGAATGGTGAAGGCCACCGGATTGCCGTACAGATATCCGCAGGCGACGTGCTTGGGCATCTGGTCCAGCGTGCTGGCCGAGTAGACGTGACGAGTGCCCAGCGACTTGACGACAGCCGGGCCGTAGAGCGCCCCGGCGATGGTGTGGGCGTTGGGGTTACCCAGATACACCGCGACCGACGAACCGCCGGAGGTCGAGATCACCCGCTGCAGCCCCTCGGCCGTGGCGGCGAAGGCCTCCGCCCAGCTGGTCTCGACCAGTTCGCCGTCGCGGCGGACGAGCGGCTTGTCCAGCCGGTCGGGGTCGTTGTCCAGTTCGGGGAAGCTGGCCCCCTTCGGGCAGATGAAGCCGTGGCTGAACACGTCGTCGCGGTCGCCGCGGGCCGCGCTGACCCGTTCGGAGTCGTCGATGGTCAGGACCAACCCGCAGGTGGCCTCGCAGATGGGACAGATTCGCAATGCGGTTCGGCTCACCCGAGTCACTCTGCTCCTGGCGCGGACCTGCGTGCAACCCTGGGTCAGCTCGACCAGGCCGGCGAGTCCAGCGCGTTGCGCAGTGCGCCCACGATGCGGTCCCGATGGGTCAGGAAGCGCTCGGTCGGCGCCGGCACCGAGATCGCGACGATGTTTCCGCCGGCCGCCCTGGCGGCGATGCCGGCCGCCGAGATGCCGTCGGTGTGCTCGTCGCGGTCGAACGCCACACCGGTGGAACGGATTTCGTCGATCTCGGCGCGCAGACGCGCGGCACGCTCGGGGCCCAGCGGATGCCAGCGCCGCCGCCACGTCGACGTCATCGAGTACCGCCAGGGTCGCCTTGCCGTTCGCGGTGTCGTACAACGGGAATCGAGCCCCGATCGCCGATACCGCGCGCAGCCGGTGTGGGGACTCGATCTGATCGATGAACAACATCTGGCCGCCGCGGAACAGGGAGAGGTCAGCGGTTTCGCCGGTGGCCTCGGCGACTCGTTCCAGCGTCGGCCGGAAGGTCGCGGCCAGGTGGGCGGCGTTGACGCTGACCAGACTCAGCAGGCGGTCGCCGAGGACGATCCGGCCGTCGTCGTCGACGGCCGCGAACCCGACCTCCACCAGGCCGACGAGCAGACGGCGGGTGGTCGACTTCGCCAGACCCAGCCGGGTGTGCAGGTCGACGAGCCGGAGCCGGCCCGGGGCCGTCGCGATCTCGTCGAGGGCGGCCGCGGCCCGGCGCAACACCTGGATCCCGTCGTCGCGCTGTCGAGAACCGTCCACGCCGACCCCTTCCGCCACCGGCTCACCGCCACTATATTGTTCCGCATAGTGAATCATAGTGATCCACTATGCGGATCATAGGAGGTCGCAGTGGTGTCACTTCCGGTCGGTCGGCATTTCTTCCGCGGTGACGACGGCTATGAGGCCGTGCGCAGCGCGACCGTGTGGCACGAGCGAGTGCCGGACCGCTATCCCGACGTGATCGTGCAGGCCGTCGACGCCGACGACGTCGTCGCCACCGTGCGCTACGCCAAGGCCAACAACAAGAGGGTGAGCATCAAGTCCGGCGGCCACAGCTGGGCCGCCAACCATCTGCGCGACGGCGCGGTCCTGCTCGACGTGAGCCGCCTGGAGCAGACCGCGATCGACCCGGAGAAGAACGTCGCCGTGGTCGGGCCCGGCAAGGGCGGCAGCGTGCTGGCCGCTGAGCTCGACGAGCTCGGCTTGTTCTTCCCGGCAGGCCACTGCAAGGGCGTTCGCATCGGCGGCTACCTGTTGCAGGGCGGGTACGGCTGGAACAGCCGCGTCTACGGGCCGGCGTGCGAGAGTGTCCTCGGCCTGGACGTGGTGACCGCCGACGGCGAGAAGCTCTACATCGACGCGGATAACCATCCCGACTTGTACTGGGCGGCAAGGGGTTCCGGACCAGGCTTCTTCGCCGTGGTGACCGCGTTCCATCTCAAGCTCTACCCGAAACCCGCGGTCTGCGCCAACGCGCTCTACGTCTACTCGGCCGACTACATCGACGAGGTCTACACCTGGGCGCGCTCGGTGGGCGCCGATGTCGACCGCCGAGTCGAGTTTCAGATCCTCATGTCACGAGCGATGCCGTTCCTGGGGCTGGACGAGCCATGCCTCACCGTGGTCGGCCCGGTGTTCGCCGACTCCGAGCAGGATGCCGCAGATGCGCTGGCGTTCCTGGAGACCTGCCCGGTGCGCGAGCACGCACTGCTCGCAGTTCCCTGTGCGCCAACGGATCTCGAGTTCGCCTACCAAGGCGGTGATGAGCAACTACCCGTCCGGCTACCGCTACGCCACCGACAACATGTGGACCTCGGCATCGGCCGAAGAGTTGTTGCCCGGGATCCAGGCGCATCTTCGAGACCATGCCGCCGCACCCGGCGCATTTCCTCTGGCTCAACTGGGGACCTTCGCCCCAGCGCCAGGACATGGCCTACAGCCTCGAAGACGAGATCTATCTGGCGATGTACACCGGTGTGGAAGGACGCCGCCGACGACGACAAGTACTCGGACTGGGCGCGGTCCAACATGGCCGGCATGGAGCATCTGCAGACCGGAGTGCAGCTCGCCGACGAGAACCTGGGTGAGCGGCCCGCCAAGTTCATGACCGACGACAACATGGACAGACTCGACCGCGTCCGCGATGCCTACGACCCTGACGGCCGGTTCCACCCGTGGATGGGCCGGCTCTGATGGCCGGCACCTACCTGGGCTACCGCACCGGCGACGCCGCCACTGAGTGGGGATCGTTCTTCAACCCGGAGATGGCAGCGCTGCCGTCACACATCGTCACCGCGCTCGAGCACGGCCCGCAGGCCGCCCCGGTGCTGCTCGACTTCGACGACGCGGCAACGATTCTCGACGAGGGCTACCAGCAGACCGAGAACGGCTACGGCCACCTGCGCGACGGTGGTATCCAAGTCTCGGCGCGCACCGACATGCCCGGGGTGACCCCGCAGATGTGGTCGTGGTGGTTCGGCTGGCACGGCAGCGACGCGCGCCGCTACAAGCTGTGGCATCCGCGCGCCCACGTCTCGGCGCGCTGGGACGACGACGGTCCCGACGGCCACTACGTCGGCCGGACGTCGTTGATCGAGGAGTACATCGGCTCGGCGTTCACCAAGGGGGCGATCGCGTTCGTCGAGCCGTCCGCGCTGGGACTGGATCCGGCCAAGCTCGGCGAGGGCATCGCGGTGTGCGCGCGGCTGGGCTCGTCGGATCTGCCGGTCGACGTCGGGTGGTTCGTCCACCACGTCCGGCCGACCGCCGACGGGCAGCGAGATGCGATCCCGGTTCTGGATGGGTGGCCGGCACGTGGCGGTGCGCGGCGGCAACCGACTGGCGGATCGGGCGGTGCGGCCGATCGCGGCACGCCAGCTGCCCGACCCGAGGGACCTGATGGTGCACTGCGCGCAGGAGATGAATCACCTGGCCGGCTTCCTGCCGGCGATCTACGCCAAGTTCACGGGCAATTAGTCCTTACGTTTCAACCCGCGGTGCCCAAATTGACCCGCCGGTAGGTACCGGGGGCTATGTTCCTGAGCGAAGCCTGAGAACTGTGGCGTTAGGGGTTGGGGCAATGGCAGCTACAGACGATCGACGCGCAAGGTCGCGGCGGGGCAAGAAGGCGGCCCTGTTGGGGCAGCGGCGGCGACAGCGGCCGTGATGACGGTGGGTCTGAGCGTGCCCGCGGTGATCCCCGACGCGAACGGCGGCGCTGAACCTCAACGCGGTCACGACGGGACCTCTGTTCCGGATCGCGGAAGCCCTGGGTTTCGACTCCGTCGAGATCGACCACAGGTGTCTCGGCGCTGGACCCGCTCACGATCCACCTCGGCTACACGAACTCCGACCCGGTCAACCTCAACGACCAGATCAATGCCTTCCCGTTCGGTGGATTCAGCCTCGTTGATCCAGCCAACTCGCGTCCCGTCATTCAGGCGCCAACCGGGTAATACCTTGGGGTCTGCCATCCTCGGCGCGTCCGGGCTGGCCGCCTACAGGCGACCGTGGCCTACAAGGCGCTGCTGTCCAGCGCCGAGGGCAACACTCTGCCCGGATACACCCCGCTGGTCGGGCCGGGGTTGATAGGCACCCGCCTTCACTGGTCGCGTGCAACGCCTGTCCAGCAACGGGCACCAACGTGACCAACCTGGCGCTGCTGCTGGTGAACAACCCCGGAACGCCCAACGGCGGGCTCTACGCCCGCTTCGCACCGATCCTGAACCTGTTCGGGATCGACCCGGTCAGCCCCGGTGGAACCCGTGTGTCGACCACCACGCCTGCCACCGAGGGCAGCGGTGGCACCGTCACGCTGAACGGCGCGACGGTGGGCATTGCGCTGGGATATAGCGCGTTGTCGGATTTCCCGGCGACGCTCAACCCGTTCTCGATCGCGAACTCCCTGCTCGCAACGTTCCTCCCGACGAACCTGCTCGGCGGGGGACAGATCGAAGGCGATTCCCACAAACACGATCTACACCAACCTCGGGTTACTGGCGCTGGTCGGGACGCCCAGCACGACCTACAGCACCTACGTCCCCAACGATCTGCCGCTGCTGGAGCCGCTGCGGCTGCCGTCGCGAATCATCAACGCACTCGCCGGTGCGCTCGGCTTGCACGTTAAATCTCGGCACACCGCTGGCCGACGCGCTGCAGCCTGCCCTCAAGATTCTGGTGAACACCGGCTACACCGACGTCATCACGCCGGACAAGCTGAACGCCTGCGCCACCGGCTGTGGGGGACGAACCCCAAGACATATGCCGATCTGGGCTACACCGCTTATGACCGGTCGTTCATGACTTCCGGCGACTACACCCCGTTCCTGTCCCAGGCCCCGCTGACGCCCGCAGGAGTGGCTGCAGGTTCCGGGTGATGTCGTCAAGGCACTGATCGGTGGCGTTCACCGACGAGATCAAGAAGATCTTCGGCAGTCACGCCTCCGGCGGTCAGTGCGGTGCCGCCTCGGCTGAGCGCAAGCCTCGCAGGTTCGCCTGCGGTGCAGGCGATTTCGCCGGCGACTTCGCCTCAGAGTCAAGACCCGGCCGCGGAAGAAGGCGTCGGCCCGAACCGCCCCCGTCCGGGCGACGCGTGACCAAGGCCACCAGGGCAACGCAGGGCGGCTGTGCCGGCCAGGCCGTCGGAAGATCCCGGAGCCGGCAGCTGCAGTCTCCGCTTCCGCGAAGACCGGCAGCCAGGCAACATCGGGCAGTAGCGGACGGGTCCACCCATCGGGTGGCCGGATCGGCGAAGCCTGCGGCGCTAGTCGCAGACGGCGCCGCTCGCGGCCGAGCCGACCAGCTTGCGGTACTTGGCCAGCACGCCGGTGGTGTAGCGCGGCGCCGGCGGCGTGAAACCGATTGCGCGCGCATCGATCTCGGACGGGTCGACCAACACGTCCAGGGTCGAGTTGCCCACGTCGAGCCGGATCCGGTCGCCGTCGACGCACGAACGCGATCGGGCCGCCGTCGACGGCCTCGGGCGCGACGTGCCCGACGCACAGCCCGGTGGTGCCACCGGAGAAGCGGCCGTCGGTCAGCAGCAGGACGTCCTTGCCCAGCCCGGCGCCCTTGATCGCGCCGGTGATGGCCAGCATCTCGCGCATGCCCGGTCCGCCCTTGGGGCCCTCGTAGCGGATCACGACGACGTCACCGGCGGTGATGGTGCCGTCCTCGAGCGCGTCCATCGCGGCGCGTTCACCGTCGAAAACCCTTGCGGTGCCTTCGAACACGTCGGAGTCGAAGCCGGCCGACTTGACCACCGCGCCCTCGGGGGCCAGCGAGCCGTGCAGGATCGTGATGCCGCCGGTCGGGTGGATCGGGTTGCTCAGCGCGCGCAGCACCTTGCCGTCGGGATCCGGCGGCGCGATGTGAGCGAGGTTCTCCGCCATGGTCTTGCCGGTCACCGTGAGCACGTCGCCGTGCATCAGGCCGGCGTCCAGCAGCGCCTTCATGACCACCGGCACGCCGCCGATGCGGTCGACGTCGAACATCACGTGCTTGCCGAACGGCTTGACGTCGGCCAGGTGCGGCACCTTGGCGCCGACGCGGGTGAAGTCCTCGAGGGTCAGCTCGACGTCGGCCTCGTGGGCGATCGCCAGCAGGTGCAGCACCGCGTTGGTGGAGCCGCCGAACGCCATCACCACCGCGATCGCGTTCTCGAACGCCTCCTTGGTCAGGATGTCGCGCGCGGTGATGCCGCGGCGCAGCAGCTCGACGACGGCCTCGGCCGCTGGCGCCGGGCGTACCCGTCGCGGCGGCGGTCGGTGGCCGGCGGAGCGGCGCTGCCCGGCAGCGACATGCCCGAGTGCCTCGGCCGCGCTGGCCATGGTGTTGGCGGTGTACATGCCGCCGCAGGCGCCCTCGCCCGGGCAGATCGCCCGCTCGATGGCGTCGACGTCCTCGCGCGGCATCAGGCCGCGCGCAGCACGCGCCGACCGCCTCGAAGGCGTCGATGATCGTCACGTCCATCTCGGTGCCGTCGGACAGCTTGGCCCGCCCCGGCAGGATCGAGCCGGCGTAGAGGAACACCGCGGCCAGGTCCAGCCGGGCGGCGGCCATCAGCATGCCGGGCAGCGACTTGTCGCAGCCGGCGAGCAGCACCGAGCCGTCGAGGCGCTCGGCCATCATGACGGTCTCGACGCTGTCGGCGATGATCTCGCGGGACACCAGCGAGAAGTGCATGCCCTCGTGGCCCATCGAGATGCCGTCGGAGACCGAGATGGTGCCGAACTCCAGCGGATAGCCGCCGGCCTCGAACACGCCTTCCTTGACGGCCTGGGCCAGCCGCTGCAGCGACAGGTTGCACGGGGTGATCTCGTTCCACGACGACGCCACCCCGATCTGCGGCTTGGCGAAGTCGTCGTCGCCCATCCCTACCGCGCGGAGCATGCCGCGGGCGGCGGCCTTCTCCAGTCCGTCGGTGACGTCGCGGCTGCGGGGCTTGAGATCAGGCTTTTGGCTCACCGGTCAAGTATGCCGTGGTCGGGGGTGGTCACAAAATCGTTTTAGATACCCCGCGGGGGTATCAGGTATTGTGGGGCCATGACGTCCACCAGCACCCGCATCATCGCCGGCTTCGCCGCTCTTGCCAGCGCCGTCGTCGTCTCCTCCTGTAGCAAGACGGAGGACCACGCCGAGCACGCCTCGAGTGCCGCCACCACCACTGCGCAGGTCGCCGTGCACAACGCCGACGATGTCATGTTCGCCCAGATGATGATTCCCCATCATCAGCAGGCCGTCGAACTCTCCGCGCTGGTGCCCGACCGCTCCACCAACCCGGCCGTGGTCAAACTGGCCGCCACCATCTCCGGTGAACAGCAGCCCGAGATCACCGCGATGAAGGCGCTGCTGGTGCAGTGGGACGTCAATCCCGACACCGCCGCCGACCACAGCGACCACGGGATGCCGATGCAGGGCATGGTCGACGACGCGACGATGACCAAGTTGCGAGTCGCTGAAGGGCGCCGAGTTCGACACACTGTGGCTGCAGTCGATGATCAGCCATCACCAGGGCGCCATCGAGATGGCCGACACCGAGATCGCCAAGGGCCAGAGCCCCGACATGGTCTCGATGGCCAAGAACATCGTCACCGCGCAGCAGGCCGAGATCGACCAGATGAAGCAGATGCTTGGAGGCTAAATGACCGGCGCACATGGATATTCGGCTAACAAGGACAACTACGCCAAGCGGCTGCGCAGGATCGAGGGCCAGGTCCGCGGCATCGCCAAGATGATCGACGAGGACAAGTACTGCATCGACATCCTGACCCAGATCAGTGCGGTCAACAGCGCGATGCAGTCGGTGGCCCTGGGCCTGCTCGAGGAGCACCTCAACCACTGCGTCAGCCACGCCGTCGCCGAGGGCGGCGAGGAGGCGGACAAGAAGCTCGCCGAGGCGTCGGCGGCCATCGCCCGTCTGGTGCGGTCCTGACGCTGCATGGTCGATCGACGAGAAGAAGGCGGTAGAGGTGGCCGAGGACGCTCGGGTAATGCGTACGCGTGCTGACGTGGCGCGCACGGCCCTTGACGTGTTGACCACCGAGGGCCCGGATGCCCTCACACACGCGCGCGTCGCCGAGATCGCCCGGTACTCCAAGACGACGCTGTACGCACACTGGCCGTCCAGGGTCGATCTCATCGCTACCGCCCTCGATGCTCTCGGCGAGATGCCTCACCACGAACGCCACCGGCGACATGCGGGCCGATCTGGTCGGAGAGCTCAAGACCTTCCGCCAGGCGGTGTTAGAGCGACGACTCGACCGGGTGCTCTACTGCGATGGCGCAGTGGGCGACGGTGGAGGCGATGGCGCAGATCAGGGACAGAATCAATGCCGAAGGTCAGCGACCGATCCGCGGGATCCTCGAGCAGTCGTTCGAGCGGTCCCGCGCTGGAAGCGGCGATCTCGATGCTCGCCGGCGTGGTCGCGTGCCCATCGCTGATGTTCGGCACACTGCCCGACGACGCGATCATCGAGGTGTTTGCCCTGTCTCGAGGTGGTCTCGAACGGGTCTCCAGGGGTGTGCCCGCACCGTGTTGGCCGATACCGTGATCGGGTGACCTCAGTGCCGGACCGCCCGGGCCGGCCCTCGTGATGACCGTCGATTCGCCGCCAATGCACGTCAGCCCCTGGACACCGCGGGTCACAACGGCACTGGCCGTGCTGGCCGCCGCGGCATTCGTCTACGTCACCGCCGAGATCATGCCGGTCGGTGCACTGCCCGCCATCGCCCGCGATCTGCGGGTCAGTGAAGCCTTGGTCGGCACCTTGCTCGCCAGCTATGCCCTGGTCGCGGCGGTGTCGACGGTGCCGTTGGTGCGCTGGACCGCGGCCTGGCCGCGCCGGCGCACGTTGCTGTTCACCCTGCTGAGCCTGGCGGTGTCTCAGCTGATCTCCGCACTGGCGCCGACCTTCGCCGTGCTGGCGGTCGGCCGGGTGCTGTGCGCGCTCACCCACGGCCTGATGTGGTCGGTGATCGCGCCGATCGCGGTGCGAATGGTGCCGCCGGACTACGCGGCCCGCGCCACCGCCGCCGTCTACGTCGGCACCGGCCTGGCGCTGGTCGTGGGCAACCCGCTGACCGCGGCGATGAGCGAACTGTGGGGCTGGCGGCTGGCGGTCGGGGCGATCACGCTCGCCGCGGTGGCGGTGACGGTGGCCGCGCGGCTCACCCTGCCGTTCATGCCGATGGCCGATTCGGCGTCGGGCGAGCGCGCCGTCAAGTTCCGTCATCACCGCAATCGCGGCCTGCTGACGATGAGCGTCCTGACGCTGGTGGGCGTCACCGGCCACTTCATCTCCTACACGTTCATCGTGGTCATCATCCGCGACGTGGTCGGCGTCCACGGGCCGCATCTGGCCTGGCTGCTCGCGGCCTACGGAATCGCCGGTCTGACCGCGATGGCCCTGATGGCCCGGCCGGGTGATCGCCGGCCGAAGGCCGCCATCGTGGGGTGCCTGACCGGTCTGGCGCTGGCGTTCATGGTGCTGGCCGCGCTCGGCTTCGGTGACCGGCAGACGATGGGGACGCTGCTCACCGGCGTCGTGGCCATCATTCTGTGGGGTGCCACCGCCACCGCGATGCCGCCGCTGCTGCAGTCGGCGGCCATGCGGCACTGCCCGGAGGACCCCGACGGCGCCTCGGGGTTCTATGTGGCCGCCTTCCAGGTCGGCATCATGTCCGGCTCGCTGGGCGGTGGACTGCTCTACCAGCACGCCGGTATCCCGACGATGATCACCGTCTCGGCGGCGCTGATCGTCGGGGCCCTCGTCTGCGTGCTGGTCAGTCGCAACCTGTTCGCGGTCCCCCCGACCACCAGCGAAAAGTAACGCTTGTCACGTCGCGGGCGACTATCAGCACAGTTCAGGGCCCTGACGGGGTCCTGGGTCGGGTTCGCTGGCGGACGACGCCAGATTGGCCACACAGCGTGTTGTGCGAGACTGGGTTGAATCGAAACTGAGGGAGTTGGGTTATGACGCTGCGGGTGAAGGGGGCTGTTGCGGCCGCATTGTGCGTGGTCGGAGTGGCTGCCGGAATCAGTCTGGGCAGTGGGTCGGCGCTGGCCGATCCGGACCAGGCACCGGTCGACCCCGCCGTCGTCGACGTGCCGCCGGCACAGGTGCCGGCCACCGGATCCCGCCATCCCGCCGCCGCCGGCCGATCCCGCGCTGGCTCCGCCCGCGCCTGTCGACCCGCTGGCAGTACCGCCCGCGCCTGTCGATCCGCTGGCGCTGCCGCCCGCAACCGATCCGGCTGCCGTCGCGCAGCCGGCGCCGGCAGGCACGGTGAAGGGCCAGAACCCGCTGCCCTACACCGGTGAGCCGGTGTTCGCCCCGCCGGCTTTCAACCCGGTCAACGGCGCCGTGGTCGGCGTGGGCAAGCCGATCATCATCAACTTCGCGCGTCCGATCGCCAACCGTCCGCTCGCCGAGCAGGCCATCCACATCTCCTCGGTGCCCTCGGTTCCGGGCGCGTTCTACTGGACCACCGACACCCAGGTGCGCTGGCGGCCCTACAGCTTCTGGCCGGCCAACACCGTGGTCAACATCGACGCCAGCGGGGCCAAGTCCAGCTTCCGCGTCGGCGAAGCCCTGGTGGCCACCATCGACGACAAGACCCACCAGATGACCGTCACCCGTAACGGCAAGGTGGAGAAGACCTTCCCGGTGTCGATGGGCCGCCCGGACGGCAAGCACGAGACCAAGAACGGCACCTACTACGTGCTGGAGAAGTTCCCGGACATCATCATGGACTCGTCCACCTATGGCGTCCCGGTGAACTCACCGAACGGCTACAAGCTCAAGGTGCAGTGGGCGGTGCGCATCGACAACAGCGGCGCCTTCGTGCACAGCGCGCCGTGGTCGGTGGCCGATCAGGGCAAGCGCAACGTCAGCCACGGCTGCATCAACCTCTCGCCGGACAACGCCAAGTGGTTCTACGACAACTTCGGCAGCGGCGACCCGATCGTCATCAAGAACTCCGTCGGGCTCTACAACAACCCCGACGGCGCCGACGACTGGCAGTGGCAGCTGGCCTGATCGGGGTCCGCTACCACCGGCCGCGGTGGACAACCTCGTCGAACGGACGGCGGTTGGGCTTGCGGATCGGGCGCAGCGGACGGTCCGCCGGATAGCCCAGGCCGAGTAGGTAGGCGACGAAGTGGTCGTCGGGAACCCCGAGGATCGCGCGCGCCCGGTCCTGATCGCCGATCGCCGAATGCCCGGTGCCCACACCCAATTCGGTGGCCGCGATCGCCATCGCCATCGTGGCCTGGCCCAGGTCGTACTGGTCCATGAGCTTGGTTCGCTCGTCCGGTGGCTGCGGCATCACCAGCGCGATCGCGGCCTGCGCTCCGGCGATGTGGCCCGCGCCCATCCACACCGTCGAAAGGTCCTGCAGCACTGCGGGATCGGTGACGAGCACGAAATCCCAGTGCTGGTCGTTGCGCGCTGACGGTGAGCGCCAGCCCGCCTCCAGGATGCGGTCCAGGTCGGAGTCCGGGATCGCGGTCGACGTGTAAGCGCGCACGTTGCGGCGCGCGCAGATCGCGTCCCAGGCGTCCACGAACGTCAGCTCCAGATCCGGACGCGGTGCTCCGGATCCAGATACAGCGCGTCGTCGGTGTCGACCTCGAACGCGTCGTAGAACGCGTCGATGTTGCGCACCACGCCGTTGCACCGGAACTCCGGCGGCGAATGCGGGTCGATGGCCAGCCGCCGAAGCGCTTCGGCCTCACGGGATTTCGTCCGCCACACCTGAGCCCACCCGAACAGCACCCGCTGCACGCCGGTCAGCCCGTCGATCACCGGGGCTTCCTTGCCGCCCAGCGACAGCCGGTAGGCCAGCAGCGCGATGGACAGCCCGCCCAGGTCGCCGATGTTCTCGCCGACGGTGAAGGCGCCGTTGACATGGTGGCCTCGCCGTCGAGTTCACGTGGCACGAAGGCGTCGTACTGCTCGATGAGCTTCTTGGTCCGCGCCCCGAACTCGGCGCGATCGGCGTCGGTCCACCAGTCGACCAGGTTGCCGTCACCGTCGTACTTGGCGCCCTGGTCGTCGAATCCGTGGCCGATCTCGTGACCGATCACCGCTCCGATCCCGCCGTAGTTGGCGGCGTCGTCGGCCTCGGCGTCGAAGAACGGCGGCTGCAGGATCGCGGCCGGGAAGACGATCTCGTTCATGCCCGGGTTGTAGTAGGCGTTGACGGTCTGCGGGGTCATGAACCACTCGTCGCGGTCCACCGGTCCGCCCAGCTTGGCGATCTCCCGGTCCGATGCCACCTGAGCGCCCCGAACCACGTTGCCGTACAGATCGTTTCGATCGATCACCAGCGCCGAGTAGTCCCGCCACTTCTTGGGGTAGCCGATCTTGGCGGTGAACTTGTCGAGCTTGGCCAGCGCCCGCTGCCGGGTCTCGGGCGTCATCCACTCCAGGTCGTTGATGCTGACGCGGTAGGCCTCGCGCAGGTTGTCCACCAGCACGTCCATCCGGGACTTGGCGTCCGGCGGGAAGTGCCGCTCGACGTAGAGCCGTCCGACGGCGTCGCCCAAGATGTTCTCCACCAGCGACACCGCGCGCTTCCAGCGTTCGCGGATCTGCTCGGTGCCGCTCAGCGTGCGGCCGTAGAAGGCGAAGTCCTCCTCCACCAGCGCCGGGGTGAGCACGGCGGCGCGGGCGTGGATGAGCCGCCAGCGCAGCCACCACTTCCAGTCGTCGAGGGACTCGCCTGCCCACAGCGCGCCGAAGGCCGTCAGGTAATCCGGTTGCCGCACAACGAGTTCGGCCACCGCGTCCGGGCCGACTGCCCAGCGCGGTGATCCACCCCGTCCAGTCGAAGCCGGGCGCCTCAGCGGTCAGCTCGGTGAAGGTGCGCAGGTTGTAGGTCAGGTCGGCGTCGCGGCGCTTGACCACGTCCCAGTGCGCGGCGGCGATCTTGGTCTCCAGGGCGACGATCTTGGCAGCCGTGCTCTCCCATTCCCCGGCGTACTCCTCGCCGTAGACCAGGGTGAACATCCGCGCGATGTGTGCCGGGTAGGCACCCAGGATCGACGCGTGCTGGTCGTCGCGGTAGTAGGACTCGTCGGGCAGCCCCAGACCGGACTGGCTGACGTGCACCAGGTAGCGCGAGGAGTTCTTCGAGTCGGTGTCGACGTAGACGCCCACACCGCCGCCCACCCCGGAGCGCTGCAGCGCACCGATGACCGCGGCCAGCGCCGCCGGGTCGGCCACGGCGTCGATGCCGGCCAGCTCGTCGAGCAGCGGCTGAACCCCGCGGCGCTCGATGGCGTCCTCGTCGAGGAAGCTCGCGTAGAGATCGCCGACCCGCTGCTCGTCGGTGCCCGGCCGGCAGCGCTCCGGCGCGGCCACCTCGGTGATCAGCTCGCGGACCTGTTCCTCGGCGCGGTCGTACAACGAGCGGAACGCGCCGTCGGTGGCCCGGTCGGGCGGGATGGCGTAGTCGGCCAGCCAGCGGCCGTTGACGTGGCCGAACAGGTCGTCCTGGGGGCGAACACCGGTTTCGACGTGGGACAGGTCGATGCCCGAGCGCAGAGTTTCTACCGTCACCCAACCATCCTTACCAGAGGGATGAACGCTTCGTCGGACCGCCGAGTGGCTACTTGACGCACGCTTCGGGCCGGAGATCGTGGTGCAAGTGGCCATTCGGTCGTCGGCGGGCCGCCCGGTAGCCTCGCCTTCATGCCCGAGCCGGATGAGACGACGTCGGACCCCAGTGCGACGGGGGCCAGGGTGTTCTCCGGCTACGGCATCGCCTCGGCCGTGCTGGCCGTGGTCGGGGTGCTGGCGATCGCGCTGGGCGCCCTGATCTGGTCGGATCACCGGGCCGCTACCCACGAGCGGGAGTACCAGACCCGCGTGCTGGCCGCCGCCGCCGACTGGACCGGTGTGCTGATCAACATGAACGTCGACAACGTCGACGCCAGCCTGCAGAAGCTGCACGAGGGCACCGTCGGTGACCTCAACTCCGACTTCGACGCCTCGATCAAGCCCTACCGCGAGGTGGTCAAGACCCTGCAGGCGCGCACCACCGGGCAGCTCGAGTCGGTGTCGGTCGAGACCGTGCACCACGACCTCGACGCGGTGGCCGGGCAGCGCCCACCGGCGCCGGCGACACTGCCGGCGGCACTGGCCGACCGGACCGACACCGTCCTGGTGGTCGCCACCTCGGTGAGCGAGAACGCCGGCAACAAGCCCGCGACGGTGCGCTGGAACCTGCGCCTCGGTGTCTCCGACGTGGACGGCAAGCTGATGATCTCGCGGCTGGAGTCGCTGCGATGAGGAACCTGGCCCGCGTGCTGGCCGTCGACGTCGCCGCGCCACTGGCCGCCATCGCCGCGCTGCTGGGCATCGGCGTGGTGCTCGGCTGGCCGCTGTGGTGGGTGTCGGTGTGTTCGATGCTGTGCCTGCTGATCGTCGAGGGCATGGTGGTCAACTTCGTCCTCTACCGCCGGGATTCGGTGACGGTGGGTACCGACGACGACGGTCCTGGGCTGCGCCTCGCCGTCGTCGGACTGGCCGCCGTGGCGCTGGCCGTCGCGGTGGTCGTGGGCTACACCCGCTGGACGCTGTCCGACCGCGACTTCACCCGGGACTCCGCCGAAGTGGTGCGGATCGCCACGGCGGTGTCGGAAGCCACCGCCACGTTCACCCCTGCGGACCCGAACTCGTCGATCGACCGGGCTGCCTCGTTCATGGTCCCGGAGCGCGCCGACGCGTTCAAGAATGAATTCGGCAAAGCCACAGCCGATTTGGCCAAGCGCAACGTCTCGGCTCAGGCGCAGACCATCTCGGCGGGACTGGAGGCGCTGGGTCCCTCTGCTGCCAGCGTCGCGGTGATCATGCGGGGCACCCAGACTCAGCCCGGTCAGCAACCGAACACGGCGGTGCTGGCCCTGCGGGTGGGCTTGTCGAAGCAGAACGGCCAGTGGCAGGTCCTCGACGTCGCGCCGATCAACTCCCGTTGAGCCGGGCGTAGTCCACCTTCAGGCAGCGGTCCATCACCACCTGCAGCCCGGCGGCCTCGGCCTGCGCGGCGACATCGTCGTCCCACAAACCCTGTTGCAGCCAAAGGTATTTCGGGCGGGAGCTCAACGCCAGGACGTCGGCGAGCACGTTGGGAAGTTCCTCGCGGCGCCGGAACACGTCGACCATGTCGGGCACCACCGGAAGGTCGGACAGGCTGCGATACACCGCGGTCCCGTCGATGTCGGTGATGGTCGGGTTCACCGGGTAGAGCTCGTAATGGCTGTGGCGGGCCAGGTAGTCGTAGACGCTCGTAGCTGGGCCGCGCTGGATTGCTCGATGCGCCCACCACCGCGACGGTACGGGTGTCACGCAGAATGCGTTGCAGCGCAGCCGAATCAGGGTTGGACCACACGTCGGCGTCAGTCTTGGCCGTTCGCCTGCTGGGCGCGCATCTTGGCGAATCGGTCGGACAGCCGGCGCATCCGGATCATCAGCGAGGCCTGCGGGCTGACGCTCGCGTCCAGATAAGTGGCCAGATCCGACGGGGCCACGCCGATGCGGGAGGCGAACTCCTGCTCGTTGAGGCCGGAGCGATCCAGCAGCAGCCGCACGTGGCGGGCGGCTTCGGCGCGCTCATTGGCTTCCAGGTGACTGCGGGCGCGCACCAGCACCTCGGACAGCGCTTTGGAGATGCCGTAGGGCTGGGCGCTCTCCAGCACCTCCTCCACCTGGCGGGCGGTGCGGCCGTACGGGTCGCGCTTGACGGCAACGACGATGCGCTGCCAGACGGTGATGTCCCCGGTCTCCAGCGCCGACCGGATCGAGGACGTCGGCCAGAACTCGACGGGACGGCTGTCGAAGGATTCGGGGGAGTGCGGTGCGGGTACGGCATCGCGGCGTTGGTCCGCTGTCACCGTCACCTCGCCTCCTCCAGGATCGCAACTGCCACCGAAAGGCAACGCTGCCTGATCCTCTCCCATTCGGCGGCCCCTTCCGGACCGGCCCAGCGATCGTCGTCATCGACGTCGGACGGGTCGGGATCGGCGAGCCGGCGCACCAACTGGGTCGCAATCCATTGTTGCTCAGAACGCTCTGAACAGTAATACCGGTCCATCCCGGAGAGCACCACGGCGGCGGTCGAGGTGTCCATCACGTCGACCAGGTCGGCCAGCTCGGCGAAGTCCGACCTGGTGTTGCGGCACAGGATCAGATAGCCCTTGAGCCGCAGCGTCTCGGCGCACGTCGGGATCTGCAGGCGGTCACCGGTGGGCAACTGCACGTTCGTGGTCTCGACGGGGCTGAGCCGCTCCACCGTCGGATGCGGGATGTCGGCCTTGGTCTCCAGGGCGTCGAGCGCGATCGACAACCGGCCCCGCCACATCGTCACCGGGTGGACGGGCCGGGGCGCGGCCGTCCGGGCTCCGCGGTAGGCCCTGATGAGCTTGCGTTCGATGGTCGGCGCACCGCCCGCGGGAATCCGCTGCGGGCCCAGGCGGGTGGCGTCGTCGCTGCCCTTCACCCGCCCGGCGAGGTCGTTGTCCAGAGTGCCGCAGCCGGTGAACGCCATCGGATCGGCCACGCAGATCGCGTCCGGCGCCAGGTCCTTGAGCCGGGCCGCGCCCTTGACGACCATCTTCAGATCGGCTGACGGCGGCACCATGGTGGAGATGTCGTCGGGGATCACCACCAGGTCGCCGAGGTCGACCTTCGGCAGCGGCTTCTCGAAGTCCACCGACGGCAGGATCCGGGCCAGCCAGCCGGGCAGCCACCAGTTCCACTGGTCGAACATCGCCATCAGCGCCGGCACCAGGACCAGCCGGACCACCGTGGCGTCGACGGCGATGGCCACCGCGCACGCCACCCCCAGCTCGGCGACCAGTGGCATGCCGGCGAACGCGAACCCGATGAACACCGCGATCATGATCAGCGCGGCACTGGTGATCGTTCGGGCACTGGTGGCCACGCCGTAGGCGACGGCGTCGCGGGTGTCCCCGGACTGCAGGTAGCGCTCACGGATACGAGTGAGCAGGAAGATCTCGTAGTCCATCGACAGACCGAAAGTCATGGCCAGCACCAGCGGCGGGATGGTGCTGTCGATCGAGGTGATCTGCTCGAAGCCCAACCCCTCCAGCCAGCCCCACTGGAAGACCATGACCAGGCTGCCGTAGGCGGCGGCGACCGACAGGACCGTCATCAGGACGCCCTTGAACGCCAGGAACACCGACCGCACCGAGATCAGCAGCATCACGAAGGCGATCAGCGCGACGAAGGCGAACACCAGCGGCTGAGTCTTGGAAACCTGGTCGTCGAAGTCCTTGATCAACGCGGTCGGCCCACCGACGTCGACGCGCGCGCCGGCGGCCGCGGGCACCTTCGGCAGGTTCGCCCGCATCCAGTCGACGGTGTTGCGGGCGGCCAGGTCCTCGGGATCGGCCGACAGCACCGCCGAGATCAGCGCGCTGCTGTTGTTCTCGGCGAACACCGGGGTGGACACCGAGACGATGTTGGGGGCCTGCGCCATCTGCGTGCTGACGGCCTCGATGGCCGCGGCGTGCTTGGGGTCGGAGGCTCCGCCGTCGGGGAAGCTGACCAGCACCCGCACCGGGCCCAGCGCGCCGGGCCCGAGGGCTTCGGCCGCCGCCGCCACCCCGCCGCGGATCTCGTGGGCCGACGGGAACTGTCGCTGCATGCTGTTGCCCAGCACCATCGAGAACGCCGGTGCGGCCATCACGAGCAGGACCGCCGTCGCCGACAACGCCGACAGCCACGGCCTGCGCATGACCTCGCCGACCCAGCGGGTCCAGAACCGCGACTGGGTGGTCTCGGCACGGCGTGACCAGTGCAGCAGCGACGAGCGCCTGGCCGCGGCCCGGCCGAAGGTGGCCAGCACCGCCGGGATCAGAGTCGTCGACGTCAGCACCGCGACCGCCACGGCCAGGATCGCCCCGGTGGCCATCGAGCGCAGCACCGGTGTGTTGATCAGGTAGATGCCGGTCAGGGAGGCGATCACGGTCAGCCCGGACAGCACCACGGCCAGCCCGGAGGTCGCCATCGCCGCGTCGGCGGCCTGCTGCGGATCGCGTCCGGCGCGCAGTTCCTCACGGAAACGCATGAGGATGAACAGCGAGTAGTCCACAGCCAGCGCGATGCCGAACATCGACACGGTCGACGTCACGAACACCGACATGCTGGTGATGGCCGACAGCGCGTAGACCACGCCCATGGTCACCACGACGGTGCACACGCCAAGCGCCAGCGGGATGGCCGCGGCCGCCAGCGAACCGAAGACCGCGAGCAAGACAATCAGGACGATCGGAAGGTTCCAGCGCTCGGCCTCGGCGATGTCGTGCTTGGTGCTGGTCTGGGCGGCCGCGCCGAGAGCGCCCTGCCCGATGACGTACAGCCGAACCCGGCCGTTGTCGGTCACGCCCGGCTGGTCGCCCTGTACGCCGATCTTCTGCCGGAGCTTGCGTGCGACGTCGACCGCGCCGGTGTTGTTGAAGTCCAGCCGCAGCGAGACCACGTACGGCCGATCCGGCGCCGGTGTCGGCTGCGCGGGGTTGGGCACCACCGACGACGCTCGGTACCTGCTTGGCTGCCTGCTCGAGCTGGGCGACGGCCTTGTTCATGTCCTCGTAGGACGCGTCGGCGCGCGGTGCGGCGACCAGGGCAAGGGGGGAGGCGCCCTGTTCGGGGAAGTGATCCTCGAGTTGGTACTGAACGTGCAGGGATTGGGAGTCGGAGACCTCGAAGCCGCCACCGGTGAGGTGGTTGGACTGGGTCAACGCCAGGTACAACGCCGGCACCAGGGCCAGCAACCAACATGCGAAGACCACCCAGCGGAATCTGCGCAGGTTACTGCTCAGGCGCATCATGAACTGCTGGATGGCGATCTCCCCGCATTCTGCTCGGGTTTCGTGGTTGCGAGCCTACCGCAGCAACCTGTACGCCGACCTGGCGTGAGTGCCGGTATTGGCTGGATCGAGACCTGTCCTGCGGCTGTCCGTTACCGACGGCGAAGTGGCTCCGGCCGGCCCCGGATGGCAGGATGTGCGGTGGCCAATACCGGGTCGGGGACCACAGCCATGTCGCGACGTGATCGCGCAAGTGGCTGGATGTTCGCGAACCGTGAGGAGTCCTTCATGCCCCGGCCCCCCATTCACACCACGCGCTCTGCGCGCAGGCCTGTGTGGCCTGCTCAGCCTCACCGCGCTTGACCGGTGCCGCCGTGGCCTTGAGTGCCTCGTCGGCTGTCGCCGCGCCAGACCCGTGCGCGGCCAGCCAGATCGCCAAGACCGTCGGCGTTGTTGCCACCAACACCGGCACCTATCTGGACACCCACCCGCAGACCAACCAGGCGCTGACCACCATCTCCCAGCAGCAGGCCGGCCCGCAGACCCTGGTGGCGCTCAAGGGTTACTTCGACGCCAACCCGCAGGCGGGCAAGGACTTGCAGGCGATCCAGCAGCCGCTGACGAGCTTGTCGACGCAGTGCAAGATGCCGGTGAGTCTGCCGCAGCTGCTGGGCCTGCTGCAGGGGGCGCAGTCGGCCGGCGGCGCAACGCCCGCGCAGGCGGTCGGCGGCCAGAGCCCGGCTGCGACGGCGAGCACATCGGTCGCGGCCGTACCCGCCGCAAGCGGGCCGCTGCCCGGACCGGCGCCCTACACCGCCCGCTGAGCCGGTCCGCTCGGCGGCCGCCCGGTGCGGCTTTGACCAGCGCTTTCGGACATTCTCATGATTGGTTAAGCACAAGGCAGGAAAGTCAGCACCGTTTCTGATTAGCTTTCCTGGTCGGGGGCCCTTACTGATACGGCCTCTTCCTCACCAATTAAGGAGTCCGAGCATGTTGCTTAATGCCCGTCTGGCCCGTCGCGCGGTCGTCGGAGTGATCGGCACGGGCGCTGTCGCCGGCGCGATCCTGGTTGGCACGGCCCCGTCCGCGCTGGCCGATCCGCCCCCGAACTGCACCGCCGCCGACCTTGCCGGTGTGGCCGCTGGTGTTTCGGCCGCGACGTCGGCGTACCTGTGGACCCATCCGGACGTCAACGCGTTCTTCACCGGTCTCGAAGGTGCGCCGCGTGATGAGATCCGTACCCAGGTGCAGCAGTACCTCGACTACAACCCGACGGTGAAGTCCGACCTGCAGGGCATCCGCCAGCCGCTGGTCGATCTCAAGGCTCGTTGCGGCGCGGGCGCCAACCTGCCCGGCTCCTAAGTAGCGGTGCGGGCAGGGCAGCAGCCCGCGCAGGAGAGCGCCGGCCGCACCGTCCTCATGGTCGACGACGACCCGGACGTACGAACCTCGGTCGCACGTGGTTTGCGACATTCAGGGTTCGACGTCCGGGTCGCGGCGACCGGTAAGGAAGCACTGCGGCTGTTGTCGACCGAGAACCACGACGCTCTGGTTCTCGATGTCCAGATGCCTGAGCTCGACGGTGTGGCGGTGGTGACCGCCCTGCGGGCGCTGGGCAACGACATTCCCATCTGTGTGCTGTCGGCGCGCGACACCGTCAACGACCGGATCGCCGGCCTGGAAGCGGGCGCCGACGACTATCTGACCAAACCCTTCGATCTGGGTGAGTTGGTGGCGCGGCTGCACGCCCTGTTACGCCGTGCGTCGCATTCGGCCGAGGGATCGGATGCGATCACCATCGGCCCGCTCATGATCGACACCGCGCGCCGGCTGGTGTTCGTCCAGGGTGACCGGATCGAGTTGACCAAGCGCGAATTCGATCTGCTGGCCGTCCTGGCCGAGAACGCCGGTGTGGTGCTGTCCCGGCAGCGACTGCTGGAGTTGGTGTGGGGCTACGACTTCGACGTCGACACCAACGTCGCCGACGTGTTCATCAGTTATCTGAGGCGCAAGCTGGAACGCGAAGGTGTGCCGAGGGTGATCCAGACGGTTCGCGGGATTGGGTACGTGCTCCGGGCGGAGCCGTGACGACGGCGACAGATCGGCGGGAGCCGTGACGACGGCGACAGATCGGCAGGAGCCGTGAGATGGCCGGGACGTAGTGCGTCGCTGCGAACCCGGGTGGCGATCGCCGCGACCCTGGCCGCCGCGATCGTGGTCGCGATGCTGGCCGTGCTCACCTCCTTCGTCCTGGCGAACAACGATGCGGCACAGCTGGATCGGCGGCTGGACTCCATCGTCGATGCCAGCATGTACCCCGAACAACTGCAGGACGTCAAGCACGGCGTGCTCACCACGGGCCGATCCCGATCCACCGGTCAGGTGGTGTTCCAGCGGGGCTTCCAGCTGCCGCCGCTGCCACCCGGAAGCGCCAGCGTCGAGGTCAACGGCATCGACTACCGCGTCCGCACCGTGCCCGTCGATCAGGCCGGCGGAATCCTGGTCTCGATCGGCATCCGGGAAGACAGCATTCTGCTGAGCCGAGCCCGGATTCCGCTGTACGTGCTCATCGGCTCGCTGTCTCTGCTCGTCGCTGCCGGCCTGGGCTGGATCCTCGCCGGACCCGCGGTCCGTCCGTTGCGCAGACTCACCGAACAGACCCGGCGGCTCGGCAAGGGCGACGAGCGGATGGAACCGGTGCACGGCGCCCGCGAAGCCGAGGATCTCTCCGAGGCCATGGATCAGATGCTGCGCCGTCTCGCCGATGCCCAAGTGGCGACGACGAATTCGCTGCAGGCCGCACAGGATTTCGCCGCCAACGCCGCCCACGAACTGCGCACCCCGCTCACCGCGATGCGCGCCGATCTGGACACGCTGCGCATCCACGATCTGCCGGACGACGAGCGCGCCGAAGTGGTCGCCGACCTGTCGCGGGCGCAGCGGCGCGTCGAAGCCATCATCACCGCCCTGGGCCAGCTGGCGTCCGGACAGCTCGTTCGGGCCGAGGATCGGGAAGCCATCGACGTCGCGGAGATGCTCGACCGCGTCGCCCGGGAGAACCTGCGGCCGGGCGGAGATGTGGAGATCATCGTGGTCGCCGACGACGCCGGAATGGTGTGGGGCTGGCCGGCCGGTCTGCGGCTGGCCGTGGACAACCTGGTGCGCAACGCCATCACCCACGGTGGTGCCACCCGTATCGTGCTGACCGCCAGGCGCGAGGAACCCCACCTGGTCATCACCGTCGACGACAACGGTCGCGGTCTGCCCGTCGAAGAGCACGAGGCTGTGCTGGGACGGTTCGCCCGCGGAAGTACCGCTGCGGCAGGCGGATCCGGGCTGGGACTGGCGTTGGTGGCTCAGCAGGCCGCACTGCACGGCGGACGGATCGAACTGTGCGACGGCCCGCTGGGCGGGTTGCGGGCCACCCTGACGGTGTCGACGCGCCGCAGCGCAACTCGGACTAGCCGCTGCGCTTGGCAATCAGTCCGGCGACGACTCGCCAGCCGAGCAGCAGAAGCGCCGTCACCAGCGAGGCCACCACGATGAAGCTGGCCGCAACACCCTGAGAACTGGCTTTGCGCAACAACATTCCCACCACGACGGTCGACACCCAGACGACGACACCGGTGGGCACCACCGCCCTCGGGGCGCGCCACGCGCGCGAGATCAGCCAGCCGACCAGCGTCCCGGACAGGAACGGCCACGCGGTCTCGGCGATGCCGCCCAGCGTCAGTCCCTCGGCGTGGCTGCGGCGGCCGATCGTGCAGAACACCACGACGCAGGCGATGTCGGCAACCAGGGCCAGCGCCGCGGGCCGGGTCGAGTTACGGGTTTCCATGGGCTAGACCGTCCCGGCCGCGGCGTGCTGCATCCTCGAATCCAATCACAGTCACCGCGGCCCGGCGTCGTCCTCGGGTGCGGGGTCGGGCGGTGGCAGCGGGCCCTGCAGGGCGGTGTCGGCCGGGTCGTCGAGAGCGGCTCGGCTGTCCGGCAGGTCGTCGCCGGCGAGTTCGTCGACGACGGCGTCCGGGTCCAGCGCGCCTTCGGTGCGGAACATGAAGAAGAACACCACCCAGCCGATCGCGGAGATGAAGATCCAGCTGACCAGGCGGTAGATCAGCATCGCCGAGATGGCGTTGGGCAGCGTCATGCCGCTGGAGACCAGACCGGGGACCAGCACGGCCTCGACCACCAGCAGGCCGCCCGGCATCAGCGGGATCGAGCCGACCGCGCGCGCGGCCGCGTAGGCGACGGTCAGTCCCGCCAGCGACGGCTTGCCGCCGGCGGCGTAGGCGGCGAAGGCCAGGCATGCGACGTCGGCGACCCAGTTGAAGAACGACCAGCTGAACGCCACCGCCAGTTCGCGCCGGTTCAGGCTCACCGACTCGAGCTGATCGAGGGTCTCGCGCCACTTCACCAGGCCCGTCTCGGGTGGCTTGCCGCGCGCCGAGTTGACCCAGCCCAGCACCCTCATGCCGATGCCGTCGATCAGCTCGGGCCGGGTCGCCACCGCCTGCGCCAGCAGCAGCAGGGCGACGAAGCCGCCCAGGGTGAACAGCAGCGAGAACGGATTGTTCTTGGCGCCCAACAGGAATGCGCCCCCGAGACCCAGCAGGGCCAGGCCCACCACCTGAAGCGCGCCCGACATCACCAGCTGCCAGGAGGCCACCACCGGGGAGGCGCCCCAGCTGCGCTGCTGGCGGTACACGAAGGTGGCCGAGAGCACCGGGCCGCCCGGCATCGTCGTGCTCAGCGCGTTGCCCGCATAGAACGCCGCCTCCGAGCGCCACTGGTGGACCACCACCCCGGCCGAGCGCAGCAGGGTCCGCTGAATCTGCGCGAAGCTGTGCATCGACAACATCGCCGCCGCGACCGCCGCCAGCACCCACCACCAGTTCGCCGACAGCAGGCTCATCCACGCCTTGGCGAGCTGGTCCCAGACCAGCGTGGCCTCGACCGCGAGCACGATCAGAGCGAGGCGCGATCACCGCCCAGCGGACCCACCAGTACTTCCCGCGTGCCGGGCGTTCGTGGTCCTCGCGGGCGGCATCGACCGGCGCGTCGTAGGACACGTGGTTCAGGGTAACGGCGCGGCATGCTGTCGACAGTGTTCGCCGCGGGGTGTCCGGCCGTGGCGACTACGCTTGGTCGCATGCCGGCGACCCGGGTTTCGGACGACGATTCGGTAGATCCACTGGTCCGCAAGGCCGCGGCGTGGTCGTGGCGTCTGCTCGTCATCGGCGGGGTGCTCGCGGGATTGGTGTGGGTGGTGGCCCGGCTTCAGGTCATCATCGTGCCGGTGGCGCTGGCCACGATGGTGGCCGCACTGATGCTGCCCGCCGTCGACTGGCTCGACCGGCGCGGCGCGCCGCGCGGCGGTGCGGTGGCCCTGGTGATCCTCGGCGGAGCCGGGGTTTTCGGCGGGATAATGACATTTCGTTGTCAGCCAATTCGTTTCGGGCCTGCCGAGCCTGGTCGAACAGGTCACCCGCAGTATCGACAGCCTCCGCAGCTGGCTGATCGAAGGACCGGCGCACCTGAGTCGTGAACAGATCGACAACGCCGGCAACACCGCCATCAAGGCCCTGCGGGACAACCAGGAGAAGCTGACCACCGGCGCGCTGTCCACCGCGGCCACGCTGACCGAGATCATCACCGGCGCCTTCCTGGTGCTGTTCACGCTGATCTTCCTGCTCCACGGCGGGCGCAACATCTACGGCTTCGTCACCAGAATCGTCCCCGCCGGCGCCCGGGAGCGGGTGCGCGACGCCGGCCGGGCCGGGTTCGGCTCCCTGATCGGCTACGTGCGGGCGACCTTCCTGGTCGCCCTGGTGGACGCCGTCGGCATCGGCACCGGCCTGGCGATCATGGGCGTGCCCCTGGCGCTGCCACTGGCCTCACTGGTGTTCCTCGGTGCCTTCATCCCGCTGGTCGGCGCCGTGATCAGCGGCCTCCTGGCGGTCATCGTCGCGCTGCTGGCGAAGGGCTTCGTCTACGCCCTCATCACGCTCGGGCTCATCATCGCGGTCCAGCAACTGGAGGCACACGTCCTGCAGCCGTTCGTGATGGGCCGTGCCGTCGCGATCCATCCGCTGGCCATCGTGCTGGCCATCGCAGCGGGCGGGGTGCTGGCGGGAATCGTGGGGGCCCTGTTGGCGGTGCCGTTGCTGGCGTTCCTCAACAGCGCGATCCGGGTGCTGGCGGCCGAGAATCCCGCGCAAGAAGCCGCCGAACTCGAAGCCAGTGACGACGCCGTCGTCATCGAGGCCAAGCCCGACACCGTGCCGCCGAAACGCGCCAAGGACCGCGACGAGTAGGGACCCGCCGAACTCGACGAAATGTCTTGATCTACTGCACTTTCGCGCCGAAACGTGAGTTTGGGCGCGCAAGGTGAGCTAGAGGCGTCCCTCGCGGCGCAGCAGATCCTGTGCGCTGACCCCGCCGCCGCGGCGCGGCCGGTCCTCGCCCTCTTTCTTGCCGCGTGAGTTCAGCTTCTCGGTCGCGACGTCGGACTCGCTCGGCTCCGGCTTGCTCACCGGGATCGCCCGGGTCTCCTCGGCCGAGATCGTCGGCGAGACGTCGTCGCGCGGCCCGGAGATCGCCGTGGTCGGGTCGTCGGGGGCCGGTATCGCACTGGTCGGTTCCGCGGACGGTTGCGGCTGCGCCGGGCCGTAGCCGTGTCGATTCCCCGGTCGCTGCGCTCCTGCCCGCCGGACTTGCCGCGCAGTTCACCGAGCCAGGACTCGATCTCGCGGTCCGGCGCCGGCGGCGGTGCCGGCCGGTTCGATCGGGCCGCCGCGGTGGCGTTGTTCACCGCGTTCTTCACGACGTTCTTGGCCACCGCGAAACGGGTGGTCGGCGCCTCGTGGGACGGCACGGCCTGAGGATCGGCCATGCGGGCGGTTCCGGCCGCGGACGGGGCCTCCTGGCGCGCGGGGGGCGCCTGGTATTCGGCCCGGCCCACCACGCGGGGACGCGGCCGGGCTTCACCGCCCGGATGGGTCGGATCGTGCACCGGGCGCCGGTCGTCGGCGGTGGCCGGCGCGCCCGCGCCGACGAGCGCTTCGGACGGCTCCCGCACGACCGGCCGCTTCTTCTCGTCGGGCAGGTAGATCTCGCCCAGCCCGAGTCTTGTTCTGCAGGCGCTTCATCCAGCGCGGTGCCCACCAGCAGTCGTCGCCGAGCATCTTCATGATCGCCGGCACCAGGAACATCCGGACGATCGTGGCGTCCAGCAGCAGCGCGATGAGCAGGCCGAAGGCCAGGTACTTCATCATCACCAGGTCGGAGAACACGAACGCGCCGGCGACCACGGCAAGCACCAGGGCCGCAGCCGTGATGAGCCGGCCGGTGGTGGCGGTGCCGATCCGGATCGCCTCGGTGGTGGACATTCCGCGTTCGCGGGCCTCCACCATGCGGGACACCAGGAACACCTCGTAGTCGGTGGACAGGCCGTAGATCACCGCGATGATCAGACCGATCATCGGGGCCATCAGCGGTTGCGGCGTGTAGTTCATCAGCCCGGAGCCGTGCCCGTCGACGAACATCCAGGTCAGCACACCCATAGTGGATCCAAGGGTGAGCGCGCTCATCAGCGCCGCCTTGATGGGCAACACCAGCGACCCGAACGCCAGGAACATCAGGATCGTCGTGGTGGTGATCAACAACAACACCATCAGCGGAAGTTTCGCGGACAGGCTGTGGATACTGTCCTGCTCCAGCGCGGGTGTGCCGCCGACGTACAGCGTGACGCCCCTCGGTGGCGTGATCGCGCGCAACTCGCCGATCTTGTTGCTCGCGTCGTTGCGGTTCACCAGGCCGTTCTGGATGACACGGACCGACGGGTCCTTCGTGGCGCCGTCGAGGTAGGACCGTTCCTTCCACATCGCGTCGGGATTGTTGTCGGGGTCGGTGAATCCGCTGACCGCCATCGCCTTGCTGCGGATGTCGGCGACCTGCTGGTCGGTGACGGGCTGGCCGTCGTTGTTCTTCATCACCAGCGTGATCGGCTCGGTGCGGAACCCGGGGAAGGTCTTGTCGAACTGCTCCTGGGCCTGACGCACCGCAGTTGTCCGGTGGCAGGTACTTCTCGCTGATGCCGCCGAGCGCCAGCTTCCCCAGCGGCATGATCAGCAGGATCATGAACGCGAGGATCGGCGCTGCGAACAGGATGGGCCGCTTCATCACCCGGTTGACGAGCTTGCCCCAGAAGCCCTGCTCGACCTCTTCGCGGGTCTTGGTCTTCTGGGTCTTCTCGGCGAACCATTCGATGATGGCGCGCGACACCGACCAGTTGCGCAGGAACGGCACCCGCAGCAGCGTCCGTACGCCGAGCGCGTCGACGTTGGGGCCGAGGATGCTCAGGACGGCCGCCAGCACCGTGATCGACAGGATCGCCGAGAGCATGACCGAGGCGATGATCGCGTAGGTGATGGACTTGAGGAAGCCCTGCGGGAACAGCAACAGCGGCAGCGACGATGCCACGATGATGACGGCCGAGAAGATCACCGTGCGGCCGGCCGTCATCACGGTGCGCCGGACGGCTGTCTCGGTGTCGTAACCCTCGGCGATTTCCTCTCGGAACCGGCTGACGATGAACAGGCCGTAGTCGATCGCGATACCCAGACCGATCAGCGTGACCACCGGCTGGGCGAAGAAGTGCACCGGTGCGACGATGGCGATCAACCGCATGATGCCCAGCGCACCCATGATGGACAGACCGCCGATGATCGCCGGGAGGCTGGCGGCGATCACGCCGCCGAAGACGAAGAACAGCAGGACCGCCACCAGCGGGATGGCCGCCACCTCGGCGCGCTTTTGGTCCTCGCCGATGGTTCCGGTCAGCTCGGAGGCCAGCGGTTGCAGGCCGGCCAGCTGGACGTCGACGCCGTCGATGAAGAAGTCCTTGTCGACCTTCTTGTAGTTGTTCAGGATGGTGTCGTCGTCGTTGCCCTTGAGCTGGATCGACATGAACGCGTGCTTCTTGTCCGCGTCGGACATGTTGGACAGCAGCTCGGGGCTCTTGAAGTAGCCGATCGACCGCAGGATCTCGTCGGGATGGTCCTTCTCGACCTGGGCCAGGTTGTCCAGGACCTTCTTCTTGAAGGCCGGATCGTCGACGGTCTTGCCATCCGGCGCGGTGTAGACGGCGACGATGTGGCCGGAGGTGTCACGGCCGTACGCGCCATCGGCGAGCAGCGAGGCCTTCACCGAGGAACTGCCCTCGTCATAGAAGCCGCTCTGCGTGACGTGCTTGCCGAGGCTGGCTCCGTAGACACCGCCGGCGAGGCACAGCGCGACCATGACGGCGATCACGATGTATCGATATCGATACACAGTTCGACCCCACCAGGCGAACACGTCAGCTCCTAACTAAATCTGTGGCGACCTGCGCATCGGGTCATCCTGATCAGACGCGCGATGTCAGTAGTGCGGACAGCGGCCGGAATGGCTGCAGCCACGCTCCTTGCTCTGGTAGCGAATCTAGGCCGATTCGCGGTAGCGGCTCACGGAAAACACCAGGAATGTCCTCCAGGTCGACGAACTCCAAGGTATCCGACGCTAATGCCCAGCTCGCATGTTCGCGAAATCCGAGCACGTAGGCCGGTACGCCCGACCGGGCGATGTCTTCCAGTGGCGCCCGGAACGCCTGACCGTCGGCCGAGGCCACCAACACCGCGGCCAGACCTTCGGCCCGGCGCAGCGCGATGTGGGCCAGCATGTCGCTGTCGACGTCGCTGTTGTCGTCCACCTTGGGTTTGGCGAAGACCGCAAAACCCACATTACGTAGCGCCTCGACCCAGGGGCGAACGACGTCGGCGCTGCCGGGTGCGATGTTGGTGAAAACCGTGGCTTCGGGCTCCACCGCGATCTCCGGGTGACCGGCGGACAGATCGGCGGTCCGCGCCAACAGCCACCGGCCCAGCGCGTCGAAACGCGGCCGGTGTGCGGCGGTCGGCCGGCCACCGAGAATCGACCCGAGCCCCATGTCGAGGTTCGGCGCGTCCCACACCAGAAGCACCCGCTGAGGTGTGGGCTCCACCACTTCGGTTCCGGCGTCCGGTACGCCCGGAACCGTCACCTGCTCTGCTTCTTCCGTCACGCTCATGGTCGTCTCACCCAGATGAGTTCGGTTACCGCAGTGCCCGCGTGGCGGGCCTTTCCCTCGTACTTGGTGGTCGGGCGCTGCACCGAGATGGGCAGCTGCTCGCCCGGCTCGGCGCGCCGCAGCAGGGGTTCGGCGTCGCCGACCTCGGCGATCTGCTCGGCGTAGCCCGCGTGGTCGGTGGCGGCGTGCAGCACACCGCCCGGCCGCAGGCGGTCGGCGATGAGCGCGACGGTCTCGGCCTTGAGCAGCCGCCGTTTGTGGTGGCGTGATTTCGGCCACGGGTCGGGGAAGAACACCCGCACGCCGGTGAGCGATCCCGGGCCGACCATGTGCTCGAGCACGTCGACGCCGTCCCCGCGGATCAGCCGGATGTTGGACACGCCCTCCCGGTCGATCGCACCGAGAAGCTGCGCGAGGCCGCGCCGGTAGACCTCGACGGCTACGACATCGATGCCGGGCTCGGCCTGGGCCATGGCCAGCGTCGAGGTTCCGGTTCCGCATCCGATCTCGAGGACCAGGGGAGCGTGACGTCCGAACCAGGCGCCGGCGTCCAACGGCTCGGCGGGCTCCTGCCCGCCGGGTCGTGCCTGCGTCCCGAACGTCGGCCAGAGCCGCTCCCACGCCTCCTGCTGGGACTCGGTCAGCGTCGAGCGTCGCGACCGGAAGCTGGTGATCCGCGGATGAAGATGCGCCGCCCCGAGGGTGTCGGGCGTGGTCGAGCCGCCCTGGCGCTGCGCGTGCATCCGTCCATGGTGGCTCATGAACATGGGTGTACCCGCACCGTGGTGCATATTGATACCCAACAGTTGTCTTCGCCTGGTAGTGGCTTTCGCCATAGCCCCGCCGATGCCACGATGGCGGGCATGGCAACCAGTGGGCCGGTGCGGTCGGCGGTGCTCGGCAGGCCTGGTTGCGGCCGCCGCACGGTGGCCCGCGTGCTGCGCGCCGCCGGCGTCGTCGTGGCCGCCCCGGGCGATGAATCCGACGTCGACGTCTACGTCGTCGCCGAGACGCTCAAACCCGAGGACCGCGCCGTGTTGACCCGCCCGGCGCGGCCGTGCGTGGCGGTCCTGAACAAGGCGGACCTCACCGGCTTCGGCGGCGACGGCCCCGTCGCAGCGGCGGGCGAACACTGCGAACGCCTGCGGCGGACCGTCGATACGCCCATCTATCCGCTGGCTGCCCTGGCCGCCGTCGCCGCCCTCGAGCGCGGCGTGCTGGACGACGCCATGGAGCAGGCACTGCAGGTGCTGACTGACGAGCCGGCCACCCTGGCCTCCACCGACGCCTTCGTGACCGCCGAGCACCGCCTGGCCCGTCCGGTCCGCGAGCGGCTGATCTCCGAGCTCGACCTGTTCGGCATCGCCCATGCGGTGGTGGCGCTGCGCGACGGCGCCGACCTCGCCGACGCGCTGCGCCGGGCAAGTGGGGTGGACGCGGTGCTGGCCGCGATCACGCGGGCGGCCGCCCCGGCGCGCTACCAGAGGCTGGTCGAGGACATGACCGTCCGGTTTCCGCAGCGATGACGCGGCGGTGGCCGCGCGGATGTCGGCGGCGATCGAGGTCGTCGAGGCTGTCGGGATGGCCGTCGACCGCGACGACGACCTCGACGCGCACCTGCGGCGTGCCGTCGCCTGGCGGCGCTACTCGCGCGGACCGGTGTCGCCGTTGCAGCGCCGATGCGCCGACGACATCGTCCGCGGGTCCTTGCGGCGGTGGGAACGGGGCGGCGGTGTTCCCGAGGCGGTCGGGTGAGCGACGCCGACGTCGACGCGCTGGTGCTGGCGGTTCATCCCGACCTTCCGCCACCCGCGGTCAGCCGCGACGACGTGGTGCTGGTGAGTGGGCCGTGGCTGGCAGGCACCACCGCGGTGGCCACGGCCCTGCGTGAGCGGCTGCCCGGGCACACCTTCGTCGAACCGGCCGAGTTGCGCCACGGAGCCGTGCCCGTCGCGGTGGTGTTCGTGGTGTCGGCCACCGCGCCGCTCACCGAATCGGACTGCGCGTTGCTCGACGCCGCGGCCGCCGGCACTGACGCGGTGATCGGGGTGGTCGCCAAGATCGACGTGCACCGCAC
This sequence comes from uncultured Actinomycetota bacterium, assembly GCA_963786695.1. Lineage (GTDB taxonomy): Bacteria > Actinomycetota > Actinomycetes > Mycobacteriales > Mycobacteriaceae > Mycobacterium. The sequence goes on from CAWBAL010000006.1 coordinate 114,399, forward strand.
CTGGCGCGACGTGCTCGAGGCTGACCGCAGAATCGCGGCCGCGCACGCCCCCCGGTACGCGGGCATGCCCTGGGTCGGGGCTGCCGCGGCACCGGACCTGGGCGCCCCGGTGGTCGACGACCTCGTCGGCACTGTCGAACGCGCCCTTGACGATGCTTCGCTTGAGCGCCGAAATCGGCTGCGCGCGTGGGAAACTCGCTTGACCGATCTGGCCCGTCATCACCAACGCGAGGTGTCCGGCGCCGGCCGGGAGGCGCGCTTGGCGGCGCTGCGCGAACAACGTTCCGCCGCGGTGCGTAAAGCCCGGCTCGACAAGACCGAGCGCGCCATTGCGGTGCGCAGCCGGACCCAGCAGGCGCGGGTGCAGCTGTCCTACTTCGCGCGAAGCCGGTGCGCCGAGGTGCGGACCGAACTGCAGGAGGACGCGGCGTCGACCACGCGGCGAACGCTCGGGGCGTTCACCGACTCCGTCCAGCGGCGGCTCGGTGAAGTCACCGCGGACGTCGACGAGGCCGTGGCGCGCCAGCTGAGCGACCTCGGCGTCGAACTGGATCTGCCCATCGACTGCCCTGCTCCGCCCGCACCGCCCGCCGATGTCCCCGTTCCGCCGCTGCGGTCACGGCGGACGGAGACCCGGCTGATGACGCTGCTCGGCGCCGGCTTCGGCCTCGGGGTGGCGTTGACGCTGAGCCGGCTGTTGGCCGACCTGGCGCCCCAGTGGACGGTCGCGGGAGTGATCGCCTGCGCGGCGGTCGGCGTGGTCCTCACGCTGTGGGTGGTGGGAACCCGCGGCCTTCTGCACGATCGGGCCGTGCTCGACCGCTGGGTCGCCGAGGTCGTCGCGGGGCTGCGCGCCGGACTCGAGGAACGCGTCGCCACCCGCATGCTGGCGGCCGAGTCTGCCCTCGGCGTCGCCGCCGCCGAGCGCGACAGCGCCGACAGCGCCCGGCTGGACCGGACGGTGGCCGCCATCGACCGAGAGATCCATCAGCACGCCGCGTCGGGGGCCCGGGCCGTCGCCGACCGCGACCTGCGGATGCCCGCCATCGTCCGGGCGTTGGAGGTCGTGCGGGCCGAACTGGCTCCGAGGGCGGAAACTGAATCGATGAACCGGCCTGTGTGAGAGCTTTCTGAATCGTTCCTGTGAGTGATCGGACATAATCCCGATTAACCGCGGGTATCTCACCCGCGTTAACCTTCTTGCCAGGGACGACCGTCTCCGCTATTTGCGGCATAAGGCCTGCATCCTGGCAAGAAACCTACGCAGGAGATACCGATGACTTCAGCGACCATTCCCGGTCTGGACACCGCACCGACCAAGCACCAGGGCCTGCTGGCCTGGGTTCAGGAAGTCGCGGAGCTGACCCAGCCCGACCGGGTGGTCTTCGCCGACGGTTCCGAGGACGAGTACCAGCGCCTCTGTGAGCAGTTGGTGGCCGCGGGCACCTTCATCCCGCTCAGCGATTCCGAGGAGCCCAGTTCGTATCTGGCGCGTTCGGAGCCCTCGGATGTCGCCCGCGTCGAATCGCGCACCTTCATCTGCTCCGAGCGGGAGGTCGACGCCGGGCCGACCAACAACTGGATGGCGCCGGACGAGATGCGCACCCTCATGACCGAGCTGTACCGCGGGTGCATGCGCGGCCGCACGATGTACGTGGTCCCGTTCTGCATGGGCCCGCTCGGCGCCGACGACCCGAAGCTCGGTGTGGAGATCACCGACTCCGAGTACGTCGTGGTCTCGATGCGCACCATGACCCGGATGGGCAAGGCCGCGCTGGAGAAGATGGGCGACGACGGGTTCTTCGTCAAGGCGCTGCACTCGCTGGGTGCCCCGCTGGAGGCGGGCCAGGAAGACGTGCCGTGGCCGTGCAGCGACACCAAGTACATCACCCACTTCCCGGAGACCCGGGAGATCTGGAGCTACGGCTCCGGCTACGGCGGCAACGCGCTGCTGGGCAAGAAGTGCTACTCGCTGCGCATCGCCTCGGTGATGGCGCGCGACGAGGGCTGGCTCGCCGAGCACATGCTGATCCTCAAGCTGATCTCGCCGGAGAACAAGGCGTACTACATCGCCGCGGCCTTCCCGTCGGCCTGCGGCAAGACCAACCTGGCCATGCTGCAGCCGACGATCCCCGGCTGGCGCGCCGAGACCCTCGGTGACGACATCGCCTGGATGCGGTTCGGCAAGGACGGCCGGCTGTACGCGGTGAACCCCGAGTTCGGCTTCTTCGGCGTCGCGCCGGGCACCAACTGGAGCTCGAACCCGAACGCGATGAAGACCATCGAGGCGGGCAACACCGTGTTCACCAACGTCGCGCTGACCGACGAGGGCGGCGTCTGGTGGGAGGGCCTCGAGGGCGACCCGCAGCACCTGGTCGACTGGAAGGGCCACGACTGGACCCCGGACTCCGACGAGCCTGCCGCCCATCCCAACTCGCGGTACTGCACGCCGATGTCGCAGTGCCCGACGCTGGCTCCCGAGTGGGACGACCCGCAGGGCGTGCCGATCTCGGCGATCCTGTTCGGCGGCCGTCGCAAGACGACGGTGCCGCTGGTGACCCAGGCCCGCGACTGGCAGCACGGTGTGTTCATCGGCGCGACGCTGGGCAGCGAGAAGACGGCCGCGGCCGAGGGCAAGGTCGGCACCATCCGTCGTGACCCGATGGCCATGCTGCCGTTCCTGGGCTACAACGCCGGCGACTACTGCCAGCACTGGCTCGACCTCGGCAAGAACGCCGACGAGTCCAAGCTGCCGAAGATCTTCTTCGTCAACTGGTTCCGCCGCGGCGACGACGGCCGGTTCCTGTGGCCGGGCTTCGGCGAGAACAGCCGGGTGCTGAAGTGGATCGTCGAGCGGGTCGAGGGCAAGGCCAACGGCGCCTCGACGCCGATCGGCACGGTGCCCGGTGTCGACGACCTGGACCTGAGCGATCTGGACGTCGACGCGGCTGACGTCGCGGCTGCGGTGAAGGTGAACGCGTCCGAGTGGCGCGACGAACTGCCGCAGATCGAGGAGTGGTTCGAGTTCATCGGTGAGAAGCTGCCGACGGGCGTCAAGGACGAGTTCGAGGCCCTCAAACAGCGCCTCGCCGAAGCGGACTAAATTCGCGAACGGCTCCCGGCCGGCGCGGCCATCGGGTACTCACAGCCCGGCGCGGGCCCTGTCGATCTGCTCCAAAGCGTAGGCCGCCATGGCGCCGTTGGTCATGTTCGCCCCGACGCGGGCGAATGATTCGTACGCCTCGTCGCCGAGAACGGTGCGCAGATGTTTGATGGTCGTGGTGATCTCGGGATAGCCGGTACGGGTGAAGGGGCTGTCAGCGAAGTGGCTGATGGTGGCTGCGGGTTCGTGGTATCCGAGGCGGTCCAAGAGTGCCGCGAGAATCGTCAGGGGACCGAGTATCAGAGAGAAGCTGCCGGAATCGTGGTAGTGGCGGACCGCCAGGGTCAGAAAGTTGAAGGCATCCCTCGGGTCACCGTGGGCCGCGGTCAGCCTCGACAGGCTGACGAGCAGGCCTGACTCGAGTTGTCGGTTACCGGTCTCTTGAGCAATCTTCCGACCCTTGTCGAGCGCTTCGTATGCCGCAGAGGGGTGAGCGTCGCGGTGGGCGTGGCCATATGCGAACAGTGTGAAACTAGCCAAACCAGGATTACCGGCATCACGGGCGGAATCCGCTGCGGCCGGGAATCCTTCCGAGGCCGCCATCGCTTCGTCGCTCGCACCGGTCACTGCTAATCCGATAGCCAGGCATGCGCGGGTATACGCGTGAGGTGCCGGGCTCCGAGCGATCAGTTTGTGGCACAGCTCGATACACCGCTCGGGTTGCCCCGAAGTGAGGTACCCGCTGACGAGTGTTGCTTCGAAGTGTTCGCCGACTTCGTCGAAGCGTCCGCTGTCGATAGCGGCTTCGCCAGCCGTCGCATATTTCAGAAAGTCCTCGAACCGTCCGGTCTCGTGGCATTCCGTGGCCATCACGTAGAGCTCTGCCAGCCGTCGGTGCTCGACGGCCTTCGCGGGTTCGATGAGCTCCTCGACCCACGCGGTTGGTTCGTGCTGTTCGACCAACTGGCCGAAGAACGCCGCGTAGACCGCGATGGCAGCAGCGTCGTCTAGGTCGCGGTTGTCCGCGGCCCACCGGAACGCTGCGCGCAGATTGGGCAACTCGAGGTTGAACCACGTGTAGGCATCGCGTTGTCTGGGGCTGTCCCACGTCGCCATTACATCGGCTTCCCGGCCGGCGAAGTATCTGGCGTGTGCACCACGGGTCTCTTCTGCCGAATCGCTCTGCGTTAGTTGCTCTTCGGCGAACTGGCGGATCGTCTCCAGCATCGAGAATCGCGTCCGTCCCGACGATCGGTCGGCGATGAGAAGTGATTTGCGTACCAGGGCATCGAGCTGATCAAGGGTCGCAAACTCATCGGACGAACCGGTAACGGCGCACGCGCCTGAAAGGTCGAAGCCCCCGGCGAACACCGAACACCTTGCCAACAGATCCTTTCCGCCAGCGTCGAGAAGCTCGTAGGACCACTGCACCGCGTGGCGAAGGGTCTGGTGGCGTTCGAGCCCGCGCCGTGATCCGATGAGCAGCCGGAACCGGTCGTCGAGCCGGTCGCGCACCTCGACTGCCGTCATCGAAACCATCCGGGATGCGGCCAGTTCGATTGCCAACGGAATTCCGTCCAGCCGGCGGCAGATCTCCGCGACTGCGGCGGACTCTTCGGCTGAGGAAAACGAAATGCCTGGTGCCACATCGTGAGCGCGCTCAACGAACAAGGTAGCGGCGACCGAGTCGACTCCCGTGTCCGCCTCCAGCGAGGGCACCGGCCAGAGTTGTTCGTGGTCGACACCCAGTCCTTCCCTGCTGGTGGCCAGGATATGTACTGTTGCCGACTGCGACAGGATGGCCTCGATCAGGTCGGCCGCTGCATCGAGGACGTGCTCGCAGTTGTCCAGCACAAGTAACCGCGAGCGGCCCTCCAAAGTCGTGGCCACGCTCTCGGCCAACGTCATTCCCGGCTGTTGTTTGATCCCGAGCACGGCCGCGACGGCGTCTGGGACGGCGGCCGGGTCACCGACTGCGGCGAATGCCGTCACCCAGACGCCATCCGGGAAGTCGCCCGCCAGCCGCTCCGCGACTTCCAGCGCGAGTCGGGTCTTGCCCACGCCGCCGAAACCGGTCAAGGTCACCAACCGACGTGCCCGCACCGCCGCGCAAACGTCCGCCAGGTCCCTCTCACGGCCTACGAAACTGGTGGTGTACGGGCGCAGGTTCCCGTGCGCCGGATCCAGCGTCGTCAGTGCAGGAAACTCGGCGCGCAGGCCGGGGGCTTGGACCTGAAAGATGTCGACAGGTTTGGTGATGTCCCGCAACCGCCGCGGCCCAAGTTCGACGAGGTGGACGCCATTTACTAATCCCGCCGTGAGGCCATCGACCAGAATCTGGCCCCCGTGGCCGCACGCCATCACCCGTGAGGCCCGATTGAGTACGGTGCCGAAGTAGTCGGCACCGCGCAGTTCGGCCTCGCCGGTGGCGATTCCCATCCGCACTGGCAGCTCAAGCGTGCGTTGGGCGGCCACTGCGGCGTCGACAGCGGCACGCGGAGACGCGAACGCCGCGCACACCCCGTCACCGGTGTGCTTGAACAGCCAGCCTCCGTGGTTGGCGATCACCTCGCGCAGGACACCGTCATGGTCAGTCAATGCCCGACTCATCTGCTGAGGGCCAGCCTCCCACCGCCGAGTCGACCCCTCGATATCGGTGAACAGAAAGCTGACGACACCCGACGGCGCACCAACCCAAGCTTCAGCGCCGGTCATCGAGGCTCGATCCGCGACAGCCGCAGCTTCATACGAGCACCCCCGCGCTCACACCCCTTGGCCATGTCATCTTAGGTCCGCGGACGGTGCATCGGATGGCTTTGCCGACCACTATTGGTGCCAGATCGGCGTACTTCATAGCTGATCCACGAGTTACGGATTGCCGAACCCCGACTAGTGGTTGCCGCGATAGCGAACAGGGTGCGTCTCTTGTACCGATTCGATAGATCAGCTGAGTTGCTCGCCCTAGGAACACGGTCGGCCTTGCCGACGGCAAATGGTGTAGGTCCTTCCGCGCCTCGCCTTCGCGGTTGCAGGTGGTCGAATACCGCAGCACGCTGTTACTCCAGTCGGGTGACTCCTGATCGCCTACCTGGCCGGCGGCGGGAGCACGGCCCTGATGCTCGACGCACTGCAAATCGAAGAGGTACTGCCACCGGCACCCACACCATGATGGCTGCGGCGCCGGTCCTGGCGTTGCGATCCCATCGCCGCACCGGTGCTTGGTCGTCTGATCGTCAACTGTCTTCAACGTGGTGGCAACTCCGCGAGCACCGTTCACCCGCGCAAACCCCCTCCGCACCAGACTTTGCCACGCTAGCCTCGGGGCGGGGTCAGTGCAGAGAGGTGCCGCGGGTGGACGCTCAGCTGTCGAGAAGAGCATGGTTCGGAGTTGCCGGGGCGACGGCGGCCGCCGCGGCCTTGAGTGCGTGCGGCTCGCCGACGACCACGACCGCGACCCATACGGTGACGGTTCCGGCCGGCATGCCGATCTCCACCGAGTCGCCCCGGCCGAACATCTCCGATCCCGAACTGGGGCTGCAAGAGCTCAAACAGGGCAACGCGCGTTTCGTCGAGGCGCGCATGATCCACCCCGACCAGAACCCTGACACCCGGTTGTCGGTCGCGAAATCCCAGTCCCCGTTCGCGATTGTGCTGAGCTGCTCGGACTCCCGACTTCCTCCGGAAGTCATCTTCGATCAGGGCCTGGGCGACCTGTTCGTGGTGCGCGTGGCGGGCAACATCATCGACCCGGCAGGCATGGGCAGTATCGAGTACGCCGTCGGTCACCTCGGCTCGCCGCTGATCGTGGTGCTCGGCCATCAGAATTGTGGTGCGGTCTCGGCGACGCTCGAGGCGCTGCAGCCGCCGTTCGAAGAACCGCACGGCGACGTAGCGGCGCTGATCACCGCGATCACCCCCGCTGTCGCGATGGCGGAGAAGCAGCCTGGTGATCTACTGATCAACGCCATCAAGGCGAACATCGATCAGTCCCGCGACCAGATTCTGCAAAACAAGGAACTGAAGCCGGCGCTGGACGCGGGCAAGCTGAAAGTCGTGACGGGCTACTACAGCCTGGACGACGGAACCGTCAACCTCACCTAGCCTTCTTGACACCCGTCAACCGGGTTGTCGTACAGTTCACGCATGCAGATCCGCGAGCATGCCGAGGCCAACCCCGACAAGCCTGCTGTCATCCTCTATCCGTCCGGCACGGTCGTGACCTTCGGCGAGATGGAGGCGCGCGCAAACAGGTTGGCGCACTTGTTCCGTCAGGCCGGCCTGCGCGAGGGCGATGCGGTCGCGATCCTGATGGAGAACAACGAGCACTACCACACGGTGATGTGGGCCGCTCGCCGCAGCGGGCTGTACTACGTCCCGATCAACTCCCACCTCACCGCCGCCGAGGCCGCCTACATCATCGACAACAGCGCGGCCAAGGCGATCGTCGGCTCGGCGGCGCTGCGCCCCGTGCTGGAGGGCCTCGCCGAGCACCTGCCCAACGGACTGCCCGGGCTGCTGATCATCGCCGACGAGGATCTCGACGGCTGGCTGCGCTACCCGGAATGCGTTGCCGACCAACCTGATACACCCATCGACGACGAGATCGAGGGTGATCTGCTGCAGTACTCGTCGGGGACCACTGGCAGGCCCAAGGGCATCAAGCGCGAGCTTCCGCACCTGCCGCCCTCGGAAGCCCCGGGCCTGATGACCATGCTGGTCTCCTTCTGGATGGACCCCAACGGCGTCTACCTCAGCCCCGCCCCGCTCTATCACACCGCGCCGTCGGTGTGGTCGTTGACGATGCAGGCCGCAGGTATCCCGGTGGTGGTCATGGAGAAGTTCGACGCCGAAGGCACGCTGGATGCGATCCAGCGCCACGGGGTCACCCACGGCCAGTTCGTTCCGGTGATGTTCACCAGGATGCTGAAACTTCCTGAATCCGTGCGCAACTCGTACGACCTGTCGACCCTGCAGCGCGTCATGCACGCCGCGGCGCCGTGTCCGGTGGAGATCAAGAAGCAGATGATCGACTGGTGGGGACCGATCGTCGACGAGTACTACGCCTCCTCGGAAGCCATCGGCTCCACGCTGATCAGCGCCGAGGAGTGGCTGGCCCACCCGGGCTCGGTGGGCAAACCGATGATGGGCAACCTGCACATCCTCGACGAGGAGGGCAACGAGCTGCCGCCCGGCCAGCCGGGCGAGATCTACTTCGAGGGCGGCAACACCTTCGAGTACCTCAACGACGCCGAGAAGACCGCTGCGTCAAGGCATCACACGGGCTGGATGACCGTCGGCGACATCGGCTACCTCGACGAGGACGGCTACCTGTACCTCACCGATCGTCGCCACCACATGATCATCTCCGGCGGGGTGAACATCTATCCGCAGGAAGCGGAGAACATGCTCGTCATCCATCCGAAGGTGATGGACGCCGCGGTGTTCGGGATTCCCGACGAGGAGATGGGCCAGAGCGTCAAGGGCGTGGTCCAGCTCGTCGATCCTGCCGAGGCCTCCGAGGAGTTTGCCGAGGAGCTGTTGGTCTGGCTGCGAGATCGCTTGGCGCACTACAAGTGTCCACGCACGATCTCCTTCGAGCAGCAGTTGCCGCGCACCGATACCGGAAAGCTGTACAAGCAGGAGCTGATCGTGAAGTACTCGGCTCCGGCGCCAACCGGCTAGCCGGCCGGTCCGATGCTCCTCGTCGACCTGTCCGACCCGCCGCCGATCGGGGTGACCGGCCCGCCCGGAGTGGTGGTCGCGGTCGGTGAGGCCTCGACCCCCGAGGCCGAGTTCTGGCTCGACACAGCGTCATTCGCCCTCACCGACACCGAGCACGAGGACCGGCGATTCGTCGCCGTGGAATCGGTGTCGGACACCGTCGCCGAACTGACCGACCGCTGCCGCCGGTGGCCACATGCCAGCGCGGTGTGCGACGACGTACTGCGGTCGGTCGACGTCACCGGCCCGGCGTTGCCGGCGATCGTCACCGAGTCGCTGGCCTACTCCACGCTGCAGTCCGGTCCGGAGTTCGCCCGCTGGCTCGCCGAGCGCGGACCCGCGCACCTCCCCGACATTCCCGACCCGGTGCTGGCCGAACGCGAGGGCGGCACGCTGCGCATCGCCTTCAATCGGCCCCAGCGCCACAACGCATTCAGCACCGATGCCCGAGCACTGCTGCTGGAGGCGCTCACGGTTGCACTGCTCGACGACACCGTCACCGAGGTGGTACTCGGCGGCAACGGACCGTCGTTCTGCAGCGGCGGTGACCTCGGCGAGTTCGGGACCTTCGCCGACCCGGCGAGCGCACACCTGGCCCGGACCCGGCACAGCCCGGCGCTCGCGCTCGACGAGCTGACCCGTCGGCTCGGTCCCGCCTGCCGGGCGCAGATCCATGGCCGGGTGCTGGGCAGCGGACTGGAGATGGCCGCGTTCTGCGGCTGGGTCAGCTGCCACCCCGACGCCGTCCTCGGCTTGCCCGAGCTTGCCCTGGGCCTCATCCCCGGCGCCGGCGGCACGCTGAGCGTCACCCGCCGGATCGGCCGTTGGCGCACAGCCTATTTGGTGCTCTCCGGCCGCGTCATCGACCCGGTGACCGCGCTGCGGTGGGGTCTGGTCGACGAGATCACGTAACTTCGGCGTGCTGACGTGCGGTGTGCGCACGCGAACACGCCGAAGTCAGCGGCTTAGATGCCGCCGCGGGCGACCAGCTGTGCGGCGATGACGTTGCGCTGGATCTCGTTGGTGCCCTCGCCGACGATCATCAGCGGGGCGTCGCGGAAGTAGCGTTCGACGTCGTACTCGGTGGAGTAGCCGTAGCCGCCGTGGATGCGCACCGCGTTCAGCGCGATCTCCATCGCCACCTCCGAGGCGAACAGCTTGGCCATCCCGGCTTCCATGTCGCAGCGCTCACCGCTGTCGTAGCGCTCGGCGGCGTAGAGGGTGAGCTGACGGGCCGCGGTCAGCTTGGTGGCCATGTCGGCCAGGTAGTTGCCGACGGACTGGTGCTTCCAGATCGGCTGGCCGAAGCTCTCCCGGTCCTGGGCGTAGGCCAGCGCGTCCTCCAGGGCGGCCGTGCCCACCCCGAGCGCGCGCGAGGCCACCTGAATCCGGCCGGTCTCCAGGCCCTTCATCATCTGCCCGAAACCCTTGCCCGCCACGCCACCCAGGATGGCCGAGGCCGGCACCCGGCAGTCGTCGAAGGACAGCTCGCACGACTCGACGCCCTTGTAGCCGAGCTTGGGCAGGTCCCGCGACACCGTCAGCCCCGGCGTCGGGTTCTCGACGAGCACCACCGAGATGCCTGTGTGCCGCGGCGTGGCCTGCGGATCGGTCTTGCACAGCAGGGCGATCAGACCGGACCGGCGGGCGTTGGTGATCCACGTCTTGGCGCCGTCGATCACCAGTTCGTCGCCGTCGCGGCGCGCCACCGTGGTCATGTTCTGCAGATCCGAACCGCCACCCGGTTCGGTCAGCGCCATCGTCGCGCGGACCTCACCGGTGGCCATTCGCGGCAGATAGGTCCGCTTCTGCTCCTCGGTGCCGAAGGTCTCCAGCAGCTTGGCCACCACCGTGTGCCCGCCCATCGCACCGGCCAGGCTCATCCAGCCCCGCGCCAACTCCTGGGTGACCTCGACGTAGCACGGCATCGACACCGGTGACCCGCCGTAGGGCTCGCTGATCGCCAGCCCGAAGATGCCGATGCGCTTCATCTGCTCGATCCACGCCTCGGGGTAGGTGTTGGCGTGCTCGACGTCCCGGACGGTTGGCTTGACCTCACGCTCGACGAACGCCCGAACCGTCTGCACCAGCATGGTTTCTTCGTCGTTGAGTGCTGTGCTCACCTTGCTCCAGAAGTCGGCCGATATGCGGCCATAGTCGCATAGCCGCGGGACCGAACTGCGATCATGTTCGACTGTGACGTTGTACGGCCATATCGGCGCAGGCGAGGCGGGCGGACCCTACTTCGACGATCTGGTCGTCGGCCAGGTCTTCGACTGGGCGCCGTCGATGACATTGACCTCCGGAGCGGCCGCCAGCCACCAGGCGATCCTCGGTGACCGGCTGCGCCTGGCACTGGACTCCGAACTGGCGCACGCGGTGGTCGGCAGCACCGGGCCGCTGGCCCATCCGGCGTTCGTCTGCGATGTGGCCATCGGCCAGAGCACCCTGGTCACCCAGCGGGTCAAGGCGAACCTGTTCTACCGCGGGCTGACCTTCTATCGCTATCCGGTCATCGGCGACACCGTGTTCACCCGCACCGAGGTCGTCGGATTGCGGCAGAACAACGCCAAACCCGGACGCGCTCCCACCGGAATGGCGGCGCTGCGGATGACCACCATCGACCAGGTGGGCCGGCTGGTGCTCGACTTCTACCGCTGCGCGATGCTCCCGCTCAGTCCCGGTGCCGCCGACACCGGGCACGCCGACGACCTCTCGCGAGATCGGGGCGGATCTCGCAGGCGCCCCCGACCCGACGGTCGACTGGAACGCGGCGGCCTTCCGGGAGCGGGTTCCCGGGCCGCACTTCTACCCCGACATCGCCGGTTCGGTGCTGCGCAGCACCGGTGACGTGGTCAGCTCCGCACCTGAGCTGGCCCGGCTCACCCTGAACATCGCCGCCACACATCATGATTCACGCGTCGGCGGTCAACGGCTGGTGTACGGCGGGCACACCATCGGGTTGGCACTGGCCCAGGCCGGCCGGCTGTTGCCGAACCTGGCGACCGTGCTGGGCTGGGAATCGTGCGATCACACCGGGCCGGTGCACGAGGGCGACACCCTCTACAGCGAGCTGCACGTCGAGTCGGCCGACCCGCTGCCCGGCGACCGCGGCGGCGTGCTCACCCTGCGGTCGGTGGTCTATGCGGCCGTCGAGGACGGGGCGGACCGCCAGGTGCTGGACTGGCGGTTCACCGCGCTGCACTTCTAGGCGCGACAATGGTCGGGTGAACGACTCCGCGGCAGGTGGGCCCGCAGCGGCCTGGCCTGGCTGACCGGGCCCGGGCGACGGGCCGCCCGACTACTCCCGATCGGGCGTTCTGACCCGCGCTGAAGCCGTTGCCGGCGAGTTGACCGCGCGGCTCGGAGTCACCGTCGACGCCACCGCCGCACTGACCGGCCGCGCCGCCCTGCTGGGCCTGACCCGGCGGGGCCGCGTCTCGGCGGGCGGTGCCACCCGCCTGATGGCCACCCGCGACGGCTGGTGCGCGTTGACGCTGTCGCGACCCGACGACGTCGCCGCCGTACCCGCCCTCGTCGAAGCCGACACCGTGCCCGACGATCCATGGCCGGCGGTCGTCGAGTGGGCGGCTCGGCGATCGAGCGCGGAGGTTGTCGAGCGCGCGGTCCTGCTGGACCTGCCCGTCGCGCGCCTCGGTGAGAGCGTGGCCGAGGCGCCGCGCGTCACCGCCGCCGGATCACCCACGCAGCCCCGACCTGTCGCCGGGCTGCTGGTGGCCGATCTGTCCTCGATGTGGGCAGGCCCGTTGTGCGGGCAGATCCTCGCCGCGGCGGGCGCCACGGTGGTCAAGGTGGAAAGCCCGGCCCGCCCGGACGGCACCCGCTCCGGCGACCTGAGCTTCTACGACTGGATCAACAGCGGAAAGCTCTCCTACGCCGTCGATTTCGACGACGACAGGCTACGGGCGTTGCTGTCGGTCGCCGACGTCGTCATCGAGGGTTCCCGGCCTGCCGCGCTGGCCCGTCGGGGTCTGAGCCCACAGTCACTGCCCGGTCCCAGCGGGCGGGTGTGGTTGCGCATCACCGGCCACGGCACCGACTCACCCCGGGTGGCCTTCGGTGACGACGCCGCGGTGGCCGGCGGACTGGTGGGCACCGGTGTCGACGGTCCGGTGTTCTGCGCCGACGCCGTCGCCGATCCGCTGACTGGTCTGGAAGCCGCTCTGGCCGTGACGAATTCAGCTGCGCCGCGGCGGCGGTGAGGTCATCGACGTGGTGATGGCCCGGGTGGCCGCCACCTACGCCGCCCTGCCCGCCGAGCCTGCTGACGGACCGATGGACCCACGTCCACCCCAACCGCCGCCGGTCGCACCAGCTGCCGCCGGCCTCGGCGCCGACAACGCCCGCGTGGACGCCCTTGTCGCTCAACGGAGTTCGGTGACATGCTGATTCAACGCGCGGCCCTGATGGACGGGCGCACCGTCGACATCCGGCTGACCGACCGGATCGAAGAGGTCGCCGAGGCGCTGACGCCACGGCCGGGAGAGACGGTGTTCGACGCCGCGGGCGGTGCGGTGATACCGGGATTGCACGACCACCACGTGCACCTGCGCGCCGCGGCTGCGGCGGCGGGTTCGGTCCAGGTCGGCCCGGGACAGGTGCACAACCGGGCGCAGCTGGCGGCGGTCCTGGCGGCCGCACCGGTCGGGGGCGACGGCTGGATCAGAGCCGTCGGCTACCACGAATCGGTGGCCGGCCCACTCGACCGGTCGGTCCTCGACGAGCTCGTGCCCGGTGTCCCGGTGCGCGTCCAGCACCGAAGCGGGGTGCTGTGGATCCTCAACTCGCTCGGGCTTGCCGAGGTCGGGTTGCGCGATCACCCCGACGGCAGGCTGCGCAGCCACGACACCTGGGCGGACGCGGTCGCGCGGCGGGACACCCCGCTGGCCGAGCTCAGCGAGCGGCTGAGCGGCTACGGCGTCACCGGCGTCACCGACGCGACTCCGGATCTGGACGCCGACGCCATCGTGACGCTGACCGAGGCGCACCGGCACGGCGAACTGCACCAGCGGGTGTCGTGGCTGACTCCGGGTAAACGCATCCTGCACGACGACTCACTCGACCTCGACGAGCTGACCGCGTGGATCCGGACCCGCCACGCCGACGGCCCGGTCGCCGTGCACTGCGTGACGGCGGCCCAGCTGGTGGTCACGCTGGCGGCGCTTCGCGCCGCGGGCCGCCACCCCGGTGATCGCATCGAGCATGCCGCGGTGGTGCCGCAGGACAGTCTCGCCGAGCTCGCCGAGCTGGACCCCGTGGTGGTCACCCAGCCGAACTTCGTCGCCGAGCGCGGCGACCAGTACCTGATCGACGTTGCCGCCGACGACCAGCCCGGGCTGTGGCGGCTGGCCTCGCTACTGGCGGGCCGGCGTGCGCGTCGCGCTGTCGACGGATCTGCCGTTCGGCGGCGCGGATCCGTGGGCGGTGATGCGCGCGGCGGTACACCGCACCACCGGTGCGGGCAAGGTGCTCAATGCCGACGAATGTGTCACGCCCGCAACGGCGTTGAGCATGTTCACCGGTCACGCCGAGCGCCCCGACGTCCCACGCACCATCGAACCGGGACAGCCGGGCGACCTGTGTGTCCTGGCCGCCGCGCCGGCCGACGTGCTCGACGCCCTCGACGCCGCGCTGGTCGTGGCGACCGTCGTCGGCGGCGTGCTGCGCCACCGGTAACTAGTGCGGCAGTTCGCGGAACGCGGTATTGCGGTAGGGCTCCGGCTCTTTCGGCAGCCCCAGGACACGCTCGCCGACGATGTTGCGCTGAATCTGGTCGGTGCCGCCGCCGATCGAGGTGAAGTAGGCGTTGAGCGTGCGGAACGTCACCGCGTCACCGACCGGGTTGTCCGGACCGGTCAGCATCGACTCCGGCCCGACGATCTCGGTCTGCACCCGTGCCGTCTCGTGCAGGATCCGCGACATCGCGATCTTGCCGAGCGCGAGCAGCGTCGCGGCCTCGGCCCGGTCAGTGGTGGCCTTGGCGCGCTGGGTGTTCCACCGGTTCACCGCCGCATAGCCTTCGACGCGGGCGATCTCCTGCCGGATGTGCGAGTCGCCGAGATTGCCGGCGTTGCGCGCCATCGCGACCAGGCTGTCGCTATCGGCCTGCGGCTTGCTGGCCGACCGCGAGGTGCGGGCGAGATCGCCCATCAGCCGCCGCTCGTAGGCCAGCGCGACCTGCAGCACCGACCAGCCGCCGCCGGGTTCGCCGACCAGGTTCTCGTGCGGCACTTTGGCGTCGGTGATGAACACCTCGTTGAACTCCGACTCACCGGTGATCTGGTGAATCGGCCGAATCTCGACGCCGGCCTGGCGCATCGGGAACATGAAGAAGCTGATCCCGTTGTGCTTGGGCACATCCCAGTCGGTGCGGGCCACCAGCAGGCCGTAGTCGGCGGTCTTGGCGAACGACGTCCACACCTTCTGGCCGTTGACCACCCACTGGTCGCCGTCGCGGTCGGCCCGGGTCCGCAGACCGGCCAGATCCGATCCTGCGCCCGGTTCGGAGTACAGCAGGCACCACTTGGTCTCGCCGCGGATCGACGGCGGGATCAGTCGGCGCTTCTGTTCGTCGGTACCGAGGTCGTGCAGGGTGCAGTCGCGAACAGGTTCGCGCGGTCGTGACCGGTCCCCGGCGCGCCGACCGCGGCGAATTCCGCTGCCACGATTCGGGATTGGGGATCGGTCAGGCCGCGGCCCCACCACTCGCGGCTCCCAGCTCGGCACCGCCCACCCGGCGTCGAACACCAGCTGAGCCCAGCGCCCGCGGTCCATGCCGGGATCCCAGTTCGCCGCCAGCCACTGCCGAACCTCGTCGCGCACGACGTCATCGGTCATGACTGTGCCTCCCGCAGTCGGATGTAACGCTCCCGATGCCAGGCCGGGTCACCGAAGAGCTGGGCGTCGGTGCGCGCCCGGCGCAGGTACAGGTGCGCCGGATGCTCCCAGGTGAAGCCGATGCCGCCGTGCACCTGGATGGTGGTGGCGGCGACGGAGACGAACGCATCCGAGCAATATGCCTGTGCCAGAGCCAGATCGGCGTACCGGTCCGGATCGGCCGCGTCGAAGGCGGCGGCGACGTGGCGGGCCGCCGACAGCGCCGACTGCGCCTCCAGCAGCATGTCGGCGCACATGTGCTTGACCGCCTGGAAGCTGCCGATGGCGCGCCCGAACTGGAACCGCGTCTTGGCGTAGTCGGCGGACATCTGCATTGCCCGCATCGCTGCGCCGGCCTGCTCGCCGAGCAGCGCCGCCGACGCCCGGTCCAGCGCCTCGGCGAGTGCGGCGCCGCCACCCTCGATCGTTCCCACCAGCCGAGCGGGGGTGTCGTCGAGGGTCAGGTTCCCCTGCTTGCGGGTCTGGTCGACGGTGGCCAGCGGTGCGACCGTCAACCCGGGCGCACCACGCTCGACGGCGAACACACCGGAGCCTGCGGTGACGTACAGGCGCTGGGCGGTCAGTGGCGTCGAGCACGAATGTCTTGGTGCCCGACAGCCGCCAGCCCGGAGCCGTCCGGTCGCGCGGTGGTGCGGGACTGCTCGGGTGGCCGCGCCGAGCCCGGCTCGGCAAAGGCCACGGTGGCGATCAGGTCACCGGCGGCGATGCGGGGCAGAGCCTCGCCGCACTCAGCCGAGTCATCAAGGGCCACAAGCAGATTCGCGGTCAGTACTGCGGTGGACAGATACGGCGCGCACAGCAGCGCCGCGCCCATCTGCTCCATGACCACGCCCAGTTCGGCCGACCCGGCGCCGGCGCCGCCGTACTGCTCGGGTATCGCCAGCCCAAGCAGGCCCATCTCCGCCAGTTCGGTCCACAGCGCCGGGTCGTAGCCGGCGTCGTCGGCCATCAGGCGGCGCACCTCGGCCTCCGGCGAGCGCTTGACCAACAGATCGGCGACCGCCTCGGCGAGGTCGCGCTGCTCGGTGGTGAGTATCGCTGCCACGCCGCTCACGCCCGGATCAGGTACTGGCGCAGGCTCGCGCACTGGCTGTCGAAGAATCCCGTGGAGATGTCTGCCTTCGGCGCGACCCCGTCGAAGCCGTGGAACGCGCCGGGCACCACGTGTACCTCGCACGGCACTCCGGCGGCCTGCAACCGCGCGGCGTAGTCGAGGTCCTCGTCGTGGAACAGGTCCAGCGTGCCGACGCCGAGCCAGGCCGGGGGCAGTCCGGCGAGATCGGTGCGCCGGCCCGGCACCGCCGCCTCCGGATCGGCGCCGCCGAGATAGCACTTCCACCCGAACCGGTTGCTGGTCGCGTTCCACAGCCGGTGCCCGGGATCGTCGAGGTGCCGGCCGACACTGCGGTCGTCGAGCATCGGGTAGACCAGCACCTGGAACATCGGTGTCAGCTCGGCGCGGTCGCGCGCCAGCAGGGCCAGGGCCGCGGCCAGCCCGCCGCCGGCGCTGGCGCCGCCGATGGCGATCCGGTCGCCGTCGACGCCGGGAAGGCCGGCCAGCCACGTCAGCGCGGTGTAGCAGTCTTCGAGCGGTGCGGGGTAGGGGTACTCGGGGGCCAGGCGGTAGTCGACGGAGGCGACGGTGATGCCCAACGTCTTGACGAACCGGCGGCACAGCAGGTCGTCCTGGGCGGCGGTGCCGAGCACGTAGCCACCGCCGTGAATCCACAACAGGGCCGGGGTGGCCGCGGTGGTCCCGGCCGGCCGGT
The DNA here is from genome assembly GCA_963786695.1 of uncultured Actinomycetota bacterium. GTDB lineage: Bacteria > Actinomycetota > Actinomycetes > Mycobacteriales > Mycobacteriaceae > Mycobacterium. The sequence continues at coordinate 131,910 of CAWBAL010000006.1, forward strand.
ACAGCCGCACGCCGACGCCGGACGCCAGGGTCAGCACCTCGACGCCGTCGTTGTCGACGCGCTGCAACCCGGTCAATCGGCGCAGCACCGACAGCGACCAGGGGTGGATCAGCTTGCGCGGGACGAACCGCGCCACGCTGCGCAGTTCGGGGTGGATGTCGGTCTGAGGCACGACGCCAGTATTACCCCGCGGTCGTTGCCCCTGGTGAGGCGGGCCTTGATCGGCGACGGCGCCGACAGTATCGTGAGGTCCGCTATTACGGAACTACGCGTAGCGTAATTGCCGATCGGTGAGAGGACTCCGGTGTGACGCACAATCCCTATGCCGGCCAACCGTTCACGTCGTCCGACGAAGAGATCGCCGCCGCGTTGGAACAGGTCAGCATCCCCACGCTGCTGCTGTCGCTGGTGCACATCACCGGCGACCCGCGGTTCATCCGCGACTTCAAGCAGGCCGGGGTGTTCCTCAACGAGGTCCAGGGCTTCATGTCCGAAGAGGACAAGGCCAAGGCCCGCGCCCTCGCACTGCCGGTCCTCGCCGACTACCGGGACCGAGGCTGCCCCGGCCCGGTGCCGCTGAGCCGCGAACTCGTTCCGGAGATGCTCGACTGGGCGGCCTGCGAGCACGTCGACGACGAGTACCAGCCGATGGTTCTCGAAGAGATGGATCTCGAGGGCGTCGACCCGCGCCGGCCCGCCGCGCTGGACCCGGCGCAGTCGTCGGAGTTCCCCGTCGTGGTCATCGGCTGCGGCGAGTCCGGCCTGCTGGCCGGAATCCGGCTGAAGCAGGCCAACATTCCGTTCACGATCATCGAGAAGAACGCCGGACCCGGCGGAACCTGGTGGGAGAACAGCTATCCCGGCTCACGGGTCGATGTGGCCAACCACTTCTACTGCTACAGCTTCGAGCCCAGCAACAACTGGTCGCACTACTTCGCCGAACAGCCGGAGTTGCGCGCCTACTTCGAGTCGGTCCTGGACAAACACCGCCTGAACGACAACGTCCGCTGGGAAACCGAGGTGGTCTCGGCGCAGTGGAACGACGACGACGCCGTCTGGCAGGTTCGGGTGCGCGGCAAGGACGGGGCCGAGTCCGAGATCACCGCACGCGCGGTCATCACCGCGGTCGGTCAGCTGAACCGGCCGTACCTGCCCGACATCGAGGGTGCCGACACCTTCGAAGGCCCGTCCTTCCACTCCGCCGCCTGGGACCACTCCGTCGACCTGACCGGCAAGCGGGTCGCGCTGATCGGCGCCGGCGCCAGCGGTTTCCAGATCGCCCCGGCCATCGCCGACACGGTCTCGCAGCTGACGGTGTTCCAGCGCACCGCGCAGTGGATGTTCCCCAACCTGATGTACCACGACAGCGTGCCGGCCGGTGTGCGCTGGGCGATGGACCACCTGCCGTTCTACGGCCGCTGGTACCGCTTCCTGCTGATGTGGCCCGGCGCGGACAAGGGCCTGGACGCGGCACGCTCGGATCCTGACTACACCCATCCCGACGACCCCGACTACGCGGTCAGCGAGATGAACGCGATGGCCAGGCTGATGTTCAGCGACTGGATCACCACCCAGGTCGGTGACGACCCGGATCTGCTCGACAAGGTGCTGCCCGACTATCCCGCCACGGGCAAGCGCACGTTGCAGGACAACGGGACGTGGCTGAAGACGCTGCGCCGCGACAACGTCGAGCTGGTCCGCACCCCGATCGAGCGGATCACCCCGCACGCGGTGGTCACCGCCGACGGCGTGGCCCACGAGGCCGATGTCATCGTCTACGCCACCGGCTTTCGCGCCACCGAGGTGCTCTACCCGCTGAACATCACCGGGCGTGACGGCGCTGATCTGCGCACGGCGTGGGGCGAGCGGCCGGTCGGCTACCTGGGCATCACGGTTCCCGGATTCCCGAACTTCTTCATGCTCTACGGCCCCGGCAATCATCTGGCCCACGGCGGCAGCCTGATCTTCAACTCCGAACTGCAGATGCGCTATGTCAACGCAGTGCTGGCCGAGATGATCGGCAAGGGACTGCGTTCCATCGAGCCCACGCCCGAGGCCACCGAGGACTGGCATCGGCGGCACCAGGCCGAGATCAACACGATGGTGTGGGCGCACCCGTCGATCAAGCATTCGTATTTCAAGAACGCCGACGGCGAGATCCACACGGTCAGCCCGTGGCGGCTTCCGGTGTTCTGGAGGGCCGTTCGCGAACCGGACTGGTCGAACTTCGTCGTGAAGAACTAGAAGGAGTCTGCATGCGCGCGGTCGTCATCGACACCCCGGGATCGGTTCGCGTCGACACCCGGCCCGACCCGGTGCTGCCCGGACCCGACGGCGCCGTGGTGCAGGTGACCGCCGCCGCGATCTGCGGCTCGGACCTGCACTTCTACGAGGGCGACTATCCGATCTTCGAGCCCGTGTCGCTGGGACACGAGGCCATCGGCACCGTCGTGGAAACCGGGCCGGACGTACACACCGTGAAAGTCGGTGACCTGGTGCTCATTTCGTCCGTCGCCGGCTGCGGGGCGTGCGCAGGCTGCGCGACCAAGGACCCGATCATGTGCGCGTCGGGCCCGCAGATCTTCGGCTCCGGCGTACTCGGCGGAGCGCAGGCCGAACTCCTCGCCGTTCCGGCGGCCGACTTCCAGCTGCTGAAGATGCCGCAGAACATCAGCACCGAACAGGCGTTGCTGCTCACCGACAACCTCGCCACCGGCTGGGCGGCGGCCAAACGCGCCGACATCCCCGTCGGCGGCACGGCGGTGGTGATCGGCCTCGGCGCGGTAGGGCTCTGCGCGCTGCGCAGCGCGTTGTTCCTCGGGGCGGCAAAGGTTTTCGCGGTCGATCCGGTCGCCGCCCGTCGTGACCGCGCCGCCGCGCTGGGCGCCATCCCGATCCCGGCCCCGGCGGTGCAGGCGGTCATGGAGGCCACCGGCGGCATCGGCGCCGACTCGGTGATCGACGCGGTGGGCAACGACACCTCGCTGGACGACTCACTGGCCACCGTGCGCGCCGGCGGCACCGTCTCGGTGGTCGGCGTGCACAACCTCAACCCGTACCCCTTCCCGGCGCTGACGGCGTTGCTGCGCAGCCTGACCGTTCGGCTCACCACCGCACCGGTGCAGCAGACCTGGCCCGAACTGATCCCGCTGCTGCAGAACGGCCGCCTCGACGTCGAGGGGATCTTCACCACCCGGCTGTCACTGGAGCAGGCGGCCGACGGTTACGCCGCCGTCGCCTCGCGGTCCGGCGAGCACGTCAAAGTGCTTCTCACGCCCTAGGCGCGGTAGACGGTCTGGCCGTCTTTGATGGTCTCGACCACCTGGATGTCCTTGATGGCCATCGGGTCCACCGTCAGCGGATTGCCGTCCAGGACAACGAGATCGGCCAGCTTGCCAACCTCCAGCGAGCCCTTCTGGTCGGCCTCGCGGTACTGACGCGCCGCGTTGATGGTGATCGCCTTCAGCGCCTCCAGCGGGGTCACCCGCTGATCGGCGCCGATGATCGCGCCGCTGCGTGACACCCGATTGACCGCCGTCCACACCACGAACATCTGATCCAGCGGCGTCACGACGAAGTCGGTGTGATTGGTGGGGCGCAGCCCGAGGTCGATTGCCGCGCGCATCGGCGACAGGAAGTCGGCCTGGGCCTTGCCCCGCAACTGCACATGGGCATCGCCGAAGTAGAACGTGTGCGGCGTGAAGAACGACGGAATGATCTTGTACTCGACGTAGCGCTGCAGCTGATCGCGCCGGACGAACTGGGAGTGCACCATCACGGTCAGCCGGTCCCTGCCCAGGTCGTCGGCCGCGGCGAATTCGTGGGCGGCCAGCGCGACGTCGATGGCGGCGTCGCCGTTGGCGTGGATGTCCAGCGGCAGACCGAGGTCGTAGACCTGTTTGAACCAGCCGTTGACGACGTCCTGGGAGAAGCCGAGCTCACCACACCAGTTGTGTTGGCCGTCCGGTCCGTCGACGAGGTAGGGGGTGGTGAAGTACGCGGTGCGGCCCTGCGGCGAGCCGTCGAGGGTGACCTTCACTCCGCCCAGCTTGACCCGGTTGCGGTAGCTGCCGAACTCCTGCGGCGGATGCCGGTGCAGCACCTCGTCGAGTTCGAGGATGAACGGGTAGGCCACCACGTCGATCAGGTTCGCGCCGCCTTCGGCCGCACGGTAGATCAGCTCGACGTCGGCGGCGTGGGTGGCTCCCTCGTGGGCCGTGGTGATCCCGGCCGCGGCGTACAACATCTGGCCGGCCCTGCTCCACGCGATCTCCTGCGAGGGAGTCGGTTTGGGCATGGCGGCGAAGATCGGCAGGAAGGCGGTTTCCATCACCAGCCCGTCGGGCTCGGTGGAGCCCTCCTTGCGGACGATCACCCCGCCCGGCGGTGTCTCGGTCGCCGCGGTGATGCCGAACTTCCGCATCGCCGCGGAGTTCAGCACCGCGCCGTGCATCGAGACGTGGCCCACCAGCACCGGGATGTCGGGGAAGTCTGCGTCGAGGTCTTCCTTGTGCAGGGTGCGGCCCCCGGGCATCAGCGTGTCGTCGTAGCCGTAGGCCACGAGCATCTCGCCGGGCGGGACAGGATGTGAATCGCGAAAAGCCTTGAGCGCTAACACGATTGCGGTGACGTCCGCACCCGGCCCTGCCGGCGGGGCGAAGACGTTGACCTGGTTGGCCACGGTCAGCGAGTTGATGTAGTGGCTGTGCGGATCGAGGAAGCCGGGCAGGAGCGTCGCGCCGTCCAGATCGATCATCCGGGTGGCCGGCCCGCGCCGACTCGCGACGACGTCGTCGCGGGTGCCGACGGCGGTGATCCGTCCGCCGGTGACGGCCAGTGCCTGGGCGGACGGATTGGCCTCGTCGATCGTGATGATGTCGCCGGTGTAGATGGCGTCCGCGCCAGCGGCCATGCTGACCTCCTCCAGTGTCGACCGAGTGTAGGCACAGTGCGGCCGCTGGAGAATGCCGTTTCCGGCCTGCGTCTGCGGGGTACGCTCGCGCCATGACGGCACGACCGTGGGATCGGGCGCGCTGGTTGCTGCAGGCCGGTCCCGCCGACTACGCGCTGGCGCTCAGCGTCGCCTCGGCTCAACTGCCTTTGATCGGCCGCCACCTCGAACCGCTCGGGGCCGCCACCGCGATGAGCGTGTGGGGCTACCGACACCTGCCCGACTTCATGAACTCGACCGCGCGCTCCTGGCTGAGTCGCGACGCCGCGGACGTTCGCAAGAATCAGCGGGAGAGCACGCACGCGGTGTCCGAGGCGGCGCTGCGCGGCGTTGTCGGTGCCGAGCATCTGCCCGCCGAGTGGCCGGCGCCGGACCGGATGCCGCCGCTGTGGAAGGCCTTCGAGCACCGCCGCCACCTGTACCGGGCGTCCGTGCGCTACGGCAGCCACCCGGCCCAGCGGCTCGACGTGTGGCGGCGGCGGCATCTGCCCGCCGAGCCGGCTCCGGTCCTGGTGTTCGTCCCCGGCGGCGCCTGGGTGCACGGCAGCAGAATCCTGCAGGGCTACGCCCTGATGTCCCATCTGGCCGCCAAGGGCTGGGTGTGTCTGTCGATCGACTACCGGGTCGCCCCGCACCACCGCTGGCCGAACCACATCAACGACGTCAAGGCGGCTATCGCCTGGGCGCGGGCCAACGTCGACCGGTTCGGCGGCGACCGTGATTTCGTTGCGGTGGGCGGGTGTTCGGCCGGAGGGCACCTGGCCGCGCTGGCCGGGCTGACCGCCGGCGACCCCGAATACCAGGAGCACCTGCCCGAGGGTTCGGACACCTCCGTCGACGCCGTCGTCGGCATCTACGGCCGCTACGACTGGGAGGACAGGTCCACCCCCGAGCGAGACCGCTTCGTCGACTTCCTGGAACGCGTCGTGGTCAACAAGCGCCAGAACCGCCACGGCGAGGTGTTCCGCAAGGCCTCGCCGATCGCGCAGGTCCATCCCGACGCCCCGCCGTTCCTGGTCGTGCACGGCTCCGCCGACACCGTGATCCCCGTCGAGCAGGCCCGCAGCTTCGTCGAGCGGCTGCGCGCGGTGTCTCGGTCGCCGGTCGGCTACATCGAGCTGCCCGGTGCCGGCCACGGGTTCGACATGATCGACGGTGCCCGAACCGGGTCGATGGCCACCGCAATCGGTCTGTTCCTCAACCAGATTCACCGCGACCGCGCCATGATGTCGGCCAAAGAGGTCATCTGAGCGGTCGCCGATTGTATGGTCCCGGACAGGGAGGTGCAGCGGTGAAGAGACTGAGTGGCTGGGATGCGGTGCTGCTCTACAGCGAGGCGCCCAATGTGCACATGCACACCCTCAAGGTGGCGGTCATCGAATTGCAGGACCGGGGCGGGCGCAGCTTCGGGGTCGAGGAGTTCCGCGAGGTCATTCGCGGGCGGCTCTACAAGCTCGAACCGTTCCGCTATCAGCTCGTCGACATCCCGCTGAAGTTCCACCACCCGATGTGGCGGGAGAACTGCGATGTCGACCTCGACTACCACATCCGGCCGTGGCGGCTGCCCGCGCCGGGCGGGCGCCGCGAACTCGACGAGGCCATCGGTGAGATCGCCAGCACGCCACTGGATCGCAGCCGCCCGCTGTGGGAGATGTACTTCGTCGAGGGCCTGGCCAACGACCGCATCGCGGTGGTCGGCAAGATCCACCACGCACTGGCCGACGGGGTGGCGTCGGGAAACCTGATGGCTCGCGGCATGGACCTGCAGGAAGGTCCCGATCCCGACCAGGAGTACGAGACCGATCCCGCCCCCGGCCGTGGCGAGCTGATGCGCTCGGCGTTCGTCGACCATCTGCGCCAGATCGCCCGGGTGCCCGCCACCGTGAAGTACACCGCCGACGGCCTGACCAGGGTGCGGCGCAGTTCGCGCAAGCTCTCACCCGAGCTGACCATGCCGTTCACCCCGCCACCGTCGTTCCTCAACCACGTGCTCACCCCCGAACGACGTTTCGCCACAGCGACATTGGCGCTGTCCGACGTCAAGGAGACCGGCAAGCACCTCGGCGTGACGATCAACGACCTGGTGCTGGCCACCGCCGCCGGCGCGCTGAGGTCACTGCTGCTGCGCTACGACGGTGCCGCCGACCATCCTCTGCTCGCGTCGGTGCCGGTGAGTTTCAACTTCGACCCGGACCGGGTGTCGGGCAACTACTTCACCGGGATGATGGTGGCGCTGCCGGTCGAGATCGCCGACCCGCTGGAGCGGGTGCGCGCCACCCACGACGCCGCGATGTCGGCCAAGGAGGGCCACCAGCTCGTCGGGCCCGAACTGATCAGCCGGTGGTCGACCTATCTGCCGCCCGCGCCCGCCCAGGCGCTGTTCGCCTGGCTGTCCAACAAGGACGGCCAGAACAAGGTGATGAACCTGCCCATCTCCAACGTTCCCGGCCCGCGGGAGCGGGGCCGCGTCGGCGGCGCGCAGGTCACCGAGATCTACTCCGTGGGTCCGCTGACCGCGGGCAGCGGCATGAACATCACCGTGTGGAGCTACGTCGACCAGCTCAACATCTCGGTGCTCACCGACGGCGCCACCGTCGACGACCCGCACGAGGTCACCGACGCCATGCTCAGGCGTTTTCCGAGATCCGTTCGGCGGCAGGGCTTTCCGGTGAGCTGACGGTCATCGAGACCGCGATGGCGCAGGCCTGAACTGTCAGGGCTCGCGGGACATCCGGCTGGCGTACACCCAGGACAGGAACTCTCCGACGGCCTCGGCGGAGTTGTGCGCCCGCGGCGAGGAGAAGATGTCGAAGGCGTGCTGGGCGCCGGGCAGTTCGGCGTAGAGCACCGGCGACTTGGACACCTCGCGGATCGCGTCGACGAACTCGCGGGCCTCGTCGACCGGGATCAGCGAGTCGTTTTCGCCGTGCAGGATGAAGAACGGTGGCGCGTCGGCGCGCAGCCGGCGGATCGGTGAGGCGTCGACGTAGATGTCGCGGAACCGGGTGAACTGCCGCTTGACGACGAGGCGCTCCAGATAGCCGATGAACTCGCGGCGGCCGTCGCCGTGGGTGGTGTACCAGTCGTAGCGGCCGTACACCGGGACCGCCGCCACCACCGAGGTGTCGGCGTCTTCGAACCCGGGCTGGTACTCCGGGTCGTTCTGGGGTCAGCGCGGCCAGCGCGGCCAGGTGACCGCCGGCCGAACCACCGGTGATGGCAACGAAATCCGGGTCGCCGCCGTAGTCGGCGATGTTCTCCTTGACCCACGCCAGCGCCCGCTTGACGTCGATGATGTGGTCCGGCCAGGTGTGCAGCCGGGCTGACGCGGTAGTTCATCGCCACGCAGATCCATCCGCGGTCGGCCAGGTGGCTCATCAGCGGGTAGGCCTGTGGGCGGCGCCAGCCGATCGCCCACGCCCCGCCGGGCACCTCGAGCAGCACCGGGGCCTTACCGTCGCGCGGCAGGTCGCGCCGGCGCCACACGTCGGCCAGGTTGGCCCGGCCGTGCGGGCCGTAGGTGACGATGTTCGTCTTCTCGACGAACTGGCGCCGCGCCCAGGTGGTGCGCCAGGCGGTGGGCCGGCCCGACGGCGACGGTGTGCTGGGCAGGGTGTCGAGCACGTCGGCGAAATCCTCCCCGAGGCCTTCGACCAGGGCTTTGCGCAGCACCGGCCGGGGAGTGGTGAGGTTGCGGCGCTGGATGGCCGCCAGAAACCCCCACGACAGCACCGTCAGCGCGAGCGCCGCGATGCCGCGCCGGCCGCGGAAGTCGCCGCGCAGTCCGCGGCGGACGGCGTCGAACATCGAGCCTGCGGCGTAGAAGGCGCGGCAGCTCCGAGGTGGGCCAGCCCACCCAGAACACCGCGAGTGGTCGGGTAGCCCTTGCGGGCCAGCGGACGAAAGCCGTTGGCGGCGTTGGCCAGTTCGAGCGATGGCGCGCGCCAGCGGGCGCGGGCGTCGCAGCTTAGCCGTCAGACGCCACAGGCGCCGCGCAGCAGTGGACGCGGCCGCCGCAGCTCAGCTAGCAGGCGTGATACGGGCGATGAGTTCATTACGCAGAATCTTGCCAGTGCTGCCGCGCGGCAGCTCGGTCAGGATGGTGATCTCCCGCGGCACCTTGTAGTTGGCCAGGTTCTCCCGGACGTGGGCCTTGAGGTCATCGGGGCTGGCGCCGACTCCGTCGGCGAGCACCACGAACGCCGACCAGCCGCTGACCGTACTGCTCGTCGTCGACGCCGAGCACCGTGCGCCTCGGCGACATCCGGATGGGCGGTCAGCGTCTTCTCCACCTCGATCGGGTAGACGTTCTCGCCGCCGGAGACGATCATCTCGTCGTCGCGGCCCACGACGAACAGCCGGCCGGCGGCGTCGAGGCGACCGAGGTCGCCGGAGGACATGAAGCCGTCGTGAAAGTCCTTGGTGGCTTCGCCGGAGGTGTAGCCGTCGAACTGGGTGGAGTTCTTCACGAAGATGCGCCCGACCTCGCCGGTGGGCACCTGCTCGAAGCTCTCGTCGTAGATGCGGATCTCGGTGCCGACGGCCGGGCTGCCCGCGGTGTCGGGTGCCGCACGCAGGTCGGCCGGGGGTGGCGGTGGCGATCATGCCGGCCTCGGTGGCGTTGTAGTTGTTGTAGATGACGTCGCCGAACTCGTCCATGAACCGGGTGACGACGTCGGGGCGCATCCGCGATCCCGAGCACGCCGCGAAGCGCAGCGAGCGCCCGCTGTAGCGGCGACGCACCTCGTCGGGCAGGTCCATGATGCGGTCGAACATCACTGGGACCACACACAATCCGGTGGCCTGGTGGCGGTCGACGAGCGCCAGCGTGGCCTCCGGGTCGAACTTGCGGCGGGTCACCACGGTGCACGCCATCGCCGAGGCGAACACCAGCTGCGAGAAGCCCCAGGCGTGGAACATCGGCGCGACGACCACCGTCGTCTCGCCGAGCCGCCACGGTGTGCGACGCAGGATCGCCACGAGGTTGCCCGCTCCGCCGCCGGAGTGCTTGGCGCCCTTGGGTGTTCCGGTGGTGCCCGAGGTCAGCAGGATCAGCCGGCTCCTGCGGTCGGACTTGGTGGCCCGCTGCCCGGCGTGGGAGGCGATCAGCTTCTCGACGGTCGGAGCCGCTGGGCCGGCGACATCAGACGTCGGAGCCGCTGTGCCGTTGTCCACCCAGGCGAGGATCCGGCGGGCGTCCGGGCTGGTCGGCCAGCGCCCGGTCGACGGAGGTCGGTGAACTCCTCGTCGTAGATGACGACGTCGACGTGCTCGCGGTTGACCACCTCGGCCAGCGCCGGGCCGGCGAACGACGTGTTGAGCAGCAGCACGTCGGCGCCGATGCGGGTGGCCGCGATCAGCGACTCGACGAACCCGCGGTGGTTGCGGCACATGATGCCGACCGACTGGTCGGAGCCGCTGGGCCGGCGACATCGGACGAGCGCGTGCCGCCGCGGCAGCTGCTGCAGCGCGGCGGCCAGCGCGTGGCATCGCTCGTCGAGTTCGCGCCAGGTCAGCGTGCCCAGCTCGTCGATCAGGCCGGGGCTGTCCGGGCAGCGCTGCGGCGGCGGTCGCGAAACCGGTTGTGATGGAGAGGCCTTCGGTCGCGGGCGGCCGCGATCATCCGCACCGTCCGGTCCGGACGCATCGGGGTCAGGAACCCGGCCTTGGCCAGCGTGGCTCACGGCGCTCGCCGACCGACGGTCAGCCGCGAGAGCACCGATCCATCAGCCGATCACCGGAAGACGACGTCCGGCGGCGAGGTCGTCGAGCGCGCGTTGCATGACGCCACGCACGTAGGCGTCGACGGCGTCGATGTCGGGGTCGTCGCCGAACTCCTCGCGGATGTCGATCGGCTCGAGCACCCGCATGACGATCTTGGTCGGCAGCGGCACGTTGACCGGCAACACGGCGCTGAAACCGAAGGGAAAGCCGAACGAGATCGGCAGGATCTTGGACCGCATCAGCTTGTCCAGGCGCAGCAGCTTGGCCAGGCCGGTGCCGCGGGACAGATAGATCTGGTTCTCCTGACCGCCGATGGCCACCGTGGGCACGATCGGCACGCCCGCGTTCAGGGCGGCCTTGACGTAGCCGGTGCGGCCGTCGAAGTCGATCTTGTTCTCGGCGAAGGTCGGGCGGTAGACGTCGTAGTCACCGCCGGGGAAGACCACCACCACGCCGCCGGAGCGCAGTGCCTCGTCGGCGTTCTCGCGGTTGGCGCGGATGAATCCGTTGCGGATCAGGAACTCGGCGGTCGGGCCCGTCATCAGCATGTCGTGGCTCAGCGTGTAGACCGGCCGGTCGTAGCCGAACGTGTCGTAGAAGCCCAGCGCGAACACCGGCACGTCCATCGGGAACAGGCCGCCGGAATGGTTGGCCACCACGAGCGCACCGCCGGGCGGGAAGCACTCCAGGCCGCGCACCTCGCTGCGGTGGTACAGCTTCAGGAACGGGCGGAGCAGCCCCATCGTGCGCTCCACCAGGCTCGGATCCCATTTCGCGGTCTGGGTGCGGGTCCGCCTCGGTTGTGCTCACATCTTCTCCCGGGAGCAAATTGGAACGTGTTCTAGTTTTCGATCGTACCGGCCTCGGCGCGGCCCCGATCGCGCGGTCGTTACGATCAGCCGCGTGAGCGAAGAAGCCAGCACCGAAGAACCCGCCGTCCTCACCGAGCAGCGCGGCCGCATCCTGATCATCACCATCAACCGCCCCAAGGCCAAGAACGCGGTCAACGCCGCGGTCAGCAACGGACTGGCGGCCGCGATGGACCGCCTCGACGACGAGCCGGGTCTCTCGGTGGGCATCGTCACCGGCGCCGGCGGCTCGTTCTGCGCCGGCATGGACCTCAAGGCCTTCGCGCGCGGCGAGAACGTCGTCGCCGAGGGCCGCGGGCTGGGCTTCACCGAGCGTCCGCCGGTCAAGCCGCTGATCGCCGCCGTCGAGGGCTACGCGCTGGCCGGCGGGACCGAGCTGGCGCTGGCCACCGACCTGATCGTGGCCGCCAACGACTCGGCGTTCGGCATCCCGGAGGTCAAGCGCGGCCTGGTCGCCGGCGGCGGCGGGCTGCTGCGCCTGCCGCAGCGCATCCCGTACCAGATCGCCATGGAGCTGGCGCTGACCGGCGAGAACCTGCCCGCCGAGCGCGCCCACGAACTGGGCCTGGTCAACGTGCTGGCCGAGCCGGGCCACGCGCTGGAGGCCGCGATCGAGCTGGCCGAGCGGATCACCGCCAACGGCCCGCTGGCGGTGGCCGCCACCAAGCGGATCATCACCGAGTCGCGGGCGTGGAGCCCCGAGGAGCAGTGGAAGAAGCAGGCCAAGATCCTGATGCCGGTGTTCGCCTCCAAGGATGCCCAGGAGGGCGCGATCGCGTTCGCCGAGAAGCGCGCACCGAACTGGACCGGCAGCTGAGGCTTTTGTCGCCGAATGTGGATTACCCCCACGCTGCTCCGCAGAAAGCGTGGGGGTAATCCACGTTCGCGGCGGGCATTCGTCGAGAGGCCGTGTTTTGACGCGTTCGCAAATAAATTTGTCATTTTTCCGCAGCTCCTAGTCATAAGAACCATCAACGTCGGCAGCAACCCCGCGCCCATCGCGGTGAGTTCCACGAGGCTGTACGTCGCCAACGCGGGTGATGACACGGTGACGGTAGTCCAATTGGGGGCCATCTAGCCCGAGTGCAACACCCGGTTCCTCGCTTATCGCGGCTTAGCGCAGGGTGTCGATGCGAGCGCTCAGCATGTCGGCCAGCAGGGTGGTCTGCCGGTCGTCGAACCCGATGTCACTGCAACGCTGTGGCCAGGGTTCGGCGCCGTCGATGAGGCTGTCGATCATCTTGGCGACGGCGCGTTCGCGCAGCCCGAGCCGTGCTGCGGCGTCCAGGAAGTGGTTGCGGTTGAGGCGGTTGGCCCGGCCGAACAGGTTGAGCGCCATTGGGTCTTTCCATCCGGTATACGGCTGGGTGGACAGCAGATCGTAGGCGGGAGTCGGCTGCCAGATGCCGTCGGGGTTGAAGATGGACAGGTTCTTTCCGTGCAGGTCGCCGTTGCCGATCAGCCAGGAGAACACGACTGTCTTGAGCAGTTCCAGGGCGGCAACGGTTTTCGAGCCACCGCCGCGCGCGCAGGCGTCGGACAGCACGGCGATGGCGTCCTCGGTCTTGATGCGGTACTTGGAGGCGGGGTAGAGGCCGGCGACCTGGCAGGCGTCTTCCTGGGCGATGCGGCGTTGGCCGTCGCGGTCGAATCGGGTGACCAGCAGGGCACGGTTGCCGTTGTCATCCTGCAGCACTGTGGTTTTCGCGGACCGCAGCCCGCAGGCTGTTGCCATCTTCATGAAGAAGTGCTCGTTGTCGACGATGCGAGGGTATCGGGTGGGGTTGAGTTTGAGGATCGCCGGGCCGGCGCTGGTTTGGGTCGGTGCCGACAACACGGCGGCGCTGACCTTCGGTTGGACTCCGGCCAGCGCGACAGGGTCGGCGTCGAGGGAACCAGTGAGTCTGGTGAACACCACGGAGAAGTCGGTGTCGGTGTCCGGGTCGAACATCGGAAGATGCTTCGGCAGAGCGTGTCCCGTCGGGTACGACGCGGACGTTGCCGATCGTGTCGGCGCCCACCGCCAATAGCAGTGTGAGGTGATCGTCGGGGGATGTCTTGGTCGAGGACGTCAGCACTCCCAACCGGACCCCCTCGGGTAGGAGGCCGGCGAAGAAGGGGGGAACAGCGCCACCTGTCGTTTCCACCGGAAAGGGCGCTGAGCGCAGCAATGACCATGCGACCGATCGGTCGCGCACCGGGGTCTGTGGTGTGTCCTGGGCCGGTAAGTAGTCGAAGCTGATGGTGTCGGCGGGTCCGCGTTCCAGCGAGCCGACGAGCTCGTCTTCCAGGTAGACGTCGGCTCGCTCCACCTGGCGGAGGTCGGCCGGCTCCATCCCGGTCACGGCGCGCCGGGCAGGGCATCGATCCGCAGCCCGAGAACGTCGGCGATCTCGACTAGCAGGGCCAGCTTGATGGAGCCGGTGCCGTATTCGAGTGCCTGGACGGTCGAGCGCGAGGTTCCGGCGAGGTCGGCGAGTGTTTGTTGAGTCAGGCCGAGGGCCAGGCGGCGCTCTGCCAGCACGAATCCTATGCGTGAAATTTCAGGCATAACGTCATGGCTTTGGCGCGATTTGCGTCGCGGAGTACCCATACCACTCCTTATGCTTTAAATAACATGCATAAGTATGGTGCCTTAGTCTTCCGGTCGCTGTCAACGAACGTATGCCTGCAAGTGCAGGCATACGGCAGACGGCCTCGTAGGCCGCCGCAACTTAGCCCGCGTGCCCGTTAGCCCGCGTGGCCGCCGACCACCACATCCCAGATATCGCCGTCGCGCGCCGCAGCCAACGCCATCCGCCCGAGCCGTCGCGCGTAGAGCGCGGTGTCGCCGAACTCGTCGATCCAGCTGCGCGCCCGCATCGTCGCCAGCCATAGCCGGTGCTCGATGGTCACGCCGATCGCGCCGTGTAACTGGTGGGCCGCAGTGACGACGGTCGGCACGACCCGGCCGAGCACCACCTTCGCGACGGTGACGGCGTAGTCGGCCTGCGCGCTGTCGAACCCGTGCTCGGCGGCGGCTGCGACCGCGAGTTCGGCTGCAGCCCTGGCTCGTTCCACCTCGCCTGCCATCGAGGCCAGGGTGTGCTGCACGGCCTGGAATGCGCTCAGCGGCCGGCCGAACTGAACGCGCTCCCGGGTGTGCGCCACCGAGTACTCGACAGCGGCGTCCAGCGCGCCGAGTGCCTGGACGCACCTCGCCCAGGCGCCTCGCCGGTCCAGTTCCGCTGCCGCGTCGACGGTCACGAAGGCGACATCAGGCACGCCGACGGTGTCGCGCGGCTCGCCGCCCAGGTTGTACCCGGAGGCGATGATCAGCTCCGATGGGGCGGCCACCGCGACCCGCAGCGACTCAGCCGTCGCGTAGTGCGACCACCACCGCATCGGCGTCGCTGGCGTACGGAACACCTTGCAGCGCCGAGGTTCCCGCATCGCCAACCGCTAACGTCAGCGGCCCCGGTGCCGGGAACCTCGATGCCCGGCCTTGGCGGCAAGCCAGCCGGCCAGCACATCGGTCTCCGCCAACGGGACGGTCACCGCGTGCCGGGCCAGCGCTCGCAGCACCAGCGCGAGTTCTCGTGGACTACCACCGGATTCGGGGTCGCTGGTCAGGCGGGTCAGCCCGGCGTCCTCGAGGTGGCGCCACGCCGTGTGGTCGAATCCGTCGGGCAGGTCGCGGTGGCCGATCCGGTCGTCGAAGCTGCGCATCCCGATGTCCTCGGCCAGCCGCCGCAGATCGACGAAATCGTCTGTCGCGTTGGATGTTCCGAAAACACCGCCGGTGAGACCGCATTACCGGCCCTCCGCTCTTCGCGCAACGCTCATCGCAACCCCATCCCTCGTGCCACCACACCGCGCAGCACCTCGTTGGTCCCGCCGCGCAGCGTGAACAGCGGCGAGTGCAGCCGCCCGACCTCCAGCAGGGCGGCGACCCGGTCGCGTCCCGGCGTGTCGGCGTCGACATAGGAGAACAGATCGGCCGCCAACTCCACCGACTCCTGCTCGAAGCGGGTGCCGAGATCCTTCACCAGTGCCGCCTCGTTGACCGGCGAGTGGCCCTCGGCCAGCGCCCGGGCCACCGACACCGACAACTGCCGCAACGAGATCAGCCGGGCCAGTAGGTCACCGAGTGCCGCGGCGGTGTGGTCGTCGACGGCGTCCTGCTCGGCCAGCACCCGGATCAGTGCGGTCAGCAGCGGAGCGGTGGTCAGAATGCGCTCTGGTCCGCTGCGCTCGAAGGACAGCTCCGCGGTGACCTGGTGCCAGCCCGCGCCCACTTCGCCGAGCAGATTGTGGTCGTCGATGAAGACCTCGTCGAAGGTCACCTCGTTGAAATGGTGTTCGCCTGACATCAGCACGATCGAGCTGATGGTGATGCCCGCCGAGTCGGTGGGCACGATGAACTGACTGAACCCGGCATGGCGCCGATCGGGGTCGACCGGGCTGGTGCGGGCCAGCACGACGATCTGGTGCGCGAGATGCGCCCCGCTGGTCCACACCTTGGTGCCCGACAGCACCCAGCCGCCGTCGGTGCGGGTGGCCTTCGCGGCGGCCGCCGCCAGATCGGAGCCGGCCTGCGGCTCGCTCATCCCGATGGCCGAAAAGTACCGTCCCGCAGCAATTCTCGGCAGCAGCCGCTGCCGTTGCTCCTCGGACCCGTAGGCCAGCAGGCCGGGAGCGACCTGGCGGTCGGCGATCCAGTGCGCGGCCACCGGGGCGCCGGCGGCCAGCAACTCCTCGGTCACCACATAGCGGTGCAGATGGCTCAGCCCGTGCCCGCCGTACTCCCGTGGAATGGTCAGCCCCAGGAATCCGGCGTCGGCCAGCCGGGCGCTGAACTCGTCGTCCCAACTCGACAGCCAGGCGTCTACCGAAGGCTCCCAACCGAATTCGGCGCGGTCGGCGGCCAGGAACTCGCGCACCGAGGCGCGCAGGGCGGCCAGTTCGGGTTCGTTGGCGCACAGCGCCGCGAAGTCGTCGCTCACGCTGTCACCGGTATCCCGTGACGCGGGCCATGATGGCGACCTTGCCGTCGTCGCCGACCGCTTGTGCGTCACCGATCGCGGAGTTTCGGCCCACGCGCACCACCGTTCCCTCGTAGCGGGATCGCTCCCCGGCGAAGAAGGGCCGCAGGAAGTTCACCCGGATCGACGCCGTCCGCAGCGGTTCGGCTTGCCCGTGGTTGATCGCCGCAGAGGCCACCAGTTCCAGCCCCGTGCTGCTGACACCGCCGTGCACGATGCCGATCAGGTTGTTGATGATCGAGTCCGGCCGCTGCGCCAGCAGGTAGGTCCCGTCCTGTGGCGGCTGCGTCTCGGCCGACATGAGCTCGACAAGGGATGTCTGCGGTGTGCGCACCAGGCTGTCGTGCCCGCGCGGGACCGGTCCGTCGGGGCCGCCGGTGATCGCGACGGTGCGCACCGTTCCGCCGCCGATCGTGGTGCCGCGGTGAGTCAGCGTGGCGATCGCCAGCAGGGTGGCACCGTGCGGCCCCAGCGGCCTGCCGCTGGCCACCACCGGTTCGTCGGGGGCGGCCAGGATGCTGTCGATGCCGTCGGGGCTCAGCTCGACGGTCAGCTCGCTGGACACCGTCCACTGCCCCGAACCGCGCCGGTGGAAGTTGGCCCGGCCGGCGACGTCGTCGACCAGGATGGCCAGCGAGCCGATGGTCGGCATCCCGGTGAACGGGTTGAGCATGCCGCCCACCGGCATCGAGGCCACCACGGTGAAGTCGGTGAAGTCCTCCTCGAGCGTGATGATGCCGAAGCGGGTCAGGACGCTTTCCGGCGTTTCCGGATCCTGCTTGCCGACCTGCTGGGGAGACGTGGTCACACTCCGTATTCCAGCACTCGGATGCGCAGCGGCTAGTCGGAGTGGGGCGCCGATCGCGCGCGCAGAGCCGCTCGCGGCGGCGCCTGGCGTCGGACTGGCCGGCTGACGCGCCGAGTCGCCTCTGACGCTCACGCGGCGGATGCTGCATCACGGCGGCCGCCGGCTGTCGTGGGGCCGTAGCGGCTGGATCATCGGACGGGCCGAGCCGCCGGTGGCCTTGCACGTCGAGGGACACCGGCCGGAGCAGGGGGGCGCCACGCCGAGGTCGGCCAGGGCCGCGTGGATGCCGGCCTTGCCGGCAGCGTGCAGATCGGTGACCAGCTTGGCACGCTTGACCTTCGGGGAACAGGCCGAATCGTGGCCGGCTGCCCGTACGGCGATGCTCCGGTCGTAGCCGAGTTCGACGAGCACCCTCAGCGTCGGCTCGATGAGGTCGGCGATCGGTGTCGTCAGACGCGCTCAGGCCGGCTCGCCTTGCCGAACGCGCGGAGCGGGACCAGCCAGGGGCAGATGCTTGGTCGGGATCGTGATGTAGGTGGTGTCCTCGTAGGTCTGCCGATTGCCGGGATCGTTGACGGCTTGCGATGCAGCTCGGCTTCGGTGTACGCCGTTGAGGCCCGTCATGTAGCTGCTGTGAATGCTGTCGCCGACCAGCAATGTTGAGGTCCGCCAGGAGGTTCAGCGGGTAGCGCGGAAAGTCGGCGATCCCGTCGTACTGGAACGCGATGTCGATCGTCTTGATGCCGGTGTTCGTCGGTGTCGCACCGGAACCGGTCAGGTCGAGGATCGGAATGGAGAAGGGCGCGAAGCGCTCCAGCAGTCCACCGTTGGGCCGATTCGGGTTGGCGACGCAGCTCGAAGGTGAGCCGGCCCTTGTCCGTCGCGGACAAGTCCGGCCAGGTCGCGCTTCTCGTGGGTCAGGATGCTCGAGCTCTGCGAGTCGCCGAAGACCACGATCGGATCGGAGTTGGCGGCCAGCTCGTCCTTGATGGCGACGTCGATGATGTTCGTGCCCTTCGGCGATCGACTTGTCGATCTTCAGGTCGGTCAATCCGGTGATCGGCCAGAATTGCTCCGGGGTGACGACGGGCTTGGTGGTGC
The DNA here is from genome assembly GCA_963786695.1 of uncultured Actinomycetota bacterium. GTDB lineage: Bacteria > Actinomycetota > Actinomycetes > Mycobacteriales > Mycobacteriaceae > Mycobacterium. Next base: position 150,387 of record CAWBAL010000006.1, read on the forward strand.
AGCTCTGCACCTTGCACAGCGTCGTCTGGTCGATGTAGTAGTTCGTGGCACCGTGACGTAGGCCGGGTCTGCCATCGGGTCGGGAAGGAAGGTCGTACCCATCAGCAACGTTGTCGCGGTCTGGGCGGCAGCCGATCCGGCGATCGCCGAGATGCCCAGCATCAACGCGGTGAGCAGCGCCAGCAATAGCCGAATGCTCTTGCGCTGGATGGTGTTCACCGATGGCCCCCCGACCCGTCATGCAGTCCGCCCCGATCGGGATCAACGATCGTCGCTTGCGTCAATTATTGCAGATCACCGGCCTGCCAGCCGATGAGGGGTGGGCGGCATAGTGGTCAGCATGGCCACCATCTACTTCACCGCCGCCAGCCTCGACGGCTTCATCGTCGACGACCAGGGCAGCCTCGACTGGCTGACCTCCCGGGCGATCGACGTCAACGGGCCGTTCGGCTACAAGGCCTTCGAGACCGGCGTCGGCGCGCTCGTGATGGGCGCGGAGACCTACGAATGGCTGCTGGCCAACCAGCCTGGCGAGTGGATGTACAGCCAGCCCACGTGGGTGCTCACCCACCGTCCGGACATCATCGCCGCCGGGCATCCGGTGCAGGTGTTCAGCGGTGCGGTGACCGAGCTGCATCCGCGGTTGGTGGAGGCCGCCGGCGACAAGGACGTGTGGGTGGTCGGGGGCGGGGACGTCGCCGCGCAGTTCGTCGCCGCCGGCCTGGTCGACGAGATGATCGTGTCCTACGCGCCGTGCAGCCTGGGCTCGGGTGCGCCCGTGCTGCCGTTGCGTTCGGAATGGAAGCTGGCCGAAACCGGCGTCAACGGCGATTTCGTCTGCGCCCGATGGCGGGTCACGCGTTGAGCGTCGGGACCCCGAACTTCGTCACGAATTCCTTTGCCTTGATCAGGAATTCGAGTTGGTGCGGCGACGTCGTAGAGCGGTTCGAGGCTGCGCACCGACCGGCACAGCACCGCCGCGCCCTCCATCGCCGCGATCGTCGTGTCGGCCAGTGAGGTGGCCTCGGCCGGTTCGAAACCGTCTCTGACGTAGGCCTGCTTGGATGCTTCGCGCCACCGGCTGAAGATGTCGGCGGCGACCGCGGTCAGCTGATGCTCGTCCTCGCCGGACCCGACGGCGGCGGCCAGAACCGGACACCCGGCGGTGTAGTCACTTTCGGTCAGGGCGTCTTCCCACAACTGGACGAATCTGCGCAGCAGAACGGTGGCGCTCTCGCCGGCCGCCTCGTCGATGCTGGCGGTGATCTCGTCACCGGCGAAGTTCAGCGCCTCACGCAGGATCTGGGTGCGCCCGCCGGGAAAGTGGTGGTAGACCGACCCTCGCGGTGCGCCGCTGCGGGCGAGCACCTCGTCGATGGTTACGCCGGCCGCGCCGCGCTCACGCAGGACCTCGACCGCGCTCACCAACATCTTGGTCCGCGTCTCACCGCGGGGGCGTCGAGCGGTCTCGGCGCTCGGGTTCTCGCTCATTCAGGCCGCAGGGGAGTGGGGGACATGGGTACCCCGCCACGACAGCACGCGCGCTCCGCGCCCGAAGAGCTGCCTGCGCTTGTCAGGCAGGTGCCGCGTGAAGCGGCGACCGGCGATGTTGAGCTCGATCAGCCACATGTCTCTCTCCTCGTAGGCAGAGCCGATACCTGTCACATAAGTATGCTTATGAACATAAGATTAGACAACCTTAAGGTATGCTCGGGGTACGTGAACAGCCGGTTAACGACCCAAAGCGGGCGGCCTGACCTGGGATTCTGCCGGCGGTCAGAGCACTTCTATGGTGTAGATCATATTTCTCGCTGACGGTGGAACCCGCTGATCAGCGCGTCCGCAGCGGTTAGGATTTTGCGCAGCCGCAATAGGAGGCGCAAGCGATGGGCCATTACAAGAGCAACGTCCGCGACCTCGAGTTCAACCTCTTCGAGTTGCTGGAGTTGGAGAAGGTGCTCGACGGCGCCGAGTACGGCGACCTGGACGCCGACACGGTCCGTCAGATACTCGCCGAGGCCGCGCGCCTGGCCGAGGGGCCGGTCGCCGAGTCCTTCGCCGAAACCGACCGCCATCCGCCGAGCTTCGACCCCGAGACGCACACCGTTTCGATTCCCGACCCGTTCAAGAAGTCCACGCAGGCCTGGCTGCAGGGCGAGTACTTCCGCGTCGGCCTCGACGAGGAGGTCGGCGGAATGCCGGCGCCGGCCATGGTCAGCTGGGCGGTCAACGAACTGGTCCTGGGCGCCAACCCGGCGGTCTTCATGTACGTGGCCGGCCCCGTCATGGCCAACGTCGTGTTCCACATCGGCAACGAGCAGCAGCGCCACTGGGCGCAGGTCGCCGTGGAACGCGGGTGGTGCCGCCACCATGGTGCTCACCGAACCGGACGCCGGCTCCGATGTCGGTGCCGGACGAACCAAGGCCACCGACGCCGGTGACGGCACCTGGCACATCGAAGGCGTCAAGCGGTTCATCACCAACGGCGACACCGACGACATGTTCGAGAACATCATGCACCTGGTGCTGGCCCGGCCCGAGGGGGCCGGACCCGGCACCAAGGGGCTGAGCCTGTTCCTGGTCCCGAAGTTCCTGTTCGATCCCGAGACCGGCGAGCCCGGCGAGCGCAACGGCGCGTTCGTCACCAACCTCGAACACAAGATGGGCCTGAAGGCCTCTGCCACAACCGAACTCAGCCTCGGCCTGCACGGCACGCCCGCGGTGGGCTATCTCGTCGGCGACGTGCACAACGGCATCGCCCAGATGTTCAAGGTCATCGAGTACGCCCGAATGTTCGTGGGCACCAAGGCAATTGCCACCCTGTCCACCGGCTACCTGAACGCCCTGGAGTACGCGAAGATCCCGGATTCAGGGCGCCGACATGACGCAGATGACCGACAAGACCGCGCCGCGGGTCACCATCGTGCACCACCCCGACGTGCGCCGAGCCCTGATGACGCAGAAGGCCTACGCCGAGGGGCTGCGCGCGCTGTACCTCTACACCGCCGCCCACCAGGATCCGGCTGCGGCCGCTGGTGGTCTCCGGCGCCGACGCCGATCTGGCCGAGCGGATCAACGACCTGTTCCTGCCGATCGTCAAGGGCGTCGGCTCCGAGCGGGCCTATCAGTGCCTGACCGAGTCGTTGCAGACCTTCGGCGGGTCGGGCTTCCTGCAGGACTACCCGATCGAGCAGTACATCCGCGACGCCAAGATCGACTCGCTCTACGAGGGCACCACCGCCATCCAGGCGCAGGACTTCTTCTTCCGCAAGATCGCCCGCGACCAGGGGGTGGCGCTGACCCACGTCGTCGCCCAGATCGAGAAGTTCATCGACAGCCCCGACGGCCGTCCCGAACTGGCGAGCAGCCGAACGCAACTGGCCGATGCACTGGACCACCTGCGGGCGATGGTCGCCACGATGACCGGCTACCTGCTCGGTGCCCAGCAGGATGCTCGCGAGCTGTACCGGGTTGGGCTGGAATCGGTCTCGTTCCTGATGGCTGTCGGCGATCTGGTGATCGGCTGGCTGTTGTTGCGGCAGGCCGAGATCGCCCTGAACGCACTGGACGGTGATCCGGATCCGCGGGAGAAGGCCTTCTACAGCGGCAAGGTGGCGGTCGCGAACTTCTTCGTCCGTAACGTGCTGCCCCGGCTCGCCGCCGAGCGCCGCATCGTCGAGGCCGTCGACCTGGCGATCATGGACCTGAGCGAGGACGCGTTCTGAGCGTCGGCCAAGATGACGGGGAACCCGCTGTCAGAAAGGTGACCCCATGAAGGTGATCAAGTCCATCGACGACGCGCAGTCTCTGATCGGTGAGGAACTCGGCGTCAGCGAGTGGCTGGAGATCGACCAGAAGCGCATCAACGACTTCGCCGACGTCACCGGCGACCATCAGTGGATCCACGTCGACGTCGAGCGGGCCAAGGCCGAAAGCCCTTACGGCGCACCGATTGCGCACGGCTTTCTCACGCTGTCGCTGATCCCCGCGCTGAGCAAGGACAACTTTCGCGTCGAGAACGCCAAACTCGTCATCAACTACGGACTCAACAAGGTCCGCTTCGTGGCCGCGGTCCCGGTCGACAGCCGCGTCCGCGTGCGCTCGGAGTTGGCCGACGCCGCCAAGGTCGACGACAACACCGTCAACCTCACCGTGCGCCACACCATCGAGATCGACGGAGTGGACAAGCCGGCCGCGGTCGCCGAGATGATCGTCCGCGCCATCTTCTGAGTTCGGCGCGCTTCGCGTGCGCGAGCAATCGCTAGGTCTGCGGGGTGTAGCCGAACGGCAGCAGCACGCTCTTGGCCTGCGTGTACTGCTCGATGCCCTCGGGCCCGTTCTCCCGGCCGATGCCGGAGTTCTTGTAGCCGCCGAACGGCGCACCCGGGATCGAAGGCGTACATGTTGACCGCGTAGGTGCCGGTGCGGATCTGCGCGGCGATCTTCATCGCCTTGTCGTTGTCGGTGGTGTAGACGCTGCCGGCCAGTCCGTACACCGAGTCGTTGGCGATGCGGACGGCATCTTCTTCGGTGTCGTAGGGGATCACCGCGAGCACCGGGCCGAAGATCTCCTCCTGCGCGATGACCATCGAGTTGTCGACGTCGGCGAACACCGTCGGCTGCACGAACCAGCCGCTGTCCAGGCCCTCGGGCCGGCCGCCGCCGGTGACGATCCGGGCGCCTTCCTCGACGCCCTTCTTGATGTAGCCCTCGACCCGCTCGCGCTGCCGCTCGCTGATCAGCGGGCCGATCATGGCGCCCGCATCGTCGGGCAGCCCGATCGGCATGGCCGCGACCGCAGCGCGACAGCTTTTCGACGACCTCGTCGTAGCGCGAGCGCGGCGCCAGGATGCGGGTCTGGCCCACACAGGCCTGGCCGCAGTTCATCAGGCCGGAGAACACCAGCATCGGAAGCGTCGAGTCCAGGTCGGCGTCCTCGAGGATGATGGCCGCGGACTTGCCGCCGAGTTCCAGCGAGCACGGCTTGAGCTTGTCGGCGGCGATCTTGCGCGATCTCCTTGCCGACCGCGCTGGACCCGGTGAAGGTGAACTTGTCGATCTCCGGGTTGGCGGTCAGTGCGCGGCCGGTCTCCGGGCCACCGGGGACGACCGACAGCACGCCCTCGGGCAGCCCGGCCTCGGCGAAGATGTCGGCCATCGCGAACAACGACAGCGGCGTCTCGGCGGCGGGCTTGACCACGATGGTGCAGCCGGCCAGCAGCGCGGGGCCCAGCTTGTTGGCGGCCAGGAAGAACGGCACGTTCCACGCCGTCACCGCGGCCACGACGCCGATCGGCTCGCGCACCACCATCGTCGTGCCGTAGATGCCGTCGCGGAAGTCGCGCCAGGTGAACTTGTCGGCCGCGCCCGCGAAGAACTGGAAGGACGACATCGCGGCGCCGTACTGCATCATGTCGACGATCGTCGGCGGCTGTCCGGTCTCGGCGGCGAGCAGGAACTTCAGCTCCTCGGCCCGCTCTTCCAGGATCTTGACCGCGCGGCCGAGGATCTCGCCGCGCTCCGCCGGCGACATGTGCGGCCACGGACCTTCGTCGAAGGCCTTGCGGGCCGCGGCGCAGGCGGCGTTCACGTCGGCCTCGGCCGCCAGCGGCACCTTGCCGACCAGCTCACCGGTGGCGGGTGAGTGCACTTCGATGACCTCGGACGTGGACGGCTCGACCCACTTGCCGCCGATGAACAACTTGTCCCATTCGGTCTTGAAGGCGGTGCTCTGTGTCATGAGCGTCACATTACCCATCGAAGCGCCAAACGAGAACCTGTTGCAGTTCGCATGCTCAGGAGGGGCGCAACACGAGCACCAGATTGCTCACCGTGAACTCCCGCACACCCGGCACCGACGTCAGCCACCACGCCCATCGCGGGTGGTAGCGGGGAAATGCGGCGACCAGCGCGCCGGTGCCGGCCGCCCAGGAGAGGCCGTCGGCGGCGGAAACGGCGAACAAGTGACGACCCGTAGTTGTTCTTCGGCGGATGGCCGTGCCTGCGGGTGTAGCGGGCGGCCGCCCGCGCCCCGCCGAGGTAGTGGGACAGACCCATCTCGTGACCGCCGAACGGGCCGAGCCACACGGTGTAGGACAGGATCGCCAGCCCGCCGGGACGGGTCACCCGCAGCATCTCCTCGCCCAGCCGCCAGGGCCGCGGCACGTGCTCGGCGACGTTCGACGACAGGCAGACGTCGACGCTGTCGTCGGCGAACGGCAACGCCATCCCGGAGGCGCGGACGAAGGTTCCCGGCCCGCTGCGGCGAACGTGCTCGGCGGCGTGCATCTCCGACGGGTCCGGTTCGACACCGACGTAGTCCCAGCCCGCCTCGGAGAACGCCGAGGCGAAGTAGCCCGGCCCGCCGCCGACGTCGAGCACGGTGTGTCCGGCCGGCCCGTCGCCGTGGCCGGCTCGCCACAGGTCGGTGACCATCGCGGCGGTGTCGGCGGCCAGCGCACCGTAGAACCGGTCCGGGTCGCGTTGTTCGTAGCGGAACTCGGCGAGCAGGCGTGCCGACCGGCCCAGCGTCGCGCGCCGCGGCGAACAGGTCGGTGACACGCATCGGTTCACCCTAGTGACCGGGGCATTAGGCTGAACCCGATGTCCGCCACCGTTCGCTCCGTCCTGCTGCTGTGCTGGCGTGACACCGGCCACCCGCAGGGCGGCGGCAGCGAGACCTACCTTCAGCGCATCGGCGCGCTGCTGGCCGAGTCGGGGGTCGACGTCACCCTGCGCACCGCCCGCTACCCCGGGGCGCCGCGCCGCGAGGTGGTCGACGGCGTGACGGATCAGCCGCGGCGGCGGGCACTACACCGTCTACATCTGGGCCGGCCTGGCGATGGTCTTCGCCCGCATCGGGCTGGGTCCGCTGCGGCGGGTGCGCCCCGACGTGGTGGTCGACACCCAGAACGGCGTGCCGTTCCTGGCGCGGCTGGCGTTCGGCCGGCGGGTGGCGGTGCTGGTGCACCACTGCCACCGTCAGCAGTGGCCGGTCGCCGGCCGGTTCGTGGGCCGGCTGGGCTGGCTGGTCGAGTCGTGGCTGTCGCCGCGGATGCATCGGCGCAACCAGTACGTGACGGTGTCGCTGCCGTCGGCCCGCGACCTGGCCGACCTCGGCGTCGACGCCGGCCGCATCGCCGTGGTCCGCAACGGCCTGGACGAGGCGCCCACCGAGACCCTGAGCGGCGAGCGGTCCGCCGAACCGCGGGTGGTGGTGCTGTCACGGCTGGTGCCGCACAAGCAGATCGAGGACGCGCTCGACGCGGTCGCGCGGCTGCGCTCCCGGGTCGCCGGATTGCATCTGGACGTCGTCGGTGGCGGCTGGTGGCACGACCGCCTGGTCGAACGCGCCGACCGGCTGGGGATCGCCGACGCGGTGACGTTCCACGGCCACGTCGACGATTTCACCAAACATGCTGTGGTGCAACGGTCCTGGGTGCACGTGCTGCCGTCCCGCAAGGAGGGCTGGGGCCTGGCGGTCATCGAAGCGGCCCAGCACGGCGTGCCGACCATCGGCTACCGGTACTCCGGCGGGCTCACCGATTCGGTGGTCGACGGGGTGACCGGAGTGCTGGTCGACGACCACGGCGAACTGGTGGACCGGCTGGAACGACTGTTGACCGACCAGACCCTGCGCGACGAGCTCGGCGCCAAGGCCCGGGCTCGCAGCCGAGACTTCTCCTGGCCGCAGAGCGCGGCGGCCATGCGCAGTGTGCTGGATTCGGTGCACGCCGGAACCCGCGTCAGCGGGGTGATCTAGGAACCGATGACCGACAACACCCGCCCCAACCCGTTCCAGTACGTCGCCTACTGCTACGGCAAGGTGCTGCCCCCGTCGATGCACGACTGGGTGCGAAATGATCTGACGGGCAAGGGCGCCCGCCGCCGGACGCTGATGCGCGTCACCGTGCCCGGGCTGCTGCTCATCGCCCCGCTGTGGCTGATTCCGACGACGACCGCCATGCACCTGGCGATGTCGGCACTGCTGTTCCTGCCTTTCCTCTACTTCGCCCACGCGCTGGACAAGATCTGGCGCACCCACCGGTTGCGGCAGCACAACCTCGATCCCGAACTGGTCGACGAGCGGACCCGCGAGCGCGATGCCCACATCCGCGAGGCCTACCGGAAGCGCCACGGTCACGCCGACGATTGACAGCTGATTCGACGGGATCAGCGTGTGATGATCCGCGGATTGCAACATCTCGATGAAGCGCTGCGCGGCGGCGTCCACACCGGCGTCGTCGTTGGTGCCCGCCAGGTCGAGCAGCAGCCCGCGCATGACGGCCAGCCCCAGGCGCGCCTCGTCGCGATCGGTCTGCACGTCGGCCAGCCAGCGGTCCACCGCCGCGGGCAGCATTGTGGTGAAAGGCTTCTCGCCCTGGGCGCCGCGCGCATAACACTCGAAGAACAACCGCTCCAGCGCGCGCAGTTCCGGCCGGCGCAGGTGCGCCCACATGGTGGCGAAGCCGGTGGTGCTGTCCGCGTCCAGCTCGCCGAGCAGGGCCAGCTGCCTGCGCTCGACCTCGTCGACGATCGCGAGCAGCAGCTCCTCGCGGGATCCGAAGTGGTGCAACAACATTCGGTGACTCGTGCCGACGGCTTCGGCGAGTTCGCGAAGCGACCGGCCGCCGACGCCGCGTGCCGCGCACTCGATCACCAGCGCGTCCAGCAGCCCGTCGCGCCGCCGGGTGTCAGGTGGCCGCGCCACGAAGCTTCCGGAGGTCCTCGCAGCGCGCCTTGAGGCCTTGGCCCTCCATCGCCAGATAGCGCTCGGTCATCCGCCGCATCAGCACCGCGACGGCGGCGCCGACAATCCCGCGCTGGTCGAGTTCCTGGCGCACCACCGTGGTGCCCTCGGCGGTCTCGACGACGTCGTGACGGGCCGTCGTCATCCCACCGGGCGAGCGTTGCACCCACGTCCACGACGAGCGGGGGACGACCTCGGTGACCTCCCACCGCAGCGTCGGCAAGCGCGGCTGGTCGATCTCGAACCGATGGCCGACGGCGAGGTCTGGGCCGTCCAGGCCGGTCAGCCGGGTGACCGATGCGGTCCACTCCGGCCAGTGTTCGACGTCGGTGAAGACGTTCCACACCAGGTCTGCCGGAGCATCGATGGAGACGGTGCCGGAAGTAATCATGTACCAAATGGTACACGCAGGCGGCGGCGGCGAACACCCGCTGCCAGAGCGGCCCCGCTCACCGCCAGCAGCACCACCCAGACCGCGTGGGCCACCACCATCGCGGTCCGTTTGCCCTGTGCGGCAACAGGACTCGAGCCACCCACCCGATACAGCGTGAGGTCCGCGTCGCGGTAGGTCACCGGCAGGCGCTGCAGGCTCGCCTGCGCATCGCCCATCGCGCCCGCGCTGCCGCCCTCGACGACGACCCACCGGACTCCGGCGCCGGCCAGTTCCTGCGGTGCGGCGCCGGCCACCAGCATGCGCTGCACGTCGCGCGCGCGGCTGCCTTCACCGGGAACCGTCTGCCCCGAGATGGTGAGGTCCCCGGTCGTGAGCACCTCGGCGCGAACCCAGCGCGGCAGCGGATCCAGGACCGGTGCCGGCCCGGCCCAGCCGAATCGCCGCATGCTGTCGGCGGGCAGCACCGCGACCGGGCCCGGGTCGGCGTCGATCGCCTCGGCCACCGCGGCCCAGCCCGGCGGATACCGCACCGGCGTCACCTTGTTCCACACCCCCCACGCCAGGTCGGGGAGCACCGCGATGAGTGCGGTCACGCACGCCAGCGCGACGAGTCCAGGGCGCAGCCGGCCCCTGGCCGTCACGACCGCCGCCGCCGCGGCCACGGCATAACCCGGCATCGCCAGCGCCACCCACTTCTGCCCGTCGCGCAGGACGCCGAGCCCGGGTGCGGCGTCCACCACCGCCCGCAACGCCGCCAACCCCGGCCCGGTGGCCATCGCCGCAGGCAGCACGATGCTGACCGCCGCCAGGACCAGCAGCGGCACGGCGGCCGGGCGGCGGATCGCCGTCGGCAACCCGATCGCGACCACGGCCAGCAGCACCGCCGTCGCGACCAAGGCCAGAAGCGTTGTCCGCGAGGACGGTACGGCCTCGGCGTTCCAGATGCCGCCCAGCCCGGCCAGGCTGCCGAGGGTGCCCAGGCCCGGCTCGGCGCGGGCGGCGAACGCCGCCAGACCGGACGACGGTGACGTCCCGAGCGCACCGCCGAGCGCCGACGCGGCCAGCCACGGCGTCGCCGCGAGCACCGACGTCGCCGCGATCCCGGCGGCGCAGCGCGCACGCGGCACACCGGGACCGGGCATCGCCACGCACACCAACGCCACGATGGCGGCCAACATCAGGCCGGTCGGCGTCAGCCCGGCCAGGGCGATCCAGAACACCACCGCCGCCCACCCCGCCCACCGCGGGTCGGCCTCGCCGCTGCGCAACCGCACCACCGCGGCCGCCGTCCACGGCAGGCAGCCGTACCCGACCAGCAGACTCCAGTGGCCCTGCAGCAGCCGTTCGGCGACATAGGGATTCCACACCGCGAGCGTGGCGGCCACCAACTGGCCGGCCACCCCGGCGTCGGGCACCACCACCGCGGCCAGCCGCGCGGCACCCCAGCCGGCCAGGAACAACCCGCCGATCAGCAACGCCTTGACCACGAGCCCGCCGTCGACGACCGTCGTCAGCGCGGCGATGAGGAAGTCCTGCGGCACCGCGCGCGGCGCGGCCTCGGTCAGACCCAGCGCGGCGTCGGAGAAGAACGACCGCGGCGTGGACACCGCGTCGCGGAGCAGCAGATAGCCGGGCGCGAGCAGCGGTGCCGTCACCGTGACGGCCAGTATCAGGGCGTATCCCGGCACCACCCACCGGACTGCCCGGCGGTGTGCCTGGGTCATGCCGCGCTCACCGGTCCGGTGGGGGCTCCAGATCGGGTCTCGCCGCGGGCAGCTTCTCGGTGGCTGCCTCCGCGGCGGGCATCGGCCCGGTCTCGTCCTTGCCGAAGAACCCGTGGTCGGCGGTGTCGAGGCCGGGATCGATCAGCGCCGCCTCGGCGCGCAGGCTGAAGGTGCCCAGCAGGACCCCGCCGATCAGCGCGACCAGTCCCGCCGCGGTGAAGCTGATCGGCAGCACCCGCGACCACAGTCCCACCCGGTCGCGCTCGTCGCGGGCGGCGGCAACCTGAGACTCGACGGTCTGCTCGCTCGAGGTGACCTTGTAGTCGGCCAGCGCCATCTCCGGCTTGAGCGGGTCGCGCGCGTAGTAGTGGTTGGCGTGCTCCTCGGACCGGACGATCGTGCCGGACACCGGGTCCACCCAGAACGTGCGCTGGGCGGCGTAGTAGCGGGTCATCGTGACCGGATCGTCCGGGGTCGCCGGGCAGGCCCCACAGCGCCGCCCGCGCGGTCACCTCGCCGTCCGCGTTGTCGTCGAACAGCGAGGCGTACTTGATCGGCTCGACCAGCTTGCCGTCGGCGTCGTAGCCGACGTTCTGGGTGAACCGGTAGGTCGTCAGTCCGTTGACGTCGTCTTCGCCGTCGTAGTTGGCGTCGAACGCCTTCTGCGCGATCGGATCGAAGTAGGGGTAGGTCTTCTTCTCGGTGTTGAACGGGAACCGGTAGGACAGCCCGTCGTGCGGCAGCGCGACGTTGGTCGACGGCTTCTCGTCGCCGATGCTGCGCGGCTTCTGCACCGAGCCGCCGGGATGGGTGTCGTCGGAGACCGCCATGGCGGTGCTGCGGTTGAGCGTGACGGTGTCGACCATGGCCAGCAGCAGACCGTTGTCCTGCTGCTTGTCGCTGCGGCGAACGGTGGTACCGACCTGCAACGTCACCACGTCGGCGTTGGCCGGCGACTCCACGGTGATCTGCTGCTGGGACACCAGCGGGACGTTCTTGTCGACGATGAAACGATCACCCGACAGCGAGGCCGGGTCCAGCGCGGTACCGGTCCCGTCACTGACAAGGGACTCATCGACGGTCAGCGGGATCTTCTTGATCTTGCCGGAGGTGTATGTCGACAACAGCAGCGCGGCGATCAGCAGGGCGGCTCCGAGCCCGATGATGCCGCATGCCGCGATACGCAACATGCCTGCGCGGTTCACGCTGCCGTGGCCTCCTTCTCCGGATCGGATCCTGCACCGCCTGACGGCGAAGCAAACCGGGTCTGACCCTAACAGCAGAAGCCGAGGCACTGACTCATTAGGAGGTCATCACCGCACCCCGGTGTACCCACTTTCGCAAGCCAACCGTCCACCGGCAGACTGACGGTCATGAAACCGGCGGAGCAGGTGGGCGGCACTCGCGGCTTCCTGCCCGCCGTCGAAGGAATGCGGGCGTGTGCGGCCATGGGAGTGGTGCTCACCCACGTCGCATTCCAGACCGGAACCTCCAGCGGTGTGATGGGTCGGCTGCTGCACCGCTTCGACCTTGCGGTCGCGGTGTTCTTCGCGCTGTCCGGCTTCCTGCTGTGGCGGGGCCACGCCGCCGAGGCCCGCGGACTGCGGCACCGCCCGCCGACCGGTCACTACCTGCGGTCGCGGCTGGTGCGCATCATGCCCGGCTACCTGGTCGCCGTCATCGTCATCCTGACCCTGCTGCCCGAGGCCAACCACGCCAGCCCGACGGTGTGGCTGGCCAACCTCACCCTGACCCAGGTCTACGTCCCGCTGACGCTGACCGCCGGGCTGACCCAGATGTGGAGCCTGTCGGTCGAGGTGAGCTTCTACCTGGCGCTGCCGATCCTGGCCTTGCTGGCCCGCAAGCTTCCGGTGCGCGCCCGCCTCCCGGTGATCGCCGCGGTGGCGCTGGCCAGCCTGGGTTGGGGTCTGCTGCCGATCCACACACCGCAGGGCGTCAACTTCCTGAACTGGCCGCCGGCCTACGCGTCGTGGTTCGCCGCGGGCATGCTGCTGGCCGAGTGGACCGTCAGTCCGCTGAGCTGGGCGCACAAGCTGGCCCGCAACCGCTGGGCCGATCGGCGGCGTGGCCCTGGCGGCCTATCTGATCTCGGCCTCGCCGCTGGCCGGTCCCGAAGGACCTGGTGCTCCAGATCAGGTCTCGCCGTGGGAAGCTTTTCGGTGGCTGCCTCCGCGGCGGGCATCGGGCCTGTCTCGTCCTTGCCGAAGAATCCATGGTCGGCGGTGTCCAGTCCGGGATCGATGAGGGCCGACTCGGCGCGCAGGCTGAAGGTGCCCAGCAGGGCCCCGCCGATCAGCGCGACGAGACCTGCCGCGGTGAAGCTGATCGGCAGCACCCGCGACCACAGACCCACCCGGTCCCGCTCGTCGCGGGCGGCGGCCACCTGGGATTCGACGGTCTGCTCGGTTGAGGTGACCTTGTAATCCGCCAGCGCCATCTCCGGATTGAGCGCGTCGCGGGCGTAGTAGTGATTGGCGCGCTCCTGGGCCCGCACGATCGTGCCGGACACCGGGTCCACCCAGAAGGTGCGCTGGGCGGCGTAGTAGCGGGTCATCGTGACCGGATCGTCCGGCGGGCCGGGCAGACCCCACAGCGACGCCCGCGCGGTCACTCGGCCGTCCGCATTGTCGTCGTAGAGCGAGGCGTACTTGATCGGCTCGACCAGCTTGCCGTCGGCGTCATAGCCGACGTTCTGGGTGAACCGGTAGGTCGTCAGTCCGTTGACATCCTCTTCACCGTCGTAGTTGGCATCGAAGGCCTTCTGCGCGATCGGATCGAAATAGGGGTAGGTCTTCTTCTCGGTGCTGAACGGGAACCGATAGGACAGTCCGTCGTGCGGCAGCGCGACGTTGGTCGAGGGCTTCTCGTCCTCGATGCTGCGCGGCTTCTGCACCGAGCCGCCCGGATGGGTGTCGTCGGAGACCGCCATGGCGGTGCTGCGGTTGAGCGTGACGGTGTCGACCATGGCCAGCAACAGACCGTTGTCCTGCTGCTTGTCGGTGCGCCGAACGGTGGTGCCGGCCTGTAGCGTCACCACGTCGGCGTTGGCCGGCGACTCCACGGTGATCTGCTGCTGGGACACCAGCGGGACGTTCTTGTCGACGATGAAACGGTCACCCGACAGCGACGCGGGGTCCAGTGCGGTACCGGTGCCGTCGCTGACAAGTGACTCGTCGATGGTCAGCGGGATCTTCTTGATCTTGCCGGAGGTGTATGTCGACAACAGCAGCGCGGCGATCAGCAGGGCGGCTCCGAGCCCGATGATGCCGCATGCCGCGATACGCAACATGCCTGCGCGGTTCACGCTGCCGTGGCCTCCTTCTCCGGATCGGATCCTGCACCGCCTGACGGCGAAGCAAACCGGTCTGACCCTAACAGCAGAAGCCGAGGCACTGATTCATTAGGAGGTCATCACCGCACCTGGGTGTACCCACTTTCGCCAGGCAACCGTCCACCGGCAGACTGACTGTCATGAAACCGGCGGAGCAGGTGAGCGGCACTCGCAGTTTCCTGCCCGCCGTCGAAGGAATGCGAGCCTGCGCGGCCATGGGAGTGGTGCTCACCCACGTCGCATTCCAGACCGGAACGACCAGCGGTGTGCTCGGCCGCCTGCTGCACCGCTTCGACCTTGCGGTCGCGGTGTTCTTCGCGCTGTCCGGCTTCCTGCTGTGGCGGGGCCACGCCGCCGCGGCACGCGGACTGCGGCACCGCCCGCCGACCGGGCACTATCTGCGGTCGCGGCTGGTGCGGATCATGCCCGGCTATCTGGTCGCCGTCATCGTCATCCTGACCCTGCTGCCCGAGGCCAACCACGCCAGTCCGACGGTGTGGCTGGCAAACCTCACCCTGACCCAGGTCTACGTTCCGCTGACCCTGACCGCCGGGCTGACCCAGATGTGGAGCCTGTCGGTCGAGGTGAGCTTCTACCTGGCGCTGCCGATCCTGGCCTTCCTGGCGCGCCGGCTTCCGGTACGCGCCCGCCTGCCGGTGATCGCCGCCGTGGCGCTGGCCAGTCTGGGCTGGGGGCTACTGCCGATCCACACGCCGCAGGGCGTCACTTTCCTCAACTGGCCGCCCGCCTTCGCGTCGTGGTTCGCCGCCGGCATGCTACTGGCCGAATGGACCGTCAGCCCGCTGAGTTGGGCGCACAAGCTGGCTCGCAACCGCTGGGCCATCACCGGCGTGGCGTTGGCGGCCTACCTGATCTCTGCCCCGCCACTGGCCGGTCCTAACGACCTGGTTCCGTCCACGCTCGGGCAGTTCGCGATCCGGACGTCGATGGGTGCCGTCGTGGCCTGGGCGCTGCTGGCGCCGCTTGTGCTGGACCGGCCCGATACCACGCACCCGATCCTCGGCAGCCGGGTGATGGTGACCCTCGGGCGCTGGTCCTACGGGCTGTTCGTCTGGCACCTGGCCGCGCTGGTCATGGTGTTCCCGATGGTCGGCAAGTTCATGTTCAACGGCAACCTGGTGGTGGTGCTGATCCTCACGCTGATCTTCGGGTTCGCGATGGCGGCGGTCAGCTACGCGCTGGTGGAGTCGCCGTGCCGCAACGCGCTGCGCCGCTGGGAGTATCGGCGGGCAGGCGCGGAGCGCCGGGGATGGACCGGGCAGCAAGTCACCGATCCCGCCGCTGGACAGCTCGGTAAGCGATGCGCCCGAGCCGGTCATTGCGCGATGATCTTCGCCCGCGCCTGGCAGGCGGCCGAAGCTTAACCGCCCAGTCGCGCGATGACCTCGTCGCGCACCGCCGAACGCCGTGCCTTGCCGGCGTCGTCGCGCAGCGGGGTGTCGACGAACTCCACACTGCGCGGCACCTTGTAGTCGGCCAGCCGCTCGGCCACGAACTGCTGGACGGTGGCGGTGTCGAGGCCGTCACCGTCGGTGTGCACCAGCGCATGCGGCACCTGGCCGAGGTCCTCGTGCGGAACCCCGACCACCAGACACGACAGCACGGCGGGATGCTCGGCCAGCGAGTTCTCGATCTCCGCCGGGTACACGTTGCGGCCCCCGACGGTGAACATGTCCACCCGCCGGTCGCACAGGTACAGATAGCCGTCCTCGTCGAACCAGCCCAGATCGCCCAGCGAATCCCAGCCGTCGCGGGTCTTGGCGGTGCTGCCGATGTAGCGGTAGGTGGGTGCGCTGCCGGGGCGCGGGCGCATGTAGATCTCGCCGAGCACGCCCGGCGGGCACTCGTTGCCGTCGTCGTCGAGCACCTTCATCTCACCGGCGACCACCCGGCCGACCGAGCCGCGATGGCCCAGCCATTCCGTGCCGCTGATGAACGTCAGGGCCTGAAGTTCGGTGCCGCCGTAGAGTTCCCACACCGCCTCCGGGCCGAGCAGTTCGATCCAGGCCTCCTTGATGTTGGGCGGGCACGGCGCGGCCAGGTGCCACAGCCGCCGCAGCGAGGACAGGTCGTAGGCATCCGGGTTCGCCTGGTACACCGGCAGCAGCCGCTGCATGATCGTCGGCACGGTGGCCAGGTAGTTGACCCGGTGCTCGGCGATCAGCCGCAGGAACTCCTCCGGCTGGAAGCGCGGCATCAGCACCAGGTGCTGGCCGCTCAGCAGCGCGATCGTCGCCGAGGTGAAGCCGGTGTTGTGGCTCAGCGGCACCGGCACCAGGTGGGTGTCGGTGGGTAGGTTGCCCATTCCCATCGCGATCACCTCCGCCGGGATCCGGCCCTCGCCGCCCGCCTCGATCAGCTTCGGCCGCCCGGTGCTGCCGCCGGAGGCCATCGACTTCCACGCCGGTGAAACCACCTCGGGCAGCGGCGCATCGGAGAGTTCCGGGCTGCCGGTGAAGTCGGCCTCGACCGAGGGCACCACACCGCGCGGGTCGGCCCGGCCCACCAGCAGCGCCCGCGGCTTGAGGTCGAGCAGACCCTCGAACTCGGCATCGGGCAGCCGCGGCGACAGCGGCTGCGGAATCGCACCGAGCTTCCACACCGCGATCGTCGACTGCACCCATTCGATCGAGTTGGGCACCGCGATCGTCACGTAATCACCGTGGCCCACCCCGAGTTCGGCGTAGGCCCGGGCCAGCCGGTTGGACGTCGACTCCAGCTCGCCGCGGGTCAGGGTGCGCCCGTCGCAGCTGACCGCAGGTTCGTCGGGCGCCTCGGCGGCGAGCCGGCTCAGCTTGGTTCCGATCGGGGGGATCTCGTCAGGCATAGGCACCTTGCTTGGAGAAGATGGCCCGCGGGTTGTCCACGAGCATCGTGGTGATCTGGTCCTCGGTGACACCGCGCTGCCGCAGCGCCGGCAGGACGTCATTGTGGATGTGCAGGTAGTGCCAGTTCGGCAGGACCAACGGCAGGGCCGCCTCGGGAAGCCAGTCGATGTGGCACGAGGCGTCGTGAGCCAGCACCATCTTGTCCGCGTGGCCCCGCGCGCACATCTTCGCCACGGTATCGACGCGATCCTCGAAGCTGAGGATGTTGTCCAGACCGAAGCGATCCATGCCGAGGTAGGAGCCCGCGGCGATCAGCTCCTCGAGGTAGTCCAGGTCGGTGGTGTCGCCGCTGTGCCCGATGATCACCCGGCTCAGGTCGACACCCTCCTCGGCGAAGATCCGCTGTTGTTCCAGACCGCGGCGGGTGTGCGCATGGGTGTGGGTGGTGATCGGCACCCCGGTGGCGCGATGCGCCGCGGCGACGGCCCGCAGCACCCGCTCGACGCCCGGGGTTACCCCCGGTTCGTCGGTGGCGCACTTGAGGATTGCGGCCTTCACCCCGGTGCCTGCGATCCCCTCGGTGATGTCCCGGACGAACAGGTCGACCATCGGCTCGGGGCCGTCCAGCGCTGTTCCCGGGCCGGTGAAGTGGAAGTACATCGGCACGTCGTTGTAGGTGTAGACCCCGGTGGCCACGACGATCTGCAGGTCGGTCTGGGCGGCCACCCGCTGGATGCGTGGAATGTAGCGGCCCAGACCGATCACGGTGGGGTCGACGATGGTGTCCACCCCGATGGCTTTGAGCGCGTTGAGCTTGTCGACGGCGTCGGCCTCCCGGGCGGCTTCGTCGCCCCACCCCTCCGGGTAGTTCGCGATGATCTCCGGGGACAGCACGAAGACGTGTTCGTGCATCAGCACCACACCCAGGTCCCCGGTCGCGATCGGGCCCCGCACGGTCTCGACCTGTGACGGCTCTGTCATGGCTCGACCCTAGCGGGATACTGTTGGGGGCTGCGTCGTTTTCGGGAGAAGGCCGAGTTCCGGGCACGACAGATGCGGCGAGCGCGCCGAGTGAAACCAGCGCCAGCAACTGCACCCACGGGGAGTGCCCGATGTAGCCGTCGACCGAGCGCCACGGGTATCGCGACAGCAGCGCACCGGCCAGGATCAGCCCGCACGCGGCGGCCCCCAGAGTGAGCCGGTCACGCAGCCGCTGCCGGTTGCGCAGGGCGTAGGTGGCGGCCAGCCAGCCGCCGAACACCAGCATCCCGCCGACCCCGGCGACGACCACGCCCGCGGCCAGCACCGCCGCGGCCGCCAGCAGTGGCACCGCCCACGGCTGGGCCGGCTCGCGGACCTGCGGTGGTCCCCGCCGCGGTACGAGGGCGAGCAGCAGCAGCAACGGCAGCAGTGACAGCCCGACCGCCAGGCCGGTTCGGTACGCGGCGTTGGACGGGAACGTCAGCGTGATGGTGCCCTGCTCGCCGGCGGGTACCACCCAGCCCTGCTGCCAGCCGTTGACGATCACCGGGGTCAGCGTCACACCGTCCGGGGTGTGGGCCACCCAGCCAGGGTTGACGCTTTCGGGTACCACCAGCACCCGCGCAACGGGTGACCGGCTCAAGGTGATCTCGCGGCGGTCCGCTCCCCAGGTCGTGATGTCTGCGGGTGTGGTTGTCGCGGTGGGGATCTGGGCCGCCAGCGGGCCGGTCAGCGCGACACCGTCGACGAAGAACGCCGACCCGGGGCTGATCAGCAATTCCTGTTGGCCGGCAGGCAACATGATCGGCGTCGGATCGCACGCCTTGGCCGGGATCGGCTCGCCGTCGAGCAGCGCCCCGACCGTCGTGGTCACCGAGGTCTGCACGAACCGGCCCGACACCGCGACGATCGGTCCCTCACCGCAGGGGATCTCGATGGTGCGCTTGTTGTTGCGGGCCGCGTCGGCCGGGGCCACCGGTTTGCCGTCGGGTCCGAGTACCGCCAACTCCGCCAGCCCGGGCGGCTTGATCTGGTCGAAACCCAATGCGGTGCGGTCGATTACGTCGTCCCAGTTGAGCACGCTGATCCGCACGGTGTCGGTGACGCGGGGTCGCAGCGCCACCGTCTGCGCACCCGCGTCGTCACCGGCCTGGAGTCTGCGGACCTGCGGCCCGTCCCCGAGGTCGATGGCGACCATGGTGGGATGCGTCGGTAGCGCCGAGATGCTGGGGGTCAGCCGCAAGCCGGTCACCTCGGTGGCTTTGGGCAGCGTCACCGTCAGCGTCGGCGCACTCTTGTGCTGCACCACGTTCTGCGGGGCGGTCCAGGCGGTTCGCGGGTCACCGTCGGTGGCCGCATACGCCGAGCCGTCGACGTCGATGAGGTCGGAGTCGCCGCGCGCGCGGGTGGTGCCCGGCTCGGCGATCAGGTCGGCCAGGTGCGGACCCTGCCGGCCGCGCACCCACACCGTGGCCCCCACGCCGATCGGAACCGGCACCGTCAGCGTGCGGCTGAGGTTCACCGGTTCCTCGGGGGTCTGCGCCATCGACGCCGCGCAGTGCACACCGTCGGGGGAGTCCGCACAGCCCGGCCGGCCCAGCAACTCCGAGCCCAGATCCCAGGCCGCGACCGCCGACCCGGCCGGCGGGCCGGGCACCACGAGGGTGTGGCGCAGGTCGACCGGATGGGCGTAGCCCGAGGCGTCGTACTGGGTGATCGACAGATCGGTGATGCCGAACTGGACGCCGGAGGAGCCGTCGTCGGTGCCGACTGCCGTGATCCTGACCCAGGAGGTCTCCCCGTACGGCAGGGCCACGGTCAGTGGTTTGCCCGGCTCGTCGAAACGCACTGTGGTGGTGCCGTTTTCGGTCGACACCTGCAGCCGGCGCACCTGAGCGCCGACCGCGGTGGCGCTCGGAGTCACGGTCAGTGCCGCGTTGGTGATCGGGCGGACGAAGTCCACCTGCAGCCACTGCCCGATCGCCGGCTGCAGCGAGTTGGACACCCAGGCGGTGGCCGAGTCACCGTCGACCGCCGCGGCAGGCCCGCTGGCCGGCGCGACATTGGGCAGCGCCGTCGAGTCCGATGACGAACTCGAGGCGCTCAGCCGCCCGCCCGACCATCCGCCGTGCACCTGACGGGCACCGGGAGCGGGGTAGTCGGGAACCCGGTTGAAGGTGTTACGCCGATCGCCCTGGGCGCGTGCTGCCGACGAGTGGTCGTCGACCCGGCCATAGTCGATCTCGCGGTCGACCGGGGTGTCGGTGACCGTGACGACCGGCACCGGCAGTCCGGCGCGCTGCGCGTCGGCGGTCAGCAGCATCGGGCCCAGCGGCGGCTGGCCGAGCAGGCGGCGTCGCTCGTCGAGCCGCAGCAGCACCTCCGGGCCGCCGTCGACCCGGGCCATGCGGCTGGCATCGGTCAGATACGGTGCGCCCGGATTGCCTTGACCGCCAACATGATAGATCTCCACCGCCGGGTAGCGAGGGCGCAGTCCACTGTCGCTGATGAACCCCGACAGTGTGCCCGGCCCGACCGGATCGCCGAACTCGGCGACCTTCTGCAGTCCGGGGGAGCCGTCGATCGCCCGGTGCACCAGCAGCGGCCGCGCCGACCGCGACGAGTCCGGGTCGAGATCGTTGCGCACCACCACATACGAGATGCCCTGGCGCGCAAGTGTGTCCGCCAACCCGGCCGACGGCCGCCCGGCCGCGAACAGCCGCTGCACGGAGTCCAGCGCCCGGATGGTCTGCGGCGGGGTCAGCGGAATGGAATCCCTTACCCCCCAGGGACCTTCGCTGAGCACCTGCAGCGGCTCGTCGTGGCTGTTGCCCCACACCTGGGTGGCGAACGGGGCGCCCGGCACGACAAGGACGCGACCCGGCGTCGGCGCGCCGTCGTTGTGGTCGGCCAGCCAGGACGCGGCCTGATGCCAGTAGTCGGGAATCGCGCGAAACGTGCCGGGCGGCGCCAGCCGACCCGTCCAGGCCATCGACGTGGCCACCGCCAGCGCCGCGAGCACGACGATGCCCACGGCCACCCGTTTGTCGTCCTCGGGATGGGCGAAGGCCCGGATCCACACCGGCCGCGGCGCGCTGCCGGGCAGCGGGATTCGGCTGAGCAGGTGCGCCACACCGAGGACCAGCGGGATGCGGATCACCGGTTCGAGCTTGTGGACGTTGCGCAGCGGCGCGCCCGCCGCGTCGAGGAACAGCTGCACCTGATGGGCCAGCGGGGAGCCGAGCCCGCCCGAGTAGCCCACGCCCAGCAGGACCACCCCGATCAGCAGCATGGTCACCAGGCGTCCGCGCGCCGGCATCGACCGCAGCGCCAGCCCGGCCATCCCGCCCGCGGCGACCAGCGCGGTCGCCAGCACCAGCACCGGCTGCGTCACCAGTGACGTGGCGGCGGTCGCGTTGGGCGCCACGAACGGCGTCCAACTGTCGGTGCCGCGCAGCATCTCGGTCAGCGACGTCCACTGCGTGGTGACCCCGGAGGATTCGATGAAGTCCAGGAACGGCGGGCTGATCCGGCCGAGCAGCAGCAGCGCGACCACCCACCAGGTGACCGCCAGCGCCGAGGCCAGCGCCCACCACGCGCTGAACCGCCACCACGTCCGGTTCGGCCGGTGGCACGCCCACCAGATCACCGCGGGCAGACATCCGGTGATGGTGGCCACCGCGTTGACCGCGCCCATCAGCGCCAGGGCGATCCCGGCCCGGGCGGCCAGCACCCGCAACGGGCGGGAGTGGTCGCCCCCGCCCGATGTCGCCGGCCCAGCGGCTCCCTGCAACGCCAGGATGACCGGCAGCAGCACCCACGGCGCCAGCATCATCGGCAGCGTCTCCGAGGAGATCGAGCCCAGCGTCGTCAGCACCCGCGGCGAGAGGGCGAACGCGAGCGCGCCGATCACCCGCGACGGGGTGGTGCCGATGCCCAGCGCCTCGGCGACCCGCAGCAGACCCCAGAAGCCGGCGGTGAGCAGCAGCGCCCACCACAGCCGCTGGGTGATCCAGCCGGGCAGGCCGAGGGTGTCACCGAGCAGGAAGAACGCCCCGTGCGGGAACAGATAGCCGTAGGCCTGGTTCTGCGCCTGGCCGAACGGCAGGTCGCTGTTCCACAGATTGGCGGCGCGCGCCAGGAACCGCAGCGGGTTGGCGGTCAGGTCGAGTTTGGTGTCGGGCGAGATCATCCCCGGCGACTGCGCGAAGCACAGCACCAGCGCTGCGGCGAAGACGGCGGCCAGCCAACGCCGGCGAAGCGGCGGGGTGGTGACGGGTGGCTGCGTGGCCGCGGGGGAGGCGGCGGTGAGCGTGCTCAGGCTAGCCGCGGTTGCCGTACTCGACGCGGTTGAGCACCGACGATGCCGGGTCGCCTGGCGACAGCGGCGGCTTGGTGTCCTGCTGGATCATCAGCGTCACCCCGAAGATCGAGGCGGCCCCGAGCAGCAGGCCGACCACGATGCTGGCGGCGGCGGGAACCACGAACCGGGTCATGATCGGGTCTCCTTGGCTGGTGCTTGGATCGGGAGGGTCGCTTCGGGGGGTACCCGCTGGTCAACCTAGCACGCGTCGAACCGCGGTTGGACGACGGCGGCGGCCATGACAGCATGTGCGGATGGCCAGACGCCTGTTCTCCCTGCGCGGATTCGCCGCGGTCTCGACGTTGCCGCTGCTCCTGGTGGGCTGCTCGACAGCCTGCCCCGAAGAGTGCGCCGTCGACCTCCGCGCCCGCCGGCTCCGCGTCGTCGGCCAGCGTCGCCCCGCTGACAGGCCCCGGCTCCGGCGGCCCCGGCTCCGCCGATGTGTGGTGATCCGACGACCCTGTCCACCCGCGACAAGCTGGCCCAGCTGCTGATGGTCGGCGTCCGCGACGGCGCCGACGCCCGCGCGGTGGTCGACGACCTACCACGTCGGCGGCATCATGATCGGCAGCTGGACCGACCTGTCGATGCTGACCGACGGCTCGCTGCCCGACTATCGCCAACGCCGGGCCCGCTGCCGCTGGCGGTCAGCGTCGACGAGGAGGGCGGCCGGGTGTCGCGGCTGTCGTCGCTCATCGGCGCCGGCCCCGTCGGCCCGCGTGCTGGCGCAGACCAAGACGCCCGACGAGGTCTACCAGCTCGCCCTGGACCGCGGCCGCCAGATGCGGGGCCTGGGCATCACCGTCGACTTCGCGCCCGTCGTCGACGTCACCGACAGCGGCCGACGACACCGTCATCGGCGACCGGTCCTTCTCCAACGACCCGGCGGTGGTCACCGCCTACGCCGGCGCCTACGCCCGCGGCCTGCGCGACGCCGGACTGCTGCCGGTGCTCAAGCACTTCCCCGGCCACGGCCACGGCTCGGGTGACTCGCACACCGCCGGGGCGGTCACCACCCCGCCGCTGGACCGAGCTGATGACAGACGACCTGATGCCCGTACCGCACGCTGACCACCGAGGCGCCCGTCGCGGTGATGATCGGCCACCTCGAGGTGCCCGGACTGACCGGCGGCGACACCGGCCAGCCTCAGCCCGGCCGCGGTCGACCTGCTGCGCAGCGGCGGCTACGGCGGCCCGGGCTTCAACGGCCCGGTGTTCACCGACGACCTGTCCAGCATGGCCGCGATCTCCGACGCGCTACGGCGTCGCCGAGGCGGTGCTGCGCGCCCTGCAGGCCGGCGTCGACGTGGCGCTGTGGGTCACCACCGACGAGGTGCCCGCGGTGCTCGACCGGCTGGAGAAGGCCGTCAACGGCGGCGAGCTGTCGCTGCAGGCCGTCGACGGATCGCTGCTGCGGATGGCGGGCATCAAGGGCCCCAGCCCGCGCTGCGGCGGCTAGCCTTTAACTGGCACGGCAGCGGCAGCGAAAGGCGACGACATGGCAGGTGGCACCAAGCGGTTGCCTCGTGCCGTGCGCGAGCAGCAGATGCTCGACGCCGCCGTGCAGATGTTCTCGGTCAACGGCTATCACGAGACGTCGATGGACGTCATCGCCGCCGAGGCGCAGATCTCCAAGCCGATGCTCTATCTGTACTACGGCTCCAAGGAAGAACTGTTCGGCGCCTGCCTGAGCCGCGAGCTGAGCCGCTTCATCGAGGCGGTCCGCGAGGACATCGACCTCAAGCAGAGCCCGCACGATCTGCTGCGCAGCACCATCCTGTCGGTGTTGCAGTACATCGACGCCAACCGCGCGTCGTGGATCGTGCTCTACACCCAGGCCACCAGTTCGCAGGCGTTCGCCCATACCGTGCGCGAGGGCCGCGAGAAGATCATCGACATGGTCGCGCGGCTGCTGGAGGCGGGCACCCGTCATCCCGAGCCGGACACCGACTTCCACATGATGGCCGTCGCGCTGGTGGGCGCCGGCGAGGCCGTCGCGGCCCGGGTCAGCGCCGGTGACGCCGACGTCGACGAGGCAGCCGAACTGCTGATCAACCTGTTCTGGCGCGGGCTGAAAGGTGCGCCCGCGGAAAAGGAAACGTCTTCGGCCACGACGGGTAGCCGAATCGAGTCTCGCAGATCGCGTCCAGATCTCGAGATCTGTGCGCAGACTCGGCGCGTGAGTGCAGACTCGGGGCCTACAGCCCGCGCACGGTCCCGGTCAGGTGCGGATAGCCCTTGGCCATATTGCGCAGCGCGATGTCCCAGCCGTCGGCGACCCGATCGACGTAGAGACCCGCGCTGGCGGGCAGCACCACCGGCTTGCCGAACTTCACCGAGTACCGCACGGCGTCCGGCAGCTGGCCCTCGATGTTCGCCAGAACCGCTGCGGCGCTGAACATTCCGTGGGCGATGACGGTCGGAAATCCGAACAGCTTGGCCCCGATCGCATTGGTGTGGATCGGATTGTGGTCGCCGCTGACCGATGCGTAGCGACGGATCTGGCCGGGAGTGATTCGCAGAATTGCGTTGGGCGGCGGCAACTTCGGCTGTTTGGGCGGCTCTGGCTCGTGCTTCGTCGGACAGGCTGGTGCGCTGCTGGTGCAGGAAGGTCGTGACCTGGTGCCAGGCCAGTTCGTTGCCGACGCTGACGTCGGTGACCAGGTCGACCAGCAGACCCTTGCGATGCTCGCGCAGGTTCTCCGCATGCACCTTGACGCCGACGGTGTCGGTGACCGAGATCGGCCGGTGCTGGGTGATGTGGTTCTCGACGTGCACGGCACCCATTGCCGCGAAGGGGAAGTCGAACCCGGTCACCAGCGACATGACCGTCGGGAACGTCAGCGCGAACGGATAGGTCAGCGGCACCGTGTCGCCGTAGCGCAGACCGGTGACCGCCGCGTAGGCGGCCACGTTGGAGCGGTCGATCGGCAGTTCGTCGACGGTCAACGTCCGCGCGGGCAGGTGATCGCCGCGCGGGATGAACGGCAGTGAACCGGCTGCGGCGCGCAACATGTTGCGCAGTCCGCTGGGCTGATCGTCACAGTGTCCAAGGTTAGGCCCCCAGCATCGCCTGGCCGCACACCCGGATCACGTTGCCGGTCACGGCGTTCGACGCCGGGCTGGCGAAGTAGGCGATGGTCTCGGCGACGTCGACGGGCTTGCCGCCCTGGTACAGCGAGTTGAGCCGACGGCCCACCTCGCGGGTGGCCAGCGGGATCGCTGCCGTCATCGCGGTCTCGATGAACCCGGGCGCGACGGCGTTGATCGTGATTCCCTTCTCGGCCAGCGACGGAGCCAGCGCCTGGGTGATGCCGATCATCCCGGCCTTGGTGGTGGCGTAGTTGGTCTGCCCGCGGTTGCCGGCGATGCCGGCCATCGACGACAGGCCGATGATGCGGCCGCCCTCGCCGATGCTGCCGTTGCCCACCAGGCCTTCGGTCAGCCGTTGCGGCGCAAGCAGATTCACGGCGATCACCGCATCCCAGCGGGCGTCGTCCATGTTGGCCAGCAGCTTGTCGCGGGTGATGCCGGCGTTGTTGACCAGGATGTCCGCCCGGCCGCCGTGGTGCTCGCGCAGGTGCGCGGTGATCTTCTCGACCGCGTCCTCGGCGGTGACGTCGAGCGGCAGCGCGGTGCCGCCCACCCTGGCCGCCGTCTCGCCGAGCGCATCGTGGGCCGCCTCCACGTCGATCGCGACGACCGTCGCGCCGTCGCGGGCGAACACCTCGGCGATGGTGGCGCCGATGCCGCGGGCGGCGCCGGTCACGATGGCGACCTTGCCGGCCAGCGGCTTGTCCCAGTCGGCGGGCGGCGTCGAGTCGTCGGCGCCGACGTAGAACACCTGGCCGTCGACGTAGGCCGACTTGGCCGACAGGATGAACCGCATGGTCGACTCCAGCCCGGTCGCGGCCGGCTTGGCCGCGGGCGACACATAGACCAGGGCGGCGGTTGCGCCGTCGCGCAGTTCCTTGCCCAGCGAGCGGGTGAAGCCCTCCAGGGCGCGCTGGCTGATGCGCTCGTCCACCCCGGCCGCCTCGTCCGGGGTGGTGCCGACGACCACGACTCGGCCGGAGGGCCCGAGGTTGCGCAGCACCGGTGTGAAGAACTCGTACAGGCCGCGCAGCTTGACCGGCTCGGTGATGCCGGTGGCGTCGAAGACCAGGCCGCCGAACGAGTCGGCCCAGCGCCCACCCAGGTTGTTGGCGACGACGGTCGTAGTCCTCGGCCAGGGCGGCGCGCAGCGGCTCGGCCACGCGGCCTTCCCCGCCGATCAGCAGCGAGCCCGCCAGCGGCGGTTCGCCCGGCCGGTAACGGCGCAGGGTCTCGGGCTGCGGAACGCCGAGCTGCTTGGCCAGAAACGAGCCGGGACCGGAGTTGACGACTTGCGAGAACAGGTCGGAAGCCACGAATGTGCCTTTCGAGTTTGGGTTGTCATGGGACTGGGAACGAACTTACTCGAGAGTAAGAACGGTGGGTACTATGGGTGTCATATACCCATCCCGAACCGACGAAAAAGCGGAGATTGACGTGGCCTCGAACAGCCAGAATGCTCGCAGGGTCGCCGTTCTCGGCGGCAACCGGATCCCGTTCGCCCGCTCTGACGGCGCCTACGCCGAAGCCTCCAATCAGGACATGTTCACCGCCGCGCTGGACGGTCTGGTGGACCGCTTCGGCCTCGCCGGTGAACGCCTCGGCGCCGTGATCGGCGGCGCCGTCCTCAAGCACAGCCGCGACTTCAACCTGATGCGCGAGAGCGTGCTGGGCAGCGCGCTGTCGCCCTACACCCCGGCCATCGATCTGCAGCAGGCCTGCGGCACCGGTCTGCAGGCGGCGATCGCGGCCGCCGACGGAATCGCCGCGGGCCGCTACGAGGTGGCCGTCGCCGGCGGTGTGGACACCACCTCCGACGCCCCGATCGGGCTTGGCGACGACCTGCGCCGCACCCTGCTCGGATTGCGGCGGGCGAGGTCGAACGTCGACCGGCTCAAGCTGGTCGGCAAGCTGCCCGCCTCCCTCGGGGTGGAGATCCCCACCAACGGCGAGCCCCGCACCGGCCTGTCGATGGGCGAGCATGCGGCGATCACCGCGAAGAAGATGGGCATCAAGCGAATCGACCAGGACGAGCTGGCCGCGGCCAGTCACCGCAACATGGCCGCCGCCTACGACCGCGGATTCTTCGACGACCTCGTGACCCCGTTCCTGGGCGTCTACCGCGACAACAACCTGCGCGCGGACTCCAGCGCCGAGAAGCTGGCCAAGCTCAAGCCGGTGTTCGGCGTCAAGAACGGCGACGCGACGATGACCGCCGGGAACTCCACCCCGCTGACCGACGGCGCCTCGGTGGCCCTGCTGGCCAGCGAGGAGTGGGCCGACTCACATTCGCTGACGCCGCTGGCCTATTTCGTCGACTCCGAGACCGCCGCGGTGGACTACGTCAACGGCGCCGACGGGTTGCTGATGGCGCCCACCTACGCCGTGCCGCGGCTGCTCGCGCGCAACGGCCTGACTTTGCAGGATTTCGACTTCTACGAGATCCACGAGGCGTTCGCCTCGGTGGTGCTCGCTCACCTGCAGGCGTGGGAGTCCGAGGAGTACTGCAAGGAGCGACTGGGCCTCGATGCCGCACTCGGCGCCATCGACCGGTCGAAGCTCAACGTCAACGGCTCGTCGCTGGCGGCCGGTCACCCGTTCGCCGCGACCGGCGGACGGATCGTCGCGCAGTTGGCCAAGCAGCTCGCCGAGAAGAAGGCCGACACCGGAGCACCGGTGCGTGGCCTGATCTCGATCTGTGCTGCAGGCGGCCAGGGTGTGACCGCGATCATGGTCGCCTGAGAATTCGCGGAAAAATACTTCCGTGAGTTTGTAACGAGCTCTCTCGGGTATCCGATGTACCGGATAGCTCCGTGTTGCCGTCTGACCCCCCGACCCGACGGCAACACGGGGCATCCTCTTTCTTTGTGTCCTATTGACGCAGAGGAAGGACCGCCGCTGGTGAGGAGGGGATTCCAGCGGCGGTCACTTTTTTGAAAGTGACCCCGCTCCAACGAGTCCCGACTGAATCAGGGCCGCGTCGACGAAGCGCTGGACCGGGCGGGCCTGGAAGAATCCGGTGTGGCCACCGTCGATACCAGCCGATGTCCGGGCGTCCCCAGTGCTCCCACAGCTGTAGCACCTGCTCGCGCGGGTGCACGATGCGGTCGGCGACGCCGGCGTAGATGAAGCGGCCGCCGGGCGGCAGTTTCGGTTGCAGCGCCAGCGGCGAGATCATCTGGCCGATGGGTGCGGCCAGCTCGAGGGTTCTGCGGCGCGGGTCGGCCTTGTCCAGGCCGGCATGGCGGCCGAGGATTTCGACCAGGTTCGACGGCGGTACCCCGAGGATGGCGCACGTCAGTCCGTCCTCGAGGCTGGCGACGAGCGCCGCGATGTAGCCGCCCAGCGAGATGCTGTTCAACCCGATCTGTGCGTCGGGCTGTTCGGAGCGGATCCAGGCGATCACCCGGCGGATGTCCCACACCGCCTGCGCTGTCGCGTGAACGTCGTCCATGACGTCCTCACCGGGATACACCGCGTTCTTGGGCAATCCTTTGGCTCGCGGCCCGTGCATCGGCAGCACCGGCAGCACCACGTTGAGCCCGAGGTCCTCGTGGAGATGCCAGGCCCGGAACAGGGTCAGGTCCAGTCCGGCGCGGCCCATCTCGGTTCCGTGGACACACACCAGCCACGGACGCGGCTCGGGGTGGCGCAGCATCAGGGCGTACTCACGATGGTTTCCGCTGTAGCTCAGCCAGCGATCCCGGCCCGGCTCGCCGGCATAGGGCTGGTAGCCGCTTTCGAAGGAGAGTCGCTCGTGCGTGCGGTTGCGGCTACTGAACGATCTGATGCTGACATCGGCGGGGGTCGGCGGCGCAGCGAAGAATCCTGCGGGCTTCTTCAGCCAGCCCTTCTTGCCGTAGAGGGCGAGCGCATCGGCGACCTCACCGTTGATCCGCTCGTAGACTCTCGCGTCGCCCAGCGGGCGCCGCCAGCGCAATCCCACCAGCACGATCTCGTCGCGCAGCGCGTGGGTGGCCAACGACAACGTCGGGCGCGCAACCGGCAGTTCGCCGCCGGCGCCGTCAAGATAGGCGCCCCAGGAGCGTGCGTAGTAGCCTCCGGCCCTGGTGAAAGGGGCCACGATGTTGGCCAGCGAACCAGGCCCGCCCTGCTTCTTCGCCGCGTCGGCGGCAGCCTCGAGCTCAGCACCATTGCTGTCCAGGATCGCCATGCTCTGAACTTATCGAATGACGGCTGTGGTGCCAGGGCCCAAGGTCCCGGAAAAAGGTCTCTTATTGACGCGGTTTCTCGGCAACTGTGCCGAAAGCCGTAGTGTGCAACCTATGGGAGGGGGCATGGCCAGCCGGGGCTGGGGGCGCGGCAAATCCCGAGTCCTGGCGATATTGTTTGCCGCAGCTGGCACTCAGCGGTCGACCGGATCGTGATTCCGGCCCGAATGCGAACGGCCCCGGAACCCAAAGGTCCCGGGGCCGTATCGCGTTGACTGGTTAGAAGGCCGCTTCGTCGAGCTCCATGATCTCGTTGTCGATCGTCTCGATCACCTGACGCGTGCTGGTCAGCAGCGGCAGCATGTTCTTGGCGAAGAACGAGGCGACGGCGATCTTGCCCTCGTAGAAGGAGCGGTCGGCGCCGGTGGCGCCGGCGTCGAGAGCCTCGATGGCAACGGCAGCCTGACGCTGCAGCAGCCAGCCGATGACCAGGTCGCCGACGCTCATCAGGAAGCGCACCGACGCCAGGCCCACCTTGTAGATGGACGCGGTGTTCTCCTGCGCGGCCATCAGGTAGCCGGTCATCGAGGCCGCCATGGCCTGGACATCCTCCAGGGCCTTGGCCAGCAGCTCGCGCTCGGTCTTGAGGCGACCGTTGCCCGACTCGTTCTTGATGAACTCATCGATCTGGCCGGCCACGTGCCCCAGCGCCACACCCTTGTCGCGGATGATCTTGCGGAAGAAGAAGTCCTGCGCCTGGATGGCGGTGGTGCCCTCGTACAGCGAGTCGATCTTGGCGTCGCGGATGTACTGCTCGATCGGGTAGTCCTGCAGGAAGCCGGACCCACCGAAGGTCTGCAGGCTCTCGGTGAGCTTGGCGTAGGCCTGCTCCGAGCCGACACCCTTGACGATCGGCAGCAGCAGGTCGTTGACCTTGACCGCGAGGTCGGCCTCGACGCCCTGCACTGCCTTGGCCACCGCGGCGTCCTGGTAGGTGGCGGTGTAGAGGTACAGCGCCCGCAGACCCTCGGCGTAGGCCTTCTGGGTCATCAGGCTGCGACGCACGTCCGGGTGATGGGTGATCGTCACGCGCGGTGCGGCCTTGTCGGTCATCTGGGTCAGGTCAGCACCCTGCACGCGCTCCTTGGCGTACTCCAGGGCGTTGAGGTAGCCGGTCGACAGCGTGGCAATAGCCTTGGTGCCCACCATCATTCGGGCCTGCTCGATGACGTCGAACATCTGGGCGATGCCGTCGTGCACCTCGCCGACCAGCCAGCCCTTGGCCGGAACGCCGTGCTGGCCGATGGTCAGCTCACAGGTGGCCGAGACCTTCAGGCCCATCTTGTGCTCGACGTTGGTGACGAAGACGCCGTTGCGCTCGCCCAGCTCGCCGGTCTCGAAGTCGAAGAGGAACTTCGGCACGAAGAACAGCGACAGGCCCTTGGTGCCGGGTCCCGCGCCCTCGGGGCGCGCCAGCACCAGGTGGAAGATGTTCTCGAACAGGTCGTCGGAGTCGGCGGAGGTGATGAACCGCTTCACGCCGTCGATGTGCCAGGAGCCGTCGTCCTGCTTGACGGCCTTGGTGCGGCCGGCGCCGACGTCGGAGCCGGCGTCGGGCTCGGTCAGCACCATGGTGGCGCCCCAGCCGCGCTCGGCGGCGATGACGGCCCACTTCTTCTGCTCCTCGGTGCCGAGGTGGTAGAAGATGCTGGCGAAGCCGGCGCCGCCGGCGTACATCCAGACGGCGGGGTTGGCGCCGAGCACGTGCTCGTGCAGCGCCCACATGAGGACTTTGGGCATCGGCATGCCGCCGAGCTCCTCGTCGAGGCCGACGCGGTCCCAGCCGCCGTCGATGAAGGCCTTGACGGACTTCTTGAAGGACTCCGGCAGGCTCACCGTGTGAGTGTCGGGGTCGAAGACCGGCGGGTTGCGGTCGCCGTCGACGAAGGACGCGGCCAGCGGACCTTCGGCCAGGCGGGCCATCTCGCCGAGCATCTCGCGCACGGTGTCGGCGTCGAGATCGCTGTATTCACCTTGGCCCAGCGCCTTGTCGACACCGAGGACCTCGAACAGGTTGAATTCCTGGTCACGTACGTTGCTCTTGTAGTGGCTCACTATTCCTCCTCGATGAGAACTGCCACTTTAGGGTTGGGTACTTGGCTCTAAGTTACCCACCAGTAACACGCGAACTATACCGCCCGGTAACTTCAACGCAAGCGGTTGTGACGTGATGCCGGCGCTGCTCCCACCCACCGGTTGATCGAGCGCCGGCTCACCTGGGCAGATCAGCATGGTGCTGAACTGGGCGTTTATCGAAATGTGATTTCTGCCACGATCCACCGTACCGGGTTCAGCGCGTTCGGTCAGAGTCTCCGGTCGGCGGGCTCGGCCGGCCTCGGGCTCGGCGGCGGATTCCGCGGATTCCGCTTCGCCTGACGGTGCATCCGAATCGGGCAGTTGCGAGACCAGATGCTCGGCGAGTTCGCCGAGCGTCGGGTAGTCGAACACCGCGGTCGGGCTGATGTCGAACTTGCCGCCGAACTGCCCGAACAACCGGTTGCGCAGTTCGACCGCCATCAGGAGTCGGTGCCGAGGTCGAGGAACCTGCTCGTTGCGGCGGGCGGTTGCGCGAGCCGCAGGAATCCCTGCACTTCGCGCTGCAGGAACTCGGTGATGAATGCCGCCCGCTGCGCGACGGGGACGTCCTGAAGCTTGCGGAGCAGCTCGCTGTCGCCGGTGGCCGCTGCGTCGCCGCTGGGCAGGACGTTGTCGAGGAACGGCGGACGAGTGCCGCCGAGCATCTTCGCGGTACGTTGCCAGTTGACCTTCAGGACGGTTGCCTGCGCCGTTCCGTGGCGGATGACCTCGCCGAGCGCGGCCAGGGCCGCCGTCGGCTCCAGCGGCATCATGCCCTGGGCGCTGAGATTGGCGACCGCGGCCTGCGAACTGGCCATGCCGCCGCGGCCCCATGGGCCGAAGTTGACGGCGGTGGCCGGCAGGCCGTGCGCCCTGCGATGGGCGGCGAGCCCGTCGAGCAGCGCGTTGGCGGTGGCGTAGTTGGCCTGCGACGGCGAACCCAGCACGGCCGACGCCGACGAGTAGAGGATGAAGAAGTCGAGTTCGTCGTCCTTCGTCAACCGATGCAGGTGGTGGGCACCGAGGGCCTTGGGCCGCAGCGTTGTTCGGAATCGCTCGAGATCCTGCTGCGGCAACAGCGCATCGTCGAGCACGCCCTGCCAGGTGGGCCACGCCGGCCAGCGGCGGCAACTCCGAGCGGATCTCGCGCCAACAGCTCGGCGACCTCGGACTCGTCGCCGACGTCGGCCGAGAAGACGTGGACTCGGCAGTGGAAGCGCTCGGCGATGGCGGCAATGGCCTGCTCCGCTTCGGCAGTCCACGGCGCGGCGGCTCGTCAACACGATGTCGCCGGCACCGAGTTGGGCCAGATGCGCCGCCGTGTGCAGACCGAGTGCACCGAGACCACCGGTGATCAGATAGGTCCGATCCCCGCGCGGCGCAAGCGGTTTCGGCATCTGCACCACGATCTTGCCGATATGCCGGGCCTGCTGCATGCGACGGAACGCGGCCCTGGCCTCCGTCAGCGGGTAGACCTCGGCGGGCACGGGCGTCCACTCACCCTTTGCCAAACCTTCCGCCTG
>CAWBAL010000007.1:0-8930 GCA_963786695.1 uncultured Actinomycetota bacterium
CCAAACAACAGCGAGGCCCTCCCTTATGACCGAAGGGAGGGCCTCGCCGGCATGTGGACGAACAGGGTCATCAACCAGTTGGCCTCCTCACTGCCGCGCGCGGTGGGTTACTCGTTGCCGCCGTTGTGCTGGTGGTCGTCGCCTTGGCTCTGGGCGTGCTCCATGCCGATCTGCGCGGTGTCACTGGCGCCGTAGTGGCGAGGTCGCGTGACGGGTTAGTCGAGCAGGAACGCCCCGGTGAGATCTCGCACGCCGCGACGGGTGCGGCGAGGAACGCCGCGAGGCGGACGCGGGTGCGGGTGCTGCGATTCATGGTGTGTGCTCCAGTTCGGATCAGATGGTGACGGGGATCAAGGTCGCCGGGGACGAGGCGGTACCGGAGGCCGCGACGCTGATGCCCATGGTGTCGGCCGCAGCGGGGGTGTCGAGGATGAGCGTGCCGGCGAGCACGCCGACCGCGATCGTGGATCCCGACAGTGCGGTGGTGAAGCGGCGGGCGAATGTGTGGTCCATGTCTGTCTCCTTGGCGTCCTGGCCGAAGGTTCTCGGCCGTGATTCGACTATGGCGCGCAGCGCACCTCGCGTCTGTCCGCCGAGCGGACGGTTGCGGGGATGAAGTGTTTGTCCCCCGATCGGCGGACGCCTGTGCGAAGCTCACGCCATGCCCGAGAACCGCAAGGTGCGCGTCGTCGTCGGCGATGACCATCCGTTGTTTCGCGACGGCCTGATCAGGGCGCTGACGGGCAGCGGTGAGGTCGACGTGGTCGCCGAGGCCGAGGACGGCCCGTCGGCGCTCGCGCTGATCAAAGAGCACGCGCCCGACGTCGCGCTGCTGGACTACCAGATGCCCGGGATGGACGGCGGCGAGGTTGCCGCGGCGGTGATCCGCGACGAGCTGGCGACCAGGGTGCTGCTGGTGTCCGCCCACGATGAAGCCGAGATCGTCTACCACGCGCTGCAGCAGGGCGCCGCGGGCTTTCTGCCCAAGGACTCCACCCGATCGGAGATCGTCGACGCCGTCCTGGACTGCGCCAAGGGCCGCGACGTCCTGGCTCCGCGGCTCGCGTCGGGACTCGCCGTCGAAATCCGGCGCCGCGCCGAGCCGTCCGGGCCGTCGCTGAGTGCCCGCGAGCGGGAAGTCCTCGGCATGATCGCTCACGGCAGCAGCATCCCGGCGATCGCCCAGTCGCTGTTCCTGGCGCCGTCGACGGTGAAGACCCACGTCCAGCGCCTCTACGAGAAGCTCGGGGTCAAAGACCGGGCCGCCGCCGTCGCCGAGGCCATGCGCCGGGGACTGCTGGAGTAGTTCACAAGTGCCCCGGCCGCCCAACCACACCCTCGACTACCTGACCACCGAGCCGGTCCGGGTCGCCGCGGTCCTGCGGCTTCCTCTGATCGTGCTGATCGCCCTGCTGGTCTACATCCAGGACGTCGAACACTGGCTGCCCGGTGTCTACGGCGCCGTGCTGCTGCTCTACGCCGCCTTCGCGGTGGGGTGGCTGGTGATCGTCGTCCGCAACCCGGTCCACTGGTGGTTCGGCGTGGCCTCGACCGGGATGGACGTGCTCGCGGTGCTGGTGCTGTGCCTGGCCTCGGGCGGGGCGACGGTGTGGCTGCTGCCGATCTTCTTCTTGGTGCCGATCACGGTGGCGTTCCTGGACCGCCCCGAACTGACCGCGGCGCTGGGGCTGAGCGCCGCCGGCGGCTACCTCGTGGCCTGGATCGTCTACTCCAAGCGCGACGACACCGTGGGTCTGCCCAACGTGGTCTACGTCCAGGTCGGTTGCCTGCTGTGGCTCGCGGCGGCCACCACCGCGCTGTGCTACGTACTGTCACGCCGCCGCGCGCGGGTCCGAGCGCTGCTCGACGTGCGGCGGCGGCTGGTCGCCGAATCCATGCAGGCCGACGAACGCAACAACCGCCAGCTCTCCGAGCAGCTGCACGACGGTCCCCTGCAGAACCTGCTGGCGGCCCGGCTGGACCTGGAGGATCTGCGCGAGCGGCCCACCGACGAGGCGTTCGACCGGATGGACGCCGCCCTGCGCGACACCGTCGCTCTGCTGCGCACCACCGTGACGACCCTGCATCCGCAGGTCCTCGCCCAGGTCGGTCTGGGTCCCGCGGTGCGCGAGCTGGTCGGCCAGTACCGGCAGCGCTGGAACGTCACCTTCGACTGCGACGTCGACGAGGTGGGCAAACCTGCTTCGCAGGCGTTGGTGTACCGGGCTGCGCGCGAGCTGTTGGCCAACGCGCACAAGCACTCTCGCGCGACCCGTGTGCAAGTCGATCTGCATCGTGCGGGTGAGGACGTGGTGCTGCGCGTCATGGACGACGGCATCGGCTTCGACCCCGGCGTCCTGGACCGCAAGGTCGCAGACGGGCACATCGGGCTGGCCTCGCTGGTGGTCGGCATCGAGGAGATGGGCGGCGCGGTCCTATTCGCCCGAACGCCCGGCGGAGGCGCGACGACCGTGGTCACCATGCCGGTGCGCAGCCCGGCGCCGCAGCCCGCCTGACCCGCCTCCCCCATTAGGGGGAACTGTATCGATGAGGCGGCTTCCGGCTTGGGGAGTTACCGGCGGCAGCGGTTAGGGTGTCACGAGCACAGGGGTCTTTCCCCGACGAATCCACGCTAGGAAGCGAACGCACGGTTCATGACTGATACGCAAGTGACAGTGGGCGTCGTCGCCGAGTCCGGCGCCGACGAGCGCCGGGTGGCACTGGTTCCCAAGGCGGTGTCGGCGCTGGTCGGACAGCGGTGTCGCGGTGGTGGTGGAGTCCGGCGCCGGGACAGCGCGCACTGCTGCCCGACGAGCTCTACACCGAGGCGGGGGCGACGATCGGCGACGCATGGGCGGCCGACGTGGTGGTCAAGGTCGCACCGCCGACGACCGACGGAGGTGGCGCGGCTGCGCCCGGTCAGACGCTGATCGGCTTCTTCGCCCCGCGTAACGCCGACAACCAGATCGGCGCGCTGAAAGAGCGCGGGGTCCAGGCCTTCGCGGTGGAGGCGATCCCGCGGATCTCCCGCGCGCAGGTGATGGACGCGCTGTCCTCGCAGGCCAACGTGGCCGGCTACAAGGCCGTGGTGCTGGCTGCCAGCGAGTCCACCCGGTTCTTCCCGATGCTGACCACCGCGGCGGGCACCGTGAAGCCGGCCAGCGTGCTGGTGCTCGGCGTCGGCGTGGCCGGCCTGCAGGCGCTGGCCACCGCCAAACGGCTGGGCGCGCGCACCACCGGTTACGACGTGCGCCCGGAGGTGGCCGACCAGGTCCGCTCGGTCGGTGCGCAGTGGCTCGACCTGGGTATCGACGCGGCAGGCACGGGCGGCTACGCCAGGGAGCTGACCGAGGACGAGCGCGCCCAGCAGCAGAAGAAGCTGGAGAAGGCCATCGGCGGCTTCGACGTGGTGATCACCACCGCGCTGGTGCCGGGCCGTCCCGCACCGCGGCTGGTGACCGCCGCCGCGGTGGAGGGCATGAAGCCCGGCAGCGTGGTGGTCGACCTGGCCGGCGAGACCGGCGGCAACTGTGAGCTCACCGAGCCCGGGCAGACCGTCGTCAAGCACGGCGTGACCATCACCTCGCCGCTGAACCTGCCCGCCACCATGCCCGAGCACGCCAGCGAGCTGTACTCGAAGAACCTCACGTCGCTGCTGGAACTGCTGATCAAAGACGGCGCGCTCGCGCCGGACTTCGACGACGAGGTCTCTGGCGGCCTCGTGTGTCACGCGCGAGAAGAGGCCGACTGATGTACGACACAGCTCCTGGCCAATATCGCGATCCTGGTGCTCGCCGGGTTCGTCGGATTCGCGGTCATCTCCAAGGTGCCCAACACCCTGCACACGCCGCTGATGTCGGGCACCAACGCCATCCACGGCATCGTCGTACTCGGTGCGCTGCTGGTGCTGGGCAATCTGCCTGCCGACGCCGGATGGGGTGTGCGGATCATCGCCTTCGTCGCGCTGGTGTTCGGCACGCTCAACGTGATCGGCGGCTTCCTGGTGACCGACCGCATGCTGGGCATGTTCAAGGGCAAGAAGAAGCCCGAGGCGAAGGTCGCTGCGGGGGCTGACAAGTGAACTATCTCGTCAACGTTCTCTACATCGTCGCGTTCGGACTGTTCATCTCGGTCTGTCGGGTCTGACCGGGCCCAAGACCGCGGTGCGCGGCAACTTGATCGCCGCCACCGGTATGGGTATCGCCGTGGTCGCCACGCTGATCAAGGTGCGCGACACCGCGTCGATCAACTGGATCCTGATCGTCGCCGGCCTGCTGATCGGTGTGGTCCTCGGTGTGCCGCCGGCCAAGAAGACCAAGATGACCGCGATGCCGCAGCTGGTCGCGCTGTTCAACGGCGTCGGCGGTGGCACGGTCGCGCTGATCGCGTGGGCGGAATTCATTGAGACGGACGGCTTCTCGCGCTTCAAGCCAGACCAGTCGCCCACGGTGGCGCTGGTCGTCGGGTCGCTGTTCGCGGCGATCATCGGCTCGGTGTCGTTCTGGGGTTCGCTGGTCGCGTTCGCCAAACTGCAGGAATCGATCCCGAAGAACGTCGAGAAGAAGTTGGTGTCCGAACGCCAAGTTCTTCCAGGCGGCCAACATCGTGCTGCTGATCGCTGCGGTCGCCGCCGCGGTGTACATCGGCCTGCAACGCCGGGACCGGAAGCCCGGCCTGGTTGATCGTGCTGGTGCTGGTGCTGGCCGGGGTGATGGGCCTGTTCGTGGTGTTCCCGATCGGCGGCGCCGACATGCCGGTGGTGATCTCGCTGCTCAACGCGATGACCGGGTTGTCCGCTGCCGCAGCCGGTTTGGCGCTCAACAACACCGCCATGATCGTCGCGGGCATGATCGTCGGTGCGTCGGGTTCGATCCTGACCAACCTGATGGCCGTCGCGATGAACCGCTCCATTCCGGCGATCGTGTTCGGCTCGTTCGGCGGGGCGGACACCGTCGGCGGACCCGCCGGTGCCGAGCAGGGCACCGTCAAGGCCACCTCGGCCGCGGACGCGGCCATCCAGATGGCCTACGCCAACCAGGTGATCGTGGTGCCCGGCTACGGCCTGGCCGTCGCGCAGGCCCAGCACACCGTCAAGGAGTTGGCCGAGATCCTCGAGAGCAAGGGTGTCGAGGTCAAGTACGCCATCCATCCGGTGGCCGGCCGCATGCCCGGGCACATGAACGTGTTGCTGGCCGAGGCCGACGTCGAGTACGACGCGATGAAGGAAATGGACGACATCAACGGCGAATTCTCGCGCACCGACGTGACTTTGGTGATCGGCGCCAACGACGTCACCAACCCGGCCGCGCGCAACGATTCGTCGAGCCCGATCTTCGGCATGCCGATCCTCAACGTCGACCAGTCCCGCTCGGTGATCGTGCTCAAGCGCTCGATGTCCTCGGGCTACGCCGGCATCGAGAACCCGCTGTTCTTCGGCGAGCACACCTCGATGCTGTTCGGCGACGCCAAGAAGTCGGTGGGCGAGGTCATCGAGGAGCTCAAGGCCCTCTAGCCCCGTTGCTGCGCCCAAACCGACAAACGGGCGCGAAAGTACGAGTGCGACAGACCATTACGTCGATCTCGGCGAACCGAGCGTGACGGTCTGCAGAGCCGCGCGGGCCTCGTCGGTCAGCGGGACCGGTCCATCGTCGTCGAGCAGGACCAGCACGGTGTCGCAGACGCCGATGCAGCTGCCCTCGATGAACAGTCCGGTCGAGGCGACGAACGAGGTGCGACCGATCCGCCCGACGCCGGCACCGGTGCTGATCTGCGCCGGCCAGTGCGCCTCGGCCAGGAAGTGGACGGCGTTCTGTGAGGTGACCAGGCGCAGCCTGCGGGTGGCCACGTCGTAGATGTCGGGAAACAGGGTGCGGTTCATCGTCGCCCGGGCGTTCTCGTGCA
This sequence comes from uncultured Actinomycetota bacterium, assembly GCA_963786695.1. Lineage (GTDB taxonomy): Bacteria > Actinomycetota > Actinomycetes > Mycobacteriales > Mycobacteriaceae > Mycobacterium. Next base: position 5,902 of record CAWBAL010000007.1, read on the forward strand.
ACGACTCCAGCGCGAGGTTGTTGAGGTGGCCGTTGGCGTCCATGTCGCCGTAGCGGGCCTGCACGACATCGACCACGGGGTAGGTGTCGAGGCGCAGTCGCGATTCGTGGGGGCGCGCGGCGGTGGTCGTCCAGTCGGTCACAAGTTCCGCAGCTTAGCCGCCTGGTCGTCGGTGACTTTCACTCGCGCTGAGCGCAGACGTTCCCAACCGTTGACGGGGCCGTCACAGTGTCCGGGTGTCTGTGTTCGTTGACGTGACCCCGGATGGGGGGACGAGGCCCGCCGCCACCGGGGCGCCGTCCAGCAGCAGGTGGCGGGGACTGGCCAAGCAGGCCGGACTCCCGCTGCTGTCGTTGCTGGTGTTCTTCATCCTGTGGCAACTCGCCGCCGCCAGCGAGATCTGGAACCAGACCTTCGTGCCGTACCCGAGCACGGTGTGGCGGGCCTTCATCGACGTCTCCACCACCCACGACGGGGTCGTCGGCTACGCCGGCTACCTGCTCTGGGAGCACCTGTACATGACGCTGCGGCGAGTGGTCGTCGGCGTGGTGATCGGCGTGGCCATCGGTGTTGTGCTCGGCCTGCTCATGGGCTCGATTCCGTGGGTCCGCAGCGTGCTCGAGCCGTGGCTGACCTTCCTGCGGGCGCTGCCCCCGCTGGCGTACTTCTTCCTGCTGGTCATCTGGCTGGGCATCGACGAGGCCCCCAAGATCACGCTGCTCGCCCTGGCGGCGCTGCCACCCGCGGCGGTCGCCACCACCGCGGCCGTGGTCGCCGTCCCGGTCAGTCTGGTGGAGGCGGCGCGGGCGCTGGGTGCCTCGCGGCGCGACGTGGTGCGCGACATCGTCATCCCGTCGGCCCTGCCGGAAACCTTCACCGGCATCCGGCTGGCCGTCGGTATGGCCTACTCCTCGGTGGTCGCCGCCGAGTTGTTCAACGGCATTCCCGGTATCGGCGGCCTGGTCAAGGACGCCAGCAACTACAACAACACCCCTGTGGTGCTGGTCGGCATCTTCGCGATCGGTATCTCGGGTCTGGTGATCGACGGTCTACTGCGCGCTGTCGAGCGTCGCGCCGTCCCCTGGAGAGGAAAGGTATGACCTACAAGAAGCTCATCGCCGTGCTGGCGGCCGTCATCGCCATGATCGGCATGGCCGGCTGCTCGGTCGATCGCTCCAAGTCCGAGGCGGGAAAGCCCACGCTGCGCATCGGGTACCAGACCTTCCCCAGCGGCGACCTGATCGTCAAGAACAACCGGTGGCTGGAAGACGCGCTGCCGGACTACAACATCAAGTGGATCAAGTTCGACTCCGGCGCCGACGTCAACACCGCGTTCATCGCCAAGGAGCTCGACTTCGGCGCGCTGGGCTCCAGCCCGCTGGCGCGCGGTCTGTCGGCCCCGCTGAACATCCCCTACAGCGTCGCGTTCGTTCTCGACGTGGCCGGTGACAACGAGGCGCTGGTGGCCCGCAACGGCAGCGGTATCAACTCGATCGCCGACCTCAAGGGCAAGCGGGTCGCCACCCCGTTCGCCTCGACCGCGCACTACAGCCTGCTGGCCGCGCTGGCCCAGAACGGACTGTCCCCCAAGGATGTTCAGCTCATCGACCTGCAACCCCAGGCGATCCTGGCGGCCTGGGACCGCGGCGACATCGCGGCCGCCTACACCTGGCTGCCGACCCTCGATCAGCTGCGCAAGACGGGCAAAGACCTGATCACCAGCCGGCAGCTGGCCACAGGCGGGCAAGCCCACCCTGGACCTGGCCGCGGTGTCGAACTCCTTCGCCAAGGAGCACCCCGAGGTCGTCGACGTCTGGCGCAAGCAGCAGGCGCGGGCGCTGACCGTCCTCCGCGACGACCCGGCCGCGGCAGCCAAGGCCATCGGCGCCGAAATCGGCCTGCCGCCAGGTGATGTCGAGGGGCAGCTGAAGCAGACCGTGTTCCTGACGCCTCAGGAGGTCGCCTCTCCGCAGTGGCTGGGCACCCAGGGCAACCCCGGCAACCTCGCGGCGAACCTGGAAAGCGCCTCGCAGTTCCTGGCCGAGCAGAAGCAGATCCCGGCGGCGGCACCGCTCAAGACGTTCCAGGACGCCATCTACACCCAGGGGTTACCTGATGTCATCACCCAGTGAGACGGTGCGGGCCCCGGAGTCGGTGACAGCCACCGCGTCGCACGACGACGGCGGTATCCACATCCGCGGTGTCGAGCACCGCTACGGCGATACGACAGCGCTCGGACCTGTCGACCTCGACGTCGAGCCGGGCTCGTTCCTGGTGCTCGTCGGCGCCTCCGGTTGCGGCAAGAGCACGCTGCTGCGGCTGATCGCCGGATTCGAATCACCGACCGACGGCGACATCAAGGTGTCCGGCCGCGAACCGGTACCCGGCAAGACCGCCGGTGTGGTCTTCCAGCAGCCGCGGCTGTTCCCCTGGCGCACGGTGGGCGGCAACGTCGAACTGGCGCTGAAGTATGCCGGCACGCCCAGGGAGCGGCGCGCCGAGCGGCGCGACGAGCTGCTGCACCGGGTTGGGCTGGAAAGCATTGCCGACCGCAAGATCTGGGAGATCAGCGGCGGCCAACAGCAGCGGGTGGCGATCGCCCGGGCGCTGGCCTCCGAGCGTCCCGAGACGTCGCTGCTGCTGCTCGACGAGCCGTTCGCCGCGCTGGACGCGCTGACCCGCGAGCGCCTGCAGGAGGACGTCCGGCAGGTCAGTGCCGAGTCGGGACGCACCACCGTGTTCGTCACCCACAGCGCGGACGAGGCCGCGTTCCTGGGCTCACGCATCGTGGTGCTGACCCGCCGCCCCGGGCAGGTGGCGCTCGATCTGCCCGTGGATCTGCCGCGCACCGGCGTCGACCCCGACGAGCTGCGCCGCTCGTCGGAGTACACCCGGCTGCGCTCCGAGGTTGGCCGGGCCGTCAAAGCGGCTGCTGCCTAGCGGTTTTCGGCCGCGTGCCGCCAACTGACCAGCGCTGCCGCAGCGACCATCACCACGGCCGCACCCAGCAGCGGGTAGGGCAGCGCCGC
>CAWBAL010000008.1:0-110403 GCA_963786695.1 uncultured Actinomycetota bacterium
TGCCTCACGCAATAACGATGCTTCTAGATGCGGATTACTCGGTAGGCATGGGGTTGTCAGCTGTTGCGGTTGAGCGTTCGGTAGTTGTCGGTGGTGTGTTGTAGGAACAGAAATGTGAATGTGGCGGGGTGGGCTGAGCGCAATGGTGTTGCGCGTGTGACGGCGTATCGCTGGTTTCGTGTTGGACTTGTTGCGGTGCCGGCCAGGCGGGTGTGCCGGCTGAGTCTGGTGGACAAGCCGATGAACGTGGCCGGTCCTCGATCGATGATGGCCTGGTGCGGAATATGACTGAGATCGGGACCGCGATGTGGGCACGGTTGTACGGCAAGCGCGCTGCGGCCAGCCGTGTCCATGCTGTGCACGCCGCCGCGATTGCTGATGGCCAGGCCCCCTGATGGCGCGGTTCGAGGTTCCTGAGGGCTGGTGTGTGCAGGCGTTCCGGTTCACGCTGGATCCCACCGAGGAGCAAGCTCGGGGGTTGGCACGCCATTTCGGTGCCCGCCGTAAGGCCTACAACTGGGCTGTGGCCACCGTGAAAGCCGATATAGCGGCGTGGCACGACAGCGGGACAGAGACCGCGAAGCCGTCCCTTCAAGCACTGCGGAAAAGCTGGAACAGTGTCAAGAACGAGGTGTGTGTCAACCCCGAGACCGGGGCTGTGTGGTGGCCGGAGTGCTCGAAGGAAGCCTACGCTGACGGCATTCGTGGCGCGGTGGCCGCCTACTGGAACTGGCAGTCCTCCCGTGCCGGCAAGCGTGCCGGCACGAGGGTGGGATTCCCGCGGTTCAAACGCAAGGGCCGCGACGCTGATCGGGTGTGTTTCACCACCGGCGCGATGCGCGTGGAGCCGGACCGCCGCCACCTCACGCTGCCGGTGATCGGCACCGTGCGCACTCACGAGAACACCCGCAGCATCGAACGCCTCATCAGCAAGGACCGGGCGCGGGTGCTGGCGATTTCGGTGCGCCGCAACGGCACCCGCCTGGACGCCAGCGTGCGGGTCCTTGTCCAGCGCCCGCAGCAACCGAAGGTGACCCAGCCCGGTTCCCGGGTGGGCATCGACCTCGGGGTGCGGCGGTTGGCCACCGTCGCCGACGCCTACGGTGTCGTGATCGAACGCGTCAATAATCCGCGCCCGCTGGAGGCCGCGTTGCGGCAGCTGCGGCAGGTGTCGCGGGCGCGGTCGCGGTGTGCGAAAGGCTCACGGCGCTACCGTGAGCGGACCACACAGCTGTCCCGGCTGCACCGCCGGGTCAACGATGTCCGCACCCACCACCTCAATGTCCTGACAACACGGTTGGCCAAAACCCACGGCCGCATCGTTGTCGAAGGCTTGGACGCGGCCGGGATGCTGCGGCAGAAAGGCCTGCCGGGGGCCCGCGCGCGACGGCGCGGCCTGTCCGACGCCGCCCTGGGCACCCCGCGCCGCCACCTGTCCTACAAGACAGGCTGGTACGGGTCGGCACTGGTGGTCGCCGACCGCTGGTTCCCGTCGTCTAAAACCTGCCACTCCTGCGGGCATGTGCAGGACATCGGCTGGGAGGAACACTGGCAGTGCGCGAGTTGTTCGGATACGCACCATCGTGATGACAACGCCGCGATCAACCTCGCACGCTACGAGGACACCGATAGCGTCGTCGGCCCAGTCGGGGCCGCCGTCAAGCGTGGAGCCAACCCTAAGACCGGGCGCCGTCCGGCTGGTGGCTATGAAGCGCGGAAGGGAGGCGGCCGCACGGCTGCCGAACAACCCCGAGACGGGGTGCGAGTGGCGTCAACACTAGAGATCACTCACTCGCAACGGTATATCTGAACGATGCCGATGTATTCGTTCGAGGGGCGCTCGCCCCGGGTCGACCCCACCGCGTTCGTCGCACCCACCGCCGTGCTGATTGGCGACGTCACCGTGGAGGCCGGTGCATCGGTCTGGTTCAACACGGTGCTGCGCGGCGACTATGCGCCCATCGTCATCCGGGAGGGCGCCAACGTGCAGGACGGGTCGGTGCTGCACGCGCCGCCCGGTATCCCCGTCGACCTCGGGCCGGGCGCGACGATCGCGCACATGTGCACGATCCACGGCGCCCACATCGGCGCCGAGGCGCTGATCGCCAACCACTGCACGGTGCTCGACGGCGCGGTGATCGGGGCGCGCAGCATGATCGCCGCGCACTCACTGGTGGTCGGCGGAACCCACATTCCCGACGAGGTTCTGGTCACCGGCGCCCCGGCGAAGGTCAAGGGGCCGATCGCCGGAACCGGTGCGGAGGTGTGGGTGAACCTGAACCCGAAGGCGTATCAGGACCTTGCGCAGCGCTACTTGGCCGGACTCGGGGAGGTCTAGATCTACCTGGCCGGGCGGTCGCCGCCGGTCGAAATTCGAGTAGCTGAATACTCGCGTGCGTTCGGACGTAGGTGACCGACAATCGCTCGAGGAACGCATTCGAGGGGAGAGTTTGTATGACTGCCCTACAACGCCACAAGCGCGCGACGCCGACAGCGATACGGACACACTTCGGCGCGATCTGGGAAGCGATCGCCGATGCGGTGCCACAGCAGCCCGCCGTCGTCCAGGGTGATCGACGGGTGGGCTGGCGGGAGTACGAGCAGCGCGCCGCCCGGCTCGCGCAGACATTTCTCGATGCCGGCCTCGGCGCCCACTCGAAGATCGGGATGTACCTTTACAACTCGCCCGAGTACGGCGAGACCAACTTCGCGGCCATGAAGATTCGCGGCGTCCCGATCAACGTCAATTACCGATATCTCGACGACGAACTGCACTACCTCGTGGACAATGCCGACGTCGAAGCTCTGGTCTTCCATACGTCGCTGGGCGATCGGGTCGCCCGGGTGCGCGACCGGCTGGATCGGGTCCGGCTGCTCGTCGAAGTCGATGATGGTGCCGCACCGGACGGCCGAATCCACGTGGACGGTGCTGTCGGGTACGAGGATCTCCAGGCGACCGTGGCGCCCGCCAAGCGCATCGAACCGCGCGGCGACGAGCTCTACATCTTCTACACCGGTGGGACGACGGGCATGCCCAAAGGCGTCATGTACCCGCTACAGGACTTCACACAGTGGTTCCTTCGGTTCTACCCGCCGATGATCGGCCTGCCGGTGCTCGAGCATCCGCACGAGCTACCAGCCACTGCGATGCAGCTGTACCAGGCCGGCACCCCGCTCGTTGCCATGTCGGCGCCACCCCTGATGCACGGCACCGGATGCTGGCTCGGGATGATGACCCCACATCTCTTCGGAGGCACCGCCGTCTTGCTGCGAGAACGCAGTCTCGATCCGGTCGAGGTATGGGACACCGTCGAAGGCGAGAGCGTCCAGCACCTGGTCGATCGTCGGGGACGCCTTCGCCAAACCGCTCCTGCGGGCTCTGAACGATGCACCCGACCGCTGGGATCTGTCCTCCCTTCGCCTGGTCGTGTCGACCGGGGCGATGTTCTCCTCCGAGGTGAAGCACGGCCTGATCGAGCACATCCCGGGGCTGACGATCGCCGATCTCCTCGGTTCGACCGAGGGCGGTATGGGTTCGTCCGTCACCACGAAAGACACGCTCGGCACCGAGACGGCGAAGTTCAACCTCTCCGCGACCACAAAGGTGTTCACCGACGACGGTCGCGAGGTCAGGCCAGGCTCGGGTGAGATCGGCGCCGTGGCCAACGGCGGGCTGGTGCCGTTGGGCTACTACAAGGATCCGGAGAAGTCGGCGCGGACGTTCCGCGAGGTGAACGGCATCCGCTATTCGTTCCCCGGTGATATGGCAACCGTGGCCGCCGACGGCACCTTGGTGCTCTACGGTCGCGGGTCCAACTGCATCAACACCGGCGGCGAGAAGGTCTTCCCCGAGGAGGTCGAAGAAGCGCTGAAACGGCATGCCGACGTCGAAGACGCACTCGTATTCGGGCTGCCCGACGACCGCTTCGGCCAGCGCGTGACGGCCGTGGTCTCGCTCAGCCCTGGCCACACTGCCTCAGCCGAGGAGATACTCGCCGATGCCAGGCACCGACTCGCCGGCTACAAACTGCCGAAGGAGATCTACGTCGCGGACCACGTGCCCCGCGCACCAAACGGCAAGGCGAATTACCCGGTGGCACGGGAGCTCTTCTTGGCGGCGATGCGCAAGCAGGCGCCGGACTGACCAAACTCGTCGAAGCTCAGAGCTTCTGGGCGCTCGCCGCGGCCTGGTCGAGTTCCCAGTAGGCGCGCAGAGCGACCATCTTGCCCTCGTCGTCGACCTTGTAGGTGAAGACGCCCTCGGCGATGACCCGGTAACCGGCGGACTCGATCACGATGTGACCGACGTTGGCTTCCTCGTTACCGCACTCATAGGTCTTCTCGAAATGGAACGTCAGCTTGCTGGGTGCGATCGCCATGTCGTAGAACTTCGCGATCGCCTCTTTGCCCCTGTGCCCCTTGCCCTCCGGATCGAAATGCGACGGTCCGATCGGGTCTTCGATGATCGCGTCATCGGCGAACACGGCAAGCCAGGCCTCTTTGTCCCGCGCCATCGCGGCATCCCGGGAACGCTGGCCCGCCAGGTGGACCGGCGAGCTCATCAGTCCTGCCAACCGGACTGGATGTAGGTCTCGGCGAAGCGCTTGAGCGAATCCTTCTTCTTCTCCAGCGGGGCGTCGAAGCCCAGGCCGTCGAAAACCCAAGGGATCACGATGTTGTCGGTGACGCCGGCCTGCGCCATCTCGCGGTGACCGTCCACGCCGAACTTGTCGATGCAGACGGCCTGGAACTCGAACGGCCGATCGGCGCGGCCGTATTCGGCACGCAGCTCGTTGATCCGCTTGATGGTGTCGCTGAGCTGCTCGAGTGTCATCATCGCGCTGGTCCAGCCGTCACTCACGCGCGCGGCGCGCTTGAGCGCCACCTCGGTGTGCCCGCCGACGTAGAACGGCACCGGCTCGGACGGCGCGGGACTCATCTGCAGCTTGTCGAAGTCGTAGAACTCACCGTGGAACTCCACCATGCCGCCGCCCAGGACGAGCTTGATCACTTCGATCATCTCGTCCACCCGTGCGCCGCGGCGCGCATACGGCACTCCGCACCATTCGAATTCCTCAGGTGCCCAACCGATTCCGACACCGAATCCGAACCGGTTGTTGGTCAGGTTCGCCACCGAGCCGACCTGGCGGGCCAGCAGCAGCGGGTTGCGGGAGCCCAGCTTCATCACGTTGGTGTAGAACCGAATCGTGGAGGTCACCGCGCCCATCGCTCCGGCGGCGATCAGCGGATCCACCCACGGGGTGTTCTCGTCCCACATCCGGGAGCCGTCCGGCGTGTACGGGTACTTCTCCGACGCGGTCTCCATGTAGAACAGCGAGTCCGGCAGCGCGATCGAGTCGAAGCCGACTTCCTCAGCGGTGCGGGCGATCTCGATCAGCTGATCGATGGGGCCCATCGCGATGCTGCACGCGTACTTCATCCGCGTCATGACGCGGAAGGCTTGGCGGGCTTGTCGGCGCCGACCACCCACATCGAGAAGTACTGCGAGCCGCCGCCGTAGGCGTGCCCGAGCGCCTTGCGGGCACCCTTGACCTGGTGGTCGCCGGCCTTGCCCATCACCTGGATGGCCGACTCGGCGAACCGGATCATGCCGGACGCGCCGATCGGGTTGGACGACAGCACACCACCGGAGGCATTGACCGGCAGCTTGCCGCCGATCGCGGTCTCGCCGGCCTCGGTCAGCTTCCAGCCCTCGCCCTCGGCGGCAAATCCCAGGTTCTCCAACCACATCGGCTCGAACCAGGAGAACGGCACATAGATCTCGGCGACGTCGATCTCGTCGATCGGGCTCGTGATGCCGGCCGCCTTCCACAGCGCGGCCGCGGCGTCGCGGCCGGCTTGCGGGCTGACCTGGTCGCGCCCGCTGTAGGCCAGCGGTTCGGTGCGCAGCGCGGTGGCGTGCACCCAGGCCACCGGATTGCCCTCGGCGACACGCTTGTCGGCGATCTCTTCGTTGCCGATCACGATCGCGCAGGCGCCGTCGGAGGACGGGCAGGTTTCGTCGTAGCGGATCGGGTCCCACAGCATCGGGGACTCCATCACCTTCTCGACGGTGATGTCGGGCTGGTGCAGATGGGCCAGCGGGTTCTTGGCGCCGTTGCGCCGGTCCTTGACCGCGACGATCGCGCCGATGTTCTTCGGCGCACCGGAGCGGTTGATGTAGGCGCGCACGTGCGGGGCGAAGTACCCGCCCGCGCCGGCACCGACCGGCTTGGTGAACGGCACGGAGATCGAAAGCGCCCACATCGCATTGGATTCGGACTGCTTCTCCCACGCGACGGCCAGCACGCGACGGTACTTGCCGGACTGCACCAGGCTGGCGGCCACGATGGCCGTCGAGCCGCCCACCGATCCCGCGGTGTGCACCCGGATCAGCGGCTTGCCGGTGGCGCCCATGGCATCGGCCATGAACAGCTCCGGCATCATGACGCCCTCGAAGAGGTCGGGAGCCTTGCCGACGACGATCGCGTCGATGTCGTCGAACGTCGACCCGGAGTCGGCAAGCGCCTTGTCGATGGCCTCGCGCACCAGGCCGTTCATCGAAACGTCCTTGCGCTTGGCCACGTACTTGGTCTGCCCGGTGCCGATGACCGCGGCGAGATTGTCCTGCCATCAGTTGCTTGCCCTCCAGGACCGCAACCAGATTCTGTTGCAACGCAGGCCCGCTCGTCGCGTGCGCCAGCACGCGCTGCGCCGACCCCTCGAAGATGTGCCGCGCCGCGAAGCCGATTCGCTCCAGACCCGCGGAGAACATCGGGTTGGCCGCCAGCGCACCGCCCGACGGATTCACCGTGGTCGACGGCTTGAGCCCGATCGCCTCGGTGAGGATGAGCTGCTGGTGGCTGAACGGGGCGTAGATCTCGGCCACCTCGATCGAGCCGACGTCGCCGTCGGTGGCCACCTTGGCCGAGACCGCCGTCGACGGCGAGGTGGTCAGGTCACGGGCGCCGAGCATCGGCGTCTCGATCCGGTGTTCGAAACCGGTTATCCAGGCGGGTCTTTCGCGAAGCTCGCGGGCGCGGTCACCGGCGGCCAGCACGATCGCGGAGGCGCCGTCGGTGATCGGTGCGATGTCATGCCGGCGCAGCGGGTCGGCGAAGAACGGCCGGGACAGCAGCTCGTCGATGCTCTTGGCGGGCTTCTCGGAGTCGGGACGCTCGGCGCGGCCGAGCGAGTCCAGCGCCACCTGCGCCATCTGCTCCTCGGTCCACTTGCCCGAGTCCAGTCCGATGCGGGCCTGCAGTCCGGCGATCGACACCGAGTCCGGCCACAGCGGCGCGACCGTGTAGGGGTCGGTCTGCATCGCCAGCACGCGGCGCAGGGTGCCGGCCGACGACTTGCCGAAGCCGTACACCAGAGCGGTGTCGACTTCGCCGGTGAGCAGCTTGATGTAGGCCTCGTAGAGCGCCCAGGCCGCGTCCATCTCGACATGCGACTCGTTGATCGGCGGAACCGCACCGATGGAGTCGATCGCCGAGATGAACGAGAACGCCCGCCCGGCAAGGTAATCCGAGGATCCCGAGCACCAGAAGCCGATGTCGCGCTGGTTGATGCCGAGGTCGGAGTACAGCTCGGTGAAGCACGGCATCAGCATTTCGACGCCGTTGGTGGTGCCTTCGGTGCGGCGGACATGCGGGGCGTGCGCGAAGCCGACCACCGCGATATCGCGAGAACTCATTGTGCCCTCAACCTCTTTACAGGTGGTGCTTGTAGGTGTCGTACTCGGCGTCCGGTTCGCCGGTCGGCCGGAAGTACTCGATGTTGTCGATGCCGTAGTCCAGTTCGGAACTGGGCTTCCACACCGCCTGCGACCTTCATGCCCATCCGGACGTCGGCGGCGTCGATCTCCGAAACCAGGTGCAGGAACGGAATATCGGCGCCGTCGAGCAGGATGTAGGCGGCCACGTAGGGCGGCTTGATCTTCTGCCCGGCGAACGGGATGTTGATGATCGCGAACGTCGTCACGATGCCCTTGTCGGGCAGTTCGACGAAGGTGTCGAGCACCTTGCCGGTGGCCGGATCGGCCTCGCGGGCCGGGAAGTACACCTTGCCGTCCTGCACCGGTGCGCGCGCCCACCAGCTTGCCCTCGCGCAGCGCGCGCAGGTAGGTGCTCTCCGGGACCGACGCGGTGTGCTGGATCTCCACGGACACGGGGGTGACGATCATCGTCACCGGGTCGCGTTCGTCGTCACCCGACTCCGCCACCGGTTCGGCTCGGAGTCACCGAGTGAGAAGTAGGCGATGTCGTGGATCGAGCCGACCGGCTCGTCGGCCCAGTGCACGTGCACCCGGTCACCGGTCTTGATCTTGCCCGGATCGTCGACATCGACGGCGTGCAGCAATGCGGTGTCCGCGCCGTCGAGTTTGATCAGCGCCCAGGCGAACGGGCGGTCCAGCGGCTGGCCGTCGAGCGGGTCGGCCTGCCAGCTCCAGGACACCACGGTGCCGACGCTGGCCACCGGTACGATCTCGGTCAACTGTTCATAGGTGACCGGGTCGTACTCGGCGGGCGGCACGATGAACCCGTCCGTCGGAGCCGCGAACACCGACGATGCGGCGGTCGCGGAGTGCGGTGAAGAAGGCGCTGAGCGTCGGTCCGACTGAACGGGTGTAGTCGAACGACAGTTTCAGCGGCGCCGAAAGGGGCGGCTCGTGGGAATCGATCAAGGCCGGGCGGCTTTGGCTGGCTGTCACAGCATCGAGTAGAACAGGTTCTAAGAATCGTGGCAAGAACCGTGTCTCGGAGAGAAAGAAGGCACCGATGAAGCTTGGACTGCAACTCGGATACTGGAGCGCCCAGCCTCCGGAGAACCACGCGGAACTGGTCGCCGCCGCCGAGGAGGCCGGCTACGACACGGTGTTCACCGCCGAGGCGTGGGGCTCGGACGCGTTCACCCCGCTGGCCTGGTGGGGCCGCGAAACCACGCACATGCGACTGGGCACCTCGGTGGTGCAGCTGTCCGCGCGCACGCCGACCGCGTGCGCGATGGCGTCGCTGACCATCGACCACCTCTCCGGTGGCCGCCACATCCTGGGCCTGGGCGTGTCCGGACCGCAGGTGGTCGAGGGCTGGTACGGGCAGAAGTTCCCCAAGCCGCTGGCCCGCACCCGCGAGTACATCGACATCGTCCGCCAGGTCTGGGCGCGGCAGGCCCCGGTGACCAGCGACGGCCCGCACTACCCGCTGCCGCTGACCGGCGAGGGCACCACCGGTCTGGGCAAGCCGCTCAAGCCGATCGTGCACCCGCTGCGCGCCGACATCCCGATCATGCTGGGCGCCGAGGGCCCGAAGAACGTCGCGCTGGCCGCCGAGATCTGCGACGGCTGGCTGCCGATCTTCTACTCGCCGCGGCTGGCCGGCATGTACAACGAATGGCTCGACGAGGGCTTCGCCCGCCCCGGCGCGCGGCGCTCGCGGGAGGACTTCGAGATCTGCGCGACCGCCCAGGTGGTGGTCACCGACGACCGCGCGGCCGTGCTCGAGATGATCAAGCCGCACCTGGCGCTCTACATGGGCGGCATGGGCGCTGAGGACACCAACTTCCACGCCGACGTCTACCGGCGGATGGGCTACGCCGAGGTGGTCGACGACGTCACCACGCTGTTCCGCACCGGACGCAAGGACGAGGCCGCCAAGGCGGTGCCCGACGAAGCTCGTCGACGACTCCGCGATCGTCGGTGACGTCGACTACGTGCGTAAGCAGATCGCCGCCTGGGAGGCCGCCGGGGTGACGATGATGGTCATCGGCGCGCGCAGCGTCGAGCAGATCCGCGAGGCCGCCGCTCTGCTGTGAGGTTTCTTGCGGCCGAGTTAGAACACGTTCTAGATTGTCCGGGTGACGACCGGCAGCTCAGCGCAGGACGTGCGCGTCGCCGAACGTCATCTCGACGTTGCCGACCGAACCCGACACCATCGCGCGCTTCGGCAGGCCCAGCGACGCCAGTTCCTTGGCATACGGGTGGTCGCCCAGGCGCAAGGTGGCGCCGCCCGGCCGGAAGCGGACTCCGGAGTTCTTCATCTCCCACGGCACCTCACGCGTGGTGCCGTCGGAGTAGGTGTAGGTCTTGAGCACCTGCGTGCGTGCCCGCAGCGACGGAATCGGCAGGCCCCGGTGGAACTCGATGCCGGCGATCAGCGAGCCGCCCTCGCTGACCTGGAACGAGAACGGGTTGGCCTCGCTTGACCGTGAAGTCGGCCATGATCTTCGGGAAGCCCCAGATGGTCCGGCCGGCCTCCAGGGTGAAGGACTGGTCGACGGGCAGGTGGTGGATGAAGGCCGCGGCATCGCCGAGTGCCTTGAGGCCGTGGGCGTCGGAGCCGGGCGGGTTGACCATCACGCAGGTGCCGAACTCGTGGTAGCGGCCGAGGTCGCCGTCGATGTAGCGGGCGAGCATCAGGTTCACCACCGCGCGGCCGGGCCGGAACTGGCAGACCCGCAGTCCGCTGTAGTCGATGAGTCTCTGCGCGGCGTCGGCCGGCACGGAGAACATCGCCGTGTGAACGTCGGCCTTACGGATGCGCACGGGCATGGTGAGCACCGTGCCGGCGATGGTGTGCTGCGACTGGGACATGCGGTCACTGTAATCCGCAACGACAGCGAAGTGGAAGGTAAGAAATGACGGGCACTTTGGCCGGCACCAAGCCGGACGTGGATCTGACCAACGGCAACTTCTACTCCGATCGTGGCGCGCACGAGGCGTACCGCTGGATGCGGGCCAACGAGCCGGTGTTCCGCGACCGCAACGGATTGGCCGCCGCCGCAACGTATCAGGCGGTCATCGAGGCCGAGCGCGACCCGGAGACGTTCTCCAACACCGGCGGAATCCGGCCCGACCAGCCCGGGCATGCCGTACATGATCGACATGGACGACCCCGCACATCTGTTGCGCCGCAAGCTCGTCAACGCCGGCTTCACCCGCAAGCGGGTGATGGACAAGGTCGCGGGCATCGACACCCTGTGCGACTCGCTGATCGACGCGGTGTGCGAGCGCGGGCGAGTGCGACTTCGTCCGCGACATCGCCGCCCCGCTGCCGATGGCCGTCATCGGCGACATGCTCGGGGTGCTGCCCGCCGAGCGCGCGACCCTGCTGAAGTGGTCCGACGACCTGGTGTGCGGGCTGAACTCGGCCGCCGACGAGGCGACGTTGCAGGCGGTCATGGAGGCGTTCGCCGACTACTCCGCATACGCCACCGAGACCATCGCCAAGCGGCGTGCCGAGCCCACCGACGACCTGTTCTCGATCCTGGTCAACTCCGAGGTCGACGGTCAGCGGATGGACGACGACGAGATCGTCATGGAGACGCTGCTGATCCTGATCGGCGGTGACGAGACCACCCGGCACACGCTGTCGGGCGGCACCGAACAGCTTCTGCGCCATCAGGATCAGTGGGAGCAGCTGGTCGCCGACGCCGACATGGTGCCCGGCGCCATCGAGGAGATGCTGCGCTGGACCTCGCCGGTGAAGAACATGGCGCAGGACGCTGATGCGCGACATCGACTTCCACGGCACGTCGCTGCGCGAGGGCGAGAAGATGCTGCTGCTGTTCGAGGCGGCCAACTTCGACGAGTCGGTGTTCGGCGACCCGGAGAACTTCCGGATCGACCGGAACCCGAACAGCCACATGGCATTCGGCTTCGGGACGCACTTCTGCCTGGGCAACCAGCTGGCGCGCCTCGAGCTGAACACGATGCTGCGCAAGCTGCTGCGAGCGGCTGCCGGATCTGCGGCTGGCCGACGATTCGGCGCTGCCGCTGCGGCCGGCGAACTTCGTCAGCGGCCTGGAGGCGATGCCGGTGGTGTTCACCCCGACCAAGCGGGTGCTGGCCTAGGCCTTATGCGCGGCCTTTCGCCGAGCGTGCGCTCACTGCGAAAATCTGGCCGATTTCTCGCAGTGCGATTCACTTTCGGCGCGCGAAGGCAGTTGCCACGCGGTGGAGGATGCCGCCTTCGGTGTCCTCAGACTGTCACCCGAATGTGAATCCAGCCGAGTTCGTTGACCGCTTCGGCGCGGCGGATGTCATTGTTGAACCGGCGTCGGTCGGTTCGGTGTTGCTCCCCGTCGTACTCGGCGGCAACTTTGATGTCTTCCCACCCCATGTCCAGCACCGCGACGAGGACACCGTATTTGTCGTAGACCGGTATCTGGGTGGTGGCGCGGGAAGCCGCCCCGGATGAGGAGCAGTCGCAACCATGTCTCCCGTAGGTGATTCCGCGCCCGGGTCAACGAGGTCAAGCGCCTTCCGCGCCCGACGAATTCCGCGGCGCCCCTTGTACCGCTCCGCGATGAGGTCGACGTCAGCCATCTTGAGCCGGGTGCGGCGGGCGAGCGCGTCGATCGCAGCGACGGCCGCGTCGAGCGGATAGCGAGAGGCGATGTCGAGCGCAGTTCGCGCGGGTGTCGTGACGGCTATTCCGGTGACGATTGTGGTCTCGTCGTCGGCTACCGCACCAGACCAGGTTCGAATGCCTGCCGGCGGTCGGCGGTTGGAGCAGTGGATTTCAGCGGGCAGCCTTGAGTCAACCCACTTTGCACCGTGCAGTGCGGCGGCGGAACGGCCCGCGATCACACCGCTTCTCCGTGACCACAGCCACGCGGCCTCGGCGCGCATCGTGGCGGTGAGGTCAATCTCCCGCGAGACGTAGACGTCTGGGTAGAGCTTGACGAATCTGGTTCGAAGCGCATACGGGGTCAGTGAACCGACGGCCAGGGCCTCACTGCCGATGAAGGGCACCCTCATGCCCGAAGTCTGCAGTCGCCCACCGACAGTTCACCGAGCGTGCGCTCACTGCGAAAAGTCGGTCGAATTCTCGCAGTGGACGCACGTTCGGCGAACGAGCGAACTAGCGCATCTTGAACTGCGGGGCGCGCTTCTCCTTGAACGCCAGCGGGCCTTCCTTGGCGTCCTCGCTCAGGAACACCTCGATGCCGATCTTGGTGTCGATCTTGAACGCGTCGTTCTCGTGCATGCCCTCGGTCTCGTGGATCGAGCGCAGGATCGCCTGCACCGCCAGCGGGCCGTTGTTCGCGATCACCTCGGCGATCTCGAGCGCCTTGTCCAGCGCCGAACCGTCCGGCACGACGTAGCCGATCAGCCCGATCTCCTTGGCCTCGGCGGCGGTGATGTGCCGGCCGGTCAGCAGCAGATCGCAGGCGATCGTGTACGGAATCTGGCGCACCAGGCGCACCGCCGACCCGCCCATCGGGTACAGGCTCCACTTCGCCTCGGAGATGCCGAACTTCGCGCTCTCGCCGGCCACCCGGATGTCGGTGCCCTGCAGGATCTCGGTGCCGCCCGCGATGGCCGGGCCCTCGACGGCGGCGATCAGCGGCTTGGTCAGCCGGCGCCCCTTGAGCAGGCCGTCGATGCGGGTGGGGTCGTAGCCGCCGCTCTTGAACGAGTCGCCAGGCGGGGCCTTCGTCGCGGCCTTGAGGTCCATGCCCGCGCAGAAGTAGCCGCCGGCGCCGGTGAGGATGCAGACCCGGATGTCGGGATCGTTGTCGACGCGGTCCCAGGCCTCGACCATGATCGAGAGCATCTCGGTCGAAAGCGCGTTGCGCGCCTCGGGCCGGTTCAGCGTGACGATCAGAGTGTGTCCGCGCTGCTCAATGAGGGCGTCGGGGCCTTTCTCGGACTCGCTCACGGGTGTCCGCCTTTCTTCGTCGAGACCACAGACTTGTCAGGAAATGTAACAGGTTCTAATTTGGGTCCGTGGCCCTGAACATAGCCGATCTAGCCGAGCACGCCATCGACGCTGTGCCTGACCGTGTTGCCCTCATCTGCGGTGACGAACAGATCACCTACGGCGAGTTGGAGGAGAAGGCGAACCGCCTCGCTCACTACCTCATCGACCAGGGTGTGAAGAAGGACGACAAGGTCGGGCTTTACTGCCGCAACCGCATCGAGATCGTCATCGCGATGCTGGGCATCATCAAGGCCGGCGCCATCCTGGTCAACGTCAACTTCCGCTACGTCGAGGGCGAGCTGCGCTACCTGTTCGAGAACTCCGACATGGTCGCGCTGGTCCACGAGCGGCAGTACGCCGACCGGGTGGCCAACGTGCTGCCCGAGACGCCCAACGTCAAGACGGTCCTGGTCGTCGAGGACGGCAGTGACGCGGACTACAAGCGCTACGGCGGCGTGGAGTTCTACGAGGCCATCTCCCACGGCTCGCCCGGAGCGCGACTTCGGCGAGCGCAGCGCCGACGACATCTACCTGCTCTACACCGGTGGCACCACCGGCTTTCCCAAGGGCGTGATGTGGCGCCACGAGGACATCTACCGAGTGCTGTTGGGCGGCACCGACTTCGCCACCGGCGAGCAGGTCAAGGACGAGTACGAGCACGCCAAGCAGGCGCTCGCCGGGCCGCCGATGATCCGCTTCCCGATCCCGCCGATGATTCACGGCGCCACTCAGTCGGCCACCTGGGCGGCGTTGTTCACCGGCTCCACAACGATTCTCGCGCCGGAGTTCGACGCCGAGGACGTCTGGGACACCATCGACAAGCACAAGGTGAACCTGTTGTTCTTCACCGGCGACGCCATGGGCCGGCCGCTCCTCGACGTGTTGGAGGGCAGCATCGAAGACCGCGACCTGTCCTCGCTGTTCCTGCTCGCCAGCACCGCCGCGCTGTTCTCGCCCAGCCTCAAGGAACGCTTCCTGGAGCTGCTGCCCAACCGGGTGATCACCGACTCGATCGGCTCGTCGGAGACCGGGTTCGGCGGCACCAGCATCGTCGCGAAGGGCGCCTCGCCGACCGGCGGCCCGCGGGTCACCATCGACAAGAACACCGTCGTGCTCGACGACGACGGCAACGAGGTCAAGCCCGGCTCCGGGGTGCGCGGCATCATCGCCAAGCGCGGTCACGTCCCGGTCGGCTACTACAAGGACGAGAAGAAGACCGCCGAGACGTTCCGCACCATCAACGGTGTGCGCTACGCGATCCCGGGTGACTACGCCACGGTCGAGGAGGACGGCACCGTGACGATGCTGGGCCGCGGCTCGGTGTCGATCAACACCGGCGGCGAGAAGGTCTACCCCGAAGAGGTCGAGGCCGCGCTCAAGGGTCACCCGGACGTGTTCGACGCGCTGGTGGTCGGCGTGCCCGATCCGCGGTTCGGCCAGCACGTCGCGGCGGTTGTCGCGCCCCGCAAGGGAACTCGGCCGACGCTGGCCGACCTCGATGCCTTCGTGCGCAAGGAGATCGCCGGCTACAAGGTGCCGCGCAGCCTGTGGGTGGTCGACGAGGTGAAGCGCTCCCCGGCCGGCAAGCCCGACTACAAGTGGGCCAAGGAGCAGACCGAGCAGCGGCCCGCCGACGACGTCCACGCCAAACACGCGGGGGCCGCCAGCTGATGCGCACCGAGCTGTGCGACCGCTTCGGCATCGACTACCCGATCTTCGCGTTCACCCCGTCGGAGAAGGTCGCCGCGGCGGTCACCCGGGCCGGCGGCATGGGCGTGCTCGGCTGCGTCCGGTTCAACGACCCCGACGAGCTCGAGGCCACGCTGCAGTGGATGGACGAGAACACCGACGGCAAGCCGTACGGCGTCGACATCGTGATGCCGGCGAAGATCCCCACCGAGGGCACCGCCGTCGACATCGAGCAGCTGATTCCCCAGACGCACCGCGACTTCGTCGTCAAGACACTGGCCGACCTCGGGGTGCCGCCGCTGCCCGACGACGCTCGCCCGCAGCGAGGGCACGCTGGGCTGGCTGCATTCGGTCGCCCGCTCGCACGTCGACGTCGCGCTCAAGCACCCGATCAAGTTGATCGCCAACGCGCTGGGCTCCCCGCCGCAACGACGTCATCGACCAGGCGCACGCGGCCGGGGTGGCGGTGGCCGCGCTGGCCGGCTCGGCCAAACACGCCCAACGGCATGTCGCCAACGGCGTGGACATCGTCATCGCCCAGGGCTACGAGGCCGGCGGGCACACCGGCGAGATCGGCTCGGTGGTCCTGTGGCCGGAGGTCGTCGACGCGGTCGGCGACACCCCGGTGCTCGCGGCCGGCGGGATCGGCACCGGACGACAGGTCGCCGCCGCGCTCGCGCTGGGCACGGCCGGCGTGTGGATGGGCTCGGTGTGGCTCACCGCCGCCGAGTACGACCTCGGGGTGCGCGACGACGACGGCCGCTCGGTGATCCAGGAGGGCCTGCTGGCCGCGACCTCGAGCGACACCGTGCGCCGGCGGATCTACTCCGGCAAGCCGGCTCGGCTGCTCAAGAGCCGATGGACCGACGCGTGGGACGCCGAGAACGCCCCGGAGCCGCTGCCGATGCCGCTGCAGAACATCCTGGTCGCCGAGGCCCATCAGCGGATGAGCCAGTCGCACGACCCCACCGCGGTCGCGATGCCCGTCGGGCAGATCGTCGGCCGGATGAACGAGATCCGGCCGGTGGCCGACATCATCGCCGAACTGGTGTCCGGCTTCGAGGCCGCGACCCGCACGTTGGACGACATTCGCGACAGCTGAGCCGCGCTCCGCGTCTACAGTCGAACGCGATGACGATCGACGTGTGGATGCAGCACCCGACGCAGCGTTTCCTCGCCACCGACATGTTGGCGTCGCTGCAGCGGTGGACCGGCGGGCAGATCCCCGACGAGGAACTGCCGATCGACGTCGACCGTCGCCGCGATGGACGACGCCGGGGTCGACGTCGGCCTGCTGACAGCATGGCGCGGACCCAACGGCCAGGACCTGATCTCCAACGACGAGGTCGCCGAATGGGTTCGGCAGCATCCGACCCGATTCGCCGGCCTGGCCACCGTCGACCTGGACCGCCCCATGGTCGCGGTTCGCGAGTTGCGCCGCCGGGTGCGCGACGACGGCTTCGTCGGACTGCGGGTGCTGCCGTGGCTGTGGGGAGCGCCGCCGACCGACCGCCGCTACTACCCGCTGTTCGCCGAATGCGTCGAACTCGGGGTGCCGTTCTGCACCCAGGTCGGCCACACCGGGCCGCTGCGGCGCTCGGAGACCGGGCGGCCGATTCCCTACATCGACGAGATCGCCCTGGACTTCCCCGAACTCGTCATCGTGTGCGGCCACATCGGCTACCCCTGGACCGAGGAGATGGTCGCCGTGGCCCGCAAGCACGAGAACGTCTACATCGACACCTCGGCCTACACCACCAAGCGCCTGCCAGACGAGCTGGTGGCTTTCATGAAGACCGGCACCGGAGGACGAAAAGTGTTGTTCGGCAGCAACTATCCGATGATCTTGCCCTCCCGCGCCCTGGACGGACTGGAGGCGACTGCAGCTTTCCGACGAAACTCGGGCCCAGTATCTGCACGGCAACGCCGCGCGGGTGTTCCCCACGCTGCCGAAAGCATCCGCATGAACGGCGCCCAGGCACTGATCACCACCCTGGTCGACAACGGTGTGCGGGTCTGCTTCGCCAACCCGGGCACCTCGGAGATGCACTTCGTCGCCGCCCTCGACACGGTCCCGGCGATGCGCGGCGTGCTCACCTTGTTCGAGGGTGTGGCCACCGGCGCGGCCGACGGGTACGCCCGCATGTCCGGCGATCCGGCCGCGGTGCTGCTGCATCTGGGACCCGGACTCGGCAACGGACTGGCCAACCTGCACAACGCGCGCCGGGCCGTCGTGCCGATGCTCGTCGTCGTCGGGGACCACGCCACCTATCACAAGAAGTACGACGCGCCGCTGGAGTCCGACATCGACTCGGTGGCCGGCACCGTCTCGGGCTGGGTGCGCCGCACCGGAGCCGTCGCCGACGTGGCGGCCGATGCCGCCGAGGCCATCGCCTCGGCCCGCGCCGCCCGACACATCTCGACGCTGATCCTGCCCGCCGACGTCTCCTGGGGCGAGGGCGCGCAGTTGACGAACGACGTTGCTGTGCAAGAGAACGAGCCCCGCAAACCTCGACGAGGTGGCGGCGGTGCTGAGCTCGGGCGAGCCGACGGTGATCCTGGTCGGCGGGGACGCCACCCGCGCGGCGGGTCTGGCGGCGGCGGTCCGCCTGGCGCAGGGCTGCGGGGCGCGGGTGATCTGCGAGACCTTCCCGACCAGGCTCGAGCGCGGCGCCGGGCTGCCCGCCGTCGAACGGCTCGCCTACTTCGCCGAGGCCGCCACCGCGCAGCTCGACGGGCGCCGCGCACATCGTGCTCGCCGGTGCGCCGCACCCGGTGTCGTTCTTCGCCTACCCCGGCAAGCCCAGCGACCTGGTGCCCGAGGGCTGTCAGGTGCACACGCTGGCCGGGCCGGTGGGAGCGGTCACCGCGCTGAGCGACCTGGCCGACCGGCTCGCCCCGAGCGAGATCGCCGCGACGGCCGAACGCTGCGCGGCCGGCGCTACCGTCCGGCCCGCTGACGGTGCAGACCTCGGCCGACGTCATCGGCGCGCTGCTGCCCGAGCGGGCGATCGTCGTCGACGAGTCCAACACCTCGGGATTCCTTCTGGCGCAAGCAACTGCCGGTGCCCCGGCGCACGACTGGCTGACCTTGACCGGCGGCGCGATCGGGTACGCGCTGCCGGTGTCGGTCGGTGCGGCGATCGCCGCCCCCGACCGGCCGGTGCTGTGCCTGGAGTCCGACGGTTCGGCGATGTACACCATCTCGGCGCTGTGGACGCAGGCACGCGAGCACCTCGACATCACCACCGTCGTCTACGCCAACCGGGCCTACGACATCCTGCGGATCGAACTGCAGCGGGTCGGCGCCGCAGACCGGGCGCGGCCGACGGCCCGGGCCCCAAGGCGCAGTCACTGCTCGACTTGACCAGTCCCACATTGGATTTCGTGCGAATCGCCAAGGGCATGGGCGTACCGGCCCGCCGAGTCGGCACCGCCGAGGAACTCGCCGAGGCGCTGCGGTGGGCGTTCGACGAGCCGGGACCGCATCTCATCGAGGCCGTCATGCCCTCGATCGCCGGCTAGACCCGCGTGACCGCGAACTGCGCTGCCTGACCCACCATCCCGTTGGCCGCGTACATCCCGTGCGCGCCGCCGTTACCGCCGGCGGCCGAGCAGATCGGGTCGTCGTCGATGCACAAGTCGATGGTCTTGGCCGCATACAGCGGACCGATGGTGATCGGCGGTGCGCCGATCGAGTTCATGAACCCCGGGGACGGCTTGCCGAACAGGGTGACGGCCGCGACGTGCTTGGCGATGTCATCTCGGCATCGGTCCGGTCAGGCCCGGCGGCGGGGTGTACCCGGCCGGGATCGCGTTGGCGGTCAGGAACGCCACCACCGCCGCGCCCTGCGAGTAGCCCCCGAGAATCATCTTGGTGTTCGGGCAGGCCGCGGCCGTCGCGCGGATGTGGTTGCTGGCGTCCATCACGCCGTCGGCCGCGGTGAACCAGTCGGTGCTGGCCGGATAGTTGACCGGGTAGACGTTCACCGTCTTGGTGCCGGCGTCGGAGATCAGCTGATCGACGAACGCCTGTCCGATCCCGCCGACGCCGGGCGGCTCGAATGTGCCGCGGGCGAACGTCACGTCGATGTCGGGACACGCCGCGGCGGCCTGAACCGGGCGGAGCGGCCAGCACCGCTGACGCGGTCGCCGCGGCCGCGGCGAGAAGGCTGGGGATTTTCACCCCGAAGACATTTCCCTCAGCGGGGTATTTCAAACACCGGGTCGTCGCAGTCGAGCGCTTCGGCCGACAGCCGTCGCTTGATGACTTTGAACGTCTCGGTGCGAGGCAGGCTGGTGCCGACCCGCACGAACCTCGGCCACTGCTTCGGGCCCAGGTCGGCCTGGGCGGCCAGGAACTCCCGGAACGTCGCCGGGTCGAAGTGCGCGCCCTCGGGCAGCACCAGGGCCGCCATCACCCGGTCGCCGACCTCAGGGTCGGGGATGGCGTACACCGCCGCCTCGGTGACGTCGGGGTAGCGCATCAGAACCCGCTCGATCGGCGCGGTGCCCAGGTTCTCGCCGTCGACCCGCATCCAGTCGCCGAGTCGCCCGGCGAAGTGGACGTAGCCCGCCTCGTCGCGGTAGGCCAGGTCGCCGCTGTGGTACGACACCGCCGGTCATCCGCTCCGCCTCGGCGTCGGG
Organism: uncultured Actinomycetota bacterium; assembly: GCA_963786695.1. Taxonomy (GTDB): domain Bacteria; phylum Actinomycetota; class Actinomycetes; order Mycobacteriales; family Mycobacteriaceae; genus Mycobacterium. The sequence goes on from CAWBAL010000008.1 coordinate 20,046, forward strand.
GTCCTTGTAGTAGCCGCGGAAGTTGCCGGCCCCGGCCACGTTCACCAACTCGCCGATCACCCCGGGCGGGCACGGCTCACCGGTGTCGACGTCGAGGATGTCGAGGCCCTCGGGCAGCGGCCCGAGCGCACCCTCCGGGGTGTCGGGGGTGCGGGCGATGTTCACCCCGCCCTCGGTGGAGCCGAAGCCGTCGACGACGGTGACCCCGAACCGTTTCGCGAACCGGTCGATGTCGCGGGGCGCGGCCTCGTTGCCGTAGACGATGCGCAACGGGTTGTCGGCGTCGTCGGGTCGGGGCGGGGTGGCCAGGATGTAGGACATCGGCTTGCCGACGTAGTTGGCGTAGGTGGCGTTGTAGCGACGCACGTCGGGGATGAACTGCGACGCGGAGAACTTGCGCCGCAACGCGATCGACGCACCGGCCGCCACCGCCGGCGCCCAGCCGGCCATCACGGCGTTGGAGTGGAACAGCGGCATCGACAGGTAGCAGACGTCCTCGGGGCCCAGCCCGAACCGTTCGGCCAGCATCACCCCGGGAACGGCCACCTTCTCGTGCGTGCACCGGACAGCCTTCGGGCTCACCGCTGGTGCCCGGAGGTGAAGATCAGCATGAACAGGTCGTCGAACGTGCTGCCGGAGAACGTGATCGGCGAGTCCGCGGTAGGCGGTCGAGCTCGTCGGCCCACGCGTCGGAGGTCACGTCGATCACGGCCATGCCGTCCGGGGCGAAGCCGTCGCCGTAGGTCTCGGGGTTGCGGGATCGCCGTCGGCGAGCACCAGCTGGCAGTCGGCGTGCTCGATGTCGCGCCGCAGCGCGGCACCTCGACGGGTGGGGTTCAGCCCGACCGGCGACCATGCCGCTCAGCCCGGCCGCGACGAGCACCGAGGAGAAGAACGGCGTGTTGCCCAGCAGCACTCCGACGTGCGGCGGCTTGCCGGGGTCGAGCCGGGCGCGCAACGCCGCGACGAGGTCCGCGGCGCCTTGAACATGTTGGCGCCAGGACGAATACGAGCCGTCGTCGGCGTGGATGCCGCGGTCGTCGACGTCGGCCAGCGGCTCCAGCAGGCTGGTGACGGTCGGCTCACCGCTCACGGGAGCGGGCTCAAGCCGGGGTGTCGGCCAGATCGCGGCCGATCAGCCGCAGCTGCGCGGTGGCACCGCCGAGGGTGAACTCGACCTCCTTGGCGGTGATGAAGTAGCGGTGCACCGGATGGTCCATGTCGATGCCGACGCCACCGTGCACGTGGACGGTGGTGTGCGCGACCCGGTGGCCGGCCTCGGCCGCCCAGAACGCCGCGGTGGCCACCTCGACGTCGGCGGGCAAGTCCTCCGACAGCCGCCAGGCCGCCTGGACGAGCGCCAGCCGCAGACCCTTGATGTCGATGTAGTCGTCGGCCAGCCGCGCGGAGACGGCCTGGAAGCTGCCGATCGGGCGGTCGAACTGCTCACGGGTGCGGGCGTACTCGGCCGTCAGCTCGAGGGCCCGTTCGAGCACGCCGAGCTGAAATGCGCTGTAGCCCAGCGTCTTGTGGATCGCCAGCCAGCTCAGCGCCTCGGCGTCGCCGACCACCCGGTCGGCGCCCACCTCGACACCGGACAGGTCGAGCTCGCCGGAGCTGTTCTTCCCGGTCGTCAGCAGCGGCCGTGACCGAGACACCAGGGTCGGTGGCCGCGACGAGGAAGACCTTGTGCCGGAATCGGTTTCGGCCGGCACCAGGAAGGCATCGGCAACCGGGCCGAACTGGCACCAGGGTGCGCGCTCCGGTCAGGCGGAACCCGTCACCGGAAGCCGTCGCCTGTACCGGACCCTGGCCGAGCTCGCCGTCGAGGGCGACCGTGACGATCTTCTCGCCGGCCACCGCGGGCGCCGCCCACTGCTGCTGCAGGTCCGCCGAACCGAAGCGCGCCAGCGCTCCGGCGGCCAGCACCACCGACTCCAGATACGGCACTGCTGCCAGTTGACGGCCCAGCGCGGTCAGGATCGCCGTCTGCTCGAGCACGCCGAACCCGCCGCCGCCCAACGATTCCGGCGCGGCGGTGCTCAGGATGTCGGCGTCGATCAGCTTGCGCCACAGGTCTTTGTCGAATCGCTGATCGAGGTCGTCGAGCGAACGCTGATGCTGCGGTGTGCAGACCGAGTCGACGATGGTGCCGACCAAGCCGGAAAGATCCTGCGCTGCTTCAGTTCTGGTGAAATCCATGTCGGTCCTAGTCTCGGGTTGTCAGCGGTTGACTCGGGGCAGGCCCAGCGCCACCATGCCGATGATGTCGCGCTGAATCTCGTTGGTGCCGCCGCCGAAGGTGAGGATCAGCGCGGCGCGGTGCATGCGCTCGACGCGGCCGCGCAGCAGCGCGCCGGGCGAATCCTGGCGCAGCGTGGCCGACGGTCCCAGGATCTCCATCAGCAGCCGGTAGGCCTCGGTGGCCAGTTCGGTGCCGAACACCTTGGCCGCCGAGGCGTCCGCCGGCGAGGGCGCCGCATCTTCGGCGGAGGCCAGCTCCCAGTTGATCAGCTTGAGGTACTCGGCCTTGGCGTGCACCCGGGCCAGGTTCAGCTGCACCCACTCGGAGTCGATCAGCCGCGCGCCGCGTGGCATCCTTGGTGTTCTGCGCCCACTCGCGAACCTGGTTGAGCGCCAGGAAGATCGGCTGAGAGGAGACCAGGGCCACCCGCTCGTGGTTGAGCTGGTTGGTGACCAGCTTCCAGCCGCCGTTCTCCTCGCCGACCCGGTTGGCCACCGGGACCCGCACGTCCTGGTAGTAGGTGGCGCTGGTGCCGACGCCGGCCATCGTGCGCACCGGTGTCCAGGAGAAGCCGTCCGACCGTGGTCGGAACGATCAGCACCGAGATGCCGCGGTGCTTCTTGGCCTCGGTGTTGGTGCGCACCGCAAGCCAGACGTAGTCGGCGTACTGGATCAGGCTGGTCCACATCTTCTGGCCGTTGATCACGTAGTCGTCGCCGTCCTGAACGGCGGTGGTCCGCAGGGCCGCAAGGTCGGTGCCGGCGCCGGGCTCGGAGTAGCCGATCGAGAAGTGCAGGTCGCCGGCGGCGATCTTGGGCAGGAAGAACTGCTTCTGCTCGTCGGTGCCGTACGCCATGATCGTGGGCGCCACGCTGTTGATCGTCAGGAACGGCACCGGAGCGCCGGCGATGGCGGCCTCGTCGGTGAAGATCAGCCCTTCCATCGGCGAGCGGGCCTGGCCGCCGTACTCCTTGGGCCAGCTCAACGTCAGCCAGCCGTCCTTGCCCATCTGGGCGACGGTCTCGCGGTAGACGTTGCCCGTGCCGATCTCGCCGCCGGTCGTCGAGCTCAGCGCTTCCTGGCGTTCCGGGGTCATCAACGTGGCGAAATATGACCGGAGCTCGCGGCGCAGCTCCTCTTGTTCAGGGGTGTAACTGATCCGCATGGCTGGTCCTTCAGCTAGGTTTTCGAGGCCCGTCGGCGACCCGCCGACACTCCTGGTTGTAACACGTTCTAGTCTTGGGGTCCAGCGCCCGTTAGGACCGGGTAAGAATCGATCTGGCCGTATCGTGGTGCTGCGAATACCCCCGGCTGTCGGGGTCTGTCGGGCAAGGAGGTTGTCATGCGAGTCGAAGTCGACCGTGATCGCTGTGAAGGTAATGCCGTCTGCGTGGGAATTGCGCCGGACCTGTTCGAACTCGATGAGGACGACTACGTCATCGTGACGAAGGACCCGATTCCCGCCGATCAGGAGCAACTGGCCGAGCAGGCCATCGCCGAGTGCCCCCGCGCGGCACTGACCCGCCGCGACTGACCCGACGCTAGAGGTATTCATAAGTTGACTGCACATGACGTGTCTGACGAACTGATCGATCTCTCCGGACGCGTCGCGGTGGTGACCGGTGCCGCCGCGGGGCTGGGGCGTGCCGAGGCCATCGGATTGGCCAGGGCCGGCGCGACCGTGGTGGTCAACGACATGCACAAGGCGCTCGACGCCTCCGACGTGCTGGACGAGATCAGTGCCGCCGGCTCCAAGGGTGTGGCGGTCGCCGGTGACATCAGCCAGCGGTCGACGGCCGACGAGCTGGTCGCCTGCGCCGACGGCCTGGGCGGGTTGAACATCGTCGTCAACAACGCCGGCATCACTCGTGACCGGATGTTGTTCAACATGACCGACGAGGACTGGGACGCGGTGATCGCGGTGCACCTGCGTGGGCACTTCCTGCTCACCCGCAACGCCGCCACCTACTTCCGCAACAAGGCCAAGGAGAACGACGGCAAGGTCTACGGCCGAATCGTCAACACCTCCTCGGAGGCCGGGCTGTCCGGGCCGGTCGGTCAGGCCAACTACGGTGCGGCCAAGGCCGGCATCACCGCGCTGACGCTGACGGCGGCACGAGCGCTCGGGACGCTACGGGGTCACCGCCAACGCGATCTGCCCACGGGCGCGCACCGCGATGACCGCCGACGTCTTCGGCGAGGCGCCGTCCGGAAGGGCGAGGTCGACCCGCTGTCGCCCGACCACGTCGTGACCCTCGTTCGGTTCCTGGCCTCACCGGCCGCCGAGAAGGTCAGCGGTCAGGTGTTCATCGTCTACGGTCCGACGGTCACGCTGGTCGCCGCGCCGACCGCCGAGCACCGGTTCCACGCCGACGGTTCGGCCTGGGATCCGGCCGACCTGAGTACCGCGATGCGGGACTACTTTGCTGACCGTGACCCGGAACGCACCTTCGGGGTCATGGGGCTGATGGGCGACTGACGCCGATCTAGGTTCGCTTGGTGTCGGCCAGTGCGTCGAGGAATGACCGGGCCCACCGGTCGACATCGTGGACCAGCACCTGACGCCGCAGGGCGCGCATGCGCCGGCGGCCCTCTTCGGGGGTCTGGTTGATCGCGGCCTCGACGGTGTCCTTGAGGCCTTCGAGGTCGTGCGGGTTGGTCAGGTACGCCTGGCGCAGTTCGGCTGCGGCGCCGGTGAACTCGCTGAGGACCAAGGCGCCGCCGAGGTCACTGCGGCAGGCGACGTACTCCTTGGCCACCAGGTTCATCCCGTCGCGGAACGGCGTCACGAGCATGACGTCGGTGGCGACGAAGAACGCGATCAACTCGTCGCGCGGAAACGGTCGGTGCAGGTAGTGCACGACCGGGATGGCCGACCTCGCCGTACTCGCCGTTGATGTGGCCGACCTGCTGCTCGATGTCGTTGCGCAGGATGCGGTAGCTGTCCACCCGTTCCCGGCTGGGAGTCGCCAGCTGCACCAGGACGGTGTCGTCGCGCTTCGCGCGGCCCTCGGCGAGCAGCTCCGAAAACGCTTTGAGCCGAACGTCGATGCCCTTGGTGTAGTCCAGCCGGTCGACGCCGAGCAGGATCTTGCGCGGGTTGCCGAGCTCGGCGCGGATCTCGCGCGCGCGCCGGCGGATGTCGCGATTGCGTCCCTTGGCGTCCAGTTCGGCGGAGTCGATGGAAATCGGGAAGGCGCCCACCTTGACGGTGCGAAAGCCCAGCTGTACCTCACCGAATCGGGAGCGCACACCGACCGAGGCGCGCGACGTGTTGGCGCCCACCAGCCGGCGGGACAGGAACAGGAAGTTCTGCGCGCCGCCGGGCAGATGAAAGCCGACCAGGTCGGCGCCCAGCAGACCTTCGATGATCTCGGTGCGCCAGGGCATCTGCATGAACAGCTCGACCGGCGGGAACGGGATGTGCAGGAAGAACCCGATTGTCAGATCGGGGCGCAGCATCCGCAGCATCTTGGGGACCAGCTGAAGCTGGTAGTCCTGAATCCACACCGTGGCGCCCTCGGCGGCCGCCCGTGAGGTGGCTTCGGCGAACCGCCGGTTGACGTCGACGTAGCGGTCCCACCACTCGCGGTGGTAGATCGGCTTGACGATCACGTCGTGGTAGAGCGGCCACAGCGTGGCGTTGGAGAACCCCTCGTAGTACTCGGCGAACTCCTCTTCGCTCAGCCGCACCGGGTACAGCTGCAGCCCGTCTTCGACGATGGGGTCCTCGGGGCCGTCGACGATGCCGGGCCACCCGATCCAGGCGCCCCGTTGCTTGCGCAACAGTGGTTCCAGCGCGGTGACCAGGCCGCCGGGGCTGCGCTTCCACGTGACGGAGCCGTCCGGCAGCCGCTCCATGTCGATCGGCAGGCGGTTGGCGACCACCACGAAGTCAGAGTTTCCGGAGCTGGTGGATTTCCTGCCTCCGGACACGGTCTAGGCCTCGAGCTTTGACGGTCCAATACCGAGCATCGAGAGGAAGACCCGGCACTCGTCGGCGTCGGTGGCGTAGGCGGCGACGACGCGCCTGGCCTGGCGGGCTGTGCTGTCGGCCAGCGGCTCGACGTCGTCGATATCCGCGGGATCTGATTTAGCTGGCATGACTCAACTGTAGGTGAACTCCTCGCCCGTGGTTACGGGCTCGAGGAGATCGTCGACTTCGGCTGAACAGCGGCCTGTCCCTGCTCGGCGTAACACACCGTGGACTCCCAGTACCCCGTGCACGAGTCGCCGTTGATGTTCGGCACCAGGTCGGCCGGCTCGCCGCTGTCGATCGTCCTCGTGGTTTCACCGGTGGTGGACGTCGGTGGTACGACCGCCGCGTCTCCGCTGCCGGCCGGGATCGGGGCTCATCGTCGGTTCGCAGTTGCCGTTCTCCGGGTTGAGGCTCTCGCCGGGCTGGCACCCGGCCGAGTTCCCCGGTTGTGACGTCGGGCTCGGGGACCGGAACCGGGGCCGGATCGGGCACCCGCCTTCGGCGTGCGCGACGGGCGCTGAATAGAGGAATCCGGCAGCGGGCGTCACGGCGACCGCGAGCGCAAACACGCTCGCGGCCAACAGCTTTGCCGTACGGGTGGAGTGGAGCGGCATCATTGCCCTTCCGTGTTCTAGGGGCTGGACGAAATGCTCGAGTGCGGCTCGACCGAGGGGACCTGGTCCTCCTGCAGTCCGATGCACTGTCCGGTGTTGGCGCCGGTGCACGGAATGCCCTGGACCTCGGGAACGCTGTTCGGAGTCACCCGGCGTCGAGGACGTGATTCCGGTTCCGGTAGGCGTCGGGTAGTTGCCGCCCGGCGTGTTCGGCGCCATCTCGGGCACGCACTCGCCGATGTAGATGTCCTCGACCTCACCGGCCGGGCATGCCACGGCGGACCCTGCCGGGGCGTGTGACGACATCACGAAAGCAGCCGCCGGAGCGGCTGCGATCGCGATGCTCAATCCTCCCGCGAGGAGGATTCGTCGGCCGACTGAGGGGGAATTCGCCATACTTCACAACTCCTTGAGAAGTAAGCGGAGTCCCGTTGTCGGACTCCGCGTTACGGACTGGACGAGATGGTCGAGTGCGGCTCCACGACCGGAGGCTGCTGCTCTTCCTGCAATCCTATGCACTGACCGGTGTTTGCGCCTGTGCAAGGGATCCCCTGGACCTCGGGCACGCTGTTCGAGTCACCCGGAGTGGAGAAGGTGATGTTGCCCGGCTCGGTGCCGACTGGGCCGGGCACGCACGCGCCGGTCGGCCGGGTTGACGACCTCGCCCGGGGCACACGCGGCCACGGCCGGGGCCGGGTCCGGTCGACGGAAGCGTGAAAGCGGCCACCGCCGGCGCGGCCGCGACTGCGAGCGCGAAACCGCCGGCGATGGCCAGGCGTCGCGCCGAATTCTTCAAGGTAGCCATATTCGTGCTTTCTCTCGTTTGCTGAGCGGCTGTGTCAGCGCAGTGTATGGCTGCCTTCTACATCCCGCAGTTGATCGGCCGCTTTATCGGCCGTAACCCGGCGTGTGTTACACCACAGTCAATAAGTTTGGTCACGAAATTCTAAGAAAGATCTCGGTGCTGCACGCCTCTCACCTTGTACTACGACCGCTGACATGGGGTGGCAACGTTAATCGGTGCGATTTGTACGCCGACGGCGAAAGAAGCCGGTGGACCCATTCGCGGGTGCACCGGCGGCATTTAGCCGCTATTCCAAGCCCGGTTAAGCGGCTGCTCGAGGGCTGTCGGTCAGACACGTCCGAGCATTCGCTGAGGGCGGACGGCCTGGTGCGCCCAGATCGACGACAGCGCGCCGAATCCCGAGAGGGCACTGTGCTGGCGTCGATCTCGATGATCCGTGGGACAGCCCCTTTGCGGTGACGAGCCGCCGTGGTTCTATACGTAGAACCTGTTTCAGTTTTGCGTGAGGAGTGCGGCGTGCAGCTCTCGTTCGAGAACCGGACATACCTGGTCACCGGTGGTGGCAGCGGAATCGGCAAGGGCGTGGCAGAGGGTCTGGCGAAGGCCGGGGCCAACGTCATGATCGTCGGCCGCAGCGCGGACCGGCTCGCCTCCGCCGCCGACGAGATCAGCGCCGGCGCCCCTGCCGGCGAGGTGAACTACCAGCCCGCAGACGTCACCAACGAGGACCAGATCGCCGCGGTCGTCGACGCCGCGACCGCGTGGACCGGGCGACTGCACGGCGTGGTGCACTGCGCGGGCGGCTCGCAGACCATCGGGCCCATCACCCAGATCGACTCCGAAGCGTGGCGTGCCACGGTCGATCTGAACATCAACGGGTCGATGTACGTGCTCAAGCATTCCGCGCGCCAGATGGTTCGCGGGGGCGGCGGCTCGTTCGTCGCCATCTCCTCGATCGCGGCCAGCAACACCCACCGGTGGTTCGGGCCCTACGGTGTCACCAAAGCGGGCCTCGATCACCTGGTGATGCTGGCCGCCGACGAACTCGGCGCGTCCTGGGTGCGGGTCAACGGCATTCGGCCCGGGTTGATCCGGACCGAACTGGTCCAGCTGGTGCTCGATTCGCCGGAGCTGAGCGGGGACTACCGCGACTGCACACCGCTGCCGCGCCCGGGTGAGGTCGAGGACGTGGCCAACATGGCGATGTTCCTGCTCAGCGATGCCGCCGAGTGGGTCACCGGACAGATCATCGGTGTCGACGGCGGCCAGAACCTGCGGCGCGGACCGGACTATTCGGCGATGCTCGAGCCGGCCTACGGCGCCGACGGCCTACGCGGAGTGGTCTGAACCGGTCGCGGCGCGCGGACGGCTAGTTCACGCAGGGAACTCCGCCACCGTCGATGGGTTTGCCCTGGTCGGGGGTGGGCGAGGTCGTCATCCCGGACCACCCGCTCGCCTCGGTCGTCTCCTCGGTGGTTGCCTCGGTGACGGGCTGCTCGGTCGGCACGTCGTACCCGTCGCCGAGGATCACCCGGATGCGGTCTGCGGCCAGTGCACTGCTGGCCTGCGGTGCGTTGTCGATGCCCAGCAAGGTGGCCACCGACTGCGCGTCGGTCTGGGCTCCCGGCCCGTAGGTGACGACGGTGTCCACCGGTTCACCGGATTCGCGGTCCCGGATCTCGTCGATCGGTGAAGTCGTGGTTGCCCAGCACCGCGGCCGCCTGCGAGGCCAACCCGGAGGTTTCGCTGGCGTTGACCACCGTGATCGACGGTCTGCGGGTTGGCCGGTGGAAGTGGTTGCGGCGCAGCGGTTGTCGTCGTTGTGCGTGCCGTCTCGCCGCTGATGGCGCGGGCGATCTCGGCGCGGATCTTGGCCGGGTCGATGATGTTGACGTCCTGGCCGTTGATGTTCTCGTAGCGCACCACCGGCAGGGTGCGGAACTCGACATCGCCACCGGCCAGCGCGGCCATGCGTCGGAACTGGTCCTCGCCCCAGCCCTCCGACAGCACGATGTCCTTGCGCGCGACGTCCATCAGGCCCCTGAACTTGTCCAGGTCGGTGAACGATCCCGACTGCTGCAGTTCGTGCATCACCGACAACAGGAAGGCCTGCTGCCGGTGGGTGCGATCGAGGTCGCCGTTCTCCAGTCCGTGGCGCTGACGGACGAAGGCCAGCGCCTGCGCGGCATCGAGTCGTTGCCGGCCGGCCGGGAAATCGGCTCCGGAATAGTCGTCGTGAACGGCGTGGTTGAGGCAGACCTCAACGCCGCCAAGGCTTTCCGCCAGGTCGTAGAAGCCGGCCAGGTTAACCTCGGCGAAGTAGTCGATGGGCTGGCCGGTCAGGTTGCGCACCGCGCGCAACGTTGCCTTGCGGCCTGCTTCTCGTCCGGCGTTCTCGAGCTCGGCGCGATCGCTGACACCTTCTTCGGTGAGCTTCTGTTCGGTCTCGAACTTGGTCAGCCCGTATGCCTCTTTGATCTTGATGTGGTCGTAGCCGGTGATGCCGCTGACGGCGACGTAGTCGTCACGTGGGATCGAGAACGCGACGACGCGGTCGTCGGCGCTGATGTGCACCAGGATCAGGGTGTTGGTGTTGTACCCGCCGGCCTCCGAGTCGCCGGCGTGCAGCTTGTCGAGAACCTCTTCGGGCAGCTCGTTGCCGTCCTGGTCCTTCCGGGAGTCCAGCCCGATGAGCAGGATGTTCATCGCGCCACCGCTCGACCGCGGTTCGTCGGCGCCCAGCGCCTGCGAGATCGTGATCCCGCCCAGCAGTCCGTGCGCCTGCGAGTAGGCCAGACCGGTCACCATCACCACCACGACCGAGACCAGCCCGACCAGCGTCCGCCGCAGCGATCCGCATCACCCGACGCCCGGTGTCCGGGCCGTCCGCGATGCCGGCCGTGACGGTTGCCCGCAACGGCCGCACCCGGGGGCGGCGTCGGATTCATAATCGCCAGTATGCGGTCCAATGCTGAAGAGCTCCCAGCTAGATCGAACCGCATCCGCTCGTGACGCGGGATACCCCGTTCCGCACCGAGTACGCTTCCGCCCAGATCAGACGTTTGCGACGACGTGCAAACCGCAACTACGCGTGCGCAGGCCGAGTCATGATCCAGCCGTGATCGCGGTCACGCCATGCCCTATGCTGAGCACATGCTCAGCATGACCTGTGTGCGGCAGGCTCCCGTGAAGCCGGCGCCCTTCGACTACCACCGGCCCGACAGTGCGGCCGAGGCCGCGCAGCTGCTCGCCGAGTTCGGTGACGACGCGAAGCTCCTCGGTGGTGGTCAGAGTCTGGTGCCGATGCTCGCCCTGCGGCTGGCGTTCTTCGACCACCTCGTCGACATCTCCCGACTCGACGAACTGAAGGGCATCGAGCGCGACGGTGACTCGCTGTACATCGGCGGCGGCACCACCCACGCCGCCGTCGGCGCCGACGAGCAGGTCGCTCGCCGCGGTGCCGCTGCTCGCCAGGGCCACCCCGTTGATCGGTCACTTCCAGATCCGCAGCCGCGGCACGATCGGCGGCTCGATCGCACACGCCGACCCCGCCGCCGAGTACCCGGCCGTCGCGCTGACGTTGGACGCGAAGATCGAGGCACTCTCACCCGCCGGGCGGCGCCGCATCCCCGCCGCGCGAGTTCTTCACCGGGGTGTGGGAGACCGCGCTGGCGCCCGACGAGGTTCTTGTCGGAGTGCGATTCCCGGTGTGGTCGGGACGGTGCGGGTTCGCGGTGGAGGAGTTCGCTCGCCGGCACGGCGATTTCGCGATCGCCGGCGCGGTCGCCGCCGTCGAACTCGACGACGACGACCGGATCCGCCGCTGCGCCGTCGGGCTGCTGGGCCTGAGCGCGACACCGCGGCGGGCGTCGGCGGCCGAGTCGGCCGTCACCGGTCGGCCCGATCGCCGACCTGACACCCGAGGAGCTCGGCGAGTTGGCGATGGCCGGACTCGACGACATTCCCGCCGACCTTCAGGGTTCCGCCGACTACCGTCGTCGCGTCGGCGCGGCGATGGCAGCCCAGGCCTGGCAGTCGGCAGTGAAGGAGGCCATCGATGCATGAGCGACGCGATCCGGTTGTCGGTCAACGGGAATCCCACCGAGTCGATCGTCGAGCCGCGGATGACGCTGGCCGACTTCCTGCGCGAGCGCTGCGGTCTCACCGGCACCCACCTGGGTTGTGAGCACGGTGTCTGCGGCGCGTGCACGGTCCTGCTCGACGGGTCGGCGGTGCGCTCGTGTCTGGTGTTCGCCGTTCAGGCCGACGGTCTGGAGGTCTCGACCGTCGAGGGTGTCGCGTCGGAGGACGGCGAGCTCTCGCCGGTGCAGTCGGCGCTGCGGGAGTGCCACGGACTCCAATGTGGTTTCTGCACACCGGGTTTCGTCATGTCGATCACCGCGCTGCTGCGGGACAACCCCAATCCCACCGACGAGGAGATCCGAGAAGGCCTGTCCGGCAACTTCTGCCGCTGCACCGGCTACCAGGGCATCGTCAACGCGGTCGCGCCAGGCCGCCGAAATCCGGCGTCGGCGCGACGACCTAACCTCTGCGGCCGTCGTCGATCATCGCCACGATCGAAGCCGGCGTGGCGGGCAGCCGGGTGATCGTCACCCCGAGCGGCGCCAGCGCGTCGTTGATCGCGTTGATCACCGCGGGTGTGGCCCCGATGGCCCCGCCTTCGCCGCACCCCTTGTAGCCGCCGACACCCGGGCCGGGCACCTCGACGTGTCCGTACTCGATGGCGCGGCACGTCGGTGGCCGTCGGCAGCAGATAGTCGACGAACGTGGTGGACAACGGGTTTCCGTCGTCGTCGTAGACCAGGTTCTCCAGCAGCGCGCCGCCGATGCCCTGCACCGTGCCGCCGGCGATCTGGCCCTCCACGATGTTGGGGTTGATCATCGGGCCGACGTCCTCGCTGACGATGTAGCGGGTCAGCGTGACGCGACCGGTGATGATGTCCACCTCGCAGGTGCAGGCGTGGGTCGCGTTGGCCCAGTGGATCGGCGTCTGCGAGGTGAACCGGGCGGTCGCCTCCAGGCGTGGCCGACATGCCCGGCGGTAGCTGCTGCGGCTCGTAGTGCGCGCGGTAGGCCAGATCGGCGAAGCTGACGCTCTTGGACGGATCGTCCGACCACGGTGGCGCGCGAGCCGGCCAGCTCGATCTGCGCCTCGTCCACACCGAGCACGTGGGCCGCCATCGCGATGAGCTGCCGCGCAGGATGGTCGCCGCCTCGTTGACCGCACCGGCGGTCATCGGCCCGCTGCGGCTGCCCTGGGTGCCGGCGCCGTACGGGGTCACCGCGGTGTCGCCCTGGATGGTGGCGACATCGTCGATGTCGGCGCCGAGCGCGTCGGCGGTCAGTTGCACGACGGTGGTCTCGATGCTGTTGCCGCTCGAACCGCCGTTGACGTAGACGTTGATCTTGCCGGTCGGCTCCATCCGGATCGTCGCGCCTTCGGTGGCCAGGTGCCCGGTCGCCGCACCGGTCGGCTCGATGTAGGCCGAGAACCCGAGACCGAGGTAGCGGCCCTGGGCCAGCGCGTCGGCCTGTTCCTTGCGAAACCCTCGTGGTCGAGGATTTTGACCGCCTGCTCGAAGGTCTCCATCGGGGCGACGTGGTCATACGGCATGCCGTTGGGGTTGAAGTACGGCATCTCGTCGCGGCGCAGCAGGTTCTTGCGGCGCAGCTCGACCGGATCGATACCCATCTTGCGGGCGGCGATGTCGAGAAGGATTTCCCGCGTGAGGGTTTCGTACTGCCACGGTCCGCGATAGGCGGCCAGGCCGCTGGTGTTGGTGAACACCGTCTTGTAGCTGAAGCTGGCCTTGGGCACCCGGTAGGGGCCGGGGAAGAACATCCCGATGGCGGCGGTGGTGAGCACCGGGTAGGGGGTCGGGTAGGCGCCGATGTCCTGGATGAAGTCGATGTCGACGGCGGTGATCGCCCCGTCGGCGTCGAACGCCATCCGGGCGGTCCCGTCGACGTGGCGGGCCTGGCCGGCCGACATCAGGTTCTCGCGGCGGTCCTCGATCCACTTCAGCGCGGCGGGCACCTTGCGGGCGGCCAGCATGATGCACATGTCCTCGCGCATCGGCACGACCTTCTGGCCGAACCCGCCGCCGGTGTCGCGGGTGATGACGCGCACCCGCTGTGCCGGGATGCCGAGCAGCCGCGCGGTGAACGCCCGCAATTCGTGCGGGGTCTGGGTGGAGGCCCACAGCGTCAGTTCTCCGGTGGCGGCCACCCATTCGACGACCAGGCCGCGGGTCTCGATCGGTACCGGCACGTGCGTCTGCTGGTAGATCTGCTCTTCGGCGACCAGGTAGGCCGCGGCGGCGAAGGCCTCCTCGTCGGGCGGCGCCCCGGCCAGCCCGCCCGCGACGTTGTCGGGGTAGGCGTCGTGGACGACGACATCGGAGTTCGACCGCCCGGGTGAAGTCGGCGATCGCGGGCAGCGGGTCGTAGTCGACGTCGACCAGTTCGATGGCGTCCTCGGCGACGTAGCGGTTCTCGGCGACGACGAGTGCGACCGGATCGCCGACGAACTTGACCTCGTGCTCGGCCAGGGGCGGCCGCGGGGTGTCGGGCATGTCCTTGCCCGCGACCGCGTGCCAGGCCTCCTTCACGTCGGGGTTGAGGTCGGCGGCGGTGAACACCGCGTGCACGCCGGGCAGTGCCAGCGCCGCCGAGGTGTCGATGCTGTTGATCCGGGCGTGGGCGAACGGGCTGCGCACGAAGCAGGCGTGCAGCATGCCGGGCCGGGTGATGTCGTCGACGATAGGTGCCGTGGCCGGTGAGCAGGCGGGCGTCCTCGACCCGCGGGACGCGGGTGCCCGCGTAGCGGGCGGCAGGTGCGGCCATGGCGTTCGCTCCAATGCGTGTCGGGGGCGGTCGGGACATGCTAAGCAGTCGCTCAGCAGAGCGTACCGAACAACGGCGCCGACACCTACAGTCGGACGAAGTTCACTGCGGCTTCAGACGCACCCGGGCGCCCCCGCCCGCCACCTGGATGGTCTGTCCGCTCACCCATCCACCCGCCGGTGAGGCCAGCCACAAGAAGGCGTTGGCCACGTCCTGCGGAGTGCCCGCCCGACCGGTGAGGTTGTTCGGATGAGTCAGCGCGTACTGCGCACTCTCGTCGAGTCCCGCGGCGGCGTAGCCCTCGGTCAACACCGTGCCGATCAGGATGGAATTCACCCGCACCTGTTTGGCGAAGTAGTGCGCGAGACCGAGCATCAGGTGATTCAGGGCCGCCTTGGCGGCGGAGTACGCCAGGAAGTCGAAGGCCGGCAGAACGCCGACCATGGACCCCGAATTGGTCACCGTCGCGTTGTCGGCCGCCAGCAGGTGGGGCCGGCAGGCAGCCGTAATGGATCGTCGTAGGCGCGTCCCCACCCGACGTTGTTGACCAGGGTCGAGATGCCGCCGAACGATTCGGCGGTGTGGGCCACGACGCGATCGATGTCCTCGGCGTTGGTGACGTCGCATCCCAGCCCGAGCACCTCGCCACCGGTCTCGGCCGCGATGCTGTGCGCGGTATCGGCGGCCTTCTCGCCATCAAGGTCCGCGATGACCACCTTCGCCCCGGCGCCGGACAACGTACGGGCGATGCCCGCGCCGATGTTCTGCGCGCCACCGGTGACGATCGCGACGTGGCCGTCCATGCGGAAATCGGCGAAAGCGTCGTAAGCCACGGGTTTCCTTTCAGCTCAGTCGAGTTCCTGCACACCGCCGCCGCTGACGGTGAGAACCTGACCGCTGATCCATGACGAGCAGGGTGCGCACAGGAACAGCGCGGCGTGCGCGATGTCGAGCGGCTCGCCGAGCCGTCCCAGCGGGGTCTTTCTGAGCATGTGCGCCTCGATCTCGGGCGTGAGCACCGACGCCAGGGCGGCGGTGTTGATGGCCCCGGGCGCTATCGCGTTGACGCGGATACCCATCGGGCCCAGGTCGAAGGCGATGTTGCGGGTGAGGTGGTTGACCGCGGCCTTGGACGAGGCGTAGGAGGCCATGTCGGCGTTGGTGTTCTCGCCCGCCATCGAACTGATGTTGAGCACCGCGCCCCCGCCGCGCTCCCGCATGTGCGGCGCGCACAGCTGGGTCAGCCGGAACAGCGAGAAGACGTTGAGCCGGTAGGCCCAGTCGAAGTCGGCCATCGGCATGTCGAAGGGCTTCGGGCCGCCGCCACCGGCATTGTTCACCAGGGTGTCGATGCCGCCGAAGGTGCTCAGCGCGAAGTCGACGAGGGCTTCGAGGTCGGCCTCGGAGGTGACGTCGCAGGCAATCGCCGCGGACCGGCCCCCCGACTCCGCGATGGTGTCCGCGACCGTGACAGCGCCGTCGCGGCGCAGATCACTGACGACGACGGCGGCTCCGGCGGAGGCGAACAGCTCGGCGATGGCACGACCGATGCCGGCCGCGGCCCCGGTGACGATGGCGACGCGGTCGTCGAGCCGGAAGTTATTGACGTCAAAGCTCATTATTCGGCAGATCGTAATGCGAGCCACGGCCCGGGACGCGGCGATTTGGTCAGCCGGACAGACCGCACAGCCGGCGCAGCGCAGCCAGGCCGTCGGGGGTTCCGGGCCAGTGCGCGGCGAGCGCGTCGGCCCCCGCGGTGCGGGAGACCCACCGCAACACCAGCGCGGTGATGATGACGTCGTCGGCGAACCCGATCACCGGGATGAAGTCGGGGATCAGGTCGATCGGCGAAGCGATGAAGGCCAGCAACACGACCAGGACGATCCGGATACGCCGGGGCAGCCGCGGGTCGGTGGCCAGTCGCTTGAGCAGACGCAGCACGTCGGGTAGCAGCCGCAGCATGTCCCGCAGGCCGACGTCGTCGGGTTTGGCGAGCCACAGCGTCACCGCGAGCGCCAGCCAGATGGCCACCAGCGCGGCGACGATGCCGACCGGGACCGTCCACCAGTGCTCGAGCACGCTTGCCCCTGTTCGTATCGTCGAGGGATGAGCGTACGGCCGACACCAGAGAAACCACGTCCGGGTCAGGAGTCGGTGTGGGACTATCCCCGACCACCGCGGCTGGAGCCGTTCGGCGGCAGGATCACCGTCGAACTCGGCGGTGAGGTGATCGCCTCGACCGACCGCGGCTGGCGGGTCCTGGAGACCAGCCACCCGCCGACCTACTACCTGCCTCGAGATGCGTTCACCGACGGGGTACTGCGCGAGGCACCCGGTTCGTCGTGGTGCGAGTGGAAGGGCCAGGCCCGCTACTACGACCTGGTGAGCGACGCCACGGTCGCGCCGAAGGCGGCGTGGACCTACCCGAGCCCCACCCGCGGCTTCGAGCCGATCGCCGGCGCGATCGCGGTGATGGCCGGTGCAGGTGGACCGGTGCACGGTCAACGGCGAGACGGTGGTCGCCCAGCCCGGCGGGTTCTACGGCGGCTGGGTCACGAGCTGGGTCGTCGGACCGTTCAAGGGCATCCCGGGCTCGATGGGCTGGTAGCGCCGGGGCGAAGAAACACGGCGGAAACACGATCGCCGCACGCCGGAAACACCGCGCCGACATCCTCGTCGGGACCGTCGAAGGAGCCGGAGTTGGATTCGATCGATCCCGCCGCCACCGCCTGGCTGCTGGCCAGCACCGCACTGGTGCTTGCTGATGACTCCCGGGCTGGCCATCTTCTACGGCGGCATGGTCCGCACCACCGGCGTGCTCAACATGATCATGATGAGCTTCATCGCGATCCCGCTGGTCACGGTCGCCTGGCTGCTGGTCGGGTACACGCTGGCGTTCTCCGGCCACAGCGTCGGCGGGTTGATCGGCGATCTCTCGCACGTCGGGATGGCCGGCATCGGCCCGACCACCGTGCACGGATCGGTACCCGAACTGCTGTTCGCCACCTTCCAGCTCAGCTTCGCGATCATCACCGCGGCTCTGGTCAGCGGCGCGATCGCCGACCGGGCCAAGTTCGCCGCCTGGATGGTGTTCGTGCCGGTGTGGTCGATCGTGGTGTATGCCGTTGTCGCCCATTGGGTGTGGGCACCCGGCGGCTGGCTGTTCAAGCTCGGTGTGCTGGACTACGCCGGCGGGCTGGTGGTCGAGATCGTCTCCGGCGCTTCCGCGTTGGCGCTGGCGCTGGTGCTCGGCCCGCGCATCGGCTTCAAGGTCGACGCGATGCGCCCGCACAACCTGCCGTTCGTGCTGCTCGGCGTCGGGCTGCTGTGGTTCGGCTGGTTCGGCTTCAACGCCGGCTCGGCGCTGGCCGCCAACGGCACGGCCGCGGCGATCTTCCTGAACACCCTGGTCGCGGGGTGCCTGGGCATGCTGGGCTGGCTGTCGGTCGAGCAGATCCGCGACGGCAGGCCGACGACGTTCGGCGCCGCCTCGGGCGTGGTCGCCGGCCTGGTCGCCATCACGCCGTCGTGCGGCACGGTCAACACCCTCGGCGCCGCCGTCGTCGGCGCTGGCTGGCGGGCGTCGTCTGCTCGTTCGCGATCGGGCTGAAGTTCAGGTTCGGCTACGACGACTCGCTCGACGTGGTCGGCGTGCACTTCGTCGGCGGGGTGGTCGGCGTGCTGCTGATCGGCTTCCTGGCCACCGCGGTGATGACCGGCGGCGCCGACGGGCTGTTCTTCGGCGGCGGGCTTCGGCCAGCTCGGCAAGCAGGCGCTGGCGATGGTGGTGGTCGCGGTCTACGCGTTCGCGATGTCCTACGGGCTGGCCAAGCTGATCGACCGGTTGATGGGCTTCCGGTTCAGCGCCGAGGACGAGACGCCGGGGTCGACTTCACCCAGCACGCCGAGACCGCCTACGCCGAAGGTGTCCACGGACACCAGCCGTTGCGCAGGCCGCTGTTCGGCGACGGCCGCACGCGACCTGACGCCGACGACGACTGATCTGGGCTCGTCGGTACGATCCGCGCATGCCGTTGGCCAATGGCGAGGTGTTCGCGGGGTACCGGATCCTGCGCACGCTCGGACTCGGGGGGATGGGCGAGGTGTACCTCGCCGAGCACCCGCGGCTGCCACGTCATGACGCGCTGAAGATCCTGCCCGCAGAGATGTCGGCGGACCGCGAGTTCCGTGAACGGTTCAACCGCGAGGCCGAACTGGCCTCGTCGCTGTACCACCCGCACATCGTGGGTGTGCACGATCGCGGCGAGTTCAACGGCCAGCTGTGGATCTCCATGGACTACATCGACGGACCGGATGCGGGCCGGTTGCAGCGCGAGTACTACCCGGCCGGTATGCCGCCGGGTGAGGTCGCCGACATCCTCACCGGGGTTGCCGACGCACTGGACTACGCCCACGATCGCGGTCTGCTGCACCGCGACGTCAAGCCCCCCAAGGCATCCTGCTCACCACGCCGGTACGCGGACGACGGCGAGTTCTACTGGCGGACTTCGGAATTGCCCGAACGTAACGCGAAGTCAGCGGGTTGACCGACACCAACGTGACGCTGGGGACGGTGAACTACGCACGCGCCCGAACAGCTCATGGGATCTGCACTCGACGGACGTGCCGACCAGTACGCCCTGGCCGCCACCGCCTATCACCTGCTGACCGGCGCGCCGATGTTCGGATCGTCCAATCCGGCTGTGGTCATCAGCAGGCATCTCAATTCACCGCCGCCGCTGTTGGCCCAAACCCATCCCGGGTTGGCTGCCCTGGATCCCGTGATGGGCAGGGCGTTGTCGAAGAAGCCGGAGAACCGATTTCGGACATGTACCGAATTCGCCCATGCGCTCGGCCAGGCGGCGGCATCGAGGCGACCCGCTCCACCCGCGCCGCCCGCAAGGCCGGCGCCGCCGTTGTCGCGCATCCGACGGCCGTGCTGACCAATGCGCTTCCGCCCGAGACCGCCGCCGGTCGCCGTGGTCGCGCGAGCACCGTCGCGATGGCCGCTGGGCAGTTGCCGGGGTGGCGCTGTTGCTGATCGTCGCGGCACTGGTCTTCGCGTTGTGGCCGCGCCACGAGGGGAGCACCCCGTCGGCCGCAACCGTTACGCCGACGACGCGGCCGAACAGCACGACGTCGCCGACGGTGGCCGGCTCGGTGGCGTTCGACGTGATGCGGGACCTAGTCACGAGCTTCTACAGCCAGCTTCCCGCAGACCCTATGTTCCGGCTTGTCGGCCACGACTCGACATCCGCACTACGCAGGACGCCATCAACGGGACTACGGCGGACTGTGGCTGGGCACTGGTCAGCACGATCAGCGACAGGCCGACTGTCAACCTGGGCTGTCAAGGGGTGCATCCTTCGATCGTGGGCGACTAGACCAGCGTCAGGGTGACGCGGCCTAGCGCTACGTGCGCGCGTGCACGGCGGTGTGGACACCGAGGACCGCTGGCTGTCCGTATGTGCCGAAGGACGGCGGGTTGCTGATCTGGCGACTCGGAGCGGATCGGCCGGCCTGACTCCTCGGCTTGTTCCGGCCTCGGTCGAGTCGCACCGGTCTAGCATGGCCGACAGGGTGCGAAGGGGGCCACATGAAGCCGGGGGAGCCCGATCCGCTGCGGAAGTCGTTGCAGCCGTACTACAACCAAGGCCACCGCGACGGTCCGATCGTCGTCGACGACTGGGCCGGCGGGATCGCCGAGACCCGCGCGCAACTGCCCGTCGATACGCATCGGTCGGCGCTGGTTCAGCAGTCTGTGGCTCGTCCCGTTGGGTGTCGCGGGTCTGGTGCTGTCCATCGCCGTCGTCCGGGAGATGGCCCGCTACGGGTGGTTTCACGAGTTCATCGCCCGATACCCGGGCACCTCGACGCAGTACGTCGCGCCCGTCGAGTCGGGGTTCCCCTGGTGGCTGCGCTGGCAGCACTTCTTCAATCTGCTGTTCATGATGTTCATCATTCGGGCGGGTCTGCAGATCCTGGCCGACCATCCGCGTCTGTACCTCAATGCGGGAAGCAAACCCGACACCGAGTGGCTGCGGCTGCGCGGTCCGGTACCCGCAGACCGACGCGACAGCGCCGACGCCGACACCGTCTGGACGGCGAAGGAAGACTCTGTCGCACTGCCGAAACAGTTGGGAATTCCGGGTTTTCGGCACTCCATCGGCCTTGCCCGGTGGTGGCACTTCAGCTTCGATCTGCTGTGGTTGGTCAACGGACTGGTGTTCGTGGTCCTGTTGTTCAGCACCGATCAGTGGAAGCGATTGGTGCCGACGTCGTGGGACGTTTTCCCCAACGCGGTCTCGACCGCACTGCAGTACCTGTCGCTGCAGCTGCCGGAGAACGCGGGATTCAGCACCTACAACGCACTGCAGTTGCTCGCGTACTTCATCACGGTGTTCATCGCGGCGCCGGTGGCGTTCGTGACCGGGCTTCTGCAGGCCCCGTCGATCGCGGGCAGATTCGGCACCGGTGCCGGACTGCTGAATCGACAGGTGGCCCGCACCATTCACTTCTGCGTGCTGGTGTGGATGCTCATCTTCATCGCCGTGCACACGCTGATGATCTTCGTCACCGGTTTCGTCGGCAATGTCAACCACATCACCCTCGGGACCAACACGACGTCCTGGTGGGGCGTTGCGCTGTACGGGGCGTGGATGGTGGTCGTGCGGTGTTCTGGCTGGTCGCCTCGCCGGTGACGGTCAAGCATCCCCGCAGCAATCCAGAATGCGGGCCAGGCGCTGGTCGGATGGCTCAAGGGCGTGCTCGAGCGGACCAACCCCACCGCGACCTACGCGGAGAGCGACATCTCGCCGTACTTCTGGACCAACGGTGAGAAGCCCGAGTCCGAGGAGTACCAGCGCCTCAAGAGCCGGCGACTGGTCCGAATACCGTTTGCGCATAGACGGTTTGGTGCAGTCACCGCTCGACCTTTCCTACGCCGAGCTGCTGGCGCTGCCCAAGCAGGACCAGATCACCCAGCACTTCTGCATCCAGGGCTGGTCGGGCATCGCGAAGTGGTCGGGAGTCCCGATGCGGGTCATCTGCGACCTGGTCGAGCCGGCGCCGAATGCCAACTGGGTGGTGTTCTACTCCTTCGCCGACGGCCCCGAGGGCGGTCGCTACTACGACTGCCATCCGATCGCGAACATGCGACACGAGCAGACGATCCTGGCCTATGAGATG
The DNA here is from genome assembly GCA_963786695.1 of uncultured Actinomycetota bacterium. Taxonomy (GTDB): domain Bacteria; phylum Actinomycetota; class Actinomycetes; order Mycobacteriales; family Mycobacteriaceae; genus Mycobacterium. The sequence continues at coordinate 41,744 of CAWBAL010000008.1, forward strand.
AACGGCGAGCCGCTCAACGAATCCCACGGCGCCCCGGTGCGGTTGCGTGACGAGGTCGAACTCGGCTTCAAACAGGTCAAGTGGATCGTGGCGATCGAGTTCGTCGAATCGTTCGCGCATCTGGGCGCCGGTCGCGGTGGCTACAACGAGGATCAGGAGTTCTACGGCTACCGCATGCCGATCTGAGCCAAGTCCCGCTGAGGAAATGCTTCCCTAACTCGGCCAGGATCGTTAACCTTGTGTTCACCATCCGTTCAACTGTCGTTGGCAGGGGGCTCGGAAATGCGCACAACGAAATTGCTCCGGGGATGTCTGGTGGGTGGCGTGGCCGCCGGGGGGGTCCTCGGAGTGGGGCAAGCCGCCGCCGACCCCTTCGGCCCGTACGCCGGCGACACGGTGAGCCAGCTGCAGACGTGGGGCTACACCGTCATGCTCAACGGGGTCGGCAAGGACGCCGGTTACCTCGACGACCGGGAGAAGTCGGCCTGCCAGGTGCTGGGCATCCATCCCACCGTCAACGGCCCGCTACCCAGCGGACAGTTCCAGACGGTCTACGTCGACATGTCCTGCCCGCCGAGCAACAACAGCCCGACGGAGTAGTCAGCCGCGATTGAATTGGGGCGGGCGCTTCTCCAGGAACGCCTGCATGCCCTCGGCCATGTCGGGTGTTCCCACCGTGGCATGAAAGGCGGCGCGCTCGTCCCGCAGCGATTCTTCGAGCGGCTTCTCGTCACCGCTGACCAGACAGCGCAGCATCGTCGCCACCGAGACGCGGGGCATGGCCGCGAGTTCCTCGGCGAGATCGATCGCGCGCTGCTTCAGTTCGGCGTTGGGCCACACCTCGTTGACCAGGCCGATGGCCAGCGCCTCCGGGCCGGACAGCGTCTTCGCGCGCAGGATCAGGTCGACTGCCTTGTCCCGGCCGACGCGGCGCGCCAGGCGTGCGCTGCCACCCCAGGCAGGCACGGACCCCAGATGCAGTTCGGGCAGGCCGATGCGGGCGCCGTCCTCGGCGGCGAGCCGGAAGTGGCAGGCCAGTGGCAGCTCCAGGCCGCCACCGAGGCAGTTGCCGAAAAGCGTTGCAATCCAAGGCTTGTCCATGTTCTCGATCGCAGCCAGGACACGCAGTCGTTGGTCGAGGATCACATCGAGCTTCGCGGCATCGCCAAGGGAGGCGACGAGTTGCTTGAGGTCCATGCCGACCGAGAAGTTCTGCTCACCGGCCGCGGTCATGACGACAGCGCGAATAACCGGGTCGGCCGCGACGTCTGCGACCAGTGACTCCAAGGCATCCATGAACGCCAGCGACATCGGGTTGTGCGGCGGGGCGTCGATGGCGACGATCGCGATCGCGCCGCGGCGCTCGTAGGAAAGGGTGCTGTCGCTCATACCGCAGCGAGCTCGGCGTTGCGCCTCCTGCGCCGGATGAACGCGAAGCCGATGACGAAGATCGCGAGTGTCTGCGGCGTGTTGGCGACGTTGTAGCCGAGGTCTTTGAGGATGCCGATCTCGATGACGCTGAGCGTTCTGATGCCCAGGCCGGTGTCGCTCACCGCGTTCATCAGCTGCGCGTTGGCGCCGGTGAACGTCGAAATCGTCCAGGTGCGACATCGAACTGCCGGACTCCCACGGTTTGGGCGTGTAGAGCGGGACGGGGTTGCCGCCGTAGGCGGCCTCGGCGTTCGGGCCGCCGAAGTACAGGCCGCCGGCACCACCGGTCAGGTTGGTGTTGTAGGTCGTGTTCCAGGCATACGTCGTGTGGTCGATCGGCGGCCGTGCCGTTCGAGGTCACGACGAAGCTGTCGAAGGTGGTCCAGTTCGTGCCCGTGTTGTTGCCGGCGCTGTCGACGACGGACAGGAATCCGTAGCTGTGCAGCAACTCGTGCATGGCCGTCGACTTGAAGTCGTACTGATTGCTGGCGACCGAGTTGCCCAGCGCCCACGAATAGCCGAAATTCCAGTCGATCTCGCCGTCCGCTGCCGAACCGTTCGGCGTCGACTCCGGTCAGGATCTTCTGCTGCACAACGGTGTCGTAGAAACCGGGAAGGGTACTGACGAGGTCACTTCCGGCCGATGCCAGGGTGGACCCGATGAGCGTGCGCTGGCCGGTCACGCTGTAGGTGATGATCACCGCATTGGAGACGATGAAGTAGGACGAAAGGTCGTTCGCCGCCGTCTCCAAGGCGGCGCGGGCCTCGCTCGACCAGTACCGCGCACCTTTCCCGAAGACGAAGGTGTAGCCCACCCTGGGGGCTCCGGTGGTCTGCGTAACCGAGACGATCGTCTGCGTGCTGGGCGCGCGGCCGAGATTCAGCAGATTGATGTGCAGGCCGGTGTCGGTTGCCGTGACGTTGAACGTGTCAGCGCCGGTGAATCCGTCGGGTCCGGTCTTGGGTACGTAGGTGTAGTTGCCGTGGGAATCGATGGTCACCGTGCCGTGGTCCGGCTGGACCACCGAGTAGGTGATCGTGTCATCCTCCGGATCGACGGCGTTGACGGTTCCGGTGATCGTGCTCCAGGTCTGACCGGTCGTCTGCCCAGAGGTCTGGACTGGCAGGACCGTCGGGGCCTGGTTGAACAGCAAGCGACTCACCAGCAGTCCGGCGCCCTCGATGAGCGATTGGACCGAGCCCACCAGGCCCGAGAAGAAGTCGGTGATCACCGACACGACATCGTTGGCTCTGGGCACCGTGAGGCTGCCGAGCTTGCTCGTCGTGGAAGGGGCGGCCGCGGAGGTGGTCGAGGCCGCGACCTTCGGCGTCGTGGTGACGGCGACTGTGGCGACGGTTGCGGATGCCGTCGTCGTCCCGGCTGTCGATGCCGGGTCGGGCGGGGTGTTGCCGATCGCGGCCAGGACGGCGTCGGCGATCGCACTCTCGGTGGCTCGACCAGCAATCACCCGCCGAGACTGGTTCGCAGTGGGCGCCGGACGGGCAGCGGCGGTGGAGCGCGCCGAGGTCGCCGCGGCGGCGGCAGTCCGACCTCTGGTCGCCGCGGTGGCCGGGGCGTTGTCCGACTGCCGGGAGGCATTGCTGCGGTGCGCCCTGGCCGACGACGTGCCCGACGTCGCCGGACCGGCCGAGACCGAAGGGGAGTCCTGGTCGGGTTTGTCCGCGGAGGCGATGCCGGCTGCTTGCGGCCAGGCCAGCGAAATCCCGACCACGAATGTGGCCGCCCCGACCCGTGCACCGCTATGGAGGATCGACATCAACCCACCTGCCTTCCCCCGCCTGGTAGTTGCGTCGGCGCTAATTTTAGGGTGCGACGCGAGCAAATCGGCGTCAATCGGTCGTACTCGGTGACCGGCGGTGAGGCAACGCCGGAATCTGCGGCGTCGAGCGATTGAACCAAGGGCCCCGTGTCAGGATTGAACTGTCCGGGGTGGTCCGGGTCAGGGCCCTCACAAACTCCCGAGGGCTTCGTGCCGACACCGAGCCGTGGTGGGTCCGCACGGCTCCTCGCCGAACGGTATGCACGGGGGCGACGCTCCCGAACCGACCGTTAGCAGAGCAGCCCCCACGGCTACGCATTCTTGGTCTCGCGCATGAAGTCGTTGGGTTCTCCGAGCCGCACCCGGTTGGCGCACAACATGATTGATCACTTGCCACGGAGACCTACAGCGTTTCGCCAGCGGACGGACAATTGGGTGTAACCAAATGTACGAACCACAACATCCGCCGAAGGTGGGCGACCGGTGTTCTGCCCCTGTGCCGGAACTGATCTGGTGTGATCACCGTTTAGCGCAGGTCACGAAACGCTGACCGCTTTTAGCGGTGGCTGGAACCAACACAAGGTTGGGTGCCTGAGAGCCCCACCTTCACTCCAGTTCATTCGTCATACGGCCTCAAATATGAGGCCTAAGCCTCAGAAACCTGTAGCGATGCGACAGCTGAAGCGCCGTATGCCGATGGCCCGCGGCGCACCTTCAATCGGAAGCGTCACAAGTCAGAGGAGGCCTTTGGGTCGCTGTCACGGCTGGTTTCTTGACCGCTGAGGACCGCCTGTGCCCGTAGGCTGGTGATGCTTCACGAGTTGCCGTCGCAAAGCTCCGGCTAGGCGGCACGCCAACCCCCCGCTCGCAGGGTGGCCCGGATGACGAAGCGGCCCGCACCGACCGGTGCCGGTTAGAGCGCCTCCTTGGGAGGCTCGGGATCTGGAGTAGCGCGATGTCCTACCGCGGACTGGAGGCGTGGATCGAGAAACACCGGGAGATGGGCCATGATCCCTACCCCGCACCGACGGTTGGGAACGCGGAGCAGTGGGCGTGCAGGTGCGACCCGGACGCGCCGTGGACCGCCGTCTGGCGCATCCTGACACCCGATCAGATCAAGCAGAAGTTCGCCCACCTGAAGTACCAGAAGCGCCCCGAATTCGAATGCTGTCGCTACGGCGACGGGACCTGCCTGACTCATGGGCGAACACCATGAGCGCCCGAAAAGGCTGGATTGCTTATTGACTATCCGGCGGGCCGGTGGAGTGTCGACGATGAGTGGATCGTTGGCGGGGGTCCTGCCACGCGGATGTAGCCCGCCTGTCCGGACTTCACCGTCCGACGCGCGCTGCAAAAGTAGCGGGACGGGGGGATCGCAGCGGGCCGGTTCCCAAACCCGGTTACCCGAAACGGGGAACTGAGGTGTATTAATCAGGGCCGAAAGACCCTTTGCGTAATGGCGGCAGGCGCGGAATCTCAATGTGTACGGCCAAAGGAACGCATAGCGGAGGCGGGTTTCTCAGTCACGCACAGCGGCCCCGAAGCCGAAGGGGCGGAGAACAAGTCATGACGACATTCAAGACGCTGATGGACACCCAAGCCGTTCGGCGAATCATCCTCGGCGTGGCAGCAATGGTCGCTGGGGTGTTCACCGTCGTGCCGCCGGTGCTGCTCGTGACCGGCGCATTATCGGTCGTTCAGGCCCAGGTGCCGCCGAACATCCCGGCAGACGGGTGCGGCGGCGCGGTCGTCTTCGGTAATGGCGGATCACAGTGCGACGGCCCCGTCCAGCCAGATGGCAGTTTCCAGCGTTGTACGTCGGTGTATGTGCTCGGAATTGGTGGCTGGAGTTGCTTCATGGTGTACCCCCCACCGAATCCGTAATGCGAATCCAGCGGACATCGATTCCGAACCGCGATCCGGTAGGAGGAAGGTGTGAGAAGCCGGTGTTCGCTTGGGGGATGAGGGGGAGGCGGGACCTGAATGGGTAACGCCCGGATCAATTGGCCTGCCAGGGAGATGTCATGGAGCCGCCGATGCGCCGAACCGTGACCATCCACGGCCACGAGCTGTCCTATCTGGACAGCGGCACGGGCTCGGTGGTGCTGTTCATCCACGGGATTCTCGGTTCGCAACGCCAGTGGACCCACCTCATCGACCGCATGCATGACGACCACCGGGTGATCGTGCCGGACCTCTTCGGGCACGGCGAGTCGGACAAGCCGGTGGGAGACTATTCACTCGGCGCGCACGCGGCAACGCTGCGTGACCTGCTGGACCGCCTCGGCATCCAGCGGGTCACCCTTCTCGGGCACTCCCTGGGCGGGGGCATCGCGATGGAGTTCTACTACCTGTTCCCCGAGCGCGTCGAGCGGCTGGTGCTGGTCGCCAGCGGCGGGCTGGGCCGGGAGGTCAACCCGATCCTGCGCTCGGCGACGCTGCCCGGGGCTGAATGGGTTCTGCCTGTCCTGGCATCAGGGTGGGTGCGGGCGCGTGTCGAGGGTGCCGGCCGGGTGCTGTCCCGGGCGGGCTGGCGGCCCGGCACGGACATCACCACGATCTGGCAGGGCTTCACTTCGCTGGGGGATGCGGCGAGCCGACGTGCCTTTCTGGCCACGACCCGCGCCGTCATCGACCCCGGGGGCCAGACTGTCAACGCCCACAACTACCTGCCCGACGCCGCGCCGATCCCGACCCTCATCATCTGGGGCTCCCGGGACCGGATGATCCCGCCGTGGCATGCGATCAGTGCCCAGAAATCGATCCCGGGGTGCCGCGTCGAGCTGTTCGAGGGGGCCGGGCACTTCCCGCACCTCGATGAACCCGACCGCTTCGCTGACCTAGTCCGTGACTTCATCGCAACGACCTGAGCCGTTGCCAACCTCGAACCGGCCATGGCGGGGGAGCGGTCCCGGATGTGGTCTAAGTGTGGTCTAAGTGCTGACGGCGTGTCGGTGCTGATGTAGAGGACGCCATCGCGGGAGCCTCCGTGGTGTGACGACCCGACGACGCGGGTCTTGCCCTCAACGATGGGACCGCGGCGTAGGGGCCTCGGGTCGGCAGCCCAGGATTGGCGCATCCCGGTCGGTGCGGCAGGACCGGTTGGCGGCTGTGCGGACGATGACGACGGCCTAAAGCGACTACTCAGTTGGCTTTCTTCGCGGCGCGCTTGGCAGCTGGCTTTTTTGCGGTGGCCTTAGCAGCTGGCTTGGCTTTTCCCTCCTTGAGCGTCCCGCTCGCGTTGCGCACCACCCTGGCCGCGAAATCGTTCGTGGTCGTAGCGAGCTTGTCGGCGAAGTCCACGAGTGCGTCGAGGACCTTCTTGCGTCGCTCTTCGCCGAGGTCGGGCAGCGCTTCGTCGAGGCGGTCCACGAACTTGCGCGTGGCCTCGATCACGGTCTGCTGTCTGTCTCTGACGGATTCGAGCACGTCGTCGGACAGGTCCACCGCTCGTTCTGCCACGGTCTTCTTCTTGGTGCTCTTTGCCATGGTCGTGCTCCTCAATTGAATGCATAAAACAGATCTTGTATGGCTCGGCTCAGAATGCGCTCCGACCCCGGGGTTCTATAGGGCCGATGGTCCCTGCTCCGCCTAGTCGATGGGATGGGTCCAGCCCCGCTGGACACCGGTGTGGTGGTCCCACGTTTATTTGCCGATGATGGCCCGCCAACGCGATCGGAACCCGGCCAGGCCCTGGCGAAGCTGTCCATTCGAGGCCAACGGCCCTAGTCAATGCCGCTCGCCGAGCCCAAGAATAGATCGTCGCAGTCATTGCAGACAGGGGTGGGGACAGCCGTGAGCAGCAACGCATCCGTGAATCCGGAGATCGCCAAGTGGGATGCCGCCTTCACTAAGCGGGTGATCACCGTGATGACGCCGGTCATCACACGATGGTTCCGGGCGCAGGTGCGCGGCTTGGAATCCTTCCCGCCGGTCGGCGGGGCGTTGGTGGTGTCCAATCATTCCGGCGGTGTGCTGCCGCCTGACTGGAACATCCTCGCCCCCGCCTTCTACGGCAGGTTCGGCTACGCCCGCCCGCTCTATACCCTTGCCCATTACGGCGTGTTCATCACCCCGCTCGCCGGATCACTGCACCGCCTCGGAGTTATCCATGCCAGCCCGAACAACGCTGCGCAAGCGCTGCGCTCGGGTGCGGTGGTGTTGGACTTTCCCGGCGGGGACTACGACGCCTTCCGGCCTACGTCGGCGCAGAACGTCATCGACTTCGACGGGCGCACCGGATACGTGCGGACCGCCCTGGAAACCGGCGTGCCGATCGTGCCAGCGGTATCGATTGGGGCTCAGGAAACCCAACTGTTCCTGACACGCGGCACGTGGCTAGCAAAACGGCTGGGCCTCAACCGCATCCGGATGGAGATCCTGCCGGTGACCCTCGGTTTCCCCTACGGTCTGACGGTGCTCTTCCCAGCCAATCTGCCGTTGCCAGCCAAGATCACCTATCAGGTGTTGGAGCCGATCGACATCGTCGCCCAGTTCGGGACGAACCCCGATGTCGACGAGGTCGATGCCCACGTCCGGTCGGCGATGCAGAACGCCCTTGACCGGCTGGCCCGCCAGCGCCGCCTACCGGTACTGGGCTGACCGGATTTCCAGCGGCCCTGTCCGCGAGCGGACGTCGGCTGCGCGCCTTACTGACCGGGTTCCTCAAGAAATGGAGTAAAGGATGAAACGTCCTGGGGGTGCGGCGCTTTGGGGCCTTGGGATCTATCTGCTGCTGTTCGTAGCCATGGTGTTACTGGCCGAACTGATACGACTGCGATAGCACGCCGACGATCGCCGAGGTGGTTGGGGTGAAGGTCTCACGAGGATGAGCGGACCCGTGCCCACCGTTGGCGACCTCGAATTGTCTGATCTAGTGAGGCTTACGGGACGAAGACGAGCACCAGGAACAGGACGAGTCGGTGCAGAAGAATGCGACCGGCGCCACGGTCGTCGACCTCACCGATTAGCGGTTGTGGGCGCCCCTCATCTAGTCGAAATCGGGTCCTATGTCCTGATTCGCGGGTTCCCCGCGCTTGTGGTTGGGTGCGGCGGCGACATGCGTCCACACGGTGGGCTGGTAGTAGGCCGACCAGCGGCCCGGACGTGCGTAGTGCACCGCGAGCACACCTCCGGGGAGGAATTCGAATATATCGCCGTCCTCATACTCCTCGGGATGATGTTCCCCTTCGCTAACGAGCCACACCGTGAACGCCATGTTGGGGAGTATGGCGTGAAGGCGGCCCCAAAGTCAGCGGTTGCGGGAGCCGACTGCTGTTCTCGTCAGGGCAATGTCCGTTACGCACCCTTCGGGGATGTCAGATCTATCGGTGTGGCCGCTATGGCGCCAGCCTCAGGCCGGGTTCGTGCCTGTCTCCTGCGATCAACGTCTTCCACACACCCGCCGGGAAGTAGTACGTCTTTCCGGTAGACGACACCCGAACCTTGAGGACGCCATCATCCAGGAATTCGTACGTGTCTTCATCGCCGTAGTCGTCAGTGGGTTCGTCGTGATGTTTCACTTTAAATGTCATGCCGGGAGTGTGGCATGAAGGCTGGCCCCTAAGTCTGCGGTTGACGACAGCCGGTTGCCGCTCCGTACCAGTGCTCCAGGCGGCCTTCCCCGAGGCGGGATTCGATCTTGTCGGTGACCGTGGGGCTGGGGCATCTCCGATGGGTGAGGGGTCCTCGGAACCCTGGGGGCGAACGCGGCGTCCGCAAAAGAGGACGTTCGCATTCCGCGCATCAGACGTGGCTGTTGCGTGCCAGTGGCATGAACCATCTGACCCCAATGCTGGCCGACTGGATCGCGGGCTATGCGTCGCTCATATCCGTGACCGATGCCGGCGCAGTAGAACTTGCTCGCGAAGTAGCGACCTGTGTGGGTGACACGACGACGATCTAGGAGCCGGGATCACGGCAAGGACTTTTGGCACTTGTGAGGGTGGTGCCTGCGGCCGCATCGTGAGACCGCGGACTCCATTGTTGGGGGGAAGACATGAACGTCGTCGCTGTCGTCCTTGCGGTGGTCATCGTGGCGCTGTTTGTGGCGGCGTTGTCGATTCGGGTGGTGAACCAGTACGAGAAGGGTGTGTTGTTCCGGCTCGGGCGGGTCAAGGATGTCCGGGAGCCGGGGCTGAGGTTCATCATCCCGGTCATCGACCGGTTGCGGAAGGTCTCGATGCGGATCGTGACGATGCCGATCCAGTCACAGGGGATCATCACCCGCGACAATGTCAGTGTCGACATTGCCGCTGTCGCGTATTTCCGCGTCGTCGATGCGGTGAAGTCGGTGGTGGCCATCGAGAATGTCAGTGCCGCAATCAATCAGATCGCCCAAACCACGCTGCGCAACGTTGTCGGCCAGCACACCCTCGACGAGACGTTGGCGGACACCGAGGTGATCAACGCCAACATCCGGCGGATCCTGGATGTGATCACCCTGGAGTGGGGTGTGGAGGTGACCTTGGTCGAGCTCAAGGACATCCAGCTGCCCGACAGCATGAAGCGGGCGATGGCCCGAGAAGCCGAGGCCGAGCGGGAGAAGCGCGCGAAAATCATTGCCGCCGAGGGTGAATCGCTGGCCGCGGCGGCACTCGGTGATGCCTCGGACACTATGATGGCCCACCCGTTGGCGCTGCAGCTGCGCAATCTGCAGACCCTGGTCGAGTTGGGGGTGGACAAGAACACCACGGTGGTGTTCCCGGCGCAGCTGATGAGCGCGATCGGCGAGATCGGTACGTTCTTCGCCCGTGAGACCGCCGCCGCCGCGACGCCATCGGTGGCGCCGATCACGGCCCCGCCAGCCCGACAGGCGGCGGCAGCCAACGCAGAGACCGAGCCCGACGCAAGCGCCCTGCGTGTGTGATGGCCAGCGTGCCGATGATGGGTCGGTCGAGTCGAAGGAGTAAACGATGAAGGCCAAAGTTGGGGACTGGTTAGTGATGAAGGGCACCACCACTGAGCGGCATGATCAGCGTGGACTGATCACTGAGGTGCACTCCGAAGATGGCTCGCCGCCGTACGTGGTGCGCTGGCTGGCTACCGACCACGAGGCGACGGTGTATCCCGGCTCGGATGCCATCGTGGTGAGTGCCGAGGAACAACAGGAAGCCGACGAGCGGGCACGCGCCCGAGCCGCGGCCGTGCAGAGCACGATCACACACTCCACGAGCCAGTAAGTTAATCCAACCGATGCTGAAAGTGACAGCGCTGCACCGAGATAGCTGCACCGCTGATTCTTTCTCGTCACCGCGACATCCCCGAGATCCGAGGCGTTGACCGCTTCCAGGCTGCTGGTTGGAAGGAGAGTGAGATGTCCACCCCTGCATCGCATCGTGGAATCGTCGTCGGTGTCGATGGGTCGCCGTCCTCGACGGTTGCCGTTGAGTGGGCGGCACGCGATGCGGCCATGCGCAAGATTCCCCTCACCCTGGTCAAGGTGCTCGACTCGCCGGTCGTGTACACGTTCCCCCGAACCCAGATTCCACGCGAGTACCTGCAGTGGCAGCGGGACGAGGGACGCACGATCCTCAACGACGCGCTCAAGACCGTCGAGGACAGCACGAGACAGATGGGTCCGGTCGACGTCAGCAGTGAGTTGATGATCGGACCGCCGGTGCCGACCCTGGTTGATTTGTCCAAGGACGCCGCGATGGTCGTCGTCGGCAGCCGCGGCCGCGGCGCGACGGCCCGCCTCCTGCTCGGATCGGTCAGCACCGGGCTGGTCCATCACGCGCACTGCCCGGTTGCCGTCATCCATGACCAAGACCCGCTGATACCCGAACCGTCGCAGGCGCCGGTGCTGGTCGGCATCGACGGCTCCCCCGCTTCGGAGTCGGCCACCGCGATCGCGTTCGACGAAGCATCCTGGCGCGGAGTGGAACTCATCGCCCTGCACGCCTGGAGTGACACCGAAGTGTTCGAGTTCCCCGGTCTCGACTGGTCCACAGTGCAGTCGCAGGGAGAGGAACTGCTGGCGGAGCGGCTGGCCGGCTGGCAGGAACGCTATCCCGACGTCGCGGTGCGCCGCGTCGTCGTGGACGACCGGCCGGCTACTCGGCTGGTCGAGCAGTCCGAGTCCGCGCAGCTGGTCGTCGTCGGCAGCCACGGCCGCGGCGGGTTCACCGGGATGCTGCTGGGGTCGGTCAGCACCGCGGTGGTCCACGCCGCCCGGACACCGGTGATCGTCGCCCGGCAGCGTTGATGTCCTGCTCGTCGTGTGCACGTATTCGGCAGTGCAATACGACCTCTCGGGTCGGCGAATGCGCCGACCGGCGGAAGTTAACCGGCAGAGGTTGAGCACAGCACACATGAAACATCTACTCCGAGGACTATGGAGAAGCGGTATACCCGCTGCTACTTCGACCAAGGCCGTATGCCGAATGGAGTTGAGGATGGAAGGAAGAAAGAGTGCTAAATCTTACGTGCGCAGTGTGTCACCGCACCGTCACTGTCAATGAGGAGCACGGTCAAAAGATGCCGAATCATCTGGACAACAAAGGACAACCCTGCCGGGGGACCGGGCGCAAGCCGCTCTAGAAATCTTGCATAACCGACAGGCGCCAGTGTCACGCGTCCCGTTGGATGCGCTCAATTCGGCCTGACCGGTGTCATTCGACGTCGGTTTCCCCCGAGAGGCACAGGACAGCCTCCCGCGCGGCGTGCTGCAACCGGACTGCCGCAGCCCAGTCCGTGCCCATAGCCTCGACCGGCTGACCGATGGCGATGTCGATCGCTCCCCGTTGCGGAAAGCGGTGCTCGGGCCGGTACATCGCCCGTGTCCCGCGGATGGCGAGGGGGATCGCCGGCACCCCGGCTTGGGCGGCGGCGACGAATGCGCCCATGTGGAAGGGCCGCAACCCCGGGGCGCGGGCCAGGTGGCCCTCGGGGAATATCACGAGCGACTGCCCGGCTCGGACTAGGGCGACGAGGCGGGCGGTGTCGGCCACACCGTGCTCGCGCTCGTGTCGTTCGACGAACTCGGTGCCGAGCCGCTTGAGCACGAACCCGCTCAGCATCTGGTGCTCGAGCACCTCGCCGGCGACGAAGCGGAAAGAGGGTGGCAACACCGTGGCGAGCGCGACCGCGTCGAGCCAGCTCGGATGGTTGGCCACGACGATCGAGGGCCGGTGAGGGAGGCGGTCGAACCCATGCACGGTAACCGCCGTCCCGGTGAGGCGGGCCAGGAGCCGGACCGACCCACAGGCCATCTGCCAGCGCCACTGCACCCGCGGGAGCAGCGCGAGTAGGACCAATACCGGCACCGCGAGGACCGCGAGCAGCACCCACGTGTAGACAGCGAACGCGATTGCGGCCGCCGCGCGACGGGCGCGGCGCAACGACGGCACAGCTCCGCGCAGCCGCAGGCGGGCCAACTCCCACCACAGCGCCCGCGGTCGGGCACCGATCCTGCCCTGCTCGTAGATCTCCCGGCTGGCCGCCCGCCGGATCTTGCCGCTGGAAGTCTTCGGGACGGTGCGAGGTGGCGCCAGGACCACGTCATCGGGGGCCACCCCGAGCAGGTCCACCGTCGTCGAGACGATCTCGGATCGCAACACGGCGCTCGCCTCGTCGCCGGTCGCTCGGGTTTCGGCCAGTACGATCAGCCGCTCGGCGCCCCCGCCGGGGTCCGGACAGGCGAACACGGCCACACACCCCTTGCGGACCCCGGCGAGATTGCCGACCGCCTCTTCGAGCTCATCGGGGTGTAGGTTGCGGCCAGCCCGGATGATCACGTCCTTGACCCGACCGGTCACGTACAGGTCGGCATCGGCCACGTAGCCGAGATCGCCCGTGTCGAGCCAGTCGTCGTGAAACAGCGTGCGCGTCGCGTCGGCGTTGTGGAAGTAGCCGGCAGTCGCGGACGGACCGCGGAACTCGATGCGACCCTCACGGCGGTCGCCCAACTCGTGGCCGGTGGCGTCGACGATCCGGATCTCGTGGCCGGGCAGCGGCTGGCCGCAGGCGACGAAACGAAGTGGGTCCGGCGCGCCCGGCCCGGCCGGTTCGGCACGCCCCGAACGCACGAACGTGTCGCGCTCGATGCGGTCGATGAGCGGGCCCCGCCCCAGCGGCGGGAAGGCCAGCCCGACCGAGGACTCGGCCAGCCCGTACACCGGCGCGATCGCCTCTCGCCGAAACCCGTAGGGGGCGAAGCGCGCCGCGAACCGCTCGATCGTCGCGGGGCTGACCGGCTCGGCGCCGTTGAAGGCCAACCGCCACGAGCTCAGGTCGAGTCCGTGCAGCTCGGCGTCGTCGACCTTGGCCAGGCACAGCTCGTAGGCGAAGTTCGGCCCGGCCGAGATCGTGCCCCGGTTGGCGTGGATCGCCCACAGCCATCGCGACGGGCGGGTCAGGAACACTTGGGGGCCCATCACCACCAGCGGGATGCCGAAATAGAGGCTCGAGAGCCACGCGCCGATCAGACCCATGTCGTGATACAGCGGCAGCCAACTGACGAACGTGTCCGCTCCCGACACCGCCGCGGCCTGGCCCATCGCCCGGATGTTGGCCAGCAGGTTCTCGTGGGTGAGCGCCACCCCTTTGGGCTGGCCGGTGCTGCCCGAGGTGTACTGCACCAGCGCGAGGTCGGCGGATCGGGGTCGGGGCAGCGCGCCGGCGGATGCGGCCATCAGGGATTCGGGGACCGTGACGTGGCGCAGGCTCTCGACATTGGAGCGCAGCAGGTTGCCGAGAGGGACGGCCTCGGGCACGGTGACGAGCAGCGCGGCCCGGGCATTGGCGAGGATGCCGGTGTGGCGACGCAGGTGATCGGCCAGCTGGGAAGGCCGCGCCGGCGGGTAGATGGGGACGGGCACGGCACCGGCGAGGAGCACGCCGGCGAAGGTGACGAAGTACGCCCGGCTGGTGGGCAACATGATGGCGACCGTGTCGCCGGGCATGACGTCGCGTTCCAGCAACCCCGCCGCCATGCTGGCCGCTTCCCGGTGCAGCGCCGCATAGGTGATGTCACCGCCGGTGCCCGACTCGTCGAGGATGCGGATGTGCGTGCGCTCGGGGGTCGCGCCCACGTGCCAGTCGAGGGCCTCGGTCAAACTCGACGCGGCCGCCGGTGCCCGGCTGCCCGCCGCCGTGGCCGGCGGTGAGACAACGCCGATGTCCTCGTCGAGTCGGGAGGGGCTCCGGGTGACGGCCCGCAGGAGGTCGCGCGGTGTCTCAGCACGGGCCAGAAGGTCCGAGGGCAGCGTCACTCCGAACGCGTTCTGGACCCGCAGCAGTAGCTCAACCAGCTCCAAGCTGCCGATACCCAGGTCGTCGAACGAGCTGTCGAGCGACACGGTGAGCCGCGAGGCGTGCGGGTGGACCTCGGCGACGAGCCCCCGCACCAGTTCAAGGACGAGGGCAGTGCGCTCTGCGCTTGCCATCAGTTAGGAAGCGCTCTTTGAGCGCGTGACCCGCTCCCGTAGGCGCAGCGCGAACGCCGCGGCACGATCGAGGTCGCGGTCGCTCGGCCGTCCTTTGTTGACACCGCCGATGAACCGCAGCGGGCCGACGGTGTCGAGGCCGCGGCAGGAGAACGAATCGAGCACCTCGAAGCCCGTCGACGCGAGCTGGCGACGGATCGGTCGGCTGTAGCCCACCAGGGGCACCTCGGGACCGCCGCTGGTGAAGAAGGTGAACGCGCGGCCGCCATCAACGTGAGGCAAGCGACCGATGAGTCGCCGCAACGTTGAATGCACCTTGTTGAAGTAGATGCCCGACCCGAAGCCGACGAGGTCGTACTCGTGAAGCGTCGCGAGGTCGACCGCCTCGGGCTCAACGATCTCGGCACCCAACACCTCGGCCATGCGATCGGCCACCCGGCGGGTGTTGCCGTTCGAGATCGAAACACACACGATGAGCGACTTCACAGCCTTACCTCTCCTCTGTTGTGCGCCCCCGGCTTTGCAGGGGACGCCCGTTATTGGGCAGGTCTTAGGTGGTCGATGAACCAGTCGCGGGCCAGCACAGCGACCCTTTCGAGCGTGCCGGATTCTTCGAATAGATGGGTGGCACCGGGAACCACAACGAGCTCGCATTTACCGGGAATCGCGGCCTGTGCGCGTCGATTGAGGTCCAGCACCACCTCATCGCGTCCGCCCACGATCAGCAGCGTCGGCGCGTGGACTTTGGTCAGGGATTCACCGGCGAGATCCGACCGGCCGCCGCGGGAGACGACCGCGCTGATGCTCACGCTGGGATTGGTGGCTGCGACGAGGGCCGCGCCCGCTCCCGTGCTGGCGCCGAAGTAGCCGACCGGCAGGGATGCGGTGTCGGGTTGGCCGGCCAGCCAGCCGGTGACCTCGACCAGCCGGCGTGACAGCAGCTCGATGTCAAAGACGTTGGCGCGGTTGCGCTCTTCGTCCGGGGTGAGCAGGTCAAACAGCAAAGTGGCGATTCCGGAACCATTCAGCACGTCGGCGACGAATATGTTGCGCGCGCTAAACCTGCTGCTGCCACTGCCGTGAGCGAAGACGACGACGCCGCTCGGGTGCTCCGGGATCGTCAGGTGCCCGGCCACCACCACCGATCCGGCCGCGACCTCGACCTCCTCATCGCGCAGCGGCGGGTCGGCGGCACTCGTGCCGGCGGCGACACCCCGAAAACCGTCGCGAGCCCGAGCCAGCAGCGCGACAACGTCGTCGTCAGAGGTCTGGGTGAAGGCGCGATAACCCTGCCCCACCGCGACGAAGTACGCGGGCGTCTCCAAACACACCACGTCGTCGGCGTACCCGGCAAACCTCTCGACGATGTCGTGCGGGCCGATCGGAACCGCCAACACGACCCTGCTCGCGCCCTGAGCGCGAGCGACCTGACACGCCGCCTTCGCGGTCGCTCCAGTCGCGATCCCATCGTCGACCAGTACCGCGACTCGCCCCGCCAGCGAGATCGGGTCACCCCCGCTGCGGAAGCGTTCCACGCGGTATTGCAACTCAACCCGCTGCTCACCCTCGACCGCGTCCATGTCATCGTTGCTGAGGTCCGCCGCACGCACGACGGAGTCATTGATCACCCGCACGCCGCCCTCACCGATGGCGCCAAAAGCCAACTCGGGCTGAAATGGCACACCGAGCTTGCGCACCACCAAGACGTCGAGGGGGGCGCGCAACGCCTCGGCGACCTCAAACGCCACCGGCACCCCACCCCGCGGCAGGCCAAGCACAACGACGTCCTGTCCGCGTAAAAAATCTAGACGCTGGGCCAATTGGCGTCCGGCGTCGACACGATCCGCGAACAGCTTCATCCTCCGAGTGTGTCCCGAGCGACGACACGCCGATAAGAGAATTAGGTCCTCCATCCGGCGGACGAGGTTGCCACGTGCCCGGTGCCGAGGTCGCCGCCGACACCTTCACCGGGTGACCTAAGTCTCTATCCGGCCCGGCCGACGGGTTCCTAGCGTCACGTATCAGGGAGGTGGTGGTCGAATGGGGGATATCGAGCAGACCGGCGCTCCGGCTGACGCGGCACACGATGCCGGCACGGCGCGGCCGGACGCTTTGGGTGCGCGGAGTCGCAGCGCCGGTCCACTGCGGGAGGTCGTCCGGCCGTTCACGCGGACCGGCGGCTTCTACGCGCGATCCTGGGGCGATTATCTCGACCGTCAGCCCGATGAGCTTCCGATTGCGCGACCCACCATCGCGCTGGCGACCCACGCATTCCGTGACGAGATCGTGCTGCTCGGCATGCGGTTGCTCCTGCCGGTCAGCTCAGACCCGGATGCGGTGGCGCGAGTCGAACGTGAAGTGGTCGCGGCTGTTGAGATGTATGGGCAGGCGGGGTGGCTGAACACTCCGGAAGGGTTCTTCGTCGCACCCCCACCGCTGACCGACGTCACGGTTAAGACGGTGACGACGCGGGGCCGTTCCCACGAACGCATCTCCTTCGACAGCGGCTACGAGCCGCATCCCGGCGAACCGGGCCGGGAACGGTGGCTGGGCTACACCGCCAACAACCGGGAGTACGCGTTGATGCTGCGACACCCGGAGCCACGACCGTGGCTGGTGTGTGTGCACGGCGCCGCGATGGGCCGCCCGGCCCTGGACCTCACTCTGTTCCGGGCCTGGCAGCTGCATGAAGATCTCGGCCTGAATGTGGTGCTTCCCGTCCTTCCGATGCACGGCCCCCGGGCGCGCGGACTGCCGAAGGGTGCGGCGTTTCCCGGGGTGAACCTGCTCGACGACGTGCACGCTGCAGCGCAGGCGGTGTGGGATATTCGGCGCCTGCTGTCCTGGATCCGGTCGCAGGAGCCTGACTCGCCGATCGGCTTGAACAGCCTCTCCCTGGGGGGCTACATCTCGTCGCTGGTCGCCAGCCTCGACGACGGGCTCACGTGTGCGATTCTGGGCGTCCCGGTCACCGACCTGATCGAATTGCTCGGCCGCCACTCCGGCCTGGCTCGTAACGACCCGCGCCGTCAGGTGCTGACGTTGGCCAAGCCGCTGGGTCGAATGATCTCGCCGTTGGCACTCACCCCCCGGGTGCCGATGCGGGGCCGCTTCATCTACGCCGGGATCGCCGACCGACTCGTGCACCCCCGCGATCAGGTCACCCGCCTCTGGGAGCCATCAGTTCCGGTGCGAACCCGAAGGTGGTCCAGAGGATGCTGGGCCATGCCAGTGCCGCGATGACGCTCGACGTCTATGCCGATCTGTTCGAGTCCGACCTCGATGAGGTCGCCGTGACTGTGTCCAAAATGTGTCCACGGTGGGCAAGTACGCCCTGCTTCGTCCCTGGCAACGTCTTTACCAGCACAAACACGAAAATATAGCTGGAGCCCCCTGTCAGGATTGAACTGACGACCTACGCTTTACAAGAGCGTTGCTCTACCGCTGAGCTAAGGAGGCCTGGCGCGGCCGGCGAACCGGCGTGAACCGGGTCCCAGCTTATCGGGTCAGTCATTGGTCGTCGTCAGCGATCAACCGGTCGCTGTGCACGCGTTCGGAGCTGACGGGCCGAGGCGCCGAATAGCGGCGTCGCCCCGGAATCGGGATCCGGTCGGCGATGCTGCTCAGCGGGTTGACCACCAGGCTCAGCGTGGTGACCGCCTCGCGCAGTGCCTCGATGGTCGGCGCCAGCGCCTCCAGTCCCGGGGAAAGCCGGTTGAGGGTGTCGGCGACGTCGGCGAGTTGCTCGAGCGGGCCGTTGCGGGCGGTCAGCTTGTCGACCAGGCCACCCTCGGCCAGCAGCCGGTCGGCCAGGCCGTCTTCGGCCAGCACCCGCTCGATGAGCCCGTCCTCGTCGAGCAACTGGTCCACCAGGCCGCCGGGCGACAGCGCCCGCTCGAGCCCGCCGCCCTCGGCGGTGAGACGGTCCAGCACGCCGTCCTCGGCGGTGATCCGGTCGATGAGCCCACCGGGGCGCATCAGCCGGTCCAGCGGACCGTCCGGTGCCAGTGCCCGGCCCAACGGGGCGTCGTCGTCGAGCAGTTGCGCGATCTTGTTCGCCCGTGCCACGGCGTCCTCGAGGCCGAACATCTGCGCGACCGAGTTGGGCGAAGCGGGCATTCCGGCGTCACCGAGTGTGCGTCGGGTGAGCTCAAGACCCGCTCTGGCGACATCCAGCCCGGCCTCGGCGGCGGCCAGTCCGACCTTCACCGGTGTGGTCGCCATCCCAACCAGCGCCTTCGCCAGGTCCATCTCACAAGTGTATGGGCGGCGGGATTCCGTTACCGGCGGTATCACCGAAGAGTCCGGCTGCGTTGACTCACAGGAAGCTCACAGTCCCCTGGCAGCTGGAATTCACCAACGTAAGAGGAAATTGACAGCATGGCCGCTCCCGCAACAACGGAAACCAAACCCGAGGCACGTGTGCTGGTGGTGGACGACGAAACCAACATCGTCGAGCTGCTGTCGGTGAGCCTGAAGTTCCAGGGGTTCGAGGTCCACACCGCCTCCAACGGTCCGGCCGCTCTGGACCGGGCCCGCGAGGTGCGCCCCGACGCGGTGATCCTCGACGTGATGATGCCGGGGATGGACGGCTTCGGTGTGCTGCGCCGGCTGCGAGCCGACGGGATCGATGCGCCGGCGCTGTTCCTGACCGCGCGGGACAGCCTGCAGGACAAGATCGCCGGACTGACCCTCGGCGGCGACGACTACGTGACCAAACCGTTCAGCCTCGAGGAGGTCGTCGCCCGCCTGCGCGTCATCCTGCGCCGTGCCGGCAAGGGCGTCGAGGAACCGCGCAACTCGCGGCTGTGCTTCGCCGACATCGAACTCGACGAGGACACCCACGAAGTGTGGAAGGCCGGCGAACCCGTTGCCCTCTCGCCGACCGAGTTCACCCTGCTGCGCTACTTCGTCATCAACGCCGGCACCGTGCTGAGCAAGCCCAAGATCCTCGACCACGTGTGGCGCTACGACTTCGGCGGGGACGTCAACGTCGTCGAGTCCTACGTGTCGTATCTGCGCCGCAAGATCGACACCGGCGAGAAGCGGCTGCTGCACACCCTGCGCGGCGTCGGGTACGTGTTGCGGGAGCCGCGATAATCCGGCGCACTGCGCTGTCCGGCGCGAACAATAGAGGGATGCCCGTCCCGTATCGCAGAGCAGTGCCGCTGCGGGTCGGCCTGGTCGCGGCCATGCTGCTGCTGGTGGCTCTCGGGCTGCTGGCATCGGGGATCGCGGTCACCTCCACCCTGCGTCACGACCTCATCAACCGGGCCGACCAAACCTTGATCGACGCGTCGCGCGGATGGGCGGCGGCGCCGCGGCGCAACATGCCGCCACCGGATGAAGGCCCCAACCCGGCCCGCCCGCCGTCGAACTTCTACGTGCGCGGCGTCGACGCCGACGGCAATGTGTGGATGGCCGTCAACGACCGCGACGCCGAACCCGACCTTCCGGACGACAACGACGTGGGGCCGACGCCGGTGACCATCGGCTCGCTCGAGGGATCATCGGTCCAGTGGCGAGCGGTGTCGGTCCGCGGACCCAGCGGCGAGTTGACCACCGTCGCCATCGATCTGTCCGACGTGCAGTCCACCGTGCGGTCGCTGGCGTGGTCACAGGTCGCCATCGGCACCGCCGTGCTGGTGATCCTCGGTGTGGTGGGGTACTGGGTGGTGCACCGCAGCCTGCGTCCCCTGGTGGAGGTCGAGCGGACGGCCGCCGCGATCGCCGCCGGCGAGCTGGATCGCCGTGTGCCCGAACGTGATCCGCGCACCGAGGTCGGCCGGTTGTCGCTGGCGCTCAACGGCATGCTCGCCCAGATCCAAAGTGCGATGGCGTCCTCGGTGGCCTCGGCCGACCATGCGCGCATGTCCGAGGAACGGATGCGCCGGTTCATCACCGACGCCAGCCACGAGCTGCGCACGCCGCTCACCACGATCCGCGGATTCGCCGAGCTGTACCGCCAGGGTGCGGCCAAGGACGTCGAGATGCTGATGTCACGCATCGAAAGCGAGTCCCGGCGGATGGGCCTGCTCGTCGACGACCTGCTGTTGCTCGCCCGGCTGGACGCGCAACGCCCGCTGGAGCGCCGCCGCGTGGACCTGCTGGCCCTGGCCACCGACGCCGTGCACGACGCCCAGTCCATCGCACCGCAGCGCACGATCACGATGGAGGTCTTCGACGGCCCCGGCACGCCAGAGGTCCTCGGCGACGAGGCCCGGCTGCGTCAGGTGCTGGGCAACCTGGTGGCCAACGCCTTGCAACACACCCCGGAGACCGCGCGGATCACCGTGCGGGTCGGGACCGCCGCCGACGACACCGTTCTGGAAGTGGCCGACGAGGGGCCGGGGATGACGCCGGAGGACGCGCAGCGGGTGTTCGAGCGGTTCTACCGGACCGACTCCTCGCGAGCTCGGGCCAGCGGCGGCACCGGGCTGGGGCTCTCGATCGTCGACTCCCTGGTGTACGCCCACGGCGGGCGGGTCACCGTCACCACCGCGCCGGGGCAGGGCTGCTGTTTCCGGGTAATCCTGCCGCGCATCGCCGACGTGCCCGCGCCGATCGGCTGAGGGCTAGTCCAGTTCCGCCAGCGCGGCGGTGATCTTGGCCTGCGCCTCGTCCAGCGATTCCGGTGACGGATCGCGGTCGACATGGGCGAAGCCGAAGTCGGTCAAGTTGTAGGCCGGGAACACGTGCACGTGCAGATGCGGCACCTCGAGGCCGGCGATGATCATCCCGGCGCGGTCGGCGCCGAACGCCGCACACACCGCCTTGCCGATCTTCTGTGACACCGCCATCACCTTGTCGAACAATGCCGGTTCGACGTCCTGCCACTTGTCCACCTCGGCGCGCGGCACCACCAGGGTGTGGCCCTGCGTCATCGGCTCGATGGTCAGGAACGCCACGACCTCGTCGTCCTTGTAGACGAACCGGCCGGGCAGATCGCCGTTGATGATCATGGAGAAGACGGACGCCATGGGGCCAAGCATAGGTCTCGACTGACGGCGACCATACGGCCGGTTCACAGCAACCTGCCAGATGCGACGCAGTTCGGTGGCAGCTTGGCGGGAGAGCATCAGCGGCATGACCGACACGCTGCCGGCCGAGCAGACGACTGCTCATGACGGCGGTGTGGAACCAGTGCGGCGCTACGTCCTCGAGATCGTCATCCCGGTCCACAACGAGGAACACGACCTACCGGCCTGCCTGCACCGGCTGCACGAGTATCTGCGCAGCGAGGTGCCGTACCGGACTCGAATCATGGTGGCTGACAACGCAAGCACCGATGACACCCTCGCTGTGGCGCGCCGGCTCAGCGCGGAACTGCCCGATGTCGACGTCATCCATCTCGACGCCAAGGGCCGCGGCGGAGCACTGGCCGCGGCCTGGCGGTCCTCGCCGGCCGACGTGGTGGCCTACATGGACGTCGACCTGTCCACCGACCTCTCCGCGCTGATGCCGTTGGTTGCGCCACTGGTCTCCGGACACTCCGACATCGCCATCGGATCGCGCCTTGCCGCCTCCTCTCGCGTCGTCCGCGGAGTCAAACGCGAACTCGTCTCCCGCGGATACAACCTGTTGCTGCGCGGAATGCTGGGCGCCCAATTCTCCGATGCCCAGTGCGGTTTCAAGGCCCTGCGTGCCGACGTCGCTCGCCGGCTGCTGCCACTGGTCGTCGACACCGGCTGGTTCTTCGACACCGAACTGCTGGTGCTCGCCGAGCGAGCGGGGCTGCGCATCCACGAAGTGCCCGTCGACTGGATCGACGACCCCGATTCCCGCGTCGACATCGTCGGGACCGCGATCGAGGACCTCCGGGGCTGCTGGCGGGTGGGGCGCGCGCTGGCGTCGGGGGTCCTGCCGCTGCGCGACATGCAGGCGGCACTCGGCCGTGAACCACTGGTGCCGGGGGTGCCGCGCGGCATGGTCGGTCAGCTGTTGCGATTCGGCCTGATCGGGATCGCCAGCACGATCGCCTATGCGCTGCTGTATCTTTCGCTGCACCCCGAACTCAAGGCGCAGGCCGCCAACCTCACCGCGCTGCTGCTGACGGCGTTGGCGAACACCGCCGCCAACCGGGCTTTCACGTTCGGCATCCGCGGCCGTCGCGGGGCCGCGCGCCATCACGTGCACGGTCTGCTCGTGTTCGCGTTCGGACTGGCGATCACCAGCGGCTCGCTGTTCCTGCTGCATCGATTCGACCCGACGGTGGACAAGGTTGTCGAACTGTCGGTGCTCGTGGTGGCCAACCTGGTGGCGACCGTCGCGCGGTTCCTCGCGTTGCGCCAGGTCTTCGGCGCGTCCGGGTGACACCGATGACGATCACCACCGAGCCGCCGCGGCTCGAACCCGTCGAGCCCGTCCCCGCATCTGCCAGGCCGAGCCGACAGCGCTGGGCGCTGCTGGTTCTGCTCGCCTGCACGGCGGTGCTCTACCTGTGGGACCTGGACCGGTCGGGCTGGGCCAACGCGTTCTATTCCGCTGCCGCGCAGGCCGGCTCGCAGTCTCTCGAAGGCCTTCCTGTTCGGGTCGTCGGATGCCGCGAACTCGATCACCGTCGACAAACCGCCACTGTCGCTGTGGCTTCCGGCCCTGGGGATCCGCCTGTTCGGGCTCAACCCGTGGAGCATCCTGGTGCCCCAGGCAGTGATGGGTGTCGCTTCGGTGGCCCTCCTGTGGGACGCCGTGCGCCGGCCCTTCGGCGAAGCCGCCGGCCTGATTGCCGGTGTGGTACTGGCTCTCACCCCGGTCGCCGTCACGATCTTCCGCTACAACAACCCCGACGCGCTGCTGGTGCTGCTGATGATCGCCGCGGTGTGGGCATTGCTGCGGGCGGTCGATGACGGCCGGCTGAGATGGCTGCTGCTCTGCGGTGGATGCCTCGGGCTGGGCTATCTGACCAAACAACTCGAAGTGGCACTGGTGATGCCCGCACTGGCGCTCGGCTACCTGTTGGCCGGCCCGAGGTCTGTGCTCGACCGGATCTGGCGGCTGGTCCTCACCCTTGGTGCCGCGCTGGCCGCGGCCGGCTGGTGGGTGCTGCTGGTCCAGCTGTGGCCGACCGACAGGCGACCGTGGATCGGCGGCACCCAGCACAACTCGATTCTCGAATTGACGCTGGGCTACAACGGGATCGGGCGGCTCAACGGCGACGAGCCGGGCAGCGTCGGGGCCCTCGGCGTCAGCTCGCCGATCCACCTGGGCGGACGTACCGCGGCGCACCCATGGGGCCAACCCGGAATCGGCCGGTTGTTCGAGGCTGCCCAGATCGGTTGTATCGGGTGGCTGCTTCCGGCCGCGCTGGTGTTCGGTCTGGCGCTGCTGGTCTGGCAAGCTCGTGCACCGCGCCGCGACCCGCAGCGCGCCGCCATCCTGGTGTGGACGGCGTGGCTGCTGACCACGGCGCTGGTGTTCAGTTTCATGGCCGGCATCTTCCATCCCTACTACACCGTGGCGCTGGCCCCGCCGATCGCGGCGCTGGTGGGCATCGGCACGGCGCAGTGTCTGGCGAAGTCGCGAAAAGCTCTGGGCCAGAGCCATATTGGCACTGGCGGTGGCATCGACCGCGGCCACCTCCGTGCTGGCGCTGAGCAACCTCCCGGACTTCCACCCATGGCTTCGGTGGGCCGTCGGCGCGGGCGGCGTCGCAGTGCTGTGCTGGCTGCTCCTGGGCGCCCGCGGATCCAGCCGACCGGTCGGCTACGCCGTACTCGGCGTCGCAGCCGTGGTGGCACTCGGTGGCCCGACCGCCTACAGCCTCACCACCGTGGTGCGCGGCAACTCCGGTTCGATGCCGATCGCGGGCCCGGTGCCGCGGTTCGTGACGGCCATGACCAAGGGCGTCGCCCCCGTTCAGCGCGCCGAGATCACGGCGGCCAAGGGCCCCGGCTTCCTGCGTCCGGCCGCGGCTCCCGGAAGTCGCCGCACACCTGGTCGGGTGCACCCTGCTGGAATCCGGAGTGCCGGACCGCGCGATCGTCGACCTGCTGAAAGCCGACGCCGACGCCTACACCTGGGTCGGCGCCACCGTCGGATCAGTCTGTGCCGCAGGCTATCAGCTGGCCAGTGGGCACCCGGTCATGCCGATCGGCGGCTTCAACGGCACCGATCCCGCGCCGGCACCCGACCAGTTCCTCCGGCTGGCGCTGGCCAAGCGGATCCACTACTTCATCGTCACCAACCCCATCCACGAGGACAAGTGGGGTCATCTCGACACCAACGGCCTGATCCAGCAGTGGGTGCAGCGCAACTTCACGCCGATGCAGGTCGGCCGCGTGGAGATCTACGACCTGACGAAGTAGGTCAGGCCAGCATCGCGGCGATCTCGTCGACCGACCACGGCGGCGAGTCGTGGTGGTCGCGATAGCCCAGCAGGCTGGGCGAGGGACGGTCGAAGCGGCCGACGAAACCCCCTGCGGCGATGAAGATCTGGCCGCTGATCTTCGCCGCGAGGTCGCTGACCAGATAGGCGTACATCGGCGCGACGTACTCCGGCGGCGCGGCGTCCAACGCGCCCTGCGCGCTGACCTCGTCGAGCATGCCCCGCCGGCGCAGCGTCTCGATCTGCTCGCTGTACTCCGAGCCGGTCGACAGCCGGGTCTTGGCACCCGGACACACCACATTCGCGCGCACGCCGTGCTCGGCCAGCTCGGCGGCGATCGCCATGGTCAGCCCGTTCACCGCGCCCTTGCCCGCCGGATACCCGGTGCCGCCGTAGTCGCCCAGAAACGCGAACGAGCTCGTGTTGACAATCGCACCGCGCTTGCGCGCCACCATCTTCGGCGCCGCCGCTCGGCAGGTGGCGAAGACGGTGCCCAGGTGGACGTCGATCAGATCGCGAAACTGTTCGGTGGTGATGTCGAGGATCGACGAGCCCAGCGGTTCGGCCGTCCCCGCGCAGTTGACCAATGCGTCGATCGCACCGAACTGGTTCTCGCACAACGCGATCAGCTCTTCGGCCACCGACTCCTCGGCGGCCGAACCGGCATGCGCGACGGCTCGGCCACCCGCTTCGGTGATCGCGGCAACGGTGGATTCGACAGCGGCGGCGTCGCGACCGTTGACCACCACACCGGCGCCGCACTCGGCCAGCTTGGCCGAGACGGCCGCGCCGATCCCGCGCGACCCGCCGGCGACGACGATGCCGAATCCGGCCAGCGGCCGATCACTCACCGTCAGTCGGAGCCTGACCGAACTGCATGCCCTCCATGTTCCAGTAGCCGCGCATGTTGGTGATCAGACCGTCGTCGTTGACGCGGTAGGTGAACACCCCCCGCACGGTGCTGGTGAAGCCGCCCTCGAACTTGCTGCGCAGCACCAGGATGTGCGCGACCTCGTTGGGCGAACTCGACGGAAACGTCTCCTCGCAGGTGACGCGAAGGTTGTTGACCGCGATGTTGCTGTCGTAGAACGCCGCGACAGCTTCCTTGCCGCGCACGCCCTGCCCGTCCGGGTTGGTGATGGCCTGCCCGATCGGATCCTCGATCACGACGTCCGGCGCCATCAGCGCCAGCCAGCCGTCGCGGTCGTGTGACTGAACGCACCGCCACGACGCCTGCGACGCCGCCAGCGCGGGGGAGACCTCGGTTGTGTTCTGCGACATGACTTCTCGGATCAGCGATCTTCGTCGGTGTAGCGGATGACACCGCGGATGTTGCGGCCCTCCAGCATGTCCTGGTAGCCCTCGTTGATCTGCTCGAGGCGGTACTGGCGGGTCACCATGTCGTCGAGGTTGATCCTGCCTGCCTTGTACATCGTCAGGATCTGCGGGATGTCGTAGTGCGGGTTGCCGCCACCGAAGATGGTGCCCTGCAGGTTCTTCTGCATCAGGGTCAGCATCGCCAGGTTCAGGGTGACGTTGGTGTCGAGCATGCTGCCGATGGCGGTCATCACGCAGGTGCCGGACTTGGCGGTGAGGTTCATGTAGTTGTCGACGTCGGCGCCGTGCACCTCACCGACGGTGACGATCACCTTCTTGGCCATGAAGCCTGCGGTCACCTCGGCGATGCCCATCATGGCGGCGTTGATGTCCTCGTAGACATGGGTGGCACCGAACTTCAGCGCCTGGTCCCGCTTCCACTCCACCGGGTCGATCACGAAGATGTGCCGCGCGCCGGAGATCACCGCGCCCTGCAGCGCGGACATGCCGACACCGCCGACGCCGACGATCGCGACGTCCTCGCCGGGCTTGATCTGCGCGGTGTGGGTTGCCGACCCGTAGCCGGTGGTCACGCCGCAGCCGACCAGGCAGGCGACCTCGAACGGGATCGACGGATCGATCTTCACCACCGAGGACTCGTGCACCACCATGTAGGGCGAGAACGTTCCGAGCAGGGTCATCGGGAACACCGGCTGGCCCTTGGCGTGGATGCGGTGCGTGCCGTCGGAGATGGCGGTGCCGGCCAGCAGTCCGGCGCCCAGATCGCACAGGTTGCGCAGGCCGGCCTGACACGACGGACACTTGCCACAGGACGGGATGAACGAGAGCACCACGTGGTCGCCGGGCTTGACGTCCTCGACGCCCTCGCCGACCTCGGTGACGATGCCGGCGCCCTCATGGCCGCCGAGCACCGGGAAACCGAACATCGGGATGCCGCCGGTGACCAGGTGGTGGTCGGAGTGGCACATGCCCGACGCTTCCATCTGGACCTTGACCTCGCCCTTCTGCGGGTCGCCGATCTCGATTTCCTCGATCGACCATGGCTGGTTGAACTCCCAGATGAGTGCGCCTTTTGTCTTCACTGCGAACCTCCACTTGCGAAACCGGGATGGTCAATCAAGGACAAGCTAGAACGTGTTCTTGTTCTGGAGAACCATTATGACCCGCGTCACCCTCGGGCCATTCGGCGGGGGAGGGTTTCTTGACAGGCGTCGAGCCGATCACCAGATCGGGACGGGAGCCTCGCCCAGCGGGTAGTAGCCGGGCAGCTTCTCGCCGGCCAGGCTGCGCTCGATGCGCTCCTGCATGCCCTTGGACAGCTTCCCGTCCTGCATCAGCTTCAGGTACAGCTTCTGCACGTGACCGAAGTCGAAGAAGTCGCGCTGCCACTCGATCTTCCCGTCGGCATCGAGTCGGAACCAGCTGCCGCCGATGCCGTAGATCTCGGACTGGTTCCCGTCGGCGTCGGTCGCCACCTGCTTCCAGAAGCCGACGACCTCGCCGATCTTGTCGTCGATGATCACCTTCTGGTACGGGTAGCTCCAGCCGTCCAGGCCGAACATCTCCAGACCCAGTGCGATGTTGCGGATCTCGTCGATGCCGACGCACATCACGTCTTCCTTCGGGCCGATGTTCCAGCCGTAGGTCGCGTCGTCGGTGTAGAAGTCGGCCAGACCCTTCCAATCGCCTTCGGCCTCGGCGACGCGGTTGGCCTCCAGCCACCGCTCGACGAAATCTTCCAGCACCTCGCGGGGCAACGACGGCATTGTCAGTCCTTTTCTCTTGTGATGGATAGTGCTCGGGTAGGACACATCTCGACGGCGAGCTCGATCTGCGAGCGCACGTCGTCGGGCGGTTCGGCGTCGAGAATCTCGACGGTGCCGCGCTTGGGCACCCGGAAGTAGTCGGGTGCCTCCAGCTCGCACATGGCGTGTCCCTGGCACAGGTCCAGGTCGACTTCGATGCGGTAGCTGCCCATCGTTGACTCCTAAGAGGTGCGCTTGCGGTAGCGGACGCGAGCCGGGCGGGCCAGCTGCACGACCATCTTGGAGTGGTCGTTCTGGTAGCTCTCGGCGGGCTGGGCCATCTCGAACTCATACTCGCGCAACAGAACCGAGAAGATCGCCTTGATCTGCATCTGCGCGAACGCCGCGCCGACGCAGCGGTGCCGGCCCGCCCCGAACGGAATCCAGGTCCAGCGGTGGATGACGTCGGCTTCCTGCGGCTTGTCATAGCGGGTCGGGTCGAAGGAGTCCGGGTCGGGGAAGTCCTCGGCGATCCGATTCGAGATGGCCGGCGAGGCCGCCACGAAGTCGCCCTTGTGGATCGGGTAGCCCTCCACTTCGAACTCGCCCTGGGCCACCCGCATCAGGATGATCAGCGGCGGGTGCAGCCGCAGCGTCTCCTTGAGCACGTTCTCCAGCTTCGGGATCTGGCGCAGCGCATGGAAACTCACCTCTTGGCCGTCGGCGTAGAGGTCGTCGAGCTCCTGCTGCACCTCGGCGTACACCTCGGGGTGACGGAGCAGTTCGATCAGCGTCCAGCTCGAGGTGCCCGAGCTGGTGTGGTGGCCGGCGAACATCAATGAGATGAACATGCCGGTGATCTCGTTGGCCGAGAACCGTGCCTTGCCGTCTTCGTCCTTGATCGACACCAGCACGTCGAGCATGTCGCGGTCGCTCTTGTCCTGGGGCGGATTGGCGAGCCGGTCGTCCATCACACCCTGCACCAGTTCGACCAGCCCGAGCCGGGCCTCGTCACGGATGCGGAAGCTCTCGATGTCCAGGTAGGGGTCGACGTAGCACAGCGGGTCGGTGCCGCGCTCGAGCAGGTGATAGTAGTTGGCGAACCGCGAGTCGAGCTGGTTGCGGAACTTCTTGCCGATCAGGCAGGCGGTCGAGGTGTAGATGGTCAGCTCGGCGAAGAACTCGAGCAGGTCGATTTCGCCGCTGTCGCCCCAGTTCTCGATCATCTTGCGCACTTCATGCTCGATGGTGGCGGCGTGACCCTTCATGTGGTCACCGCGCAGCGCGGTGTTGTGCAGCATCTCGGCGCGACGCTCCGGGCTGGCGTCGAACACCACGCCCTCGCCGAAGATCGGCGTCATGAACGGGTATGCCTCGGCCTGGTCGAGATCCTCGTCGGAGGACCGGAAGAAGAACTCGTTGGCCTCGGCGCCGGTCAGCAGGATGACGTGCTTGTCGGCCAGCTGGAACCAGCCCACGTCGCCGCACTCGTCGCGCAGCCGCTTCATCAACCCGATCGGGTCGGTGCGGAACTCCTCGAGATGGCCGTGTTCTATTTCGCCGCCGGAAACGCGCGGAACTTCTTTCAGTGAGCTGGTGGTCACGATTCCTCCGGATACTTCAGTTGTTGACGTTCCTTGGGCGCGTCGGTCAGCGGCGCCTCGGGCTGCACTTCCATCGACACGATGAACCCGCCGCGCGGGGTCTCGGCGACGAACGCGATCGCGCGGGCCAGGTCGGCGGCGCGCAGGAAGTAGTCATGGCGGGCCTGGCCCCACTTGGCCCAGTCCTCGAGCGCCGGGCCGATCAGCTCGGCGGGCAGGCTCCAGCCCATCGACGTCTTGGTCGGACCCGGGTGCACGATCGACGCGCGAACGCCGGTGCCTTCCAGTTCCATCTGCAGGTTGGTCACCATCGCGACCAGACCGGCCTTGGCCGAGCCGTAGGCACCCATGTGCGGACGCTGGCGCAGCGCCACATCCGAGCCGACGAAGATCACGTCGCCGCGCTGCCGGTTGACCATCCCGGGCAGGACGGCGTTGGCCAGCCGGAAGGCTCCGATGAGGTGGATCTGAATCTGGGATTCGAACTCGTCGGGGCTGATCTCGTACAGCCGCCCGAAGTAGGTGTCGCCTGCGCCGGCGACGAGCAGCTCGATGTCGCCGAGCTCCTCGGTGGCCCGGTGCACGAAGCCCTTCACCGAGTCCTGATCGGTGACGTCGAGCGGAAGTGCCACCGCCTCACCGCCGCCCGAGCGGATCTGGTCGACGAGCTCCTGGCATTTCTCGACGCGGCGGGCGCCGAGCGCGACGGGGAAGCCGCGCGATGCCAGCTCGAGTGCGGTGGCAGCGCCGATACCGGAGGATGCGCCGGCGACGAGGGCCGGCCTGCGGGCGGGGTTGGGTTCGAAACGGGGCATCAGGCCTTCTTCACGGTGACCGGCAGGTTGGCGAACCCGCGCACGTTGCTGGAATGGACGCGGACGGAATTGGCTTCGTCGACGTCGAAACCGCGGATCCGCTCGACGAGTTCGGCCAGCGCGACGCGGCCTTCCATCCGGGCCAGGTGCGCGCCCAGGCAGAAGTGGGCGCCGCTACCGAAACTCAAGAGCTTGGAACCGATGTCGCGTCCGATCCTGAAGTCGTCGGGGTTGTCGAAGACGCGCTCGTCGCGGTGGGCTGCGCCGGGCACCAGCAACAGCACGTCGCCGTCGTGCAGCGTGGTGCCGTAGAACTCGATGTCCTCCACGACGGTGCGGGCCAGGATCTGGCTGGAGGTGTCGTAGCGCAGCGTCTCCTCCACCCAGAGCGGGACCCGGGAGTGGTCGGCGAAGACGGTCGCCAGCTGGTCGGGGTTCTTCCAGGCCCAATATGCGGCATTGCCAAGGAGTTTGGTGGTGGTCTCGTTGCCGGCCACCACCATCAGGAACAGGAACGCCATGATCTCGTCGTCGCGCGAGCCGGTCGCCGTCGAGCTCGGCCTCGATCAGCGCCGAGGTCAGGTCGTCGGTCGGCTTCTTGCGGCGCTGCGCCACCATGTCGGCGTAGTAGACGAACAGGTTGATCGACGCCTCGATCGCCGCCGGCGGGACGTCGGCCACGCCGTCCTCGCGGTGCATCACGCCGTCGGCGAGCGCCCGCAGGTGCTGGCGGTCCTCCTTGGGGACCCCGATCAGCTCCGAGATCACGTCCATCGGCAGCTTGCCGGCGAATTCGGTGATGAAGTCGAAGCTTTCGTGTTCCAGGGCCTCGTCCAGATGCTCCTTGGTGAGCTCGAGCACCCGGGGCTCCAGCTCGCGGATGCGGCGCGGGGTGAAGCCCTTCGACACCAGGGTGCGCAGCCGCAGGTGGCCGGGGTCGTCCATGGCCAGAAACGACATGGTCCGGTGGGCCTCGGGCGTGCGCGAGATCGGGTCGAGCGCCACGCCGAGCTTGTTCGACAGTTCGGTGCTGTTGCGAAACCCCTTGTGCACGTCGGCATGTCGGGTCAGCGCCCAGAAGCCGCGCTCGGCGTTGTGGTAGAGCGGGGCCTCGTCACGCAGTCGCTTGTAGTACGGGTAGGGGTCCTCGTGGAACTCGTAGTCATACGGATCGAGGACCAGCTCGACGGGCCGTTCTCCGGGTGGAGCGGTCATCAGTTCTCGTCTCTCAAAATCAGGCCGACCACGTAGGCCATCCGGTCGGCGACTTGGTGATAGGTCAGCGTCCCGCTGCCCGCGTGGACGAGCGCGCCGTAGTAGGTCATCTCCAGTGCGGAGACGATCTGCGGGTCGGCGTCGGGGCCGAGTGCGGACTTGATCCGCTTGTGGATCTCCGCGCCGATACGGTCCCGCACCCGGTGCACCCCGGCGTCGTTGCTCAGGACCGCCGTGGTGCACGCGACCGCGACCTCGGGTTCGTCGGCGATCACCAGCGCGAGGCTGCGCAACGCCTGCTGCACCCGGCTGAGCCGGGTGTCGTTGACATCGGTGAAGAACGGCGCCTGCCGGATCAGGTCGAGGTAGACCTCGGCGATGAGGTGGTTCTTCGACGAGAAGTAGGTGTAGGCCGTCGCGGGCGCGACTTTCGCCCGTGCCGCCACGGCGCGCACCGTCAGGTCGGCATAGGAGGTTTCCCGCAGCATCTCCATGCCGGCGTGCAGCACCTTGCGGAAGGTCTCCTCCTGACGGCGATTGCGTGGCACGTCGGCACCCTCGGGTGTGACGGCAACCACGGCTTCGCTGGACACATGTCCAAGTTATCGGAACTGCTCGCCGCATAGGCAAGCGGTGACCGGGAAATCGCACTTCAGCGCGGTTCATGTGGTCGTCATCGAGAAGGTTCTTGCACCGCGGACCGGTGTGCGACTAAGGTTCGACTGACAGATTCTCGGACAGGTGTCCAACGAAAAGGCGGGAGTCGCGGATGGCGATAGCGGCCGACAACAACAGCGATCTCTTCATCGACGGCAAGCTCGTGCCGGGTGGTAGCGGCAGATATCCGACCATCAATCCGGCCACCGAAGAGGTCCTGGGCACGGCCGCCGACGGCAGCGCCGAGGACATGAGCCGGGCGATCGACGCGGCGCGGCGCGCCTTCGACACCACCGACTGGTCGATGAACACCGAGCTGCGGGTGCGCTGTATCCGTCAGCTCCGCGATGCGATGAAGGCCAACGTCGAGGAGCTGCGCGAGCTGACCATCGCCGAGGTCGGCGCGCCGCGGATGCTGACCTCGATGGCGCAGCTGGAAGGTCCCGTCGAAGACCTGAGCTTCTCCGCGGACACCGCCGAGTCCTATGAATGGCGCCAGGACCTCGGCGTCGCCTCCCCGATGGGCATCAAGACCCAGCGCACCATCGCCCGCGAGCCCGTCGGCGTCGTCGGCGCGATCACCCCGTGGAACTTCCCGCACCAGATCAACCTCGCCAAGCTCGGACCCGCCCTGGCGGCAGGCAACACCATCGTCCTCAAGCCGGCGCCCGACACCCCTTGGTGCGCAGCGGTTCTCGGCGAGCTGATCGCCGAGCACACCGATATCCCGCCGGGCGTGGTCAACATCGTCACCTCCAACGACCATGCGGTGGGCGCGCTGCTGTCCAGCGACCCGCGGGTGGACATGGTGTCGTTCACCGGGTCGACCAACACCGGCCGCGCCGTGATGGCCGCCGGTGCGGCCACGATCAAGAAGGTCTTCCTCGAACTCGGCGGCAAGTCGGCGTTCCTGGTGCTCGACGACGCGGATCTGGCCGGGGCGTGCTCGATGTCGGCGTTCACCGCCTCGATGCACGCCGGGCAGGGCTGCGCCATCACCACCCGGTTGGTGGTGCCGCGCGCCCGCTACGACGAAGCCGTCGAGGCTGCCGCGGCGACGATGGCCGGGCTGGCGCCCGGTGATCCGAACAATCCCGGAACCATCTGTGGCCCGCTGATTTCCGAGCGTCAGCGCGACCGGGTGCAGTCCTACCTCGACCTCGCGATCACCGAGGGCGGCCGGTTCGCCTGCGGTGGCGGAAGGCCGGCCGACCGCGACAAGGGCTTCTTCATCGAGCCGACCGTGATCGCCGGACTGGACAACAGCGCGCGGGTGGCACGCGAGGAGATCTTCGGTCCGGTGCTGACAGTCATCGCCCACGACGGTGACGACGACGCCATCCGCATCGCCAACGATTCGCCGTTCGGGCTGTCCGGCACGGTGTTCAGCGCCGACCCCGAGCGTGCGCAGGCCGCGGCCGCCCGGCTGCGGGTCGGCACCGTCAACGTCAACGGCGGGGTGTGGTACTCCGCGGACGTACCGTTCGGCGGCTACAAGCAGTCCGGCGTCGGCCGGGAGATGGGGCTGGCCGGGTTCGAGGAGTACCTCGAGCTGAAAGTCATTGCCACAGCGGTGTAGGACCTCACCGCCGAACGTGGATTATCGGCACGGAATCTGGCGAGAAGCGTGGCGGTAACTCCACGTTCGGCCATGGAAAGGAAACAGCATGGGACAGTTCGACGAGAAGGTGGCCATCGTCACCGGCGCGGGCGGCGGCATCGGTCAGGCCTACGCCGAGGCACTCGCCCGCGAGGGCGCGGCGGTGGTGGTCGCCGACATCAATACCGAAGGCGCGCAGAAGGTCGCCGACGGTATCAAGGGTGAGGGCTTCACCGCGCTGGCACTGCCGGTCGACGTCAGCGAGCCCGAGTCGGCCAAGGCGATGGCCGATCGCACCCTGGCCGAGTTCGGCGGCATCGACTATCTGGTGAACAACGCCGCGATCTTCGGCGGGATGAAGCTGGACTTCCTGATCACCGTCGACTGGGACTACTACAAGAAGTTCATGAGCGTGAACCTCGACGGCGCGCTGGTGTGCACCCGCGCGGTCTACCGGAAGATGGCCAAGCGCGGCGGCGGCGCGATCATCAACCAGTCGTCGACGGCGGCATGGCTGTACTCCAACTTCTACGGCCTGGCCAAGGCCGGGGTCAACAGCCTCACCCAGCAGCTGGCCACTGAACTCGGCGGCCAGAACATCCGGATCAACGCGATTGCGCCCGGCCCGATCAATACCGAGGCCAATCGCACGACCACCCCCCAGGAGATGGTCGCCGACATCGTCAAGGGAATCCCGTTGTCGCGCATGGGTGAAGTCGACGATCTGGTGGGCATGTGCCTGTTCCTGCTGTCTGATCAGGCCAAGTGGATCACCGGCCAGATCTTCAATGTCGACGGTGGACAGATCTTCCGCTCATGAGTGACGCCAGCAAGTACGGCTACATCGGCCTGGGCAACATGGGTGCCCCGATGGCCACGCGGCTTGTCGACTGGCCCGGCGGACTGGTCGTGTTCGACGTCCGCGCCGAGGCGATGGCCCCGTTCGTCGAAGCCGGCGCCACCGCGGCCACCAGTGTCGCCGACGTCGCGGCCGCCGACATCATCAGCGTGACCGTGCTCGACGACGCGCAGGTGCGGCAGGTGATCGGTGAGCTCGCCACGACCGCCCGCCCCGGCACCGTCATCGCAATCCACTCCACCATCAGTGACTCGACCGCCGTCGAACTGGCCGAACAGCTTGCGCAGAAGGGTATTCACGTCATCGACGCTCCGGTGACCGGCGGCGGTGCGGCGGCGGCGAAAGGCGAACTGGCGACCATGATCGGCGCGCCGCGCGAGGTGTACGAACGCGTCAAGCCCGCGTTCAAACAGTGGGCGTCGCTGGTGATCCACGCGGGCGAGCCCGGTGCCGGGACACGAATGAAGCTGGCCCGCAACATGTTGACGTTCACCTACTACGCCGCGGGCTGCGAGGCCATGCGACTGGCGGAGGCCGCCGGCCTCGACCTGCAGGCGCTGGGCCGGGTGGTCCGCCATACCGAGGCGGGCACCGGAGCGGGAAACATCATGATCCGTGAGGACATGAAACCCCTTGCGCCGGACAACTTCCTGTACCAGCCGTTCCTGCACGCCCGCGGGCTGGGCGAGAAGGACCTGGGGCTCGCGCTGGGCCTCGGGGCGAAGCTCGACGTCGACCTGCCGCTGGCGCAGGTGGCGTTGCAGCGGCTGGCCGACGGGCTGGGTGTTCCGCATACCGAGTCGAAGGAGTGACCATGGACGAGCTGCGCCGCAAGGGTCTGGCCAAGATGAACGAGGTCTACGGCTGGGAGATGCCCGACATCGAGGGCAACCCGTATTTCGACCTGACCGTCGAGCATCTGTTCGGCAGCATCTGGACCAGGCCCGGGCTGTCGATGCGGGACAAGCGGATCATGACGCTGACCGCCGTCGCCGCCGTCGGCATCGACGACCTCATCGAGATCCAGGCGAATGCCGCGATGCACAACGAAGAACTCTCCGCCGACGAGCTCAAGGAGATGTCGATCTTCCTGACCCACTATCTCGGCTTCCCGCTGGGCTCGAAGTTCGACGGGGCCGTCGGCCGGGTCGTCGCCAAGCGCAAGAAGGCGGCCGAGAAGGGCGAGTCCGAGGACAAGAAGAGCAATGTCAACGCCGCGGTGAAGATGCACAGCGGCAAGACGCTCGAGGACTAGCCAGATAACACTAAGGCGAATAAGGCAACGGTAAGGAAACGCGCAGATCGCAAACCTTTACCGGTCCGTGTCACAAATGTGACTCTGTATACCACTGTTACCAAAGTGAAACCGGGACACCCGGCTTCAGTGACGAGCAGGAGTGGCAGATGACTTCCATGACCATGTACAGCGAATGGACTGCGCCAACCATGCTCAGCAGCATGTGGGCGGAGCCGACGCCCGCGCGCTCCAAGGTCGCTCACAAGGTGTCGGGTTGGGTGAGTGTCGTCGATACTTCCGTGCGTCTGCTGTATCCGCTGGTGGCCACGGCAGGCGTTATCTTCGCCGCCCTCATGTGGCCGGGCGCGGCGCACTCGGACCCGCTCTTCCCCGCCCCCACCGTGCCGGGCGCCGCTGCCGCAACCAATGCCGGCCCGATCAAGACCGCCGTCGCCGAATTCGGTCAGTCGCTGTGTCCGATGCTTGTGAAGCCCGGCTCGAACCTGGCCACCAATGCAATGCAGCTGCAGGGCAGCTCGGGTCTGACGTCGACGATCGCGGGAGCCGCCACCGGGATGGCGATACAGATGCAATGCCCGGCGTTGATGACCCAGCTTGCCAACGGCGACATGTCTTCGGTGGCGTCGCTGCTGCAGTTGATGGGTGGCAAGCCCACCCCGGCGGCTGGGCTGCGACTGCCCGGCCTCGCTGCCGCGACTCCGAACCCGGTCGGACTGCCGGCGTTCTGACCGCTGCTGTTCTTCAGCCGCCCACGGCCGCGGAATAGGCCATCCCGCCGAAGAACAGCACCACGAGGCACAGCCCGAGCGTGCCTACCGCGAACGGCCAGGCAGCCTTGTGCCGGACGAGGCGGACGATGGTGACGATCATCCCGGCGAGACCGACCAGCGCCGCCACGGCCAGCGCGGTCATCACCGCGGTCACCGCGCCCTCGGCACTGCACGTCGCCGGCGGGCAGTAGTCGAGGAAAGCCAGCGAGAAGATCCCCATGAACACCGCCCCGACCCCCAACAGTGCGGTGAAGACCAGGACGACGATCGAGATCGTCACGTCGGCGGCCGACCGTGGCGGCGTGGCCGGCGGGGGCGGCGGGTAGGCGGGTATCCGGGGTAGGGGTAACCCATGACCCGGGATCGTAGCGGTGATTCGGGCGCGTTTGTCGTCGGTAGGCGACGACGAGCGCGCCGAAATCGCTGGGAGGCTCCGCAGGTAGGTTCGGCTGATGACCGACCGCCCCGATCCATCCGGTCTCGACGAGCTGCTGGCGCGTCGCGCGCTCACCGAGGACGCCGCCCGGCACGAGGCCGTGGACCGGCGCCACGCCGCCGGC
This sequence comes from uncultured Actinomycetota bacterium, assembly GCA_963786695.1. GTDB lineage: Bacteria > Actinomycetota > Actinomycetes > Mycobacteriales > Mycobacteriaceae > Mycobacterium. The sequence goes on from CAWBAL010000008.1 coordinate 79,088, forward strand.
GGCCGGACGGCCCGCGAGAACATCGCCGACCTGGTGGACCCCGACTCGTTCATCGAGTACGGCCGGTTCGCCATCGCCGCCCAGCGTGCGCGCCGCGACGTCGACGACCTGATCGCCCGCACGCCCGCCGACGGGCTGATCGCCGGCACCGCGCACATCAACGGTCACCCGTGCGCGGTGCTGTCCTACGACTACACGGTGCTGGCCGGCACCCAGGGCGTGTTCGGGCACCGCAAGAAGGACCGGCTCTTCGAACTCATCGAGCGGATGCGGCTGCCCACGGTGTTCTTCGCCGAAGGCGGTGGCGGGCGCCCCGGCGACACCGACTACCCGACGGTGTCCTCGCTGGAGGTTCGCGCGTTCAAGCTGTGGGCGGCGCTCTCGGGTGTGGTGCCGCGCATCGCGGTGGTCAAGGGCCGCTGCTTCGCCGGCAACGCGGTGATCGCCGGATGCTCGGATCTGATCGTGGCCACCGCCGACGCCTCCATCGGCATGGGCGGGCCGGCCATGATCGCCGGCGGCGGGCTCGGGGACGTCGACCCCGACGCGGTGGGCCCGATCTCGGTGCAGGCTCCCAACGGTGTCGTCGACGTCGTCGTCGCCGACGAGGCCGAGGCCGTCGCCGTCACCAAACGCCTCATCGGCTACTTCCAGGGACCCACGGCACCTGGCGCCGCGGCCGACCAAACTCGTTTGCGCACAATCATTCCCGAGCGCGCCCGGCGTGCCTACCCGATCGCCCCCGTCATCCAGACGTTGGCCGACGACGACTCGGTGACGTTCCTGCGCGAGCGCTTCGCCCCGGAGATGGTGACCGCGCTGGCCCGCATCGAGGGCCGCGCCGTCGGGATCATCGCCAACAACACGATGGTGATGGCCGGTGCGATCACCGCCGCGGCCGCGGACAAGGCGGCCCGGTTCCTGCAACTGTGCGACACCTTCGGCATCCCGGTCGTCTCGCTGATCGACTGCCCCGGCTACATGGTCGGCCCGGCCGCCGAGTCCGAGGCGCTGGTGCGCCGCGCCTCCCGGTTGCTGGTCGCCGGCGCGGCACTGCGGGTGCCGTTGGTGGCGGTGGTGCTGCGCCGGGGCTATGGCCTGGGCGCCCAGGCGATGACCGGCGGCAGCCTGCACGAGCCGCTGCTGACCGTGGCATGGCCGAGCGCCCATCTCGGTCCGATGGGACTGGAGGGTGCGGTGCGCCTCGGCCTGCGCAAGGAGTTGGAGGCCATCGCCGACGACGACGAGCGGGAGCTACGCGTTCGGCAGGCCACCGCCGTCGCACAGGAGAACGCCAAGGCGCTCAACGCCGCTCAGATGTTCGAGATCGACGACGTGATCGACCCGGCCGAAACCCGGGGACTGATCGACGCGACACTGACCGCGGCGGCCGCCCGCGGGGATCTGCCGCCGCTACGGCGGTTCGTCGACACCTGGTGATCTAGGGTGTGAACCTGTGCGCGTCCTCGTGATCGGATCCGGTGCCCGCGAACACGCCCTTTTGCTGGGCCTGCGCAAAGACCCCCAGGTGGACTACCTGGCCGTCGCGCCGGGCAACGCCGGCACCGCCGCGGTGGCCGAGCAGCACGACGTCGACGTCACCTCGGCTGACGCCGTGACGGCGCTGGCGCAGAAGCTGGCGATCGACCTGGTGGTGATCGGGCCCGAGGTGCCGCTGGTGCTCGGCGTCGCCGACGCCGTGCGCGCCGCGGGCATCGCCTGCTTCGGCCCGTCGAAGGACGCCGCCCGCATCGAGGGGTCCAAGGCCTTCGCCAAGGACGTGATGGCCGCCGCCGGTGTGCGCACCGCCGGCTGCGAGACCGTCGACAACCCCGCGCATCTCGACGCCGCGCTCGACCGGTTCGGGCCGGCGGCGGGTCAGCCGGCCTGGGTGGTCAAGGACGACGGGCTGGCCGCGGGCAAGGGTGTGGTGGTCACCGCCGACCGAGACGCCGCGCGCGCGCATGCCGCCAGCCTGCTCGACTCCGGGCACCCGGTGCTGCTGGAGTCGTTCCTCGACGGCCCCGAGGTGTCGCTGTTCTGTCTGGTCGACGGCGCGACCGTCGTTCCGCTGCTGCCTGCCCAGGACTTCAAACGCGTCGGTGACAACGACGTCGGGCCCAACACCGGTGGCATGGGCGCCTATTCACCGCTGCCGTGGCTGCCCGATGCGGTGACGCACGCCATCGTCACCGATGTCGTCGAACCCGTTGCCGCCGAACTGGTTCGGCGCGGCTGCCCGTTCTCGGGCCTGCTCTACGCGGGCCTGGCGATCGACTCGAACGGTCCGGCCGTGGTCGAATTCAACTGTCGTTTCGGCGATCCCGAGACCCAGGCGGTGCTCGCGCTGCTGGAGTCCCCGCTGGGTCAGCTGCTGCACGCCACCGCGACCGGAACGCTGGCCGACTTCGGCCCACTGAAGTGGCACGACGGTTACGCCGTCACCGTCGTCGTCGCCGCCGAGAACTACCCGGGACGGCCCCGGGTCGGCGACGTGATCACCGGCTCCGACGCCGAAGGGGTGCTGCACGCGGGCACGTCGCGCCGCGACGACGGGGCCGTCGTCTCCTCCGGTGGCCGGGTGCTCTCGGTCGTCGGAACCGGCGCCGACCTGCAGGCGGCGCGCAACGCCGCCTACGGTGTGCTGTCGTCGGTTCGGTTGCCGGGCAGCCACTTCCGGTCCGACATCGGACTCGCCGCCGCCGAGGGCCGGATCGAGGTGCCTCGATGACCCCCGACCGCGGTGCCGCGTTCACCGCCGAGCGCGCCGAGCTGCTGGCCTTCTGTGCCACCCTCGCCCCGGCCGAATGGCGGATGAACAGCCTCGCCGAGGGCTGGCGGATCCAGGACGTCGTCGCTCACATGGGCGCCGGGTTTCACGCTGTGCTCAGCCCGTCCGCGGTGAAACTGATGCGGGGCAACGACATCGAGCGGGCCAACGACGCGATGGTGGACTCCCGCCGGGATTGGTCGTCGACCGATGTGCTGGCCGAATACCGGCGCTGGAGCCGGGTGTTCGGTGCGGTGTTCAGTCGGCTGGACCGCACACCGCTCGGCGGGGTGCAGGCGCCGCTGGCCGAGCTGGGGAAGTTCCCGGCACGGCTGTTCCTCAGCGCGCTGGTGTTCGACCAGCACACCCATCTGCGTTACGACATGGCGCCGGCGCTGGGGCGCCCGGCGCCGGGTACCGACGCCAACCGGATGGCCGTCGTCCTGGAGTGGATGATGGCGGTGCTGTCCAATCAGCTTCGGGCACAGGCTCCTTCGTTCCTGGACCGACCGCTGGCGATCACGCTGACCGGACCCGGTGGCGGTACCTGGCGGGTGGCACCCGACGGCTCGGTCACCGTCGGCGCCGCGCAACCGTCGGCCGCGCAGATCACCGGGGTCGCATCGGAGTTTCCGCAGTGGGGCACCGCGCGGGCCCGCTGGCGAGACGCCGAGGTGAGCATCACCGGGGACGCCGACTACGGCGCGGCGTTCCTCGACATCGTCAACATCGTCTGACGGGTCAGGCCGTCAGCAGCGGTGCCATCCAGGCGATCTCGCCGGGCAGCTGCGAACTCCAGTAGCCGCCGTCGTGGCCGCCGGGGGAGAAGCCACCTGCCGGCGGATTCGGAAGCTGGGCGATGAACTGTTGGGTGGCCGAGTAGAACGGGTCGCTGTTGCCGCAGTCGATGCGGATCGGGATCGACGCCAGCGCGGGCAGGCCGAACACGCTGTTGGCGGCGAAGTCGCCGGGGCCGTCGAACGCGCCGGGCGCAGCCGCTCCCGACGACAGCCACAGCGCCGGGCTGACGGCGGTGATCGCCGCGGTGCGGGCCGGGCCGAGCCTCGCCCCGAGCAGCAGTGCGCCGTAGCCGCCCATCGACCAGCCGATGAACGCGACGCGGGAGGTGTCCAGGCCCTTGTCGGAGAGCATCGGGATGAGCTCGTCGAGCACCATCGCACCGGAGTCCTCACCGGAGGCGCGCTTGTGCCAGTAGCTGCCGCCGCCGTCGACCGCGACGACGGCGAACGGCGGCAGCCCGGCGTTGACCGCCTGGGCCAGTCCCTGTTCGACGCCGCCCGCCATCACCGTCGCGGCGTCGCTGCCCTTGCCGTGCAGCGCGATGACGGGCCGCAGCGGCCCGGTCTGGCCCGGCGGGCGGGCGATCGCCCAGTTGGTCTGCACGCCGCCGCGCGCGGCCGAGACGAACGATCCGGTGACCATCGTCGGGGCGGCCACGCCGGCCGAGGCCGGCTCGAGCGGAGCGGGTGGCAGCAGGGGTGCGCCGACCCCGGTCATGGCGATGTCGGGCCCGGCGACGCGGACCCCGGAATCGAGCAACGCGCCGAGTGTGAACGCCCCGGCGGCTCCGGCGGCGGCTCCGGCGCCGAGTCGCAGGACCGCGCGACGGCTCAGGTTCGGCATGCGGCTCATCTTGCCATCGGCCCCACGCGGGGCCGAATCGCCGCCGGACGCGGCAGGCGCTGCAAGTTAATGATTCGGTGAAAGGGCCATGTCGCGGTACGGCCTGCTGGCAGCATGCAGAACGTGACGGCAGCGGTGACCCCCAAGGGGGAACGGCGACGGTATGCGCTGGTCAGCGCTGCCGCCGAGCTGCTGTGCGAGGGCGGCTTCGATGCGGTGCGGCACCGCGCGGTGGCGCGGCGGGCGGGACTGCCGCTGGCGTCGACGACCTATTACTTCTCGTCGCTGGACGATCTGGTGGAAAGCGCGGTCGAGTACATCGGCGCGGCCGAGGCCGCGCAGCTGCGGGCCCGGGTGAACGAGTTGCCCCGGCGCCGGCGCGGCCCGGAGGCGACCGCCGACGTGCTGGTCGACCTGTTGGTCGGCGACCCGGCCGACGAGCCGATCAGCGAACAGCTGATTTCGCGATACGAGCGCTACATCGCCTGCGCGCGCCAGCCGGCGCTGCGCGGAATCCAGCGGCGCCTGCTGCAGCAGCGAGTCGACGCCGTGGTCGAGGCCGTCGCGCGATCGGGCCGGTTCGTGCGGGTGGACATGCTGACCGCGATGGTGTGTGCGGTCGACGGTGCGGTGGTCTCCGCGCTCGTCGGTGACGGTGACGGGCCCCGCGAGATCGCCCGCGCCACGCTGGTGGACGTCATCGACGTCCTGGCGCCCATCGACGAACGCAGCCTGCGGGTGTGAGCGGTTACGTTCTAGGCATGGACTTCTCCGCGCTCACCCGGCCGGCGACCGAACTGATCGACGGGGCGATGGACCGCGCACTGGTCCTCGGCTACACCAAGATCGGCTCGGGATTGCGGCGGCACTGGTGGCCCGCCGACCCGCAGGCCGGCTCGATGGTGGGCAAGCGGGTGGTCGTCAGCGGCGCGACCGCGGGGATCGGGTTCGCGATGGCGCAGGGCTTCGCCGAGCTGGGGGCGACGGTTCACCTGCTGGGCCGCGACCCCGAGAAGGTGGCGCGGTGCGCGGCGACGATCCGGGAGGCGGTGCCCGACGCCGACGTGGTCGAGGAGGTGTGTGACGTCTCCGACCTCGACGCGGTCCGGGAATGGACGGCGGCGTTCTCCGACCGGGTGCCCGCACTCGACGGGCTGGTGCACAACGCCGGGCTGATGCCCAAGGAGCGGATGCTCAGCCCGCAGGGTCACGAGGTTCAGCTCGCCACCCATGTGCTGGGCCCGCATCTGATGACCGATCGGCTGCTGCCGCTGCTGCGGGCGGCCCGCGGTGCGTCGGTGGTGTTCGTGTCCTCCGGCGGCATGTACAGCTCGCCGCTGGTGGTCGACGACCTGGAGTACCGGCACGGCTACAACGGGGTGCGCGCGTATGCGCGGACGAAGAAGATGCAGGTGGTGCTGGCCGACTCGTGGGCGCGCCGGCTGGCGGGCACCGACGTGCGGGTGGAGAGCATGCACCCCGGCTGGGTCGACACCCCCGGCGTGGCCGAATACCTGCCGCGCTTCCGGGTGATCACCAAGCCCCTGTTGCGCGATGTCGCCGACGGCGCCGACACCGCGGTGTGGCTGGTGGCCACCCGGCCGGAGTCCAAGCCCGGGCACTTCTGGCACGACCGGATGCAGCGGCCGACCACGTTCGGCTGGCAACGCCAGGAGAACCCGGCCAAAGTGCGCCGCTTCCTCGAACAGGTCAGCCGGCTCACCGGGACCGCCGAGGCGTGGACGGGTTGCGCGCCTGACGTCAGTCCGCTGATTCGGGCGCGATCCGCAGCCGCTCGAGCCGGGTCTGCAGCAACGTCACCCGATGCGCGTTGCCGGCCAGTTCGACGTAGCGGTCCCCGAACGCCGACAGCAGAGCATCGTCGAGGCGGCGCACCGCACCTGCGGGGAAGCGGTAGTCCATCTTCTCGTTGACGGCGTCGGTGTCGAGGTTGGTCAACAGCTCCTCGAGGTCGTCGAGAGTCAGGATGCCCAACTCGCCCAGCAACTCCGAGATCCACGCGTAATGCTCGGTGCGGGACCAGCCGGCTTCGGGAAAGCGGTGGCCCAGGTAGGTCGCCAGCACCGGCGTCGCGATCCCCGCTCCCGTCACGGCCGGGGTGTGATCGTCGGCCATCGACGCGCGGAGCCGGTCGCGGATCTCGGTGAACTCCCGGTCGGCCAGCTCGAGCAGTCCGGCGGCCAGGGTGAAGCGGCGGTCCAGTTCGGGCGCGTCCTCCTCGGGGATCGTGCCCTTGTACCGGATGTCGTGTTCGAACTCCGCCCACGCGTGCTGCAGGACGGTGCGTACCTGTACCGACACCGGCTGGGACTCATTGTCGACAGCGAGCAGCAGGTGCCGGCTGGCGTATCCCCACCGGCCTTCCCGGGCGGTCACCTGGCCCATGTCGAGGTCGGCCAGTACGTGCAGTTCGTCGGCCAGCAGGTTGCCGACGGCGGTGACGTCTTCCCGCAGATAGGTGATGACCCGCACTCCGACCTGGTCGGTGATCTGCGTCGACGGGTCGGTGTAGAGCCGGCGGCCGTGCGCGCTGCGGTCGGCCTTGGCCGCGAAGGACGCCACACTCTTGGTGCGGGCCGTGACGCTGAGGTAGTTGATGCCCGCATCGTCGAGCAGGCGCGTCACCAACGCCAGGTAGTGCTCGGTGGTGGTGATCAGCGCCGGCCGCTGCTCGGCGTAGCGGGCAACGGCGTCGCTGACCACCCCGGGCGTCGGCTCCGGCGGCGCGGGCGTCAAGTCCGGCGGCAGCGTCGGCGTCACGATGTAGCCGGTGGCGAAGTCCCCGTAGACGGTCACCGAGCCCGGCCGCCGGGTCGCGTACAGCCCGACGTAGGCGCACACCACGGCGTCGATGGGATCCTCGGCGCGGCGCAGGTCGCTCTTGCGTTCGGCCGTCTCGACGGTGCTGCGCAGTTGCATCCATTCGGGGTGGTCGGCGACCCGCAAGGGCACCGTGGCCTGCGCGAGCCCTTCGATCTCGTCCATCAGCCGCAGCAGCTCGGTGCGCAGCTGGGTGAGGTTGCGGCCCTGTTTGTGCTTGTACTTCAGCGTGCGGCCGAGCCGGAACAGGACCACCGTTGCCGGATGCGGGTAGACCTCGATGGCCCGCCGGGCTGCCCGCGAGTGCGGGTCCATGTCCAGCCCCAGGGCGGTGGCGATCCTGGCCCCGCGTGGCGTGCCGGCGAATTCGGGCTTTCCGGTGTTCGCCGGGTGCGCGCCGGCCTCGAACTTGGCGAAGTCGCGGTTCAGGTCGGTCTCGCAGCCCCGCTGGCCGGTCGGGTTGGTCACCACCAGCGGCGCGTCGATGGCGACCAGGCAGTCCCCGTCGACGTAGGGCCCTATCTCCGCGAGGATGCTCGAATCATCTTGCGCGGCAGTGATATGCACGAGCCGGCCGTCGGCGTCGAGCACCGCGACTCCGGTGGCCTTGCGCTCACCCCAGGCCAGGTCGAGGCCGACGAAGTACATCCGCCTACCTTGCCGTACAACAGCCGTAAGCTGTGTGATTGTGACGATTCCCAATGTCCTGGCCAATCGGTACGCCAGCGCCGAGATGGTGGCCATCTGGTCGCCGGAGGCCAAGATCGTGGCCGAACGCCGGCTCTGGCTGGCGGTGTTGCGCGCCCAGAAGGAACTGGGCGTCGACGTGCCCGACGGTGTGATCGAGGACTACGAGCGGGTGCTCGAGCAGGTCGACCTCGGCTCGATCGCCGCCCGCGAGCGCGTCACCCGCCACGACGTGAAGGCCCGCATCGAGGAGTTCAACGCACTCGCCGGCCACGAGCACGTGCACAAGGGGATGACCAGCCGCGACCTGACCGAGAACGTCGAGCAGCTGCAGATCCGCCGGTCGCTGGAACTCGTGCACGCCCACGGCGTGGCCGTGGCGGCCCGGCTGGCCGAGCGCGCCGCCACCTACCGCGATCTGGTGATGGCCGGCCGCAGCCACAACGTCGCCGCCCAGGCCACCACGCTGGGCAAGCGGTTCGCCTCGGCCGCCGAGGAGACGCTGATCGCGCTGACCCGCATCCGGGAGCTGATCGACCGCTACCCGCTGCGCGGCATCAAGGGGCCGATGGGCACCGCCCAGGACATGCTGGATCTGTTCGACGGAGATGCCGACCGGCTGGCCGACCTGGAACGCCGGGTCGCCGAATTCCTCGGATTCTCAGCAGTTTTCGCCAGCGTCGGCCAGGTGTATCCGCGCTCGCTGGACCACGACGTGGTCTCGGCGCTGGTGCAGCTCGGCGCGGGACCGTCGTCGTTCGCGCACACCGTGCGGCTGATGGCCGGCCACGAGCTGGTGACCGAGGGCTTCGCGCCCGGGCCAGGTCGGCTCGTCGGCGATGCCGCACAAGATGAACACCCGCAGCTGCGAGCGGGTCAACGGACTGCAGGTGGTGCTGCGCGGGTACGCGTCGATGGCCGCGGAACTGGCTGGGGCGCAATGGAATGAGGGCGACGTGTTCTGCTCGGTGGTGCGCCGGGTCGCGCTGCCGGATGCGTTCTTCGCCGTCGACGGGCAGATCGAGACGTTCCTGACGGTGCTCGACGAGTTCGGCGCCTACCCGGCGGTGATCCAGCGGGAGTTGGACCGCTACCTGCCGTTCCTGGCCACCACCAAGGTGCTGATCGCCGCGGTGCGCGCCGGCGTGGGACGCGAGACCGCACACGAGGTGATCAAGGAGCACGCGGTGGCTGTCGCTCTGGCGATGCGTGAGCGCGGTGCCGAGCCGGACCTGCTGGACCGGCTGGCCGCCGACTCGCGGCTGCCGCTGGACCGCGCGGCGCTGGATGCCGCGCTGGCCGACAAGGCAGCGTTCATCGGGGCGGCGGCCAGTCAGGTCGACCAGGTGATCGCCGCGGTGGACGAGTTGGTGAGCGCCTATCCCGACGCCGCGAAGTACACCCCCGGGGCGATCCTGTAAGGCCATGTCGCTCAACGACATCGACTTCACCGATCTGGACAACTTCGCCGACGGCTTCCCGCACCACCTGTTCGAGATGCATCGCCGCGAGGCGCCAGTGTTCTGGCATGAGCCGACCGAGAACACCCCGGACGGTGAAGGCTTCTGGTCGGTGGCCACCTATCCGGAAACCCTTGCGGTGCTTCGCGATGCGGACACCTACTCGTCGGTGACCGGGGGAGATCGGCCGTTCGGCGGCACGCTGCTGCAGGACCTGCCGATCGCCGGGCCAGGTACTCAACATGATGGACGACCCGCGGCATACCGAGATCCGGCGGCTGGTCAGTTCAGGTCTGACGCCGCGGATGATCCGCCGGGTCGAGGACGACCTGCGGCGCCGTGCCCGCGCGCTGCTGGACGGGATCTCGCCCGGTGTCTCGTTCGACTTCCTGGTCGACGTGGCCGCGGAGTTGCCGATGCAGATGATCTGCATCCTGCTGGGAGTGCCGGATTCCGAACGGCATTGGCTCTTCGAGGCCATCGAGCCGAGCTTCGACTTCGGCGGATCCCGCAAGGGTGAGGTCGGCCGGTTGTCCGTCGAGGACGCCGGCAACCGGATGTACGCCTACGGCACCGAGCTCATCGCGGCGAAGCGGTCTGCGCCCACCGACGACATGCTCTCGACCGTCGTCAACGCCGCCATCGATGACCCGATGTCCGACCTCGAGCTGTATCTGTTCTTCAGCCTGCTGTTCAGCGCGGGTGCCGAAACCACCCGCAACGCGGTCGCGGGCGGGTTGCTGGCGCTGGCGCAGCATCCCGACCAGTACCGGCGACTGCGGGCCGATCCGGAGTTGTTGCCGACGGCGATCGAGGAGATGATCCGCTGGACGTCGCCGTCACCGTCGAAGCGGCGCACCGCCACCCGCGATACCGAACTCGGCGGACATGCGATCCAGGCCGGGCAGAAGGTGCTGGTGTGGGAGGGCTCGGCCAACCGCGACGCGTCGGTGTTCGACGATGCCGACGCGTTCGATGTGGCCCGTAAACCCAATCCGCACTTGGGTTTCGGCCAGGGCGTGCACTACTGCCTGGGCGCCAACCTGGCTCGGCTCGAGTTGCGGGTGCTCTACGAGGAACTGCTCGGCCGGTTCTCCGAGGTCAACGTCGTCAAGCCGGTGCAGTGGGCGCGCAGCAACCGGCACAGCGGAATCCGGCACCTGTACGTCGAATTCGGCTGATCACATCACGGTGTGGCCGGCGTCGATCGGCAGCGTCACCCCGGTGACGTGGCGGGCCTTCGAACTCACCAGCCACATGACGGCGTTCGTGACGTCCTCGGACTCCACGTAGGGAACCGGCAACAGGTTGGCCGACAATGCCGAACCCTTGGGGTTCTCCTTGATTCTTGTCAAGGTGAACTGGTTCATGATCATCGGAGTCGCGACACCGGTCGGGTGCACCGAGTTGACCCGGATGCTGTACTCCGCGTATGCATTTGCCGCTGAACGCATCAGGCCGACCACGCCGTGCTTGGCCGCGGCGTAGGCGAACATCGCCGCACTGCCGTCACCGCCCCGACCCACCAGGCCCTGCGCCGAACTGGTGAGGACGATCGAACCGCCCCGGCCCTTGCGGATGATCGACGGCACGGTCGCGACGATGGTGTGCCACACGCCGTTCAGGTTGGTCTCGACGATGTCGCGGTACAGCTGCGTGTCCAGCGGATCCTTCTTGCCGATTGCCACCACCCCCGCGTTGGCGACGACGATGTCGATCTCGCCGAGCTGGTCGATCCCGCTCTGCACCCCGGCGGTCAGGGCGTCGAGGTCGCGCACGTCGGCAACGATCGGAACCACTCGCCGGCCCAGGGCTTCGATCGCCGCGACCGTCTCGTCGAGGTCGGACTTGGTCCCCAGCGGGTAGGGAATGGAGTCGATGTCCGCGCAGCGGTCGATCGCGATGATGTCGGCACCCTCGGCGGCCAGCGCCACCGCATGACTGCGGCCCTGACCGCGGGCCGCACCGGTGATGACCGCGACGCTGCCGATGAGCTCTGTCACGCTGCGGACTGTAACAGAACTGATCATCTGATCGATTTGACGGGTTTGCGCCGCGGTCCTATGCCGGACTGTGAGAAGCTTCGAGACGCCATGGCGAAATCCAAAGGCGGGGCATCGGCCAACTCATCGCTTCTCGGCCGACCGGTCGGCGCCAACAGTGAAGAGACGCGGAAGCGGATCCTCGACGCGACCATGCGCTGCGTTGCCGAAGTCGGCTACTCGAGGGCCACCATCCGCGAGATCGCCCGCGCGGCCCACATGACCAGCGGCAGTCTCTACCACTACTTTCCGAACAAGGCCGAACTGGTCAAGGCCACCTTCGACGAGGTGGCCACCATTGCCGTGCCGAGGCTGGCGCAAGCCGCCGAACGCAACGTCTCGACCCTCGAGAAGCTCATCGGCGTTCTCGACGAGAGCATGCGGGTGATGCAGGACTACCCGCTGGCGGTTGCCTTCGATCGGGCTATCCGGGCCGAGAGCCCGCGAGACCTGCACCTGGCGGAGGACAGCGATCTCCGGTTCATGGCACTGCGCAGCCTGATCCGCACCATCCTCGAGCATGGCTCGCGTGCAGGAGGAACTGGCGCCCGGCGTCGATGTCGACAGCGCCGCCGATGCCATCTTCTTGATCTTCCGGGGACTCAACGAATACGCGGCCAGCACGCCACCCGCCGCGGAGTACCACGCCACGGTGGCCGGCCTCAAACGGCTTCTGCGCGGCCAGCTTTTCGGCTAGGGGCCAGCCGGTAGAGCCTTCGTGCGTTGCCGGCAAGAACCGCCTCGACATGTTCGGCGCCGACGGCTTCGGCGACACGGTCGATGTCGCTGTCCCGGAACGGCGTTGCCGCTCTGGTCGACGGAAGGTCGCTGCCGAAGATCAGTGCCGACGGATTGGCTGCAACGATGCTGCGCATCAACGCGTCCGGGTCGTTGACGTTCATGCGGCCGAAGCCGGTCGCCTTGACCACCATCCCCGATTCGACGAGCCGCAGCAGTGCACCCGAGGGGTCGTCCGACATCCCCAGGTGGTCGACACTCACCTGCGGCAGGGCGGCCAGCGTCGGCTCCAGATCGGCAAGGTCGGCGGCGTCGAGGTAGAACTCGGAATGCCAGCCCGCGAGGTCGTGCACGCGCCGGGCCAGGGTGTCGACGTCGGCCAGCGTCGCCGAACCACCCCGGTACAGGTTGAACCGGACGGCGCGCACACCGGCCCGGTCGAGGTCCAGGATCTCGTCGTCGGCGGCGTCCGCGGGTGATCTGCGTGACGCCGACGAACGACGGGCCCAGTTGCGCCAGAGCATCTTTCAGGTAGGACTGGTCGAACGCCTGGAACGAGCCACTGACCACGGCACCACCGGTGACGTGGAGTCCGTCGACCCGATCGCAGGTAGTCGCCGACGGTGAACGGGTCGGGCAGGTAGCCGTTGTTGGGCACCAGCGGAAAGCGGGGGTCGATGACGTGGAAGTGCGCATCGAACACGTCGTGGTCAGCCACGCTGCCGTTCTACACCGTTACGTGCCGCGCGTGCTACTCGGAGATCTCGACGTCGGAGTAGCTCGCCAGCATCTCGGGGTCGGGCAGTGCCATCTGCAGGTAGACGTCGATGTGGGTGATCTTGCCGGCGTCGTTGAACTCATAGACCGACGCGGAGTTCACCGAGTTGCTGAAAGTGCCGATCTGGCTTCGCTCTTCGAGTTCGAGGAACACCACGTTGCCGGCCTGCGGTGACCCGCTTGAACGAGCAGTCCCACTCCGACGAGCCGGCCCAGCTGGTCAGGAAGCCGATGTAGTCCTGCCAGTTCATCACCTCTTTGAAGTTGCCGACCCGCACGAAGTTCTCCGTGTCGATCAACTCGGCCAGCGGGCCCCAGCTGTCGACGGTGAACCCGGGCTTCTTGGCCTCGTCCACCATCCGCTTCATCAGCGCGCTGTAGTCGAGCACCGTGCGCGCCAGGCCGGTGTAGTCGCCGATGACGTCGTCCAAGTTCTGCAACGCCATCAGACCGTCAGCCCCTCTTCGGCAAGCCGGCGTTCCAGCGCATCGGTGTACTCGTGGGTGCCCTGGAACGGGCCGTGCACGCCGATGGCGACATCGAGGAAGTCGCTGTACTCACTGTTGACGTGGGTCTCCCAGCGAGTGACCTCACCGTTGTCGTCGGTGTCGACGAAACTGTAAGAGTAGAAACCCATTACGGTTCCGGTGTCCTTGTTGGTGCCCTGCCAGCGGGTCTTCATCACGAAGCCGTTGTCGGCCGGCCAGTACTTGAAGTCGACCGGCTTCCAGTCCGGGAAGCGCAGCGAGTACACCTTGGCCTCCATGGTCGAGGCGCGGGCGGACTCCTCCGGGAACTCGCTGAGCTTGAACGCCTTGTCGCCGGTGAAGTACGGCGAGGCGTACATGCAGTCCGGGTGGAACTTCCAGACGTCGACGAACTTCTCGCCGTCCTGCACGCCCTGGCGCAGATAAGCGTCACCGTAGGCGTTGGCCATCCGGACGTGCAGGGCGATGCGATCCTCGAGGTTCAACGTGCTGCCTTTCCGGCCATCCAGCGGTCCACGGTGTCGTGGAACTTGGCGACGACGACTTCTTCCTTCACCAGCGTCAGGTGGTCGAGACCCTTGTTGCGCAGGCCGGACTGCTGGCGCTGCATCTGCTCGTAATCCTGTTGCAGCGCTTCGAAATACTTGTAGCTGCCCGGCTCGTCGACCTCGATGAGGTCGACCTTGAAGGCGTCTGCCATTTCCGGCGGCAGGTACATGTAGCTCGCGACGTGCCAGAGGCACCGGTTGGGATCGCCGTCGGGGTGCGGCAGCGCCATGATCACGTGGCATTCGCCGGCGCGGATGGTCATGAAGAAGTTCGGGAACAGGCACCAGCCGTGGTTGTCGCTCATCTGCGCGTCGGTCAGTCCGCTGACATCCAGACCCATCTCGGTCAGGTGTGCTCGGGTCGCCTTCTGCAGCAACGTGCGCGCCGTGACGCCCTCGGGGAAGTCGATCGACCCGTCGCCTGCGGTGTACTCCTTGACGAGTTCCTGGAAGCGCGGGATCACCGCGACCGTGCCCGGGAAGGTCTCGGGCAGAGCGAGGGTCCCCTCGACCTGCTTCTCGGCTGTTGCCCCCACGACCTCGAAGGGCGCCATGGCGATGGTGTGGTTCTCGAAGAACTTGTAGCGCGTGGTCTCCGGCTGGATATTGAGCACTGCCAGTAGCTGTGGGTGGACACCGTTGATGTGGTAGCCCTCGTTGAAGGCGTCCATCACGACTTTCCAGTTGCAGTCCAGCGGCTCGCGGACGTTCATCACCGTCGACATCAGTTCCAGGTGGTACGGGCGCGAGGACCGCCATCGCCTCCTCGCCGATCCACTCCGCCAGCGGCTGCGCGCCGGGGTCCGGGTTGATGAAGATGAAGCCGCCGAAGGTGTCCACCGGAACCTCGATCAGCGAGTTGTCGCTCTTGTCGAGGCCGCCCGCGCTCTCCTCGCGCAGCAGTCCCTTGAGCCGGCCGTCGAGGTCGTAGGACCACAGGTGGTACTGACACAGGAAGCCGCGCTTGGCGTTGCCGGTGCTGCCCTGGCAGATCGCATTGCCGCGGTGCCGGCAGGCGTTGACGAAGCCGCGCAGCTTCTCGTCCTTGCCCCGCACGATGAGGAAGGACTGGTCGTAGATCCGGTGTTCCTTCCAGTCGCCGACCTTGGGCAGGTCGTCGATCCGGCCGGCCATCTGCCAGGTCTTCATCCAGATCGCCTCGCGCTCGCGCTCGGCGTACTCACGCGAGCGGTAACGGTCGGTGGAGATTCGGGTCTGGTAGGTGCCCGTCAAGTCGTCGAGACCAGGGGCGTGGTCGACCCATTCGCCGGGGAGTGCGGTTGTCGTCATGACGTACTGGAACCTCCTGTGCAGCGAAACGCGTGTGCGACGTGCAGTGTGCCGCCAATAATCGATCGCTTGATTGATTTATGATGCGTGCCACACCGCCGCGGTGTCAAGGGCTCGAGCCGAGTCCGCTAACGAACCACAGATCGTCGGCGATTGACGTTGTAGACAATTTGGGATCGGTAGCAACGCCCGGGCGGTGCCATTGCTGCCGACACGACGTCCAAGAAGGAAGTAGACGATGACGCGATTCTCGCGGTACGTAGCAGGCAGCCGCCGTGGCCGGTGCGGCGCTGGTCGGCCTGACCATGGGCACCGGCACCGCGCAGGCCGAGCGTTCCCGAGCAGGGCAACGTCTGGTGCCCGGGCCAGGCACTGCCGTTCGACAACATCCGCTGGGACATGAGCGTCTGCCACACCTGGTACTACGTGCCGCCCGGCACGGGCAACGTGACGATGGTCGACCTCAAGGGCAATCCGCTGGGCAGCTTCATCTATGCCGGTGACACGCCGCCGGTGCGCAAGCCCCCGCCGGCGCCCTCGGGTCCGCCGCCGGGGACACCGTTCTGCAGCCCGCGCGGAGCCCTGATCATCATCCCGCCGATCTGCGATGAGATCGGCGTCGATTGGCCGCCCGGATCGGTGCAGAACTAGAAGACGGAGTTTTCGCGCAGGAGCGACTGCTCGGGTACCTATCCGACTTAGTTAGCCATGTAATGGCGCCTTCCGGGCTTACTATCGGCTCACGCTCCTGCCGATAGAGAGGCATGCCAATGACGGCATCACCGGTCAGCGCTTCTGCGGTTTCGTTTCGACCCGAGACCAGGGCCTACATCGACGGCGAGCTGCGAGACTCGGTGACCGGACTGACCGCCGACAACATCAACCCGGCGACTGAGGAGATTCTCGGGACCTGTACCGACGCCGGGGCCGAGGACATGGACGCGGCGATCGCCGCGGCGCGCCGGGCTTTCGACGCCACCGACTGGTCGACGAACCGCGAGTTCCGCAGGCACTGTCTGATGCAGCTGCACGAGGCGCTGCAGCAGGAGAAGGAGGAGATCCGCGCCGAGCTCATCGCCGAAGTCGGCGCCACGCTGGCGTTGACCTACATCCCGCAGCTGGAATGGCCGCTGGCCGATGCGGTGCGCTGGCCCGGCGCAGTACATCGACAGCTTCGAGTGGGAGCGGAAGCTCGAACCGGGGGCCCTGCTCGGCGAACCCTACGACCGGGTGGTGGTGAAGGAACCCATCGGCGTGGTGGGTGCGATCACGCCGTGGAACTTCCCGTTCGAGATCATCAGCAACAAAATGGGTCAGGTCTTGGCCACCGGCAACACCATGGTTCTCAAGCCGGCCATCGAGACGCCGTGGAGCGCGCTGCGGTGGGGCCGGATCATCGCGGAGAAGACCGATATCCCGGCCGGGGTGGTGAACATCGTTCCGGCGTCGGACAATCTGGTCGCCCAGCGGCTGTTGACCGATCCCCGCATCGACATGATCTCGTTCACCGGATCCACCGCTGTCGGTCAGCTGATCCAGCGGCTTTCGGGTGACACGATGAAACGCAATCTCTTGGAACTGGGCGGCAAGTCGGCCTATCTCGTCCTCGAGGGAGCCGCATCCCGAGACCGCGCTGCCCGGTTGCGTCGGAGCGTTGATGCATTCGGGACAGGGCTGCGCGCTGACTACTCGGATGCTCGTCCCGCGAACCATGTACGACCAGGCCGTCGAGGTGGCCACTGCGGCATTCGGGGCCGATTCCAGTCGGGGACCCCGCCGACGCGAACACTTTCTGCGGTCCGCTGGTGTCGGCCAAGCAGCGCGACCGGGTGCTCGACTACATCAGGATCGGCAAGGAGCAGGGCGCGCGCGTGACAGTCGGCGGCGGGGTGCCCGAGGGCTGCGAGCGTGGCTACTTCGTCGCCCCGACCGTCTTCGCCGATGTGACGCCGGACATGCGGATCTTCCAGGAGGAGATCTTCGGGCCGGTCATCACCATCACGCCATATGACGGCGGAGACGACGCTGCCGTCGCCCTGGCCAACAACTCCACCTACGGACTCGCCGGTTCGGTGATGGGCCCCAAGGAGCGGGCCATCGCGGTCGCCCGGCGCATCCGCACCGGGTCGGTCGGCGGTCAACAACGCCATCTACTACGGTGCCGACGCGCCGTTCGGCGGCTACAAGATGAGCGGCATCGGCCGGCAGAACGGACACGAGGGCTTCGAGCAGTATCTGCAGACCAAGGTCATCGCCTTCCCGCTCGACTGAGCCGCAACTCACCAGAAAGGTTGTGCTGTATGCGTGTTCGCGTGGAGAAGGCCAAGTGTGTTGGCCATGCCCAGTGTTACGCTGCCGACCCCGACCTGTTTCCGATCGACGACATGGGCTACTCGATCCTCGAGGAGCACGAAGTGCGACCGGAAGACGAGGAGCGCACCCGCGCCGGCGTCGCGGCCTGCCCGGAGTTGGCCCTGATTCTGGAAACGGACGACTAGACCCCCGACAAGAACAAGAAAGTGTGACGACATGGGACGAGTGCAGGACAAAGTGGTCTTGGTGACCGGCGGCGCTCGCGGGCAGGGCCGCAGCCACGCGGTCAAGCTGGCCGAGGAGGGGGCGGACGTCATCCTGTTCGACATCTGTCGCGACATCGACACGAACGACTATCCGCTGGCGACGCCGTACGATCTTGAAGAGGCCGGTCTGGAGGTCGAGAAGACCGGTCGAGGGCCGTACACCGCCGAGGTCGACGTGCGGGATCGTGGTGCGCTGGCACGCGAACTCGCAAAGGCGATCGCAGAACTCGGTGGCAGACTGGACGTGGTGGTCGCCAATGCGGGCATCTGTCCGCTGGGCGCGGACCTGCCGGTTCAGGCCTTCGCCGACGCGTTCGACGTCGACTTCATCGGCGTGGTCAACACCGTGCACGCCGCGCTTGCCGTACCTGAAATCCGGCGCGTCGATCATCACGACCGGGTCGATCGCCGGGCTCTGATCTCCGTCTGGGCCCCAGGCGGCGGCCGGCGGTCCCGACAGGACCGGGCGGAGCCGGTTACAGCTACGCCAAGCAGCTGGTGGATTCCTACACTCAGGCAGCTCGCCGGCCAACTGGCGCCGACAGTCCATTCGCGCCAACGTCATTCACCCGACGAACTGCAACACCGACGATGCTCAACAGCG
The DNA here is from genome assembly GCA_963786695.1 of uncultured Actinomycetota bacterium. Classification (GTDB taxonomy): domain Bacteria; phylum Actinomycetota; class Actinomycetes; order Mycobacteriales; family Mycobacteriaceae; genus Mycobacterium. The sequence continues at coordinate 97,556 of CAWBAL010000008.1, forward strand.
AGCCCGATGTACCGGCAGTTCCGGCCCGGACCTGCAGGCCCCGACACGCGAGGATGCGCTGTCGGCATTCCCCGCCATGCAGGCGATGCCGACGCCATACGTCGAGCCCGCGGACATCTCGAATGCCGTGTGCTTCCTGGCCTCCGACGAGTCGCGCTTCGTGACCGGCATGCCAGTTCAAGGTCGACGCGGGGCAATGCTGAAGTTCTAGACGGGTCTCGACAGAGCCGGTAGCGACCGATACACTTCAGCCATCCAATCTCAATAATGAGACTCTGAACGTCAAGAATCGCGGAAGGTGGCCGCCGTGACGGCTGTAGAGAGCTCACCCCAGCAATGCCCGGTGAAGACCTTCGACTACACCGAGAACAAGCCCGCCGGCACCTGGATGCGAACCTACGACGAGCTGCGCTCCGAGAACCCCTGGTACCGCAATGATTTCGGCCCGGGATTCTGGATGATGCTCAACTATCAGGGCATCTTGCAGATCATGCAGGACGCCGAGACGTTCTCGAACAGTTCGGTGACCGCCCTCGATCCCAATCCGCCGTTCAAGTGGATACCGGAGATGCTCGACGGCAGCGAGCACCGGCAGTGGCGACATCAGCTGGGCCCGCTGTTCGCTCCCGGCGCGGTGGACCGGCTGACTCCCAAGATCCACCAGCGCGCCGTCGAACTGATCGAACCCCTTGTCGCGCGGGGCCACTGTGACTTCATGGCCGATTTCGCCCAGAAGTTCCCCACCACGATCTTCCTCGAGTTGATGGGTCTGCCGGTCGAGGAGCTCGACCAGTTCATGGCGTGGGAGCACGCCATTCTGCACGCCGGAAGCGGTGACGAGCAGGCCCAGCAGGCGCAGATCGAGGCGATGATGACGGTGATGGGGCGCTTCGCCACCTTGATTGCCGAGCGCCGCGACGACCCGCGCGACGACATCATCAGCAAGGCGATCCACTACACGATCGACGACCAACCGGTCAGCGACGCCGACCTGCTGTCGTTCAGTCTGCTGATGTTCATGGCGGGCCTGGACACCGTCTCGGTGAGTCTGGGCTGGAGCTTCCTGCACCTGGCCTGCAACTCGCAGGACCGCGTCAGGATCGTGGCCGACCCGGGCATGATCCCCACCGCGATCGAGGAGTTCCTGCGCGCCTACGCCATCGTGGTGCCGTCGCGCAAGGTGACCAAGGACGTCGAGATCCAGGGCTGTCCGATGAAGGCCGGCGACATGGTGCTCATCCCGATCAACGCGGCGACCCGTGACGACGTCGCGTTCCCCGACGGACAGAGTGTCGACATCGCTCGAAAACCCGAACAACCACATCGGTTTCGGCGCCGGCACCGCACCGCTGCCTGGGCTCCCACCTGGCCCGCCGGGAGATGAAGATCGCGATGGAGGAATGGCACCGGCGCGTTCCCGAGTACAGCCTGGCCGATGACGCTCAGATGATGGAAGCCGGCGGGCAACTCGGGCTGAACACCCTTCCCCTGGTTTGGAAGAGTTGATGCGCCGACCGCTCGAGGGTGTGCGCGTTCTGGAAGTCGCGCAGTTCACCTTCGTTCCGGCCGCCGGTGCGGTGCTCGCCGACTGGGGAGCCGACGTCATCAAGATCGAGCATCCGGTCACCGGGGACGCTCAGCGCGGGCTGGTCAAGGTCCTGGGAAACGCGGCGACCGTGGAGGGCTCGAGCTTCGCCCCGATCATGGAGGCGCCCAACCGGGGCAAGCGCAGCGTGGGTCTTGGACTGGACTCGGCCGAGGCACGCCCGGTGTTCGAGGAGCTGGTTCGGCGTAGCGACGTCTTCCTCACCAACTATCTTCCCCGCGTGCGCACGAAACTGGCGATCGACGTCGACGACGTCCGGCGCATCAACCCCGACATCATCTACGTGGTCGGCAGCGGCTTCGGGATGTCGGGACCCGACAGTGACACCGCCGCGTACGACGTCACCGGCTTCTGGGCGCGCGGCGGCAGCGCCGACGGTGTGACACCGCCCTGGTGCCGAGCGGGTTTCAGGGATGCCGGCGGGTGCCTACGGCGACAACATCGGCGGCCTTGCCATCGCCGGCGGAATCGCCGCGGCCCTCTACGGGCGCCGTGTCACCGGGGAGTCGTCGGTACTCGACGTGTCGCTGCTGGCCGTCGGAGCCTGGGCCACCCAGTTCAGCGTGAATCTGGCGCTGCTCACCGGCGGGCCGCTGCCCAAGGTGGAGAAGAAGACTCAGACGCCCGGCAATCCCTTGGTGGCCAACTATCCAACCAGCGACGGCCGGTGGATTCAGTTGGCGATGCTGCAGCCGACCCGGTACTGGCCGGAGTTCTGTCGACTGATGGGCTGTGACGAGTCATGCCGCCGACGCGCGATTCACCTCGCTCGACGCGCTGGCGGAGAACATCGACGCGGCATGCGACATCGTCGCCGGCGCAATCGGGTCGAGGACGTACGCCGAGTGCGTCGAGCGACTCTCGCAGGGCACCGGCGCCTGGGCGCCGGTGCAGGACGGCTGGGCCCTTGGCCACGACAAGGACCTGATCGCCAACGGCCGCGTCGTCGACGTCGTCGACGCCGACGGGCGCCCGCAGAAGCTGGTGGCCAACCCGGTGAAGTTCGACGACGGTGAGCTCTCTCTCACCGCGCGCCCCTCAGTTCGCCGAGCACACCGATGATGTGCTGCGCGAGTTGGGCCTTGACGACGACGCGCTCATCGAGTTGAAGATCTCCGGGGCGATCACGTGAGCGCGGCACTTGTCGAGCGCGGTGCCGACGGAACGGTCAGGGAGCGGTTGATCCGCGCGGCCGACGCCGAGGTCGACGAGCGCGGCATCGACGGATTGCGGATGGAAGTGGTGGCCCAACGGGCGGGCGTGTCACGCGCGACGGCGTTCCGCCAACTCGGTGGCGTCTCGGAATTGGTGGTCCAGGTGGCGCTGCTGCGGGCCCAGCGTCACATCGCGGCGGTCGAACAGCTGATGGGGACCACGAACGGGACGTTCGCCAAGCTCGAGGCCGCGCTGATCTACAGCACGCGCGAATTGCGGACCGATCCGGCGATCGCCGCCCTGATCGCCCGCCACTCCGCGACGGTGCATCACCCGCGTGTGCACCAGGCCGCGCTGGGGGTGATGGGCCCGGTCCTCGAGGAGGGCCGGCGACGGGGTGAGGTGCGCTCCGACATCGGTATCGACGAGCTGGTCGACTTCCTGGTCGAGCAGACCTACCTCGCCGCCGAGGAGATCGACCGCTCCGAGGAGTCGGTGCGGAAACGCTTCCGGCTGTTCATGATTCCGGCACTGGAGTCTCGAGCTGGCACAGGCGGTGAACGTACTGTCTCGCGCCCGCGAGGTCGAACAGGCCGTCTCGGCTGCCGCCGAGGCGCTCGACAACGTCGGCAGGATGCTCCGCCAGGACGGTCGGTAGAGGCCGCCCTGGCGCGCCGATTCAGCCGGTGAAGTTGAACAGCCGCCGGGTGTTGAGCTCGACGATCTTGTGCACCTCGTCGTCGGGCACGTCACGGAAGACCTCGACCGCCCGCTTGCGGTTGTGCGGCCAGTTCGAGTCGGAGTGCGGGTAATCGGACTCCCAGGTGATGTTGTCGACGCCGATGTCGTAGCGGTTCTTGATGCCCGCCTCGTCGTCGATGAAGCAGCCGAAGATGTGCTTGCGGAACAGCTCGCTGGGCCGGATCTCCCGGTTGATGTCCTGGTAGAACCGGTGCTTCTCCCAGACCTGGTCGCAGCGCTCGATGAGGTACGGCATCCAGCCGATTCCGCCCTCGGAGAGAACGACTTTCAGGTCGGGATGCCGGTGGAACACCGGTGAGAACACCAGGTCCGTCGCGGCAGCCATGGAGTTGGTGCCGAACAGGGCGGCGATCACCGCGAACGGTGCATCGGGAGCGGTCACCGGCGCCTTGCTCGAGGAGCCGAAGTGGCACGCCAGCGGCATGTCGAGTTCCTCGGCCACCGAGAAGAAGCCGTCCCAGTGGTCGGTGTGGAACGACGGAAGGCCCAGGGGGACCGGGTTTTCGGTGAAGATGATGCCCTTCGCACCCTTGGCGCTGGGTCCGTCGGACTTCCTCGACGGCTTCCTCTGGGTCCCACATCGGCACGAGCACGCCAGGGATGTAGCGGTCGGGAGCAGCGGGGCACCAGTCGTCGAGGACGAAGTCGTTCCACGCCTGAACGCAGGCCAACGCCAGGTCCTTGTCCGCCGCGTAGGTGAAGATCCGGCCGGCCACGCCCGGGAAGGTCGGAAAGTTCAGGCCGGCCCATTCGCCGTCGAGGTCCATGTCGGCCAGCCGTGCCACGGGGTCGTAGCAGCCGGGCCGCATGCCGTCGAAGCGGACCGGGTCGTCGCCGAACTCCTCGGGCTGCTTTCCGGCCACCGCGGCGAGCCCGATGTTGGGGAACCGCTTGCCGTCGTAGACCCACACCTGGTGGGCCGGCTGTCCGTCGGGCTGCGGCTCTTCGACGATCCGCGGGCCGTCCTCGTGCCACCTCTTCGGCAGGCGGCTGGTCCACAGGTCCGGCGGCTCCACCAGGTGGTCGTCGGTGGAAATCATCTTCATCCAGTCTTGCAATGGCATGGTGTTATCTCCTTTGTCAGGCGTTCTCGGGGGTGAATACGACGGGCAGGGTGATGGGGGAGCGGAACCCGACCCCCCGAATCTCCGGAACGGGCTTGGTGATGTCGAGGGCAATGTCGGGAATTCGGCGTAGCAGCTCGTCGAACACCACGCGCGTTTCCATTCGGGCCAGGTGCATTCCGAGGCAGGTGTGCGGGCCGTGGGCGAAGGCGAGGTTCGCCTGGGCAGGCCGCCGGATGTCGAATTCGTCCGGGTTGTCCCACCGCCTCGGGTCCCGGTTGGCCGCGCTGATGTTGCACGCGACGATCGCGCCCTTCGGGATGGGCACACCGTCCATCTCGGTGTCGACGGTCGCGGCCCGGTTGAGCGAGGTCAGCGGGGGCTCCCAGCGCAGACCCTCTTCGATGGCGCCGGGGATCAGTTCCGCGTCCTCGCGCAGGGCCTTCCACTGCTCGGGGTGGGTCATCAGGGCCAGCAGCAGGTTGGCGGTCGAGCGCGCCGTGGTCTCGGCGCCGGCCGGCAGCAGAATCCGGACGAAGTTGATCAGCTCCTGCTCGTTGAGCCGAAGTCCACCGACCTCGGCCTCGATCAGCTGACTGATCATGTCGTCGCCGGGGTTGGCGCGGCGGTCCGCGATCTGTTCGGAGATGTAGCCCGCCAACGCCTTCGAGGCAGCCAGCGCCTTCTCGGGGTTGTAGAAGATGAGGATCGTGTCGACGGCCCACGAGGTGAACTGGGGGACGTCGGCGCGGGGCAGTCCCAGCAGTTCGGCGATGACGTAGACGGGGAACAGCAGGGTGAGTTCGTCGACCAGGTCGGCGTGCCCACGCGCGGCGAACCGGTCGACCAGTCCGGCGACGATCTGCTCGACCACCCGCTCGCGCAACGGCTGCAGTGCGCGCCTGCGGAACGCGTGCGCAATGAGATCGCGGTAGCGCCGGTGCTGTTCGCCGTCCATTCCGAGCAGCGTCTCGCCCCAGACCTGGCCGATGGTCTCGTTGTGGATCGCGGACGAGAACCGTTCGGCATCGCCGAAACCGGTGCGCACCTCGGCGAACCCGAGCAGGCTGAACAGCGGCCGCTCGGAGAACATCGACATGGTGCGGTAGTCCTCGAAGCCGGCGATCTCGGACTGGCTGCCGCGCTGCACGGGGCACCGGTCGCGGGCGACCCCGAGCGGGCCGTGCAGATCCCGGATGTTGGTGCGCGGCGACGCCTCGGTGAACTCGACGATGTGGCGGCGGTAGGCGACGTCGTCGGCGTCGCGGATCCACGCGCGCAATTCACTGTTGGTCATGAGTTCCTCAACTGAGTCGGGTCACTGTTCCTGCGGCGCCGTCCACCCGCAACTGCATGCCGTCGGTGATGCGCGCGGTCGCGTCGTGGGTTCCCACGACGCATGGGATGCCGAATTCGCGCGCCACGATCGCGGCGTGGGACACCGGCGCCCCGACGTCCGTCACCACCGCCACCGCACCCGCGAAGAAGGCGGTCCATCCCGTATCGGTCACATGCGCCACCAGGATCTCGCCGGCATCCAGCTCGGTGTCCAGTGCCGACGTCACCACCCGGGCCCGGCCGGTCACCGTACCGGCGCTGGCGCCGGCGCCGGTGAGCACGTCGCCCACGGCGAAGGTGGCTGCGTCGTGGACGGGTTCCCATCGTCGGTCGAAGATCGCCGGAAGCGACAGGCCGGCCAGCCGCTCGCGTTCGGCCCAGCGCCGTCGCGCCAGATCAGGGGTGACCGCCGCTGTGCCGTAACACAATTCGTCGTAGGTCAGGGCGAAGACGTCGGTAGCCCGTTCGAGCCGGCCTTCGGCGACGAGCCGGCGTCCGCGCTCCAGGGCCAGCAGTCGCAGGTTGTGCGTCGCGCGGACCGACACGTCGCGGGACTCCTCGCGATCGTGCAGTACCCGCCGGGCCAGCCGGGACCGCAGTCCGCGCGTCGCCGGCGGGGGCGGCGTCCGGGAGCCGGCGGCAGACCATGCGGCGCTCAGCAGGGCCTCGGGCCGCTGCTCGAACATCGGGTTGGCCAGTTCGCCCTCCCCGGGCCCGCGATGTCCGACCTCGGCGAGGGCGGCATCGAAGGCCTTGGCGAAAGTCGTTGACGCGCTGCGTACTTCGTCCAGAGAGGCGCCGCGATGATGCGCAGCCAGCAGGGGATCGGTCCGCAGGATCTCGCCGAGCGCGCTCCACGTGGCGCAGGATCGCGCCGCTCGGCAGACCCTCGGCGCCGACGCGGGTGCCGCCGTCGTCGTCCGACCCGCCCGCCACACTCACCGCGTTACCCGCGGCGGCCGCGGCGAAGGACGACACGTTCCAGGCCTGCACCGCCAGGTCACGGGCGAGCGAGAGCCGGGACAGCAGGCGTTCGTCGGTCATCGGCTCCGGGGCTTTGATCTCGGCGCGGAGCCGATCGCACTCCTGGCGCAACTGCGCGGCTTCCCGTCTGACGGCCAGCACGGCGGGCACCATCCGGCCCGCCACCTGTCCGGCCTGTCGCGCTCTGCGCAGCGCGGACCCGGACGCCGCCGCGACCGCAGGCTTGGAGACGTCCGCGCTGCCGAGGTACTGCCGGTCGATGTCGTCGGCGCTCCAGCCCGGCATCGCGCCTGCCATCTCGCGCAAGACCGAGACGTTGACGTAGAGCCGATGGCCCGCGCTGATCACCGGGCGGGTGGACATCTCGGTCTGCTGGGCTTCGTCGAGCATCAGCAGTTCGGCGGTGGACGAACCGCTGCCCCGCAGGGCGGTCAGTGAGATGTCCAGCGACAGCGGGGACATGGGGCCGGGAAAGGCCTCCGAGAGATTCGACGCGCTGTACACCGGGTAGGTGGGGTCGATCAGCGAGTCGAACTCCCCGCGCAGGCCTTCGGGTGCGGGGTCGACCAGCGGACCGCCGGCGGCGGGCGGCAGGTCGGCCGCGATCTCGGTGGGCGCCCATCTCATCCGCCACGGCGCGTCGACGCGGCGGGCGCCGAGATAGACACATCGACCGAAGATGCGTCCCGCGGATTCGGCGACCTCGCGGCCCGACCAGCCGCAGCTGAATCCCCATTCCTGTTCCAGTCGGGTGGTGTCGACGACAGGCGGCCAGATCAGCCCGTCAAGAGTCGCGGGTTCGATGTTGAGCAGATCGTGATCCCAGCTGAAGCGCAAGGCCCGTTCCATCGCCGAGCGGGGCAGTGAGAGCACTCGGCGGTGCAACTCGGCCGCAAACTCCTTGGAGGACAGCACGTCCGGTGCGGCCAGGTTCACGGTGCCGGTGCGCTCGATGAAGCACGCGTCGGCGTGAAACCGTGCGACGTCTTCGGTGTGCACCAACTGCCAGCGGGTCTGCACGCCCTGAACCGCGGCCAGCAGGGGCATGCCGAACAGCCGTCCCGCGTAGCTGACCGTCCCGTGACCGAGTGCGATGGCCGGCCGGCTGATGACCGCGGGACGCCGGCGGCGGCGATCATGGACTCCACTTCCGCCTTCTGCGCGGCGTAGTAGATCCGCGGATCCGGCCGCAAGGGGTCGTCCTCGCGCAGGAATTCCGGGTTGTCGGCATGCGAGCCGTAGGCCATCACCGACGACGAGAACACCAGCCGGTCGCAACCGACGCGCGACATCGCCTCGAGGACGTTGGCGGTACCGCCGACGTTGACGGCCCGGTTCTCCTCCTCGGTGGGCAGCGGTTCGAGCGCCCACGCGAAGTGCACGACGACGTCCGCGCCACGCATGGCGTCGGTGACGGCATCGAGGTCGCAGATGTTGCCCGCGACGGCAGTCAGCCGTGGATCCTTGGGGGGCCTGCGTGCGAACGCCACCACGTCCGCGCCGCGGGCCAGCAGTCGGCGTACCACTTCGCGGCCGAAGTCGCCGCTCGCTCCGGTGACCAGAATTCTCATCAGGGCTGAAGCTACGGCATTAAGCTAGTGATTACTAGCTTAAGTTTTCCGGCGACTATTCTCTGCCTGATGGCAGCCACGCGACGTCCCAGCGCTGCGGTCCGGGAGGATCTGCTCGCGGCCGCCGGCTACCTCTTCGCCAGGCGCGGGTACGCGGGCACGTCGACCAAGGAGATCGCCCAGCAGGCCGGAACCTACGAGACCTCGCTGTACACCCACTTCGGATCGAAGGCAGGCATCTTCTCCGCGGCCGTCATCGAGCCGTTCACCGAGTTCGTGAAGTCGTTTCGCGCCACGCTCGCCCAGCGCCAGGATGCGCCCGAGGACGTGCTCATCGAGGCGTTCGTGGACGACCTCTACGACAGCCTGGCATCACACCACGACGCTGTCATGGCATTCGTTCTGGTCATGCGGGAACCGGACGCTGCCGAAGCGGTATCCGTTGTGCAGGAGAGTCTTTCGGAGATGTTCGATGCACTGCACGCCGCGGGGCGAAGCAGGGACGCGCAGGCGGGACGACCGGGGCCCGGCCGCCCGGTCGTGCAACGCCTCATGGTCGGGCTGGTTGTCGCGTCGTCGGCCTTCGCGCCATGGCTGTTCGCCGGCGAGGATCTCGACGCGCAGGCGATCAAGCGGGCCATGACGGAGCTGTTCGTGTCCGGCGTGACGACGAACTAACTTGGGCGTGCTCGCGTGCGCCCAGCGCTCGTCAGCGCGCCGGATTCGTCCAGTAGCGCGGGGTGGCCACGCCCGCAGAGCGCAACTCGAGGGCGGCCAGCCCGCGCACCGCCAGCGGGTCCTCGTGCCGCCATGCGCCGACCGGGTCCTGGCTGATCTCGGTCAGCTTGCGCAGTGGACGGTTGGCCAGGGCCCGCAGCGCCAGCAGCTGCACCCCGGCCGGCGTCCTGGCCAGCGCGATCACCGTCCACTTGCGGCGGAAGAACCGGATGCGCAGGAACAGCCACGGCATGCCGATGGCCATGATCGGCGGGGCGGCCACCGCGATGGCCAGCAGCACCGCCAGCCACGAGGCCGTGGTGTCCAGTTCGTGGCCGGCACCGGCCAGGTCCAGCGCGGCCTCGCTGGCGGCGCGCAGCGGTTTGGACATGGTGTCGCCGATCAGCGGGACTCCGTCCACGCTGTCACCGGCCGAATGCAGGTTGTCCGAGATGCCGGTGGCGCTGTCCTTGACCTGGCGCCCCACCTTGGAGATCGTGGCGATCGCGGTGTGCACGCCCAGGCCGACCATCACCCACAGCGCGATCCACAGTCCCACCAGCAGGTCGCTGAGCAACTGCGCCAGCAGCCGGGCGGGGGTGGTGGCATAGGGCAGAAACCGCGACTTCATGGCTTGATCCCAGCACAATCGCGTCGGCTCAGCGGCCGATAGGCTGACGCGATGCGCCCCGCTCTGAGCGACTATCGGCATCTGGCCAGCGGCAAGGTCCGCGAGATCTACCGCATCGACGACGAGCACCTGCTCTTCGTCGCCAGCGACCGGATCTCGGCGTTCGACTACATCCTGGACAGCCTGATCCCGGACAAGGGCCGGATCCTGACCGCGATGAGCGTCTTCTTCTTCGACTACATCGACGCCCCCAACCACCTGGCCGGGCCGCCCGACGACCCGCGGATCCCGGGCGAGGTCCTCGGCCGGGCGCTGGTGGTGCGGCAACTGGACATGGTGCCCGTCGAGTGCGTCGCCCGCGGCTACCTGACCGGCTCCGGCCTGCTGGACTATCAGCGCACCGGGGCGGTGTGCGGCATCGCCCTGCCGCCCGGGCTGGGCGAGGCCAGCAAGTTCGAGAGCCCGCTGTTCACCCCGGCGACCAAGGCCGAGTTCGGCGAGCACGACGAGAACATCTCGTTCGACCGGGTCATCGAACTGGTCGGGGCCGTCCGCGCCAACCAGTTGCGGGAGCGCACGCTGCAGATCTACATCCAGGCCGCCGACCACGCGCTGACGAAAGGCATCATCATCGCCGACACCAAGTTCGAGTTCGGCGTCGACGCCGACGACCGGGTGGTGCTGGCCGACGAGGTCTTCACCCCCGACTCGTCGCGGTACTGGCCGGCCGACACCTACACCGAAGGCGTCGTGCAGCCCAGCTTCGACAAGCAGTTCGTCCGCAACTGGCTCACCGGACCCGAGTCGGGCTGGGACCGCTACGGATCCGCGCCGCCACCACCGCTGCCCGACGACATCATCGACGCCACCCGCGCCCGCTATATCGAAGCCTACGAACGGATTTCCGGATTGTCCTTCGCCGACTGGATCGGACCCACCGCATGACCCCGCCCGTACCCAAGCGTGTCGACTCCGAACGCGTCTTCCACGACGACGTGTTCGTCGACCCCTACGAATGGTTGCGCGAGAAGTCCGACCCCGAGGTGATCGCCCACCTGGAGGCCGAGAACGACTACGCCGACCAGGCGACCGCCTACCTGGAGCCGTTGCGGCAGAAGATCTTCGACGAGATCAAGTCGCGCACCAAGGAGACCGACCTGTCGGTGCCCACCCGTCGCGGCGACTGGTGGTACTACGGGCGCAGCTTCGAGGGCAAGCAGTACGGCGTGCACTGCCGCTGCCCGGTCACCGACGCCGACGACTGGAACCCGCCGGTGTTCGACGAGCACACCGACATTCCCGGCGAGCAGGTGCTGCTCGACGAGAACGCGCTGGCCGACGGCCACGACTTCTTCGCGCTCGGCGCCAGCAGCGTCAGCCTGGACGGCGACCTGCTGGCCTACTCCGTCGACGTGGTCGGCGACGAGCGGTACACGCTGCGGTTCAAGGACTTACGCACCGGCGAGCTGTACGCCGACGAGATCGCCGGCATCTCGTCCGGCGTCACCTGGGCCGCCGACAACGCCACGGTGTACTACACCACCGTCGACGACGCGTGGCGCCCGGACACGGTGTGGCGGCATCGCCTCGGTTCAAGCGACACCCGACGAGCAGGTGTTCCACGAACCCGACGAACGGTTCTGGATCGGCGTGGGCCGCACGCGCAGCAACAAGTACGTGATCATCGCGGCGGGCTCGTCGATCACCTCGGAGGTGTGGTTCGCCGACGCCGCCGACCCGGACGCCGAGTTCACGACGATCCTGCCGCGTCGCGACGGGGTCGAGTACTCCGTCGAGCACGCCGTCGTCGGCGGCGAGGACCGCTTCCTGATCCTGCACAACGACGGCGCGGTGAACTTCACTCTGGTGGAGGCGCCGGTCGACGACCCGACGGCGCAGCGCACCCTGATCGCCGCGCGCGACGACGTGCGCCTCGACGGCGTCGACGCGTTCGCCGACCACCTGGTGATCAGCTACCGGCGAGAAGCGTTGCCGCGCATCCAGTTGTGGCCGCTCACCTCCGACGGGTACGGCACCCCGGAAGAGATCACCTTCGACTCCGAACTGACCTCGGCCGGGCTGGCGGGCAACCCGAACTGGTCCTGCCCCAAGCTGCGGGTCGGCACCACGTCGTTCGTCACCCCGCTGCGGGTCTACGACCTCGACCTGGCCACCGGCGAGCGCACGCTGCTGCGCGAGCAGCCCGTGCTCGGCGGCTACCGGCGCGAGGACTACGTCGAGCGCCGCGACTGGGCCGTCGCCGAGGACGGCACGCGCGTCCCGATCTCGCTCGTGTACCGGGCCGGGATCGACTTCCCGGCGCCCACAGTGCTTTACGGCTACGGGGCCTACGAGTCCTCGGAAGACCCGCGGTTCTCGGTGGCCAGGCTGTCGCTGCTGGACCGCGGCATGGTCTTCGCAATCGCCCACATCCGCGGCGGCGGCGAGATGGGCCGCCTGTGGTACGAGGGCGGCAAGCTGTTGGACAAGCGCAACACCTTCACCGACTTCATCGCCGTGGCACAGCATCTCGTCGACACCGGGCTGACCCGGCCGCAGAACCTGGTGGCGCTCGGCGGCAGCGCCGGCGGCCTGCTGATGGGCGCGGTCGCCAACCTGGCGCCGCACCTGTTCGCGGGAATCCTGGCCCAGGTGCCGTTCGTGGATCCGCTGACCACGATCCTCGACCCGTCGCTGCCGCTGACGGTGACGGAGTGGGACGAGTGGGGAAACCCGTTGGAGAACAAGGACGTCTACTTCTACATGAAGTCCTACTCGCCGTACGAGAACGTCGAGGCCAAGCAGTATCCGGCGATCCTGGCGATGACGTCGCTCAACGACACCCGGGTGCTCTACGTCGAGCCCGCCAAATGGGTTGCCGCGCTGCGGCACACCAAGACCGACGCCCATCCCGTCCTGCTCAAGACGCAGATGGCCGCCGGACACGGCGGCATCAGCGGCCGCTACGAGCGATGGAAGGAGGCCGCGTTCCAGTACTCCTGGCTGCTGGCGACCGCCGA
>CAWBAL010000009.1:0-33163 GCA_963786695.1 uncultured Actinomycetota bacterium
CTCAGGAGTACGGCGGCATCGTCGCCGCCTCGATCGTGTGCGAACTGGTCGGTCTGCCAACCGATCTCGCCGCGGACGTGCTGGCGACGGTCAACGCGGGAAGCCTGGCCGAGCCCGGCAGCGGCGTCGAGGTGGCCAACGCCCGGCCCGGCTACCTCGACTACCTGATCCCGGTGGTCGCCCGGGTTCGCGCCGGCGAGCACGACGGCCCACTGCCCATCGTCGAGAACCTCCTGGCCTACCGGCTGCCCGACGGGTCACCGCTGACCGACACCGAGGTGGCGATCCAGATGCTCGGCGTGTTCATCGGCGGCACCGAGACGGTGCCCAAGATCGTCGCCCATGGGCTGTGGGAACTGAACCGGCACCCCGACCAGCTGGCGGCCGTCCGCGACGGATCCGGCCGCCAACATCTCCGTCGCTCGGGAGGAGATCATCCGGTACTGCGCACCCGCGCAGTGGTTCGCCCGAACCGTTCGGCGTCCCTTCACCATTCACGACACCACGATCCAGCCCGGGCAGCGCATCATCAGCCTGCTCGCCTCGGCCAGCCGCGACGAGCGCGAGTACCCCGACGCGGAGTCCTTCATCTGGGACCGCCGCATCGAGCGGTCGCTGGCCTTCGGCCGCGGCCAGCACTTCTGCCTGGGCTACCACCTCGCGCGGTTGGAAATCGCGGTGCTGCTCCAAGAGTGGCTTCGCCGGGTACCGGAGTACAGCATCGACGAAGCGGCAGCCCGGCGCCCGCCGTCCAGCTTCCAATGGGGCTGGAACAACATCGCCCGTCAACGTGTGATACTGACCCGATGTCGGTGGAAAATCGGGTTACCTACTGCCGGATCTGCGAACCGATGTGCGGACTGATCGCCGCGGTCGAGAACGAGCGACTGGTGTCACTGCGACCCGATCCCGACCACCCGCTGTCCCAGGGCCGCGCGTGCCCGAAAGGCATCGCGTTCACCGACATCCAGAACGACCCCGATCGGGTGCTGACGCCGTTGCGGCGCCGCCCCGACGGCGAGTTCGAGGAAGTCAGCTGGGACGACGCCCTCGACGACATCGCCGACGCGGCTCTCGACGATCCTCGCCCGCCACGGCGGCGCAGCGGTGGGGCAGTACATCGGCAACCCGGCGGCGTTCGGATACTCGACCGCGCTGTGGCCGGGACTGTTCATGGCGCGCATCGGATCCCGGCACCTCTACTCCGCGGGATCGCAGGACATCAACAGCCGCTTCGTCGCCAGCAACCTGCTCTACGGCGCCAACAGTCAGCTGCCGTTCCCGGACCTGCCGCGCACCGACTTCCTGCTGATGCTCGGCGCCAACCCGTTGGTGTCCCGCGGCAGCGCCGTGCGGGCACCCCGCATCAAGGACGACCTGACCGCCATCGTGCGCCGCGGCGGGCGGGTGGTGGTGATCGATCCGCGCCGCACCGAAACCGCTCGCGCTCACGAACACGTCGCCATCAAACCCGACGCCGACGCCTGGCTGCTGCTGTCCATGCTGCAGGTGATCTTCGCCGACGGCCTGCAGGACTCGGCGGCGATCGAGCGCCAGTCCACCGGCGCCGAGGTCTTGCGAAACCTCAGCGCTCCCTTCACTCCGGAGCTCACCGCCGACCGCACCGGCCTGCCCGCCGAGGTGGTCCGAACGCTGGCCCGCGACTTCGCGACCGCACCGACCGCCACCGCCTACGGCCGCACCGGCGCCTGCCTGGGCCACCACGGCACACTGGTCAGCTTCCTGCTCGATGCCCTGACGCTGGTCACCGGCAACCTCGACCGCCCCGGCGGCACCCTGATGTCGCACGCGGTGATCCCACTCGAGGACCTCGGTGAGCGGTCCGGCAACTTCACCTACGCCCAGACCCATTCGCGCATCGGCGATCTGCCCGACGTCAACGGCACCTTCCCCGCCGCGGTGATGGCCGAGGAGATCACCACACCCGGCGAGGGTCAGCTACGGGCGCTGTTCATCCTGGCCGGCAACCCGGTGCTCTCGGTGCCCAACGGCGGGGCGCTGGAATCCGCGCTGTCCGAGCTGGATCTGCTTGTCTCCCTGGACTTCTACGTCAACGAGACCAATCGGCACGCCGACTACATCCTGCCCAGCACGACGATGCTCGAGCGTGACGACCTGCCGATCGTCTTCGCGGCGTGCTGCCCGACGGTGTTCGTCCAGTCCACGGAGGCGGTGCTGACCCCGTACGGCCAGGCCCGCCAGGAGTGGGAGATCTACGCCGACATCGCCGAGCGGATGAAGCTGTCCCTGTTCGCCACCGGACCGCTCGAGCGACTGAATCCGATTCTGGCCCTCCTCGACCGGAAGGGGCTGATGAAGGTGACACCGAAGCGGTTGATGGGAATCCTGCTGCGCACCGGCCCCTACGGAGACCGGTTCGGTCTGCGGCGCGCTGGGCTGAACCTGAAGAAGCTGCGGGCCAATCCGCACGGCCTGGTGCTGGCCGAGCATGCGCCGACCGGGGTCCTGGAGAAGGTCGTCCGCCATCCCGGCGGCAAGGTGTGCCTGGATCCGCCGGAGATCGTCACCGAGGTCGGCAGGCTCGGCACGCGCGGGCACGCCGACCCCGAGTTCCCGCTGCTGGCGATCGGCATCCGCGAAGTGCGGTCACAGAACTCGTGGATGCACAACAGCCCCACCCTGATGAAGGGCGACCGGCGCCAGCGGACACGGATCAACCCGCAGGACGCCGGGGTGGCCGGAATAGTCGAGGGCGGACGGGTGCGGATCACCTCCAAGCAGGGGCAGATCGAGACCGACGTGCTGCTCACCGACGACGTGCTGGCCGGCACCATCGCCGTCCCGCACGGCTGGGGACATCGCGGCGGCTGGCAGCTGGCCAACAGCGTGCCGGGGGCCAACGTCAACGAGCTCACCTCGAACCGCCCCGAGGATCTCGAGCAGCTGGCCGGGATGGCCGTGCTCAACGGCGTGGCGGTACGCATCGAAGCCGTTGGCTAGCAGCGGCGTTCGGGGTCCAGCGCGGCGACGGCGGCGCGGGCCAGCTCCCCGGCGCTCGGGTAGCGGGCGGCGGGCTCCTTGGCCATCGCGGTCGCGATGACGTCGTCGACCTGGCCCGGCAGCCACGGCGCATAGCGGGTGGCCGGCGGCGCGGCGCGATGCAGCTGGCTGTCCACCACCGCGGCCTTGGAGGCGGCGTCGAAGAACGGGGGCTTGCCGGTCAGGAGCCGAAACAGCGAGCAGCCCAACGAGTAGACGTCGGCGCGGGCGTCCACCGGGTGTCCGCGCAACATCTCCGGCGACGCGTAGGCGGCCGAGGTGAGGACGAAGCCGCCCTCGCCGGAGACGGTCTGCTCCTTGGTGTCGCGGGCCAGTCCGAAGTCGGCGAGCACGACGGTGCCGTCCTGTCCCAGAAGAAAATGGGGCGGTTTGACGTCACCGTGCACCAACTCGTGTGCATGGGCGTAGTCCAGGGCGGCGGCCACTTCGGCAATGATGTCGGCGACCCGCTGCGGCGGCATGCGGCCGGCCCGCAGCTCCCGGTCGGCATCGGTGCCGTGGACGTACTGCATTGCCATCCAGAGGATTCCGTCCGGCGTCTCGCCGTGGCCGTAGACCTGAACGACGTTGGGGTGGTCGCAGCGACCGGGCCGCCCGCACCTCCTCGACGAACCGCCGGCGGTACACCGGATCGCCGGACACGGCGGCATTGAGGACCTTCAGCGCCACCCGGTGACCCGAATCCGCCTGACGCGCAACGCAGACCGTGCCGACACCGCCCGAACCCAGGACCGCTTCGATCAGGTAGCCGTCGACGAACGCGCCGGGCGCGAGCACGCTAGCGGGCGTCGTATCCACGGCTGGGCAGTGTCGCGAAGAACTGTGCCAGCACCGCCGCCACTTCGACGAAGGCGGCCCGCGTCGGCTCGGACATCTCGCGGGTGTTGTTGATGACCCCACCGGGACGCAGTCCGGGATCGAACGGCACCTCCACCACCGCCTGCCGGCGCGAGCGGAACTGCTGGGCGAGCACACCGCGGGTGCGCTTGTCGGAGTGGCCGTCGGAGTCGTTGAGCACCACCACCGAGCGCTGCATCAGACCCGTCTTGCCATGGTGGGCAAGCCATTCCATCGTCTGCGCGGCCGCTGACGCGCCGTCCGGCCACGGCGAGGACACCACGATCAGGGCGTCCATGTCGCGCAGCGCCTCCTGGGTGACCGGGGCATCCATCGTCGATCCGCAGTCGACGATCGCGATGGTGAAGTGCCGGTCGAGGCGCATGGTGGCCTCGCGGTAGATCGCCGGATCGAGAATCCCTCGGCGGCTGCCACTTTCACCGGCGAGCACGAACAAGCCCGCCGAGTTGCTGCCCATCCGGGTGAGCACCTCGGCGAACGACTGCAGGTTCTTGTTCTTCGCCAGCTCCCAGTAGGAGCCGTCGGCCCGCGGGTCGATCCGGCTGCCCAGCCGGCCGAACGCGGTGTCGGCGTCGACGGCGACGACCCGGTCGCCGCGGCGCAGCTCGGCCAGCACCGAGCCGACGCTGGCGGCCACCGTCGTCTTGCCGACACCGCCCTTGCCCAGCACGCCGATCTTGTAGTGCCCGCGCAGCGGGGCGCCGACCATGGCCTCCATCGCGGCCTGGCGCAGCTCGGCGCGCGACGGTCCGGGGTTCACCATCCCGAACGTCGCGGCGTGCACCGCGCGGCGCCAGCCGCGGGTGGGCCTGGGCTTGGCCGGCCTGCGCACCGGGGGAGGGGGCAGCGGGGGATACGGCGGCGGAGCCGGCGCGATCCGCGGGATCTGTACCGTCGGCGGCCCCTGCGGAACGGGCGGGCGTCGCGGGGCCTGCCGGTACCGGTCACGCGGGACGTCGTCGCGGTCGGTCATGGCTTCAGTATCGCTGCGCGGGCAATCGCGCAGGTCGCGGACCTCCGCGAGCGAACCGATTCCTAAGAATCCGCGCAGACTTTGCGCAAAATCCAGTACGGGTCCGCCGACCCGTTTCGGGTGGCAGCGCGGGCGGCCGACGTGTGGCGTTGCGCACCGCGCGCTCCGCCGCAGTACGCCGACAGCAAACGGCGAGGGATTCGGCTGGCGGAGCACCTCGTCGGGGCGAGCCACTCGGCTCGGCGGAAGTCGGCGCGCAAAAGGCGACGTAGACGACGGATTCCGCAGGTCCGGGCGGGTGTGCGGCCGAGGCCCGCCGACCCGGGACGATGATCAACTTAGCCTGGACTAAGTTGGCATGTCAGGCGGTGTTTGTCATATCGTTTTACGACTTGTTGACACCACAGAAGGACCCCCGTTCACCGACGCACGGAGGTAACCCTGACGGGGCGCGGCGACGTCCATCGAACCGCCGCGCGAAAAAGCTTGTGAAGGGTCAGGTGCAGATGCCCAGGAGTGTCGGGCTGTACAACCCCGCCTATGAACACGATGCGTGTGGCGTCGCCATGGTGGTGGACATCCATGGCCGGCGCAGCCGCGACATCGTGGACAAGGCGATCACCGCCCTGCTGAACCTCGAGCACCGCGGTGCCGCAGGCGCCGAGCCGCACAGCGGTGACGGCGCGGGCATCCTGCTGCAGGTCCCCGACTCCTTCCTGCGCGCCGTCGTCGACTTCGACCTGCCTGCCGAGGGTTCGTATGCCACCGGCATCGCCTTCCTGCCGCAGTCGGCGCGCGACGCCGCCACCGCCTGCGAGGCCGTCGAGAAGATCGTCGAGGCCGAGGGCCTCGAGGTGCTCGGCTGGCGCGACGTGCCCACCGACGACTCCTCGCTGGGTGCGCTGTCCCGCGACGCCATGCCGACCTTCCGCCAGGTGTTCATCGGCGGGGCCTCCGGCATGGACCTGGAGCGCAAGGCCTACGTGATCCGCAAGCGAGCCGAGCACGAGCTGGGCTCCAAGGGTCCCGGCCAGGACGGCCCCGGCCGCGAAACCGTCTATTTCCCAAGCCTTTCCGGGCAGACCTTCGTCTACAAGGGCATGCTGACCACCCCGCAGCTCAAGGCGTTCTACCTCGACCTGCAGGACGACCGGCTGGAAAGCGCGCTCGGCGTGGTGCACTCGCGGTTCTCCACCAACACCTTCCCGTCGTGGCCGCTGGCCCACCCGTTCCGCCGGATCGCCCACAACGGCGAGATCAACACCGTCACCGGCAACGAGAACTGGATGCGCGCCCGCGAGGCGCTGATCAAGACCGACGTCTTCGGCACCGACGTCGAGAAGATCTTCCCGGTCTGCACCCCCGGCGCCTCGGACACCGCCCGCTTCGACGAGGTGCTCGAACTGCTGCACCTCGGCGGACGCAGCCTGGCGCACTCGGTGCTGATGATGATCCCGGAGGCCTGGGAGCGCAACGAGTCGATGGACCCGGCGCGGCGCGCGTTCTACGAGTACCACGCCTCGCTGATGGAGCCGTGGGACGGCCCGGCCTCGGTGTGCTTCTCCGACGGCACCGTCGTGGGCGCGGTGCTCGACCGCAACGGCCTGCGCCCGTCGCGCATCTGGGTCACCGACGACGGCCTGGTGGTGATGGCCTCGGAGGCCGGCGTGCTGGACCTGGACCCGGCCACGGTGGTCAAGCGGATGCGCCTGCAGCCCGGCCGGATGTTCCTGGTCGACACCGCCCAGGGCCGCATCGTCTCCGACGAGGAGATCAAGGCCGAGCTGGCCGCCGAGCAGCCCGTACCAGGAGTGGCTCGACGAGCAGCTGTTCCACCTCGACGAGCTGCCGCAGGGCCCCTACGTCCGGATGCCGCACCACCGGGTGGTGCTGCGCCAGCAGGCCTTCGGCTACACCTACGAGGAGCTCAACCTGCTGGTGGCGCCGATGGCGCGCACCGGCGCCGAGGCGCTGGGCTCGATGGGCACCGACACCCCGATCGCCGTGCTCTCCGGCACGGCCGCGGATGCTGTTCGACTACTTCCAGCAGCTGTTCGCCCAGGTGACCAACCCGCCGCTGGACGCCATCCGCGAAGAGGTGGTGACCAGCCTGCAGGGCACCGTCGGCCCGGAGGGCGACCTGCTGAACCCGACCGCCGAGTCGTGTCACCAGATCGTGTTGCCGCAGCCGATCCTGCGCAACCACGAGCTGGCCAAGCTGATCAACCTCGACCCCGACGACGAGGTCCGCGGCCACCAGCACGGCATGCGCTCGGCGGTCATCCGCTGTCTGTACCCGGTCGCCAAGGGCGGCGAGGGCCTGCGCCGGGCGCTCGACGACATCCGCGACGCGGCGTCGAAGGCCATCGCCGACGGCGCGCAGATCCTGATCATCTCCGACCGCGAGTCCAACGAGAACCTCGCGCCGATCCCGTCGCTGCTGGCGGTCTCGGCCATCCACCACCACCTGGTCCGCGAGCGCACCCGCACCCAGGTCGGCCTGGTGGTGGAGTCCGGTGACGCCCGCGAGGTGCACCACATGGCCGCGCTGGTGGGCTTCGGCGCCGCGGCGATCAACCCCTACATGGCCTTCGAGTCGATCAGCGACATGATCGACCGGGCGTGATCTGCAGGGCATCGACCGCGAGAAGGCGCTGGCCGAACTACGTCAAGGCCGCCGGCAAGGGTGTGCTGAAGGTGATGTCGAAGATGGGCATCTCCACGCTGGCCTCCTACACCGGCGCCCAGCTGTTCCAGGCGATCGGCATCTCGCAGTCCGTGCTCGACGAGTACTTCACCGGGCTGAGCTGCCCGGTCGGCGGCATCGATCTCGACGACATCGCCGCCGACGTCGCCACCCGCCACCAGCTGGCCTACCTGGACCGCCCCGACGAGCGCGCGCACCGCGAGCTCGAGGTCGGCGGCGAGTACCAGTGGCGCCGCGAGGGCGAATACCACCTGTTCAACCCGGACACGGTGTTCAAGCTGCAGCACTCCACCCGCACCGGGCAGTACTCGGTCTTCAAGGAGTACACCAAGCTGGTCGACGACCAGAGCGAGCGGATGGCCTCGCTGCGCGGTCTGCTGAAGTTCAAAGACGGATGTGCGCCAACCGATTTCCATCGACGAGGTCGAGCCGGCCAGCGAGATCGTCAAGCGGTTCTCCACCGGCGCGATGAGCTACGGCTCGATCTCGGCCGAGGCGCACGAGACGCTGGCGATCGCGATGAACCGCCTTGGCGCACGGTCGAACTCCGGTGAGGGCGGCGAGGACGTCCAGCCGCTTCGAGCGCGATCCCAACGGCGACTGGCGCCGCAGCGCGATCAAGCAGGTCGCCTCCGGCCGGTTCGGCGTGACGTCGCACTACCTGAGCAACTGCACCGACATCCAGATCAAGATGGCCCAGGGCGCGAAACCCGGTGAGGGCGGCCAGCTTCCGGGCCACAAGGTGTACCCGTGGGTGGCCGAGGTCCGGCACTCGACGCCGGGTGTCGGCCTGATCTCGCCGCCGCCGCACCACGACATCTACTCGATCGAGGATCTGGCGCAGCTGATCCACGACCTGAAGAACGCCAACCCGCAGGCCCGGGTGCACGTGAAGCTGGTCTCCGAGAACGGGGTCGGCACGGTCGCGGCCGGTGTGTCCAAGGCGCATGCCGACGTGGTGCTGATCTCCGGTCACGACGGCGGCACCGGGGCCACCCCGCTGACGTCGATGAAGCATGCCGGCGCGCCGTGGGAACTGGGCCTGGCCGAGACCCAGCAGACCTTGCTGCTCAACGGTCTTCGCGACCGCATCGTGGTCCAGGTCGACGGGCAGCTCAAGACCGGCCGCGACGTCGTCGTCGCCGCGCTGCTGGGCGCCGAGGAGTTCGGTTTCGCCACCGCACCGCTGGTGGTGTCGGGCTGCATCATGATGCGGGTCTGCCACCTCGACACCTGCCCGGTGGGCGTGGCCACCCAGAACCCGCTGCTGCGGGAGCGGTTCAACGGCAAGCCGGAGTTCGTGGAGAACTTCTTCATGTTCATCGCCGAAGAGGTCCGCGAGCTGATGGCCCAGTTGGGCTTCCGCACGGTCAACGAGATGGTCGGCCAGGTCAGCGCGCTGGACACGGTGCAGGCCGCCGCGCACTGGAAGGCCCACAAGCTGGACCTCGCCCCGGTTCTGCACGAGCCGGAGTCGGCGTTCATGAACCAGGACCTGTACTGCAGCTCGCGTCAGGACCACGGCCTGGACAAGGCGCTGGACCAGCAGCTGATCGTGATGAGCCGGGAGGCGCTGGATTCCGGCACGCCGGTCCGCTTCTCCACGACGATCGCCAACACCAACCGCACCGTCGGCACCATGCTCGGCCACGAGCTGACGAAAGCCTATGGCGCCAACGGTCTTCCGGACGGCACCATCGACATCACCTTCGACGGCTCGGCGGGCAACAGCTTCGGCGCGTTCGTGCCCAGGGGTGTCACGCTGCGGGTCTACGGCGACGCCAACGACTACGTCGGCAAGGGTCTGTCGGGCGGGCGGATCGTGCTGCGCCCCTCGGACCGCGCACCGGAAGGCTATGTCGCCGAGGACAACATCATCGGCGGCAACGTGATCCTGTTCGGCGCCACCAGCGGCACCGCGTTCATCCGCGGCACGGTGGGCGAGCGGTTCGCGGTGCGCAACTCCGGCGCCCACGCGGTGGTCGAGGGCGTCGGCGACCACGGCTGCGAGTACATGACCGGCGGCCGGGTGGTCATCCTCGGCGAGACGGGCCGCAACTTCGCGGCCGGCATGTCCGGCGGCGTCGCCTACGTCTACGACCCCGACGGGCAAGCTGCCCACCAACCTCAACACCGAGATGGTGGAGCTCGACGACTTCGACGACGCCGACATCGAGTGGCTGCACGACATGATCGTCGCGCACGTCGACGCCACCGATTCGGCTGTGGGCCAGCAGATCTTGGCTGACTGGCCGGGACAGGCAGGTAATTTCGTGAAAGTGATGCCGCGCGACTACAAGGCCGTGCTGCGGGCGATCGCGGCGGCCGAGGCCGCCGGCGAGGATGTCGACAAGGCGATCATGGCGGCCGCTCATGGCTGACCCGACCGGCTTTCTCAAGTACACCCACCGCGAGACGCCCGACCCGGCGTCCGGTGGACCTGCGCCTGAAGGACTGGAAAGAGGTCTACGACGACTTCTCCCACGAAACCCTGGAGCACCAGGCGTCGCGCTGCATGGACTGCGGAATCCCGTTCTGCCACAACGGCTGTCCGCTGGGCAACCTGATCCCGGAGTGGAACGACCTGGTGTACCGGGACCGCTGGCGCGACGCGATCGACCGGCTGCACGCCACCAACAACTTCCCGGAGTTCACCGGCCGGCTGTGCCCGGCGCCGTGTGAGGCCTCCTGCGTGCTGGGCATCAACCAGGACCCGGTCACCATCAAGCAGGTCGAGGTCGAGATCATCGACAACGCCTTCGACGAGGGCTGGGTCGTCCCGATGCCGCCGCACGTCATCACCGGCAAGAAGGTCGCCGTCGTCGGCTCCGGCCCGGCCGGTCTTGCCGCCGCGCAGCAGCTGACCCGCGCCGGCCACGACGTCACCGTCTTCGAACGGGCCGACCGCATCGGCGGGCTGCTGCGCTACGGCATCCCCGAGTTCAAGATGGAGAAGCGCCACATCGACCGCCGCCTGGCCCAGATGGAGGCCGAGGGCACCAGGTTCCGCCCGGGCGTCAACGTCGGCGTCGACATCACAGCGGATCAGCTCCGCGACGAGTTCGACGCGGTGATGCTCGCCGGCGGTGCCACCGGCGGCGCGGGACCTGCCGATCCCCGGCCGCCAGTTCGAGGGCATCTACCAGGCCATGGAGTACCTGCCGTGGGCCAACAAGGTGCAGCAGGGCGATCCGGTGCTCGACGAGGACGGCCAGCCGCCGATCACCGCCAAGGGCAAGAAGGTGATCATCATCGGCGGCGGCGACACCGGCGCGGACTGCCTGGGCACCGCGCACCGCCAGGGCGCGGCCAGCGTGCACCAGTTCGAGATCATGCCGCGGCCGCCGGAGACTCGCGCCGACTCGACGCCGTGGCCGACCTATCCGCTGATGTTCCGGGTGTCCTCGGCGCACGAGGAGGGTGGCGAGCGGGTGTTCTCGGTCAACACCGAGAAGTTCCTCGGCCACGAAGGCAAGGTCACCGGTCTGCGCGCGCACGAAGTGGTGATGAAGGACGGCAAGTTCGAGAAGGTGGACGGCACCGACTTCGAGCTCGAGGCCGACCTGGTGCTGCTGGCGATGGGCTTCGTCGGCCCGGAGCGGCCGGGGCTGCTGACCGACCTGGGCGTGGAGCTCGACGGGCGCGGCAACGTCGCCCGCGGCACGGACTTCGACACCTCGGTGAAGGGCGTCTATCGTGGCCGGTGACATGGGCCGCGGCCAGTCGCTGATCGTCTGGGCGATCGCCGAGGGCCGGGCCGCCGCCGCCGCGGTGGACCGCTACCTGATGGGCCATTCGGCGCTGCCGGCACCGATCAAGCCGACCGCCGCGCCGCAGCGGTAGGCGCTCGGACGAAGCCACTCTAGCCACTTCAGTCACACCAGAATCATCCGATTATTCATCGGCGCGCCTCTTGCGGTTTGCAGTGTGATCTAGTGTCTAATTGCTGGAGCGGTCGCTGCGGTAAAGTAGTGCTCCGGTCAATGGTTAGCCGACCACAGGAGTGATCCTGGTGTACCTCAACCCGATATCTCGTTCGCGGGTCGCGCGTATGGCCTGGTTATTGTTCCGGCACCCGGTGCGGAGCCGCGAGTTCCCCGCCAAGCACGAGCGCCTGGTGACCGCCGACGAACTCCTGCGTTTCGGTTTCTAGCAACGCTTTCCGGCCTGCGTTGACGCCGCCGCAATTTTGCCGGTGGTTATCGGGCCGTTATCTGGCCAGGAGTTGCTCCGCGACGAGGTCCGCGCCGCGCGAGGTCCCGCCCGTCGCGGTGAAACCCGCTGCGACCTCCTGAGCGCCTGCCGACATCGTCATCGCCTGCCGGACCTTCTCGCGCAGACGTGCGGGCGAGAGTTTCTTGGCGGACAGGCGGGTGCCGCATCGAGCCACCTCCACCCGTCGCGCCACCTCCAGTTGGTCGCGGCCGAACGGCACCACGCACACCGGCACCCCGAAGGACAGCGCCTTCTGGGTCGCGCCCATCCCGCCGTGGGTGACCGCGCAGACCGCGCGCTCGAGGACCTGGCTGTGCGGAACGAACTCGCTCACGGTCGCGTGGGGTGCCGGCGCGAAGCCGCGGCTCCCGCCGGCCGGCATGGTCGCGACGACGTGCACGGGTTCACCGGCCAGTGCCGCGATCGCGGTCTGGACAAGAGCGGTGTCGGCCTGTTTCTCCGACGAGGTGGTCACCAGCACGATCGGACGGTCTATCGCGGCCAGCCAGTCGGGTGCGGATTCGGATACCGGGTCCAGCACGCAGGGTCCGATCATCTGCACCGCAGGCCCCCAGTCGGTCTGCGGGTACTGAAACGGCTTTCCGCTGGCGACCAGGGTCAGCGGCGGGCGGCGAAGGAACTCGTCCATCGAGCCGACCCGGGAAAGTCCGACGGTGCCCCGAACCGAGTTGATGGGCGGCAGCATGATCCGCTCCAGGGATCGGGTGACCGTCGCGTTCACCAGGGCGTCCCGGGCCCGACCGAGAATGCCGGGCAACGGCTTGAGACCGAGCCCGAACGGCGGGACACCCGGCGATCGAAGAGCCGGTGTGTACGGCGAAAAGCACGACCAGGGAACGGATCCGGCCTCGGCCGCACACAGGGCGCCCCAGGAGTTGACGTCGACGATCAGGGCATCGGGCCGAAAGTCGGCCACCGCACCGCGTAGGTCGGGCACTTCGAATGCCGCCCGCCGGCCGAACGCGGCAACGCCGAGTTGCAGCGCCGCGCGGGGATTGGTGGCCGTCCAGTCCTCGAGCTCGATCTCCTCGATGCGCGGATCGATCGGGGACGCCTCGAAGCCGAGCTGACGCGCGACGGGTACCGCCGACGACAGCGTACGGATGTGAACCATGTGTCCGCGGTGCGACAACTCCGAGAGCAGAGCACTGATGGGCAGCATGTGACCGAGTGCCGGTGAGGTGTAGGCCAGGATTCTCGACACGTCAGTCACGTTCTCTGGGGCCGCGCGCCGCCGCGGCGAGTCGGCGGGCCTCATCGAGTCGGCCCTCGGCGTTCAACTGCTCGCAGAGCCGCAGATAGCGGCACGCGAAGTCGCGGCACCTTGCGCTCGTCGCCCTCTGCCGTCGCCAGCAGCGCCTGTGCCCGCAGCGGCCACAGCTGTAGGGCGGGCACGATGAAGTGGCGGCCCTTCCAGCGGAGAAGGACTCGTATCGCTTCGGCGAGGTCGTCCGGGGATCCGCGAGCGATCAACATCCCGACCAGAGCCTCGGCGGAGAACCCGGCCAGGGCGGGAAAGCCGGTCAGCGCGCTGTCAAAGGTGTTGCGCAGCGCTGGCGATCGCCTCGTCCGGCCGTCCGTTGCGTGCCGAATCGAGCGGCGAGGTCGGTCGCGACGGTGGCCAGTCCGCAGGTGCCCAGCTGGTGTTCGTCCACCGCCGTCCGTAGCGCTCCGAAGAATCGCGATGCCTTCGTCGTATGACCCCGGTGTCCGCAACAAGACGGTGCCGTAACCCCATCGCGCCATGACGATGCCGCAGATGTCGCCGAACGACTCGGCCTGCAACCAGGCAGCGCGGGCAGTCGTCGACGAGACTGGCGGCGTCCACGAGGCCCAAGGCGCGAGAACTGGCCGCGTAGATCTGCACCGATGCGAATCTGACGGGGTGAAGTGGACCGGGAACGGTCGACCGCTTCCCGCATGGCCCGCCTTCCCGCTCGGCCGCGTCACCGAGGCACATCTGAAGAACGCACTGCAGGGCCAAGGCGCCGCGATCTCCTCTTCCGGGCAGGCGGGTCCAAGATCGAAGATCTGGTCTAAAACCGCAAGCGCAGAATGGAATTCGCCGTTGGCGAACTCGGTGAAGGCCGCCGAGTTCAACAGTATGCCTTTGGTCTCCGGGTCACATGGAACGCGCTCCGCCATCTCACGTAACGCGGTCGCCATCGGCAGTGCCTCGTCAGCCCGGCTGTCGTTGACGGTCATCGAGAAGCTCCGGCCGGCCATCGCGATCGCCAGAGAGATCTCGTCGCCGGTTCTCTTCGACAAGTCACACAGTTCTCGATACGTGTCGTCCGTGGCCAGATCGTCGCGGATGTACAGGGTGGTCGAGATGAGCAGGGTGCGTGGGGCGATGCGCATCTCCAGCACATGCGGGCCGTCTTCCGGCAGCCGGTCGGCGATCCGGCGGGCACTGTCCCAATGGGCGCGTGCGGCCGAAAGATCCCTCGGCCGAAGCCATTCGGCGGCCCGCATATGCCACCGGTAGGCATCGTAGAGTTCACCGGCCGCCTCGAGATGGGCGGCGACCATGGCGGCGTTCTCGTCGGAGAACGGCTTGGCGCTGCTGCATCGCCTCGGCGAGCGCGATGTGGGTACGGGCCCGGGTGGCACGCAGCTGGGAGTCGTAGGCCACCGTGCGGACCAAGGGGTGATGGAAGCAGAACCGCTGCACGGGAACGAACTCGGTCTGATCGATCAACTCGGCGGCGACGAGTTCGGCCAGGCGCTCGGGCTCGGTCTGGGGCACCACCATCTGTAGGGTGTCGGCGTCGAAGCGCGAGCCGATCACGGCCGCTGCGTTGAGGATCGACTTCGTCTCCGGACGGAGCCGATCGATGCGGGCAGCGAGAACCGCCTGAACCGTCGCGGGCACGAAGATGCGGTCGACGCTCGCCGGACGACGCGATAACGCGCCGCGGCTGTCCCTGAAGCACGCCGCGGCCGGCAAGGTCGCGAACGATCTCCTCGGCGAAGTACGGGTTGCCGGCCGCCGCGTGAGCGATTGCTGACGCAGCTGCGCCACGGAGGGGTCGCTGCGCCGTGACGTGGCGTACCCGGCCCGAATGGCCGCTGAAGGTCGCGAGCGCGCGCAACTGCGATCGTGTGCGTCGGAGCTCCGATGCAGAGCACCGCGGAACTCAGGGCGGTATGTCGATGACGAACATGGACGTGTCGAGGAACGCCAAAGCTGCTGCGAACGAGGCGATCACGTCGTCGCTGGGGCCGTCGATCCAGTGCGCGTCCTCGAGGACCAAGACCGTGCGTACCGGGCGGGAGCGCACCGCGCGAGCCATCATGTCGACGAGGCGGCTCCGACGACCGTCGACGCTGTCGTGCACGGGTATGTCGCCGTCGTCCAGGCCCATCGCGTCGAAAAGCACTCTGGCGTCGTCAGATTCCGGGTCGCAGGCCGGGGACCTGGGCGGTGGTGTGGGCCCGGGCTTCCGTCCCGGTGCAAGACCTTCGACGTCCGAACATTGCTCGCATCGAGTCGCGCCACGAGCGCTTGAAACCCGACGCCGGTGGTGTGGGCGTCGCAGCGAGCGACGACGATCCGCGCTCGCGAACGGCAGCGAACGTCGGTGAACTGACTGACCAGGCGGGTCTTGCCCAGTCCGGCTTCGCCGATGACACCGACCGAGGCCGCGTGGGCGGCGTCGAACGAGCTCGGTGAGGCAGACTGCAATTCCTCATCTCGTCCGACGAGCATCACCTTCGTTGCGGCCCAACACCATTCGGTCCGACTGCACGCTGAGCAACTGCCGGGCGAGAACGGGCTCGTCGGAGCCCTTGACGAGCACGTTGGTCAACGGCCCCAGTTCGGCGGAGCTGTGGACCAGACGCGCCGTCGACTCCGAGCACAACACTCCATCGGGTGGCGCCACACTCTCCATCCGTTGGGCCATGCCGACCGGGTGGCCGACAGCGGTGTATCGGCCGGGACCCGAGCCGATGTCTCCTGCGATGACCTGGCCTGAGTTCAGACCGACCCGAATCTTGAGGTCGACACCGTCGCTCCGGAGGACCTCTGCGGACAAGTCTCTGGTGACCGATTGGATCTCGAGTGCCGAGATGCAAGCCCGCAGTGCATGGTCCTCCAGCGCCACCGGAGCCCCGAACAGCGCCATCAGCCCGTCGCCGGTGAACTTGTCGACGGTCCCACCGAAGCGCTGCACCACCGCCGCCGCGCGGTTGAACAACTCGTTCATGACCGCCTGAAGTCGCTCGGGGTGCAGCGCGGCGGCCAGCCGCATGGATCCGACGACATCGGCGAACAGAACGGTTACCTGCTTGTACTCGCTGGGTGGCGGTGTCAGCCGCGGTGACGACGCGACCGGGCAACCGCAGGCGTCGCAGAACCGCGCCCCGGGGCGGAGATCGTGCCCGCACGACCCGCACCGATCGACTGATTCCTCGCCCGAACCGCCCATCGCCTGTCTCCCCGCAGCGCTGAGTTCATGATGACGCACGGGTCAATCGAAAATTGGTCCAACCGGGGCATTGCTTCGAAAGCGGCTACGGCGCCACAGTCCCGAATCGCGGATCGCCTCGGCCAGCGGTTCGAGCACCGCGGGGTCGTGGGGTGTCGGCAGGTAGACGATGGCGAGGTCCAAGCCCTCGGCGCCCAGTGCGATGGCGTCTTCGATGACGGCGCGGTGGCCGCGATCGGGGTCGAACCGGACGTGCGCCGACAGCAGGATCTCTTTCGGGTCGCGGCCGATGTCGGCGCAGTGCGAGGCCAGCACGTCACGCTTGCGGGCGAACTCCTCGGGCGGCCCGCCGACGAAGTTCCAGTGGTCGGCATATTTGGCCGTGATGCGCAGGGTGCGCTTCTCGCCGCTGCCGCCGATGCAGATCGGCGGGTGCGGGCGCTGCGGCCCCTTGGGTTCGTTGCGGGCGGCCTTGAGCTGGTAGTACGTGCCGTCGAAGTCGGTGGTGTCCTGGCTGAGCAGGCCGATCAGCACCTGACACGCCTCTTCGAAGCGATCGAACCGCTCTTTGATGCTGCCCAGCTCGATGCCGTAGGCGCCGGACTCCTCCTCGTTCCACCCGGCACCGATGCCGAGTTCCAGACGCCCGCCCGAGATGATGTCCAGCGCGGCGGCCATGTTGGCCAGCACGGCGGGATGACGGTAGTGGATGCCGGTGACCAGGGTGCCCAGGCGAAGCCGGGTGGTGGCCTGCGCGAGCGCGGTCAGCGTCGTCCACCCCTCCAGGCACGGCCCGGCGGGGTCGGAGAAGATCGGATAGAAGTGGTCGAAGGTCCAGCCGGATTCGAAGACGTCGATGTCGTCGGCGGCCTGCCAGACCGCGAGCATGTCAGCCCAGGTGGTGTTCTGCGGTGAGGTCTTGAAAGCGAATCGCACTAGCCCGACCCTACTCAGTACGACTGAGTTCGCTCGATCAACGCGACCCGGAGGCCACGAGAGTCCTTCTGTCCATGTCTCGGCGCGACGACGGGCCAGCGGTCGGAGAATCCGGACCCGGCGTCGCGGCGGGAAACATCGTCGCCGCGACGGTACAGGACCGCTCCACGAGAGATGGCCGCACTGCGCGCGTCCTCGGAACCTGATCCAGACGTCACTCCGTGCAGAGGCCGCCGCAAACCGAGCCACTTCAGGCGGCCTCAACATGTATGATGAATTCTTCAATCGTTGTTACGTTAAACTGGCGAAGTCTTCAGGAGCGATGTGGATTCGGAGCCGCTCTACAAGCTCAAAGGCGAGTTCTTCAAGACCCTCGGCCACCCGGCGAGGGTCCGGATCTTGGAGCTTCTCGCGACCCAGGACCGATCAGTCGGTGAGCTGCTGCCCGAAGTCGGCCTGGAGGCCTCGAACCTTTCCCAGCAGCTTGGTGTGTTGCGTCGGGCGGGCGTCGTCGCCGCGCGAAAGGACGGCAGTGCCGTCATCTACTCCATCGCATCGCCGGACATCGCCGAACTCCTTGCGTTGGCCCGCAAGGTACTGACCAGCGTGCTCGCCGATCGGGTGGCTGTTCTCGAGGATCTGCGCGCGACCGGTCCGGACGCTCGATAGCGATGGGCTGGCTGCACAAGATCCTTCGCACCGGCCGGGTCGTCGAGCCGGCGGACGCGGCGCCCACACCGGTGGGCACCGCCATCGCGGGCGTGCGGGGGTCGGTGCAGATCCGCCATGTCGACGCCGGGTCGTGCAACGGCTGCGAGGTCGAGATCTCCGGTGCCTTCGGACCGGTCTACGACGCCGAGCAGTTCGGGGCCCGGCTGGTGGCCTCGCCGCGGCACGCCGACGCGCTGCTGGTCACCGGGGTGGTGACGCGCAACATGGCCGAACCGCTGCGCAACACCGTGGCGGCGACACCGCAACCGCGGGTGGTCATCGCCTGCGGCGACTGCGCCCTCAATCGCGGCGTGTTCGCCGGGGCCTATGGTGTCGTCGGCGCCGTCGATGACGTGGTGCCCGTCGACCTCGAGATCCCGGGCTGCCCGCCGACACCCGCCGATATCGTCGCCGCACTGCGGACGGTGACCGGCAGATGACCGCCACCTTGCCGGCGTCAACGGCCGCAGCACCCCCCTTGTCCCGCAATGGATTCGGGCCGACGCTCTGCGGGAGCCACGACGATCGCGCTCGGCGTTTGCGGGGTATGGATCGGACTGCACGCGGTCTTCGGAACGCTACGGCCGGTACGCATCGGCTGGCTGCTCCCACTGTCCGGCGTCCAGCTCGAGATGAATGCGCTGGGCGGGTTCTTCATGGCGTTGACCGCCGCGGTCGCGATCCCCGTCGGGATCTACTCCATCGGTTACGCGCGCCGCGAGCACCTGGGTGCCGTCCCGCTGACGGTGCTCCCGCTGTTCGTGGCCGCGATGTTGCTGGTGCCCGCGGCGGGATCGGTGACGACCTTTCTGCTCGCCTGGGAGCTGATGGCGGTCGCGTCGCTGATCCTGGTGCTCACCGACCACACCCGCAGAGAGGTGCGCGCCGCCGGACTGTTCTACGCCGTGATGACCCAACTCGGCTTCGTCGCCATCCTGATCGGGCTGATGGTGTTGTCCGCGGCCGGCGGCGCCGATCGATTCACCGAGCTGGGCACCGTGCCGGACGGCACCCGCACTGCCGTATTCCTGCTGACCCTCGCTGG
Organism: uncultured Actinomycetota bacterium; assembly: GCA_963786695.1. Classification (GTDB taxonomy): domain Bacteria; phylum Actinomycetota; class Actinomycetes; order Mycobacteriales; family Mycobacteriaceae; genus Mycobacterium. The sequence continues at coordinate 18,942 of CAWBAL010000009.1, forward strand.
TTTCGGCTCGAAGGCCGGTCTGGTGCCCCTGCACGCCTGGCTGCCGCGCGCCCATCCCGAGGCGCCGAGTGCGGTGTCGGCGTTGATGAGCGCGGCGATGGTGAACCTCGGCATCTACGGGATCGTGCGGATCGATCTGCAACTGCTGGGTCCCGGGCCGCGCTGGTGGGGCCTGACCCTGCTGGCCGTCGGTGCGATCTCCGCGCTGTACGGCGTGCTGGAGGCATCGGTCGCCACGGATCTCAAACGGCTGCTCGCCTATTCGACAACAGAGAACATGGGGCTGATCACCCTCGCGCTGGGCGCCGCGACGCTCTTCGCCGACGCCGGGACGCATGCTCCGGCCACCATCGCGATGGCGGCAGCGCTGGTACACCTGATCGCGCACGCCGCCTTCAAGAGCCTCGGCTTCCTCGGCGCGGGCTCGGTACTGGTGGCGACCGGCCTTCGCGATCTCGACCGGCTGGGCGGGCTGGCCCGGCGGATGCCGGCCACCACGGTGCTGTTCGGGTTGGCCGCGCTCGGGGCATCGGGACTGCCGCTGGGCGCGGGATTCGTCAGTGAGTGGCTGCTACTGCAATCGCTGATCCATGCCGCCTCCGACCACAACGCGGTCGTCGCATTGACGACACCGTTGGCGGTCGGAGCGGTCGCACTGACCACCGGACTCGGGGTCGCGGCGATGGTGAAGGCGTTCGGTATCGGCTTCCTGGCGCGCCCGCGCTCGGAATCGGCGGCCGACGCGCACGAGGCGCCGCCCAGCATGCTGGTGGGAATGGCGGTGGCAGCGGGCGCCTGCATCGCACTGGCGGTCACGCCGGGCTTCCTCGCGCCCGTGCTACGACGAGTACTCGACGGGCTGCCCGCCGCACGGGCGGTCGCGTTCACCGACTTCGGCGCGTTCATCCGGTTGCCCGGGGTGTCCGGGTCCATCGCTCCGGGCATCCTGGCCGCAGCACTGATCGCCGCGGTACTCGTCGCGGTCGCGCTCTCCTTCTGGCGCGCCGGGCGACGCCCGCAAGAGGTTGCGTTGCCGCTGTGGTCCTGCGGGGCCGAAGAACTCACACCCCGGATGCAGTACACCGCGACATCGTTCGCCGAGCCGCTGCAGCGCGTGTTCGATGATGTGCTGCAACCGGATACCGACGTCGAGATCACCCCGTTCGCCGAGTCGCGGTACATGGTGGAGGCGGTCACCTACCGCGCGCGGATCGGCGACGCGATCGAGCGGCGCCTCTACGGCCCGGTCATCCACGCCGTCTGGGCCGCCGCCCAGCTCGTCCGCCGGGCGCACACCGGCAGCGTTCACCTGTACCTGGCCTACGGCGCGCTCGGAGTCCTGATCATGCTGGTGGTGGCGCGGTGAACCTCATGTCCTACGTCGCCGGCGTCGCCCAGGTCGGCATCGTCATGCTCGGCGCCCCACTCGTCATCGGCCTGATGAGACAGGTACGGGCCCGCGCGGAGGGCCGCGCCGGTGGCGGTGTGCTCCAGCCCTGGCGCGACCTGCGCAAGCAACTTGGCAAGCAGTCGATCCGCCCGCACGGCACCACGGTCGTGTTCACCGCGGCGCCGGCCGTCGTGGCCGGAAGCGCTCTGCTGATCGCGGCCACCATCCCCATCGCGGCGACCGGGTCACCGCTCGACGCGGCCGCCGATCTGTTCGCGGTCGTCGGTCTGCTGTTCCTCGGAACCGTCGCACTGGTGCTGGCGGGGATCGACACCGGCACATCGTTCGGCGGCATGGGCGCCAGCCGGGAGATCACCATCGCCGCGCTGGTCGAACCGACGATCCTGCTGGCTGTCTTCGCCCTCTCGATCCCGGCCGGATCCGCGAATCTCGGTGCCCTGGTGGTCAGTACGATGCATCACCCCGGACTGGTGGCGTCGCTGGCCGGTGTGTTGGCCTTCGTCGCCCTGGCGATCGTGATCATCGCCGAGACGGGGCGCCTGCCCGTGGACAACCCCGCCACCCATCTGGAGCTGACGATGGTGCACGAGGCGATGGTCCTCGAGTACGCCGGCCCCCGGCTGGCGCTCGTCGAGTGGGCTGCCGGGATGCGGCTGACGGTTCTGCTGGCGTTGCTGGCAAACCTGTTCGTGCCGTGGGGAATTGCCGGTGACCACCCTCAGCCGGTGGATGTGGTGATCGGTGTGGTGGCGATCGCGGTGAAAGTCGGTGTGCTGGCGGCGGTGCTGGCCATCGTCGAGGTGTTCCTCGCCAAGCTGCGCCTGTTCCGGGTGCCCGAGCTGCTGGCCGGATCGTTTCTGCTTGCCCTGCTTGCGGTTACCGCCGCGAACTTCTTCAGCGTGCAGGCTGGATAGGAAGGCCGATGACCGACACCTCGTTCGCCAGCGCGGTTGACTTCGCCGCGGGCGGACTGCTGCTCGCGGCGGTCCTGATCGTCTGGCGCCGTGAACTGCGCGCCATCATCAAACTGCTGGCATGGCAGGGCGTCGCCCTGGCCGCGATACCGATCGTGCGTGGAATCCACGAGGGTTCAGCCGAACTCGTCGGAATCGGCTTCGCGATCCTGGCGCTGCGGGCGCTGGTGCTGCCGTGGCTGCTGGCGCGGGCGGTGGCCGCCGAGCGCGACGAGCGCCGGGAGGCGACGCCGTTGGTGAACACCACCAGCTCGCTGCTGATCTCCGCGGTGCTCACAGTCACCGCGTTCGCCGTCGCCAGGCCGGTGGCGAACCTGGAACCCGGACCGACCACGGCCGCGGTTCCCGCGGCCATCGCGGTGGTGCTCATCGCCTTGTTCGTGATGGTGACCCGCCGGCACGCCATCTCGCAGGCCGCCGGATTCCTCATGCTGGACAACGGGATTGCGGCGACAGCCTTCCTGCTCACCGCCGGGGTGCCGTTGATCGTCGAGCTGGGGGCGTCCCTGGACGTGTTGTTCGCCGTGATCGTGATCGGAGTCCTCACCGGGCGGCTGCGCCGGGCCTTCGGCGGTGCGGACCTCGACCGACTCCAAGAATTGCGGGACTGATGACGCACACTGCTACTGCTCGCCATCCTCGGCCCGGTGACGGCATCGGTGGTCACCTTGTCCGTCGGGTGGCGACGGCTGACCGCGTGCCTGACGGTCCTCTCGGCGATGACGGTGCTGGCCTGTGGCATCGCGCTGGGCGTCGGTGTCGGGTCCGGCCGGCATCTCGCCCTGGACGGACTGCTGCGCGCCGACGCGCTCGCCGCGACGATGCTCATCGTCATCGGAGTCGTCGGCACGCTCGCCACCTGGGCCAGTATCGGCTACATCGATGCCGAACTGGCCCACGGCCACACCGACAGCAGCGGGGCGCGCTTGTACGGGACGCTCACCCCGGCGTTCCTGGCCGCCATGGTGGTGGCGGTGTGCGCCAACAACATCGGCGTCGTGTGGGTGGCCATCGAGGCCACCACGGTGATCACCGCGTTCCTTGTCGGCCACCGCCACACCCGGACCGCGCTGGAGGCGACCTGGAAGTACGTGATCGTGTGCTCCGTCGGGATCGCGGTCGCATTCCTGGGCACCGTGCTGCTGTACTTCGCCGCCCAGCATGCCGGCGCACCCGCCGGGCAGGCACTGGACTTCGACGTCCTCGCCGCCTATGCGAACAGGCTCGACCCGGCGGTGACCCGGCTTGCCGGCGGCCTGCTGCTGATCGGCTACGGCGCCAAGGCGGGTCTGTTCCCCTTCCACACCTGGCTGGCCGACGCGCATAGTCAGGCACCCGCGCCGGTCTCCGCGCTGATGAGCGGTGTGCTGCTGTCGGTGGCCTTCTCGGTGCTGATCCGGATCAAGCCGATCATCGACGTGGCGACCGGCCCGGAGTTCCTGCGCACCGGACTGCTGGTGATCGGGCTGGCGACGCTGCTGATCGCCGCGCTGATGCTGACCGTGACCCCCGACGTCAAGCGCATGCTGGCCTACTCGTCGATGGAGAACATGGGCCTGATCGCGATCGCGGCCGCGGCCGGGACGACGCTGGCGATCGCGGCGCTGCTGCTGCATGTGCTCGCACACGGCATCGGCAAGACGATCCTGTTCCTCGCCGGCGGACAGCTACAGGCGGCACACGGTTCGACCGCGATCGCCGGCATCACCGGCGTGCTGAAGCGCTCCCGGCTGATCGGCGTCTCGTTCGCGGCGGGTGTGGTTGTGCTGCTCGGCCTGCCGCCGTTCGCGCTGTTCGCCAGCGAGCTGGCCATCGCACGTTCGCTGACCCAGGCGGGTCTGGCCTGGGTGCTGGCCGCGGCGATGCTGCTGATCGCCATCGCCTTTGCGGCGCTGGCCCGCAAGTCCGGTCGCATGCTGCTGGGCGGTGCCCGACCCGATGCGGTCGCGATCACGGTGCCCGCGACGGTGGCGACCGCGTTGCTGGTCGGGCTCGGCCGCCTCCCTCGCACTGGGCATCACCGCCGGTCCGCTGGTCGAGCTGTTCACCAGGGCCGCCGCCTACGTCGCGGGTGTGCGGTGACGCACAACTGGGAGCGGGACCGGATCTCCGGCGACGAGCTGGCCGACCGGACCGAGGCACCTGCTGACGAGGGGTACCGGATCGGTCTGGTCGCAGCCCACGACGACACGGTCACCGGCGGCGGGTTGCGGATCGTCTATCTGTTCCTCGCCGGCCAACCCGGATCGCCGGGTCGAACTGGAATGCATTGTCCCGCAGAACGAATCCGGCCATCGATTCGCTGGCGTACCTGTCCTTTCCGTTGAGCCGCTTCGAGCGGCGAGATGCGCGATCTCTACGGCATCCGCCCGGTCGGCCATCCGCGGCCGCGCCGAATGGTTCGGCACGCGCACTGGCCGAAGGGCTGGTATCCGATGCGGGCCGATGCCGGACCCGCGCCGCAGTTCGAGCCGGCCGGACGGTTCCCGTTCGTCACCGTCGGCGGGACCGGGGTGTACGAGATTCCGGTCGGCCCTGTCCACGCCGGGTTGATCGAACCGGGCCACTTCCGGTTCTCCGTTGTCGGCGAGACGGTGCTGCGGCTCAAGGCCCGGCTGTGGTTCGTCCACCGCGGCGTGGTTCGGAGGGGTGCCAAGGACTTCCCGCGCGAGCGCGGGTAGTTTGCAGTATCGCAGGCGCGGTTCGATCGGCCTCTGAAGCCCCGGCGCTTTGTCGGGTGAAGAAGAAAGCCCCATGGACACGCTGCTCATCATCTTATTGGCTTTGACGACCGTTGCCATCCCGGCTTTGACCGAGACTGCGGCTGCCGCTCACATCTTCGACGCATGGCGCGCGGGGTCTGCGTGAAGGTGCGGCCTCACGGATACGCAAAGTCCCGCCATCCCGGGTCAAGACGGTTAAGGCGAGCTTTTGGGAGCGGGTGGCAACACACCTTTTGGAAATAATCCCGTTGAGCCTGTGCTGAGGCGGTTCCGCTACCGGCACGCTGTGTAGCGTGCGCCTTTGATCACCAGTGCACGACATGCAAAACCGACCTCAGGGGCATAACGCCTCGGGCGCAGGGAGAACCCGTATGAGAACAATGCTGCTGGCCCTCTGTGTGGTTACATGGGCTGCGCCGTCTCAGGCCGCGCAAAGGACGAAGCCTAAGGCACCGGATGACATGGCGACGAGGGCGCAGATGTGTCGGGCAATGGTGGGCAGGGAGGTGCCCGAAGCCACCGACGGGCGTAGCCACGAGGGCCAACTCAATGTGCAACGTTTCAGCGACTGTCTGATCAGCACCCTTCCGGCATCGGCCGATGAGGAGGTGATCGAGTGAGGCGCGAACGAAATAGACAATCCAAGTGTCAAACTGGACCGACGTTTGACACTTATGCTGCCAGAAGTGCCAATTATCTACGGGACTTTTGTCGATGTTAATAACTCGCGGCGTTTCATTCGATCACCTCGTCGGCGAGTGACAGCAAATTGTCGGAGAATTTGATCCCGAGCGTCTTAGCAGTCTTGAGGTTGATCACGAACTCGAACTTGGTCGGCTGCACCCGGCACGGCAGAAAAGTGCCAATAGCGGCCATCCACTAAGACGTCACTCGATCACCTCATCTGCACGCGCGAGTAGGGACGGCGGCACGGTGAGGCTGAGCATCCTGGCAGTTTGGGCATTGATGACCAGCTCGAACTTAGTCGCCTGCACGACTGGCATATCCGCAGGTTTGCCGCCCTTTAGGATGCGGCCGGCGTAAACGCCGACCTGCCGATACGCATCCGAAATGTCGCTTCCATAGCTCATCAGCCCGCCGGCCTCGGCATATTCACGCCCCAAATATGTCGCGGGGACCGCGTGGCGCATTGCCAAAAGGGACAACTGGACACGACGAGCGTTGAAGAAGGGATCGCTGCCGACGAAAAGGGCATCCGGCCGCTCGCGCAGAAAGGTCGCCGAGGCCGCATCGATCTCACGGCTGGTGCTGGCGCGGAAGATCTGAATTTGCAGCCCCATGGCGCGCGCCGCCGATTCCAATTCTCGCAACGTAGTTTCGGCGATGGCAGCATTGGCCGGATTGATGAGCGCTGCAACACGGGTGGCTGCCGGCACCAACTCGCGCAGAAGTCCCAGCTGTTTCGCCGCCAATTCAATATTGAAAAAATTGACACCCGTTAGATTGCCGCCGGGCCTGGCGAGACTCGGGACAACACCTAGCCTGACAGGGTCGTCGCCGACAATGAAGACGACGGGGAGTGTCGAGGTTGCCGCTTTGGCTGCGGATATGGCAGGGACGGCTCCACTCGCGACAATCACGTTGACCTGCCGGCGTACCAAATCGTCCGCTAGCCCCGTCAGTCGATCGAATTGATTCTCGGCCCAGCGATAAACGATAACGACATTCCTCGCCGGTTCGCTCCTCTCGGCGTCTGCGCTTCCGCAGCTCTTCCAGAAAGCGAAGGATCAGTTCCGGCTCGGCGCGTACGCCGACTCTCTCGCGACGCTCTCGAAAATCGAGATGGAAGGCGAGCAGCCGGAAAACCAGGCCTACCGCGCGTCGTTGCGTCCCGGCATCGCCTTCTATCGGGGCGCCTGTCTGGCGGCGCTCGGCCGGGACAATGAGGCCCGCGCGCGAGTTCGAGATCTTCCTGGCCTTTTCTCCCACGGTCTCGCTCGACCCGGGGATGTATCCCAAGAAGGTCATCGCCCTTCTGGAAGAGACGCGCCGCGATCTGAAGCGGCCTCGAAGACGCGCCGCAGCCGCCGGCGGAGGACGGTTCGATCGGGGCGGCGTATCGCGCCTATGTCCGGTCCTCCGACGGCCGCCAGCCGGAGCTCGGCGAGGATTGGGCGGACGGCCCCGTGCGCTACCTGCTGACCTCGGAGGAGCGGCGGACCTTCACCCAGATGTTCAATCCCGTCTCCCGTTCCGAGTTCGTCACGGCCTTCTGGAGAGCCAGGGATCCGAGGCCGGAGACGGTGGAGAACGAGTTCCGCGAAGAATTCGAGAGGAGAGTCGCGTTCGCCGACAGTCACTTCACCGAGGACGAGGTCCGCGGAAGCCTGACCGACCGCGGGATGGTGTTCCTGTTGCTCGGACCGCCGACGTACATCGGCCGCAGGCCGATCGGGGCGGGCGAGGACTCGTCGGAGCCGGCGGGCATGGCTCGCTTTTCCCGCAATGACGTCACGTTCCGTGGAAAAGGCCGGGGGAAACACCAACGCGAAAAACGTGGCCATCGACAACATGACCGGACCGGGAAACCGGATGCTGGACGGCGCCGCCAACTGGCGGGAGGTCTGGCATTACCGCAAGGAGCTTCTCCCGAAGGGGCTGCCCTATGGACAGGTGGACTTCGATTTCATCACCCGGCAGGGATACGGCAGGAACGTCATGCAGCGCGAGGCGTCCGTCTTGAATACCCTCGACGCCGCCCGCAAGGCAATCCTGGTAGACGAGAGCTCCCGGCGCGCGGCCAGCTAGATCGGCTTCCCGGGGGTGTCTCGCCTCGAGGAATCGAACCGCGGACCGGCGTGTTAGATTCCGGGCAGTGCGAAAAGCCATTCTCCTGGCGTCCCTGCTCTGGTGCGCCTTTCGCCTCTCTTCCCTCGCCCAGCCCTCCGTCGGCGAGAGAATCGCGGCCTATTTTCGCGGCTGGTACACCCACATCCCCGGGAGCGAGGTCGTGGCCAGGCCGACGCGGGAGGTCGTCTTGCCCGGCCTCGAGGCGTACCGGGTGGAGCGGCATTCCACTTCGAAATCCCATCAGGAGTCCGGCATCGCCCTCTACGATGCCGCGGCCGGCGAGGTCTTCGTCGGCGACGTCTTCAACGATCCGGACCGCGCGGCGGCGCGCCGTCCCTTCGATCGAGGGCGTGACCTGCCCAACATCGAGTCCTCTCTTCGCGAGATGTTCGGCCTCCCGGTCAAAGTCGAGGTGGGCTCCCCGTCCCGCGTCTCCCTGACGCCCCTGACTCTTTCCATCCGGCAGGGTCCGGAGGGAGATGCTGTCGCCTCTCGCTCCGGCTTCATCTCGAACGACGGCGCGGTCCTGATGCTCGGCGAGTTCCACTCCCTGGCCGGGAGCCCCGAGGCCTTCCGCGAGAAACTCCTCTCACAGAGCGAAGGCGTCCGCGTGGAGCCGGGGTCGCCGACCCGCACTGGCGGCGGCGCGCGCTTCACGGTGACCGAGTTCATGGACTTTCAGTGCGACCGCTGCCGGGTCCGCACGCCGGACGTGCGCCGCGCCGTTGCGGAGAGGGGAGGAGTCATGGAAGTCCGATTCCTGCCCGTCGTGAAGATGCACAACTGGGCCTTCGCGGCGGCCGAGGCCGCCGCGGCCCTTGCGGGTGTCCGGACCGAGCTCTACGAGCGCTACGAGGAGACCGTCTTCGCCCGCTCGAGCGGGATGACTCCGGCCGCGGCCCGCGAGCTGGCGGCGGACATCGCCGAGGCGGCGGGGGCCCGCGAGGCGTTCGCGGCCGAGCTCTCGAGCGGCCGGGCGCGGGGCCGGGTCTTGCGCGACATCGGCCTGGCGATGCGCCTGGGGGTCGTGGCGACCCCCTCCTTCCTCTACAAGGGAACGCTTCTTCCCGGAGAAAAGGGGCAGCTCGAGGTCTATCTCTTCGAGAGACTGCCGGCGTCCGCGCGCTCGACGCCCGCCCCGACGAAGTGAAGCCCGGCTCCCGCCTGTCGTCGCTGGCGATCGGGCTCGCGCTGCCGGCGCTCGCCGCGTGCGGCCGCGGGGGCCGGGAGCAAGCCGCCGCGCCGGCTCCCGCCGCACCGCAAGCGTCCTCGCCCGCCGTCGAAAACGCGGACAACCCTTCGCGGGGGCGGCGGGCCGCCGGGGCGGCGAGCCCGGTCCTCTGGATCGCGCTGGACGGACTCGACTTCGAGATCCTCGACCGGCTGTCCGGGCAGGGGCGCATGCCGAATTGGAAGCGCCTCGCCGCGGAGGGGTACACGACACGGATCACGAGCTTCGTGCCGGTTCTCTCTCCGGTCATCTGGACGACGGTCGCGACGGGGGTCGGCCCCGACAAGCACCGCGTTCTCGATTTTCAGGAAGTGGATCCGAAGAGCGGGCAGAAGGTGCCGATCTCCGGCTTTTCCCGCGCGGTGCCGGCCGTGTGGAACATCGCCTCCGCGGCCGGCAGGAGCGTCGGCGTCGTGGGGTGGTGGGGCACGCATCCGGCCGAAGAGGTCAACGGCTTCTTCATCTCCGACCACGCGAGCCCCATCCTCTACGACAGGCTGCCGCTCTCGGGAGTCGCCTTTCCCGCGTCTCTGGCTCCCGGCGTGACGCAGGTCCTCGCCCGCGACGGGCGGGTCACCGAAGCGGATATCGCCTCCTTCGTGGACGTCCCCTCCGCCGAGATCTCCCGCGCGCTCGGGAGCGGCGCAGGGAATGGAGAACCGGATCGTGGCGCTCTCGCGCATCCTCTCGGCCACCCGCGTCTACCAGGCCGCGGCGCGGGACCTCTACGACAGGAACCTCCCCGACCTGATGATGCTCTACATCGAAGGGACCGACGAGATCGGGCACGTCTTCGCGCCGGACACGCCGCCCAGGCTCTCGTGCGTTTCGGAGGACGACTTCCGCCGTTATCAGAACGCGGTCGCCGTCTACTACGGCGTCGTCGATCGGATGCTCGGACAATGGATGCGCCGGGCCGAGGAAGACCACGCGACGCTCGTCGTGCAGTCCGACCACGGGTTCAAGTGGGGAGAGGACCGTTCCTGCGAGCGCTCTTCCCTGAACTGGAGCACGGCGGCGTACTGGCATCGCCTGGACGGCGTGTTCGCCGCCTGGGGCGCGCGCGTGCGGCCGGGCAAGGAAAGCGGCTCCAGGCCCACGATGTTCGACGCCGCGCCGACGGTGCTTTCGCTCCTGGGCCTCCCCGCCGACCGCCAGATGACCGGCCGCCCCATCGCCGCGGCGTTCCGGGACCTGCCTTCCCTCGCGAAAAAGGACCTGTCCGCGGGGATCACGGTCCGCCGCGTGCCGGCCGAGCAGATGTCCGATGCCGAAAAGAGCGAATACACGAAGAAGCTCCTCGCGCTGGGCTATCTTTCCGGCAGCGAGGCCAGGCCCCTGGCGCCCACCGGCGGGGAGCGGCCGGGGATGACGGAAGGGGCCTGGAACAATCTCGGTCTCTACGAGCGGGAAACCCTCGGGGATCTGCGCTCCGCGCGGGAGGCCTTCGAAAAAGCGCTCGCCCTGCGCCCCGGCTATCATTCTCCGATGTTCAACCTGGCCATCCTCTACCGGACGCAGAAGGACAACGCGCGGGCTCGCGACTGGCTCTTCCGCTCGTTCGCGGCGGGCCACGCGGATCCGGAGGGGACGGTCCTGGGCTGGGTCAACTGGTACGAGGACGCACGGCAGCGCCGCCGAGGCCGCGCCGCTGCTGGAGCGCGCGGTCGCCGAATCTCCGCAGAGCGAGGTTCTTGCCCGCGCGCTCGGCCTCTACCGCTTCAAGCGGAAGGACTGTCCGGGAGCCGCCGCCGCCGTGGCTCCGTTCGAAAAGAAAACGTCCGATCCGGCAACATTGAACTCGCTGGCCCTGTTTCAGACATGCCTCGGCAAGCGCCAGGATGCTATCGTGTTGTTCGAAAGGTCCCTGGCTTTGAAGCCGGACCAGCCGGGGGCGATCCAATCCCTGAACATCCTGAGGAACGGTCCTGCGCCCGGAAATCGTTAGAGTGAAAGAGGAGAAAATGAAAAAGAGAATCGTGACGGTCCTCCTGCTGTCCTGCGCCCTGGCCGCGGCGGCCCCGCGGGCGGCTTCGAGCAAAGTGCCGGTTTTGCCGGGGATCGAGAAAGAGCTCGAGGTCTACGCCGCGCGCTTTCTTCCGTTCGATCCTGAGACGAAGGTCACCGTGACGCGGTCCACCGAGATGATTCCGGGGTTTCTGGCGTTCAAGGTCAAGCGCACGGGACGCTACGAAAAACTGAAGGTGGAACACGTGGTCTTCGTCTCGGAGGACGGCAAGTGGTTCTTCGCCGGCGACACCATGGCCAACGCCGCCCCGCGCCCCGTCCGAAGCACGCAGGACCTCGCCTGGATCGACGAGAAGCTCGGAAAGCTCTACCGCGCCTCCGTTCACGCCGTCCTCACGCCCGAGCGCGACGCGGCGGGGCTCAAGGGCATCGCGCTTCAACTGGAGACCGGATACGGCGTCGCGCGGATGCCGGCCTTCGTGACCCCCGACGGGAAGGTGTATCTCCAGGGCACGCTGTGGGATTTCCGGATGGACCCGCGCGCGGAGCGCCGCCGCCGGATCGATCTCTCCGCCAATCGCGCGACCGGCCCGGCGGACGCCACGGTCAACGTCGTGGAATACGCCGACATGGAGTGCGGGTACGCAGACTGCGCCCACGGAAGCGTCTCCGACGGCTGAACCGTTGGCGACTCTTGGGTCAGACATCGTCCGTCACGCTCGACGGACTGACGGATGATTTCAGCGATCCGGCAGCGGCTGGGACGTCAGTCCGGCAAAGAAGGTTCAGTGGGCTACGAGAATGGCGAGTACGTGATTCAAGTGGACGAAGTTAACTATTCGCTAGTGGCCAATCCAGGCCGGACATTTGGCGATGTGCTCGTCGGCGCAAAGGCACAACTGGCCGATGGCAGCCCGCCAGCCGACATGGGCGATCTGCCGCTATCAAGATGCCGGCAACTTCATCTACGGCGAGATCACGTCCGATGGCTTCTACAGCATCAGCCAGGTGAAAGATGGTGACCTCAGCGTTTTGACGGGCGGTGGGAAACTGCAGCCCGTTGCTGCGATTCGGAAAGGCGTCCAGGCCAATCAGATTCAGTTCCTGTGCGCGGGCAATCGCTTTACACTCATCGTCAACGATCAGTTTGTCGATGGGATCGAGGCGGAGGCGCCTGCCAGCGGCGATGTCGGTTTGATTGCCGGCACCTTTGACAAATCCGGCGCGCGGGTTCGCTTTGACGATTTCGGCTGGTGTGCCGCCGCCGAATACGGAAGTGGAGCGGCAGCCCGGCGGCAACGTGCTGTTCTCCGACGATTTCGGCGATCCGAAGAGCGGTTGGGATGTGCGCAAAACGGACAACGGCGCTTCAGGCTATCAGGATGGGCGGTACTTTATCCGTGTCGACAAGCCCAAATATCAATTGTGGTCTTCGCCTGGCGAGTCTTTCCAGGGCGATGTGGTGGTTGAAAGCGACCGCTGGCCTGGCGAGCGGCCCGCAAGAAAACGAAATGGGCGTGATCTGCCGTTACCAGGACAAAGAAGAACTTCGTCTACGGCAGCGTAGGCGCCGACGGCTATTATGCCATCGTCGAGATCAAGAACGATACGGCGACGATCCTGACGGGCAATGGCAAATTCCGGCAATCGGATGCGATCCCGCGCGGAAGTGAGACTTATATCATTCGCCTGGCCTGCGAGGAGGATCCGCTATACACTGTTCGTCAATGACGAGCAGATTGATTCTGCCAGCAGCAGCGCGTTCTCCAGCGGCGATGCCGGCTTGCTGGCAGGCACCTTTGATCAGGGGCGGGGTGGAGATTCTCTTCGACGACTTTAAGGTGAAACACCGTAGTCGATCGGGCGTTGCCTGCTGATCGGTCTCACAACAAGCGCGCCTCGATCAACCGATCGGGCGCGCTGCTATCCACATACAACCGGCAAGGAATCGCCGGCTACTCTTCAATCGACAAAGCACGGTGACCATGCCGAACATGCCGTGTGGCGATTCCGCATGCGTGAGGATGTGGCAGTGGAATGGCCAAGTGCCCGGTTCGGTGCATTCGACTATGACATCGTAGCGTTCGCCGGGAGCAAGGTTGAGCGTGTCCGCAAGGTACGGGCTGGCAAGCGGCGCGCCGTCTTTGGAGACGACGGTCATGTACATCCCGTGCAAGTGCATCGGGTGGATGATCAGCCCCTCGTTCATAAATCGAATTCGCAGCTTTTGGCCCTTCTTCGCCGTCGGCGCGGTACGGGAAGCTTTTACCGTTCAATGTCAAGCCGATGCCGGGTCGTTGAGGACCAGGATGTAATCGCTGTCGACGTCGGATCCTTCCTCTTGTCCTTGGGTCGATGACAAAGGCACCGAGCAGGCCCTTGGTCACCTGCTCCGCGGCATTGTGATGCGAGTGATACATGTGCCAGCCGGGGTTTGGCAACGAATTCGTAGGTGAAGGTCTCCCCGGCTTGATCGGTGTTTGCGTGATGAAGGGGACGCCGTCCATCTTGTTGGGCGGTATGACGCCATGCCAGTGGACTCCGGTGCTCAGGCAACTCGTTCTTGACGACGCGCAGCTTGTCGCCTTCGGTGACGCGAATTCCGGCCCGGCACGACGCCGTTGTAAGTGTACGCAGCAACCTTTTTGCCCGGTTCAGTCTCCCAGTCACGTTCGCGGCGACGAGATTTGGAAAACCTTGGTGTCGCCGTCCATGGTAAACGGCAACTCGACGCCCCAGAACTTGTCGTCTTTGCCTATGTTGGCGAGGAAGGTGTCCACTCTGGCTTTGTGAGCCGCATCGATCTCTTTATAATCCGGCCCGGTCTGCGCCACCGGGGCCGTTTCCATGCCCATTTGGCCGGTTGAGGCTGCCCCACCTGCCTCGGGCGCAGGCGTCGGCGTTGTTAGCGTGGCACACGCTGCGGTCAAGCCCGCTCCGGCGCCGACTACACCTGCGGTGTGAATAAACTGGCGGCGCGTGAAGCGCAGCTCATTGACACGATCATCCATGTTGGGCTTCTCCTCATGTGTTAGTATGATGGCGAATAGTTTACTCAAATAGCATGGACTGTCAATAGCAAAATCTTTCACGAGTCTTTAATC
>CAWBAL010000010.1:0-12821 GCA_963786695.1 uncultured Actinomycetota bacterium
GGTTTCCAGGGCAGCCTGCGGCGGAGTCAGGGCGGTACCGTTGCCGTCCCTAACCAGTTACCGGTAGCCTTCCTCCTCCTTGGAGACAGCCGATGCCGTCAGGTTTGGGTAGTAGGTCAACCCACGGCTCGTCCCGCTATTGCTGCGGCAGCGTCTGCGCGTAGGCCAAAACGTCGATCGCGAACGGCATGCCGAGGCCGCGCCAGGTTTCCATCGCCGCCGGGTAGAGGCCGAGGCCGGTGCCGGCCGCGCCGGCGAACGGGGCCGCGGCGCGGAGGTCGTCGGGCACCTCGACGATGCCGTTCATCAGCTTGTGCAGGACGACCTCGGGCTCGTTGCTGGCGACGGTCCCGACGTACTCCGGCTCGGCAGCGGTGGCGAAGTTCATCTGCCGGCCGTCGAGGCCGTGGCAGGCGGCGCACACCGTCTGGAAGATGGCGCGGCCGTGGTCGACGTTGCCGCTCACCTTGCGCGTGACCGGGTCGATGATGGCGTTGGTGTCGTACAGACCCTTGCTGATAAACAGCGCCAGCCGCGCCAGCGCGTCATCGGGGATCATCGCCGGCGTGTAGCTGTGCGGCGCCGCCCGGAGCAGCGCGGCGATCATCGCGGGCGCTTGGCCGGAGGCGGCGAGGATCCCCTTGACGCCCGTGAAGTCGGTGCTGCCCGGCCCATAGGCGCCGGAAGCGCCCTTGTAGTCCCAGCCGTGGCAGGCGGTGCACGTCCAGGTATCGGCGCCGGTGGCGGTGCCGGTCGTGGGATAGGCGGGGTTGGCAGCGACCGGCTCGTCCTCGCCGAGCACCAGCCACCACGTATCGTACATGCGGCCACCATAAGCGAGCGCCCAGGCATCGGTCAGGTCGGTCGGTACGCCGGTAATGAAGGTGGTCGCCGGATTGGGGCGCGCGGCGGTGGCGGGAGCCGGTGCCGGCTGCTGGGCGGCGGCGGCCGTAACCAGCACGGCAGTGACGGTGGCGAGAGCGACACGCGGCACTGAGAGCCAAGCTTGATGGCCGGCGGCGCATGCGCGCAATGTCTGCGTGGGGTGTCGGCGCGCGCTCATTGCTGGGGTAGGGTCTGCGCGTAGGCGAGCGCGTCCACCGCCGCCTGGATGCCGATGGCGCGGAAGGTCGCCATCGGCGGGCACCCGTTCGCGGTCAGGGACGTTGGTCAGCCCGTTGACGATCTTGTGGAGGGCGATCTCCGGGCTCGCGGTTGGCGCGGTTGCCGACGAAATCGGGGCCGGGCGGCGGCGCGCCGGCGGCCGGAGGGGCGGCGAAGTTGATCTCCTTGCCGTCCAGCCCGTGGCAGGCGGCGCAGAACGTCTGGAAGACCTCGCGGCCGTGGCTGACGTCGCCCTGCACCTTGTGCGTGGCCGGGTCGATGTACTTGCTGGTGTCGTAGAGCCCGTTGCTGACGAACAGCGCGAGCCGGGCGAGCGCGTCGTCGGGGATCATCGCCGGCGTGTAGTTGTGCGGCGGCGTGCGGAGGGCGGCAGCGATCGCGCCGGCGCGCGGCCGGAGGCGGCTAGGATGCCCTTGATGCCGGTGAAGGCGGCGCTGCCTTGGCCGTTGATGCCGGTCGCGCCCTTGTAGTCCCAGCCGTGGCACTCGCGGCAGCGCCAGGTGGTGGCGCCGGTCGCCTTGCCGGCGGGGGCGGAGGCCGTGTAGGCAGGGTTGGTCGCGGTCGGTGCCGGCTCGCCCAGCACCTGCCACCAGGTGTCGTAGAGACGGCCGCCGTACGCGATCGCCCAGTCGTCAGACGGATCGGCCGGCACGCCGCTGATGAAGGCCTGGTGCAGGTCCGCGGGTGGGGCCGAGGGCGCAGGCGCGGCGGGCTGCTGGGCGAGGGCGATCGCCGTCGGCACCAGGAGCGTTGTCGCGGCTACAAGATTGAGGCGAACCGCGTTCATTCCCGCGCCTCCCTATTCGCACGAACGCACCGGCAGCGGACCGCCGTGAATTTTACGCCCGCGGCAGGGAGGGGCCCGGTGCGGTATAGTGTCGCCTAGTGGCCGGAGCTTCACCACAAGCACCTCGGGCTGCTTGGCCGTTGTGGTGTGTGATGGGATGCCGCGAGAGACGTCCCGCGTCGATGCCAGTCCCGCTTGGTCGTCGTCCCAAGATGGAGCCGACATCGCCCGTGCTGCTCACATGAACAATCCGTAATGGCATGGACAGCGGGCTGTTAGCTTGCCCGTGCGACCTTCCTGACTGACGCCGCGACCGTTTGCGTCTCGCCTATACCGGTTTTGGAAATTCTGCCGTCCATGAACACGAAGAAGATGGTTTTAACGGTCGCCGCGATCGCGGCATCGGGCGCCTATGGCATCAGGGAAGCCGCTGTTCGCTACGCTTGGCTAGGCACGGCCTCGCCGGTCGCCGTAGCCACGCGCGACTGACTGTCACCGCCGTCGTCGGTGGGCGCGCCATCCTCTTCGCCTCAACTTCATGGGGCGGCGCCGGCGCCAGTCGCGACTTTCGGCGCTCCGGCCCAATCGTACGTTGCTGCGGCGACCCCGCCGTCTGAGCCGGCCGCCGCGGCTCTGGCCGCCCCCAGGATCCCGGGGCCGACTCCGCTCGACGCATTGCCGGCGCAGCCGATCGAGAACGTACGGGTCGCCCGGCCTAGGCGCGTCACGCCCGCTTCTGCGCCGGTGATTGTGCCGCCCAACCCGACGCTCGCCCCGCCAGTGCCGCCGCCGGCGCCCGCGCCAGGATCGAAGGGACCCGGTGCGCTCTTTCGCGACGGCTCATTCACCGGTTCGCGCTTCGACGCCTACTGGGGCACTGTACAGGTCCGCGCTGTGATCAAAGACGGGAAGCTCGCCTCGGTCGATGTCCTCGACTTTCCGTCCGATCGCCGCACCTCGCAGCAAATCAATCGCTACGCCTTGCCGCTCCTCCAGCGCGAAGTAGTCCAGGCGCAAAGCGTTAAGGTCAATATCATCTCCGGCGCGACGCTGACTGCAATTGCCTACCTGAGATCGCTCCAGTCGGCGCTGCAGGCGGCGCAATGAGCGCCGTCGTCCATGGTGGCGAAGATGAGAGGACCGCGCGCCAAACGGTCGTGTCCCCCTTCCGGATGCTCGATGACGCGCTCGATCGCGTCACCATGTACCGCCTCGTGCTTTATTACCTCGGTGCTCTTTTCGCCGTGGGCCTGTTGCTCGGCGCAATTGGCGTGGTTCCCGTAGATCCGGCGAAGCTTTGTTTTTCGCTGGTCGTCATCCTGGCGACCTGTCTGGCCGTGAACTTTGTGTTCGCGCGCTTCTTCGATGCTCCCGAGAACCGCGACTTGGTGATTATCACCGCGCTGATCCTCGTGCTGATCCTGGATCCGGTTTCCATCGACCAGGGCGCCGCGCTCGGCGGCACCGTGTTCGCCGCAGCCTGGGCTATGGCGTCTAAGTATGTGCTGGCGATCGGCCGTAAGCATGTTTTCAACCCCGCCGCCTTTGGCGTTGTGGCGAGCGGCGTCCTGCTCGATCAGCCGCCGACGTGGTGGGTCGCCGGCAACGTCGCGCTCCTGCCACTGGTGTTGCTCGGTGGCGTTCTCGTCACCCGCAAGATCGGCCGCCTCGACCTCATAGCGAGCTCTGGGCTAGCGATCGTCGCCACTATCGTGGTCGCGACGCCGCCGGCTAACGACCTTGAGTCTCTCGGTAACGCACTCCTCTACTCGCCGGTCCTGTTCCTTGCCTTCGTGATGCTGACGGAGCCGGTTACCACACCGCCCGTGCGCATGCTTCGGATCGCCTATGGTGCATTGGTCGGTGTCCTGTGCGCACCCAACATCCATTTCGGATCGGTCTACCTGACGCCAGAGGTGGCACTCCTCATCGGCAACCTTTTCGCGTTCGCGGTGAGCCCGAAGGGTCGCTTGGCGCTGACGCTCGTCAAGGTCGAGCGTTCGGCAGCAAGCGCCGTCGACTTCATTTTCGGCGTCGACCGCAAGCTCGCCTTCAGGCCCTGGCCGAGCCAGTATCTGGAGTTCGCCCTCGGCGTCCGCCACGGCGACAACCGTGGTAACCGGCGGTTCTTCACCATCGCCTCGGCGCCCGGCGAGAACAACCGAGGTGCGCGACACCAAGGCCTACCTGGCCCAGCTCGTCACCCGGCAGGCGCTGAACACGTTGCGGGCCGAGACCCGCAGACGCGAGGACTACGTCGGCCCGTGGCTGCCCGAACCGCTGCTGCTCGACGAGCGCGACGCCTCGGCCGACGTGGTACTCGCCGAATCGGTGTCGATGGCGATGCTGGTGGTGCTGGAAACGCTCAGCCCGGACGAGCGGGCGGTGTTCGTGCTGCGCGAGGTCTTCGGGTTCAACCATGACGAAATCGCCTCTGCGATCGGCAAATCCAGTGCCGCGGTGCGGCAGATGGCCCACCGCGCCCGCGAGCACGTGCAGTCCCGCCGCAAACGGTTCGAGCCCGTCGACCCGCAGCAGTCGGCCGAGCTCACCACCCGGTTCCTGACGGCCGCGGCCACCGGCGATGTCGAGGGCCTGATGGCGATGCTGGCCCCCGATGTGGTGTTCACCTCCGACAGCGACGGCAAGGTCAGCGCCGCCCGCCGGCCGGTGCTCGGCGCCCCGAAGGTCGCCAGGCTGATCGCCGGCCTGCTGAGCCAGGCCGGCCCGCAGCATCGCATCGAGGTGGCGGCCTACAACAACGCACCGGCGGTGGTGGTGTACGAGGACGACGTGCCGGTCAGCGTGGTCACCGTCGAGATCATCGACGGCGCGATCACCAACTTCTACGCGATGCGCAACCGGAGAAGCTGAGCTCGGTGACCGTCCGCAGGGAGATCAGCCGCTAGACAGCGGGCCCACTACCCCCGCGAGCAGACGCAAAATCGCACGATTCCGGCTCGAACTGTGCGACTTTGCGTCTGCTCGGCGAAGGGGTCAGGCTAGGGCGATGCGCATCGAGCGACTCGGCGACGTCGGCAGTGCCGCAGACGTCCTGCGCGCGCTCGCCGGCGCGGCGCTCAAGGCGCGGGCTACCACCGCCCGCCGCGTTCGTCGGGGACTGGTTCGACTCGGCCGCGGTGGTGGCCCCGAGTGTGGCGATTGTGCCCACCGACCCGGGCGAGGTGTTCGCGGTCGCACCGGGGCACGGGGGCGACGCCGTCGGCGGCGGCTGGATCGGGTACCTGTCCTACCCCGACGCGGCAGCCGATGGCCGCGGACCACGGATTCCGGAGGCGGCCGGCGGCTGGACTGACTGCGTTCTGCGACTCGATGCCGACGGGTGCTGGTGGTACGAAAGTCTTTCCGGCGCAACGGTACAACCCTGGATAGTAGCCGCCGTGGCCTCTCCCGAGCCGAATCGAGTCTGCGAAATCGCTTGGCAGCAACCTGATTTCGCGGCTCACCAGGAAGGTGTCCTGGAATGTTTGACGGCGATCGGCGCCGGGGAGTGCTACCAGGCGTGCGTGTGCACCCAGTTCACCGGGAGGGTCACCGGGTCGCCGGTGGATTTCTTCGCCGCAGCGGTCGCGCGGCAAGTCCCGGCGCGCGCGGCGTATCTGTCCGGCGACTGGGGCGCGGTGGCGTCGCTGTCGCCTGAACTGTTCTTGCGCCGTCGCGGGGACCAGGTCACGTCGAGCCCGATCAAGGGGACGCTGCCGTTGCACGCCGAGCCCACCGAGCTGCGGGCCTCGGCCAAGGACGTGGCCGAGAACATCATGATCGTCGACCTGGTGCGCAACGACCTGGGCCGGGTGGCCGTGACCGGCTCGGTGACGGTCCCCGAGTTGCTGGCCGTGCACGCCGCGCCGGGCGTGTGGCACCTGGTCTCGACGGTGAGCGCGACGGTGCCCGACGATCTGCCGACCGCGGCCCTACTCGACGCGACGTTCCCGCCGGCGTCGGTCACCGGAACACCGAAAACCCGTGCCCGGCAGCTTCTTTCGCAATGGGAGCCGCACCGGCGCGGGGTGTACTGCGGCACGGTGGGCATGGCATCACCGGTCGCGGGCTGCGAGCTGAACGTGGCGATCCGCACCGTCGAGTTCGACGCTGACGGCGGGGCGGTGCTCGGGGTGGGGGGCGGCATCACCGCCGACTCCGACCCGCTCGCCGAGTGGCAGGAGTGCCTGCACAAGGCCCAGCCCATCGTCGGACCCGCGACCGTCTACGGCTCGAGCCGACTCCCCGAGTCGCTGCGCTCCTGCCCGCCGGGCCGCGAGCGCAGCACCGCGTCGTAGAGCTCACGCCGCGACGGCGCACCGGGATGGGTGTCGACGACCCGCGCGCAGGCGTCCTTGACGCGCATCCCCTCGTCCACCAACGCGCCCACCTCGGCGAGCAGGGTCGGCAGGTCGGCGACCGGCTGTGCGCCGGCGAGGACCACGGTGATCTCACCGAGCACCTTGTCGTCGGCCCACTGCGCCAGCTCGGCCAGCGATCCGCGCAGAACCTCCTCGTGGACCTTGGTCAACTCACGGCACACCACCGCGCGGCGCTCCGCACCGAGCACGTCGACCGCGTCGTGCAGGCACTCAGCGAGCCGGCGCGGCGACTCGAAGAAGACCGTGGTTCGCGGTTCGCCGGCAAGACCGGCCAGCCAGGACCGGCGCGCGGACTGCTTGCGCGGTGCGAACCCCTCGAAGCAGAACCGGTCTGCAGGCAGGCCGGAGACGGCCAGCGCGGTGGTGACCGCCGACGGGCCGGGCAGACAGCTGACCGGCAGGCCCGCTTCGACGCACGCCGTCACCATCCGGTAGCCCGGATCGTTGATCAGCGGCATGCCGGCGTCGCTGACCACGAGCACGGTGGCGCCGGCCTTGATGTCGTCGATCAGGGCGGGCACCCGGGCCGCTTCGTTCTGGTCGAACAGGCTGACCACCCGGCCGGCGATCCGCACGCCCAGCGCCTGGGCCAGCGTGCGGACCCGGCGGGTGTCCTCGGCGGCCACGATATCGGCGCTGGCCAGCGCGTCGACCAGCCGTTTCGAGGCGTCCGACGGCTGGCCCAGCGGCGTGGCACCGAGCAGCAGTCGTCCAGCTTGCTCCGGCGGGCAGGAGCGAAGCGACTCGGGGATCCGCACAGCCACAGCCTACGATCGCTATCGATGACCACGACCGCCGATGACGTCGCGCAGCAGCGCCACGCACCCGTCATCAGCCCCGCACCGCTGGTCCCGGTGGCGGACTTCGGCCCGACCGACCGCATCGAGGGCTGGGCGGCGACGGCGATCGTCACCGCGCTGGCGGCGTTGACCCGGTTGACGAACCTGGGCTCGCCCACCGACGCGGGCACGCCCATCTTCGACGAGAAGCACTACGCGCCGCAGGCCTGGCAGCTGCTGCACAACTACGGCGTCGAGGACAATCCCGGCTTCGGCCTGGTGGTGCACCCACCGGTCGGCAAGCAGCTCATCGCCATCGGCGAAGCACTGTTCGGCTACAACGGCGTGGGCTGGCGGTTCACCAGCGCGGTGCTGGGCGTGCTGCTGGTGGCGCTGGTGGTGCGCATCGTGCGGCGGGTCAGCCGCTCCACGATGATCGGCGCGATGGCCGGGCTGCTGCTGATCGCCGACGGCGTCAGCTTCGTCGCGGCGCGGACCGCGCTGCTGGACAGCTTCCTGACGTTCTTCGTGGTGGCAGCCTTCGGCGCTCTGATCGTCGACCGGGACCAGGTCCGCGAACGCATGCACAACGCCTTGTTGGACGGCCGCATCGCCGAGACACCGTGGGGTCCGCGGCTCGGCGTGCGGTGGTGGCGGTTCGGGGCAGGGGTGCTGCTGGGCCTGGCGTTCGCGACCAAGTGGTCGGGGCTGTACTACGTCGTGTT
Organism: uncultured Actinomycetota bacterium; assembly: GCA_963786695.1. Taxonomy (GTDB): domain Bacteria; phylum Actinomycetota; class Actinomycetes; order Mycobacteriales; family Mycobacteriaceae; genus Mycobacterium. The sequence continues at coordinate 7,802 of CAWBAL010000010.1, forward strand.
CTTCGGCGCGATGTCGCTGGCGTTCGACATCGCCGCGCGCCGTGCGTACCGCGTGCCGCGGCCGTGGTTCGGGGCGATCCGGCGCGACCTCGGGCCGAGTGCGTACGTGTTCCTGCTGATCCCGTTCGCGGTGTACCTGGCGTCATATGCGCCGTGGTTCTCATCGGAGACGGCGGTCAACCGCTACGAGGTGGGCGAGTCCATCGGCGAGCGGCAATGGTTCCAGCCGCCGGACGCGATCCGGTCGCTGTGGCACTACACCTACAAGGCGTATCACTTCCACTCGACGCTGACGAACTCCGCGGGCAACCACCACCCGTGGGAGTCCAAGCCGTGGACGTGGCCGATGTCGCTTCGTCCGGTGCTGTATGCGATCGACAACCAGAACGTTCCCGGCTGCGGCGCGGCCTCCTGCGTCAAGGCCGTCATGCTGGTCGGCACGCCGGCGATGTGGTGGCTGGCGGTGCCGGTGCTGGTCTACGCGGCATGGCGGGCGTTCGTGCGCCGCGACTGGCGCTACGCGGTGGTGCTGGTGGGTTACTTCGCGGGCTTCCTGCCGTGGTTCGCCGACATCGACCGGCAGATGTACTTCTTCTACGCGGTGCCGATGGCGCCGTTCCTGGTGATGGCGATCGCGCTGATCCTCGGTGACCTTCTGCACGCGCCGGGGCAGAACGCCGAGCGCCGCACGCTGGGACTGATCGTGGTGAGCGGCTACATCGCGGTGGTGATCACCAACTTCGCGTGGATGTACCCGATCCTGACCGGCATCCCGATCTCGCAGTCGACCTGGAACATGGAGATCTGGCTGCCCAGCTGGCGCTGAGCGCTGTGCATCCGCCGCGAGATCGTCGCCATGGTCGTGCTTCGCAGTAATACACAACCCTGACGGCGATTTCGGCGCTCGCGCCCCGGGTTTGTCAGAGCCGCAGATCAGCATGCGGTCATGACCCTGCCGATCAAGGGAAGTGAAGCGATCGCCAGCGGTTCGCTGACCAGAGCAGAACTGCGCTGGCGATACCGGGCGATCCATCCCGACGTGTACTTGGCCAAGGGCGCTGATCACACGCTCCGACTCAGGACTCAAGCCGCTGCCCTGTGGTTACCGGGCGGCATCATCGCCGGCCGGGCTGCCGCCGCGCTGCACGACGCGAAATGGGTTGGCTCGAGCACACCCGTCGAACTGATCGGAACCAGTCGCCGGCCACGCGACGGCGTCATCGTCCGCGAAGAGCGCATCGGCGACCACGAGATCACGCGGTTGGGCCCGCTCACCGTGACGACGCCAGAGCGAACTGCACTTGACCTGGCTCGTCACCTGGGCCGGACCGCCGCTATCGCCCATCTCGATGCCCTGGCCGCCGCTGCCGATGTGAAGCCGGAGGCCGTCCTCACCCTCGCCGACGGCTACCCCGGAGCCCGCGGCATCCGAAAGGCTCGCGCGCTGCTGCCACTCGTGGACCCGGGGGCGCAATCCCCGCGCGAGTCGTGGCTGCGACTACTGGTCATCGACGCCGGGTTCCCCCGACCGGCCACGCAGATTCCCGTGTCGGACGGGTACACCACCGCCTTCGTCGACATGGGATGGGACGAGCCGAAGATCGGTCTGGAGTACGACGGCGATCAACACCGTTCGGATCGGCGCCAGTTCGTCTGGGACATCGGCCGCCACGAGATGTTCAATCGACTGGACTGGCTGATGATCCGCGTGGTCAAAGAACACAGCAGGGCCTTCATCCTTCAGCGCGTGCGCGACGCATTCAGTCTCCGAGGACAGCGCCTCCCCAAATCTTCATGAGGGCTGTGATTGGCACAGCAGGCGCAGCCGTGGTGTCGATCTCGGCGGCTTCACCCGTAATGTCGTGGGTCATGAGGAGCCGCGCCGCGATCGTGCGTGAGGTCGGCGGGGCATGGTCTGTCGAAGAGTTCGACCTCGATCCGCCCCGCGCCGGCGAGGTTCTGGTCCGGATGGCCGCCGCCGGGCTCTGCCATTCCGACGAGCACATCCGCAACGGCTTCATGGCCCCGCCCGGCGCCGCGCCGAAGACCCGGCCCGCCGACGATCGGCGGCCATGAGGGTTCGGGCGTGGTCGTCGAGGTCGGCGACGGCGTCACGGGTCTGGCTCCGGGCGACCACGTGGTGACGTCCTTCGTCGCGGTGTGCGGCCACTGCCGCTGGTGCACCTCGGGCATGGAGTACCTGTGCGACAAGGGCGCCGGCGTGCTGATCCCCGGCATGCCGACCGACGGCACGTTCCGCCACCACACGGTCGACGGCCACGACCTCGGCCACACCTCGAAGATCGGCGCGTTCGCCGAACACACCGTCGTCGCGGCGGATTCGCTGGTGAAGATCGACCCGGCCGTTCCGCTGGTGCCTGCCGCGCTGCTGTCGTGCGCCATCCCGACCGGCTACGGCTCGGCCGCGCATCGAGGCGACGTGCGCCCCGGGGACACCGTGGTCGTCATCGGGGTCGGCGGCATCGGCACCGCCGCTGTCCAGGGCGCGCGGATCGCCGGTGCCACGACGATCGTCGCCGTGGATCCCGTTGCAGTCCAAACGCAACTCGTCCGTCCGCCTTCGGCGCGACGCACTGCGCGGCCTCGGCGGCCGAGGCGGTCGACCTGGTCCGGGACCTCACCCGTGGCGTGATGGCCGACGCCGTCGTCGTCGCACCGTCGGACATCACCGGCGAGGACATCCGCGCCGCGCTCGCCCTGACTCGCAAGGGCGGCAATTGCGTACTGACCGGGATGGCGCCCGCCGGACCGCAACCCGTGCTGCTCGACGTGCAGGACCTCGTCCTGATGAACAAGAACGTGCGCGGAACGGTGTTCGGCTCGTGCAACCCGCGCTCCGAGATTCCGTTGCTCGCCGACATGTACAGCACGGGTCAGCTGATGCTCGACGAGATGATCACCCGGCGCTACCGGCTCGACGACATCAACGACGCGTTCGACGACCTGCTGCGCGGCGAGCTCATCCGCGGCGTGATCGACTTCGGGATCGCTTGAGCCGCATGGCTACTCCGCTGCCGGGCCTGCGCGTGGTCGAGATCGGTGACCGGCTGGCCACCGCCTACTGCGGCAAGCTCCTGCGCGACGCCGGCGCCGACGTGGTGATGGTGGAGACACCCGGGGGTCACCCGCTGCGCCGCCACCACCCCGCAGGCGTCCCGGCCCGCGACGGTGAGAGCCCGTTCTTCGCGTTCCTGGCCGGCGGTAAGCGCAGCGTCAGCGCGCAGACGGTGCCTGCGGAACTGCTCGCCTGCGCCGACATCGTCATCCTGGGTGCGACTCCCGATCGGGCCGCGGCGCTGGGCGTGGATGTCGACGACCTCGCGACCCGCTGCACGGTGGTCACGGTGTCCGACTTCGGCTGGGCCGGGCCGTGGACCGATCGGCCGGCCACCGAGTTCACCCTGCAGGCGTGGTGTGGTTCGACGGGCTCCCGCGGCGAGCCGGAGCGGCCGCCGATCGCGGTCGGCGGTGATCTGGGCGAGTTCATCACCGGCAGTTACGCGGCCGCGATCGCGCTGGCCACCCACCACGGCGGTGGCGGTCTGGCCGACCTGTCGGCGCTGGAGGCGATGACCACCTCGATGCAGGTCTTCTCCTGGCTGCGCAAGGAGTTGATGTTGCTCGAGGTCGTCGGCCGCTCCACGGAGGTGCCGTCGGTCGAGCGGGCCCAGGACGGCTACGTCGGGATCTCGATGGCGACCGGGCAGCAGTGGCAGGACTTCTGCGCCATGGTCGAATGCCCGGACCTCGCCGACGTTCCCGAGCTTCGGTTCCAGGTCGGGCGCTGGGAACAGCGCGACCTGATCCGCGCCCGCACCGCGGACTGGTTCGCCGTCGCACACCGTCGAGCAGATCGTGGACCTCGCAGCGCTGTTCCGGATCCCGATGGCCGCGATCGGCAACGGCGAAACACTGCCCGGCATGGACCATTTCGTGGCTCGCGGCGCCTACGTCGACCACCCGGCAGGATTCCGTGCACCCCGGCCGCCGTGGCGGATGAGCGAGACCGCACCGCTGCCGCCCGCGCTGCCACCCCGAGCCGGGCGATGCCGACACCGTCGCGCCGTGGCCACCTCGGGAGCCGTCCGCGCGCCAGCCGGGCCTGCCACTGCGGGGAGTCACGGTCGTCGACCTGACCGCATTCTGGGCCGGCCCGGCGGCGACCCACCTGCTGGCGATGCTGGGCGCCGACGTGGTCAAGGTCGAGTCCGTGCAGCGCCCCGACGGGATGCGCTTCGCCGGCGGCTTCCGCGCCGACGTCGAACGCTGGTGGGAGTACAGCTGGGTGTTCCACGGCGTCAACTCCGGCAAGCGGTCGATCACCCTGGACCTCGAATCCGATTCGGGCAGAGAACTTCTCGGCCGCCTGGTCGCCGACGCCGACGTGGTGATCGAGAACTTCACCCCGCGGGTGATGGAGAACTTCGGCCTCGGCTACGACGTGCTCAAGGGATTCAACGAACGGATCATCGAGGTCCGCATGCCCGGCTTCGGGCTCGACGGGCCGTGGCGCGACCGGGTCGGCTTCGCGATGACCATGGAACAGCTGGCCGGGCTGGCCTGGCTCACCGGATATCCCGACGGTCTGCCGACCGCCCCGCGCGGTGCCTGCGATCCGCTGGCCGGCGTGCACGCCGCCTTCCTCACCGTCGCGGCGCTCGAACACCGGCGCCGCACCGGCCGCGGTCAGCTCGTCGAGGTGCCGATGATCGACGTGGTGCTCAACGCCAGCGCGCTACAGGTGATCGAACACGACGTCTCGGGTGTGGTGCTGACCCGCCGCGGCAACCGCGGCCACGAGTTCGCGGTCCAGAACGTCTACGCCTGTGCCGGTGACGAGCAGTGGATCGCGGTCAGCATCCGGCACGACAGCGACTGGCAGGCGCTCAAGAGTGTTCTGGGACAACCGGACTGGGCTCGAGGCGTCGAGTACACCGCCGAATCGGGCGAGCTGATCGACGCCCATCTCGCCGACTGGTTCGCCCGCCGGCCACTGCAC
>CAWBAL010000011.1:0-128056 GCA_963786695.1 uncultured Actinomycetota bacterium
GCACGGCCAGAAAAGCCTTGTTAGCCAACCAAACCCGCCCGACAAGCCTCCTGTGTGAGGGCTGCGGGCTTCGCACCGCATATGAACCGGCAAGGAAGAGGTCCAATTCGCCAGCCGGCGGGGCGGTCGGCGATGCGCCTGGGTGCCATTTTTGTGGTGATACGGAGCGGTGCGGCATCCCACGGTATCGGCCGCGGAAACTGGCGTGGCATTCGATCACGAATTGGCAATGGCGAAAGGTTCACACTCTTGTAGCTAAATACAAAGCGGTTTGCTCTGATTATCGGCGCCCTTCAAAGTGGTATGCCATCACAATAACTCGCGGCCTGCAAGAATCGGCCGCATTCGAATTTGAGCGGCTGGTACCGCCTGAGCGGATGCTGATAAACCTGTGGCGAACTTAGCCGGATTGCGAAACGTTAGGATCTGGCAAAATCTAACTTGACGTCAAACATGCTGTTCACGGCAGTTACGGGCAGAGCTCACGTCCACCTAGCGAAATTGCGTTTTGAAGCGCGATTCTCAGCGGTCTCTTGAATACGAAAGTTCGAGCTATTCTCGTAATGAAAGTATCTTGTTTCTAGTAGGCAAGACATATCGCGTTGACCTAGCCATGGGTGTTAGGTTCTGCTGTTTGAACTTCAAGCACAATTGAAGGGGGATTTCCTGTGCTGCGGGGTCGGCACAAGGAGGCGGCACCAACGGCACCGTGGGCTCGTTCGGCACGTGTGCCACGGGTTTCGGCAGCCCGGAAACGGGTGAAAGCGCCGTAACCCGCTTGATGCCGATAGGAATTCGGAGGTCCCCATCGCGGATCAGCCGCGGGAGCGCCGGTCTGACCGGCGCTCCCGGGTTTTCTGCACAGCGTCCTGCCTTATTCGCCGAACACCGAGCTTCCAAGAATTCGGAGGTTCGAGCTCGAGGTGCCGAAGACGGTGGCTCCGATGCAGGCGACACTGACGATCTGAGTGCTAGCCGGCATTGAGTCGGCAGGCGGTCATTCTCACCGGCCCGATGCGACGATAGGCGAGCCAGCGCATCTCGATCGGGCGACGCTCCCGCGGAACGTCGAAGACGTCCGACCCACTCACCCAGCCCTCGTACCAACTCGTCGGTGGCCACGCGTCCACAGGGAGGTTGGCCTTCTCGTAGTCGTATACCGGTAGGTCGGAGATGAGCTCGGAGGCGGTAGCGCCCGCGACGCGCCGGCGAATTCGTCCTGCGTGAAGATGGTGTGTAGAGCTGCTGGCCCAGCTCGCGAGCTGCGGCGTCCGGCATGTAGTCACGGTGGGCGACAAAGGCGTTGAACAGCAGCAGACCACCCGGGGGTAGACATCGCGCGGCGAGCTCGAACAGGCCCCGTAACTGTTCGGTTGTGCGGAAGTCGGAGACCACCTCGGAGAGCAGAATGAGCTGGTAGTCCCGTCGCAGGTCATCGGTGGTGGTGAAGACATCGCGCTCGATGACACGCACATTCAGCGAACAACGTTCGGCCTCGGTGCGGACCTCGTTGGCGAACGCGGGCGTCATCTCAACGACGTCGACCGGATGTCCGAGTCTGGCCAGAGCAAGGGCATTCCGGCCGGTGCCTGCACCGATATCGAGAATTCGATACGAGCTGCGGTCCTCGGCTTCGTTCGCCAGCGCCATGACCCTCGCATCGGGCTCGGTGCCGAACAGGGGTGGCTCTCGGCTAGTCGTCCAGTCCTCGTAGGCGCCTGCGACGGTGAACCACTGATGATTGATGAGATAGTTGAGCATCGTGCTGCCCTTGTGCGCGCTGTATGAGATGACGATCTTGGAACGTGGTGATTCGGAGAACGCTGCGGTGAGCTGCCCTTTGAGGGCTGTCTTCAAATGCTCCAGTTGGTCCTCGTTGAAAGGCCTGCCGACGGCTCCGAAGAGAGTGGCGCACATGTGCACGTACTCGTCCAGCATGGCGGGGACCGCCGGGATGGTGATCTCCCCGGTTACAACCGACTGGCGATACAGACGGCGTGCCATTGCGTCATGCAGCACTGACGTCTTCGACTGCTGGCCTTGATACGTTCTCCACAGAATTCTTCTACCTCACCACCGAGGATTGTCAGGACAGGTTGGGAAGACTGGAGGGCGAAACGTATCACCTGTTCCAGGCAGACTGCAACGTTGTCGGGCAGGCTCAGCTACCGCCTGTGGCGTGACTTCGGTCAACGGAGAGAAGTTGCGTCGACTACGGGTCGACTCACACGTGTCGACGAAACACTGATGCTCTGCTGTTTTCAGAGTCGGTGAAAGCTGGGCGAGTGGTCAACTCCCTATCGCCAACCGCGGTCATCGCCTCACGCCGAGAAAATCGGTGAGTCGAAAGCGTCCGCCTCAACGTTTATCGCGCCGAAGGTTTGGCAATCACGTCGTCAGTCGGCGGCTGACTTTCGGCCAAGCTTCTTGTTCAACAGATGGGTGGCCATGGCGGCCACCAGGAAGACGATCAGCAGCCACAACGGCGGCCGGGCCAGCTCCCAGACGAACAGCGCGGCCCACAGCGGCGCACCCTGGGTGATCGCCAGGACGCCGGCCGCGCACGCCAGTGACACCGCCGGGACGCTGACGTGCAGCGGCGTCCAGGTGTTCACCGACACCGCCACCACCGATCCCATCGCCGCGCCCGGTCGCCAGGGCGGGGGTGAGCATGCCGCCGACGGCGCCGGCCCGCAGGAAGAGCGCGGTCAGCAGTGGTTTGAGAAGCAGGATCGCCGCGGCCGATGCGAGCGTCAGGCCGCTGCTGACGCTGACGGTCAGCACGCTCTTGCCGTTGCCCGGCAGTTCCGGCCACCAGTGCGAGCAGCAGGCCGACCGCCAGGCCGGCCGCGGCGATCGCCGGGATCAGCAGCCACGAGTCGCCGACCTGGTGGGCTCGGGCGTAGTCCATCAGCCGGTTGAAGGCCAGCCGACCGCCAGCGCCAGCGGGGAGAGCAGGATCGCGACCGCGGTCAGCAGATAGGACAGCTCCGGATTGGGCCAGTGCAGCGGCGTGCTTCGAGTGGGTGACCGGGGCGGCCACCGCGGTCGCCAGCGCTGGAGGTGATCAGCGCCGTCCCGACCGCGCGCAGATTCCAGGTGCGCAGCACGATCTGCAGCGCGAACAGCGCGCCGCCCAGCGGCACGCTGTAGACCGCGGCCAGACCGGCGCCGGCCGCGCAGCCGAGCAGGATCTCGCGGTCCTCGGCGGTCAGCGCCCACCGCGACGTGCCGAGATCGCCCAGCGCGGCGGCGAACTGGCGGGGTGCGCCCTCGCGGCCGAGCGAGGCGCCGGCACCCACCAGCAGGACCTGAAGACCGGCATCGAGCGACAACGCCGAGCCGCGGAATGGGCTCGTGCCGGGTGATGGCGTCCGACAGCGACGGCACCGTGGCTCGCCGCCGCAGCAGCCACCACCCAAGACCGGCCAAGGCGCCGCCGATCATCGGGCCGACGGCGCGCCGCACTGGACTGGCGCCCGTCACCCCGTCCAGCAGCGTGCCGAAGCTGTAGTGATAGGTGAGGTGCTCGACGAAGTGCAGCAGCAACGTCGTCGCGGCGCCGGCGATCCCGGCCAGCAGTCCCACCAGCATGATCCGCGCAGCCGAACTCGAGGTTGCGCCGGTTCACGCGCTGAATCTATGTCACCGGCGTGGCCGGTAGGGTGACGCCGTGGCAATCGCAGGAGACTCCGCGGCTGTTGTTCGTGCACGCCCATCCCGACGACGAGACCATCAACAACGGCGTCACGATCGCCCACTACGCGGCACTGCGGTGCCGAGGTCATCGTCGTCACCTGCACCCTGGGCGAAGAGGGCGAGGTCATCGACGACCGCTGGACGCGGCTGGCCGTCGACGAGGCCGACCAGCTCGGCGGATACCGCATCGCCGAACTGACCGCCGCACTGCGCAGTCTCGGGCTGGGGCAGCCGAGGTTCCTGGGCGGGGCCGGGCGGTGGCGCGACTCGGGAATGCCGGGCACCCCGCCGCGGCGCCACACCCAGTTCGTCGACGCCGACTTCGACGAGGCCGTCGCGCGAACTGGTCGGCGGTCATCACCGAGTTGCGGCCGCACGTCGTGGTGACCTACGACCCCGACGGCGGGCTACGGCCATCCCGACCACATCCAGACCCATCGCGTCACCACCGCGGCGGTCGCCGCCGCAGCGCCCACGTGGCAGGTGCCCAAGTTCTACTGGACAGTCATGGCGCCAGCGCATTTCGCGCCGGCGTCAAGGCACATCGGGCGACGACGACGTGTTGCCGGACTGGATCCGGCTCACCGGCAGACGCGACGGCGGGCTTCCCCGACGACCAGATCACCGCCGTCGTCGAGGCCCCCGATCGCCTGCCGGCCAAGGTTGACGCCATCGCCGCGCACGCCACGCAGATCTTCGTCGGACCGACCCGTCGCGCGTTCGCGCTGTCGAACAAGCTCGTGCTGCCCGTGCTGGGCGCCGAACACTACGTGCTCGTCCAGGGTGAACTCCGGGCCCCACCGACGAGCGAGGTTGGGAGACCGACCTTCTGGCCGGGCTCGACTCGAACGGTAGCGAGGGTTCAAGCGGACTGCGCGGGGTAGGCTGCGGATCACGCAGCGACGAAGGGACGGCATGGACCCCGACCTCCAGCACTGGCAGGACCGGCTCGACAACTTCCAGTGGGTGGTCGGCTCGCTGGTCTCGCTGCTCGACAGCATCCCGACCTGACCGCCACCCGACGTGCCGAGGTCGCCGAGGACCCCGGCGCGACCGATCCCGCCATCCGCACCGTCGTGCTCGTCCTGCTGGCCGTCGACGGTGTCATCTCAGCCGTGGTCGGCGCGCTGCTGCTGCCGTTCTACCTGGGCCGGTGCCGTTTCCGATCAGCGCGCTGATCACCGGGCTGGTCAATGCCGTCCTGGTGTGGGCGGCCATGTACTGGACCGATTCCGATCGCCTTGCGGCGCTGCCGCTGCTGACCTGGCTGGTGCACCGTGGCCATCCTGACGCTGGGCGGTCCCGGGCGGCGACATCGTCTTCGGCGGCCCCGGTGTCATGGAGTACTCGGTGCTGATCTTCGTGGCGCTCGGGGCGCTGCCGCCGGGCTGGCTGCTCTACCGGCGCAGCCGCCCGGCCTGATTCGGGCGGTCAGTCGCCCGAGTCGTGCGCGGCCCGCTTCTTCTCGGTGTGGTCGCGCGCCGATCCGGTCGCCGACCGAACCTCTCTTGAGCTCGTGTCCTGGCGCCGAGTCCTGCCGGCCGGACTTCACGTCCTGCAGGTGCCGGCTGCTGGGGGCGTCAGTCTCAGGGCGTCGCGCGCTGTCCGATCCTGCGGGTCGGCCGTGACATCCGTGGGATCGACGACCGTCTTCTTCGTGCTCCTCGACGGCGTCGAGTGGCAGGTGCCACCGCAGTCCTCGACTCGCGGCGACAACTGCCGGGTCCGCACGAGCATGGGCGGGGTTGACGCTGTCGCGGCGACGCGGTCGTCGCGGTGACCTCAGCCGTGAGCGCGGCGGCGGCAGCTGCTGCCGGCCCCGCCGGGACCGCGGCGATGCGGCAGCGGCGGGAACGGCAGCGGCGGCAGCGGGGGATGAGCCAGCCGACGAAGTAGTTGAACTCCGCCACGCCGGTGTTGACCAGCGCGGTCACCGTCGTCTGGGCGCACGATGCTGGACCGTTCAGCCCGACGGACCAACGACCAGTTCAGGGGATCGTTGAGCACCGGGATGATCAGGCCGTAGACGGTGGCATCGCCGATCGGTGATCCGCAGGTTGTCCCAGAGGATCGGTGCCTGGTCGCCGATGTAGCTCAGCGGCCACACCCAGCCCAGCGCGTACTGCGTCAGGTCCGCGGCGTAGCTGATCCAGTAGTCGGCGAAGTTCCAGGCACTGGCCACCCAGTCGCCGGTGGCGTTGGCGGTCGCGGCCGCCTGCGGGGTCGTGGTGGCGGCCGCGGGCTTCGCTGGCGCGGGCGTGCTGACCAGGCCCAACACCGCTGCGGCCGCGTCGATCGGCTGGACCAGCGGCTGCACGGCTGCGCTGAGCCGCACGGCGGCGGTGGTCGCCGACTGCGGCGCGGGAGCGTGGACCGGGGCCACAGCCACCGCGCTGGCCGCCAGTGCGGCCACACCCGACAGTGAGATACGAACGAACAGACACGGTCATGGTGCGGACTCCCAGCATGTTGTACAGCTAACACTGACAACTTACGTTCTCGTCAGCCGGATGTTACAAATCTGCCGCCCGGCGCGGCAGATCGATGACAGGTCCCGTGCCGCGAAGTCACACCGTTAACCACGGGTATTACTGTGGGCACCATGTCAGTCGCTGCGGTTTCAGATTGTGGGACGTGCGGATGATTTACCCGCTGCCGACGGTTACCGGGGAGTGGCCCTGAACCCGCAGCACCCCAGTTCGCTGCCCACTCCGGTGGTCCCGCCGCGGACTGAAGCTCCCTCACCAGCCGCGCTGCGACGCGTCCTGCGCCGCGCCCGGGACGGTGTCGCCCTCAACGTCGACGAGGCCGCCATCGCGATGACTGCCCGCGGCGCGGACCTGGCCGACCTGTGCGCCAGCGCCGCCCGGGTGCGCGACGCCGGACTGCAGTCGGCGGGCCGGCTCGGGCCCGGTGGCCGGCTGCCGGTCAGCTACTCGCGCAAGGTCTTCATCCCGGTCACCCACCTGTGCCGCGACACCTGCCACTACTGCACGTTCGTCACCGTGCCCGGCAAGCTGCGCACCGAGGGCAAGGGGATGTACCTGGAGCCCGACGAGATCCTCGACATCGCCCGCCGCGGTGCCGAATTGGGCTGCAAGGAAGCATTGTTCACCCTCGGCGACCGTCCGGAGGCGCGGTGGCCGGAAGCCCGCCAGTGGCTCGACGAACGCGGCTACGACTCGACGCTGTACTACGTGCGCGCGATGGCGATCCGGGTCCTGGAGGAAACCGGTCTGCTGCCGCACCTGAACCCCGGCGTCATGAGCTGGGCGGAGATGTCGCGGCTCAAGCCCGTCGCGCCGTCGATGGGCATGATGCTCGAGACCACGTCGCGGCGGTTGTTCGAGACCAAGGGCCTGGCGCACTACGGCAGCCCGGACAAGGACCCCGAGGTTCGGTTGCGCACGCTGACCGACGCGGGCCGGCTGTCGATCCCGTTCACCACCGGACTGCTGGTGGGCATCGGCGAGACCCTGGCCGAACGCGCGGACACGCTGCACGCGATCCGGCGTCTGCACAAGGAGTTCGGCCACATCCAGGAAGTGATCGTGCAGAACTTCCGCGCCAAGGACCACACCGCGATGGCCGCCGCGCCCGACGCCGACTTCGACGACTTCATCGCGACGGTGGCCGTCACCCGGCTGGTGCTCGGGCCCGGGGATGCGCGTGCAGGCGCCGCCGAACCTGGTGTCGCGATCGGAGTGCCTGGCCCTGCTGGGCGCCGGCGTCGACGACTGGGGCGGCGTCTCGCCGCTGACACCCGACCACGTCAACCCCGAGCGGCCGTGGCCGGCGCTCGACGAACTCGCCGCGGTGACCGCCGAGGGCGGATTCGACCTGGTTCAGCGGCTGACCGCCCAGCCGCGCTACGTGCAGGCCGGTGCGGCCTGGATCGACCCTCGGGTGGGCGCCCACGTCGCCGCGCTGGCCGACCCGCAGACCGGTTTCGCGCTCGACGTCAATCCCGTCGGCCGGCCGTGGCAGGAGCCCGACGAGGCCAGCGAGTCGCTGGGCCGCACCGATCTGCATGCCGCCATCGACACCGAGGGCAGGCACACCGACACCCGCAGCGATCTGGACAGCGCGTTCGGCGACTGGGAGTCCATCCGCACCCGGGTGGGCGAGCTGGCCGCCCGCGCGCCCGAGCGCATCGACACCGACGTGGCTGCCGCGCTGCGCGCCGCCGAACGCGACCCGGGCGGCTGCAGCGACGACGAATACCTCGCGCTGGCCACCGCCGACGGACCGGCGCTGGATGCCGTTGCGGCACTGGCGGATTCGCTACGTCGAGACACCGTCGGCGACGACGTCACCTTCGTGGTGAACCGCAACATCAACTTCACCAACATCTGCTACACCGGCTGCCGGTTCTGCGCGTTCGCCCAGCGCAAGGGTGACGCCGACGCGTTCTCGCTGTCCACCCGCGAGGTGGCCGACCGCGCCTGGGAGGCTCACGTCGCCGGTGCCACCGAGGTCTGCATGCAGGGCGGCATCGACCCCGAACTGCCGGTCACCGGCTACGCCGACCTGGTTCGCGCGGTCAAGGAGCGGGTGCCGTCGATGCACGTGCACGCGTTCTCGCCGATGGAGATCGCCAACGGCGTCACCAAGAGCGGCTTGAGTATTCGCGACTGGCTGACCGGCCTGCGCGAGGCCGGCCTGGACACCATCCCCGGCACGGCCGCCGAGATCCTCGACGACGAGGTCCGCTGGGTGCTGACCAAGGGCAAGCTGCCCACCTCGTTGTGGGTCGAGATCGTCAGCACCGCGCACGAGGTCGGGCTGCGGTCGAGCTCGACGATGATGTACGGCCACGTCGACACGCCGCGGCACTGGGTCGGCCACCTCAACGTCCTGCGCGAAATCCAGGACCGCACAGGGGGTTTCACCGAGTTCGTCCCGCTGCCGTTCGTGCACCAGTCCTCGCCGCTGTACCTGGCGGGCGCCTCGCGGCCGGGCCCCACCCACCGCGACAACCGCGCCGTGCACGCGCTGGCCCGAATCATGCTGCACGGCAGGATCTCCCAGATCCAGACCAGCTGGGTCAAGCTCGGCGTCGAGCGGACCCAGGTGATGCTCAACGGCGGCGCCAACGATCTGGGCGGCACGCTGATGGAGGAGACCATCTCCCGGATGGCCGGATCCGAGTACGGCTCGGCCAAGACGGTGGCCGAACTGGTCGCCATCGCCGAGGGCATCGGGCGGCCCGCCCGGCAGCGCACCACGACGTACGTCGAAGCGCGCGGCCTGAGGGCTGCGACGATCAGCCGTCGGCGTCGGCGGCCGGTTAATATACGCAACGTCTAGTATCAGTAACCGCAGCAGTCCAGCGGGGGATGGATATGACGGAGAGCACAAGTTAGGGCACACTGAGTCGGCAATCCGAGCACCGGCATCGGATACTTGGCGTTCCGTTCGCGCGCGAGACACCCAGCCACACCGAAACAGCAGATCGAGGAGAACCTTCGTGACGTACACGATTGCCGAACCCTGCGTCGACATCAAAGACAAGGCATGTATCGAGGAGTGCCCCGTCGACTGCATCTACGAGGGCGCACGCATGCTGTACATCCACCCCGACGAGTGCGTGGACTGCGGTGCCTGCGAGCCGGTGTGCCCCGTCGAGGCGATCTACTACGAGGACGACGTTCCCGACCAGTGGTCCCAGTACACCCAGATCAACGCGGACTTCTTCGCCGAGCTCGGATCGCCGGGCGGTGCGTCGAAGGTCGGCCAGACCGACAACGATCCGCAGGTGGTCAAGGATCTGCCGCCCAAGGAAGAGGACTGACGGCCCACCCCCCGTTGCGCGCGCAGCGACGACCGGTCTCGGCGTCGCTGCCGGTCTTCCCGTGGGACACCCTCGCCGAGGCGACGGCCACCGCACGGGCCCATCCGGGCGGCATCGTCGATCTCTCGGTGGGCACCCCGGTCGATCCGGTCGCGCCGGTCATCCGTGAGGCGCTGGCCGCCGCCAGCGGCGCAGCCGGCTACCCGACGACGGCCGGAACCCCGGCGCTGCGGGCCTCGGCGGTCGCCGCGCTCGAGCGGCGCTACGGCATCACCGGGCTGGCCGAGCACGCGGTGCTCCCGGTCATCGGCACCAAGGAACTCATCGCCTGGCTGCCCACCCTGCTCGGCCTGGGCGCCGACGACCTGGTCGTCGTTCCCGAACTGGCCTACCCGACCTACGAGGTCGGAGCGCGGCTGACCGGCGCACCGGTGGTCGCGGCCGATTCGCTGACCCAGCTCGGGCCGCAGTCGCCGGCCGTGGTGTTCATCAACTCACCGAGCAACCCGACCGGCACGCGTGCTGGGCGTCGAGCACCTGCGCAAGGTCGTCGAGTGGGCCCGCGAGCGCGGCACGCTGGTGGTCTCCGACGAGTGCTACCTGGGGCTGGGCTGGGAGGAGCAGCCGACCTCGGTGCTGCATCCCTCGGTCTGCGACGGCGACCACACCGGGCTGCTGGCGGTGCACTCGCTGTCGAAGAGTTCGTCGCTGGCCGGGTATCGCGCCGGGTTCGTCGCCGGTGACGCCGGTCTGGTCGCCGAGCTGCTGGCGGTGCGCAAGCACGCCGGGATGATGGTGCCCACGCCGGTGCAGGCGGCGATGGTGGCCGCGCTCGACGACGACGTCCACGAGCAGGAGCAGCGCCGGCGCTATGCGGGCCGCCGCACCCAGCTGCTGGCCGCCTTGCGGTCGGCCGACTTCACCATCGACCACTCCGAGGCGGGTCTGTACCTGTGGGCCACTCGCGATGAGCCCTGCCGGGACACGCTGGCCTGGCTCGCCGAGCGCGGCATCCTGGTCGCGCCCGGGGAGTTCTACGGAAAGCGTGGGATCCGGCACGTCCGGGTGGCGCTGACGGCCACCGACGAACGCATCAGCCGCCGCGGTGGAGCGGCTGGGCCAGTAGTCCCCTCGGCCCAACCGCTCCACTCGAGCGGGGTCAGTCGTGATCGCGTTAGTTCATGTTCCAGGGTTCGCCGTAGGTGGTGACGCTGTCACCGGCCCCGGAGATCAGGCGGGCGAACGGGCGCAGCAGCACACCGCCGGCCGCACCGGTCACGGTGCCGTGGGCGTTGGCCACCGCCACCGAGCCGTTGGGGCCTTCGACGTCCACCGAGAAGGTGGCGACTTCCTGGATGCCGGGGCCGTTGCCCAGGTCAGCGCTGATCGACACACCCGGGAACAGGTTCGGGGTGATGACCGAGCCCAGCGGGTTGAAGCCCGTCGGGGCTGATGTCGGCGTCGTCGAGCAGGATGTTGGGCGTGGTGTAGCTGAAGTTGATGCCCACACCCAGCGACCACGGGAAGCCGACCTGGTAGCCCAGCTCCAAGGTGCCCGCGAACTCGTCGGCACCCGCGCCGACGACGCTGTAGACGGCCTTGCCGGAGTGGAACCACTCACGGGTCAGCCGGTTGCGGTCCAGGGGGAACACGCCGTCGAGGAAGGTGTCCCACTGCTGAATCGTCATCGTCCGGCCACCGCCGTCGACCAGACTCAGCTGATTGTCCAAACCTGCGTGCGAAGTGCCGTCTCCGACGAACAAAGCCGCCATGGCGGCGATCAACGCCACCAGCACTCGACCCATTGCTTTCATGCTGACCCCTTAGTGCGTTGACGGTGAGTCGGGGGTCCCCGCGTTCACCGAGGTTTCTGGTGCTGCCCGGACGGGTCCGCGGACCCGCCCGTGGATTCACACCACGTGACGAGGCTCACAGCCAGTCTTGACACATGCCTCATCGGCACCAGAAGCCACATCGTTACCAGTTCGTTCAAGAAGTTTTTCATGAGCCGCCTCAGGCGGTTGCGCGCAGGCTCAGTGAAAGCAGCAGCCGGACGTCCGGATCGCCCAGGGAGGTGGCCATCACCTGCTCGATCCGGCGGACCCGGTAGCGCACGGTGTTGGGGTGCACGTGCAGCGCGGCGGCGGCCGCCGCGATGTCACCGAAGCTGTCGAGGTAGGCCTCCAGCGTCTGGGCGAGCACCGGTTCCTGTTCGCGCAGCCGGCGCACCCGCGGATCGACGAGCCGGTCGTTGGCGCCGACCAGGGTGACGATCTCGTCGAGCAGCACCGTGGTGCGGGCCTCGGCCAGCGTGGTCACCTGTCCGATGGCGACCGGATGACGTTCGGCGCTGTCGAGCACCCGGTCGATCTCCCGGCGCGCGCCCGCCGCGGCCGCCAGGCCGGCGACCGGCGCGGCGATCACCGCCCGCAGTTGCAGGCCCAGCTCGGTGCGCAGGGTGGCGATCGTCCCGCGGATCCAGGACACCAGCGGAGCCGACCGCCCGGAGTCCGGCAACACCACATAGACCCGCGACCCGTTCGCGGCGACCTGCGCGTCGGGGCGAAATGCGCTGGCGCTCAACGCCAGAACGTCGGCAAGGCGGGGATGGGCGGTGCGGGTGTCGAACCCGATCACGGCCGCGCGGCCGTCGGCGGCGACACCGAGTTCGCGGGCGAGAACGGCGATGTCCACCCCGTCGGTGTCGGCCAGCCCCAGCATCTGCTGCACGGCGAGCAGATGCGCCGACGGCCGCGCCGCCAGGCGGGCCATGATCCGCGCGGCCAGCACCGCCGCACCGCGCAGCACGTCCTCGGCGTCGTCGGCCAGCGGGCGTGAGCCCTGCTGCACCCAGATGGTGCCCATGATATGTGGGCTGGCGCGTCCGGGCGGTGAATGCCGATCGCCAGCCGCGGGCGCAGCCCCAACGCCGGCCGCTCGTCGACCCGCACCACCTCGCTGCCGGCCCGCAGAATGTCGAAGATGCCCCACTGGGCGATCCACTGCAGATGTTCGGCAGGCCCGGCCCGGCCGAGAATCGACAGCCGGCGCAACTCGTCGGCCTCGTCGTTGGAGGCGGAGTAGGCCAGGACGTGGGACTGGGCGTCCTCGATGCTGACCATGCCGTGCGTGCGGTCGGCGATCGACTGGGCCAGGGCGAACAGATCGGTTCCGGATTCCGACAGGGGATCGGCGCGGCGGTTCTCGAAGACGTGGTTGACCAGGCGATACAGCCGCTCCCAGCGGGCCTTGGGATCGACGGCGACGACGGCCGTGCCGACGCTCACGGCCCGGTCGACGACGGCGTCGGAGGGCTCCTTGACGAAGATCGCGGCGGGGGCGCCGTGCGCGGCGGTCTGGCGCTCGATCCAGCGGGTGGCATCGGCCTCGCCGACCCCGAGCAGAAAGAAGACGTCGGCCGACCCGGCGCTGACCGACAACCCCAGCCGCACGTCGTCGGAGTCGATCAGCGCCGCCGAGCGCACCGGGACGTCCAGGCCGCGCGGCGCCTCGACGAGCCGGACCAGCGTCGCATCCAGGGCCAACACCAGCTGACCCAGCCCGACGCCGGTCCCACGCATGTTGTCGGATTCTACTAGCCTGATGGCCAAGTCTTGTCTGATCAGCCAACAGTTTGTGGCGTCGGCCAGGCGATCCTTTGTGACATGGACGCCCGCACCGATGTTCCCGCCCCGGCCAACGAGCCGATCCACGAGTACGCACCCCATTCCGCCGAGCGCACCCGGCTGGCCGCCGCCCTGAGCAACCTGTCCGCCAACCCCATCGACCTGCCGCACGTGATCGCCGGCGCGCACCGCATGGGCGACGGCGAACGCATCGACGTCGTCCAACCGCATCGCCACAGCGCGAAGCTGGGCACCCTGACCAACGCCACCACACGCCGACGCCTCCGCCGCGGTCGAGGCGGCGATGGCGGCGAAGGCGCGAGTGGGCCGCCACGCCGTTCGACGAGCGCGCCGCGGTGTTCCTGCGCGCCGCCGACCTGCTCGCCGGGCCCTGGCGCGAGACGATCGCCGCCGCGACCATGCTCGGCCAGTCCAAGACCGCCTACCAGGCCGAGATCGACGCGCCCTGCGAGCTCGTCGACTTCTGGCGGTTCAACGTCGCCTTCGCCCGCGGGATCCTGGCTCAGCAGCCGATCAGCTCACCCGGTGTGTGGAACCGCAGCGACTACCGCCCGCTGGACGGCTTCGTCTACGCGATCACCCCGTTCAACTTCACCGCCATCGCCGCGCAACCTGCCGACCGCGCCCGCGCTGATGGGCAACACCGTGGTGTGGAAGCCGTCGGTCACCCAGAGCTTCGCGGCGTACCTGACGATGCAGCTGCTCGAGGCGGCCGGCCTGCCGCCGGGCGTCATCAACCTGGTCGCCGGCGACGGGTACGCGGTCTCCGAGGTGGTGCTCGCCGACCGTCGGCTCTCCGGCATCCACTTCACCGGTTCGACGGCCACCTTCCAGCATCTGTGGCGTGAGGTCGGCACCCGCATCGCCGACTACGACAGCTACCCGCGACTGGTCGGCGAGACCGGCGGCAAGGACTTCGTCGTCGCGCACACCTCGGCCAACCCGGACGTGCTGCGCACCGCGCTGATTCGCGGCGCCTTCGACTACCAGGGCCAGAAGTGCTCGGCCGCCTCGCGGGCGTTCGTCCCGCGGTCGGTGTGGCAGGTGATGGGCGACGACTTCCTCGCCGCCACCGAGGCGCTGACCTACGGCGACGTCACCGACCTGTCGAACTACGGCGGCGCGGTCATCGACGCGCGCTCCTTCGCCAAGAACTCTCGCGCCATCGAGCGGGCCAAGAGCGCCCCGGGCGTCACCGTGGCCGCCGGCGGCGAATACGACGACAGCGAAGGCTATTTCGTGCGGCCCACGGTGCTGCTGTCCGACGATCCCGGCGACGAGGCGTTCTCGACCGAGTACTTCGGCCCGATCCTCGCCGTGCACGTCTACCCCGACGACAAGTTCGACGACATCCTCGGCGTGGTCGACGGCGGCTCCAAGTACGCGCTGACCGGTGCGGTGATCGCCGACGACCGGGCCGCGGTCCAGACCGCCGCAGAGCGACTGCGCTTCGCCGCGGGCAACTTCTACGTCAACGACAAGCCCACCGGCGCGGTCGTCGGTCAGCAGCCGTTCGGCGGATCGCGGGCCTCGGGCACCAACGACAAGGCCGGCTCGCCGCTCAACCTGATGCGCTGGACGTCGGCGCGGTCCATCAAGGAGACCTTCGTCCCGCCGAGCAACCACACCTATCCGCACATGGAGGTGGACTGACATGAGGCCGTCTTCACCCGGCTCGCGCGGCCGGCGATCCTGGCCGCCAGCCGCTCACACCGCTTGCGGCACACCGCCGAACGGATGCCCATCGCCCGTGACGTGGTGCGTCGCTTCGTGCCCGGCGAGACCGTCGAGGACGCGCTGGGTGCGGTCACCGTGCTGCGCGACACCGACCGGCTGGTCAGCATCGACTACCTCGGCGAGGACGTCACCGACACCGACACCGCGGAAGCGACCGTGAAGGCCTACCTGCGCCTGCTCGACGCGCTCGGTACCGCGCTCCGGCGGCAGCGAGGCTGGTCAAGCCGATGGAGGTCTCGCTGAAGCTCTCGGCCCTGGGCCAGGCGCTGCCCAAGGACGGCGACAAGATCGCCCTGGCGAACGCCCACGCCATCTGCGAACGCGCGCAACAGGTGGGCGCCTGGGTGACCGTGGACGCCGAGGACCACACCACCACCGATTCGACGCTGTCGATCGTGCGCGAGCTGCGCACCGAGTTCGATTGGCTGGGAACGGTTCTGCAGGCCTACCTCCAGCGCACCGAGGCCGACTGCACCGAGTTCGCCGCCTCCGGCGCCCGGATCCGGCTGTGCAAGGGCGCCTACGACGAACCGGCCTCGGTGGCCTACCGCGATCCCGCCGAGGTCACCGAGTCCTACCTGCGCTGCCTGAGAATCCTGATGGGCGGCAAGGGTTATCCGATGGTCGCCTCACACGATCCGGCGATCATCGCCGCAGTGCCGGGACTGGCCCGCGAATTCGGCCGCGGCACAGATGAATTCGAATACCAGATGTTGTACGGCATCCGCGACGGCGAGCAGCGGCGGCTGGCCGGCGAGGGCAACCACGTCCGGGTGTACGTGCCGTTCGGCACCCAGTGGTACGGCTACTTCGTCCGCCGACTTGCCGAACGACCCGCGAACCTGATGTTCTTCCTGAGGGCCCTGGCACAGCGCCGGTAGTCCCCGCCTCGTGGAAAGGACGGCGCGCTGAACTGGTTGCACGCCGTCACCCTGTTCGGCGCCGGTGTGCTGGGCGGTTTGACCGGCAGCATCGCCGGGTTCGCTTCGGTGGCAACCTACCCCGCCCTGCTCGCGATCGGCCTGCCGCCGGTGACCGCCAACGTGACCAACACCGTGGCCCTGGTGTTCAACGGCATCGGCTCGGCGTGGGGATCGCGACCCGAGATCGCCGGGCAGGAACGCTGGCTCGCGCGCAGCGCGCCGGTGGCCGCCGCCGGTGGCGGTGTGGGTGCGGTGCTGCTGCTGACCACCCCGTCGGACGCCTTCGAGAAACTGGTTCCGGTGCTGCTGGCCCTGGCCTCGGTCGCGATCGTCCTGCCGCGCACACCCAGCGAACCGGGAGCCGTCCGCCGGCGTCGAGTGGTGGTCGCCGAGATGACGGCGATCTTCGGAATCGCGGTGTACGGCGGCTACTTCGGTGCGGCGGCCGGAGTGCTGTTCCTGGCGCTGCTGCTCAACGCGGGCGCCGCCAGCCTGGCCCACGCCAACGCCGCCAAGAACGTTCTGCTCGGACTGGCCAACACCGTCGCCGCCGTGCTGTTCGCGTTCTTCGCGCCAGTGAACTGGACGGCGATGATCGTGCTCGGGTTCGGCGGCCTGATCGGGGCCAGGCTCGGCCCGATCGTGGTGCGCCACGCCCCCGCGACACTGCTGCGAGTCCTGATCGGCGTCGCCGGCCTGATGCTGGCCGTCAAACTCGGCGCGGCGGCGTACTTCTGAGCGAGGGTGCCAGCGCGATCAGCGCGGCTCCCACGATGAACCACGCTGCCGTCGTGACCGGAAAGCGCCCGTTGGGCGCGAAGCCGAAGATGGCGATCTCGGTGAGCGCGACGGCGATCGCAACCGTGCCGACGATCAACAGCACCGCGCTCAGCGACCGGGGGACGGGACGTCGTCACGGTCGGCAGCGGTGCGGCGAAAAACCTTCGCCCCCAATACAGGAACACCATCTCCACGAGCGCGACGACGGCCAGGATCGCCACCCACCCCAGCCGGAACAGCCACCACGCCGACGTTCCCAAGACGGGCTGCGGCAGCAGTCCCGTCGGATAGCCCGCGAGCGCCACGATCACCACCGGCACCATGTGCCACAGGTACAGCGCCATCACATTGTCGTTGGCGACTGCCAGAATGCGTTGAGCTCGAACGGATTTCAGTGCCCGGTTCACCGCGGGTGCGGCCGCCAGCACCAGTCCGGCCTGCGTGCAGCCCAACGCCAGCAGCGCCAGGTTCGGTGGCGAGGTGTTGTTCACCGTCGCGTCGGGAAGCCCGATCATGCTGACCGGGTAGGGCCCCACGCGCACCAGCAGGACCAGCGCCACCGCCGACACGACCGCCAACGCCAGCGCGGCGCGGCCGCGCAGCATGCCGTCCTGCCAGGCGATCCCGAACTGGTAGAGCACCGCCCACGGCAGCAGAGTAGTTCAGCCAGCCGACGTAGGGCACGTGAGCCCCCAGGCTCGCCGCGTCGAGCGCGGCCACCGCGACCACCATCGCGAGCGGCACCCACAGACCCCACCGCCGGTGGGCGGCCACCGCGACCGGCGTCAGCGCCACCACCAGCACGTAGATGCCCAGGAACCACAGATGCATGGCGACCGCCCACGCGCCGAACTCCAGCTCCATGCCCGCCACGCCGACCGCGGACAGCACCGCCACGACGATGAGCATGAAGACGACGTACACCGCCGTCGGCCCGACCGGACGCGCGAGCCGTCGGCGCAGCCAGTCCTGACGGGACTCCTCGGCGCTGCGGTGGCCCCACGACACCGCACTGGCATAGCCGGCCACCACGAAGAACACCGGCACCACCTGGAAGATCCAGGTCAGCCACTGCGTCCAGGGCAGGTCGACCAGCGGGTTCTCCCGCCAGAAGGCGCCGTCACTGAACGTCAGGCAGGCGGCCACCCAGTGGCCGACGACGATGAGCAGCAGCGCGACCACGCGATAGAGATCCATCGCGTGGTCGCGGTTGTCCGGCATCGGTCAGGCCGGGACTGCCGCGACCGGCATGACCACGCTGCCGCGGCACGGGCCCTGCGAGATGTCGGTGTGCCAGGTGCCGCGCAGCGAGCCGTCGGGCTGAGGGGCGTAGAACGCCCACGACGTCGCGGGGCTCCACTGCTTCTGGCCGTCACCGAGGAAGCAGTCCCACAGCCAGTCGTAGGTCGTCGCCCACTCCGAGCCGTTCCACGTGTAGCGGGTGGGCTGGGGGACGGTCGGGTTGCCCGGTGCGGGCCCGTCGACCACGGTGGCCACACATGTCGTGGCCGAGCAGGCGGTCGACAGGGTGAAGGTGGCGCCGAAGTCGCTCTCCTTCTGGTGGGTCGCCGGACTGGTGCCCGCCTTCTGCGACGCATAGGTCACCATCTGGTAGCGCCCGCTCCAGGGCTGCGGCGCGGCGTGCGCCGGCGGGCTGACCACACCTGCGGCCCAGATCGTCGCCACGGCCGTAAGCGTGGCACCCAAGCTGCGGTGGGCGGACCTCATAACCCCTCTAACGTCGCGGTTTTGTGCCAACGAACAAGCTAAACGTCCGAGCCCTCCGAATCGTCTCCGCGACAAGGGGTGTCGCGCCCGATCGTGACGCAACCCTGACCGGACCGTTATCGCCTCAGGCATTCCGTTCGGTGAGCAGCAGCTGTGCGTAGGCGGCGAGGGACTGCGCGTCGGTGATCTCCCCGGCCAGGATCATCTGCTCCATCCGGGCCCGGGCGAACCACTCGAAGTGCATGTCCTGCTCCTCGTGCTCGCGGTCCGGGTCGCCCTGGCTGACGTCGGTGGCCAGGAACACCCAGCCGCGCTGGCTGCTCATCCCCGGAGCCACGTCGAGACTGCCGAGCACCGTCATCGAGCCGGCGCTCAGACCTGTCTCCTCGCGAAGCTCGCGGACCGCGAGCTCGGTCGGCTCGAGGTCGGCCCGTCCCGGCGCGGTGCCCTGCGGGAATTCCCACCGGCGCGCACCGAGCGGGTAGCGGAACTGCTCGACGAGGGCGACCCGATCGCCGTCGGTGGCGATGATCAGCGCGTAGGCCGGCTTGTCGATGACGCCGTAGATGCCGGTGGAACCGTCCGGGCGG
Source organism: uncultured Actinomycetota bacterium (assembly GCA_963786695.1). Taxonomy (GTDB): domain Bacteria; phylum Actinomycetota; class Actinomycetes; order Mycobacteriales; family Mycobacteriaceae; genus Mycobacterium. The sequence continues at coordinate 18,899 of CAWBAL010000011.1, forward strand.
CGAACGACGTCCTCACGCACGGTCATCCAGGCGTTGCGGTAGACCTCGCGCGAGGAGATCTGGGTGATGGGCTGCACAGGGCCAGTATCGGGGTAGCCTCGCTGGCGTGCTGCTGGCCTCGCTGAATCCGGCCGCCGTCGCCGCCGGAGCCGACATCGGCGACGCGGTGCGCATCGACGGCGCGGTGCTCTCCCGCAGCGATCTCGTCGGGTGCGGCGACCTCGGTGGCCGAGCGGGTCGGTGGGGCGCACCGGATCGCGATCCTGGCCACGCCGTCGGCGGCGACCGTGCTGGCCGTCACCGGTTGCCTGATCGCCGGCGTGCCGTTCGTGCCGGTGCCCGCCGACGTCGGCGTGGCCGAGCGGGCGCACATGCTCACCGACTCCGGGGCCCAGGCGTGGCTGGGGGAGCTGCCCGACGAACCGGGCGGACTGCCGCACGTGCCGGTGCGTCTGCACGCCCGCTCGTGGCACCGCTATCCCGAGCCGTCGCCGGCAGAGCACCGCGATGGTGATGTACACCTCCGGCACCACCGGACTGCCCAAGGGCGTGCTGATCAGCCGCCGCGCCATCGCCGCCGACATCGACGCCCTGGCTGCGGCCTGGCAGTGGAGTGCCGACGACACCCTGGTGCACGGGCTGCCGCTGTTCCACGTCCACGGCCTGGTGCTGGGCCTGCTCGGATCTCTGCGGGTGGGAAACCGCTTCGTGCACACCGGAAAGCCGACGCCCGAGGGCTACGCCGCCGCCGGCGGCACGCTCTACTTCGGGGTGCCGACGGTCTGGTCGCGGGTGGTGGCCGACGCCGGGGCCGCGGCGGCGCTGTCCTCGGCGCGGCTGCTGGTGTCGGGTAGCGCGGCATTGCCGGTCCCGGTCTTCGACCGGCTGACCGAACTGACCGGGCACGCACCCGTCGAACGCTATGGCAGCACCGAGTCACTGATCACGCTGAGCACCAGGGCCGACGGCGAACGTCGTCCCGGCTGGGTCGGCCTGCCACTGGACGGCGTCGAGACCCGGTTGCACCACGAAGACGGTTCTCCTGCCCCGCATGACGGGGAGACCATCGGCAGCCTTCAGGTCCGGACGCCGACGCTGTTCGACGGATACCTCAACCGGCCCGACGCCACCGCCGAGGCTTTCGAGGCCGACGGCTGGTACCGCACCGGGGATGCCGCCGTCATCGACGAGGGCGGCATGCACCGCATCGTGGGACGCGAATCGGTGGACCTGATCAAGTCCGGTGGCTACCGGATCGGCGCGGGCGAGGTGGAGACGGCGCTGCTGGGCCATCCCGGGGTGAGCGAGGCCGCCGTCGTCGGGCTTCCCGACGAGGACCTCGGGCAGCGTATCGTCGCGTTCGTGGTCGGTGACGCCGAGCCGGCCGACCTGATTGCGTTTGTCGCCGAACAACTTTCGGCCCACAAGCGGCCGCGCGAGGTGCGGCTGGTGGATGCGCTGCCGCGCAACGCCATGGGCAAGGTGGTCAAGAAGGAGTTGATGACATGGGGTTGAGGTTCAGCGAGATCTGCATCGACGCCCACGACATCGACGCGCTGGCGGCCTGGTGGTCGAGCGTGCTGGGCTGGCCGGCCGAGCCGACCGACGACGGTGACGTGATCCTGCGTGCGCCCGCCGGCTCCGGGCCGGACTGGCTGTTCCTGGCCGTGCCCGACGACAAGGTGGTCAAGAACCGCATCCATTTCGACTTCACCCCCGACGACCAGCAGGCCGAGGTCGACCGGGTGCTTGCACTCGGGGCGCGCCATGTCGACATCGGTCAGGGTGAGCAGACCTGGGTGGTGCTGGCCGACCCGGAGGGAAACGAGTTCTGCATCCTGGCCGCCGAGTAGCGACCGTTTGACTATCGGTAGTGCTGGTTATGGAATGGGGCCATGACCTTCATCAGCCGTGCTCTGTCCGCCGTCGTGGTCGGGGGAGGGCTGGTTCTGGGACTCGGCGCCGCTCCGGCCGTCGCCGATCCGGCACCGCCACCGCCCGCCCAGGGCGAACAGCCGCCGGCCTGGGCTCCGCCGAAGCCGGCCGAGGTCTGGGCCGGGCAGCCGGTGGTGTGGACCTCCATGTGGGGCGGACGCTGGGGCGTGTGGATCAACGACGGGTTCATCACGCTGACGTCCAACCCCGTCACCAACGGCGGCTGACGGTTTGCCGGCGGTTGCCATCGGCGATATAGTGAGCAAGGCTAAGCGTTCGATGGCCTGGCAATCGATGACGCAGGAGAGATCATGACTGGACTCGCGGGTCGCGCGACGCACGCGGCACTCACGCTGCTGGTCGCGGCGGCCGCGGTGGTGCTGGGCGCGGCCGGCCCGGCCGGCGCGGACGCCAGCGACGACTATCCGATCCCGCACCGGATTATCATCACCACCTGCGACACCGAGCAGTACATGGCGGCGGCCCGCGACACCAGCCCGATCTACTTCGAGCGCTACATGATCGACCGCAGTAACCGGCCTGCCGACATCCAGCAGATGGCCCAGGACCGGATCCACTGGTTCTTCTCGCTCGACCCGACCGCGCGGCGCCAGTACTCCGAGAACACCGCCACCAACGTCTACTACGAGCAGGTGGCCACCCACTGGGGCAACTGGGCGAAGCTGTTCTTCAACAACAAGGGCGTGGTGGCCAAGGCCACCGACGTCTGCATGAACTATCCCCGCGGCGACATGTCGATATGGGACTGGCCCGTTCCCTGATCGCTGGGCCGCCGCCGCTAGTTGGCGTGCAGCGCCTCGTTGAGGGCGATGCCCTTACCGTCGCGGGCCACCACCTCGACCGCCCCGGTCACCGAATTGCGCCGGAACAGAAGGTTGTTCGCGCCTGAGAGCTCGCGCGCCTTGATCGTCGTGCCGTCCGGCGTGGTGACCTTGGTGCCCGCCGTCACATACAAGCCGGCCTCCACGATGCAGTCGTCGCCCAGCGAGATGCCCAGGCCCGAGTTCGCGCCCAGCAGGCAGCGCTTGCCCACCGAGATCACCTCGGTGCCGCCGCCGGACAGCGTGCCCATGATCGACGCGCCGCCGCCGATGTCGGAGCCGTCGCCGACCACCACACCGGCCGAGATCCGGCCCTCCACCATCGAGGCGCCCAGCGTGCCCGCGTTGAAGTTCACGAAGCCCTCGTGCATGACGGTGGTGCCGGGCGCCAGGTGCGCGCCCAGCCGGACCCGGTCGGCGTCGGCGATGCGCACCCCGGTGGGCACCACGTAGTCGACCAGCCGCGGGAACTTGTCCACCCCGAAGACCGTCACCGGCCCGCGGCGGCGCAGCCGCAGCCGCACCTCCTCGAAACCCTCGATGGGGCACGGCCCGTAGTTGGTCCACACCACGTTGGTCAGCGCGCCGAAGATGCCGTCGAGGTTGAGCCCGTGCGGCTCGACCAGCCGGTGCGAGATGCAGATGCAGGCGCAGATAGGCGTCGTAGGTGTCGGCCGGCTTGTCGTCCAGCGCGGCGATCACCGTGCGCACCGCCACCACCTCGACGCCGCGGTCGGGATCCGGCCCGGCCAAGGCCTCGAACTCGTCGGGCGCGTCGTCCGCCGACAGCCGGGTGGTTCCCGACGGGCTGTAGGCGCCCAGTTCGGGATTCGGGAACCAGGTGTCCAGGACGGTGCCGTCGTCGGTAACGGTGGCCAATCCGAAGCCCGCAGCAGAAGTCACGGTGCTAGAGGTTAGTGCATCGCGTCGGCCCGCTAGCCTGGGAAGTTGTGCCGGACCCTGTACTAGACCTGAGCGCGGATCCGATCGCGCTGACCGCCGCCCTCGTCGACATCCCCAGCGAGTCGCGCGACGAGGGCCGCATCGCCGACGAGGTCGAGGCGGCGCTGCGCGAGCAGACCGCAGGCTTCGAGATCATCCGCAACGGCGACGCGGTGCTGGCCCGTACCCACTTGGGCCGGCCGTCGCGGGTGGTGCTGGCCGGTCACCTCGACACCGTGCCGATCGCCGACAACGTGCCCTCACACCGGGAGGGCGACCACCTGTTCGGCTGCGGCACCTCGGACATGAAATCCGGCGACGCGGTGTTCCTGCACCTGGCCGCCACCATCAGCGAGCCGGTCCACGACATCACGCTGATCATGTACGACTGCGAGGAGATCGAGGCCACCGCCAACGGCCTGGGCCGCATCGAGCGCGAACTCCCGGACTGGCTGGCCGCCGACGTGGCGATCCTGGGTGAACCGTCCGGCGGCTACATCGAAGCCGGCTGCCAGGGCACCATGCGCGCGGTGATCTCGGCGACCGGGACCCGTGCGCACTCGGCGCGATCCTGGTTGGGCGACAACGCGATTCACAAGCTCGGCGCCGCCCTGGACCGGCTGGCCGACTACGACGCCCGCATCGTCGACATCGACGGCTGCACCTACCGCGAGGGCCTCTCGGCGGTGCGGATCGACGGCGGAGTGGCCGGCAACGTCATCCCCGACGCGGCCTCGCTCACGGTCAATTTCCGCTTCGCTCCCGACCGCTCGCCGCAGGCGGCGCTGGCCCACGTCCGCGAGGTGTTCGGCGGACTGGACGTCACGGTGGAGCAGACCGACGTGGCCGCCGGCGCACTGCCCGGCCTGCAGCACCCGGCCGCCGCGGCCCTGGTGAAGGCTGCCGACGGGATGGTGCGCGCCAAGTACGGCTGGACCGACGTGGCGCGGTTCGCGGCGCTGGGCATTCCGGCGGTGAACTACGGACCCGGTGACCCCAACCTGGCGCACCGCCGCGACGAGCGGGTGTCGGTCGCGCAGATCACGGCGGTCACCGCAGACGCTGCGCCGCTACTTGACGGCCTGAGCGTCCTCGATCGCGGTCCGGACGAACGCGCAGTCGACGCTCTGCGCCAGCTTGGCCAGCGGGTCGGCCGCCCGCGGGTCGCCCAGCCGCGCGGCCTGGTGCCAGGCCCACGCCGCCACCGCCGACTGACCGCTGCGCTCGGCCGCCCGCGCCGCATCCCGCGCCGCCGCCACGGCGCCGTGGTCATCGCCCAGCATGGCCAGCCGCCACGCCCGGGCCACCCCGAGTTCGGGGGTGAACAACGCCGACTTGGTCCCGTGCCGAGACTCCGCGCGGCTCAACGTCATTGACGCATCGGCGATCTTGCCCTGCTGGGAGAGCGCGGTCGCCAGATACATCAGCGACAGCGGCCCCCAGGAATAGCCGGTGAGTTCCAGCGTCGCCGCCGCCGGACCCAGCAGCTTCGCGGCCGCGCCCGGATCGCCCTTGGCCAGCAGCACCCCGGCCAGCAACACCTCGCCGATCGCCCGGCCCGGCTGGGCCAGCTCGGCGAAGTCGGTGAAGTGTCGCGCCACCTCCTCGGCGGCGTCGGCCTGACCAGCCATCAGCAGCGTCGTGGTCTGCGCCAGCCCGACGGTGAACCGCAGCAGGCCCGGGTGTTCGGCGCCCACCGCCCGGTCCGCCAGCGGCGCGACCTCGTCGAAACGCCCCATCCGCGCCGAGGACAGCGCCGCCGCGCTGGCCGCCCAGGCCACCGCCATGTCCTCGGCCTCCGGAGCGGCCAGCACCTCGCTGGCGATCTCGACCGCCCGGCCGACGTTGCCGGCGTTCATCGCGAAGGTGGCCGACAGGGCGTCCAGGGTCAACCGGGCCGCCGTCGTGCTGACCCGCTTGCGGGTGTTCTGCAGGAACGCGGTCGCGCGTTCGGGTTCCGACAGCATCCAGAACTGGTTGGCCGCCCGCGGCAGCGCCCACGCCATCACCTGCGTCCTCGGACAGCGCGCCGGCGTCCACCGCGGCCAGCACCGAGTCGGCCTCCCGGCCGCGGCCCTGCCAGGCCAGCGCATAACTCAACGCCAGCCGTGCGTCGAACCGCTCGGTGCGCTCCAGCGCCGAGGACGCCAGCCGCTCGCTCAGCACCAGATCACCCAGCCGCAGCGCCTCCTGAGCGGCTGCCACCACGTCGTCGACGGAATCCGGTGCGTCGCTGTCGCAGGGCCAACAGCGCCCGGCCCAGCCGGTCGCCGAGATGGCGGTGCGGGCGGGCGGCCAGCATGGCGGCGATTTCGGTGCGCCGCCGCCGCGCGTCGGCCGGCTCGGCGGCCACCACCGCCCGCTCCACGAGCAGTGGGTGAGCGCCGTAGACCTCGTCGCCGACCACCTGCACCACACCGGCCGCCTCGGCCTGCTCGACGGCCGCCTCGCTGGTCAGAGCCGCCAGGTCGGTCCGCGACAACGGTTCGTGGGTGGCCAGGTAGCCCAGCACCTCGCGCACCGGTGCCGCCAGCGAGCCCAGCCGGTCGTCGAGCAACGCCGTCAGTGAGCGGTCGGAGGACCCGGCCGATTCGACCAGCAGCCGCAGATGCAGCGGATTACCGGCGCTGCGCCGATACAGCTGGACGTCGGTGATCGGCTCGGGCAGGGCGGCCAGCACGGCGGCGGTCTCCTCACCATCCATCAGCGCCACGTCCACGCGGCCCAGAAGTCCGTCCTGCCACAGCGCGGCGACGGCGCCGGGCAGCGGCGACGTCGAGCGTGCCGTCACGATCAGCCGCACACCGGACTGCTGGGCCAGCTGGTAGACCAGGGTGGCCGACAACGGGTCGAGCAGATGGGCGTCGTCGACGACGATCACAGCGTTGTCCGCTTGGGCCAGAAGGGAATCCATCGCCGATCGGATCAAGGCCGCGGGCTTGCCCACCTCGGCGACCTCCACCAGCGCGCCGAACGCCCCGAACGGCACGCCGGCCTGCGTCGCGGTGCCGATCACCCGCACCGGGCTCTTCTCGCCGAGTTCGGCGGCGATCTGCTCGGCCAGGGTCGTCTTGCCGACGCCGTCCGCGCCGAGCAGGGCGACCCCGCCGCGTCCGTCGAGTTCTTCGATCGCGCGGTCCACGGATGACTGGCGCGGCACCGTTGGCCACCGAATCGGCATAGCCCGGACTTTATTTCCCGCGCCCGCACCGGCAGGGCAATAGCGGCAAATCGGCTGCGCCGGGTTTCCGCTAGGTTTCTCGGGGTGCAGCCACAACCAGACGAGTGGGCGGTGTGCGTCTACTGCGCATCGAGCCCCCGGCATCCCGAACTGCTCGACCTGGCCCGCCGCGTCGGCGAGGCGATCGCCGAGCGCGGGTGGACGCTGGTGTCCGGCGGCGGCAACGTCTCGGCGATGGGAGCGGTGGCCGACGGGGCGCGGGCCCGCGGCGGCCGGACGGTCGGCGTGATCCCCAAGGCGCTGGTGCATCGCGAGCTCGCCGATGTCGACGCCGACGAGCTGATCGTCACCGACACCATGCGGCAGCGTAAACAGATCATGGAAGACCGCAGCGACGCGTTCCTGACGCTGCCCGGCGGAATCGGCACGCTGGAAGAACTTTTCGAAACCTGGACCGCGGGGTACCTGGGTATGCATGACAAGCCGGTGGTGCTGCTCGATCCCGCCGGCCACTATGACGGCCTGCGGACCTGGCTCGCGTCTTTGGTCGACACCGGCTACGTCGCATCGGCCGCACTGGACCGGCTGGTGGTCGCAGACGACGTCGAAACGGCGATCGAACTCTGCGCCGGCGTGCCCTAGCCGGTTCGTGTGAGTCGGCCGCCAAGCATTCGGTAGGGCTGCCGAACGGGGTGGCCGACGCCCCGGTGATCGTGCGGGCTCATCGGGATTCTGCCGGATGCTCTTGCAGAAAACCGTCCACCACGTCGGCGACGGTCTGGAACCGGTCGATCCCGCCGAGTTGTTCCTCCAGGCCTTCGGTGCGCAGCCGCTCGCGCACCTCCGCGTGTGCCTCCACGGCATCGACCCTGATGCCCTTCGACTCGAGTTTTCTGGTGAGACCCGCCAGCATCTCCGCGGCGTGCACGTCCATGAAGGACACTTCGGACAGATCCAGCACGAGCAATTCGATCCCCTTTTCCGCCCGCACCCGTTCCATGATCCGCTCGCGCACGTGTTCCATGTTGAAGTAGATCAAGCTCGCGCCGGGGCGCAAGATGAGGACGCCGGGAACCGTTTCGTTTTTCTGATGGCGCTCGCAATCCGAAAACCGGTTCGTCCCGGGGATGCGACCGAGCACGTCAACCGGGGGTATCGCCGCGCGCCGGATCAACAGCACGAGCGAGATGATCGCGCCGATCATCACGCCACGTAGCAAGCCCTGCGTCAGCACGCCGGCCATGGCGACCATCGCGATGGCGAATTCGCGGCGATCGCTACGCCAGAGATGCTTGAGGGCCGACACACTGATCAGCCCCACCACCGCCACCAGCACGATCGCCGCCAACACGGGCTGGGGCAGTGCGGAGAGCAGATGCGAAAAGAAAAGCACCACGACCAGAATGGCTCCCGACGCCATGACGCCGGACAGTGGCGTTCGCGCCCCCCCGCTCTCGTTGACCAGGGATTGCGACATGCCGCCGCTGATTGGGTAACCCTGGCCGAGCCCCGAAAGGAGGTTTGACGCACCGAGCGCCAGAATTTCCTGGTTGGGGTCCAGCCGCCGGCCGTACTTGGCCCCGAACGTGCGGCCGATCGCGGCCGTCTCCACCGTCGCGAGCAGGAAACAGGCGATGGCCAGGGGCAACAATGATTGCAGGTCAGCCCAGTGAACGTGGGGGATGCCGATGGCCGGCAACCCTTGCGGCACTTCGCCGAGCAACTTCACCCCGCGCGCGTCGAGTCCGAGAACGCGCGAAGCCACCACGCCACCCACCACGACGAGTAACGCGACGGGTATGTTCTTGAGGAAGATCTTGCCGAGTATGAGCACGGCCAGCGAGGTGCCGCCGACCGCCAGCGCTGCGAGGTTGGTTTCGTGCAGGTGGCCGACGAAGATGCCTCTGTTCTGCCAGAAAGTGCCGTGAGCGCCGTGGAGTCCGAACAACTTCGGCAACTGCGTACTGGCGAGGTACAGCGCCACACCGCACTTGAACCCGATCATGACGCTCTCAGAGATGAAGTTGATGATCGAGCCGGCCTTGAACAGCCAGGCGGTGATGGCGATGAGTGCCACGAGGATGGCGGTGCTGGCCGCCAGCGCGGCGAACCGGCTCGGGTCGCCGCCTGAGATATTGCCCAGGGTCGAGCCGATCAGCAGCGAGATCGCGGAGGTGACCGTGATGGTTGTGTGCCGCGAACTGCAGAACAGCCAGAAGACCAGCCCGCCGAACATGCACGCATAGAGTCCCGCTTCGGCCGGCAGCCTGGCGAGCGAGGCGTCGCCCAGCCCGGCCGGCAGCAGGTAGGCCGCCAGTGTGATACCGGCGATGACGTCAGCCCGCAACCAACTCAGCCGATAGGACGGGAGCCACCCGAATGCCGGCATCGAATGCGACAGTCGGGCGGTCAAAGCCGACGTGAATGTGGAAATCGGGTTCATGAACGGTCGATGACTCTCAGGTGAACAGAAGGATAACGACAGAATCTACGCCCCGGGCGCGCGGCAAGACAGGCAAATTCTCGGCCGGCGGCTCCGCGCATCCCGGCCGCCCCGTGGCCGCAGCGGACAATCTGCTCAACCAGGTTGGCCCGACCGTCATCTCGGTGCCACCATGCCCCAGTCGGGCGGGGATAGGCTGGCGGCGGGTTGTGATCAGCAAGACACGAGGGGTGGCGCGAATGGCGAGTGACGGATTCCGGTTCGCGTGAGTCGGGCGCCCGGCATTCGGTCGGTCTGCTCGACCTGGCGGCACGGCTGCCCTCGGTCGTCATGGACGCGCCGGTGATCGTGCGCGGCGCGCTGACCGGTTTCCTGGCGCTGCCGACCTCCAAGACCTCGATCGGCAAGGTGTTCCAGGACCGTGCCGCGCGCTACGCCGACCGGGTCTTCATCCGGTTCGGCGACGAGAAGGTCACCTACCGCGAGGCCAACGAGACGGCCAACCGCTACGCGGCGGTGTTGGCGGGCAAGGGCGTTCGGCGCGGCGACGTGGTCGGCATCATGCTGCGCAACTCGCCCAACGCCGTGCTGATGATGCTCGCCGCCGTCAAGTGCGGGGCGGTCGCCGGCATGCTCAACTACCACCAGCGCGGAGATGTGTTGTCGCACAGCATCGGTCTGCTCGACGCCAAGGTCGTCGTCGCCGAGTCCGATCTGGTCGACGCGATCACCGAGTCCGGCGCGCAGGTTGCGCAACTGACGCACCCTCGAGGACATGCGAACGCGAGGCCGTCGGCAAGCCCACCGACAACCCGAAGTCGGCGTCGGAGGTGCAGGCCCGCGACACCGCGTTCTACATCTTCACCTCGGGCACCACCGGCCATCCGAAGGCCAGCGTCATGACCCACCACCGCTGGCTGCGGGCGCTGGGCGCGTTCGGCGGGCTGGGCCTTCGGCTCAAGGGCGGCGACACCCTGTACTGCCCGCTGCCGCTCTATCACAACAACGCGCTGACGGTCGCGGTGTCGTCGGTGATCAACGCCGGCGGCACACTGGCGCTGGGCAAGTCGTTCTCGGCGTCGAAGTTCTGGGACGAGGTGATCGAGATGGAGGCCACCGCCTTCATCTACATCGGCGAGGTGTGCCGCTATCTGCTCAACCAGCCGCCCAAGGACACCGACCGGGCCCACAAGATCCGGGTGATCGCCGGCAACGGGCTGCGACCGGAGATCTGGGACGAGTTCACCCGTCGCTTCGGCATCGGCCGGGTGGCCGAGTTCTACGCCGCCAGCGAGGGCAACACCGCGTTCATCAACGTCTTCAACATCCCCAAGACCACCGGCATCAGCCCGCTGCCGCTGGCCTACGTCGAGTACGACTCGGAGACCGGCGAGCCGGTGCGCGACGAGAACGGCCGGGTGCGCAAGGTGCCGTCGGGCCAGCCGGGCCTGCTGATCAGCCCGGTGAACAAGCTGTCGCCGTTCGACGGCTACACCGACAAGGAAGCCAGCGAGAAGAAGCTGGTGCGCAACGCCTTCAAAGAGGGCGACGTGTGGTTCAACACCGGTGACGTGATGAGCCCGCAGGGCATGGGCCATGCGGCGTTCTCCGACCGGCTCGGCGACACGTTCCGGTGGAAGGGCGAGAACGTCGCCACCACCCAGGTCGAGGCCGCGCTGGCCGAGGACAAGAACGTCGAGGAGACGCACGGTGTTCGGCGTCGAGGTGCCCGACACCGGCGGCCGGGCCGGGATGGCGGCGGTCAAGCTGCGCGACGGCGTCGAGTTCGACGGCAAGGCGCTGGCCGAGACGGCCTACGCCAACCTGCCGAGCTACGCCGCACCGTTGTTCGTGCGGGTGGTGGAGTCGCTGGAGACCACGTCGACGTTCAAGAGCCGCAAGGTCGACCTGCGCAAGCAGGCCTACGGCTCCGACGTCGAGGACCCGCTCTACGTGCTGAAGGGCCGCGAGGAGGGCTACGTGCCGTTCTACGACGAGTACCCCGAGGAAGTCGCCGCCGGCAAGCGCCCCAAGGGCTGACCCCGTGCGCCCAAACGTCGGTTTCGGGCGGGAAATCGCGAGTGGATCACACCATTTCGTCGATCTCGGCGTGACCAGGCACCATGGTGGGGTGAAGTCGACGTTCTGCGGACGGCCGGTGGCCGGTGATCGCGCGTTGATCATGGCGATCGTCAACCGCACCCCCGACTCGTTCTACGACCGGGGCGCGACGTTCACCGACGAGGCCGCCAAGGCCGCGGCCCACCGCGTCATCTCCGAGGGCGCCGACGTCGTCGACGTCGGTGGTGTCAAGGCCGGCCCGGGAACGGTGGTCGACGCCGACGAGGAAACCGCCCGCGTGGTGCCGTTCATCGAGTGGTTGCGTGCCGAATACCCCGACCAGCTGATCAGCGTCGACACCTGGCGGGCGTCGGTGGCCAAGCAGGCCTGCGCGGCCGGCGCGGACCTGATCAACGACACCTGGGCCGGCGCCGACCCGACGTTGCCCGAGGTCGCGGCCGAGTTCGGGGCCGGGCTGGTGTGCTCGCACACCGGTGGCGCGGTGCCACGGACGCGTCCGTTCCGGGTCAACTACGGGACCACCGTGACCGGTGTCGTCGACGACGTCATCGCCGAGGTCACCGCCGCCGCCGAGCGACGCGGTCGCCGTCGGCGTGGCCCGGCGATGCGATCCTGATCGACCCCACCCACGATTTCGGCAAGAACACCTACCACGGCCTCGCTTTGTTGCGGCACGTAAAAGATCTTGTTAAGACCGGATGGCCCGTCCTGATGGCGCTGAGCAACAAGGATTTCGTCGGGGAGACTCTGGGTGTGGAGCTGACCGAACGCCTGGAAGGCACGCTCGCCGCGACGGCGCTGGCCGCCGCCGACGGAGCCCGGATGTTCCGGGTGCACGAGGTGGGGCCGACGCGGCGCGTGCTGGAGATGGTCGCCTCGATCCGGGGTGATCGGCCACCGACCCGAACGGTGAGGGGACTGGCATGACCGATCTCGCCGCCACCTACACCCTGCCCGGTGACATCTGGCTGTCGGACAACAGCTGGACCCATCCCAGCTGGACGGTGGCCGACCTGGTCGCCGCCAAGCACGGCCGGACGATCTCGGTGGTGCTGCCCGCGCTCAACGAGGAGGAGACGGTCGGCTCGGTCGTCGAGACGATCAGCCCGCTGCTGGGCGGCCTGGTCGACGAGCTGATCGTGCTGGACTCCGGATCCACCGACGACACCGAGATCCGCGCCATCGCCGCCGGCGCGCGGGTGGTCAGCCGCGAACAGGCGCTGCCCGAGGTCGAGCCGCTGCCCGGCAAGGGTGAGGTGCTGTGGCGCTCGCTTGCGACCACCACCGGCGACATCGTGGTGTTCGTCGACTCCGACCTGATCGACCCCGACCCGATGTTCGTGCCCCGGCTGGTCGGCCCGCTTCTCACCGGCGCAGGTGTCCACCTGGTCAAGGGTTTCTACCGCCGGCCGCTGAAGTCCGCCCGCGGCGAGGACGCCCACGGCGGCGGACGGGTGACCGAACTGGTCGCGCGCCCGCTGCTGGCCGCGCTGCGCCCCGAGCTCGGCTGCGTGATCCAGCCGCTCAGCGGCGAGTACGCCGGCACCCGCGAACTGCTCACCTCGCTGCCGTTCGCGCCGGGCTACGGCGTGGAGATCGGCATCCTGATCGACACCTACGACAAGCTCGGCCTGGATGCGATCGCCCAGGTCAATCTGGGGGTGCGTGCGCATCGCAACCGGCCGCTGACCGACCTGGGCGCGATGAGCCGTCAGGTCATCGCGACCCTGCTGTCGCGCTGCGGGATCGCCGACTCCGGCGTCGGGCTCACCCAGTTCCTGCCCGAGGGCGACGGCTACGAGTTGCGGACGACGACGGTCTCGCTGGCCGACCGCCCGCCGATGAACACCCTGCGCTGAGCTTCTCCCGCGCGAACGTGGATTACCCCCACGCTTTCGGCGCGTTCGCGTGCCTCAAGCCCACACTCGGGGCGAAGTAGTCTCGACGTCGTGACGTTGATCCTGCTGTACCTGGTGGTGCTGATCCTCATCGGCATCGTCCTGTTCGGTGTGGCCAGCCTGGTCTTCGGACGAGGGGAGGAGCTGCCGCCGCTGCCGCGGGCCACCACGGCCACCGTGCTGCCGGCCTCCGGAGTCACCGGCGCCGACATCGAGGCGGTGAAGTTCACCCAGGTTCTGCGCGGCTACAAGACCAGCGAGGTGGACTGGGTGCTGGACCGCCTGGGCGCCGAACTCGACCAGCTCCGCGGTGAGCTCGCCGCGGTGCGCGGCGTCGCCGGCCTCGACGAACCGGTTGTGACCCACCACGCCGCCTCTGCCGCCGACGAGGAACCGGTGTGACCGACGCCGCCGAGGACGACGGAAGAAGCCGCTGCGACTGGGCCGCAACCCAATCCGCGCTCTACCGCGACTACCACGACCAGGAGTGGGGCAGGCAGCTACGCGGCCGCGCCGCCCTGTTCGAGCGGATGAGCCTCGAGGCGTTCCAGAGCGGGCTGTCCTGGCTGATCATCCTGCGCAAACGTGACAACTTCCGGACGGCCTTCGACGGGTTCGACATCGAGACGGTCGCCCGCTACACCGACCGCGACGTCACCCGGCTGATGGCCGACGTCGGCATCGTGCGCAATCGCGCCAAGATCGAGGCCACCATCGCCAACGCCCGCGCCGCCGCCGACCTCGACGTCGACCTGTCCGACCTGCTGTGGTCCTACGCGCCGCCGCCACGGCCCCGGCCCAGGACGCTGGCGGATGTGCCGTCGCTGACCCCGGAATCGCAGGCGATGGCCAAGGACCTCAAGAAGCGGGGTTTCCGCTTCGTCGGACCCACCACCGCCTACGCATTGATGCAGGCCACAGGCATGGTCGACGACCACATCGAGTCATGCTGGGTACCCCCGGCCACGGCCGTCAATCGGCGTTGATCACAGCCGCTAAACCGGGTCTTTCACACGCACGCCCTCCGATAAGGAACAATGGAACCTGAAAACAGGCAGTTCAGTGCCGGAGACGCAGCAGCCATGCGGGTCCGGCACCGATCCGAGTCCGTCAAGTCGGGCCGGCTCGTCTTTGGAGGGAGTACTCGATGGCGGCGATGAAGCCCCGGACTGGTGACGGTCCACTGGAAGCAACCAAGGAGGGGCGCGGCATCGTGATGCGGGTACCACTGGAGGGTGGCGGACGGCTCGTCGTCGAACTCACCCCCGAGGAAGCTTCTGCCCTTGGTGACGAGCTCAAAGGCGTCACCAGCTAACTGATCCACCCACGAAACCCCGCGTCACCGCGCGGGGTTTCGTGCTGCCTACGCCGACACCTTGCGGTAGATCTCGAGCGTCTGCTCGGCGATGTGCGCCCAGGAGAACTCGTCGATGCAGCGCTGCCGCCCCGCCTGCCCGAAGCGCCGGGCCTTCTCCGGGTCGCCCACCAGAGCGTTGACCGCCTCGGCCATGCTGGCCTCGAAACCGGCCGGGTCGGCGGCGTCGTAGTGCACCAACGTCCCGGTCACGCCGTCGTCGACGACCTCGGGGATGCCGCCCACGTCCGAGGCGATCACCGCAGTCCCGCAGGCCATCGCCTCGAGGTTGACGATCCCCAGCGGCTCGTACACCGATGGGCAGACGAAAGCGGTTGCTGCCGAAAGGATTTCGCGGATCTTGCCGATCGGCAGGAACTCCTGCACCCAGAACACGCCGCTGCGCCTGCCGGCCAGCTCCTGCACGGCGCCGCTGACCTCGGCGGCGATCTCCGGGGTGTCCGGCGCGCCGGCGCACAGCACCACCTGAATGTCCGGATCGAAGCGGTGGGCGGCGGCGATCAAGTGCGGCACACCCTTCTGCCGGGTGATCCGGCCGACGAACGCCACCATCGGCCGAGTCGGGTCGACTCCCAGTTCGGCGAGCACCGACTCGCCGCGCTCCGCAGGCGTCGGATACCAGACGTCGGTGTCGATGCCGTTCTTCACCACGTGCACGCGGTTGGGGTCCAGACCCGGATACACCGACAGCACGTCCTCGCGCATTCCCGAGCTGACCGCGATCACCGCATCGGCGGCCTCGACGGCGGTTCGCTCCACCCAGAGCGAAACCCGGTAGCCGCCACCGAGCTGCTCGGCCTTCCACGGTCGCAGCGGCTCCAGCGAATGCGCGGTCAGCACATGCGGAATGCCGTAGAGCAGGGCGGTGAGATGACCCGCCATTCCGGTGTACCAGGTGTGCGAGTGCGCCACGGTCGCGGCGGACGCCGCGTTGGCCATCACCAGATCCGCCGACAGCGTCGACAGGGCCGGGTTGGCCCCCTTCAACGCCGGGTCGGGCTGGTGGACAAAGGCGCCCGTGCGCGGGGCGCCCATGCAGTGCACGTCGACTTCGCACAGCCGGCGCAACTGTGCGACGAGCTCTGTCACGTGAACGCCGGCCCCGCCGTAAACCTCGGGTGGATACTCCCGAGTCATCATCGCCACCCGCATGGGACCGACGGTAGTAGCACCCGCGCGCCAGCGCAGCTTTGTGGTCCAACGTGCTTGGGACTGAGCACAAAATCGCGTCACGGCGCGGACACCGGCCGGTAATCGTGCCAATGACCTAGCCGTCTTCGGCGGCTGCCGTTAGGTTTGCAGCATGAGGGAATTGCCACACGTGCTTGGCATCGTCCTGGCCGGGGGAGAGGGCAAGCGGCTGTATCCGCTGACGGCCGACCGCGCCAAGCCCGCGGTTCCCTTCGGCGGCGCCTACCGTCTCATCGACTTCGTGCTGTCGAATCTGGTCAACGCCCGATACCTGCGGATCTGCGTGCTCACCCAGTACAAGTCGCACTCGCTGGACCGGCACATCTCGCAGAACTGGCGGCTGAGCGGTCTGGCCGGCGAGTACATCACCCCGGTGCCGGCCCAGCAGCGGCTCGGGCCGCGCTGGTACACCGGCTCGGCCGACGCCATCTACCAGTCGATGAACCTGATCTACGACGAAGATCCGGACTACATCGTCGTTTTCGGCGCCGACCACGTGTACCGGATGGACCCCGAGCAGATGCTCAAGTTCCACATCGAAAGCGGCGCGGGCGCCACGGTGGCCGGCATCCGGGTGCCGCGCGCCGAGGCGACGGCGTTCGGCTGCATCGACGCCGACGAGTCCGGCCGCATCCGCGAGTTCGTGGAGAAGCCGGCCGACCCGCCCGGCACTCCGGACGACCCGGAGCAGACGTTCGTCTCGATGGGCAACTACATCTTCACCACCAAGGTGCTCATCGACGCGATCCGCGCCGACGCCGACGACGACCACTCCGATCACGACATGGGCGGCGACATCATCCCGCGACTGGTCTCCGACGGCATGGCCGCGGTCTACGACTTCAACAACAACGAGGTGCCCGGCGCCACCGAACGCGACCACGGCTACTGGCGCGACGTCGGCACCCTCGACGCGTTCTACGACGCGCACATGGACCTGGTGTCGGTGCATCCGATCTTCAACCTGTACAACAAGCGCTGGCCGATCCGCGGCGAGTCGGAGAACCTGGCGCCGGCCAAGTTCGTCAACGGCGGCTCGGCGCAGGAGTCGGTGGTCGGCGCGGGCAGCATCATCTCGGCGGCGTCGGTGCGCAACTCGGTGCTGTCGAGCAATGTCGTGGTCGAAGACGGTGCCATCGTCGAGGGCAGCGTGCTGATGCCCGGTGTGCGGGTCGGCCGGGGCGCGGTGGTCCGCCACGCCATCCTGGACAAGAACGTCGTCGTGGGTCCCGGCGAGATGGTCGGCGTCGACCTGGAGAAGGACCGCGAGCGGTTCGCGGTCAGCTCCGGCGGCGTGGTCGCCGTCGGCAAGGGCGTCTGGATCTAACCTCCCTCTCGCGAGCAGACGCAAAAGTCCCTAATTCAGCGGCGTGTCGGGGACATTGTGTCTCTCGCGAGCTGGAGGCGGAGCGCTTCTTGCGTCGGCGCCGTCGCAGCAGCGACACCGCGCCCCACACCAGCGCGACCATGATCACCAGCACCAGCGCCGGGATCAGGATCGCGACGAACACCAGTCCCACGCTGGTGACGTCCTCGATCGTGCTCAGCACCGGCGCGGCCACCCCTGCCGTGGCGACGTTGGCCGCCGGGCGCACCGCCGTCTTCGTCAGGTGCACCACCAGCGCGGTGACCACGCCGATCGCGATCGGCACCCACTGGCCGGTGCGGGCGAACTCGCCCGGGTCGGCGACCGCGGCGGTCTGCGCCGCGGTGCCGGAGCCGAAGACGATGCCGCCGGCGGTCGGGCGGACGAAGGTCTGCACCGCGTCGTTGACCGAGTCCAGCGCCGGGATCTTGTCGGCGACGATCTCGACCACCAACAGGATCGCGACGATGCCGATCACCCAGCCGTTCTCCAGCCACGCCCAGCCGTGCGGCAGCGTGATCAGGTGGGTGAACCGTCCGAGCAGGCCCATCGCCAGCAGCGGGATGTAGGCGTTCAGGCCGGCGGCGGTGGCCAGCCCGAATCCGGTCATCAGCTCCACGCGGGCCTCCTCAGGCCGGGATGACGGGCACCAGCAGGTGCGCGTCGTGGGACGGTCCCCAGTACAGGATGACGCGTCCGCGCCTCGAGGTGGGGTAAGCCGCGGGAAACTGTCCGGTCAGCGGGTTGCGCGGGCTCAGCCACCGCCCGGCGACGACGAACCGCAACTGCTCGCCGGCGCGGAACAGTGTCGCCGAGTCCGCCAGCGCCACGTCGACGGCGACGATCTCGCCGGGCGCGGTCGGCGCGGGCTCGGTACAGGCCGGCACCGGCCGCCACGGCGTCGACAGCCCGGGATCCAGCGCGCGCAGCGACACCCGTTGCCATCCCGTGCTGACCCGGTCGCGGCCGTAGCCGTAGGACCCCTCGAACGGGACGTACCGGCCGTCGCGCCACTTCTCGACCCCGACGAACAGGTCCGCATCGTCGCCGTCGACGACCTGCAGCCACAGCCGCGCCGCCATCGGCCCGCTGAGTTCGGTGTCCTCGGGGACGGTCCAGGTGAACGACGCTGCGGCCGAACGGGTCTTGTAGGCGATGCTGCCCGGCTTCACCGGTGCGGTGGTGCTCAGCTCGCCGGGGCCGGCCAGATGCAGCCGGCGCCAGTCGGTGCGGTCCAGCGGCCAGCCGAATTCCTCGCGCACCGCCGCGATGGTGTCCCGGTCTTCCCGGACCTCCAATCGCACTGTGCGCGAGTGACTTTGCGATCCGGTGCCGTCCAGCGCGGTGCGGACGAACGCCAGCTGGGCGGCACGCACGGCCGCCGAGTAGTACGTCGCCCACTTGCCCCCGCGATGGGTGTAGAGGTGCGCGAATCGTGAACTCGTCTGCTCGAAGGCGCGAATCGACCCACGCGAGTGCAGGTTGTGGTCGGAGAAGCTGCCGCACACCAGCATCGGCACCGTGATCGCCGAGACGTCCGGTACCAGCGACCGCCAGAACTCGTCCCGCAACGGGTGGGTGTCACACATCGCGATGATGTCGTAGCTCTGCCGGGTGGTGCGCCGCACCCCGGCCGCCCACATCCGGAGGAAGCCGTTCTCGCGGACGCCGCCGGGGAAGGCGAGGTCGCGGTAGACGTCGGAGAAGCCCTCCCAGGGGATGATGGCCTTCAGCGCCGCCGGGCGCAGGGCGGCCACCGCGTACTGGGTGATGGCCAGGTAGGACACCCCGGACATCACCACCCGTCCGTCGCTCCAGGATTGTTCGGCGGCCCAGCCGACGATGTCGTAGACGTCCTCGGCTTCTTGCCGTGACAGCAGCGCGCCGGCGCCCTCGGATGTTCCGCAGCCCCGCAGGTCGGCGTTGACCACGGCGAATCCCTGGGCCACCCACCACGCCGGGTCGGGGGCTTCCCAGGAGGTGAGTGCCGAGAAGCTGACCGGGCTGGGTTGGCGCAGTGCGCGGTACTGCGGTGAGAACGTCCATTTCCCGCGGCGGCGCTTGGGCAGGTTGTCCTTGCCGTACGGGTGGGCGCACAGCAGCACTGATCGGGGCGTCTCGCCGCGCGGCCGGAACACGTTGACCCGCAACACCGTTCCGTCCCTGGTGGTCACCTCGAGGTCGTGTTCGACGACGACGTCGCCGGGCGGGTCGGTCACGGTCACCGGCGGTGCCGCCGCACTGCGTAGTCGCGCGATCGCGTAGCGCAGCCGGCCCGGCCGTCGCCAGGGAGTGTCCAGAGCCCGCGCCACGCCCGTCACACTAGCGCCGATCACCAGGCCAGCGGCACCAATCGGTAGTGCACCTTCTGCATGTAGTCGCGGTATCCGGTCAGCTCGTTGGCGAGCATGTTCTCCTCGTCGAGAATGCGGATCACGAGCAGAACCATGGCGGCGACCGCGACCAGGAATGCCCAGTAGGACCCCAGTGCGAGCGGCATCCCGATCATCATGACCACGCTGCCGGAGTACATCGGATGCCGCACGATGCCGTACAGCCCCGTGGTGACCAACGGTTGATCCTTTTCGACGACGATGTTGGCTGCGGCGTAACGATTCTGGAAGACCACCAGCATGGCCATGCCCAGGCCGAGGGCCACCATGACGTCACCGAGCACCGAGAGGGCGGTGGGCACGGTGGACCACCCGAACCGGTGGTCGAGCCCGGACACCACCAACATCCCGGTGAAGCAGACGATGATGCCGACCACCACGGCCTTCTGCACCACCCGCGTCTCGGCCGTCGGCCCGGCGTGCATACGGCGCTCGACAGTCGCCGGATCGAGCCGGCCCAGAAAGATGGTCGGCACCAGCGACACCGCGGCGAACGTGCCGACGAAAGCCCAGCCCTGCCAATAGTTCAGCGTGCCGGCGGGCAGGAACAGCAACACCATGAAGACGACGAAGCTCGCGAGCGACGAGAGTGCCACGCGAAGTGTGTTCGGCATTTCAAACCCCCTAGATGACATCGCGGCGGCGGTACAGCCAACCCGCGGCCGCTGTGATTGCTACTGCGATGAGCGTCATCACGCTCAGTGCCACAACGGAAACCGACGACGGCGCGGTGGTGCGGCCCACCGGTGAGGCGTCGATCAGCCAGCGCGGCAGCCGGAGCAGCGCGCCGAGGTAGAGCGCGGCGATCACGAATGTCACTGCCAGCCAGCCGAGGCCGGGATGGCGCAGCGCTACGCCGAGCGCGGCCACCGCGGCCACCACCGCCATCGCGGGCAGGAACGCCAGTGCCGCCAGAGTGAGCCGGATGATCGTGTGCGGCTCACCGAGGGTCAGGCCGGCGCCCAGTCCGTTGCCGAAACCGGCGCACGCCAACAACACCGCCGCACCGGTCAATGCCGCGCCTACCGCGGACAGCAGCCACGCCCACCGCGACACCGATCCCGCCAGCACGGCCTCGCCGAGCCCCGATTCCTCGTCACGGCTCAGGCGGACGATCACCGTCACCACGTAGGCGGTGGTCGCCGCGGCGAGGAACTGCGTCATCGTGGTGTACACCCCGTCGGTGCCCTGCGCCGAGAGCACCCGCGCGATCAGCTCGTTGCCGCGGGCGGCGTCCAGTAGTGACTTGGTCATCGAGCCGAAGGCCGCTCCCGCCACCAGCAGGCCGACCGCCCAGCCGATCGTCAGTCCGCGGTGAACGACCAGCTGCAACCCGAAGACGCCGCCGACCGGCCGTGCCCCGGGATGCTCACCGGAGGAGGCCAGCACCGCGTCGTCGTACTGCCGTCGGCCCTCCAGCACCGCCGCCACGCCGACCAACGCCGCGGCCAGCACGAGCAGTAGGGCCAACGGCCACCAGCGCAATGCGACGAACGCGCGCATCTGCTGAGCCCAGGCGATCGGCGAGAGCCAGCTCAGCGCACTGCCGGAGTTGTCGATCACATCGCCGGCGCCGCGGATCAGAACCGCGGCGGCCAGTGCGGCCATCGCCGCGCCCGTCGCGGTGCGGGCCTGCCGCCACATCTGGGCGGTCACCGCCGCGAGTGCACCGAACACCGTGGCCACCGCGGTGACTCCCAGGCACATCGCCGCGGTGTCGACGACGGCGAAACCCGTTGCCGCCATTGCCACCGTCATGGTGAGGCCAGGGTCGCGTTGACCGCCGCCATCACGCGAGCGCCGCAGCGGTGCGGGCGTGGCGGCCGACCACCGAGGACAGTACGAGTTCGGCTGCGCCGCTTTCCTCTTCGGCTCGGGTGTGGCGAATCACCGTCAGGATCGCCAGGATCGAGGCCGCGACGATGACGGTCAGCATCAGCTCGTTGGCCATCATGGCGCCGAGGTCGGTTTCGTTGCCGCCGAACATCGGCCCGCCCAGCATGATTCCGGCCGGAGTCTTCAGCAGGTTGACGCGCGCCTGACGTTGCGCCTCCTCGGGATAGGCGAGCCTGATCCCGTTGGGCGCGTACACCATCATCAGCGTCAGGACCGAGATCCACACCGACAGCCGCACCCGGTCTCGGCGGATCGCGAAACGGATGAGGGCACCCAGCCCGGTGAACGAGGAGGTCGCCGGAGCGGCGTGCTGGGGTGCGCCGAGCGCGGCGGTCATGACCGCGCACCCTGGTACTCGCGCAGGAACAGGTCCTCCAGCGAGGCGGGGGTGACCGTCAGGTCGACGATGCCCAGGCGGGTCAACCGGCTCATCGTCGAATCGAGTTGGTCGCGCTCGACGGAGAACCGGACCTGCCCGTCGCGGAAGGCCGCGTCGTGCACACCCGGCCAGTTCCGCACGTCGGCGGCCTCTGCTCTGGTTCGGGCCGTGACGGTGGTCCGCATCAGGTGGCGCAGCTGGGCCAGCGAGCCCGACTGTACGGTCCGCCCGGCCCGGATGATGGTCACGGTGTCACACAGCTTTTCGACCTCGGCCAGGATGTGGCTCGACAGCAGGACCGCCGCTCCGCGGTTGGCCACCTCGGCGACGCATTGTTGAAATGCCCGCTCCATCAACGGATCCAAGCCGGAGGTGGGCTCGTCGAGGATGTAGATGTCGGCGTCGGTGGCGAACGCGGCGACCAGTGCGACCTTCTGCCGGTTGCCCTTGGAGTAGGTGCGGGCCTTCTTGTGCGGGTCGAGTTCGAAGCGCTCGACGAGCGCGTCGCGGCGGCGTTGGTCGGCGCCACCGCGAAGTCCGCACAGGAAGTCGATGGCCTGCGCGCCGGTCAGGTTGGGCCACAACGTCACATCGCCGGGCACGTAGGCGATCCGCCGGTGCAGTTCGACGGCGTCGCGCCAGGGGTCGCGGCCCAGCAGGCGCACGGTGCCGCCCTCGGCGCGCAGCAGTCCCAGCAGCACCCGGATGGTCGTGGACTTGCCGGCTCCGTTGGGGCCCAGGAAGCCGGTGACCGAGCCGGGCCGCACTGTGAGGTCGAGGCCGTCGAGCGCCCTGGTGTGGCCGAAGGTCTTGACCAGGCCGTGGACTTCCACGGCCGCGGTGTCAGTGCGCCTGGTCGCCGATGTCGCTGTCATTGCCCTCTCCTTTGCCTTCTGGCATCGAATGAGTTTGAGCTGCAAAGGTTTCCAACATCGTGGAGTCGGTGAGCAGCCCTTCGGTGAACACCTCGAGAGCAGGCATCACCATGTCCTCGCTGTAGTCGCGGAGCACCGCGCGCAGATCCGTCGGATTGTCGTGCAGCTGCAGGTAGAGCAGGAACGCACCGCCGCCGGCCATCGCCAGGTACTTGGCGCGCGCGGCCGGGTCGCGGCTGGGCCTGATGGTCCCGGCCCGCACACCGTCGTCGAGGTAGCTCTCGACGTTGCGGATCATGGTCTGCCACAGGTGCCTGGCCAACTCGCCACCGCTCTGCATGCTGCGCACCAGGTAGGCCATCAACGGCGCATACGACTCGATCTCGGCCACCTGCGCCAGCCAGGTCGCCGCGTCGGTCGACTGGATGGCCTGCGACTTCTCGCTGCGGATCTCCTCGGCGACGTAGTCGTCGCACGCCTTGCGCAGCCCGTCCTTGGACCCGAAGTGGTGGATCACCAGCCCGGGGCTGACGCCGGCCGCCTCGGCGATCGCCCGCACTCCGACGTCGAACCCGCGCGAACCGAACAGCTCGATCGCGGCGTCGCGGATCCGGGCCACCGTCGTCAGATCGGCTGAACGCATGTTTAGAATGCTAAACGCGCGTTCAACGCTGGGTCAAGGGGCAGGCAGTACTTCGTCGCGAGCGTGCGTGTCGGCACGTGGACACGCCGCCACAGCGTGCACTCGACGCACGCTCGGCAGGGATGTGAACAGTTTCAGTCGCGGGCCGCGACCAGGATGCCGTCGCCCAGCGGCACCAGCACCGGGGTCAGCCGCTCGTCCTCGGCGATGAGCCGGGCGGCCTCCCGCACGGCCGCGACCTCGGCGTCATTGGCCGCCGGGTCGCCGGCGCGCCCGCCGAGTGCCGCCCGGTGCACGACGATGACGCCGCCGGAACGCAGCAGCCGGATGCCCTCGACGACGAACTCGGCCTGGTCACCGGGCACGGCGTCGATGAACACCAGGTCGTAGGACTCGTCGGCGAGCCGGGTCAGCACGTCCTGAGCGCGCCCGGCGATCAGCCGGGTGCGCGACGGGCCGATCCGGGCATCGCTGAAGGCCTGCTTGGCGATGCGCTGGTGCTCGGGTTCGATGTCGATGGTGGTCAGCACGCCGTCTTCGCGCATGCCCGACAGCAGCCACAGCCCGCTCACGCCGGCCCCGGTTCCCACCTCCACGACTGCTTTGCCGCCCGATAGCCGGGCCAGCACGCTCAGCAGAGCGCCCACGGCGGGAGTCACCGCGCCCGCGCCGGCGTCGACGGCCCGTTCCCGGGCCGCGGCGACGATGGCGTCCTCGGAGATCGATCCCTCCGCGTGGGCCAGGATCCGGTCGGCCCGGCTCAGCTCCTGCTGGCCGGATTGGTCGTCTGTAGTGGCCATTCTCAGCAGCGTAGAGCCAACTCGATCCCCGTGCGGGCAGGCGCGCCCGGTGGGCCGACCGGCGCGCCCGGGATCGCCGACACGCCGATGCTGGGGAGCCCCGCGCGGCCCGCGATGCTGAGCATCAGCCCAGCACAGCAAACATAACGAAAGTATTTCTCATAGCTAGCTCAGTTTGCTCACATCACTTCCACACCGGGATGGGGAACGGTAGCGGGCATGGAACACCGGGAACGCTGGTTCGGGAATAACCCCGATGGCGCTCGTGTTGTGCCGCTTGATGCGAACGGCGGCGTTGAGCCGTCCCCGCAGATCAACCAGGAGGATCCGACGACCACCACACTGACGGCCCCCACGACCATGGCGCATCTCGAGCAGTTCAGCGATGCCGAGTGGGTCGAGCCGTCCGACGAGCCGCAGGGCACCGCGGTGTTCGACGCCACGGGCGACCGTGCGGCCATGCCGTCCTGGGACGAGCTGGTGCGTCAGCACGCCGATCGGGTGTACCGGCTGGCCTACCGCCTGTCCGGCAATCAGCACGACGCCGAGGACCTCACCCAGGAGACCTTCATCCGGGTGTTCCGTTCGGTCCAGAACTATCAGCCCGGCACCTTCGAGGGCTGGCTGCACCGCATCACCACCAACCTGTTCCTCGACATGGTCCGTCGCCGTGGCCGCATCCGCATGGAGGCGCTGCCCGAGGACTACGACCGGGTCCCGGCCGACGAGCCCAACCCCGAGCAGATCTACCACGACTCGCACCTGGGTCCGGACCTGCAGGCCGCGCTCGACTCGCTGGCGCCGGAGTTCCGCGCCGCCGTGGTCCTGTGCGACATCGAAGGTCTGTCCTACGAGGAGATCGGTGCCACGCTCGGCGTGAAGCTGGGCACCGTCCGCAGCCGCATCCACCGCGGCCGTCAGGCGCTGCGGGAGCACCTCGCCGCGCACTCCGGTCGGCGGGGGATCGACGACTTCACCGCCGAATCGGCCTAGCCCGACGGCGATGCGGGGCGAAGGCCCCAGCGGCCGAACTGGCCGTCATGCCATGTCATCTACAGGATCGCGCGCTACATTCGACCTAGTGCCGCGAAACTTCGACACGACTGGAGGAGAGGAGCTGGTGATGGTCGACCCCGGAGATGTATTCCGTCGGGCGTTCTCCTGGCTTCCCCCCCATTTCGCCTCTCAGAGCGACGCGCCGGTCGGCGCTCCCCGCCAGTTCGGCTCCACCGAGCACCTGTCCACCGAGGCCATCGCCGCCTACGTCGACGGTGAGCTGCGGATGAAGTCCTACCTGCGGGCGGCGCACCATCTGTCGCTGTGTCAGCAGTGTGCTGCCGAGGTGGAGGGTCAGTCGCCAGGCCAGGGAGGCGCTGCGGGACTCCAATCCGATCAGCACTCCGAGCAGCTTGATGGGTCTGTTGTCGCAGATCCCGAACTCCGCCGCCGACGAGCCGGCGCCACCGCAGCCGGCACTCGACGCCCAGTTAGCTGACGGCACGCCCCGCAGCCGGCGTAAGCGCCGGTAGGGTGGATGAGACAGCGAGCCGCTACGTGCTCGGTCCCGTAGCGCGCGCTGAAGTCTGAGCGCTTGGATAGAGGTTGAACTTGAGCCCCAATCAGGACAGCAGCAGCCCCCGCCTGGCCCCGCGTCCGATCGCGCGTCCCCCGGTCGACCAGCAGGCCAGCCGCGCCTTCGGCCGCCCGAACGGGGTCGACGGATCATTCGTCGCCCGAGGAGGTGCGGCCGGCCAAGTTCCGCGGCGAGGTCGAGTTCCAGCCCAAGGACAAGCCGGCCGACCCGGTCCTCGGCGAGGCGTTCGGGCGGCCCTTCCCGGGCGGCGACTCACTGCAGCGCCATCCCGCCGACGCCGGCGCCATCGACGCCGACGAGGACGGCGCCGATACGCCTGACGATCCATGGCGCGATCCGGGTGCGGGCGCCGCGCTGGGCACACCGGCCATCGAGAAGCCGATTCCGGTCGCCGTCGCAGGCCCGGTCGGCAAGCTCGGGGTGCGCGAAGTCCTGTTCGGCGGCCGGGTGTCCTACGTGGCGCTGGCGGTGCTCGGCATCACCGCGCTGCTGATCGGGCTGGTCGGCGGGTGGGTCGGACGCAAGACCGCCGAGGTCGTCGAGGCGTTCACCACCTCCAAGGTCACCCTGTCCACCGACGCCAGCAGCGAGGTTCCCGCCGGGCGGTTCGCCAAGGTCGCGGCCTCGGTCGCCGACTCGGTGGTGACCATCGAGGCGGTCAGCGACGACGAGGGCGCCCAGGGCTCCGGCGTCGTCGTCGACGGCCGCGGCTACATCGTCACCAACAACCACGTCATCTCCGACGCCGCCACCAACCCGAGCAAGTTCAAGATCTCGGTGGTGTTCAACGACGGACACAACGTGCCGGCCAACCTCGTCGGCCGCGACCCCAAGACCGACCTCGCGGTGCTGAAGGTCGACAACGTCGACAACCTCAACGTCGCCAAGTTCGGCGACTCCGACAAGGTCCACGTCGGCGACGAGGTGATCGCCGCGGGCGCCCCGCTGGGTCTGCGCAGCACGGTCACGCACGGCATCATCAGCGCGCTGCACCGCCCGATCCCGTTGTCGGGCGAGGGCTCTGACACCGACACCGTCATCGACGCCATCCAGACCGACGCCTCGATCAACCACGGCAACTCCGGCGGCCCGCTGATCAACATGGAATCCGCGGTCATCGGCATCAACACGGCCGGAAAGTCGTTGTCGGACAGCGCAAGTGGCCTTGGCTTCGCGATCCCGGTCAACGAGGTCAAGGAGACCGTCGACGCGCTGATCAAGGACGGCAAGATCGCGCACCCGACGCTGGGACTGTCAGCGCGATCGGTGAGCAACGACCTCGCCCAGGGCGCCCAGGTGGCCAACGTCAAGGCCGGTGGACCCGCCGAGAAGGCGGGCATCCTGGAGAACGACATCGTGGTCAAGGTCGGCACCCGCAAGGTCGCCGACTCCGACGAGATGGTCGTCGCGGTGCGCCAGCTGAAGATCGGCCAGGACGCGCCGATCGAGGTCATGCGCGACGGCCGCAAAGTCGTGCTGACGGTGAATCCCGCGCCGGACAACTGACGCGATGTTCGCCAACGTCGGGTGGGGCGAGATGCTCCTGCTGGTGGTCGTGGGTCTGGTGATCCTCGGCCCGGAGCGGCTGCCCGGCGCGATCCGGTGGACGTCCAACACGCTGCGGCAGGCCCGCGACTACGTCAGCGGTGCCACCAGCCAGCTGCGTGAGGATCTCGGGCCCGAGTTCGACGACCTGCGCCAGCCGCTGAGCGAGCTGCAGAAGCTGCGCGGGATGACACCGCGTGCCGCGCTGACCAAACACCTGCTCGACGGCGACGACTCCTGGCTCACCGAGGCCTTCCAGTCGCGGCCGGAGCCGCTGGGCCGGCGACATCGGGTGGAGCCGCTGGCGGCGACATCGCCGGCGGCGAGAAGCCGCACAGCGCGCCGCCGCCTGCGGCACAGCCCAAGGCCGTTCGACGACCGTTGCCGCCCGGCACGCCCGCGCCGTTCGACGCCGACGCCGACCTAGGCGCTACTGCCGGCGCGTGGTGTCCAGGCCCAGCGACATGCCGGCCAGGCCGCGACGGCGTTCGGAGAGCTTGTCGGCGATGCCGCGAAGTTCCTTGCCCGCCGCCGAGTCGGGCGCCGAGAGCACCAGCGGCACGCCGGAGTCGCCCGCGGTGACCAGCGCCGGATCCAGCGGAACCTGGCCCAGCAGAGGCACATCCGCGCCGACCGCCCGCGAGAGTCGTTCGGCGACCTGGCGGCCGCCGCCTTCGCCGAAGATCTGCATCGTGGTGCCGTCGGGCATCAGCAGCCCGGACATGTTCTCCACCACGCCGACGATGCGCTGGCGGGTCTGCAGGGCGATCGCACCGGCCCGCTCGGCCACCTCGGCGGCGGCGAGCTGCGGCGTGGTCACGACGATGATCTCCGCACCCGGGATCAGCTGGGCCACCGAGATCGCGACGTCGCCGGTGCCGGGCGGCAGGTCGAGCAGCAGCACGTCCAGGTCGCCCCAGTAGACGTCGGCGAGGAACTGCTGCAGCGCCCGGTGCAGCATCGGCCCGCGCCACACCACGGGCGCGTTGCCCTGGGTGAACTGGGCGATCGAGATCAGCTTCACGTCGTGGGCGATCGGCGGCAGGATCATCGACTCGACCTGGGTGGGCCGCTCGTCGGTGCCCAGCATCCGCGGGATGGAGTGGCCGTAGATGTCGGCGTCGAGCACACCGACCGACAGGCCGCGCGCGGCCATCGCCGCGGCGAGGTTGACCGTGACGCTGGACTTGCCGACACCGCCCTTGCCGGAGGCCACGGCGTACACCCGGGTCAGCGAACCCGGCTGGGCGAACGGGATCACCGGCTCGGCGGCGTCTCCGCGCAGCATCTTGCGCAGTTCGGTGCGCTGCTCGTCGTTCATCACGTCGAGGACGACGGTGACCGCGGCGGTTCCCGGCACGTCGGAGACGGCCTGGGTCACCCGCTCGCTGATCTCGGTCTTCTTCGGGCACGCCGAGGTGGTCAGGTAGATCTCGACGTGCACCGCGCCGTCGTCGGCGACCGCGATGCTCTTGACCATGTTGAGCTCGGTGATCGGGCGGCGCAGCTCCGGGTCGATCACTTTGGCCAGTGCGGCGCGGATCGCGCTCTCGAGTTGTTCGGACATCACCGCCGAGTCTAGGCGCGCGGGGTCAACGCCTCAGGTCAGGCGGCCGGTCCGGGTAGCGCACCGTAGGTCGCAGGCAGCGGCGCCGGGGCATCGGGCACCGGAGCCGGCTCGGCGGCCGGGGCAGGCGGTGGCGGCAGCATCCACGGCGGCTGCCACGCCGGCGGGGCAGCCTCGGGTGCCGGGGTGGCCGGCGCGATCTGCGAACCCATGCAGATCACCTCACACGGCGACTGCTGCGGCAGCATGCCGGCGGGCCCGGGCAGCGGACCGAGGGCCAGCTGTCCGGCCGTCTCGGTGTTGCCGAAGTTGATCAGCGGCATCTGGGACAGCGGGTCGGTTGCGGGCAGGCCGGTCGCGTTGAACGGCATGCCGGGGCCCAGCCCCTGCGAGCTCTCCAGGTGGGCGTCACCGATGGCCGGTACGGGCCCGACGATCGGCGGCAGCTCGACCGGCGCGACGCCGGTGGCATACGCCGCGGCCCAGCCCAACACGTTCTGGGCGTAGGCCATCGAGTTGTTGTAGCGCAGGATCGCGGTCAGCACCTGCGACTGGTTCCGCAGGTTCAGGCCGCCGCTGCACAGATAGCGTGCGGCGGCCAGGGTCGCGTCGTAGACGTTCTGCGGGTCGGCCTTGCCGTCGCGGTCGCCGTCGGAGGCGTAGCGCGACCAGGTGCCGGGCAGGAACTGCATCGGCCCGATCGCCCGCGCATACATCGGACGCCCGGCCTGCACGGTCTGCACGATGACCTCGTTGCCCGGCAGGGTGCCGTCCAGCGCCGGTCCGTAGATCGGAGTCGACGGCGGTGCCGCCGCGAGTCGGTGGCGCCGCCGTTGGCGTGCTGAGACTCGATGCGGCCGATACCGGCCAGCAGGTTCCAGCTCACGCCGCAGCCCGGCGCGGCGGTGGCCATCGTCGCCTCGGCATTGCGGTAGGCGGCCAGTGCGACCGCCGGAATGCGCATCCCGCCAGGGGAATTCACCACAATGGACGGAGGCGGAGCGGACACGCGTGGACGCCGCGACGCGGAAGGGGGTCGGCTGCTTGGTGAGCGCGACCACCGTCACGCCCGAGGAGTCGCCGCGCGGGGTGGACACCGCGGCCAGGGGCGTCACGTCGGCGTCGTACACCGGCGCGCTGAGGTGAGTCGGAGCGGCTCCCACGGCGCCGGCGAGGACGATCGGCGTGAGCATGGCGAGACCGAACGCAGGGCTCCGCACCACTCTGCTGACGCGGTTGCCGATCCCCACTATGCCGCCCTCAAACCATCCTCAGAAGTTCAAGCCCTGTGCCTGTGAACGAAGTCACCATACATACCTTCGAGACCTCAGTGGTATCCAATGGTCACCTTGGTCACGAACCAGATTTCTTCGAGCGCCGCTCGGAGCCTTCCGGCTTGCCGGTCGCCGGCTTCTCCGGCTGCAGCGCCTCGAGCAACTCGCGCACCTCTTCGAGTTCGCGGCGAAGGTAGTCGCGCGTGGTGACCTCACCGACGGCCAGCCGCAGCGCGGCGAGTTCGCGGGCCAGGAACTCGGTGTCGGCCTTGGTCTGCTGGGCGCGCCGGCGGTCCTCCTCCAGGGACACCCGGTCGCGGTTCTCCTGACGGTTCTGCGCCAGCAGGATCAGCGGCGCGGCGTAGGCGGCCTGGGTGGAGAACGCCAGGTTCAGCAGGATGAACGGATACGGATCCCAGCGCAGGCTCACCGCGAACAGGTTCAGCGCGATCCAGACGATGACGAGGACGGTCTGCCAGAGCAGATAGCGCCCGGTGCCCAGGAACCGGGCGATCGATTCGCTGAACCGGCCGACGGCCTCCGGATCGACGTTGAACTGCGGCCGGCGCGAGGTGCGCGGGGTGTCGAGCCGCTGGCGCGCCGACAGGTCGCTCACGTCGCCCCCTCTGTGCTCGTCAGCCGATCGGACAGGTGCGGTTCCTCGTAGTCGTCGCGCCAGTCGTGGGGCAGCAGATGATCGAGGACGTCGTCGACGGTCACGGCGCCGAGGAGGTGGTTCTCCTCGTCGACCACCGGACCGCAGACCAGATTGTAGGCAGCGAAGTAGCGGGTCAGCGCCCCCAGCGAGGTGTCGGGCGTCAGGCTGGGCAGGTCGGTGTCCACGATGCCGCTGACCAGGTTGGCGGGCGGTTCGCGCAGCAGCGCCTGCAGGTGCACGCAGCCCAGGTAGCGGCCGGTCGGGGTGGCGGTCGGCGGGCGCACCACGAACACCAGTGACGCCAGCGCGGGGGTGAGGTCGGGATCGCGGACCCGGGCCAGCGCCTCGGCCACGGTGGTGTCCGGCGCGACGCACCACCGGTTCGGAGGTCATCAGACCGCCTGCGGTGTCGGGCGAGTGGCTCAGCAGCCGTCGCACCGGCTCGGACTCCTCCGGGTCCATCCGGCGCAGCAGCACCTCGGCCTCGGTCGGGTTCAGCACGCCGAGCAGGTCGGCGGCGTCGTCGGGGTCCATGGCCTCGAGCACGTCGGCGGCCCGCTCGGTGTCCAGCTGCATCAGCAGCACGGTCTGGTCGTCGTCGGGCAGTTCCTGCAGG
Source organism: uncultured Actinomycetota bacterium (assembly GCA_963786695.1). Classification (GTDB taxonomy): domain Bacteria; phylum Actinomycetota; class Actinomycetes; order Mycobacteriales; family Mycobacteriaceae; genus Mycobacterium. The sequence continues at coordinate 50,394 of CAWBAL010000011.1, forward strand.
ATGTCGGCCAGCCGCTCGTCGTCGAGGGCCTTGATCACCTCGGTGCGGCGCTTGGGCGGAAGGTCACGCAGGGCGTCGGCCACCTCGATCGGCCGCTGACCCTCGAACTGGTGCAGCAGCTGAGCCACACCCTGCCCGGGCATCGCCAGCGCCGACGGCGTCAGGCCCTGGACGTTCTGCCAGTCCACCACCTGAACCGTCGATCGGCGGCCCAGCCGGCGGTGGCTGCGCACCGCCACCCGCGTCACCAGCCAGTCGCGCATCCGGGTCTGCTCGATGGCCAGGTCGACCACCACGACGTCGACGCCGTCCAGTTGCGGCAGCTCCGGATCGCTGACCCGGACCCGGGTGTCGAGCACCTGACCGAGCACCAGCACCTCACCGGGACGTTGGGCGAAGCGGCGCAGCGACACGTTGCCGGTGGTGAGCGTGACGGCGTTCGGCTCGATCGCGGTGACCCGCAGGATCGGTACGAAAATTCTTCTGCGCGTGAGCAATTCGACAACAAGGCCGAGCACCCGCGGCTGCTGGCGCACGATGCTTATGCTGATCACGACATCACGGACGCGACCGAGGGATTCGCCGTCGGGCCCAAGGACGACCATTCCCGCGAGCCGCGCCGCGTACACCCTGCTCACCGACGCCATGGTTCAAAGAGTAGGAGTGTAAGCGTGAACAACGCCTATCGGCCCCGTCGAACGTGCCTGTCGGTTCCGGGCAGCAGCCCGAAGATGATCGAGAAGGCCAAGACTCTGCCCGCCGACGAGGTGTTCCTCGACCTCGAGGACGCGGTGGCCCCAGATGCCAAGGCGCAGGCTCGCACCCAGGTCGCCGCGGCGCTCGCGGGGCCGGGCTGGGGCGGTCAACTGCGCGGGGTTCGCGTCAACGACTGGACCACGCCGTGGACCCATGCCGACGTCATCGACGTGGTGTCTGCCGGCGGGCGCCCACCTCGACGTCATCGTGCTGCCCAAGGTGACCGACGCCAGTCACGTCCAGGCCCTGGATCTGTTGCTGACCCAGCTCGAGCTCACCCACGGCCTGCCGGTCGGCCGGATCGGCGTGGACGCCCAGATCGAGGATGCCAAGGGCCTGAGCAACATCGACGCGATCGCCGCCGCGCCGCGGGTGCAGGCCCTGGTGCTGGGGCCGGCCGACCTGATGGCCAGCCTCAACATGCGCACGCTGGTGGTCGGGGAGCAGCCGGAGGGCTACGACGTCGGCGACGCCTATCACCACGTCCTGATGACGATCCTGGTGGCGGCCCGGGCGCACGGCGTGGCCGCGATCGACGGCCCGTATCTGAAGGTGCGCGACGTCGAGGCGTTCCGCCGGGTGGCCGGCCGCTCGGCGGCGCTGGGCTACGACGGCAAGTGGGTGCTGCATCCCGACCAGATCGCGGCCGGCAACGAGATCTTCAGTCCGCGCCAGCAGGAGTACGACCGCGCCGAACTGATCCTGGAGGCCTACGAGTGGCACACCTCGAAGGCCGGCGGTGCCCGCGGCGCGGTGATGCTCGGCGACGAGATGATCGACGAGGCCAGCCGCAAGATGGCGCTGGTGGTCGCGGGCAAGGGCCGCGCGGCCGGGATGGAGCGCGGCGGCGAGCGGTTCGCCCCGCCTGCTCAGTAGTCGTTGTACGGAGGCGCTGGTGGAGACGATGAACACCATGAAGACGACGTAGATCAGCATCAGTACGACGATCACCGCACCGATCGCCAGCCCGGCGACGGCCAGCCCGAAGCCGTCCTGCCCGGTGCGCTTGGTCTCGCGCATCGCGATGATGCCCAGGATGATGCCCGCGATCGACGGCAACCCGCAGAACACCAGTCCCGACAGCGAGCACACCAGTGCCGCGATGGCCTTGCCGTTGGTGCCGGGCGGTTTGAGCGGGCGGTACGGGTCGAAGGGATCGCCGGTGTAGGGCGGGTATGGGTAGCCGGCGGCCGACGGGTACGGCGTCGGGTACACCGGGGGCGGCAGCGGCGGGTAGTTCGCCGGGTAGTCGACGGGCGCGTAGGGGTCGGGCGGCGGCTGCGTGCCGTCCGGCGGTGGGGGATTGGTCATCGGGCTAGCGCCAGTGCGTAGATGGTCCAGATCATGCTGATGATCAGGCTCGCAACCCCGACGACGATCCCGGCGATGGCCAGACCGTAGCCACCCTGCTGGGTCTTCTTGATCTGGTTGAGCGCCAGCACACCGAGCACGATGCCGATGATCGAGCCGATGCCGCACAGCAGGCCGACGACCGAGGCCACCAGGGAGCCGATGGCCATCGTGTTGGTGCCCGCCTGCGGGCTGGCGTAGTTGTAGCCGCCCGGGTACTGCTGGCCGCCGTACTGCTGGCGGTGGCGGCGGCGGGGCAGATGGCGGGTAGGCGCCGCCGTACTGCGGGGGGTACCCGCCCTGCGGCGGGGCCGGAGGCGGGTAGCCCGGTTGCGGCGCGTAGCCGGGTGGCGGATAGCTCGGCGGGGGGTAGCCCGGCGGCGGATATCCGCTCGGCGCCTCGTAGCCGGTGTAGGCCGGCGCGTCCGGTGGTGTGAGCGGGGCGTCGTAACCGGAACGGAAGGCCTGGGACTGTTCGATGGGCGGGGCCTCGTAGGTGCCCTCTGAGGGGCCCTGTGCGCCCTCGTTCTGCGGCTTTTCGCCGGAGTCGCCGCCGGAAGCTGTCATGCTGATCAACCTAGCGTATGTGCTGGTGGCGCGCGGCTGGCTCGCCCTGGCGGCGGTCACTGGGCACCAACGCCGGCAGCACTTCGTTGAGCAGATGACCGACCGGTCCGATGCCGGGCCGCCCCGGCGCGACAGACCACCCGCATGACAGGAGAATGAGCAGACATGACCAGCCCCTTCCAACCCGGCCCGAACCCCGGCGCGAATGCTCGCGGCGCGGGTCCGGCATCCCGACGCGGTCCGGTCGGTTTGCCGACACCCCCGAAAGGCTGGCCGATCGGTTCCTATCCCACCTACGCCGAGGCGCAGAAGGCCGTCGACTATCTCTCCGACCAGGAGTTCCCCGTGCAGCAGGTGACCATCGTCGGGGTGGACCTGATGCAGGTCGAGCGGGTCACCGGCCGGCTGACGTGGCCCAAGGTGCTCGGCGGCGGTGTGATCACCGGTGCGTGGCTGGGCATCTTCATCGGCCTGGTGCTGGGATTCTTCAGCCCCAACCCGTGGGCGTCGCTGATCACGGGTTTGATCGCCGGCGTGATCTTCGGGTTGATCACCTCGGCGATCCCGTACGCGATGGCGCGCGGCACAAGGGATTTCAGCTCGACGATGCAGCTGGTCGCCGGACGTTACGACGTGCTGTGCGATCCGCAGGACGCCGAGAAGGCGCGGGACCTGCTGGCGCGCTTGACGATCTGACCAGGCCCTCCCGACCTCGGGTGGGTCACGATTGCGCTGCACGCGGCGTGGGAGTGTTGCACATCACGCGCCCGGGGTTCTACGGTTTGCCCGCGGGACAATCCCCGCCGCGGACGGACGGGAGGCGGTTGTCGTGGCAAGCCATGGCGCGCACGCTCGGCGGGTGGGCGCCGCCGCGGTGGCCGCGCTGACCGCTGCTTCTCTGGTCTCGGCATGCTCCTCCGGTGACGACGGCCTGGTGGTCAGCCTCTACACCCCGGCCAGCGAGACCGCGACGTTCACCGCGGTGGCCGAACGATGCAACGACGAACTCGGCGGCCGGTTCCGCATCGAACAGCGCAGTCTGCCCAAGGCCGCCGACGACCAACGGCTGCAGCTGGCGCGCCGGCTGACCGGCAACGACCGCACCCTCGACCTGATGGCGCTGGACGTGGTGTGGACCGCGGAGTTCGCCGAGGCCGGGTGGGCGGTGCCGCTGGCCGACGACCCGACCGGCCAGGCCGAAGCCGACGCGACCGACAACACGCTGCCCGGCCCGCTCGAGACCGCCAAGTGGCAGGGCAAGCTGTACGCCGCACCGGTCACCACCAACACCCAATTGCTCTGGTATCGGGCCGATCTGGTGGCCCCGCCGCCCGACACCTGGGACGCGCATGGTGGCCGAGGCGACGCGGCTGCACGCCGAGGGCAAGCCGAGCTGGATCGCCGTGCAGGCCAAGCAGTACGAGGGCCTGGTCGTCTGGTTCAACACGTTGCTGGAAAGCGCTGGCGGACAGGTTCTTTCCGATGACGGCAAGCAGCGTCACGCTGACCGACACCCCCGAGCATCGCGCCGCGACGGTCAAGGCGCTGCAGATCATCAAGGCGGTGGCCACCGCGCCGGGTGCGGACCCGTCGGTGACCCAGACCGACGAAGGCACCGCGCGGCTGGCCCTCGAGCAGGGCAAGGCGGCGCTGGAGGTCAACTGGCCCTTCGTGTTCGCCTCGATGCTGGAGAACGCCGTCAAGGGCGGTGTGCCCTTCCTGCCGCTCAACGAGAAGCCCGAACTGGCCGGGCAGCATCAACGACGCCGGTACCTTCTCGCCGAGTGACGACCAGTTCAACATCGCCTTCGACGCGTCCAAGGAGGTGTTCGGGTTCGCGCCCTATCCCGGTGTCACACCCGGGCAACCGACCCGGGTCACTCTGGGCGGACTGAATCTGGCGGTCGCCAAGACCACCCGGCACGCCGCCGAGTCGTTCGAGGCCATCCGCTGCATCCGCAACCTGGACAACCAGAGGTACACCTCGATCGAGGGTGGCCTGCCCGCGGTGCGCACCTCGCTGTACTCCGACCCGGCGTTCCAGAAGAAGTACCCGCAGTACGCGATCATCCGCGATCAGCTCACCACCGCGGCTGTGCGCCCGGCGACGCCGAACTATCAGGCGGTGTCGACGCGGATCTCGGCGACGCTGGCGCCGATCACCCAGATCGACCCGGACAAGACCGCCGACGAACTCGCCGAGCAGGTGCAGAAGGCCATCGACGGGAAAGGGTTGATCCCATGACCGCCGCCGTCCGCAGCACGCCCAATGCTGCGGCCCGCAGCGACGACCGGCGGTCCCAGCGCCGGCTGGCCTATCTGCTGATCGCGCCCGCGGTGATCCTGATGCTCGCCGTCACCGCCTACCCGATCGTCTACGCGGTGTGGCTCAGCCTGCAGCGCTACAACCTGGCCGCCCCGGCGGACACCAAGTTCATCTGGTTCGAGAACTACCAGACCATCCTCACCGACCGGTACTGGTGGACCGCGTTCGTCATCACCCTGGTGATCACCGTGATCTCGGTGGCGATCGAGTTCGTGCTCGGCATGGCGCTGGCTCTCGTCATGCACCGCACCATCTTCGGCAAGGGCGTGGTTCGCACCGCGATCCTGATCCCGTACGGCATCGTCACCGTCGCCGCGTCCTACAGCTGGTACTACGCGTGGACGCCCGGGACCGGGTACCTGGCCAACCTCCTGCCCGAGGGCAGTGCGCCGCTGACCCAACAGATTCCGTCGCTGGCCATCATCATCCTGGCCGAGGTCTGGAAGACCACACCGTTCATGGCGCTGCTGCTGCTGGCCGGTCTGGCGCTGGTGCCGGAGGATCTGCTGCAAGGCCGCCCAGGTCGACGGCGCCGGGCCGTGGAAGCGGCTGATCAAGGTGACCCTGCCGCTGATCAAGCCGGCGATCCTGGTGGCCCTGCTGTTCCGCACGCTCGACGCGTTCCGGATCTTCGACAACATCTACGTGCTCACCGGCGGGGCCAACGAGACGGCGTCGGTGTCGATCCTGGGCTACGACAACCTGTTCAAGGCGTTCAACATCGGTCTCGGCTCGGCGATCAGTGTGCTGGTGTTCCTGTCGGTGGCTGTCATCGCGTTCATCTACATCAAGCTGTTCGGCGCCTCGGCGCCCGGCGCCGACAACGAGGTGCGCTGAGATGGCCGAACGAGTCAAGCGCCGCGGCGCACGGCGAGCTGGACCGTCATCAACGTCCTCGTCGTGGTGTACGCACTCTTCCCGGTGCTGTGGATCCTGAGCCTGTCGCTCAAGCCGACCTCAACGGTCAAGGACGGCAAGCTGATTCCATCGCAGATCACCTTCGACAACTACAAGGGCATCTTCACCGGTGACGTGTTCAGCTCGGCGCTGATCAACTCGATCGGGATCGGTCTGATCACCACCGTGATCGCGGTCGTCGTCGGCGGGATGGCCGCCTACGCGGTGGCCCGGCTGGACTTCCCGGGCAAGAAGGCGCTCATCGGCGCTGCGCTGCTGATCGCGATGTTCCCCCAGATCTCCTGGTGACACCGCTGTTCAACATCGAGCGCCGGCTCGGGCTGTTCGACACCTGGCCGGGCCTGATCATCCCCTACATCACCTTCGCGCTGCCGCTGGCCATCTACACGCTGTCGGCGTTCTTCCGGGAGATCCCCTGGGATCTGGAGAAGGCCGCCAAGATGGACGGCGCCACCCCGGCGCAGGCGTTCCGCCGGGTGATCGCGCCGCTGGCCGCGCCGGGCATCGTCACCGCGGCCATCCTGGTGTTCATCTTCGCCTGGAACGACCTGCTGCTGGCGTTGTCGCTGACGTCCACCAAGGCGGCGATCACCGCGCCGGTGGCCATCGCGAACTTCACCGGCAGTTCGCAATTCGAGGAGCCGACGGGGTCGATCGCCGCCGGCGCGATGGTGATCACGATCCCGATCATCGTGTTCGTTCTGATCTTCCAACGACGGATTGTCGCCGGGCTGACCTCCGGCGCGGTGAAGGGTTAGCGGGACTGCTATGGCCGAGATCGTCCTGGACCACGTGACCAAGAGTTACCCCGACGGAGCAGTCGCGGTGAAAGACCTGAGCCTGACGATCGCCGACGGCGAGTTCGTCATCCTGGTCGGACCGTCCGGCTGCGGAAAGTCGACCACGCTCAACATGATCGCCGGACTGGAGGAGATCAGCTCCGGGGAGCTGCGCATCGGCGGCGACCGGGTCAACGAGAAGGCGCCCCGGGATCGCGACATCGCGATGGTGTTCCAGTCCTATGCGCTCTACCCGCACATGACGGTGCGGCAGAACATCGCCTTCCCGCTGACGCTGGCCAAGATGAGCAAGGCCGAGATCGCGCAGAAGGTCGACGAGACGGCGAAGATCCTCGACCTGACCGAACTCCTGGACCGCAAGCCCTCGCAGCTGTCCGGCGGTCAGCGCCAGCGGGTGGCGATGGGACGCGCGATCGTGCGCAACCCCAAGGCGTTCCTGATGGACGAGCCGCTGAGCAACCTCGACGCCAAGCTGCGCGTGCAGATGCGCGGCGAGATCGCCCGGCTGCAGAACCGGCTGGGCACCACCACCGTCTACGTCACCCACGACCAGACCGAGGCGATGACGCTCGGCGACCGGGTGGTGGTGCTGCGTGCCGGCGAGGCTCAGCAGATCGGCACTCCCGAGGAGCTGTACGAGCGACCGGCCAACCTCTTCGTCGCCGGGTTCATCGGCTCGCCGGCGATGAACTTCTTCCCGGCAACGCTCACCGACGTCAGCATCAACCTGCCGTTCGGCGAGGTGACGCTTACGCCGGAGGTTCTCGACGCGGTGCGTCGGCATCCCAAGCCCGCCAACGTGATTGCCGGTGTGCGGCCCGAACACATCGAGGATGCCGCACTGATCGACGCCTACGAGCGGATCCGCGCGCTGACCTTCGAGACCAAGGTCGACCTGGTCGAGTCGCTGGGCGCCGACAAGTACGTCTACTTCGCCACCTCCGGTGCCGGCGCGCGCTCGGCCCAGCTGGCCGAGCTGGCCGCCGAGTCCGGTGCCGGCGAGAACGAGTTCGTCGCAAGGCTTTCCGCTGAGTCGAAGGTCGCCAAGGGACAGTCCGTCGAGCTGGCGATCGACACCGCCAAGCTGCACATCTTCGACGCCGACAGCGGAGTGAACCTCACCATCCCGCCCGCGGCCTGACGTGAGCGAGCCCCTCGGCGCCGTTCGCGACCATGTGCGCGAGCACTTCGCCGGCGTCGGGATCGACGCCGAGCCCGACGCGGCCAGTGTGACGTTCCTCGGCGTCGAGCGCATCGAGGTGCTTCGGTTCGGCCCCGATCGCGACGGCATCGCTCACTATGTCTCCCTTGGCTGTTCGCGACACCCGATGACCGATCCCGCCGCGGGTGCCGCCGATCCGGTGCGCGGTCCGCGGGCCGAGGTGATGATGAGCCTGCGCGTCACCGCTCCCACCCCCGGGCTGGCCCGCTCCCTGGCGGTGGTGGCCGCGACACCGGCGGTCGAGGGTGTGGTGCTGGTGCCCGATGGGCTGATCGATCTGTCCGGGCCGCTGTGGGATTCGGCACCGTTCACCGCGGTGCTGCTGGGCGAGTCCACGGTCGCGGACCTGCCGCTGCGCTGCAGCCTCGTGACCCGGTGGTGTTCCTGTCGGCGGTGCCGATCACCGCCGACCGAGGCGGCGTGGGTGCGGCTCAAGGGCGCCGAGGCGATGCGGCAGGCCTGGCGCGACGACGGCGTCGACGTCGAGGACCCGAAGCGCCGCGCCTCCGTCGCCGAGCTAGCTACAGCCAGTGGTTGCGGCGGAAGGTGCTGTACAGGAATCCGCAGATCGTCGCCATCAACAGCAGCACCGCCGGATAGCCCCAGACCACGCTGAGCTCTGGCATGTGCTCGAAGTTCATGCCGTAGATGCCGGCGATCATCGTCGGCACCGCGGCGATCGCCACCCAGGCCGAGATCTTGCGCATGTCGGTGTTCTGCTGCATGCCGACCTTGGCCAGCGCGGCCTGCACCAGCGACGACAGCATCTCGTCGTAGCTGGCGATCCGGTCGGCGGCCTGCGTCTGATGATCGAGCACGTCGCGCATGTAGCGCAGTATCTCCTTGGACATCAGGTCCTTGAAGTCGGTGTTGAACCGCGCCAGCGCAACGGTGAGAGGCGATACCGCCCTTCGCAATTCGACGACCTCGCGCTTGAGCATGTAGATCGGCTCGATGTCGGTCTTGGACAGCGGCGAGAACGTCTCGGACTCGATGGCGTCGATGTCGCATTCCATCAGCTCGCTGACCTCGCGGTAGGTGTCCACGACGTGGTCGGCGATGGCATGCATCACCGCGTACGGGCCCCGCGCCAGCTGCTCGGGATCGTCTTCCAAGCTGCCTGCGCAGCACCGCCAGACCGGTGTGGTCGCCGTGACGCACCGTCACCACGAAGTCCCGTCCGACGAACACCATGATCTCGCCGGTCTCGACGATCTCGCGGGCCAGCGCCACCGACTCGTGCGGCACGTAGTTCACCGTCTTGAGAACCAGGAACAGCGTGTCGTCGTAGCGCTCCACCTTGGGCCGCTGGTGGGCGTGCACGGCGTCTTCGACGGCCAGCGGGTGCAGCCCGAAGACATCGGCCACCGCCTGCATCTGGAAGCTCGTCGGGTTCGTGCAGGCCGATCCACACGAATGCGGTCTGCCCCTCGGCTTCGAGCTCGTGGACCTTGTCCAGCGCGCGCGCCGTGGGTGTACTTGCCGGGCAGTCGGTCGCCGTCGACGTAGATCGCGCAGTCGACGATGGCCCGCGCGACCGGGACGTGGATGCGTTTGGCGTCGACCTCGGGGGTGTGCGGGGCGCGGTTCACCCCGAGCAGCGACGGTGGCAGAGCGCGGAACGACGGCATGACCCGACCTCCCCTCATGACGGCGGTGAGACCCCGGTGGGCCCGTCCGGAAATGCTACGCGCCGGTAGCTTCCCGGGTGGTCTTCGGTGAGGCAGAACCCGATTTTGCGCGGCCGAGCGGGCGAGTACCCTGACGCCGTGACCGAAACGGTGCCTACCCCCCGCCTCGTCATCGATGACGAGGAAATCTTCGCCGCTCATCACGGCGGCAAGCTGTCCGTCGAGCTGAAGTCGCCGCTGGACACCCAGCGCGCGTTGTCGATCGCCTACACCCCCGGGGTCGCCCAGGTGAGCCGAGCGATCGCCGCCGACCACACGCTGGCCGCCCGCTACACCTGGGCCAACCGGCTGGTGGCCGTGGTCAGTGACGGCACCGCGGTACTCGGTCTCGGCGACATCGGCCCGGCGGCCTCGCTGCCCGTCATGGAGGGCAAGGCGGCGCTGTTCAAGACGTTCGGCGGGCTGAACTCCATCCCGATCGTGCTGGACACCAAGGATCCCGACGAGATCGTCGAGACGGTGATCCGGCTGCGCCCGACGTTCGGCGCGGTGAACCTCGAGGACATCTCGGCGCCGCGCTGCTTCGAGATCGAACGCCGCGTCGATCGAGGCGCTGGACTGCCCGGTCATGCACGACGACCAGCACGGCACGGCGATCGTGGTGCTCGCCGCGCTGCTCGGCGCCACCAAGGTGCTCGACCGCGACATGAGCTCGCTGAAGGTGGTGATCTCCGGCGCCGGCGCCGCGGGTGTGGCGTGCGCGAACATCCTGCTGGCCAGCGGCGTCACCGCACATCACCGTGCTGGACTCCCAGGGCATCGTCCACACCGGACGCGACGACCTGAACCCGTTCAAGGCCGAGCTGGCGCGAGCGGACCAACCCCGACGGTCTGCACCGGCGGCATGGCCGAGGCGCTCGACGGCGCCGACGTGTTCATGGGTGTGTCGGCCGGCCTGGTGCCCGAGGAGCTGATCGCGACGATGGCCCCCGGCGGCATCGTGTTCGCGATGTCGAACCCCGACCCGGAGATCCACCCCGAGGTCGCCAAGCGGTACGCCGCGATCGTGGCGACCGGGCGCAGCGACTTCCCGAACCAGATCAACAACGTGCTGGCCTTCCCCGGCGTGTTCCGCGGCGCGCTGGACGCCGGGGCGCGCCGCATCACCGAGAAGATGAAAGTGGCTGCAGCCGAGGCGATCTTCTCCGTCGTCGGTGACGACCTGGCGCGCCGACCACATCGTGCCCAGCCCGCTGGACCCGCGGGTCGGGCCCGGCGGTGGCCGCGGCGGTGGCTGCCGCCTCCGAAACCGACTGACGCTACGGGTGATCGGCCGGCTCGTTCTGGGACTGCTGGCGCTGCTGCTGGTCGCCTGCGGTAGCTCCGGCGCCCGGGCCGTCGATGGCGGTGGGAACCACCGCCGATCCGGAGACGACTCTGCTGGCGCAGCTGTATGCCGCGGCACTGCGGTCCTACGGCACCGCCGCGCATGTCGAGACGGTGCCAGATCCGTTGGCGGCGTTGGACTCCGGGGCAGTCAGCGTTGTGCCCGGCTTCACCGGCCGGCTGCTGCAGACCTTCGCGCCCGGCTCGACGGCGCGATCGGATGCCCAGGTGTACCGGGCCATGATCGGTGCGCTACCGGAGGGCGTCGCCGCCGGCGACTACACCACCTCCGCCGAGGACAAGCCGGCGTTGACCGTCACCGACGCGACCGCCACGGCGTGGGGGAGCAGGGATCTCACCGCGTTGGTGCGCCACTGCGCCGGGCTTTCGGTGGGCGCGGTCGCCGGAGCCCGGTGGCTGCCGACGGCGGTGGGGACCTGCACGCTGCCGCCGGTACGCGAATTCCCCGATGAGAAGACGATGTTCGACGCGCTGCGCATGGGCGAGATCACCGCGGGGTGGACGGGCACGGCGGACAACGGGGTGCCCGACGATCTCGTCGTCCTCGCCGACCGCAAGCCCGCGCTGATTCAGGCGGAGAACATCGTGCCGCTGTTCCGGCGCAACGAGCTCGATCAGCAGCAGGTCCGCGCGATCAACGAGGTCGCCGGCGTGCTGGACACCGGGTCGCTGGTCGACATGCGCCGTCAGGTCGCCGAGGGTGGCGATCCGCGCACCGTCGCCGAGAGCTGGCTGTCGGCGCACCCGTTGGGGCGTTGAGGTCGGCTAGAGCAGCCGTCCGAGGACGGGTCGCAGGAGCCGCTGGTAGCCCGAGCCGGTGATGCGCACGACCAGGTCGAGGACCTTGGCGTCCGGGCCGACCAGCACGCGGGCCCGGTTCCGGCGCACGCCGTCGAGGATGATCCGCGCCGCCTTCTCCGGCGACGTCATGGCCACCTTGTCGAACGACTGCGCCATCGAGGCGTGGTCGAGCCCCTCGGCCACGGTGGCGTTGCGGGCGATCGCGGTCTGGATGCCGCCCGGGTGCACCGTCGTCACCTTCACCGGATGCTTGGCCAGGATCATCTCCTGGCGCAGTGCCTCGGTGAACCCGCGCACCGCGAACTTGGCCGAGTTGTAGGCGGCCTGGCCGGGCACCGAGAACAGGCCGAACACGCTGGAGATGTTGACGACGTGGCCGTCGCCGGAGGCGATGAGGTGGGGCAGGAAGACCTTCGTGCCGTTGACCACGCCCCAGAAGTCGACGTCCATCACCCGTTCGATGTCCTTGAAGTCGGTGACCTCGACGTCACCGGAGTAGGCGATGCCGGCGTTGTTGTAGATCTGGTTGACCTTGCCGAAGTGCTCCTTGACGCCGTCGGCGTAGAGCGCGAAGGCCTCCCGCTCGGTGACGTCGAGGCGGTCTGCCTTCACCGGGGCGCCGATGGCCTTCAGCCGCTGCTCGGTGACGCTCAGTCCGTCGGTGTCGACGTCGCTGATCGCCACGCTGGCCCCCGATCGGCCCAGCTCGACCGCGAGAGCCTGACCGATGCCCGACCCGGCTCCGGTGACCACTGCGACCTTCCCGGCGAAACCCTGCATGAGCGCTCCTACTGTTTGACGTGTGTTGAATGGGCTCAGGCTAGCGTTTCGGCGCCCCGGCGGTAACGGCGGGATGCCCGTCGGCGATGCTCACAGCATGACGTTTCGCCGTATTGCGACCGCCGGAGTGGCTGCCGGCCTGATTGCCGGTGCAGCGGCCTTCGCCGCGCCCGCGCACGCCGACACCACCACCACCGATGACTTCCTGGGCGCACTGAGCTCGGCCGGTATCACCAACGTGGATCCGAGCCAGGCCGTGGAGCTGGGGCAGTCGGTCTGCCCGCTGCTGGCCGATCGCAGCCAGAACACCGCCGACATCGCCTCCACGGTCGCCGACCGGCTGGGCCGCCCGCTGGGACCGGCCACCATGTTCACCGGTATCGCGGTCTCGTTCTTCTGCCCGCGCGCGGTGCAGGATCTGGCCGACGGGCGGTCGCCCATCCCGCTGCCGTTCCTGAACAACCTCGGCTTCTAGGCCTCGCGCGCCGCGAGTGTGCATCCCGATACGCCCAACGCGGCGCGTCGCGGATGAAACCGCACGCTCGGCGGAGTCAGGCGGCCGGCGGAGGGGTGTCGTAAAGCGCCAGAAGCTGGCCGCCCTCGACCAGTGCGCCGGCCTGTGGGTAGTGCGCCATCACGGTCAGCAGGAACCAGCCCGGCCCGAGGACGTCCTGGGCGTCGATGATGCCGGAGGACTCCTCGTCGGTGGTGAACGGCGCGGTGGCGGGCACGCCGATGTCACCGAAGCGTGCCGGGTCGTGCTCGGCGAGCATTGTCGCTGTGTCCGTGGCGATGTCGTACTGCCAGATCTTGGCGTTGTGCGCTGCGCCGCCGGTGTCCTCCTGGAGGAGGATGCGTCCGGTGCGGTCGATGGTGAGGTTGTCGAGCATGTTGACCTTCGCCCCGTCGACGGTATCCCCGTCGATCAACAGGTCGATGGTCCCGCCCGCGTCGGGGTTGGTGATGTCGGCGAAGGTCAGCCGCCACAGCCTGCTGCGGCCGACCTGGCTGCCGACGCCGTCCGACGCCTGGTCGAGCCGGTCGGTCGTGACGAAGTAGTACTCGTTGGGGTTCAACGGATTCCACGCGCCGTCCTCGGGTCGCGAGAAGGCGGTCGACGCGACCGAGCTGAGTGTGAAGGCCGTGCCGCTGGCGATGTTCGTGGACCGGGTGGTGGCGTCGGCGATCTCAGCGGAGTTTCCGCTCACGCTGACGAACTTCAACACCCCGTTGGTCAGCCCCGCCTTGTCGGCCTCGGTGCCGCTGTCCTGTTTGGTTCCGACGTAGACGGCCAGCGCTCCCGCCATGACGCCCGAGCCGCCGTCGTTGTTGCCGATGACGACGGTCTTGTCCTGGCCGAAGGGATTGGCCAGCAGGTTCTCCCAACTCGGGGTACCGGTGAGTGAGGAGCCGTTGGTGCCGGGGCTGAAAGCGCCCAGGACGTAGGCGTTCCCGGCATCGGGGCCGGTGGCGACCGTCGCCACCGCCCGACCTGAGCCACCTTCCTCGCCGGTGAGGTAGATCCGCGCGGTGGTGCCCAGGCCGTTGTCGAAGTAGGCCGAGACGGCCGCAAGATCGCCCGAGCAGAACCGGCTGAACGCCACGATGCTGCTCGACGGATCCGAACTCTGGGTGGTGGCGTTCCAGGCGAACACCCGCTGGATCAGGTCGCTTCCCCCGATCACCTCCAGCGTGGCCTTGTCGATGATGTAGCGGGAGATGAACGCACCGTTTGCACCGTGGGCGTGCACGGCACCGGAGCCCGAACTCAGCTCATGGTTCATCAACAGCGTGAAGGTGCCGTCGTTGTTGTCGAACAGGCCGAGACCATCGGGTGCGCCCACCATGGGATATGTGCCACCCGAGGGCGAATCACCAACGGTGAGAATGCTTTTGACGGACACACCCGGTGCAACCGGAAGGATGTAGGCGGTCGGGTCGGCGTCGGGAGCGACGGCCAAGGTGATGGTTCGCGTCGCGGTGTGCCCGGCCGAACCGATCAGTCCGAAGGTCAGCAGGTTGACCAGACCCAGCACGCCGTGCACGTGGAAACCGCTTCCGGCATCGCTGACGCGGACGGTGAAAGTGTCTGTGGCGGCGATGTTTCCGGCGTCAAGAGGGGTATAGGTGAAGTTTCCGCTGCCGTCGAGGAGCACCTTGCCGTGGACGGGTTCGGCGGCCACGGTGTAGGTCAGACCGTTGCCGTCGGAGTCGGCGGCGTTGAGCGCGCCGTGGACGACGCCGTCGAGTCTGGGGGCTTCCTGTGTCGGGAGCAGCGTCGGTGTGTGATTGAAGAACAGCGCCACGATCGGGTGGGTCGAGGCTGCCTTGGCACTCGCGGAGGTGCTGTGAACTGTCGCTGCGGCCTGGCGCGCTGCAGGTTCGGCGGCCCGTCGCGCCGACGCCGGTTGTGCGGGTTTGACGCGTGCGCTCGGCCTGGTTGCGGACCGTTTCGAATGCGCGGAAGGCGCGTGGTCGGCAACCGATGCCGACGCGGTATCGCCTTCCGCGGGTGCGGCCGCGGCGACGCCTGCGGCCGACAGGCCGGCCATCCACGCCCCCGCCACGAGGAGGGACGCGGCGGCCGCCTTGTTCACCCGAACGCCTCGCTCCGGCCGGACTCTCCTCGTCGTTCGCCTTCGGCGCTGGCGCGCCTCAGCCGAACGCCTCGTCGATGATCTCCTGCTGTTCGACGGCATGCACCTTCGACGAGCCCGACGACGTCGCCGCCATCGCGCGCCGCGAGATGCGCTTGATCCCGGTCAGCTTGTCCGGCAACAACTCCGGCAGCGTCAGCCCGAAGCTCGGCCAGGCGCCCTGGTTGGCCGGCTCCTCCTGCACCCAGAAGAACTGCTGGGCATTCGGGTAGGAGTCCAACGTGTTGGCCAGCCGGCGCTTGGGCAGCGGCGCGAGCTGTTCGATCCGGACGATCGCGACGTCCTCGCGCTTGTCCTTGGCCTTGCGGGCCTGCAGCTCGTAGTAGATCTTGCCGCTGGTCAACAGAATTCGGGTGACCTTGCTGCGGTCGCCGTCACCGTCGGTGTAGGTCGGCTCCTCCATGATGGACCGGAACTTCTGCTCGGTGAAGTCGCGGATGTCGCTGACCGCGGCCTTGTTGCGCAGCATCGACTTCGGCGTGAACACGATCAGCGGCCGGTGCACACCGTCGAGGCCGTGCCGGCGCAGCAGGTGGAAGTAGTTCGCCGGCGTCGACGGCACCGCGATGGTCATCGACCCCTCGGCCCACAGCTGCAGGAAACGCTCGATGCGCCCCGAGGTGTGGTCGGGCCCCTGACCCTCGTGGCCGTGCGGCAGCAGCAGCACGACGTCGGAGAGCTGGCCCCACTTGGCCTCACCGGAGCTGATGAACTCGTCGATGATCGACTGCGCGCCGTTGACGAAGTCGCCGAACTGCGCCTCCCACAGCACCATTGCGTCCGGATTGCCCACGGAGTAGCCGTATTCGAAGCCGACGGCGGCGTACTCCGACAGCGCCGAGTCGTACACCAGGAACCTGCCGCCGGTCGGCGTGCCGTCGGGGTTGACGGTCAGCAGGTCCAGCGGGGTGAACTCCGCGCCGGTCTTGCGGTCGATGATGACCGCGTGGCGCTGGGTGAAGGTGCCGCGGCGGGTGTCCTGTCCGGACATCCGGATCAGCTTGCCCTCGGCCAGGAAGGTGCCCAGCGCCAGCAGTTCGCCGAACGCCCAGTCCACCTTGCCCTCGTAGGCCATCTCGCGGCGCTTCTCCAGCACCGGCTTGACCCGCGGATGCACCGTGAAGCCCTCGGGGAACGCCAGATGCGCGTCGCCGATGCGGGCCAGCAGCGCCTTGTCCACGGCGGTGGTCATCCCGCGCGGGATCATCTGGTCTTCCTCGACCGACTCGCTCGGCTCGACTTCGACCTTCTCCAGTTCGCGGACTTCGTTGAACACCCGCTCGAGCTGGCCCTGGTAGTCGCGCAGCGCGTCCTCGGCCTCTTTCATCGAGATGTCGCCACGGCCGATCAGGGATTCGGTGTAGCTCTTGCGCACACCGCGTTTGGTGTCGATGACGTCGTACATGTAGGGCTGCGTCATCGACGGGTCGTCGCCCTCGTTGTGCCCGCGGCGGCGGTAGCACAGCATGTCGATGATGACGTCCTTCTTGAACTTCTGCCGGAAGTCCACGGCCAGCCGGGACACCCAGACGCACGCCTCCGGGTCGTCGCCGTTGACGTGGAAGATCGGTGCGCCAATCATTTTCGCGACGTCGGTGCAGTACTCGCTGGACCGGGAGTCGTGCGGCGAGGTGGTGAAGCCGATCTGGTTGTTGACGATGATGTGGATGGTGCCGCCGGTGCGGTAACCGCGCAGCAGCGCCAGGTTCAGCGTCTCGGCCACCACGCCCTGCCCGGCGAACGCGGCGTCGCCGTGCAGCATCAGCGGCATCGACGGTGAAGCCGTCGTCGCCGGATCCCTTGTCCAGCAGGTCCTGCTTGGCGCGGACCAGACCCTCGAGCACCGGGTCGACGGCCTCCAGGTGCGACGGGTTGGCGGTCAGCGACACCTGAATGTCGTTGTCGCCGAACATCTGGATGTAGTTGCCGGTGGCGCCGAGGTGGTACTTGACGTCGCCGGAGCCGTGCGCCTGCGACGGGTTGAGGTTGCCCTCGAACTCGCTGAAGATCTGCGAGTAGGGCTTGCCGACGATGTTGGCCAGCACGTTGAGCCGGCCGCGGTGCGGCATGCCGATGACGACCTCGTCGAGGGCGTGCTCGGCGGCCTGGTCGATCACCGCGTCCATCATCGGGATGACGGTCTCCGCGCCCTCCAGCGAGAACCGCTTCTGCCCAACGTATTTCGTCTGCAGGAAGGTCTCGAACGCCTCGGCGGCGTTGAGCTTGCTCAGGATGTACTTCTGCTGGGCGACGGTCGGCTTGTCGTGCTTGACCTCGATGCGCTCCTGCAGCCACTTCTGCTGCTCGGGTTCGAGGATGTGGGTGTACTCCACGCCGATGTGCCGGCAGTACGCGTCGCGCAGCAGGCCGCAGCACGTCGCGCAGCTTCTTGTACTCCTTGCCGGCGAACCCGTCGACCTTGAACACCCGGTCGAGGTCCCACAGCGTCAGGCCGTGGGTGTTGACGTCGAGGTCGGGGTGGCTGCGGAAGCGGGTCTTGTCCAGCCGCAGCGGGTCGATGTCGGCCATCAGGTGGCCGCGGTTGCGGTAGGCCGCGATCAGCTCGATGACGCGGGCGTTCTTGTCGACGATCGAGTCCGGGTTGTCGGTGCGCCAGCGCACCGGCTCGTAGGGGATGCCGAGCTCGAAGAAGATCTCGTCGTAGAAGTCGTCGGAGAGCAGCAGCTCGTGGATGGTGCGCAGGAAGTCGCCGGACTCCGCGCCCTGGATGATGCGGTGGTCGTAGGTCGACGTCAGCGTGATCAGCTTGCCGATGCCCAGCTCGGCGATGCGTTCCTCGCTGGCGCCCTGGAACTCGGCCGGGTACTCCATCGCGCCGGCGCCGACGATCGCGCCCTGGCCCGCCATCAGCCGCGGCACCGAGTGCACGGTGCCGATGGTGCCGGGGTTGGTCAGCGAGATCGTCACACCGGCGAAGTCCTCGGCGGTCAGCTTGCCGTCGCGCGCGCGCCGCACGATGTCCTCGTAGGCGGCGATGAACTGGCCGAACCGCATGGTCTCGCAGTTCTTGATGGCCGCCACGACGAGCTGCCGCTGCCGTTCTTGCCCTGCAGGTCGATCGCCAGGCCCAGATTGGTGTGGGCAGGGGTGACCGCGTTGGGCTTGCCGTCGATCTCGGCGTAGTGCCGGTTCATGTTGGGGAAGTTCTTGACCGCCTGCACGATCGCGTAGCCCAGCAGGTGGGTGAAGGAGATCTTGCCGCCGCGGGTGCGCTTGAGGTGGTTGTTGATGACGATGCGGTTGTCGATCATCAGCTTGGCCGGGATGGCCCGAACGCTGGTCGCGGTCGGGATCGTCAGCGAGGCGTTCATGTTCTTGACGACGGCCGCCGCGGCGCCGCGCAGCACCTGCGTCTCGTCGCCGGAGGCCGCCGGCGACGGGCGCCGCCTTGGGTGCCTCGGCCTTGGGGCTGCGCCGGCGCCGGGCGGGTGCGGCCGTGGGTGCGGGCGGCTGCAGCCGGTGCGGCGGCAGCCGGCGGCGGGGCCGGCGCGGGTTCCGGCGGCGCCACCGGGGCGGCCTGCGACGGCGCACCGTTGCCGGCGCTCGTCGTCTCGGCCGGCTCCGGGTTGTAGTCGACCAGGAACTCGTGCCAACTCTCATCGACCGAGGAGGGGTCGTCGCGGAACTTGCGGTACATCTCCTCGACCAGCCACTCGTTCTGGCCGAATGGTGAACTCGTACTGCTCACGGCAGTTGCTCGCCTCGATTCCTGTCGTCCCGGCAAGCCGTGCTCTAGACGGTTTGCCCCATTCCTGCGCCCCGACACCTGGCCGCCGCCTAAAAGGCTAACGCTTCTTCGCGTTCCCGAAGCAGGTCAGGGCCATGCCCTGACGCGGTGCGGCAACCGGTCGACGACAGGTCGACGAACGGCTACCGCGCGTTCACGCCCGTCTTCGATCGCCGGCAGCAGGTGCAAGGTCACCGGCCAGCGCGCCGGCGCCGGTCCGAAGGCCTTGCGGGCGTTGTTCACGATCTTCTTGCCCATCATCCGGTTGCCGCCGCCGCCGACCGCCGCGCCGATGCCGACGGGCAGCATCTTGCCCAGCGCCATCGCGCTGCGCTTGATGGTGTACCGCTTGACGAAGTACCGCATCAGCCGGGTGTTCAGCTGCGAGACCAGCGGCAACGGCAGCATCTCGGCCCCTTCGGCCAACCAGGCGCCGTTGGTGCGGCCCGGCCCCACCAGGTCGGCGATGGCGCCCTTGCTCTCGTCGCCGACCAACACGGCGAGCACCAGTGCCCGGCGGCGCTCACGGTGCTCGAGCGGAATGCCGTGCACCTCGGCGACCGCCAGCGCGAAGACCGCCGTCGCCTCGAGGAACACCAGGGTCTCGCCGGCCACCGCCGACAGCGCCGCCAAGGTGCCGATACCGGGGAACGCGGCGGCCGAACCGACGGCGGCGCCGCTGGCCATCACCGCGGCCAGATAGCGCTTCTCCAGCTTGGTGACGATCTCGGCGGGCGTGGCGTCGGGACGCAGCCGGCGCAGCCGCGCGACGTAGGCCTCGACCGCCGGCGCCTGGGCCCGGGTGCTGCGCTCGATGATCTGTGAGAGCACCCGCGCCGACATGCGTCGGGTCGTCGTCGATCTGGGCAGGCAACTGCTCCGGTGACGATCCCCGCTTGCGGAGTTTCATGCGGATGCCTTCCTGTGGGGGCGTGACATCAGGCTAACGAACGACCACCGCGCAAACGTGCCCCGCAGTGATCCCCGTCACCGCGCGTCGGATAGCCGCAGCAGGAACAAATAATCGCGAAGCGGTGCTGTGGCTGTGCATGGCAACATCGCCGCCTGTGACCACCGCTCCCGACACGACCCCGGCCGCGCCGGCGGTCGCGCCCGGGCGGACCAAGATGATCGTCGTGCTCGGCGCCCTGGTGGCGCTCGGTCCGCTGACCATCGACATGTACCTGCCCGCGTTGCCGCGCATCGCCGACGAGCTGGGGGTGTCCTCGTCGGTGGCGCAGCTGACGTTGACCGGCACGCTGGCGGGGCTGGCCGTCGGGCAGCTGGTCGTCGGGCCGCTGTCGGACTCGCTGGGCCGCCGCAGGCCGCTGATGGCCGGGATCGTGCTGCACATGGTGGCCTCGCTGCTGTGCCTGCTGGCCCCCGACCTGACCGTGCTGGCCGTGGCCCGCGCGCTGCAGGGCATGGGCGCCGCCGCCGCGATGGTGGTGGCGGTCGCCGTGGTCGGCGACCTGTTCGACGAGTCGGTGGCCGCCACGGTGATGTCGCGGCTGATGCTGGTGCTGGGCGTCGCACCGGTCCTGGCCCCTTCGCTGGGCGCGGTGGTGCTTCTGCACGCCAGCTGGCACTGGGTCTTCGCGGTGCTGATCGTGCTGGCCGGCGCGCTGCTGGTGATGGCGGCGCTGGCGCTGCCCGAGACGCTGCCGCCGTCGCATCGGCGCCCGCTGCGGCTGAGGTCGATCCTGGCGACCTACGCCGGACTGCTCGGCGACGTGCGCTTCGTGATGCTGGTGCTGGTCGGGGCGCTCGGCATGTCGGGTCTGTTCGCCTACATCTCCGGCGCGTCCTTCGTGCTGCAGGGCCGCCACGGGCTCGATCAGCAGAGCTTCGCGCTGGTGTTCGGCGCGGGCGCGATCGCGCTGATCGCGGCCACGCAGTTCAACGTCGTGCTGCTGCGGCGGTTCACCCCGCAGCGGATCATGGTCGTCGCGCTGGTGGCCGCCACCGTGGCCGGCGCGGTGTTCATCGCCTTGTCGGCGACCCACACCGGCGGAGTGCTCGGCTTCGTCCTGCCCGCGTGGACCGTGCTGGCCATGCTCGGGTTCGTCATCCCCAACGCGCCCGCGGTCGCGCTGTCCCGCCACCACGAAGCGGCGGGCACCGCCGCCGCACTACTGGGTGCCGCACAGTTCGGCGTCGGCGCGCTGATCGCCCCGGTGGTCGGCCTGCTGGGCAACGACGAGATCGCGCTGTCGGTGGTGATGACCGCCGGCGTGGCCATCGCGCTGCTCGCGCTGCTGGTGGTCGGCGCCCCGGCCGACGGTTAGCCCCCGCGAGTGGCCACTTGCCACACGCTTTTCGCGCCGACGCGTGTCGCAAGTGGCCCCTCGGCAGAGCGGTTAGCCCGCCGAGCTGTTCTCCGCATAACGCAGCACCGCGCCGACACCGTCGGCCGGGCTGAGCCGCTCGTCGGTGCGCACCAGCGCCGCACCGGTGGCAACGGCCAGCAGCGGGAGCGCCTCGTCGGCGCGCAGCGTCCGCTCGGGCGCGCCGCCCAGTGTGGACAGGGTGTCGGCGTCCGGCGCGATCATCGCCAGGTCGGTGTCGGCGACCACGGTCGCCTCGCCCAGCTCGCCGATGATCAGGGTCTCGACCGCGCCGTCGCGCAGCGCGGCGGTCACGTCGGCCAGACCCTCGACGGCGAGCCCGGTGCCGCGGCCGGCCGCGAACCGTTGCGCGGCGTCGTCGATGGTGGCCAGCCGCCGCTTGAGGAACTCCTGGCCGATCTCGTGGTGCACCTCGGCCTGGTCGGTTCCGGCGGCACGGCCGCCGCCCTGCAGCTGCACGACCTTGTCGGCGGCCCGCTCGGGCAGCGCCGAGGTCAGCTCGGCACGCGCGCCCGCCTCACCCTCGATGAACACCAGCTCGGCACCGGCCTCGTCGACCAGGTGGGTGACACGGTCGGCGACCGCGCGAATGTTCTTGCGGACGGCCTCGTCGACCTCGCGGCTGCGCGCCGCCGTATTCGTGCTCGACCGACTTGGCCTTGTGCACCGGCCAGCCCTCGCCGTCGACGCTTTCGTTGCTCACCCGGCCGGCGCGGTGCACGGTGATGTCGGCACCGGTGTGGTCGACGGAGACCACCAGATAGTCGGTGTGCAGCAGGCCGTGCTCGACGATCGGGATCAGGTACGGCAACTCGGAGATGCGAAGGTCCGTCGTCACCGGCGGCCGGATCAGATGCTCGTCGGTGACGATCGTGTCGCCCGCGGCGATCACCACGCGGCCGCTGCGGCCCACCGGCGGGTGGGCGCCGCGCACGGCGCTGTCGATGGCCTCGATCACCGACGCGTCAACGGACTGCTCCTCGAGGTGCTTTCGCACATCGCGCAGACGGGCGTCGAGTTGAGCGGCCGCGTCCTGGGTGTCGTGAGAGTCGTCGAAATAGATCGACACGAACGGACCTTTCGCGTCCACCAACGGGCGAAAACGCTCGGACTTCATGGCTCCTCCTCAGCTGAGATGTTCGGTCCTGTGTCGGTTCTCCACGGGGACCTGTTCCCCCGACAGCTGTCCTTTTCAACCTACGCCCGGTCCTCAGAGCCTTCGGCGCGGGCCACCGCCATGGCGCCGGGCACCGCGCGGTCGATAGTCTCGGTCTGGCACCGCGGTTGCAGCCGGCAGGCAGCCGGCAGACCCAGCACCGACGATGGAGTCGAGTGCGGGAAGCCGAATTCCATCGCAGGAAGCCGAGACGAGGTGTGGACACGATGACCAGGAGCATGGCCGGCCCGGCGCCGGACGTGAGCTTGGCCGACCCGCCGCGCGGTCCGGCGAATCCGTGGAACGCGCTGTGGGCCATGATGGTCGGCTTCTTCATGATCCTGGTCGACTCGACCATCGTCTCCGTCGCCAACCCCAGCATCATGGACGCGCTGGAGATCACCGACTACGACACCGTGATCTGGGTGACCAGCTCCTACCTGCTGGCGTTCGCGGTGCCGCTGCTGCTGGCCGGTCGGCTGGGGGACCGGTACGGACCCAAGAACCTCTACCTGGCCGGGCTGGCGATCTTCACCGTGTCCTCGCTGTGGTGCGGCCTGGCCGGCTCGGTGGACATGCTGATCGTCGCGCGGGCCGTGCAGGGTCTGGGTGCGGCGCTGCTGACCCCGCAGACGCTGTCGACGATCACGCGCATCTTCCCGGCCGAGCGGCGCGGCGTGGCGCTGAGCCTGTGGGGCGCGACGGCCGGGGTGGCGACGCTGGTCGGTCCGCTGGCCGGCGGCGTGCTCGTCGACCACCTGGGCTGGGAGTGGATCTTCTTCGTCAACGTGCCGATCGGCGTCATCGGGCTGGCCCTTGCGGTCTGGCTGGTTCCGACGCTGCCCACCCAGAAGCACCGCTTCGACCTTCTCGGCGTCGCGCTGTCCGGGATCGGCATGTTCCTGGTGGTGTTCGGGCTGCAGGAAGGCCAGAGCCACCACTGGCAGGCGTGGATCTGGGCGGTGATCGTCGCCGGCATCGGGTTCTTCGCCGCCTTCGTCTACTGGCAGTCGGTCAACCGCAACGAGCCGCTGATCCCGCTGGAGATCTTCTACGACCGCGACTTCAGCCTGTCCAGCCTCGGCGTCGCCGTGATCGGTTTCGTGGTCACGGCCATGGTGCTGCCGGTGATGTTCTACGCCCAGGTGGTGTGCGGTCTGACGCCGACGCGCTCGGCGCTGCTGGTCGCGCCGATGGCGGTGGCCAGTGGCGTGCTCGCGCCGTTCGTGGGCCGCATCGTCGACAGCACCCATCCGCGCCCGATCATCGGGTTCGGCTTCTCGGTGCTGGCCGTCGCGCTGACCTGGCTGTCGATCGAGATGACGCCGACGACCGCGATCTGGCGGCTGGTGTTGCCGCTGACGGCGATGGGGGTGGGCATGGCGTTCATCTGGGCGCCGCTGGCGACGACGGCCACCCGCAATCTGCCGCCGCGGCTGGCCGGTGCCGGATCCGGTGTCTACAACGCGACCCGACAGGTCGGTTCGGTGCTGGGCAGCGCGGGCATGGCGGCGTTCATGGCCGCTCGGATCAGCGACGAGCTGCCGGCCGCCCCGGCGAATGCCGCGCCCAGCGACCTCGCGGTTCTCAAGCTGCCCGCGGTCCTGCACGAGCCGTTCGCGACCGCGCTGTCGCAGTCGATACTGCTGCCGGCGTTCGTCGCGCTGTTCGGCATCATCGGCGCGCTGTTCCTCGTGGGCGGGTTGTCCCGGCGGGTCGCGGGCCCGGAGTTCGTGGACGACGACGACGTCACCGACTGGATCCCGGTCTACGACGAGGGCTACGACGACGATGACTACATCGAGTACGAGGTGCCCCGGGCCTACCCGCCGGCGCCCCTCGAGGACGACTACGAGACCGAGCAGATCGTGTGGCGCCGTCCCGATCCCGAGCCGGAGCCGGAGCCGATCGGATTCGCCCACAACGGCTTTCACGTCGACGACGAGCCGCAGCGGGTTCGCGGATCTGTTCGCCGACGTCCACGCCGACGAGGCCGAGCCCAACTCGCGGCACCGGTTGAGCGACGGCAGCGAGCCGCACCGGCCGCGGCACTACCGCGACGAGGCCGACGACGCCGATACCTACGGCCGGCATTCCCTGCCCCGCCCCGACTGACCCCGTCCTCCGCGAACTATGCTCGCTGAAAAAGAGAATGCAGTTTTCAGTGAGGAGAATGATGGCCGCGAAGCAGTCGCTGACCGATCGCACGCTGGTCGTGTCGGGAGCCAGCCGGGGTATCGGCCTGGCCATCGCCTTGGGTGCCGCCCGGCACGGCGCCAATGTCGTGCTGCTGGCCAAGACCGCCGAGCCGCATCCGAAGCTGCCCGGCACGGTGCACACCGCGGCGCGCGACATCGAGGCCGCAGGCGGACGGGCCGTCGCGGTGGTGGGCGACGTGCGCAGCGAGGAGGACGTCGCGCGCGCCGTGGCCGCCGCCGTCGAGCACTTCGGCGGCGTGGACGTCTGCATCAACAACGCCAGCGCCATCGGGACCGAGCCCACCGAGGAGCTGTCGGCCAAGAAGTTCGACCTGATGCAGCAGATCAACATCCGCGGCACCTTCCTGCTGACCAAGGCCTGCCTGCCGCATCTTCGGAAGTCGCCCAACGGCCATGTGGTGACCATCGCCCCGCCGCTGAACCTCAACCCGCACTGGCTGGGCGCGCACCCGGCTTACACCTTGTCGAAGTACGGCATGACGCTGCTGTCGATGGGCTGGGCGGCCGAATATGCCGACACCGGAATCGGATTCACCTGCCTGTGGCCGGAGACCTACATCGCCACGTCGGCGGTGGCCAACTCGCCGGACTTCGAGAATGCGCTGGCGTCGTCGCGCAGCCCCGAGATCATGGCCGACGCCGCGGTGGAGATCCTGACCTCGCCGGGGGCCGAGGTCAACGGCAAGTGTCTGATCGATTCCGACGTGCTGCGCGCGGCGGGTGTCCAGGACCTGTCGCGCTACGGCGGCGGGGACAGCCCGATCATCGACATCTTCGTCGACCGCTGACCGGAGTCAGCCGACCGGAAGCAGGTCGGGATAGTCGGTGTGCACCGGCCTGCCGTGGCTGAAGAACGCCTCGAACGGCGCGACGGACGCCG
This sequence comes from uncultured Actinomycetota bacterium, assembly GCA_963786695.1. Lineage (GTDB taxonomy): Bacteria > Actinomycetota > Actinomycetes > Mycobacteriales > Mycobacteriaceae > Mycobacterium. Next base: position 75,960 of record CAWBAL010000011.1, read on the forward strand.
CGTCGGCCCCGGCCGCTGACATTGCCTGCGCCTTGAATACCCGGGCGGCGGAGCTCAGTTCGTGCCGAACCGCGGCACCGCGACTGCCCAGCGCGGGAATCCATGCATCCCCCCACAGCGTGACCTCGGTGCGAGCCGAACCCAGCGCGGCCCCCACCACGTTGCGCACCAGATCGTCGGCGTTGCACATCGGCCCGGCCACCGCCAGGGCACGGGTGGCGGGGCGGCTGTCGACGAGGGCGTCCAGCGCGACCGTATGTACGCCGAGGATGCGCAGTGGCGCCGAGTCGAGGTGGTGCGGGACGGCGACGGTGACGTCCCAGCCGGCCATCACCCGATCGAACAGCCAGCCGCCGGCGCAGGCGATGACGTCGGCGACGCCCGCGCCGATGACATCGAGCTCGTAGCGCGCGAACCGCGGCGCCCGCTGGCTGTGGGCCGTGACGCCCTCGTCGATGTCGAACACGTCAGCTCTCATGGACAACAGCGTGACACTTTGACGACGATCTGTAAAGGTCAAGATTCGGCGAAAAAGCGGCGCAGAGCAGCGGACTGCATGTCGAACAGCGCCTGGCTGACCGCCCAGTCCGGAACAAGCGAGTCGAAGCCGTGGCACGTTCCGCCGAACAGGTGCACATCGGTGCGAACCCCGTAGCGCATCAGCTGCCTGGCGTACTCGACGGCCTCGTCGCGCAGCGGATCCAACTCCGAACAGGTGATGAATGTGCTTGCCGCGCCGATCAATCGGTGATGACGCGCGGGTACCGACTCCGCGCTCGGCGCGGTGTCACCCAGATAGTGCCGCCACATCTGACTCGCCGCGGCGCCGTCGAAGCCGGGTGTGGTGACGAACTCCGCCTTCGATGCCGTGGGGCGGTCGTCGAGCACCGGCTGGTGCAGCAGCGTGCCGACGATCGCGGGCAGTTCGTCCTCGGCGCTGCGCTGGGCCAGCCCGGCGGCCAATGCCGCGCCCGCACTGTTGCCGGCCACGGCCAGCCTGCCCGGGTCCACGCCGAGATCGGCCGCCGCGGCCCGCACCCACTTCAGCACCGCGACGGCGTCCTCCAGCGCGGCGGGGTAGGGATGCTCGGGGGCCAGCCGGTAGTCGACGGAGATGATCGTGCAGCCGCCGCGGCGGGCCAGTTCGACGCACTGCCGGTGATCGGTGTCGAGGTTGCCGAGCACGAAAGCGCCGGCGTGGCAGTAGATCACCGCCGGCGACGGTGCGGCAGCGCCACGGTAGATCCGCACCGGGATGGGCGGACCGGTGTCTCGATGCACCGTCGTGTCGGTGATGTCGAGGCCGCTGCTGTCGATGGTGGCGACCGCCGCGGCGCGACGTTCGTCGAGCGAGGTTCGCACGGCGGCAAGGGTTTCCGGCGAGAGGTCGCTGCGGGCCGCGGCGAACTCCCGCAGAGCGGGGTCGAGCCGCCGGTTGATCTCGGGGTCCGGGCTCACCCGATCTGCAGACACTGGCCACCGTCGACGACGAGCTCGGATCCGGTGATGAACGCGGCTCGGTCGGAGACCAGGAAAGCCACCGCGTCGGCGATCTCCATCGGCTGTCCGAGCCGGCCGCTGTAGGCGCGGGCCACCAGCCGGTCCCGGGCCTTCTCGTCGAGCATGGGTGTCTCGATCGGACCGGGGAACACCGCATTGACGCGGATGCCGTCACCGGCCAGCTCCGCGGCGGCGATCTGGGTCAGGCCGCGCAGCGCCCACTTCGACGAACCGTAGGCGGCGTGAAACGGGAACGGCCGGATGGCGCCGGTGCTGCAGGTGTTGACGATCGCGGCGCCCTCGGCGCCGCGGAGGTGTTCCAGCGATGCGCTGATACCCAGGAACGGGCCCAAAGTGTTGACCCGCCAGGCACGTTCGAATCCTTCGGCGGTCTCCTCGCCCAGCGGTGCGCGATGCAGCACCCCGGCGTTGTTCACCAGGACGTTCAGCCCGCCGAGGCGCTCGACCACCTCGGCGACCACCGCCGACCACTGCTCGGCCGAGCTCACATCCAGCTCGACGGCGAGCACGCCGGGATCGTCGACCGTGATCTCGAGCAGGTCGGCCGCGGCGACCAGGAAGCCGTCGGCGCGCAACCGCGCCACGATGGCCGCGCCCTGACCGCGCGCGGCCCCGGTCACCAGCGCGACGCGCCCGTCGCTCACCGCGGGCCTGCCGCGTCGTCGAGGTGCGCGACCGCGCCGCGCCGCAGCGCCTGGGATTCGGGAGCCAGGGTGATCATCTGAAAGCCCAACGCGGCGAGTTCCTTTCCCGTCACGCCGTCCCCGGCGTGTATGCCCGCGACCACACCGGAGGCGGTCGCCGCCCGCTGCACGCGGGTGATGGCGTCGCGCACCTGCGGGTTGCTGGTGGCCTTGGCCACCGCCACGCCCAGTGAGATGGCCAGATCGGCCGGGCCGACGTACACCCCGGAAAGGCCTGGCACCGAACAGATGTCGTCGACGGCCGCCAGGCCGGCGGCGGTCTCGATCATGGCGAACACGCTCACCCGCGACTGCAGCGCGGCGGGGTCGTGGCCCAGGCTGGCCCGCAACGGGCCGAAGCTGCGCACACCGTCCGGCGCGTACCGGGTCGCGGCCACCGCCGCGGCGGCCTGTTCGGGGCTGTCGACCATCGCGACGATGATCGCGTCGGCGCCCGCGTCGAGCACCCGGCCGATCGGCGCCGGGTCCGCCGAGGCCAGCCGTACCGCCGTCGCGATCGGCACGTGTTCGAGCCGGCGAAGGATCACGGCCACGTCGGCGTCGTCGAGATAGCCGTGCTGGGTGTCGAATCCGACGTAGTCGTAGCCGGCGCGGGCGAACTCCTCGGGGCCGCTGAAGCTCGGGCCGGTGATCCAGCCGCCCCACACCTGCGCCTTGCTTGCCAGCGCCTGCTGAAGCCTGCTGTCGCTCATGACCCGGCGATCGACGATCTTCACGCGTCCCGGCGTTGGGCGGCAGGCGAATTCGAAGGCCTCCTGCACGTCGTCGATCCCGAAGGTGTGGGTGACGTACATGCCCAGCAGGTCGGGGTGCTCGCGGGCGAAGGCGTCGGCTGCCTCGAGCACCCGCCGGCGATCCAGCGTCACACCGGATTTCAGCGTCAGGTTGTTGCGCAGCATCGTGCGCATGCTGATCGGGTAGCTGTCGTCGTCGGGCACTCCGAAATAGAACACCGTGCCGCCGAATGCCGCCGCCTCGACCGCATTGTTGAGGGTGGCGACCTGATGTCCGACGGCTTCGACGACGACGTCGGGCTTGTCGTGCGGCGAGAGGTGGGTGACCCAGCGGTCGCTGGTCGCCCGTACGACGGTGTCGACACCGAACTTCGCGCCGATGTCGTCGCGGTAGATGGGGTCGACGCCGGTGACGCGGGCGGCGCCGAATGCCTTGGCCACGTAGGAGAACAGCAGACCGATCGAACCCTGGCCGATCACCGCCACATGCTTGCCCTCCAGTGGCGGAAGCTGTTCGACGGCGTACAGGATGCAGGCCAGCGGCTGCAGTCCGACCGCGTGCGCGGGGCTCAGCGCCGGGTCGTACGGTGCCAGCCCGTCGCCGTCGGAGGTGACGTACTCCATCAGCCCGTCGAAGCTGGAGGCCCAGCCGACCACGCGGTCTCCGACCCGGTGGTCGGGGTGCGCGGTCGCGACCACCTCGCCGACGATCTCGTGGACGGGGAAGCCCGCCATCTCGGCGGCCAGCGTGCCGGTGTCGCCGGGCAGGCGGCCCTGCACACCCTTGAAGCCTGGCAGGTCGCTTCCGCAGATACCTGCGGCGAGAAGCTTCACCAGGACACCTGCCGGCACGCAGCCCGTCGGTGGGCGGTTCGGGCAGTGTGACCCGCTCGAACGTGTACGGCGCGACCAGGCGATAACACCACACCCCTCAGCCCTCCGACGTGGGGGTCGTTGACAGTGCCACGCCAGCAGCGTGACATTTGTGCGTTGTTTTGTAAAGGTAGGGTATGACGGTCACAGGCTCGCAGCCGCTGCGGCGGACACCGCTGGCCGAGGGCTTCTGCTTCGGTGAAGGCCCGCGCTGGTTCGAGGGTTTGCTCTGGTTCTCCGACATGCTCGGCGAGGCCGTCCACACCGTCAGCCTCGACGGGTCGGTGACCACGCTGCCGCTGCCCGGCCACTGCCCGTCGGGTCTGGGCTTCCGCCCCGACGGCACGCTGCTCATCGTCTCAGCAGAGCACAGAGTCATCCTCGGGCTACGACGGTGACACGGTCACCGAGATCGCCGACCTGTCCGCAATCGCGCCGGCCGACCTCGGCGACCTGGTGGTCGACGGCCACGGCCGCGCCTACGTCGGGTCGCAGGCCCGCGAAGGCGGGGTGATCATGCGCCTCGATCCCGACGCCTCGGTCACCGTGGTCGCCGAGGACCTCGACTTTCCCAACGGCATGGTCGTCACACCGGACGGCAGCACGCTGATCGTCGCGGAGTCGACCGCGCGGCGGCTGACCGCCTACGACATCGGGGCAGGCGGGGATCTGTCCGGGCGGCGGGTGTTCGCCGACGGCCTGGACGGGCCGCCGGACGGTATCGCACTGGACGCCGAGGGTGCGGTGTGGACGTCGATGACCCTGGCCCACCAGTTCGAGCGGGTGCTGGCCGGCGGTGCGGTCACCGACCGCGTCGAGATCGGCGATCGGGCGGCGATCGCCTGCATGTTCGGCGGCCCGGACCGCCGAACCCTGTTCCTGCTGTCGAGTTCGGACGCCTACCCTGCCAAGCTCGTCGGCACGCGCGCCGCGCGAGTCGAGACCATCAGGGTCGACGTTCCCGGCGCGGGCTTTCCGTGACAGTCGAAAGGTGAGCATGTCCGACAGCTACTACGAACTCGTCGACCCCGACGATCCGCTGGGCGAGAGGTTCCGGGCCACCGACATGGTTCGCAGTACCTGGTCGTCGCACATCCAGCACGGCGGTCCGGTGTCGGCGCTGCTGGTGCGGGCCATGGAGCGCTGCGCGCCGCGCGACGACACCCGGCTGAGCCGCGTGGTCGTCGACCTGCTCGGCGGTGTGCCCGCCGACGGTGATCTCTGGGTCAGCGCGACGGTGGAGCGCGGCGGCAGGCAGATCGAGCTGGTGAGCGCGGTGATGCTCGGCCAGGGACCGGACGGGAGCCCGCGTCCGGTCGCCAAGGCCAGCGGATGGCGGTTTCAGACACTCGACACCGCGGCACTGGTGTCGTCGTCCGTGCCGCCGCTGCCGCCACGCGAACAGGGCTACAACCGCAACCTGGCCGACAAGTTCGAGCGCAACTACGTCCACAGCACCGAATGGCTGTGGCTGACCAAGCCGATGGCACCGGGTGCGGGGGAGTCGTGGCTGCGGCCGCTGGTCGACCTCGTTGCAGGGCGAGCCGATGACCCCGATGGAGCGGCTGTTCGTCGATTGCCGACTGCGCCAACGGAATCGGCACCAGGATCGACATCACCAAGTACACCTTCCTCAACACCGACCTGGCCGTGCACGTGTACCGGGTTCCCGCGGGCGAGTGGGTCGGCATTCGTTCGGAGACGGTGTACGGGCCCGACGGCGTCGCCGCGACGGTGGGCACGCTGTTCGACGACCACGGTGCCGTCGGCAGCATCCAGCAGGCGGTGCTGGTGCGGCCGCGCCCGCCAGCGTGATCCGGCACGTCAGTCGAACAGCACGGCCGGGTTCAGGTAGCCCGTCGGGTCGAAGGCCGACTTGATGGCACGCATGGCCGCGATGTCGGCCGGCTCGCGTGACATGCCGAGGTAGGCGCGCTTGCGGCTGCCGATGCCGTGCTCGGAGCTGACGTTACCGCCATGGGCGGCAATCAGTTTCATCATCGCGGCGTACAGGTGGCTCTCCTGCTCGGTGCCGCAGCGCAGCACGTTGAGGTGCAGGTTGCCCTCGCCGATGTGACCGAACAGGACCGGGATCGCCTCCGGGGCATGCTCGGCGACCAGCGCGGCGGAGTCGGCCGCGAACGCGGGGATGGCCGAAAGCGGCAGCGAGACATCGAACTTCAGCGGCGGACCGAACAGCCCGACCACCTCGGCGGTGGACTCGCGCACCTGCCAGAGCCGCTGCTGCGCTCCGGCGTCGATTCCCACGGCGGGCTCGTCGGCGAGGTCGGCGCCGTCCAAGCGCGTCGGCGAGCCGTTCGGTGAGGTCGGTGTCACCGGCCAGTTCGATCAGCAGCAGCCAGTCGCCGTCCACCGGCACCGGAACACCCAGGTGCTCGGCGGCCAGCGCGGCCGCTCGCCGGTCGATCATCTCCAGCGCGGCGACGGACTCGGTGTCGCGCAACTCCCGGCCGGCGGCCACCAGGGCGTCGAGGGTGGCGAACCCGCACACCGCGGTCACCCGGTGGGCCGGAACCGGGTGCAGCCGGAGGTCCAGGCTGGTGATCACCCCGAGCGTGCCTTCGGCGCCGATGAACAGCGCCGCCAAGTCGTACCCGGTGTTGTCGGCGCGCACCTGGCTGTGCCGGTGCACCACCGACCCGTCGGGCAGCGCGACATCGAGACCGATGACCTGTTCGCCCATGTTGCCGTAGCGCACGGTGCGCAGCCCGCCGGCATTGGTGGAGGCCATCCCGCCGACGGTGGCCGAGTCGCGGGCGGCGAGGTCGACCCCGAACAGCAGACCCGCCGCCGCGGCCGCGCGCTGCAGGTCTGCCAGGGTCACGCCGGAGCCGACCCGCACCCGTCGCTCAGTGGCGTCGACCTCGCCGATCTCGGTCAACCGCTCGGTGGACAACAGCACGTCGCCGTGCTCGGGCACGGTGCCCGCGACCAGCGAGGTGCGCCCGCCCTGCACCGTCACGCAGACCTCGGCCGCCCGGCATTCCCGCAGTACCGCGGCCACCTCGTCGGCCGAGCCGGGCCGCACCAGCGCGCTGGCTCGGCCGCGGTAGCGCCCGGTGTAGTCGACGCTGCGGCCGTCGAGAACGTCAGGGTCGGTGACGACGTGCGCGCTGCCCACGATGGCCTGCAGCCGTTCGGCCAGCGTTGTGCTCATGGCGAGGGTCTATCACACATGGCCAGGAACGCACCCAACTCCACCAACCCCGCGGGTGTGGAGGGCAGGTAGTCGGTCAGCATCGCCGAGCGGACGATCACCGCGGCGTACTTGGCCCGGCTCACCGCCACGTTGAGCCGATTCCGGTTGAGCAGGAACGAGATTCCGCGCGGCACCTCGGCGATCGAGGAGGCCACCATCGAGATGAACACCACCGGCGCCTGCCTGCCCTGGAACTTGTCGACCGTGCCGGCCTGCACCTCGTGCAGCCCGGCCTCGTCGAGCAGGCGGCGCAGCAGCACGACCTGGGCGTTGTACGGGGTGACCACCAGCACGTCGGACGCGGCCAGCGGGCGGGTGCCGTGCTCGTCGGTCCATGCCGACCCGAGCAGCGCGGTGATCTCGGCGACGATCGCCTCGGCCTCCTCGCGGCTGTCGGTCGAGTTGCCGTCGTGGTCCAGTGCCAGCACGTGCACACCCGGCTCGAACCCGTCGAGCCGGCGGGCCGCGGTGGTCTGCTCGACCGAGTGCAGCCGTCCGTCGTAGCTCAGTCGCGAGACGGCGGCGCACAGCGCCGGGTGCATCCGATAGGAGCGGTCCAGGAAGTAGCCGAGCTCGTCGGGCAGCGTGTGCCGTCCGTCGACCAGCCAGCCCAGCGCCGAGGCGTCGACGGGCTCCGGGTGCGTGCCCTGGCTCACCTGCGGCAGCTGCTGGGGGTCGCCGAGCAGCAGCAGGTTGGCGGCGGCCGGTGCGACGGCGATGGTGTTGGCCAGGCAGAACTGGCCGGCCTCCTCGATCACCAACAGGTCGAGGCTGCCGGGCGGTACTCGGCTGGCGTTCGCGAAATCCCATGCGGTGCCGCCGATCACGCAGCCCTCGTTCTCGGCGAGGAAAGCCGGATAGGCCTTCTCGTCGATGTCGGTCCACGGGCCGTTGCCGCTGCGCTTCTTGGCGACCAGGCCGGGGTCGACGCCCGCGCCGATGATGTCGCGAAACAGGTTCTCCACCACGGCATGTGACTGCGCGACCACTCCGACGCGCCACCGGTGCTGGTTGACCAGTTCGGCGATCACCCGCGCGGCGGTGTACGTCTTGCCGGTGCCGGGTGGGCCGTGCACCGCCAGGTACGACGAATCCAGTGCCAGCACGGCGGCGGTGAGGTCGGCGACGCAGTCGCCGGTGCGGGGGAGCGGGCCGTTGGTGCGGGGCGGGCATCGGAGCAGCACGTCGACGACCGCAGACGGCGGCAGTGACGGCAGGCCGGCCGCGATCTCGGCCGCGACGCCGTCGATGGACTCGCGCAATGCCTTGGTCGGAAACGGCGGCCCGGGGGTCAGCGCGAACGGAAGCTGGTCGAAAGGCCGCCGCCCGTTGCTTCGGCGGTTCGCGCTCCATGACGAGCACCTCGGTCGGCGCCGAGGGATCGTCGCACTCGAGTACCTTCACCGGCGCGAAGGCCCGTCGCTCGGGATCGTCGGACAGGCCGGCCGGGGTCGGCGGGTCGTAGAGCGCGTACATGTCCGCGGTGAGTTCGCCGGCGGCCATCGCCCCGGTCAACCGCAGCCACCGCTGCTGTTTGCGCGCCCGCGGCGGGACGTGCCAGTCGGCGTCGACGGTGGCATGGTCGGCGAGGAAAACGCCTGGGGTGTCCGACCATTCGTCGACCGGGCTGTTGAGCCGGTCGAAGTGGCCCCACCAGAACGGCTTGTCCTCCCGGCGGTGATACCCGCGCGCGGCCGCGATCATCGCCACGGCCCGCTGCTCGGGTGTCCGCGCGTCGATGTCATCGCCGGCGAAGCGGGCCAGCGCGCGGGCCACGTCGTCGTCGACCTCGACCTGACCGCTGTCACGTACCGGCTGCGGCCCGAGCGGTGGGACCCCCGATTCGATGGCGCGGCCCAGCAGCCAGTCGCGCAGCTTGCGGGTGGAGCGGCAGTCGTAGCGGTTGTAGTCCTCGATCTCCTTGAGCACGTTGGCGGCTTCGTCGTCGCGGCCCTCGGCGCGCAGCTCGCAGTACTTGGCGTACATGGTGATCGAGTCGGTCGCGGTGGTGACGTCACCGGTGCGCAGTTCCGAACCCATGTACAGGGGTTCGAGCGACTTGAGGCTGTAGTTCTCGGTGCCGACCCGAATGCTCTTGCGCACCATGGGATACAGGTCGACGAGCACGCCGTTGCGCAGCAGGTCGTCGACCTCGTCCTCGCCCACCCCGTAGCGCCCGGCCAGCCGCAGCAGCGCTGTCTTCTCGTACGGCGGCGTAGTGATAGATGTGCATCTTCGGGTGGCGCTTGCGCCGCTTGCGCACCATCGCCAGGAAGTCGAGCAGCGCCTTGCGCTCCGCGGCGCGGTCGTGCGCCCACAGCGGCGTGAACTCCTCGACCGACCTGATCCCCCGGTCGCTTCGCTCCTGCCCGCCGGTACCCAAGACGCCGAACATGTACTCCAGCCCCCAGTCCCGGCCGTCGGCGGTCCACAGCGGGTCGCCCTCGAAGTCGAAGAACAGGTCGCCCTTGTCGGGGTCGGGCAGCAGCATCAGCGGTTGCGCGTCGACCACCTCGTACGGGGGCTTGCCCTGCTCGTCGCGGGGGGTGATCTGCAGGCGGGCCTGCCGGCTCAGGGCGGTGACGGTGCGGGCCGGCAGGTCCGGCACCGGTCCTTCGTGGTGAGCCAGCTCGGTCATGGTGGTGATGCCGGCGTCGATGAGGCGCTGCCCGCTGGCTGACCCGCATGTTCGCGACCAGCAGCAGGTCGTCGTGGGCGCGCACCTGCTGCTCGCACTCGGGACAGCGCATGCACGCGCGGATCGTGTCGTCGGCCCAGCTGACCGCCGCGCCGCTGTCGTAGTGGCGGTCGAGCAGGTCCTGCAGTGCGGCACGGCGGGACCGGTACACCGGCAGCAACTCGTCGACCCGGTAGGCCATGGTCGTTCCGTTGCCCAGCACCAACTCCACGTCGTCGTGGACCCCGACGCCCGCCGCGCCCAGGGTCTCGGCGTAGGCGGCCAGCTGCAGCAGGGCCTCGACCTTGACCGAACGGGCGAGCTTGGTGTCGCGCAACCGGTAGCGCTCTCCGTCGAGCACCAGGAAGTCGGCGAAACCGACGAAGCGGCCGTCGAACATCGCGGCCTGGTAGATGACCTCCGCGCGATCCGCGACCGCGCGCAGCGTCGACTCCGCGGCAGCGGTCAGGCCGGCCACCGTGTAGGCGGGTCTGCCGATGATCGCGACATGGCTGCGCGAACGCAGCTCGTCGAGGTGACGCTGCTCGTGCTCATCGCCGAGTTCGGCGGTGCGGGCCAGCAGCTCGTCGGCGACCGCGACGGCCGGCCCCCGGCCGAGGCGGGCATCGAACGAACGCAGCAGCGCGTACTCGCAGCGCGCGGCAGCGGCGAGGTCGGATGCGCTGTAGATGACTCGATCGTCGGCGACGAACACTATTCGACCCCTTCAGGTCACAAACGCACTGGTGAGAAGACTAACGGGCTGCGCCAGTCCGCAGAGAGTCCGCAGCAGCTTTCATCGCCGCGCCCAAGCCGTCCGCAACGCCGTCCAAGTCGTCATCGAACAAGTCGGCATAGACATCCAACGTCATCGACGCCTTCGCGTGTCCGAGCATGCGTTGCAACGCCTCCAACAGGCTGTGGATATCGGCTCAGGGGGATATTTCGGCAATGCCCGGGTATGCCGCGTCTTCGCAGGTCAGGGGGCCATGCCCCAGGGTGCTGTCTTTGTGGATAACTTGTGAGTGATTGAAGATTGCTCTCTTACGCGCGTAGTGCGCAATTCCCAGCTAGCCGCCATTAGATGAGAATCCAATTCATTCGCTAATGTCGAGGAAACTCTGGGGCTACCGTTCACCATGAGGCTGCCGGATGGAGGGTTCATCATCCCCCCAACGAGATGTCTTCTGTCCGGCAGCCCTTCCCGGCTAATGGGGATGTTCGGCGTGTAACTCTTTGTATTGCTACAAAGCGGCTAGCCTTCGCTGTAGTGGCCGTTCTTCCCGCTCCAGATGGTCCGCTGGCGCTTGCTCGGCGCCGGCTGACTGACGCTACACACACGATGTGCGATGAGGTCCCGGTGGGGGATCACGGTGTGTGCCGATGGTCGGATGCGCTCTATGCACGGCTGCGCGGCGCGTTGGCCGGCCGGACGGGGATGGCGGCCGTCAGGATTGCGAGTTGCTCAGTGGCTACTGCAGCGCCATCGAGGGGTGGGTGCTGCGTGCGGCCGAGCTGCTCGGCGACAGCGCGCCGGTGGTCGCGCTGCGACCTGCCGTGCCCGTCGTGTGGTGAGCAGTTCGTGTACCGGCGCAATAGGTCGGGGAGCTGGCTGCGCTGAACCCACCAGCCAATTTACGCCATCCGCGGGTGTTTGCCGAAAGCTTTCGGTTGCGGCAAACCGGCGGGAAAAACCGCCAAAGCATTTGTTTGGAGGGTTATCCGGTGTTGCCGATGAGCTCGACGCCGTTGCCGTTCCACCGGAACTTCACCACGCTCTGCATGCCCAGCCCGTTGGCGTAGGCCAGGGCGACGGTGTCACCGGTGCTCTGCGACGCGTCGATTCCGTTGAATCCGTAGGTGTCCGGCACCCCGGTGGGGATGTATTTGCCCAGGTGGAACATCACCGCACGGGTATTGGGGTTCGCGCTGTTGGTGTTGGCTTTGATGATCACGGCCGACAGCTGCGCGCACTCGTTGTAGTTCCCGGCCACCGGCACCGGATACCACCCCTGGCCGCTGCGGGGGTCGCGCGGCAACTCGGAAACCGTCTGCGCGATGGCCGGGGCGTTCAGGTTGACCGCGCAGGGATCCGGTGGCGGGGGCGGTACCGACGACGACGGCGGCGGGGGCGGTGCCGGGCTCGCCGGTGAAGTCGAGGTGGTGGTCGTGGTGGTCGTGGGCTGCGGTGTCTTGGCCACCGTCGAGTCACCGGAGCCGCAGCCGGCCAGCGCGGCAGCCAGCGCCGCACCCGCGGCGATGAGCGTCAGCCGATGCCACACATCGGCTGACGGTACCGGCCGTTGCCGTCGATATGGGGTTACGGCACGCTCGGGCCTTAGACTGCAGGTCCAATGACACCCCCGGAAGACGCCGGACCCGACGCCGCCGTCAGCTCCCCCCAGACTTTCGCCGACCTGCAGATTCACCCCGATGTGCTGCAGGCGGTGTCTGACGTCGGCTACGAGACACCTTCGGCCATCCAGGCGGCCACCATTCCGGCGCTGCTGGCCGGCTCCGACGTCGTCGGACTGGCGCAGACCGGCACCGGCAAGACCGCCGCATTCGCCATCCCGATCCTGTCGCGCATCGACGTCAACAGCAAGGTCACCCAGGCGCTGGTCCTGGCGCCCACCCGCGAGCTGGCGCTGCAGGTGGCCGAGGCGTTCAGCCGGTACGCGGCGCGGCTGCCGCAGATCAAGGTGCTGCCGATCTACGGCGGGCAGTCCTACACGGTGCAGTTGGCCGGCCTGCGGCGCGGCGCGCAGGTCGTGGTCGGCACCCCGGGCCGGGTCATCGACCATCTGGAGCGCGGCACGCTGGACCTCTCGCACCTGGACTATCTGGTGCTCGACGAGGCCGACGAGATGCTGCAGATGGGCTTCGCCGAGGACGTCGAACGCATCCTGCGCGACACCCCGGAGTACAAGCAGGTGGCGCTGTTCTCGGCCACCATGCCGCCGGCCATCCGCAAGATCACCACGAAGTACCTGCACGACGCGGTGGAGGTGACGGTCAAGTCGAAGACCGCCACCGCCGAGAACATCACCCAGCGCTTCATTCAGGTCGCCGGTCCGCGGAAGATGGATGCGCTGACGCGGGTCCTCGAGGTCGAGGACTTCGAGGCGATGATCGTGTTCGTGCGCACCAAGCAGGCCACCGAGGAGGTGGCCGAAAAGCTGCGCGCCCGAGGGTTTTCCGCCTCGGCCATCAACGGCGACATTCCGCAGGCCTTGCGCGAGCGCACCATCGCCGCGCTCAAGGACGGCTCGATCGACATCCTGGTGGCCACCGACGTCGCCGCCAGAGGCCTTGACGTGGAACGGATTTCGCACGTCCTGAACTACGACATCCCGCACGACCCGGAGTCCTACGTGCACCGCATCGGGCGCACCGGGCGGGCCGGGCGGTCCGGGACCGCGCTGCTGTTCGTCTCGCCCCGTGAGCGCCACCTGCTGAAGTCGATCGAGAAGGTCACCCGGCAGCCGGTCACCGAGGTGCAGCTGCCCAGCGTCGAGGACGTCAACGCCCAGCGGGTGGCCAAGTTCCAGGACTCGATCACCGAGGCGCTCAACGCTCCGGGCTTCGACATGTTCCGCCGCCTGATCGAGGACTACGAACGCGACAACGACGTGCCGATGGCCGATATCGCCGCGGCGCTGGCGCTGCAGTCCCGCGACGGGGCCGAGTTCCTGATGACCGAGCCGCCGCCGGAGAAGCGGCGAGAGCGGCCCGAGCGCGACGAACGGGAACGCGCCCCGCGCAAGACCCGCGACGACCTGGCGACCTATCGCATCTCGGTCGGCAAGAGGCACAAGGTGGGTCCCGGCTCGATCGTCGGCGCGATCGCCAACGAAGGCGGCCTGCACCGCAGCGATTTCGGCCACATCGCCATCAAGAACGACTTCTCACTGGTCGAGTTGCCCGCCAAACTGTCGCCGTCCACGCTGAAAGCCCTTGAGAACACCCGGATCTCCGGTGTGCTGATCAACCTCAAGCCGGACCGCGGCATGCCGTCCTACGACTCGCGTCCCTCCGGCGGGAAGCCCCGGCACAAAGACCGATGACCGCGTCCCGCGAGGTCGACCAGGGCGGCCTGGAGGCCGTCTCAGGCGTCGACCGGGTGGCATCGCTGACCGGCGTGCGGGCGGTCGCGGCCCTGCTGGTGCTGGGCACCCACGCCGCCTACACCACCGGCAAGTACACCCACGGCTTCGTGGGTCTGGTGTATTCGCGCATGGAGATCGGTGTGCCGATCTTCTTCGCGTTGTCCGGCTACCTGTTGTTCGGCCCCTGGGTTCGGGCCGCCGCCAGCGGTGGGCAGTGGCCGCCGACGTGGCGCGCTACGCCTGGCACCGGGTGCGCCGCATCATGCCGGCCTACGTCGTCACCGTCGTGGTGGCTTTCCTGATCTACCACTTCCGCACCGCCGGGCCCAACCCCGGCCACAGCTGGATCGGCCTGTTCCGCAACCTGACGCTGACCCAGATCTACACCGACAACTACATGTTCTCCTATCTGCACCAAGGACTTACGCAGATGTGGAGCCTGGCGGTCGAGGTCGCGTTCTACGTCGCCCTGCCCATCCTGGCCTACCTGCTGCTGGTCGTGTTGTGCCGCCGGCAGTGGCGGCCGCGCCTGCTGCTGGCCGGGCTGGCGGGGCTGGCGTTGGTCAGCCCGGCGTGGCTGGTGCTGGTGCACACCACCGATTTCCTGCCCAACGGCGCCCGGCTGTGGCTGCCCGGCTATCTGGCCTGGTTCGTCGGCGGCATGCTGCTGACGGTGTTGCAGGCCATGGGCGTTCGGATGTACGGCTTCGTCGCCCTACCGCTGGCCGTCATCAGCTACGTCATCGTCTCGACCCCGATTGCGGGTGAGCCGACTACCTCACCGACCGGGTTGTGGCAGGCACTGGTCAAGACCGGCTTCTACGCCGCCATCGCGACGCTGCTCATCGCGCCGCTGGCGCTGGGAAATCGCGGGTGGTACGCGGGGCTGCTGGCCAGCCGGCCGATGGTGTGGCTCGGCGAGATCTCCTACGAGATCTTCCTGGTGCATCTGGTCGTCATGGAGATCGCCATGGTCAACGTGTTGCACTGGCCGGTCTACACCGGCTCGGCGCCGGCGCTGTTCGTCGTCACGCTGCTGATGACCATCCCGGTCGCCTGGGTGCTGCACCGGTTCACCCGGGTGCGTACCTAGGGTTGCCTCCTGCCGACTCTGCGGTGAGTGCGTGATTCTCTGCGGCGATCTCGCGTTGACCGCAGAGTCGATGCGGTCACCGCAGACTCGATGCCCGCCGCGCCAGTGCGTCGCGCACTCGCCGCACGATGTCCTCCGAGGTGTGCTCGGCAAGCACGCGAATCACGATCCAACCGAGGCGTTCCAGTTCTTCGAGCCGACGAACGTCTTTGGCGTATTGCCAGCGATCGGTGCGATGCTGGTCGCCGTCGTACTCGACTGCCACCAGCACGTCCTCCCATCCCATGTCGAGGTAGTACGTCGTCATGGCGTCGGGACTGCGAACCGGGATCTGCGTTCGCGGCCGCGGCAGGCCGGCCTCGATCAGGGTCAGCCGCAGCCAGCTCTCCCTTGGTGATTGCGCGCCGGCGTCAACCAGCTCAAGGACCGTTTCAAGTTGGCGAAGACCCCGCGCGCCGCGGTGTTGTGCCGAGATTGCCACTACATCCTCGGGTCCGATACCCGTCGCGCGCAGCAGAGCGTCCATTCGTGCGACTGTCGAACGCGTTGGAGGGCGTCGGCCGATGTCGAACGCTGTGCGCTGGGCGGTAGTGACCGGCAGGCCGTCCAGCCACATCAGCTCCTCGGGGTGAATTCGTAGATCGTGGGTCCGGACGCCGCGCGGCGGCCTGGCGTTCGACGTCACCAGTTCGATCGGCAACCCGTCATCAAGCCACTTGGAGCCGTGTAGGCCGGCTGCCGTGAGACCCATTACAACGCCGCCCCGATGCGACCACAGCCATGCCGCCCGTGCGCGCTGGTGAAGTGTGAGCTCAGCACCCTTCAGCGCGTATACGCCCGGAAACACCGCGCGATAGCGAGCGCGCAGTTGATGGCTGCGCAGAGCTCCGCTGGCGATCGCCTCGCTGCCGATGAAAGTTCCTTCGAGGTTCGTCATGCGGCCACCGTCGGACGCGGGCCCGACGCGGTGTCGAGCGACTCTGCGCGCAGTGCGTAACTATGTGGATGAACCGCGATCTGTGGGCAGGCTCGTTGCGGTCAACGCAGACTCGCCGGACTCCGCCGGGCAGACCAGCGGGACGACGAACTCCTCCAGCATCGCGCGTTCGTCGTCGGTGTCGTGGCCGGGGAAGATCAGCAGCGACGTCAGCACCCGCACCAGCCAGCGGGCGCGGCGATCGACCACCTCGGGGTCGTCGGGCCGCAAGGACAGCAGGAACCCCGAGGTGAGCGCCTGGATGACCTCCGACTGCTCGGCCATCTCCGCCCCGATGGGCGAGTCGGCGGTGGTGAACCACGATGACAGGGCCGGACTTTCACGCACCAGCCGCATCGAGGTGGTCAGCCCGGCCAGCAGCCGTTCGCGTGGGTCGGAGATCTCGCCGATGAGTTCGGTCATCTGCTGGTGCAGCCGGTAGGCCTCACGGTGCACGTAGGCGGTGTGCAGCGCCTCGCGGTTCTCGAAGTACCGGTACAGCGTCGCCCTGGAACACCCTGCGGCGTGGGCGATCTCGTTCATGCCGACGGTTGAGACGTCGTTGTGCGGCGAACAGCTCGCCTGCGGCGTCGAGAATGCGGTCGGCGGCCACCTCGGCGCGCCGCGAGCCCAGCCAGTCCCGGCCCGCCATCTAGCCGCCCACCCGAAACGGAACCGACACCGGGCGCCGCACGTAACCGCCACCCGCCCAGACGATTCCGTCCTCGTCGATCTCGAAGTCCGGGCAGCGGTCGAGCAGTTCGGTCAGCGCCACCCGCGCCTGCATGCGGGCAGCCGCCGCGCCGAGGCAGTGGTGCGCGCCGTGGCTGAAGGTCAGGATGTTGCGCGGGCGGCGGGTGACGTCCAGCTCGCCGGCGTCGGGGCCGTACTGGCGCTCGTCGCGGTTGGCCGAGCCGTACAGCAGCAGCGCCTTGCGCCCGGCCGGGATCGTCGTGCCGTGCAACTCGACGTCGCGGGTCAGCGGTGCGCGCCAGGCCCTGCACCGGTGAGGTGAGCCGCAGCAGTTCGTCGACGGCATCGGGCAGCAGATCCGGCTGCTCGATCAGCAGGCGGCGTTGGTCGGGGCGCTGGTGCAGCAGTTGGACCGAACCGCCGAGCATGCCGGTGGTGGTGTCGTTTCCGCCGGTGACCATGGTGAAGGTGAAGGCCAGCACCGACAGGGTGCCGGCGATGTCGCCGTCGGCGCCGACCCCGGCGGCCACCAGGTGCGAGACGGTGTCGTCGCCGGGCTCGCGCCTGCGCCGCTCGATCAGTTCGGTGAAGTAGCCCATCATCGACATCACCGCGTCGCCCGCGCCGGCCACGCCGGTCGGGGCCGGAGGTACTGGCCGCCACGATGGCGTCGGTCCAGCCGTCGAACTGGTCGCGGTCGGAATCCGGCACGCCGAGGTAGTGCGCGACGACCATCGACGGCAGCGGCTTGAACAGCTCGGTGACGATGTCGCCGCCGCCGTCGGCGCGCAGCCGCTCGATCCGGTCGATGACGAACTCGCGCACCTTGGGTTCGACGGCCTCGACCTGGCGCGGGGTGAACCCGCGGGCGACCAGTTTGCGGAACTCGGTGTGCGCCGGCGGGTCCTGCATGACCATCGGCGGATTATCTTGCAGCCCAATGAGTTCCAGTTCGCCGTAGGTGACGGTCAGGCCCTGGGCGGAGGAGAACGTCTCGTGGTCGCGGGCGGCGGTCCACACGTCGGCGTGCCGGGACAGCACCCAGTAGTCGTGGCCGGGATGGTCGGGCACCACGTGGTGTACCGGATCGTGGTCGCGCAGCGCCCGGTACATCGGCCAGCGGTCACCCCAGGTCTCGGCGGTGGCCAGCTCGAAGCGGGCCTCCGCGTCGTGAGACACAACAGCGGTCATGTCTTATGAATACGACAGATTGCCTTCGGTGTCAATGGCCGGCTGCCATGACAGTAACGCCACGGTGGAAATCCAAGGGCTGAGATTCACCCTGGCGTTACTCCCGGCGCCCGGCTAGACGACGGCGCCGGGGTTGAGGATGTCGTCCGGATCCAGCGCGGCCTTGATCCGGCGGTTGAGCTCCATCGCCTCCGGGCCCAGCTGGCCTGCCAGCCAGGGCTTCTTGAGCCGGCCCACGCCGTGCTCGCCGGTGATCGTGCCGCCGAGGGAGACCGCGAGATCCATGATCTCGCCGAACGCCGTCGTGCGCCCGTTCGGTCATCGCCGCGTCGCTGGGGTCGTAGACGATCAGCGGATGGGTGTTGCCGTCACCGGCGTGCGCGATCACCGAGATGGTCAGGTCGCGGTCGGCCGCGATCTTCGCGACGCCACCGACCAGCTCGGCCAGCGCGGGAAGCGGCACCCCGACGTCCTCGAGCAGCAGCGAGCCCTTGGCCTCGACGGCCGGGATGGCGAAGCGGCGCGCGGCCACGAACGCCTCGCCCTCCGCCGGGATCCGACGTCGAAAAGCATTCGGTCGCACCGGCTTCGGTGAACACCCGGGCCATGTACTCGGCGTCCTCGGCGCCGGCCGCGCCGCGGTCGTCGGAGGCGGCCACCATCATCGCCGCCGCCGAGCGGTCCAGTCCCATCCGCAGCTTGTCCTCGACGGCGTTGATGGCCACCGAGTCCATGAACTCCAGCATCGACGGCCGGATCTTGCCGGTGATCGTCACCACCGCACTGGCGGCGGCCTCCACCGAGTCGAAGGTCGCCACCACCGTGCACGCCGAAGGCTGCGGCGGCAGCAGCCGCAACGTCACCTCGGTGACCACCCCGAGGGTGCCCTCGCTGCCGACGAACAGCTTGGTCAGCGACAGCCCGGCGACGTCCTTGAGCCGCGGCCCGCCGAGTCGCACCGCGGTGCCGTCGGCCAGCACCACCTGCAGGCCCAGCACGTAATCGGTTGTCACGCCGTACTTCACGCAGCACAGCCCGCCGGCGTTGGTGGCGATGTTGCCGCCGATGCTGCAGATCTCGTACGACGACGGGTCCGGCGGGTACCACAGCCCGTGCTCGGCGACGACCTTCTTCACCTCGGCGTTGAGCAGGCCGGGCTGTACGACCGCGGTGCGGGTCACCGGGTCGACGGTGATGTCGCGCATCTTCTCCGTCGACAGCACGATGCCGCCGTCGACGGCCGTCGCGCCGCCGGACAGCCCGGTGCCCGCCCCGCGCGGCACCACGGCGATGCGATGCTTGGTCGCCCAGCGCAGCACCGCCTGGACTTCCTCGGTGCGGGTGGGCCGGACCACGGCCAGCGGAGTGCCTGCCGACGGGTCGGCGGCCCGGTCCTGCCGGTAGGACGCCAGGATGTCGGGATCGGTGACGACGACACCGTCGGGCAGTTCGGCGGCCAGATCGGCCAGGGCGCTGGCTTACGCCATCAGAGAACCTCGAACACCTTGTAGTGGACCTCCGAGAGCGACATCTGGTTGAGGGCGACGGTGTGCACGGCGTTGATCCACCGGTAGCGCTCGTCGTCGGTGTCGAACAGCGGGCTCGAGCGGGCGTAGACCTCGTCGTGGCGGATCAGTTCGCCGGCGCTGTAGCGCGCGGTGGCCTCCGGACCCATCAGCACCCGCCCGGTGACGGTGAGGTGGATGTGGGCGCCGTCGTCGGTGCGCAGCGTGGCCCGCACGTCGAGGCGCGCCACGCCGTCGCTGCCCAGCACGACCCAGTCCCCGCCGCCGGCCAGGATGTCCCCGGCGATGCGTGCGCCTTCGGCACGGCCCCGGTTGATGACGAACGTCATCCGCGTCCCGACCGGGGTTCCGAAGATCTGCGCCGGGTCGAACTCGACGCGCATGTCGAGCAGATGGGCGAAGCGGGGTTCGGCGTCGATATCGACCAGCGTCATGCACTGAGCGTAGGCGCGGCCGGTTCGTCGTCGAGTTCGCGCAGGGCCGGCAGCCACGGGCACAGCAGGCCGATGAACAGGATCGGCACGGCGAGCACCAGGAACGTGACCTTGAGCCCGAACGCGTCGACCAGCGGCCCGGCGAGCATGAAGCCGATCGGTCCGGCCGCATACGCCATCGACGTCATCACCCCGACCACCCGGCCGCGCATCTGCTCGGGTGCGCGGGTCTGCATCACCGAGTTGTAGATCGGCCCGATCGGCCCGTACACCAGGCCGGTCAGCGCGGCGAAGGACAGGATCACCGGCAGCGGCGGCAGGAACGCGATCACCAGCACGGCCACCCCGAACGTCAGCACGGCGGTCAGCACGGTCGTGCGCTTGCTGGAGATCCGGGACAGCACGGTCCAGCTCAGCGCGCCGACCAGGCCGCCGATCGACAGCGCCATCAGCACCCAGCCCAGCTGGGCGGGCTCGTTGCGGTCGGTGAAGTACTTGGGGAACAGCACGCTCTCCATCGGCAGGTACATCCCGGTGACGGCGAGGTCGATGAGCCCGAGCGTGCGCAGGACCCGGTTGTGCCAGACGAACTTCAGGCCCTCGATCACCCCGGACACCACACCGTCGGGGCGCTCGTCGCGGGCCGGCCGGCCGGCGCCTTCGAGCCGCAGCACCGCCATCGCCACGATCGACAGGACGAACACGCCCGCGGTGACCCACATCGTGTTGACCCCGCCGAGCGTCGCGATCAGCAGGCCGCCGATGCCCGGCCCGGTGATGTAGGCCAGGTTGAACACCGCCTCGTAGACGCTGTTGGTCTGGTCGAGCGTCCACCCGGCGCGGCGCCGCGGCCTCGGGCAGCATCGACTGGCGGGCGGTCATCCCGGCCGGGTCGAACAGCGAGCCCAGCGCGGCCAGTCCGGCGAGCACCACCGTGGTCAGCGATCCGGTGCCCAGCGTGATGGCCAGCACCGGGATGGCGGCCACCGAGACCGCCGAGAGGGCGTCGGCCAGCATCGCCACCCGGCGGCGGCCGACGAAGTCCACCGCGGTGCCCGCGATGAGGGTGGCGAACAGCAGCGGCAGGGTCGCCGCGCCGGCGACGATCGAGGCGTCCACCGCGCTGCCGGTGCGCTGCAGCACCAGCCACGGGAAGGCGACCATCGAGATCCCGTTGGCGGCCGCGGCCAGGAAGGTCGAGGACAGGATCAGCAACGCCGGCACGCGCGTGGTGCTCACCGGCGAAGCTTAAGCGTGCACAGTGGACGGGTGACCGCGCACGCTCATCCCCGCACCGGGGTGCCGTTCGAGTCCCCGGTTCCCGCCGGCGCGGGCTGGCCCGGCGACCCCGCGACACCCGATACGGCGGTGGCCGCCGACGCCGGCCGGGTGGCGGCGCTGGCCGCGACGGTCGGCGATGTGCGCGAGCTCGACGCCCTGGTCAGTGTGTGCCGGGCCTGCCCGCGGCTGGTGGCGTGGCGCGAAGAGGTGGCCGTGGTCAAGCGGCGCTCGTTCGCCGACGAGCCGTACTGGGGCAGGCCGATCACCGGGTGGGGGTCGACGCGGCCGCGGATCCTGGTGCTCGGGTTGGCCCCGGCCGCGCACGGCGGCAATCGGACGGGCCGGGTGTTCACCGGCGACCGTTCGGGCGATCAGTTGTTCGCCGCGCTGCACCGGGCCGGGCTGGTGAACTCACCGATCAGTGTCGACGCGGCAGACGGGTTGAGCACCAACGAGATTCGGGTTGCGGCCGCGGTGCGGTGCGCACCGCCGGCCAACGCGCCGACACCGCAGGAACGTGCGACGTGTGAGCCGTGGCTGGATGCCGAGTGGCGGCTGATCTCGCCGCATGTGCGGGTGATCGTCGCCCTCGGCGGGTTCGCCTGGCAGGCGGCGCTGCGGCTGCTCAGCAAGGATCCAGCCGAGCTGCCCGGGCTGGCCAAGCCGAAGTTCGGCCACGGCGTGGTCGCCGAGCTCCCGTCGGGTCTGCAGCTGCTGGGCTGCTATCACCCGAGCCAGCAGAACATGTTCACCGGCCGGCTCACGCCGGCGATGCTCGACGACGTCTTCGGCGAGGCCCGCCGAGCGGGCCGGGGAAGCATCCCGCGAAGGGAGGTGTTGAGGCCGTTATGCGCCTTTCCGTACTCGACCTGGTCCCGGTGCGCACCGACCAGAGCACCGGTGACGCGCTGGCGGCCACGGTGCGGCTGGCGCAGACCGCCGACCGGCTGGGCTTCACCCGCTACTGGCTGGCCGAGCACCACAACATGCCTGCGGTCGCGGCCACCAGCCCGCCGGTGCTGATCGCCTACCTGGCCGCGCAGACCACCCAGCTGCGGCTGGGCTCGGGCGGGGTGATGCTGCCCAACCACGCGCCGCTGGCCGTCGCCGAGCAGTTCGCGCTGCTGGAGGCGGCCGCGCCCGGGCGCATCGACCTCGGGCTGGGCCGGGCGCCCGGTAGCGATCCGGTGACCTCGATCCTGCTGCGCGGCACCCGCGACGACTCCGATGTGGAGAACTTCCCGCAGTACCTCGACGAGGTGGCGGCGCTGATGAGCGCACGCGGGGTCCGCGTCCCCATCCGCAACCAGGACTACATCCTCAAGGCCACCCCGGCGGCGGTCAGCGAGCCGCGGATCTGGCTGCTCGGCTCGTCGATGTACTCCGCGCACCTGGCGGCGGCCAAGGGCCTGCCGTATGTGTTCGCCCACCACTTCTCCGGGCAGGGCACCGCCGAGGCGCTGCGAGGTGTACCGCTCGGAGTTCCGGCCGTCGGCGGTGGCGGCCGAGCCGGTGACGTTCATGACGGTCAACGCGGTGGTCGCCCCGAGTCGCGCCGAGGCCGAGGCGCTGTTGCTGCCCAATCTGCAGATGATGGCCCGGCTGCGCACCGGGCAGCCGCTGAGTGCGCTGGACCTGGTCGAGGACGCCGCGGCGCTCACCCTGCCGCCGCAAGCCGAGGCCATCGTCGCGGCCGGGCTTCAGCGTGCGGTCGTCGGCTCACCGTCCGAGGCGGCCGATCAGGTGCGTGCCATCGCCGCGGAGTTCGACGTCGACGAGGTGATGGTCAGCCCGGTGGCCTCCGCGCACCGCGGCACCGACCCGCGCGACCGCGCCGGCGCGTGAGGCCACGCTCGAACTGCTGGCCAAGGAACTGTTCTAGCTTCCTTTCGCCCTGGTTGGACAAAGCCGAGGCCGTGTCCGTAACCTTTCCGTGACCTCAAGGCACATGGCCACGCAGTTCGACGAAGCAGACGTCGACGGCAGTCAAAGGATGCGCAGGCGTGACGTTTCACTCTCGGTTCGTGGCGAAGACCGTCGCGGTCCTGGTCGTGTGCGGGCACGGGTGTGGGGCGGCGCCGCCTCCGCCGAACCGGGCCAGGACGCCGTGGCCCAGCTCAACGATCTGACCCAGCAGGCCCAACAGCTGCTCGAGACCGTGCAGTCGGCCCAGCTGGATCTCGACAAGAAGCTGCAGCTGCTCAACGAGGCGGACACGAAGCACGCCGACGATCTGGCGGCGCTCGAAACCGCCAGGGCCGAGCTGGCCCCCCACCAGGCGGCCCTCGACAACCTGGCTGCCGCGCTCTACATGGGCGGGCCCGCCGATGGCATGCACGCCATCTTCACCGCCGCGTCGCCGCAGAGCTTCATCGACAAGCTGGCCATCCAGAAGGTGATGACCACCCAGATGTCCAACCAGGTCGCCAGCTTCCGCCGAGCCAAGCAGGAGGCGGAAACCAGCGAGGCGGCCTCGGCCGAGTCAGCGATTCAGGCCAAGGTGGCCGCCGACGCCGCCGCCGCCCTGCGGGCGGACCTGCAGACCAAACAGTCCGCAGCTGCAGACCAAGGTCGCCGAAGTCAAGGTGCGCTACGGCTTGCTGACCCCCGCTGAGCAGGCCCTGCTGGGTCCGGGGGCGGCCATTCCCACGGTCGGGATGGGCGGTCTGGTGCCCGCCGCGAAGACACTCGCGGCATACATCATTGCCACCTACCCCGGTGTTCAGACGATCGGCGGCGTGCGGGCCGATGCACTTCCCGACCACCCCAGCGGCCACGCCCTCGACATCATGATCGGCTCAGACATGACACTGGGCGATGTCATCAACGCTGACCTTCAGTCACAGGCGGGCCGGTTCGGCGTCAAGTACACGATGTGGCGGGTGGCCAGCCACTTCAACCACGTTCACGTCACGGTCAACTGAGCCGCCAGTCCGCTAGCGCAGGCGCGGCGCGACCAACGGGGTCAGCCGGATGACCGGGATCGGCCGGCTGGTGAGCTTCTGATACTCGCCGTAGCGCCCGCCGTTGCTCGTCATCGCACAGCTTCCACAGCCGCGCGTAGTCCGGGTCGTCGGGCAGCACCACGTGCGCCTGCTTGGGGAAGCGCTTCGGCCCGACGTTGATCTCGACCCTCGGGTGCGCCCGCAGGTTGTGATACCAGGCCGGGTTGCGGGGCCCGCCGCCGTTGGACGCGACGACCAGATAGTCGTTGCCGTCGCGGAAGTAGGCCAGCGAATTCGTCCGCGGCTGGCCGGTTTTCGCGCCCACGGTGTGCAGCAGCAGCATCGGCGGGGCGAACGGGATCCGGTGGCCGATCCAGCCGTTGCTGCGCTGATACAGCGTGTCGTGCAGCTTGAGGAAGGCCATCATGGCCTTGTCGGTCGGCGATGTCATGTCACCAGCCTTATCCGGTCGCGTCGAGTTGCGCCAGTGCGTCGCGCAGAATCCGGCCGGTGGTTTCCCGGTCCGGGTCGCGGCGCAGCAGCATTCCCTTGGCGAACGCCAGCTTGTCGCCGTCGCGCCGCGGAATCACGTGCAGGTGAATGTGGAACACCGTCTGCATCGCCGACTTGCCGTCGTTGATCGCGATGTTGTTGCCGGTCGCCCCGAGGCCCGAAACCCGCGTCGCCTGCGCGATCCGCTGACCGACGGCCAGCATCCCGGCCAGCGTCTCGGCCGGGGTGTCGGTCAGGTCCACGCTGTGGCGTTTGGGCACGACCAGCGTGTGGCCCCGGGTGAAGGGCCGGATGTCGAGGATCCCCAGATAGTCGTCGTCCTCGTAGACCCGGATGGCCGGCGCGGTGCCGGCGACGACCTCGCAGAACACACATGCCATCCCGCCACCGTAGCGGGTGCCGGTGTCACCGCCAGTTCGTCGAACGCCTCCAGCAGGCGGTCCCGGAACTCCGGGTCCAGGTCGTCGCCGCCGATCCGGCCGACGGTCGCCACCGTCGTCCGCAGCTGAGCCAGGTAACCGCGGCAGCCCCGGCACATCAACAGGTGCCAGCGCACCCGAACCTCGGTCGCGGTGTCCAACGCGCCCGAGTAGTAGTCGCTGAGCAGCTCCACCAGGCCGGCGCACGTCATCGTCTGCCGCTTTCTCATCCTGAAATCGACAGTGTGGATCACGCCGCGATCCGTTACAGCGTTACGCTCCGCGACGTGGACTCCACCGACATCGCTTTCGCCGGCGCCGCCGAGCAGGCACGCATGCTCGTCGCCGGCTCCATCACCGCACCCGCGCTGCTCGAGCTGTATCTGGAGCGGATCGCGCGAGTGGATCGCGAACTGCGCTCCTTCCGGGTGGTGCTCACCGAGAGCGCGCGCCGCGAAGCCGCGGCCGCGCAGGAGCTACTCGACGCAGGCGAGCGACTGCCCCTGCTCGGCGTCCCGATCGCGATCAAGGACGACGTCGATGTCGCCGAAGAGTTCACCTGCTACGGCAGCAGCGCCTGGGACCGGGCGGCCGACCGCCGACGCCGAGGTGGTGCGCCGGTTGCGTGCGGCCGGGGCGGTGATCCTGGGCAAGACCTCGGTGCCGGAGATGATGCTGTGGCCGTTCACCGAGACGGTGGCTTTCGGCGCCACCCACAACCCGTGGGATCTGGCCCGCACTCCGGGCGGCAGCAGCGGCGGCAGCGGGGCGGCGGTGGCGGCCGGGCTGGCGCCGATGGCGCTGGGCTCCGACGGCGCCGGGTCGATCCGGATCCCGTCGACCTGGTGCGGTTTGTACGGCATCAAGCCGCAGCGCGACCGGGTGCCGATGGCTCCGCACGACGACGCGTGGTGCGGGCTGAGCGTCAACGGCCCGATGTGCCCGCACCGTCGAGGACGCCGCGTTGTTCCTCGACGTGACGAACACCCAGCGCGCCCCCAAGGGCGGGTTCGTCGCCGCGGCGGCACGCAAGCCCAAGCGGTTGCGAATCGCGTTGAGCGCCAAGATCCCTCCGACGGTGGTCGGCCGGGTCGGTCGTGCGCAGCAGAAGGCGCTCGACGGAGTGGAGGCGCTGCTGCGCGACCTCGGCCACGAGGTGTTCTGGCGTGACCCCGACTACCCGGCGTGGGCGGTGTACGGCCATGTGCTGCCGCGGATGTGGCGCGGCATCTACGACGACGTGCAGCACCTGCCGCACCCGGAGCGGCTCGAGCCGCGCACCCGGGCGATCGCCCGGCTGGGCAGGCTGATCTCCGATGCGCCAGATCGCCAAGATCCGGGCCGCCGAGGCGACGCTGACGGCGCGGGTGCAGGTCGATCTTCGACGACGTCGACGTGCTGATCACCCCCGGCACCGCGACCGGTCCGTCCCGTATCGGGCAGTACCAGCACCGCGGCGGGGTGAGCGACGCTGGCCCTGGTGGCCTCCCGGGTGCCGTTCAATGCGATCTTCAACGCGACGGGTCAGCCCGCCGCGGTCGTCCCGTGGGGACTCGACGGCGAGGGGGTCCCGGTGTCGGTGCAACTCGTCGGCCGGCCCTCCGACGAGGCGACGCTGCTGTCGCTCAGCCACCAGATCGAAACCGCGCGGCCGTGGGCCGGTCGCCGGCCGCCGGTGTCATGACCCGCCGATGACCCGCCACGCGGCGAGCTTGTCGGCGTAGCCCATGGTGTGCGCCGGGCTGGTCGAGGGCAGCCGCACGTAGCTGACCGGTGCGTCGACACGGACCAGCCGGGCGAAGTTGCGTTCGGCGGCCGCACCGTTGAAGAACACCCGCTCGATCGACGGGTGGTCGGCGAAGAACGCGCCGAAGTCGTTGGCCACCATGCTGTCCGGCTCGACCGCCGAGTCCAGGCTGCCGACTCGCCTGCAGTGCCGCAGCACGTCCCACACCGCGACGCCGTGTCGGCGCAGCGCGTCGGTTCGCTGCGGGTAGGGGTCGTCGGCCGCGAAGCCGAAGAGTTCAGCTGCGATGCGCCAGAACGCATTTCGCGGGTTGCCGTAGTATTCGCCGGCGGCCAGCGACATGACGCTGGGCATGTTGCCGAGGATCAGGAGTCGCGCGTGGACGTCCGCGATGGGCGGCAGCCCGTCCAGCAGCGGGGATCGTGACATCGGATGCGACGGTATACGTTGGGTTGGTGACCGACGACGTCGACCTCGAAACGTCCGGGCTGCTCGACGGGTTGACCGGTGAGGTCCGGGCCGAACGGGCCGAGCTCATCCCGTGGCTGCTGGAGCAGGGCATCACCGCCGACGAGATCCGCGCCTCCTTCGCCCCGATGCTGCTGCCGGCCCGCCGCGCGCTCGGCGACGACGGGACGTACGTGTCGGCCCGCCAGATCAGTGAGTGGACCGGACTGGACGTCGACGTGCTCACCCGGTTCCAGCGGGCCAGCGGGCTGCCGCATGTCGACGATCCCGACGCCGCGGTGTTCATGCGGCCCGACGGCGACACCGCGCTGCACATCAAGGGGTTCATCGACCACGGCATCGACCCCGACATGATGCTGACCGTGGTTCGGGTTCTGGCCGAAGGGCTTTCGCACGCGGCCGAGGTCATGCGCACCACCGCGCTGGCGGCGGTGATGCACCCCGGCGCCACCGAGCTGCAGATCGCGAAGGGGTCGCAGGCGCTGGTGTCCGAGTGGCTCCGCTACTCGGGCCGATGATCCAGGACATGCTGATGCTGCAGCTGCGCCACGCGCTGGAGACCGAGGCGGTCAACGCCAACGAGCGGGCGGCCGGTGCGCCGCTGCCCGGTGCCAGGCTGGTGGCGGTGGCCTTCGCCGACATGGTGGGCTTCACCCGGCTCGGTGAGACGGTGCCGCCCGAGGAACTCGAGCAGCTGGCCAACCGGCTGGCCGATGCGGCCCGTGAGGTGACGGTGCCGCCGGTGCGGTTCGTCAAGACCATCGGCGATGCCGTGATGCTGGTGTCGACGGAGACCTCGGCGCTGCTGGACGCGATGCTCTCCCTCGTCGAGGTCACCGACGCCGACGAGGAGCTGCCCCAGCTGCGGGTCGGGTTGGCCTACGGGCCGGCGGTCAGCCGTGCCGGGGACTGGTTCGGCAGTCCGGTCAACCTGGCCAGCCGCGTCACGTCGGCGGCCCGGCCCGGATCGGTCCTGGTGGCACGAGGCGGCCTACGAGCAGATCGGGGACGACGACCACTTCACCTGGTCGTTCGCCAGGGCCCGCCGCCTCAAGGGCATCAAGGACGACGTCAAGCTCTATCGGGCCCGTCGCGCCGAAAAGGGTTGACGCAGAATCGTTCTAGCGCTTGCGCAGGATTGCCAGCCGCCGGCCAGCGACGGCCGCGATCAACAGCACGATCGCCCAGCCGGCGCCGGCCAGCCACCACACCAGGCGACGACGCCGAGTCACCGGTGAGGCCACGAACAACACCATCGCCGGGTGTTGACGGACGACGTCGCGGGCGGCGCGTGCGCGCTGCGGGTCGAGCTCTTTTCCTGCCATGTCAGCCATTATCCGGGACGACGGTGAAACACCAGCCGGTGCCCGCATCAGGGACTAATTCCCCTTATCCAAGGTCTCGTGAAGAACGAGCATGTCGTCATGATCCGCTTGGCTTCATCGCTGCGACCGTTGCGGCCGCTTTGGTCGGTGTCAGCGCACCGGCAGCCGCTGACCCGCAGTCCGACCTGATCGCCATGCTGCCGGCCGGGTATCGCAGCGAGTCGTGCGTGCAGGTAAGCTGACCCAGTGGCGTTGGCCGCCGTGACCTGCAGCGAAAACGCCCTTGCCCGATGGTCCGACGGCTGCGACCTACCGGCTGTTCGCCGACCAGAAAGCCGTGGAAGGAGCGTTCACCGCAGTCGCGAACAGCCCCGAATGGGTTCCCGTCACCTGTCCGGGCGCGTCGTCGGCCGGCCCTGATCCCGCTGCGTAGCGGGCGGACGGCACCAGCACGGGCTCGATCGGTCTGTCTGCGCGCCGGCGCCCGGCTTCTACACATCCGAGAAGGACGGTGCGGTCGCATGGACCCGTAACGCCGACCGGTTCGTCGGCCTGGCCTACGTGGGTTATCGCGGCCAGGGCTATCCGGTCAGCCTGTTCGACTGGGCAACACGAACGTGACTCACCAACGGTTTGCGAGCTCCGTTCGACCTAACGTCGGCCGCGTAGCGGGCGCGCTTCTCGCAGTGGTAGTCGAGCAACTCGTGCTGGGTGATGACGTCGGGGAACACCACGGCCATGCGCACGCGTCCACCGGCCTCGGTGGTGCGTCACGTCGGTGTGCGCGGAGATGGCCCTCTCGGCGGTCTTCAAGCGCAGTTTCGATTACCCACTTTTGGACCGCGTTCGCCCTCAGCGAAACGCTGGCGCAGTGCGTTGCAACGGTGTAATCATGTAATTCATGAAGCATCAGCACACGCACCGTCGGCCCGGCCGCCCAGGCGGCTGGCAGCAGGCCGACCAGCCCGACGCCACCGATGCCGGTGAATGGTTCGCCGGCCGCTTGCCCGACACCTGGTTCACCGCAGATCCGACCGTGATCGTCGACCGCGAGGAGATGACCGTCATCGGCCGACTGCCCGAGGTCGCCGAAGAAGCCGAGAGCGAGGCCCGGGCCTCGGGCCGAGTCTCGCGGTTCCGGGAGGACACCCGCGGCGAACGGATGCGCATCGCGGAAGAGGCGCAGGCCAAGTACGGCCGCAAGGTGTCCTGGGGCGTCGAAATCGGCAGCCGCCCGAGGCGCCCGAGCGAATCTTGTTCACCCACATCGCCGTTCCGGTGATGACCCGGCTCAAGCAGCCGGAGCGTCAGGTACTCGACACCCTGGTCGACGCCGGCGTGGCGCGCTCGCGCTCGGACGCGCTGGCGTGGTCGGTGCGACTGGTCGGCGAGCACGCCGACGAGTGGCTGTCCAAGCTGCGTTCGGCCATGGCCGAGGTCGACGAGTTGCGCGCCGAGGGCCCGGGACTCTGACTGCTCGCGGGAGAAATCAGGCGCGCGTCATCGCGTAGTAGGCCCCGCGCCGGGCGAGCAACTCGGCGTGGGTGCCCGTCTCGACGATCCGCCCGGCCTCCATCACCAGGATGACGTCGGCGTCGCGGATCGTCGACAGCCGGTGGGCGATGATGAAACTGGTTCGCTCCCTGCGCAGTTCGGTCATGGCATGCTGCACCAGCAGTTCGGTGCGGGTGTCCACCGAACTGGTCGCCTCGTCGAGGATCAGCAGCTGCGGGCGGGCCAGGAACGCGCGCGCGATGGTGATCAGCTGCTTCTCCCCGGCGCTGATGTTGCCGCCGTCGTCGCTGACCCGGGTGTCGTAGCCGTCGGGCAGCGTCTGGACGAACCGGTCGACGTAGGCCGCCCGCGCGGCCTCGATCACCTCGTCCTCGGTGGCGTCCGGCCTGCCGTAGGCGATGTTCTCGGCGATGGTCCCGCCGAACAACCAGGTGTCCTGCAGCACCATGCCGATCCGCGAGCGCAGCGAATCGCCGGCTGACGCGTCGTGATGTCGACACCGTCGACCAGGATCTGCCCGGAGTCCACGTCGTAGAACCGCATCAGCAGGTTCACCAGCGTCGTCTTCCCGGCGCCGGTGGGGCCGACGATCGCGACCGTGCTGCCCGGCTCGGCGACCAGCGACAGGTCCTCGATCACCGGGGTGTCCTCGCCGGTAACTGAACCAGACATCGCGGAACTCGACCCGTCCGCGGGCCGCTTCGCCGTTGCGCGGCAATGTCTTTGCGGCGTCCGGGGTCTCCTCCGGCTCGTCGAGGAAGTCGAACACCCGCTCCGCGCTGGCCACCCCGGACTGCAGCGTGTTGTACATGCCGGCGACCTGGGTCAGCGGCTGGTTGAACTGCCGCACGTACTGGATGAAGGCCTGGATGCTGCCCAGCGTGATCTGGCCGGTCGCCACCTGGTAGCCGCCGACCACCGCGACCGCGACATAGCTGAGGTTGCCGATGAACATCGTCGCCGGCGAGACCAGGCCGGAGAAGAACTGCGCCCCGAAACTCGCGTGATAGACGTCGTCGTTGCAGTCGCGGAACTTCTCCTGGGCCACGGCCCGGTGGCCGAATGTCTTGACCACGGTGAAGCCGCTGTAGGTCTCCTCGATGTGGGCGTTGAGCCGGCCGGTGTTGGTCCACTGGGCGATGAACATCTTCTGCGAGCGCCGCGCGATCGCCCGAGTCACCCACAGCGACAACGGAACCGTCACCACCGTGATCAGCGCCAGCAGCGGCGAGATCGTCAGCATCATCGCCAGCACCGCCACCACGGTGAGCACCGAGGTGAGCAGCTGACTGATCGTCATCGACACCGACGACTGGATGTTGTCCACGTCGTTGGTGACCCGGCTCAGCAACTCGCCGCGCTGCCGGGAGTCGAAGTAGGACAACGGCAGCCGATGCACCTTGTTCTCGACGTCGGCGCGCAGTGCCATGACGGTGCGCTGGACGATCACGTTCAGCAGCCGCGCCTGGATCCAGATGAGCAGCGCCGCAGCAAGATACAGCGCCAGCGCCAGCAGCAGGGTGCGGCCGACCGCGGCGAAGTCCACCCCGCGGCCGGGCACCACATTCATCCCGGACAGCAGGTCGGCGAAGGTGTTGTCCCCGCGTGCCCGGGCGGCCTCGATCGGCCTGCTCCTTGGTGAGGCCGGCGGGAAGCTGACGGCCGATCACGCCGTTGAACAGCAGATCGGTGGCGTGCCCGAGGATTCGCGGGCCGACGACCCCGAGCGCGATCCCGCCGATCGTCAGCACCAGGATCGCCGCGGCCAGCCAGCGCTGCGGGGTCAGCCGGGCGAGGCAGTCGCAGCGCCGAACCCTTGAAGTCGCGCGACCTGGCTTGGCGCGGGTCCTGGTGTGCCATGCGCATGCCGCCGCGCATCCCCGGCCCGGTCACGACCCGCCCCCGACCCCGGCGCCCAGCGACTGCGAGTCGGCGAACTCGGCATAGGCGGGGCAGTCGGCCATCAGCGCATCGTGGGTTCCCGCGCCGACCACCCGTCCGCCGTCGATGACGACGATGTGGTCGGCCTGCATCACCGTCGAAATACGTTGCGACACAATGATGACGGTGGCCTCGGCCGACACGTCGCGCAGCGCGGCGCGGACCCGGGCATCGGTGTGCACGTCGAGGGCGGAGAACGCGTCGTCGAACAGGTAGATCGCCGGGCGGCGGATCACCGCGCGGGCGATCGCCAGCCGCTGCCGCTGGCCGCCGGAGAAGTTGATGCCGCCCTGGGCCACCCGCATCCCGAGGCCGTCGGGATGGGCGCGGACGAAGTCGTCAGCGGCCGCGACGCCGAGCGCCGCCCACATCTCGTCCTCGGTGGCCACGTGTCCTGGGGCCGCGCCGTAGCGCAGGTTCTCGGCGACCGTCCCCGAGAACAGGTAGCCGCGCTGGGGCACCAGACCCAGCGCCGACCACAGTTCCTCGGTGTCGTAGTCGCGCACGTCGATCCCGTCGACCCGGACAGCGCCGCCGGTGACGTCGTAGAGCCGGCAGATCAACGAGATCAGCGTCGACTTGCCCGACCCGGTGCAGCCGACGATCGCCGTCGTGGTGCCCCGGCGCGCGGTCAGCGAAACACCCTCCAGGACAGGACGTTCGGCGCCGGGATAGCAGAAGGTCGCGTCGTCCAGGGTCACCTCGCCGCGGATTCCCCCGGCGGGATGCTGCGGCGAGGCCGGACTGCTGATCGCCGTCTCGGTGGACAGCACCTCGGTGATCCGCTCGGCGCACACCGAGGCGCGCGGCAGGATCAGCAGCAGCAGCGTGGCCATCAGCACGGCCATCAGGATCTGCATGAAGTAGGACAGGAACGCGATCAGCGAGCCGACCTGCATGTGCCCGGCGTCGATGCGCTTGCCGCCGAACCAGATCAGCGCGACGCTGGAGATGTTGATGGTCAGGGTGGTCAGCGGCAGCATCAGCGCCTGCCAGCGGCCGGCGGCCAACGCGGTGTTGGACACCGCGGCGTTGGCCTGCGGCGAAGCGTTCCCGCTCGAAGGGTTCGCGGGCGAACGCGCGGATCACCCGGATTCCGGAGAGCTGTTCGCGCATCACCCGGTTGATGCCGTCGATGAGCCGCTGCATGCTGCGGAAGATCGGCAGCATGCGCGACACGATCCAGTAGTTCGACAACGCGAGCACCGGCACGCTGACCAGCAGCAGCCAGGACAGTCCGGCGTCCTGGTGGATGGCCATGAAGATGCCGCCGACGCACATGATCGGCGCGGTCACCAGGACGGTGGCCGTCATCTGGACGAGCACCTGGATCTGCTGGACGTCGTTGGTGGTCCGGGTCAGCAGCGACGGCGCGCCGAACCGGGCGGTCTCGCGTTCGGAGAACGTGGTGACGTGATGGAACATCGCCGAGCGCAGGTCGCGGCCGAAGCCCATGCCGGTGCGCGAGCCGAAGTAGACGGCGCCGACCGCGCACACGCACCTGCAGGGCGGTGACCGCCAGCATCACCAGGCCCAGCTCGGTGATCAGTCCGGTGTCACCCTTGGCCACGCCGTCGTCGATGATCGCGGCGTTGACCGTCGGCAGATACAGCGACGCCAGCGTGCTGATGATCTGCAGCACCATCACGGCCGCGACCAGCCACCGGTACGGCCGGACATACTGTCTCAGCAGCGCCAGGAGCATCTCGTTACTGTCGCACACCGGCTGTGCCGGGGACTGCAGCACCGTGTCGGCGAGCAACACCTCGAATCGCGGCAAAGTGGCAGGTCAAGCGGCATGTCGGTAGTTGGCTCCAGGGCTGCCCGCTACAGTGCATGCTGTGACACGCAGCAGGTGCGCATGACAGCGGCGCGCAAATTGGCGGTGGCGGCTCTTGCTGCCGCCGCAGCTGGTGATGAGCGCATGCTCGGACTCGAGCGGACCCGACCAGCCGCAATCGTCGCAGCCGTCCGGCCCGCAGACGGGCAACGCCAAGCACGGCCCGATGTTTCCCGGAGTGCGGTGGCATCACCGACCAGACGATGGCCGAGCAGACCCGGGTGACCGGCCTGGTGAAGACGGCGGGCAACTCCGTGGGGTGTCAGTGGCTGGCCGGCGGCGGCATTCTCGGCCCGCACTTCTCCTTCACCTGGTACCGCGGCAGCCCGATCGGGCGCGAACGCAAGACCGAGGAGCTGTCGCGCACCAGCGTCGAGGACATCAACATCGAGGGCCACAGCGGGTTCATCGCGGTCGGTACCGATCCCGACTCTGGGGGACAACCTGTGCGAGATCGGCATCCAGTTCAACGACGATTTCATCGAGTGGTCGGTCAGCTTCGCCGAGAAGCCGTTCCCGCCGGCGTGCGACGTGGCCAAGGAACTGACCCGGCAATCGATCGTGAACGCCAAATGAGCCCGGCCACCTGGCGTCGCCCGGTCGCCGGTGCGGTGGTGGTGCTCTCGGCGCTGGCGCTGATCACCGGCTGCGCCCGGACGGTCGACGGGACCGCGGCCAAGTCCGGCTCCGGCACGACACCGCGCAACGACAACTCCGCGCAGCAGTACCCCAACCTGCTCAAGGAATGTGACGTCCTGACCACCGACATCCTGGCCAAGACCGTCGGCGCCGATCCGCTCGACATCCAGAGCACCTTCGTCGGCGCGGTCTGCCGCTGGCAGGCCGCCAACCCGGCGGGCCTGGTCGACATCACCCGGTTCTGGTACGAGCAGGGCAGCCTGGACAACGAGCGCAAGGTCGCCGACTTCCTGAAGTATCAGGTCGAGAACCGCTCGATCGCCGGCGTGCCGTCCATCGTGATGCGCACCAGCGATCCCAACGGGGGCTGCGGTGTGGCCAGCGACGCCGGCGGCGTGGTCGGGTGGTGGGTCAACCCGCAGGCGCCCGGTATCGACGCGTGCGGTCAGGCGATCAAGCTGATGGAGCTCACGCTCGCCACGAACTCCTAGCGGCCTAGCGCGGATGAGCCGCTTGCCACGAAGACCGCCTACCGGGGCACGTGGAACGACACCAGCCCGGCGCCGCTGAGTTCCAGCGCTGACCAGCTGACCGGCACCCACAGCACGGCGATGCCGGAGGTGGGGAACTTCATCGAGATCTGCGCGGCGGCATCGTGGTCGGAGGTCTCCGGCCCGGCCAGCCCCAGCGCCACCTGGCTCACGGTGGGCTCGTGGCCGACGACCAGCAGCGTGCTCGACGTCGTCGGCGATCTGGTTGATCTCGTCGAGCATGGTGCCCGGGGTGGCGCCGTAGAGCCGCTCGGAGTAGCTGACCGGGGCGGCGACCCCGGTGCGGTCCAGGGTCTGCCGGGTCCTGGTCGCCGACGAGCACAGCACGTGCTCGATCGGCGGCAGGTTGTCGCGCAGCCACTCGCCGGCCAGCCCCGCCTCCCGGATACCGCGCGGGGCGAGGGGACGCTCGTGGTCGCTGACCCCGTTCGGGTAGTCCGACTTGGCGTGGCGCATGACCACCAGGGTGCGTTGTCCAGGGTTCACCCCGTCAGGCTAGAACCTGCCTCGCACATGCCGGTCGAGGTCCCCGGACTTGTCGGCGGCCCGCCATACACTCGCCGCCATGCGATTCCTGCACACCGCCGACTGGCAGCTCGGCATGACCCGCCATTTCCTGGAGGGTGAGGCCCAGCCGCGCTATTCGGCTGCCCGGCGGGACGCGGTCGCAGGCCTCGGTGAGCTGGCCGCAAAGACCGGTGCGGAGTTCGTGGTCGTCGCCGGCGACGTCTTCGAGCACAACCAGCTGGCGCCCAAGGTGGTCAGCCAGTCCCTGGAAGCCATGCGCGCCATCGGCGTTCCGGTGTACCTGTTGCCCGGCAATCACGATCCGCTCGACGCGTCGTCGGTCTACACCAGCCGGCTGTTCAAGGCCGAGTGCCCGGACAACGTCGTCGTCCTCGACCGCGAGGGCGTCTGGGACGTCCGGCCGGGTGTGCAACTGGTGGCCGCCCCGTGGCGCTCCAAGGCGCCGACCACCGATCTGGTCGCCGCCGTCCTGGCGGATCTGCCCGCGGACGGGACCACCCGCATCGTGGTCGCCCACGGCGGCGTCGACGTCCTCGACCCGGATCCCACCAAGCCGTCGCTCATCCGGCTGGCCGGCCTGTCCGAGGCGCTCGACCGCGGAGCCGTTCACTATGTGGCGTTGGGGGACAAGCACTCCCGCACGTGCGTCGGGGACGGCGGGCGGATCTGGTATTCCGGGTCGCCGGAGGTCACCAACTACGACCACGTCGAAGCCGACCCTGGCCACGTGCTGGTGGTCGACGTCGACGAGAACGATCCAGCGCACCCCGTCTCGGTGGAGAGTCACCGGGTCGGTCGCTGGCGGTTCCTGACCCTGCATTACCCGGTCGACAACAGCCGCGACATCGCCGATCTGGACCTCAATCTCGACCAGCTGCCCGACAAGGACCGCACGGTGGTCCAGCTCGGCCTGGTCGGCACGCTGACCGTCACCGACCGCGCCGCGCTGGACGCCTGCATCGACAAGTACGCCCGCCTGTTCGCCGCGCTCGACACCTGGGACCGGCACACCAATATCGCTGTGATGCCTGCCGACGACGAGTTCGACGACCTCGGGATCGGGGGGTTCGCCGCCGAGGCAGTCGCCGAACTGGTCGAGACCGCCCGCTCCGAGGGGGTGGACGCAGGCGCGGCGCGCGGTGCGCTCGCGCTGCTGCTGCGACTCAAGGAGGGGAGCGCGGCGTGATACTGCACCGGTTGCGGCTCAACAACTTCCGCGGTGTCGCCGACCGCGAGATCGCCTTTCCCGACCAGGGTGTGGTGGTCGTGTGCGGTGCCAACGAGGTCGGCAAGTCCTCGATGCTCGAAGCGCTGGACCTGCTGCTGACCTACCGCGACCGCTCGACCCACCGGGACGTGAAGGCGGTCAAGCCGGCCAACGCCGATGTCGGCTCGCTGGTCGAGGCCGAGATCACCACCGGGCCTTACCGATTCGTGTATCGCAAGCGATTCCACAAGAAGGCCGGGACCGAGCTCGAGATCATCGAGCCCAAGCGCGAACAGCTCTCCGGCGACGAGGCCCACGACCGAGTGCAGTCGATGCTCTCCGAGACGCTCGACACCAAGCTCTGGGACGCTCAGCGCGTACTGCAGTCCGCGTCGACCGACGCGGTGAACCTGTCCGGTTCGGACTCGCTGGCCCGCGCCCTCGACGCCGCCGCGGGGGAGACGGACGCCGGCCCGTCGGGCGACGACTCGCTGCTGATCGATCTGATCGACGATGAGTATCTGAAGTACTTCACCGCGACCGGCCGGCCCACCGGGGCGTGGAAGTCCGCCACCGACCGGGTGACGGCCGCCGAGGCCGAGGTGGCTCGCTGGCGGCTCGCGGTCGAGGAGGTCGACGAGCGGGTGACCCGCCACGCGACGCTGACCTCGGCACTGCACACGCTCGACGAGTCGCTCGCACCCGCGGCCGAGCGTTTGACTGCGGCGAGCAAGGCGCACGACGCCATCATCGAACTGGGCGAGCAGGTCCGCCAGGCGCGCCAGGTGGCGGCGACCGCTGCCGCCGCGAGCACCAACTCGGCGCTGGCCAACGGCCAGCGCCAGCAGTTGGTGGCCGACGACGAACGCCGCACCGGGACCCTCGTCGGGCTGCAGACCCAGCTCGCCGAGGCCGAACAGCAGGAAACCGACGCGCAGCAGGCCGCCGAGGCCGCGGCGCAGCAGGCCGAGCAGGCCGCCGCCGGGCTCGATGCCGCCCAGCAGCGCTTCGATGCTGCACGCGCGGCTGCGGAGGCTTGTGTCGCCCGTGAGGAGGCCGACCGGCTGGCGGCCCGGGTCGCGAGCATCGATGAGGTGGAGAACGAACTCGCACAGCTGGCTGGGCAACTGGCCGCCATCACGCTCACCGGCACGATGCTGGCCGGCATCGAACAACACTGGGCCGCGGTGCAGCGCATCGAGGCGCAGCTGCAGGCCGACGCCGCAACCATCGAGTTCACCGCGCCGGCCGATCTCGACATCACCGTCGACGGGCAAACCCGCACCTTGGCCGCCGGGCAGGGCTGGACACAGCCGGCCTCGGCCGCGGTGATCGTGGAGGTGCCCGGTGTGTTGAGCGTACGCATCGACCCCGGCGCCAGCGCGGTGAAGCTGCAGGCGGATCTCGATGCTGCACAACAACTTCTGGACCATGAGCTGGAAGCCGCGGGGGTGCTCGATGTCGCGGCCGCGCGTGCGCTGGATGCGCGGCGCCGCACGCTGACCGAGAGCAGCACCACCGCCGCCGCCAAACTCGAAGGCCTCTGCGCCGGCGAGGATGGCAAGGTTGTGCGCACCCGCCTGGCCGAGCTTCGCGCCGCCGCGTCGGACGGCGAGCAGACCGATGCCGAGACGGCTGCCGCCGAGCTGACAGCGGCAAGCGATGCGCTCCGCACGACCCGCCTCGAGGCCGAAGCCCGGCAGAAGGCCGCGACCGAGGCCACCGCGGCCCACACCAAGAAGTCCACCGAGGCAACAGTTCTGCGGGACCGGCTGGCGACCGCCGGCACGGAGTCCACCGCAGTGCGCGAGCAGTTGGCGACCCTGCGCTCCGCCATCACCGACGAGACCGTCGCCGCGCAGGCCGCCGCGGCCGCCGAGGAGCACCGCAAGGCCGACGAAGCCGTGACCGCCCTAGCCGAGCGGTACGCCGCCGCCGACCCCGCGGCGGTCGAGGCCGAACTTTCCGCCGCGTCGTCGGCCGTCGAGGCGATCACCGGCGAGCGCGACGCCACCAAGTTCGAATTGCACACGCTGACAGCGGAGTTGGGTGTCATCGGCAGTGAGGGCAGGCAGGGTCAACTCGATGACGCGCAGGCCGAGCTGGAGCGGGCGCGCGCTGAGCACACCCGCATCCAGGAGCGGGCGACGGCCGCTCAGTTGTTGCGCGGCACGATGATCCGCCACCGCGACAACACCCGTCAGCGCTACGTCCAGCCGTACCGCGCCGAGCTGGAGCGGTTGGGCCGCACGGTATTCGGGCCCAGCTTCGAAGTGGACGTCGACAAAGAGTTGACGATCCAGACCCGCACCCTCGACGGTTGTACCGTGCCCTACGAGTCACTGTCGGGCGGGGCCAAGGAGCAGCTGGGCATCCTGGCCCGGCTGGCCGGTGCTGCGCTGGTGGCCAAGGAGGACACCGTGCCGGTCGTCATCGACGACGCACTGGGGTTCACCGACCCCGAGCGGCTGACGAAGATGGGCGCGGTGTTCGACAGCGTCGGCAGCCACGGGCAGGTCATCGTGCTGACCTGCACGCCGACGCGCTATCTCGGCGTCGAGAACGCCCACGTCATCGAACTGAGCGCATAGGAATTGTCGCCGAGCGTGCGCTCACTGCGAATTTCGGGCCGATTTTTCGCAGCCAATGCACGCTCGGTGCGGCCGCGTCAGTCGGCGAGTGCGAGCACCTCGTCGAAGCCCGCCACCAGGCAGTCGCTGAACTCCTCGAAGTCGGGGATCGCGCCGGTGTCGACGTCGATCCCGAGCGAACAGGTGTCGACGTAGGTCAGCAGGGTCACGTTGACGGCCGAGCCGATGGTCGGGCCGAACGCGTACTGCATGCGCACCTTCGCGCCGCCGAGGTACACCTCGACCGGCACGCCGGGCACGTCGCTGCACAGGAAGTCCACGTGGCGCAGCACCGACCCGATGTACCAGCGCGGCATCAGGTTCAGCGCACCGGCGATCAGCTGGGTGTAGGGCAGCGACTTCTCGTTGCGCACCTTCGCCGTGCGCTCGCGGATCTGGCTGATCCGCTCGGCCGGGTCGGCGATACCGGCCGGGATGTCGAAGCGCAACAACCCGATTCGGTTGCCACCCATGTCGTCGTCATCCTTGCGCAGGCTGATCGGCATGGTCAGGTGCAGTTCGCCGATCGGCACCCCGTGCTTGTCGTGGTAGCGGCGCAGCCCACCGGCCACACCGGCGACGAACGCGTCGTTGAGCGAACCGCCGCTGCGGTGGGCGGCCTCGCGGAGCTTGGACAGCGACACCTCGTGCACACCGAGCTTGCGCACCAGCGTGCGCTCCTTCATCAGCGGTGAGCCGGTCTCGGTCACCGGGCGCATCGTGCGGTACACCGATGCGGCCAGCTCGCCGGCCGCCGTCGCGGTCTGCAGCGGCCGCCGAATCGTGTTGAACAGCAGCTTCGGTGCGGTCTTGACCGTCTCGACCACGGCCTTGCCGACCAGCCCGACGTCATAGCGGACCGCATCGCGGTAGCCGTCGAGCGGCTGCGGCGTGGTCACCACCGGCTCGTCGGGCAGCTCGCCGGTCGCCCGCGGCTCCTCGGTGAGGTCGAACAGCGTCATGGCGATCTGCACGCCGCCCACGCCGTCGGTCAGGGCGTGGTGGAACTTGCACAGCACCGCCGCTCCGCCGTCGTCGAGGCCCTCGATCAAGGTGGCCTTCCACATCGGCCGGGCCCGGTCGAAGTCGTCCATCGCCGCCAGCCGGGCCATCTCCAGCACGCCCTCGACGGTGCCCGGCTCGGGTGCCGACACCCGTCGCATGTGGAAGTCCAGGTCGAAGTCGGGTGCGTACTCCCAGCGCGGCGGAGCCGGCGGCAGGGTCTCCACCACCCGCTGACGGAACATCGGCAGGTTCCGGCTGACGATGTCGAACCGTTCCCGGATCAGGTCCCAGTCCGGCGAGCGGTCGAGCAGGATCACGGTCACCACGGTGGATCGGAGCCGAGGATCGGACTCCATCGACCAGGTGAACGCGTCGGTATTGCGCATGAATTCAGTCATTGTGTCTCCCGCGTCAAACCTACGGCGGGGGTCAGAGGTGACAGAAGGTCACGCGGGCAACTCGGGACTTTCTCCCCTAACAGTGGTGCCGGTTGGCGATTCGGCGCGAAATGACTGCCATTCCATTCCCTGCGGCGGCGAGGCAGAATCAGCCCATGGGAGGCCCGCGCGGATGACGCTCAACGACAAGCGTCGCCGTGCCCACCAGAAACTCGCCGCCCTGCCCGGGGTTCGACCGGTACGCCGCCCGGTGACGCCGGGCAGCGCCGAGGAGTTCGACCTCTTCTACGTACGCACCGGCCGCAAGACACAGGCATCCGGTGGTCATCCTCCCCGGTGGGCCGGGCGTCGCCTCGATCGCGCTCTACCGGGGCCTGCGCCGCCGGGCGGCCGCCGAGGGCCTCGACGTGATCATGATCGAGCACCGCGGCGTCGGCATGTCCCGCCACGACGACTCCGGGGCGGACCTGCCGCCCGAAGCGCTGACCATCGAGCAGGTGGTCGACGACGTCGCCGCCGTCCTCGACGACGCCCAGGTCCCCAGCGCGATCATCTACGGGACCTCGTATGGCACCTACCTCGCCGCAGGCGTGGGTGTGCGTCATCCCGGCCGGGTCCACGCGATGATCCTGGACTCACCGTTGCTCGCCCGCGACGACATCGAAGCCGTCCGCCGCACCCTGCGCAGCGTGTTGTGGCACGGGCACGACCCCGAGACAAAGGACTTGGCGCACAAGGTCCGTCGGCTCGTCGACCACGGCGTGATGACACCGGCCGCGGCTCAACTGGCCGCCGCGGTGTACGGGTTCGGCGGAGCGCAGCTGCTGGAGCGTCAGCTCGACCTGCTGCTGGGTGGCCGCCGCCTGCTGTGGAGCGGGATGAACATGGTGGCCGCCTACACCGTGGGCCGAAAAGCGCCGTACCGCAACGAAACCGATCTGGTCGGCCGGATCGGCTATCGCGAGCTGAACTACGGCGGAACTCCCGACGGCCTGCCGCTGGACCCCGCCGTCGCCATGCGCGAATTCGCTTCCGACGACACGGAGTTCGAGGCCGAGCCGTTCGACCTGGTCGACGAGATGCCCAGGTTCGGCTGGCCGACCGTGGTGATCTCCGGTGGCCGCGACCTCACCACCCCGCCGGC
Organism: uncultured Actinomycetota bacterium; assembly: GCA_963786695.1. Taxonomy (GTDB): domain Bacteria; phylum Actinomycetota; class Actinomycetes; order Mycobacteriales; family Mycobacteriaceae; genus Mycobacterium. The sequence goes on from CAWBAL010000011.1 coordinate 117,807, forward strand.
TGTGGCCGAGCGGATCGCCGACCTGGTCCCGGGCGCGGTGCTGGTGCGGCTGGCCACCACCGGCCACAGCGTGCTGGACACCAAGGAGAGCGCCGCACTGCGCATCGCCGGCCTGGTCGCCGCCGGTCGCTACGCCGGTCTACCCGGTCAGGCCGCCGCGCTGGACACGATGCCGAATCGGCCTGCCCTGCGGCTGATGGTGTCGGCGATCGCGGCGGCGGCACGGGTGGAGGCGGCGCTGCCCGAGGTGGTGCCGCGGTTGGTGCACCGCGCTACTTCATGAACCCGATCGCGCTGTAGTTCAGGTCGCCCAGTCCGGCCGGCCCGAAGTTGGCGAGGTTGCTGCGCACCGCGACGTTGCCCGGCGACTGGAACAGCGGCAGGCTGAACACCTCGCCGAAGATCAGCTTGTCCGCTTCGTTGGCCAGCGCGCGCGCCTTGTCGGGATCGAGCTCGTCGAGCACCTGCTCCACCTTGGCGTCGATTTCCGGACTGGAGATCTTGCCGAAGTTGCTCTCCGCCCCGGTGGTGTAGATCTGGTTGAGGCAGCACAGCGCGAAAGCGTCACCGACCCAGGAGAACTGGGTGATGTCGAAGTCGCCGACGTTGACGTAGTCGGTGAAGAATCCATTGCCGGGCTTGGCGTCGATCTGCAGCTTCACCCCGATCTGGGCGAGGCTGTTCTGCGCGACGAGCGCCACCTGGCGGGTGGTCTGGGCGTCGTAGAGCACGTCGCGGATCACCAGCTGCTTGCCGTCCTTCTCCCGGAACTGGCCGTTGAGCTTCCAGCCCAGCGCGTCCAGCTCCTGCTTGGCCTTCTCCGGGTCGTAGGCCACGACGGCACTGTTGTCCTGGTAGCCCTTCTGGCCCGCGACGAAGATGTGGTTGTTCAACGGGACCGGGTTGTCGACCAGCCCGCGCTGGGTGACGTTGGCGATGGCCTGCCGGTCGATGCCCTTGGCGATCGCCAGCCGAAGTGCCTTGTCCGACAGGATCGCACCGGGCGCGCCGTTGAACGTGAAGTGATACCAACTCAGCCCGGGCGTGCGCCGGATCGAGATCCCCGCGGTGCGGCGGGCGATGGTCAGCTCGTCGAGCGAGCTGAGCCCGGTGGCGTCGATGGTGTTGTTCTGCAGCGCCGGGATTCGTGCGGCGTCGTCGAGCACCAGATAGGTGATCGAGTCCAGCAGCGGCGGCGGTGCCCCACCACTTCGGGTTGCGGGTCAGCACGATGCGTTGTGCGGTGCGATCCAGCGTCGAGACCATGAACGGACCCGCCGACGGTCCCGGACCGTTGAGCTGACCCTTGTTGAACACCTCCGGGTTGGCGGTCATGGCCTTGGGCAGCAGCATCGTGTTGCCGGCGAACATGCCGCGCCATTCGGCGTAGGGCTTGGCGAAGGTGATGACGGCCTGGCGGTCGTCGGTGCCGCGGGTCACCGAGCCGACGCGGTCGCTGCCGTTGGGCGCGGCGATCGCGTAGGCCTTGTCCTTGCCGCTGGTGGAGTTGATCTGTGAGGCGATGTCCTCCCAGGTGATCGGCGTGCCGTCGGACCACGTCGCCTTGGGGTTGATGGTGTAGGTGACGACCTGCGGGTTGGTGCCCGTCAGCTCGACGTTGGTGAAGTAGTCGTTGTTGACCTTCATCGAGCCGTCGGCGGCGATGACGAACGCGCGCGGCATGGTGGCCCGCAGCATCGAGCCGGTGTCGGCCTCGTTGCCGTCGATGTTGAGGGTGTTGAAGTTCGACGGGAACGACGACAGCGCCAGCCGCAGGTTGCCGCCGGTGCGCAGGGTGGACGGGTCCTGCGGGTTGATGTCGCTGGTGGATCCCACCTCGGCGTTGCCGCCGCCGAGGGCACCTCGCGCTTGCCACTGGAACATCCCGCCAGCACCAGCACTGCCGCCGTCCCCACCGCGAGCAGACGCAAAATGGCGTTCTGGAGGCCCGTTGAGGGCGATTTTGTGTCTGTTCGCGCTGAGTCACGGCACTGATGCTAGCTGCGGGTCGGATCTGGTTGCGGAATAGCGGCCAGCAACTTTCGGGTGTACTCGTGCTGCGGGTTGGTGAAGACGTCGTCGGCGTCGCCGTACTCCACGATCGCGCCCCGGTACATCACCGCCACCCGGTGGGCCAGGTGCTTGACCACCGACAGGTCATGGGAGACGAACAGGTAGGACAGGTCGAACTGCCGCTGCAGATCGAGCAGCAGGTTGATGATGCCGGCCTGGATGGAGACGTCCAGCGCGGAGACCGGTTCGTCGAGGGCCAGGATCTTCGGTTGCAGCGCCAGCGCGCGCGCGATGCCGATGCGCTGCTTCTGGCCGCCGGAGAACTCTTGCGCGTAGCGGCTGGCGTCGGCACGGCCCAGCCCGACGATCTCCAGCAGCTCGGCCACCCGGGTGTCGATGGCGGCCTTGTCGAAACCGTTGGCGCTCAGCGGTTCTGCCAGCAACTCGAAGACGGGTAGCCGGGGGTCCAGTGCGGCCACCGGGTCCTGGAACACCACCTGCAGGTCGCGGCGCAGTTCGCGGCGGCGCGCCGGGGTCAGGGTGGCGACGTCGTTGCCGAGGACTTCGATGGATCCGGACTGCGGCGCGGTCAGTTCGAGGATCTCGTGCAGGGTGGTCGACTTCCCGGAGCCGGACTCGCCGACGATGCCGAGCGTGCGGCCGCGCGGCAGGTCGAAGCTGATCCCGTCGACCGCGCGCACCTCGCCGATCTGGCGGCGGAACACCACGCCCTTGGTCAGCCGGTAGGTCTTCACCAGGTCGCGCACGCTGACCACGATCTCGGGTTCGGACTCGTCCTCGACGACTATCGGCTGGGTGGACACGCCGTAGATCTCGGCCGCGGTGCGTCCCGTGACGTGCTCGGTGCGGATGCAGGCCGCGGCGTGGCCCTCGCCCATCGGCAGCAGCGCCGGTTCGTCGGCGCGGCAGTCGTCGATGGCCAGCGGGCAGCGCGGGGCGAACGGGCACCCCGGCGGAAGGTTCACCAGCGACGGCGGCGCGCCGGGAATCGGCACCAGGCGACTGCCCTGCGGGGAGTCCAGCCGCGGTACCGAGCCCAAAAGGCCTGCGGTATAAGGCATTCGGCGATCACGGTACAGCCCGTCGACGGCGGCCACCTCGACCGCCCGGCCGGCGTACATCACCAGCGCGCGGTCGGCGAACTCGGCGACCACGCCCAGGTCGTGGGTGATGATCAGCACCCCGGCGCCGGTGACGTCGCGCGCGGTCTGCAGCACCTCGAGGATCTGCGCCTGCACGGTGACGTCGAGCGCGGTCGTCGGCTCGTCGCAGATCAGCAGGTCCGGGTCGTTGGAGATCGCGATGGCGATCACGACGCGCTGACGCTCACCGCCGGACAGCTCGTGCGGGAAGGCGCGGGCCCGCCGGTCCGGCTGGGCGATTCCGACCAGCTCGAGCAACTCGACGGCGCGCGTGCGGGCGGCCTGCTTGGACACCTCGGGGTTGTGCACCCGGATGGCCTCGGCGATCTGATCGCCGACGGTGTAGACCGGGGTCAGCGCCGACATCGGGTCCTGGAACACCGTGCCGATGCGCCGGCCGCGGATCTGCGACATCTCGGCGTCGGACAGCCCGAGCAGTTCGCGTCCGCCCAGCCGCACCGAGCCGGACACCTCGGCGTACTCGGGCAGCAGGCCGATCACCGCCATCGCGGCCGCCGACTTGCCCGACCCGGACTCGCCGACCATCGCGACCACCTCGCGCGGCGCGACGTGATAGCTCAGACCGCGCACCGCGTGGAGTTCGCCGGTGTCGGTGGGGAAGCTGACGGCGAGGTCGGTGACCTCCAGCAGCGGCTCGGTCACGTCTTCGGCTTCTTCCGGCCCCGCCGCAACGTCGCGCTGCCCGGATCCAGCGCGTCGCGCAGCCCGTCACCGGTCAGGTTGGCGCACACCAGGATCAGCACCAGCACGCCGGCCGGGAACAGGAACACCCACGGGAACGTGGTCGCCGACTTGGTGCCGTCGGCGATCAGCGTGCCCAGCGACACGTCGGGCGGCTGGACGCCGAAACCCAGGAAGCTCAGCCCGGTTTCGGCCAGGATCGCCACCCCGACGTTCAGCGCGGTGTCGATGATGAGGATCGAGGCGACGTTCGGCACGATGTGGCGGGTGATGATCCGCCAGCTCGGCACGCCCATATACCTTGCGGCCTGGACGAATTCGCGCTCCCGCAGGCTCATCGTCAGACCGCGCACCATGCGGGAGCTGACCATCCAGCTGAAGCCGGCCAGCAGCACGATCAGCAGTGCGATGTTGGCGGAGTTCTTGGTGCGCGGCGTGATGATCGCGATCAGGATGAAGCTCGGCACCACCAGCAGCAGGTCCACGAACCACATCAGCGCCCGGTCGCGCCAGCCGCCGAAGTAGCCGGCGACCGAGCCGACGGTGGCGGCGATCGCCGTCGAGATCACCGCCACGCACACACCGATGAGCATCGACTTCTGCATGCCGCGCAGGATCTGGGCCAGCAGGTCCTGGCCCAGCGCGTTGGTGCCGAACCAGTGGTCGGTGCTCGGCGGGTCCTGCAGCGCGTAGAAGTCGAGTTCGGTGTAGGACCACGGCAGCAGCGGCGGCAGCGCGTAGCAGCCGATGAACAGCAGCACCAGGATCACCAGTGCGGCCATCGCCGGGCGGTTGCGCGCGAACCGGCGCAGCACCAGCGTGCGCCGGGAGGCGAACTCCGGTCGGGCTTCGGGCCGGGCGACCTCGATTTCGGTCATGCCACCCGCACTCTCGGGTCGAGGAACGCGTAGATGACGTCGGACAGCAGACCGGCCAGCAGCACCACCGCGCCGGTGAACACGGTGATCGCGGCGACGATGTTGGTGTCCTGGGTGGCGATGCCCTGCACCACCCATTCGCCCATGCCGTGCCAGCCGAAGATCTTCTCGACGAACACCGCGCCGGTGACCAAACCGGCGACGCCGTAGGCGAACAGCGTCGCCATCGGGATCAGCGCGGTGCGCAGCCCGTGCTTGAACAGGGCCTGCCGCCGGGTGAGGCCCTTGGCCCGGGCGGTGCGGATGAAGTCCTGACCCAGGACGTCGAGCATCGCATTGCGTTGGTAGCGGCTGTATCCCGCGATCGCGCTCAGCGCCAGGGTGAAGGTCGGCAGGATCAGGTGCTGCAGACGGTCGACGAACTGATTCCACGGACCGCCCACCGCATCGGGCGACGTCTCACCGGTGTACTCGAAAAGCTGAACGCCCAGAACGGAATTCACCCGCAGCGCGGCCAGGATCGCGCAGGTTGGCGATCACGAACGTCGGTGTGCTGATCACCAGCAGCGACAGCAGGGTGATGACGCGATCCGACAACCGGTACTGCCGGATCGCCCCCCACGCGCCGACCACCACGCCGATCACCGTGCCCAGCACCGAGCCGATCACCAGCAGCCGCAGGCTCACCCCGATGCGCCGCCACAGTTCGTCGGAGACCGGCTGGCCGTTGACCGTGGTGCCGAAGTCGCCGCGCACCGCGCCCGCCACCCAGTGGCCGTAACGCAGCGGGATGGGCTTGTCCAGGTCGAGCTCGGCGGCCTTGGCGTCGATCACGGCCTGCGGCGGGCGCGGGTTGCGCTGCAGCAGGCTGTTCAGCGGCGAGAACGTCAGCGACGTCAGGGTGAACGTCAGGAACGACGCCAGCGCCAGCAGCACCAGGTAGTTGACCAGCCGGCGCGCCAGGAATCGCGTCATACGCGGCTGCCCGGCGCTTGATGCATGCAGGACAGGGTAGGAGATCGCGGCCGATAACGACGTGAACAGCGCGTCGCGTTTAGCGCCCCGGTGCCGGGGTAGACGGCCAAACCTCGCCGAAACCAGGAGACGACTGAGCGCTGAACCGCCACTGCGCTGACCTCCGCGTCGGCCGGGGGCTGCTGGAGACCCCGCTGCAGACCACGGAGAGCCCGGCGACCAGCAGCGGCGGCGCAACCGCTGGCGAGCGGCGGGTAGCCGCTGGTTTCGACCGTCGGGATGACGGTTAACCAACCGGAAAGCAAACCGAGACCGATGGGAAGTGTCGAGAGATGAAACCGAACCAGTCGAAACCGCGTTCGCGGGTCAAGGCACTGTCGGCGGTAATCGGCGGCAGCGCCATTGTGGCCATGGGCGCGCTGACCGCCGCGGTGTCCGAAGAGCACAGCGGAACGATCGTGTCGGACCCCGGCACGTTCACCTCGCCTGAGGTCACCGAGATGACCACGGGGGAGACGACGAAGTCGGAGACGGCGGAGGCCACCGAGACGGTGTCACCGGAGTCGGCGAGCCCGCCGGTCACCGCGACAACGCCGGAAGCTCCGTAGTTCAGATCAGCCGGATTCTCGGTCACCGCAACAGCCTCCGTCGGCGCTAGTATCCTCAAGCGTTCTGACACAAGGAGGCAGCCGTGAGCGTGACCGAGGACTACCTGGCCAACAACGCCGAGTACGCCAAGACCTTCACCGGTCCGCTACCGATGCCGCCGAGCAAGCACGTCGCCGTGGTGGCGTGCATGGACGCGCGGTTGGACGTGTACCGGCTTCTCGGCCTCAAAGATGGTGAGGCGCATGTGATCCGGAATGCCGGCGGTGTGGTCACCGATGACGAGATCCGCTCGCTGGCCATCAGTCAGCGCCTGCTGGGCACCAAGGAGATCATCCTCATCCACCACACCGACTGCGGCATGCTGACATTCACCGACGACGTGTTCAAGCGCGACCTGCAGGACGAGACCGGCATCAAGCCGGAGTGGGCGGCCGAGTCGTTCCCCGACGTCGAAGAGGACGTGCGCCAGTCGCTGCGCCGCATCGAGCTCAGCCCGTTCGTCACCAAGCACGAGTCGCTGCGCGGCTTCGTCTTCGACGTCGCGACCGGCAAGCTCAACGAGGTCACTCTCTAGCTTCTTTCCGCCGAGTCTGCGTCCAGAGCATCGACTCTGCGCACGATCGCGGATTTCGGGCTCTTCTGACGTACCTGTGGGTGGTTTGAGCGCGCCGTGAGGGGCGCACGCCGTTCCCTGCATAGGTTTCTGAGCTGTCGAAGGCAAGAAACCGATGATCAGGAGAACGGCGTGCGTGATGTCAGCCTATGGCGGAGCCTGTTGGGCGTCGAGAAGACGGTGGTCGAGCGGGTCGAGTTCGACGAGGACTCGGAGTTGCTGGTCCTGCACGTCCGGCCGATGAAGCGGGAGCGTGGCCGGTGCGGGATCTGTGGTCGTCGTAGCCCGGGTTACGACGCCGGGCCGGGCCGGCGGCGCTGGCGGGCACTGGATCTGGGGACTGTTCGGGCGCAGCTCGAGGCCGACGCGCCCCGGGTTACCTGCCGGACCCACGGGGTCGTGGTCGCGTCGGTGCCCTGGGCCCGTCACGACGCGGGCCACACCTACGCCTTCGATGATCAGGTCGCCTGGCTGGCCACCCAGGCGTCGAAGTCCACGGTGTGCGAGTTGATGCGGATCGCCTGGCGCACCGTGGGATCGATCGTCGCCCGGATCTGGGCCGACATCGACGCCACCCACGATCGGTTCGCCGGACTGCGACGGATCGGGATCGACGAGATCAGCTACAAGAAGGGGCACAAGTACCTCATGGTCGTGGTCGACCACGACTCCCGTCGGCTCGTCTGGGCCGCGCCGGGACGCTCCAGTGCCACGGTGAGGCAATTCTTCGACCTGCTCGGCCCGGAACGCTGCTTACACATCACCCACGTCAGCGCCGACGGGGCCGATTTCATCGACACCATCGTCGCCGAGAAGTGTCCGGACGCGGTCCGGGTGGCGGATCCGTTTCATATCGTCAAGTGGGCCACCGACGCGCTCGATGAGGTCCGCCGCGGGGCATGGAACGACGCACGCATGCTGGCCCGCACGGAGCCCAAGCGTGACCGCGGGCGTCCCCGCGCCGACGCGCCACCGCGAACCGCAACCGAGCGCGCGAAGGCGCTCAAGGGCGCCCGCTACTCGTTGTGGAAGAACCCGGAGAACCTCAACGACAACCAGCAGGTCAAGCTCGCCTGGATCGCCGCCACCGACCCGAAGCTGTACCGCGCCTACCTACTCAAAGAGGGTCTGCGCGTGGTCTTCCAGCTGCCCCACGTCGAAGCCGTCGACGCCTTGGACCGCTGGATCAGCTGGGCCCGCCGTTGCCGGATCCCGGCATTCGTGAAACTGCAGAAGAGCATCGTCAAACACCGGACCCGGATCCTCGCCGCGATCGAGCACAACCTGTCCAACGGACTGATCGAGTCGACCAACACCAAGATCCGCCTGATCACCCGGATCGCGTTCGGATTCAAGTCCGCCGAGGCCCTGATCGCCCTCGCGCTCCTCAACCTTGGCGGCCACCGACCGATGCTTCCGGGCCGCTCATGACCCACAGATAGTAGCTGTCGCGTTTGGCAGCAATTAGTCGATTGCCTAAGACGGACCATACGATGCCAGTCGGCTCCAGGCAAGCCCCAAATCGCCCTCCACAGAACCAATATGGGATGCCGGTGGTGAGACAACCTGTCCTGTCATACCGTTTGCGCCGAAGAAAGGGCTGACAGTCGGTTCGGCATCCGTTCAGCGTGACTAAGACGGTTGGGCGGAGGGCTCGAATCCCTCACAGCACCGAAAGCCTTGGGTGATCTGATCTCGGGGCTCTGCCGAACTCGACAAATTGCGCGGGAATCCGAATCACGGTGTTGTAGCCGAATCGCTTCCTCGACGGCGAAATTCACGGGTTGTCTGCAACTGATGGACATGGCTATGACGATGGTGAGCCATAGGCATAACTGGCCACTCTGCCGTCTCCGAATGCACCAAGGTCGTCACGAGCAACTTTGTAAGAATACGAAATGGTTGGAAATCTCACCGCCAACCCACCGGGCAGCATGCGAATCGGTTGCCAAGTTCTCGCCGTTCAGTCGCCAGCTCTGCCGGTACCCGATTGTGCGGTTCGGCTCATGACTGAAGAGCGGCTGCAACCGCACAAGGAGCACGCGGACATCGTCCCTTCGTCGTCGATCTCGTCGCGGACCTCGATCCGTCCGCAACACCCAGGCGGATCGATAGAGCGTCAGCTTCACCGCGACCAGAACTTTCACCTCATCCTCGTGATCCTCGTGTGGCCGATCGCGCGGGTCGCCGGCGTCGGCGCCCGAACCTCGACGCCTTGGTGAACAAAGGCCACATGGAGATGTCTTGCAGTGAACAGGTGCGGGCAGAAATGCGCCTCGAGCCGACGGATAGTCCGCCGGTCGTGGTTGCTCCTTCTTTCATGAAATAGTTGCAAAAGACGCCTGCGATTCTTGGCGGAACCAGAGGGTGCCGTAGCAAAATTGCGGAGTTCACCATGGAAGTTCGAAAAAAATCATAATGTTGCTCACCGCGGCCGCACAGGTCGTAATTTGAATAAAGCGCTTTCCGATTCTCACCCGCGGGATGGGTTCAAGCTCAAAGACAATGCCGTAGAATGAGGCGAATACATCCGTCCGCACCGTTGCAAACGCGAACGAGCACACGTATGCAAAGGCGCGGAGCACGACCACGATGGGGCTTGGCCGCCCAATGCGCTTGGTGACGACGCGGGTCGGGCGGCGCGAAGGAGAAGACGAACGACCATGGCAACCCTCGACCGCGCACAACGCGAGGCCTCGACACGCTCTGTGCTGGTAATGAGCGCGGAAGAAATTATGCTTGAGGACGGCTACGCGGCAGTGACGTACCGCAACGTCGCGGCCAGGGCGGGTGCATCAGTCTGGCGCTTCAACTACTTCCCGACGCTCGACAGCCTGTTCGCCGCGGTACTTCAACGGTATTCCGAGCGGACTCTGCAGGTGCTCAACACCGCATTGCGCGACGATCCTGGTGACGTGCTAGGGATCCTTTGGGACTACAGCAGCGATGAGGTGTCCACCGCCCTGCTGATGGAGTTCATGGCGCTTGCCAATCATCGCAAGAGCATCCATGCCGAGATTGCGGCGTTCGCAGCTCAATACCGCGAGATCCAGCTGGATGCGCTTACGACGAACTGGGAAAAACTGGAGCTCAGCCTTGCCGGCGAGAGCGTGACACCAGCGGCTATTGCACTTCTCATAACCTGTCTTCCGAAATGGATGCAGCTGGAAGATTCGTTCGGAATGTCACGGGCCATGCTGAAATTCGCACCCTCGTCGAGCACTATTGGAATCGCGCACAACCCGCTCCCGGCGCTTCGAGGCGGCGAAAGTTGACCGCTGGCCGGAGTCGACCAGA